>CAVYRR010000005.1:0-265094 GCA_963770985.1 uncultured Alphaproteobacteria bacterium | reverse complement strand
CGCCAAACTCGCAGCCGAGGATCCTTCATTCCGTGTCTCCACCGACCATGAGAGCGGCCAGACCATCCTCAAGGGCATGGGCGAACTGCATCTCGACATCAAGGTCGACATTCTCAAGCGCACCTACAAAGTGGACGCAAATATCGGCGCGCCACAGGTGGCGTTCCGCGAGAAAATCACCCAGCGCGTCGAGCACGACTACACCCACAAGAAGCAGACCGGCGGTTCCGGCCAGTTCGCGGCGATCAAGATCGTCGCCGAACCGGTTCCGCCCGGAACGCCGTTCGAGTTCGAGAACGAGATCATCGGCGGTGCGGTGCCGAAGGAATTCATCCCCGGCGTCGAAAAAGGCTTGGAATCGGTGCTCGGCTCCGGCCCGCTCGCCGGCTTCCCGGTGGTAGATCTCAAGGTGACGCTGATCGACGGCAAATATCATGACGTCGATTCGTCTGCACTGGCGTTCGAAATCTGCGCGCGCCAGTGCCTGCGGGAAGCCCTGCAAAGGGCGAGGCCCGTCCTGCTTGAGCCGATCATGAAGGTCGAATGTGTGACGCCGGAGGACTACACCGGTTCCGTCATCGGCGACCTCAATTCGCGGCGCGGGCAAATCCAGGGCCAGGACATGCGCGGCAATGCCAACGTGATCAACGCGATGGTGCCGCTGATGAACATGTTCGGCTACGTCAATCAGTTGCGGTCCATGTCTCAGGGCCGCGCCACATTCACCATGCAATTCGATCACTACGCTGAACTGCCCGCCAACGTGTCGGCGGAAGTGCAAAAGAAATTCGCGTGACGATCGCAACCTGAAGGAATCTGAACGGAGAGTTCCATGGCCAAAGAAAAATTCCTGCGTAACAAGCCTCATTGCAATATCGGAACGATCGGTCACGTCGACCACGGCAAGACGACGCTGACGGCGGCGATCACCAAGGTGCTGGCCGAGACCGGCGGCGCCACCTTCACTGCCTATGACCAGATCGACAAGGCGCCGGAAGAGAAGGCGCGCGGCATCACCATCTCGACGGCGCACGTCGAATACTCGACCGAGAAGCGCCACTACGCGCATGTCGACTGCCCCGGCCACGCCGATTACGTGAAGAACATGATCACCGGCGCGGCGCAGATGGACGGCGCCATCCTGGTGGTGTCCGCTGCCGACGGCCCGATGCCGCAGACCCGCGAGCACATCCTGCTCGCCCGCCAGGTCGGTGTGCCGGCGCTCGTCGTCTACATGAACAAGGTGGACATGGTGGACGATCCCGAATTGCTCGAACTGGTCGAGCTCGAGGTTCGCGAGCTGCTGTCCAAGTACAATTTCCCGGGCGACAAGATTCCGGTGATCAAGGGCTCGGCGCTGATGGCGCTCGAGGGCAAGGACGAAAAGCTCGGCAAGGAATTGATCCTTGCGCTGATGAAGGCCGTGGACGAGAGCATTCCCCAGCCGGACCGTCCGAAGGACAAGCCGTTCCTGATGCCGGTGGAAGACGTGTTCTCGATCTCGGGCCGCGGCACCGTGTGCACCGGCCGCATCGAGCGCGGCATCATCAAGGTCGGCGAGGAAGTCGAAATCGTCGGCATCAAGCCGACCCAGAAGACCGTCGTCACCGGCGTTGAGATGTTCCGCAAGCTGCTCGACCAGGGCGAGGCCGGCGACAACGTCGGCTGCCTGCTGCGCGGCACCAAGCGCGAGGAAGTCGAGCGCGGCCAGGTGCTGTGCAAGCCCGGCTCGGTCAAGCCGCACACCAAGTTCAAGGCCGAGGCCTACATCCTCACCAAGGAAGAGGGCGGCCGTCATACCCCGTTCTTCACCAACTACCGTCCGCAGTTCTACTTCCGCACCACCGACGTGACCGGCGTGGTGCACCTGCCGGCCGGTACCGAAATGGTGATGCCGGGCGACAACGTGGCGATGGAAGTGCACCTGATCGTGCCGATCGCCATGGAGGAGAAACTTCGCTTCGCCATTCGCGAGGGTGGCCGCACCGTCGGCGCCGGCGTGGTGGCGAGCATCATCGAGTAAATGCGCTGTCGTGCCCCGCGAAAGCGGGGCACCCAGTTTTCTGCAGGGCCGTGAGGCAACTGAGACTTTAGCGAGTGCTGGATCGTCCGTTGGCGCGGACGATGACAGTCCAGAGAGAAACGAAAATGAACGGCCAGAATATCCGGATCCGGCTCAAGGCGTTCGACCACCGCATCCTCGATGCGTCGACGCGCGAGATCGTGAACACGGCCAAGCGCACCGGTGCGCAGGTCCGTGGGCCGATCCCGCTGCCGACGAGAATCGAGAAGTTCACGGTGAACCGCTCGCCGCACGTCGACAAGAAGAGCCGCGAACAGTTCGAGATGCGCACGCACAAGCGCCTCTTGGACATCGTCGATCCGACGCCGCAAACGGTGGACGCGCTGATGAAGCTCGACCTCGCCGCCGGCGTCGACGTCGAGATCAAACTGTAAAGGCCGCGCGAGGAAGAAAATGCGTTCCGGAGTGGTTGCGCAAAAGCTTGGGATGACCCGGTTGTTCACCGAAGGCGGTGAGCACGTGCCGGTCACGGTGCTGCGCCTGGCGCAGTGCCAGGTGGTGGCGCATCGGACCAAGGACAAGAACGGCTATGTCGCGCTCCAGCTCGGCTCGGGCGCCCGCAGTACCAACAACATGATCAAGGCCGACCGCGGTTATTTCGCCAAGGCCAAGGTCGAGCCCAAGCGCAAGCTGGCCGAATTCCGCGTCACCGAGGACGCGCTGATCCCGGTCGGCGCCGAGATCACCGCCGACCATTTCGTGGTCGGCCAGTTTGTCGACGTCTGCGGCACCTCGATCGGCAAGGGTTTTGCTGGCGGCATGAAGCGCTGGAATTTTGCGGGCTTGCGCGCCTCGCACGGCGTGTCGATCTCACACCGCTCGATCGGCGGCACCGGCGGTCGGCAAGATCCCGGTAAGACATTTAAGAACAAGAAGATGCCCGGCCATCTGGGCGTCGACCGCGTCACCACGCTCAATCTCAAAGTGGTGCAGACCGACGTCGCGCGCGGCCTCATCATGGTCGAGGGTGCGGTGCCGGGCGCCAAGAGCGGCTGGGTCACTGTGCGCGACGCGGTGAAGAAGACGCTGCCAAAGGAGGCGCCCAAGCCCGGCAAGTTCCGCTTGGCGGAAGCCGCCGAGACGAAATCCGAAGCGAAGCCGGACGCCAAGCAGGCTGCCGCAGCCCCCGCCGCGACGGAGGGCGCGTGACATGGAATTAAAAATCACCACGCTGGAAGGCAAGGAAGCCGGTTCCGTCAACCTGCCGGATGCGATCTTCGGTCTGGAGCCGCGCACCGACATCCTGCAGCGCTGCGTCAACTGGCAGCTCGCTAAGCGTCAGCGCGGCACGCACAAGGCCAAGGACCGCTCGGAAATCTGGCGCACCGGCAAGAAGATGTATGCGCAGAAGGGCACCGGCGGCGCCCGTCACGGCTCGGCACGCGTGCCGCAGTTCCGCGGCGGCGGACGCGCCTTCGGGCCGGTGGTGCGCAGTCACGCCATCGGCTTGCCCAAGAAGGTACGCGCGCTCGCGCTCAAGCACGCATTGTCGTCCAAGGCCAAGGATGGCGGCATCATCATTATCGAAAAGATGACGCTGAAGGACGGCAAGACCAAGGGCCTCGCCAAGCAGTTCGATAAGCTCGGCCTCGCCAACGCGCTGATTATCGACGGCGCCGAGGTCGAACTGAACTTCCGCAACGCTGCGCGCAACATTCCGAATATCGACGTGCTGCCGGTGCAAGGCATCAACGTCTACGACATCATGCGGCGCAAGACCCTGGTGCTGACCAAGGCCGCGCTCGATGCGCTGGAGGCGCGCTTCAAATGAGCACCAGCGATCCCCGCCATTACGACGTCATCCTGTCGCCGGTGATCACCGAAAAGGCGACCATGGCGTCCGAGCACAACAAGGTCGTGTTCAAGGTGCGCAAAAACGCGACCAAGCCGCAGATCAAGGAAGCGGTCGAGAAGCTGTTCGACGTCAAGGTCAGAAACGTCAACACGCTTACCCGCAAGGGCAAGTTCAAGGTGTTCAAGAACAAAGTTGGGCAGCAGTCCGACGTGAAGCGCGCGATCGTGACGCTCGAAGAGGGTCACCGCATCGACGTGACCACAGGATTGTAAGGGAAGCCTCCGATGGCGTTGAAAACATACAATCCGACCACGCCGAGCCAGCGCCAGCTGGTCAACATCGACCGCTCGTCGCTGTACAAGGGCGCGCCGGTGAAGGCGTTGACCGAAGGCCAGCATTCGTCTGGCGGCCGCAACAATAACGGCCGCATCACCTCGCGATTCCGCGGCGGCGGCCACAAGCAGGCCTACCGCAAGATTGATTTCCGCCGCATCAAGGTCGACGTGCCGGCAACCGTCGAGCGGATCGAATACGATCCGAACCGCACCGCCTTCATCGCGCTCATCAAGTACCAGGACGGCGAGCAGGCCTATATCCTGGCGCCGCAGCGCTTAGGCGTCGGCGACGCCGTGATCTCGTCCGATAAGGCCGACATCAAGCCCGGTAATGCGTTGCCGATCGGTGTCATTCCGGTCGGCACCATCGTGCACAACATCGAGATCAAGATCGGCAAGGGCGGGCAGATCGCGCGCTCGGCCGGCAGTTACGCGCAGATCGCCGGGCGCGACCAGGATTACGTCATCCTGCGGCTTAGTTCCGGCGAGCAACGCCTGGTGCATGGCCGCTGCATGGCGACCATCGGCGCAGTGTCGAATCCTGACAACATGAACACGACGATCGGCAAGGCCGGCCGCCAGCGCTGGAAGGGCCGCATGCCGCACAACCGCGGCATCACCATGAACCCGGTCGATCACCCGCATGGCGGCCGCACCAAGGGCGGCAAGCATTGGAGCACGCCCTGGGGCATTCCGACCAAGGGCAAGAAGACGCGCAAGAACAAGCGCACCACCAAATTCATCGTGGCCAGCCGGCACGACCGCAAGAAGCAGCAGCAGTAGGGACTAAAGATATGACTCGTTCAGTCTGGAAAGGCCCGTTCGTCGACGGCTATCTACTGCGCAAGGCGGAGGCCGCGCGCTCGTCGGGCCGTCACGAGATGATCAAGATCTGGAGCCGGCGTTCCACCATTCTGCCGCAGTTCGTCGGCCTGAATTTTGGCGTCTATAACGGGCAGAAGCACATTCCGGTGATGGTGACCGAGGAAATGGTCGGTCACAAGTTCGGCGAATTCGCGCCGGGCCGGATGTTCTACGGCCACAGCTCCGACCGCAAAGCCAAGCGTGCGGCCGCCGCTCCCGGCGCGCCGGCGGCGCCGGGCGCTCCTGGCGCTCCGGCGGCGGCAGCTCCGGGCGCTGCGCCGGCCGCCAGTTAAGGAATCGAGAGAGACGTCATGGGCAAGAGCGCACGCGAGCGAAGCCTCCCCGATAACGAGGCCAAGGCGGTGAGCCGGATGATCCGGATCAGTCCGCAGAAACTCAATCTTGTCGCGCAGATGATCCGCGGCAAGAAGGTCGCGAGCGCGCTCGCCGACCTCGAGTTTTCGCGCAAGCGCATCGCCAAGGACGTGCGTAAGTGCCTGGAATCGGCGATCGCCAATGCCGAGAACAATCACGACCTCGACGTCGACGAGTTGGTCGTCGCCGAAGCGCATGTCGGAAAGGCGCTGGTGATCAAGCGCTTCAGCCCGCGCGGCCGCGGCCGCATGGGGCGCATTTTGAAACCGTTCTCCCACCTGACCATCGTCGTGCGTCAGGTCGAAGCGCCAGCCGCAGCGAAAGCCTGAGGGGTCGTTTATGGGTCAGAAAGTTAATCCGATTGGGCTGCGTCTCGGGATCAACCGCACCTGGGACTCGCGTTGGTATGCCGGCAAAGCCGAGTATGGCACGCTGCTGCACGAAGACATCAAGATCCGCGAGGAGCTGATGAAGCAGCTCAAGCAGGCGGCGGTGTCGAAGATCATTATCGAGCGCCCGCACAAGAAGTGCCGCGTCACCATCCACTCGGCGCGTCCGGGCGTGGTGATCGGCAAGAAGGGCGCCGACATCGAGAAGCTGCGCAAGTCGGTGGCCAAGCTCACCGACAGCGACGTGGTCATCAACATCGTCGAAATCCGCAAGCCCGAACTCGACGCGCAACTGGTGGCCGAATCGATTTCGCAGCAGCTCGAGCGCCGCGTCGCCTTCCGCCGCGCCATGAAGCGCGCGGTGCAGTCGGCCATGCGGCTGGGCGCCGAGGGCATCCGTATCAACTGCTCCGGTCGCCTCGGTGGCGCCGAAATCGCGCGCATGGAGTGGTACCGCGAAGGCCGCGTGCCGCTGCATACGCTGCGCGCCGACGTCGACTACGGCGTCGCCACCGCGTTCACCACTTACGGCACCTGCGGCGTCAAGGTCTGGATTTTCAAGGGCGAAATCCTCGAACACGATCCGATGGCGCAGGACAAGAAGCTCGCCGAAGGTGATCAGGGTCGCCCACGCCGCGACACCGCGGCTTAAGGGGACAACAGAGTTAAGTCATGCTGCAACCGATCCGCACCAAGTTCCGCAAGGCGTTCAAGGGCCGTATCCACGGCGCCGCCACTTCGGGCGCCACGCTCGCCTTCGGCCAATACGGCCTCAAGGCGCTGGAACCCGAGCGTGTCACCGCGCGCCAGATCGAGGCCGCGCGCCGCGCGCTCACCCGCTTCATGAAGCGGTCGGGCCGGGTGTGGATCCGCGTCTTTCCGGACGTCCCGGTGTCGAAAAAGCCGATCGAAATCCGCATGGGCAAAGGCAAGGGCACGCCCGAATTGTGGGTCTGCCGTGTCAAGCCTGGCCGCATTCTGTTCGAGGTAGACGGCATTCCGATCGGTGTTGCCAAGGAGGCGCTGGCGCTTGCCGCCGCCAAGCTGCCGGTCAAGACCCGTTTCATCGAACGCATCGCCGAGTGATCCCATGAAAGCCGCAGACGCAAGAGCGATGACGCTCGACCAGATCGACGACGAGGTGCTCAAGCTCAAGAAGGAGCAGTTCAACCTGCGCTTCCAGCGTGCCACCGGTCAGCTCGAGAATACCTCGCGCGTGCGCGTCATCCGCCGCGACGTCGCGCGCCTGAAGACCATCGCCGCGCAGAAACGCGCGGGATCGATGCCGGAGATTGCACCGAAACCGAAAGCGGAGACCAAGCCCAAGGTGGCCAAGCCGAAGGCCGAGAAGCCGGAATCCGACAAGCCGAAATCAAAGAAGCCGCAGTCCGCGAAGAGCCGCAAGGCTGGCGCGAAGAAGACTGCCGCGAAGAAGTCGAAGTAAGGGGTTCGAGATGCCGAAACGTACGCTCCAGGGCGTCGTCGTCAGCGACAAGCAGGACAAGACCATTGTCGTGCGGGTCGACCGGCGTTTTTCACACGCGACCATGAAGAAGGTCATCCGGCGCTCCAAGAAGTATCACGCGCATGACGAGAAGAACGAGTTTTCCGTCGGCGACACGGTGTGGATCGAAGAGCGCCGTCCCATTTCCAAGCTCAAGTGCTGGGAAGTGATCCGCGGCGACAAGAAGCAGAAAGTTCAATAGCGCTATGTTTGGCACGACAAAGAGAGCCGCATCATGATCCAGATGCAAACCAACCTCGACGTGGCGGACAATTCCGGCGCGCGCCGCGTCATGTGCATCAAGGTGCTGGGCGGTTCAAAACGCAAATACGCCACCATCGGCGACGTTATCGTCGTCTCGGTGAAGGAAGCCATTCCGCGCGGCCGCGTGAAGAAGGGCGAAGTGATGAAAGCCGTTGTGGTCCGCATCGCCAAGGACATCAAGCGCGCCGACGGTTCCGTCATCCGTTTCGACCGCAACGCGGCGGTGTTGATCACGCCGCAGATGGAGCCGGTGGGAACCCGCATCTTCGGGCCGGTGCCGCGCGAATTGCGCGCCAAGAATCACATGAAGATCATCTCGCTCGCGCCGGAGGTGTTGTGATGGCGGCGAAAATCAAAAAGGGCGACAAGGTGATCGTGCTTGCCGGCCGCGACAAAGGCCGCACCGGAGAGGTAATCGAGGTACGTCCGAACGAAGACCGCGCTTTGGTGCGCGGCATCAACATGGTCAAGCGTCACCAGCGCCAGACCGCGCAGCAAGAAGGCGGGATCATCTCCAAGGAGAGCGCGATCCATCTGTCCAACCTGGCAATGGCCGACCCCAAGGACGGCAAGCCGACCCGCGTCGGCTTCAAGTTCGTCGGCGAGGGGGATAACCGCAAAAAGGTGCGCATCGCCAAGCGTTCCGGAGCCGAGATCGATGGCTGACACGCAGCAGAATACCGAACCTAAGAAGCCGAAGCAGCCGAAGGTCGCTAAAGATGCTGGCGATGCGGCACCGAAGGTGAAGAAGCCGCGCGAGCGCTCGGACTACGTGGCGCGGCTGAAGATCCATTTCGAGCAGGTCATCCGCGGCGAATTGAGCAAGCAATTCGGCTACACCAACCGCTTCCAGGTGCCGGTGATCACCAAGGTCGTGCTCAACATGGGTATCGGCGAGGGCGTCGCCGACCGCAAAAAGGTGGACAACGCCGCCCAAGACCTGACGCTGATCGCCGGCCAGAAGGCCGTGATCACCAAGTCGCGCAAGTCGATCGCCACCTACAAGCTACGCGACGGCCAGGCCATCGGCTGCAAGGTCACGCTGCGCAAGACACGCATGTACGACTTCATCGACCGGCTGGTGAATATTGCGCTGCCACGCATCCGCGACTTTCGCGGGCTCAATCCGAAGAGCTTCGACGGCCGCGGCAACTACAGCCTCGGCATCAAGGAACACATCGTGTTCCCGGAGATAGATTTCGACAAGGTCACTGATTCTTGGGGCCTCGACATCACCGTTTGCACCAGCGCGCGCTCCGACGACGAGGCGCGCGCGCTATTGGCTGCATTCAACTTCCCGTTCCGGCAGTGAGGGGCGATTTCGTTCCCTCAGACGCGGAAACAAGGAGCAAAAGTAATGGCGAAGAAGAGTATGGTCGAAAAGAACAACCGGCGGCGCAGGATGGCGAAGCAATTCTCCAATCGCCGCAAAGCGCTCAAGGCGATCGCCCGCGACAAGAAGCTGCCGATGGAGGAGCGTTTCGCCGCCACCCTCAAGCTCGCCGAATTGCCGCGCAATTCGTCGGCCACGCGCATCCGTAATCGCTGCGAGCTCTCGGGCCGTCCGCGCTCCTATTACGGCAAACATAAACTCAGCCGCATCGCGTTGCGCGACCTCGGCTCCAAGGGCCTGATCCCAGGCCTCGTGAAGTCGAGCTGGTAGGGGGATCGCGATGGCTGTCAACGATCCGATCGGCGACATGATTGCCCGCATCCGCAATGCGCAGATGCGAGCCAAGTCGAAGGTGTCCATGCCGGGCTCCAAGCAGCGCGAGCGCGTCTGCGAGGTGCTCAAGACTGAAGGCTATATCCGCGGCTACGCCAGCGTCGCCCATGCCGATGGCCGCAGTGAGCTCGAAATCGAACTGAAATATTTCGACGGCGAGCCGGTGATCCGCGAGATTTCACGCGTCTCCAAGCCTGGCCGGCGCGTTTATGCCTCGGTCAAGACGCTACCGCGCATCAATAACGGTCTCGGCATTTCAATATTGTCGACGCCCAAGGGCGTGATGGCCGATCACCAAGCCCGCGACGCCAATGTCGGCGGCGAAATCATCTGCACGGTGTTCTGATGTCACGCATCGGCAACAAAGCGGTCGCGATCCCGTCCGGCGTCACCGCCAACGTGGAAGGGCAGACCGTCAAGATCAAAGGCCCGAAGGGCGCCATGCAGGTCGTGCTGCATGACGACGTGACGGCCAAGATGGACAAGGGTGGGATCAAGCTCGATCCGCGCTCCGAGAGTAAACGCGCACGCTCGCAGTGGGGTACCTCGCGCACACTGGTTGCCAATCTGGTGGCGGGCGTGACCAAGGGTTTCGAGGAGAAGCTGGAGATTACCGGCGTCGGTTTCCGCGCCGCGGTCCAGGGCAAAACACTCAATCTGCAGCTTGGCTTCTCCCACGACGTGAACTTTCCGATCCCGGAAGGCATCACCATCGCGGCGCCGAAGCCGACCGAGATCGTGGTGACCGGCATGGACAAGCAGAAAGTCGGGCAAGTCGCCGCCGAGATCCGCGGCTTTCGCCCGCCGGAGCCGTATAAGGGCAAGGGCGTGAAATACGTCGGCGAATACATCTTCCGCAAGGAAGGGAAGAAGAAGTAGAGGGACGCGCGATGTCGAGATTAAGCGATCGAACTGCGCGACGGACGGCGACCGTTCGCCGCAACGTCAAGCTCGCCGCCGGCACCAGCGGACGCGCGCGGCTGACGGTATTTCGCTCGTCCAAGCATATCTACGCCCAACTTATCGACGACAACAAAGGCGAGACGCTGGCTGCGGCCTCGTCGCTCGAAAAGTCGCTGCGTGAAGGCGCCAAGACCGGCGCCAATATCGACGCGGCGAAATCGGTCGGCAAGCTGATCGCCGAGCGCGCCAAGGAGAAGGGCATTAAGGACGTCGTGTTCGACCGCGGCGGCTATCTCTATCACGGGCGCGTCAAAGCGCTGGCCGACGCCGCGCGCGAAGGCGGCCTCAACTTCTAATGGATTGAACACCTATGGCACATGAACCCCGACGAGAGCCGCGCCGCGACCGGGAACGCGGCGGCCGCGAAGAGCGCGACAGCGAGTTCACCGACAAGCTTGTCCACATCAATCGCGTGGCCAAGGTGGTGAAGGGTGGGCGACGTTTCGCGTTCGCCGCATTGGTGATTGTCGGCGATCAGAAAGGCCGCGCCGGCTTCGGCCACGGCAAGGCGCGCGAGGTGCCGGAAGCGATCCGCAAGGCCACCGACGCCGCCAAGCGCAGCCTGACGCGCGTGCCGCTACGCGAGGGCCGTACGCTGCATCACGACGTGCTCGGCAGTCACGGGGCCGGCAAGGTGTTCCTGCGCGCGGCGCCTCCGGGAACCGGCATCATCGCCGGCGGTCCGATGCGGGCGGTGTTCGAAACGCTCGGCATCCAGGATGTCGTGGCGAAGTCGCTCGGCTCGTCCAATCCCTACAACGTGGTGCGCGCGACCTTCAACGCGCTCAAGCATCAGGATTCGCCGCGTTCGGTCGCGGCGCGGCGCAACATCAAGGTTTCAACACTGCAGTCGCGCCGCCGCGAAGGCGACGCCGAAGCGGTCGCGGATTAAGGATCAAGGCAATGGCTGAGGCAAAAAAGACCGTCAAGGTCGAACAGGTGGCGAGCCCGTTGCGGCGCCACCATGAGCAGCGCGAGACCCTGGTCGGGCTGGGCTTGAACAAAATCGGCCGCACCCGCGAGCTGCCGGATACGCCGTCGACGCGCGGCATGATCCGCAAGCTGCGGCACCTGGTGCGCGTGGTCGGCGAAGCGCGTTAAGAGGACGACTGTTATGAAACTCAATGAGATCGCCGACCGGCCGGGCGCGCGCAAAAACCGCTTGCGCATCGGCCGTGGCATCGGCTCCGGCATGGGCAAGACCGGCGGCCGCGGCGGCAAGGGCCAGACCGCGCGCTCGGGCGTGCGCATCAAGGGCTTCGAGGGCGGCCAGATGCCGCTGCACCGGCGCCTGCCTAAGCGCGGCTTCCGCAATTCGCCGTTCGCGGTCAAGCTCAACGAAACCAATATCGGCAAGGTGCAGGCGGCGATCGATGCCGGGCTGATCGACGCCAACAGCCCGATCGATGTTGCGGCCATGGTCAAAGCCGGTTTGATGCGGCGCGCCAAAGGCGGCGTGAAGCTGCTCGGCGATGGCGAGTTCAAGAGCAAGGCCGCATTTGCGGTTTATCGCGCTTCGAAATCTGCCATTGCCGCGGTCGAGAAGGCCGGCGGCAGCGTGAAAATCCTGGCGCCTGCGAAAGAAGTAGACGCCGAGCCGAAGGGCAAGAACAAGCGCATGGCGCTCGAGGCGGCCAAAGGCGGCGATAAGCCGAAGGGCGGCAAGCCCAAAGTGGTCAAGGCGGAAGCGGCCGAGGCCGAGCCAAAGCCGGCCGAATGAGTGGGCCGCGCGGGCGGCCCGTTCGCCACCCGCTGCAAGTTTGCGAAGCAGTGCCTATTTAGTGCTTTCTGAAGACGGCCCGCAGCAAGCGGGGTGGGGCAAGACGGGGCGCGGCGGCAGGAGCGACTGATGGTTTCGGCAGCGGAACAACTGGCAGCCAATCTCAACTTCGGGGCCCTCGCCAAAGCCGAAGAGCTCAAAAAGCGCATCTGGTTCACGGTCGGCGCGCTGCTGGTCTATCGCCTGGGCACCTATATCCCGCTGCCCGGCATCGATCCGGCCGCCTGGGAGCAGATCTTCAACACCCAGGCCGGCGGCATTCTCGGCATGTTCAATATGTTCTCCGGCGGCGGCATCCACCGGATGGCGATCTTCGCCCTCAACATCATGCCCTACATCTCGGCCTCGATTATCATTCAGCTGATGACGACGGTCTCGCCCACGCTCGAAGCGCTCAAGAAAGAGGGCGAGTCGGGCCGCAAGATCATGAACCAGTACACCCGCTATCTCACGGTGGCGCTGGCCGCGGTTCAGTCCTACGGCATCGGCATTGGGTTGCAGGGCACCGGCAGCGTGGTCAGCGAGCCCGGCATCTTCTTCCTGATGTCGACCACGATCACGCTCACCGGCGGCACGATGTTTCTGATGTGGTTGGGCGAGCAGATCACCTCGCGCGGCATTGGCAACGGCATCTCGCTGATCATCCTGTCCGGCATCGTGGCACAATTGCCGTCGGCGATCGCCGGCACGCTGGAACTCGGCCGCCAGGGCGCGCTGTCCACCGGGCTGATCCTCGCCGTGATCGTGATGTGCGTGGCGGTGATCGCCTTCATCGTGTTCATGGAGCGCGCGCAACGTCGGCTGCTAATCCAGTATCCCAAGCGGCAAGTGGGCAACCGCATGTTCGAGGGCCAGTCCTCGCATCTGCCGCTCAAGCTCAATACGTCAGGCGTGATCCCGCCGATCTTCGCCTCCTCGCTGTTGCTGCTGCCGACCACGGTCGCCAATTTCAACGCCGGCAGCGGCCCGGGTTGGCTCACCACGATCACCACGCTGCTCGGCCACGGGCGGCCGCTATTCCTGATCCTCTACATCGCGCTGATCGTGTTCTTCGCGTTCTTTTATACCGCGATTGTATTCAACCCGACCGAGACCGCCGATAACCTGAAGAAGCACGGCGGATTCATCCCGGGCATCAGGCCGGGCGAGCGCACCGCGGAATATATCGACTACGTGCTCTCGCGCATCACCGTGATCGGCGCGCTCTATCTCGCCATCGTCTGCCTGATCCCGGAAATCCTGATCTCCTACGCCGCGGTGCCGTTCTATTTCGGCGGCACCTCGCTGCTGATCGTGGTCAGCGTCACCATGGATACGGTCGCGCAGATCCAAGGCTACCTGCTGGCGCACCAATATGAAGGCCTGATCAAACGGTCGAAGTTGCGGGGGCGCAATCGATGAGACTGATCCTGCTCGGCCCGCCGGGGGCGGGGAAGGGCACGCAAGCGCAGCGCCTGGTCCAGAAGCACGGCATCGTTCAGCTCTCCACCGGCGACATGCTGCGCGCCGCAGTCGCCGCTGGTACGCCGGTGGGCCTGCGCGCCAAGAGCATCATGGAGGCCGGGCAGTTGGTTCCCGATGAGGTGGTGGTGGCGATCATCGCCGACCGCATCGACCAGCCCGACGCCAAGCGCGGTTTTGTGCTCGACGGTTTCCCGCGCACGGTGCCGCAGGCGCAGGCGCTCGACCGCCTGCTGGCCGAGCGTGGCCTCAAACTCGACGCCGTGATCGAGCTCAAGGTCGACGAGGGTATCCTGCTCAAGCGCATCGAGACCCGGGTGACCGAAATGACCGCCCGCGGAGAAAAATTGCGCGCCGACGACAATCCGGAAGTGCTCAAGGGGCGGCTGGCGGCCTATCGGGCGCAGACCGCGCCCCTGACCGACTTCTACGCCGGCTTGGGTCAACTACGCAGCGTCGACGGCATGGCGCCGATCGATAGCGTCACCGCGGCAATCGACCGCATCCTGCGCCCGGCCCGCAAGGCCGAGCCGGCTCGCCGCAAGGCCAAAGCCAAGTCCAAGCCCGCCAAGCGCCGGGGCAAACGGGCTACTCGACGAGCCGCAGCCCGTCGGGGTCGCCCGGCCAGGTCGAAAACCCGCAAATCCGCTCGAAAAGCCGGCCGTGCGGGGCGCGCCAAAAACAAGGCTGGACAGCGCAAACTGCGTAGCCGGCGGAGGTTGACGAAGGCGTGATGAATCCCTTAATAAGCTGCTCATTCAGGAGTTTGACGCGATGCCGGGCCCCAGAAATCCGGGGACGGGCGTCGTGTTACGCTTTGGGCTATCCCCTTCCAGGGACACGAAGATTCGGCGCCTTCCGCGCGGCCGGACGATAATAGGAGAGACCATCCGTGGCTCGTATCGCGGGCGTAAATCTGCCCACCAACAAGCGCGTCGTGATCGCGCTGCAGTACATCCATGGTATCGGGCAAAAGAAAGCCCATGAAATCATGGAGAAGGTTAACCTGCCGCAGGAGCGGCGGGTGTCGCAATTGACCGACGCCGAAGTGCTGCAAATTCGCGAAATGATCGACCGCGACTACATGGTCGAAGGCGACCTGCGCCGCGAAGTGGCGATGAATATCAAGCGGTTGATGGACCTCGGCTGTTACCGGGGCCTGCGCCACCGCAAGGGCCTGCCTGTGCGTGGCCAGCGCACCCATACCAATGCGCGCACCCGCAAGGGTCCGGCCAAGACCATTGCCGGCAAGAAAAAGACACCGACACCGCAGTAACGACAGGAATCGCCCGCGCCTGACGGCAGCGGGCTGTAAAGGGATCGAGAATGGGTAAGGAAGCCACCCGCGTCCGCCGGCGCGAACGCAAGAACATCGCGTCGGGCGTGGCGCATGTCGCCGCGTCGTTCAACAACACCATGATCACCATCACCGACGCGCAGGGCAACACCATTGCCTGGTCGTCGTCGGGGACCATGGGGTTCAAGGGCTCGCGCAAATCGACGCCCTATGCCGCGCAGGTCGCCGCCGAAGACGCCGCTAAAAAGGCGCAGGAACACGGCATGCGCACCCTCGAAGTTGAAGTGTCTGGCCCGGGTTCGGGCCGTGAATCAGCTCTGCGCGCTTTGCAGGCGCAAGGCTTTACCATCACCTCGATCCGCGACGTGACCACGATCCCACACAATGGCTGCCGGCCGCGTAAACGTCGTCGCGTTTGATTTTCGTTTCGGGCGGACGCGACAAGCGTCCGCTGCCGCCGATCATTTCCCCACACGGCGGGTGGGATGCGCGGGGAAAGCCTCGCGCCGCTCAATAGGTGAATGACGTGATCCAGAAAAATTGGCAGGAATTGATCAGGCCGAACAAGCTGCAGGTGACCGCCGGCCAAGACGCCGCGCGGGTCGCCACCGTTGTCGCCGAACCGCTCGAACGCGGTTTCGGCGTGACGCTGGGCAATGCGCTGCGCCGCATTCTATTGTCCTCGCTGCAGGGCGCTGCGGTGCAGTCGGTGCACATCGACGGCGTGCTGCACGAATTCTCCTCGATCGCCGGCGTGCGCGAGGACGTCACCGACATCGTGCTCAACATCAAGGACATCGCCATCAAGATGCAGGGCGAGGGTCCCAAGCGCATGGTGGTGAAGAAACAAGGGCCGGGCACCGTCACCGCCGGCGAGATTCAGACCGTCGGCGACGTGGTGGTGCTCAACCCGGACCTCGTGCTCTGCACGCTCGATGAGGGCGCCGAGATCCGCATGGAGTTCACCGTCAATACCGGCAAGGGCTACGTGCCGGCCGAGCGCAACCGGCCCGAGGATGCGCCGATCGGCCTCATCCCGGTCGACAGCCTGTATTCGCCGGTGCGCAAGGTTTCCTACAAGGTCGAGAATACCCGCGAGGGACAGATCCTCGACTACGACAAGCTCACCATGACCATCGAGACCAACGGCGCGGTATCGCCTGAGGATTCGCTCGCTTACGCGGCGCGCATCCTGCAGGACCAGCTCAACGTGTTCGTGAATTTCGAAGAGCCGCGTAAGGAAACCACGGCCGAGACCATTCCGGATCTCGCGTTCAACCCGGCCTTCCTCAAGAAGGTGGACGAGCTCGAGCTGTCGGTGCGCTCCGCCAACTGTCTCAAGAACGACAACATCGTCTATATCGGCGACCTGGTGCAGAAGACCGAAGCCGAAATGCTGCGCACGCCGAACTTCGGCCGCAAGTCGCTCAACGAAATCAAGGAAGTGCTGGCGCAGATGGGCTTGCATCTCGGCATGGAAGTGCCGGGCTGGCCGCCGGAGAACATCGAAGAGCTCGCCAAGCGCTTCGAGGATCACTACTAAGCGGCCACGTCATAAGAGGTTAGGGGATTAGCGATGCGTCACGGAAAAGTTCACCGCAAGCTCGGCAGGCATTCTGCGCATCGCACGTCCATGTTCGCCAACATGGCCGCCGCGCTGATCAAGCACGAGCAGGTCGTCACCACGCTGCCGAAGGCGAAGGAACTTCGCCCGATCGTGGAAAAACTGGTGACGCTGGCCAAGAAGGGCGGCCTGGCCGCGCGCCGGCAGGCGATCTCGGAAATGCGCGATATCCCGATGGTCAAGAAATTGTTCGACGTGATCGGCCCGCGCTACAAGGACCGCAAGGGCGGCTACACCCGCGTGCTCAAGGCCGGCTTCCGCTACGGCGACAGTGCCGCGCAGGCGGTGATCGAGTTCGTCGACCGCGACCTCGAGGCCAAGGGCAAGGATTCCGGGCCGGTGCAGGAGAAGAAGGCCGCCGAAGAGGCAACCGCCGCGGCATAAATCTGCGTTGCAACCTGCAATCCACAAGGGCGGCATCGAGCCGCCCTTTTTTGTTGTTCGGTGATAGCGGGCGGTAGCGGGCTATGTATACTTCGCCGCATAAAAAACAGGGAGAACATCATGGTCCGCTTTATCACGACAATCCTTGCCGCTCTCGCCGCCACACTCGGCGTGGCCAATGCGCAATCCGACTTGGTCAAGCGCGGCGACTATCTGGTCAATGGCCTGCTCACCTGCGGCAATTGCCACACGCCGAAAGGCCCCACCGGCGACATCAAGGAGAAGGCATTTTCCGGCGGACTGTCGTGGGACGAGCCGCCGTTCAAGGTGACGGCGCCGAACATCACGCAGGACAAGGAGACCGGCATCGGCAGTTGGACCGACGCGCAGATCAAAACAGCGTTGCGCAAGGGCGTGCGGCCGAACGGCACGCCGCTCGCCATGATCATGCCGAGCGATTTCTACGAGATCATGACCGAGCGCGACCTCGATGCGGTGGTCGCCTATCTGCGCACGATCAAGCCGATCAAGAACACGGTGCCGGATCCGATCTACAAGATGCCGCAGTTGCACCATGCCTTCCCCGGCGCCGAGAAGCCCTATACCGAAGCAATGATGAGCGACAAGCTGAAGAAGGGCTTCTATCTTGTCACCATCGCCCATTGCCTGGAGTGCCACACGCCGATGGGTCCACGCGGGCGCGACTTCGCGACCAAGCTCGGCACCGGCGGTTTCGAGTTTCCCGGGCCCTGGGGCGTCTCGGTGTCGCGCAATATTACCTCGAGCAAGACTAAGGGCATCGGAGGGTGGACCGACGTCGAGGTCAAGCGCGCCATCACGACCGGCGTCAGCAAAGACGGCAGCAAGCTTAAGCCGCCGATGGCGTTCCATTCCTACGCCATGCTGACCGCCGGCGATCTCGACGCCGTGGTGGCCTGGCTGCGCACGCTGCCAGCGAAGGAGTAGTTCTTTCACCTCTCCCCGCACGCGGGGAGAGGGGGAAGAGTTCGGCCTTCATTTAGCCCCGACGGGGGCCTATATCTCGGCCTCTCGCCGGGAATCGACACCATGTACCTGAAACGACCTTTGACCGTCGCTCTGCTCGCCGCCATCGCCCTGGCCGGTACCGCCACAGCCTTCGCCCAGGAGCGCCGGGTGCCGACCACGACCGAACTGCGGTTATCCTACGCGCCGGTGGTGCAGCGGGTGGCGCCGGCGGTGGTCAATGTCTACGCCGCCAAGGTGGTGCAGAACCGCAATCCGCTGTTCGACGACCCGATCTTCCGCCGTTTCTTCGGCGTGCCGGGCGACGGCGGCGGCCGGCAGGTGCAACGCTCGCTCGGCTCCGGCGTGATCGTCGAGGCCTCCGGCCTCATCGTCACCAATGTGCACGTGATCGAGGGCGCCGACGAAGTCAAAGTGGCGCTCGCCGACAAGCGCGAATTCGAGGCCGAGATCGTGCTCAAGGACAAGCGCAGCGATCTCGCCGTGTTGCGCATCAAGGATGCGCATGAGCGTTTCCCGGTCCTGGAATTCGCTAATTCCGACGCGCTTGAAGTAGGTGACGTGGTGCTCGCGGTCGGCGATCCGTTCGGCGTCGGGCAAACCGTGACGCACGGCATCGTCTCGGCGCTCGCCCGCACGCAAGTCGGCATCACCGACTACCAGTTCTTCATCCAGACCGACGCCGCGATCAATCCGGGCAATTCCGGCGGCGCGCTGGTCGACCTCGCTGGTCGATTGGTCGGCATCAACACCGCGATCTTCTCGCGCTCGGGCGGTTCGCAGGGCATCGGCTTCGCCATCCCTGCCAACATGGTGCAGGTGGTGGTGACTTCCGCCAAAGGCGGCGGCCATGAGGTTAAGCGGCCCTGGCTCGGCGCTAAGCTGCAGGCGGTTACCGGCGACATTGCCGACAGCATGGGGCTGAAACGGCCGACCGGCGCTCTCATTGCCAGCGTCGTGCCGGAGGGGCCTGCGGCGCGCGCCGGGCTTAAACCCGGCGACGTGATCGTGGCGGTGGACAATCAAGCGGTGGACGATCCCAACGCCTTCGACTACCGCTTCGCCACCAAGCCGCTCGGCGGCACGGCGGCGCTCGGGCTGTTGCGCGACGGTCGCGAGCTGAGCGTGAAGGTGGTGCTGCAATCCGCGCCCGCGACGCCGCGCGACGAAATCACCATCCGCTCGCGGTCGCCATTTTCCGGCGTGAAGGTCGCCAATCTATCGCCGGCGCTCGCCGACGAACTGCAATTGCAGAACGCCGACGAGGGGGTCGTCATCGTGGACGTTGACCAGGGCTCCTATGCCAGCAATCTCGGCTTCCGGCGCGGCGACATCATCGTGTCGGTGAACGGCGAGCGTATGGCCAAGACCCGCGATCTTGCCCAGGCCACCAGCACCCCCAGCCGCTCCTGGCAGGTCCTCATCCGCCGCGGCGGGCAGCAGATCAACGCCGTGTTCAACGGATGACCCCGCGCGCCAAGGCAGGACCGACTTTGTTCGCGGCCGCCGGCCTCGACAAGGACGCGCCGCGCCCGCTCGCCGACAAGCTGCGGCCGCTAAAGCTCGACGAGGTGGTTGGCCAGGACCATCTGCTCGGCGCCGACGGCGCGCTCACCCGCATGCTGGCGACCCGCTCGCTCGGCAGCCTTGTGTTCTGGGGTCCGCCCGGCACCGGCAAGACCACGGTGGCGCGACTGTTGGCGCAGGCGACCGACCTGCATTTCGAGCAGATCTCGGCGATCTTTACCGGCGTCGCCGACCTCAAGAAAGTGTTCGAGGAAGCGCGCCGCCGCCGCGAGTTGGGGCAGGGCACGCTGCTGTTTGTGGACGAGATCCACCGCTTCAACCGTGCCCAGCAAGACAGCTTCCTGCCGGTGATGGAAGACGGCACCATCGTGCTGGTCGGCGCCACCACCGAGAACCCGTCGTTCGAATTGAACGCGCCGCTGCTGTCGCGCGCGCGCGTGCTGGTGTTCAAGTCGCTCGATGCCGAGGCGATCGAGAAGCTGCTGAAGCGCGCCGAACAGATCGAAGGCCGCACACTGCCGCTTGATGATGACGCGCGTACCGCGCTGGTGGGTATGGCCGACGGTGACGGCCGCGCCGCGCTCACGCTGACGGAGGAAGTCTGGCGCGCCGCCCGCAAGGACGAAGTGTTCGACTCCGCCAAGCTGCAGGAGATCGTGCAGCGCCGCGCCCCGATCTACGACAAGGCGCAGGACGGCCACTACAATCTGATCTCAGCGCTGCACAAATCGGTGCGCGGCTCCGACCCCGACGCCGCGCTCTATTATCTCTGCCGCATGCTGGATGCCGGCGAGCCGCCGCTCTATATCGCGCGCCGCGTCGTGCGCATGGCGGTCGAAGATATCGGTCTGGCCGATCCGCAGGCGCTGGTGATCGCCAATGCCGCCAAGGACGCCTACGATTTCCTGGGCTCGCCGGAAGGCGAATTGGCGATCGCCGAAGCCGTGCTCTATATGGCGACCGCGCCGAAATCGAACGCCTCCTACGCCGCCTTCGGCGCCGCCATGCGCACCGCCAAACAGGCCGGCTCGCTGCTGCCGCCCAAGCACATCCTCAACGCGCCGACCAAGCTGATGCAGGAGGAAGGCTACGGCCGCGGCTATGCCTACGATCACGATGAGGAAGAGGCATTTTCCGGGCAGAACTATTTTCCCGACGCGCTCAAGCGTCAGCAGTTCTACAATCCTCCCGAGCGCGGCTTCGAGCGCGAAATCCGCAAGCGGCTGGATTATTGGGCCAAGCTGCGCCGGGAGCGGGGCTCCGAATGAGCCGCGGTAGAAACGGCCCGCGCCAGCCCGGCGGCGGCCGGCAACAGGCCGGACCGCGCGGCCGCGGTCACGGCCGCGATCGCGATGAGCGTATCAAAGAGCGCGCCAAAGAGCGGTCCAATCCGCGCCAATCCGATCTGCGCGTGAAGCACTCGCCAAAGCGGGATGGCAGCAGAGGCCGCGCTTTTCCCGCACATCAGCCGGCGGCTTTTGCGCCCGCGCCGCCGCCGGTGGTCGCGCCGAAGCCCGCGCAATTCTCGGCCGGCGTGCAGACCGTCGCCGTCACGCCCGACGAATCCGGCATGCGCGTCGACCGCTTCTTCGAGGCGCGCTTTCCAGGGCTGTCGTTCAGCCATATCCAGCGCATCATCCGCAAAGGCGAGGTGCGGGTGAACGGCAAGCGCACGCAGCCGAAGGCGCGGCTCGAAGCCGGGCAGGCGGTGCGCATTCCGCCGCTCCAGCTCGAGCCGCCCAAGCCGCGCGACGATGCCCCGCAGGCGCAGAAAGACCGCGCCTTCATCCGATCGATCACGCTTTACGAAGACGACGACGTTCTCGTTCTCAACAAGCCGATGGGGCTCGCGGTGCAGGGCGGCTCCGGCACGACGCAGCATATCGACGGCATGCTGGGCGCCTTGCGCGGCGCGCATCCGGACGCGCAACGCCCGCGCCTGGTGCACCGGCTCGACAAGGACACCGCCGGCTGCCTGCTGGTGGCGAAAACGCGTTTTGCGGCATCCGCACTCGGCAAAACCTTTCGTACGCGCGCGGCGCGCAAAATCTACTGGGCGCTGGTCGCCGGCGTGCCAAAACCGCAGCAGGGGCGCGTTTCCACCTTTCTCGCCAAGCAGGAGGTTGAGGAGGATTCCTTTATGCGCATCGCCAAGCACGGCGAGAAGGACGCCGTGCATGCCGTGACCTATTACGCGGTGGTGGAGACGGCGGCACAGAAATTGGCCTGGATTTCGCTCAAGCCAGTGACCGGCCGCACCCATCAATTGCGCGCCCACATGGCGCATATCGGCAACCCGATCGTCGGCGATCCGAAATATTTCAACATCGAGAACTGGGAACTGCCAGGCGGCATGCAGAATAAACTGCATCTGCTGGCGCGCCGTATCGTGGTACCACATCCGCGCGGTGGAACCATTGACGTGAGCGCGCCGTTGCCGCCTCATATGGCGCAGTCCTGGAACCTGCTCGGTTTCGACGCCAAGCGCTACGACCCGATCGTCGATGCGCCGGAGGTGTAGCGCCCGGCCGGTCGCGTGCTTATTTGATATCGATGCTGCGAGGATCGCTCATAATTGCGCTTGTGCTGACGCTCGCGGTACCGGCTCTGGCGGCCGAGCCCGGCGGCGGCACGATCGACATCATGCGGCCGGAGCAGGCGTCTCCGGTCAAAGAGAAAATTCGCAAAGTGCGGCGCGGCTCATCCAGTCCGGTCTATCCCACGCCCTTGCCGCCGCCGCTGCGTTACAACCCACCGCCATCTGAATCGGTGATCACGCAACCCGCCACGGTGCCGCCGCCGCTTTATGTGCCGCAGACCGGACGCACATTGCAGAATCTGCCGACGGTGGCGCCGTCCGGGCCGAAGGGGACTGAGAGCTCGCAAGACCGCGCCATCCGCTGCACGCACCAGGCCGGCGCCTACGGCCCCGGCGCCACCGGCGATCGCAACGCCTATATCGGCAGTTGCATCAATCAGTAGTGTTTTTAGTTTGCGCGTGGTCTTGCCCGAAAACCGGTTCCCACTTTTCGGGATCACGCCCTAGGCGCTCGCCTGGTCGAGCGCGGCGATATCTTCGCGCGTCAGCTTGAGCCGCGGTGCCTGCATGATCTCGTTGAGCTGCGCGAGGCTGGTGGCGCTGGCGATCGGCGCGGTCACGCTCGGCCGCGCGATCAGCCAGGCCAGCGACACTTGCGCCGGCGTGGCTGTCGTGGCGCCCGGCCACCGCGTCGACAGCCTGCAAAATCCCCAGGCCGCGCGCGTTGAAAAAATCCTTGATGCGGGGCGCGCGCGCCGCGCTCTTCCCAAGATCGCCCGGCGAACGATATTTGCCGGTGAGAAAGCCGGCGGCGAGTGAGTAGTAGGGAATGACGCCGATCCGCTCCCTGCGGCAGATCGGTTCGAAGTCGCGCTCGAATGCCGCCCGGTCATAGAGATTGTAGCGCGGCTGCAGGCTTTCATAGCGCGCGAGGCCGAGCCGCTGACTGGCGCCGAGCGATTCCAGCAAGCGCGCGGCGCCGATATTGGAGGCGCCGATCGCGCGCACCTTGCCTTGCGCGATCAATTGCGCGTAGGCCTGCAAGGTCTCGTCCGGCGCGGTGTTGGGATCGTCGAAATGGGTCTGATAGAGATCGATGCGGTCGGTTTGCAGCCGCCGCAGCGAATTCTCGGCTTCGCGCAGGATGTCGCTCGTCTTCAGACCGCGGCCGGACCCCATATCCTCGCCGACCTTGGTGGCAATCACCACCTTGTCGCGCTTGCCGCTCTTTTTAAGCCAATTGCCGATAATGGTTTCCGACTCACCGCCTTGGTGCCCGGGCACCCAACGCGAATAGGTGTTGGCGGTGTCGATGGCATTGAAGCCGGCGCCGACAAAGGCATCGAGAATGGCAAACGACGTCGCCTCATCGACGTTCCAGCCGAACACATTGGTGCCCAGCATCAGCGGCCCAATGTGCAGATCGGAGTGGCCGAGCCTGCGGAGTTCCATGGGCTGACTTTACGGCCTAACGCAGCGACGCGTTGAACTTCTCCAGCGCCGCCTGGCCCGGGCAGAGCTCTGGCTCGTTGAGCGCATTGAGCGGCCCATCGACCGTGCGCAGATGCGCGTGCAGGTCTTCCGAATCCTTCTCCACATAGAGCAAGCCGGTAACGATCTGGCCCTTGGCGGCGTGCTGCTGCAGGAAGCCGAGCGCGGCGGCGCGGTCGTGCAGCTCGTAGTCGGCAGCGAGCTTGCGCAGCGTGAGCTTGGAGCCGTCGTGCTGCTCCACCACCTCGACGGTGCCGGGCTCGTATTGCACCTCGATCGGCATGCGGCTGGACATGAAGTCGAGCCGGTTCACCGCCTCGTTGTGCTCGCGCACGAAATCGAAACTCTTGGTTGAACCGGCATGGTTGTTGAAGGCGACGCAGGGGCTGATGATGTCGATGAAGGCGGCGCCCTTGTGCGCGATTGCCGCCTTGATGATCGGCACCAATTGCTGCTTGTCGCCGGAGAACGAGCGCGCGACGAAGCTGGCGCCGAGTTGCAAGGCCAGCGCGGCGAGATCGATGGAGTTGTCGGTATTGATGAAGCCGCGCTTGGATTTCGAGCCGCGGTCGGCGGTGGCGGAGAATTGCCCCTTGGTGAGGCCGTACACACCGTTGTTCTCGACGATATAGACCATGTTGACGCCGCGCCGCAGCGAATGCGCGAACTGGCCGAGCCCGATCGAGGCCGAGTCGCCGTCGCCGGAGACGCCGAGATAAATCAGATCGCGGTTAGCGAGATTGGCGCCTGTGAGCACCGACGGCATGCGGCCGTGCACCGAATTGAAGCCGTGCGAATTGCCGAGGAAATAAGTCGGTGTCTTCGACGAGCAGCCGATGCCGGAAATCTTGGCGACGCGATGCGGCTCGATCGACAATTCGAAGCAGGCCTGGATGATGGCGCCGGTAATCGAATCGTGCCCGCATCCGGCGCACAGCGTCGAAACCGTGCCCTCATAGTCGCGGTGGGTATAGCCGAGCTCGTTTTTCGGCAGGTCTGGGTGATGGAATTTCGGCTTGGTGAGGTAGGTCATGAGGATACCTTTAGCGGCGTCACTTTCAGCTTGTCGACATGATCGCCGATCGCCTTGGCGATGAAGCGGGCGGTGATCGGGGTGCCGTCATAGTGCAGGATCGGCACCAGCCGCACCGGATCGATGCCGCATTCGTTGACGATGAGCGAGCGCAATTGCGCGTCGCGGTTCTGCTCGACCACGAACACGAAATCATGGTCGGCGACGAAGCTATTGACGGACGAATGGAACGGGAAGGCGCGCACCCGCATGCGGTCGAGCGCATGCCCGCGTGCCTCGATCATGGCGATCGCCTCGTCCATCGCTGGCGACGTCGAGCCGTAATAGATCACACCGTATTTTGTGGGCTTGGCCGCATTGGCCTGCAGCGGACGCGGCACCAGATCCTTGGCGGTGTCGAACTTGCGGATCAGCCGCTGCATGTTGTCGACGTAAGGCGCGCCTTCCTCGGTGTAGCGCGCGTAGCGGTCGCGCGAGGTGCCGCGGGTGAAGAACGAGCCCTTGGTCGGGTGCGTGCCGGGATAGGTGCGGTAGGGGATACCGTCGCCGTCGACGTCGAGATAGCGGCCGAATTCCTTGCCGGCTTCGAGCTCCTCGGCGGTCATTATCTTGCCGCGGTCGTATTTGCGACTGTCATCCCAGGCCAGCGGCTTCGACAAATGATGGTTCATGCCGATGTCGAGATCGAGCATGACAAAGATCGGCGTCTGCAGCCGGTCGGCAAGATCGAAGGCCTGCGCGCCCATATCGAAGGCTTCCGCCGGATCCTCGGGGAACAGCAGGATGTGTTTGGTGTCGCCGTGCGAGGCATAGGCGCAGGAGAGAATGTCGCACTGCTGGGTGCGCGTCGGCATGCCGGTCGAAGGACCGGCGCGCTGCACGTCGAACAGCACGGCGGGGATTTCGGCGAAATAGGCGAGGCCGATGAACTCCTGCATCAACGAAATGCCGGGACCCGAAGTGGCGGTGAAGGCGCGCGCGCCGTTCCAGCCGGCGCCGATCACGATGCCGATCGAAGCCAGCTCGTCCTCGGCTTGGATGATGGCGTATTTTGCTTGCTTGGTTTCCGTGTCGACGCGGAATTTGGCGCAATGGCGGGTGAAAGCGTCGGCCAGCGACGACGACGGCGTGATCGGATACCAGGCGCACACGGTGGCGCCGCCATAAACCGCGCCGAGCGCGGCCGCCGAATTGCCCTCGATGAAGATGCGGTTACCGACCTTGTCGCTCTTCTTCAGGCGCAGGCCGATCGGACAGGCGAGGTTGAGGGTGGCGTGGTCGCGCCCGATATGCAGCGCCTTGATGTTGGGCTCGATCAGCTTTTCTTTGCCCTTGTACTGCTCGCCGATGAGTTGCTCCACCACCTTGACGTCCATGTCGAGCAGCGCGGTGAGCACGCCAATATAGATGATGTTCTTGAACAGCTGGCGCTGGCGCGGATCGGTGTATTCGCGGTTGCAGATCGCGGTCAGCGGCACGCCGATGACCGTGATGTCCTGGCGGAATTTTGAGGCCGGCAGCGGCTTGGTGGAATCGTAGAGCAGGTAGCCGCCCGGCTCGATGCCGGCGATGTCGCGGTCGAAGGTCTGCGGATTCATCGCCACCATCAGGTCGGTGCCGCCGCGCGCGCCGAGATGGCTCGCCTCGGTCACGCGCACCTCGTACCAGGTCGGCAGGCCCTGAATGTTGGACGGGAAGATGTTGCGGGGCGCCACCGGCACGCCCATGCGCAGCACCGCGCGCGCGAACATCTCGTTCGCGCTCGCCGAGCCCGAGCCGTTGACGTTGGCGAAGCGGACGACGAAGTCGTTTACGCGGCTGATCGGCGTGGCGGTCGGCATGAAGTCCCTGCGTAGGTCATTTCCAGTAAGAATTTCTGCATGTCCCAGGCGCCGGTCGGGCAACGCTCGGCGCACAGCCCGCAATGTAGACAGACGTCCTCGTCTTTTACCATGACGCGCCCGGTCTTGAGCCCGTCCTGCACATAGAGGTCCTGGCTGAGATTGTGCGAGGGCGCGTTCAAATGCTTGCGTAGATCGGCTTCCTCGCGGTTCACCGTGAAGGTGATGCAGTCCATCGGGCAGATGTCGACGCAGGCATCGCATTCGATGCAAAGCTGCGCCGAGAACACGGTCTGCACGTCGCAATTGAGGCAGCGGCCGGCCTCGGACAGCGCGAGTTCGGGATCGAAGCCGAGCTCGACCTCGGCCTTGATGTCCTTTAGCGCCACCACTTTGTCGCGCAGCGGCACCTTGTAACGGTTATCGAGCGCGATCTCGTTGTCGTAGGACCATTCGTGGATGCCCATCTTTTGGCTCATCAGCGCGACCGCCGGCAGCGGGCGGTCGGCGATGTCCTCGCCATTGAGCATCTTGTCGATCGAGACCGCGGCCTCGTGGCCGTGTGCCACCGCCCAGATGATGTTCTTCGGGCCGAACGCCGCGTCGCCGCCGAAAAACACCTTGGGGTTGCTCGAGGCAAACGTCTTTTCATCGAGCTTAGGCAGGCCCCAGTCGTTGAATTCGATGCCGGCGTCGCGCTCGATCCAGGGGAAGGCGTTCTCCTGGCCGACCGCCACCAGAACGTCGTCGCAAGGGAAATGCTGCTCGGGTTCGCCGGCGGGAACAAGCTTGCGGCGGCCCTTGTCGTCGTATTGCGCCTTCACCTTCTCGAAGGTGATGCCGGTGAGCTTGCCGTTCTCGTGCGTGAAACGTTTCGGCACGAGGTAATTGTGGATCGGGATGCCCTCATGCATGGCGTCTTCCTTTTCCCAAGGCGACGCTTTCATTTCCTCGAATCCCGAGCGCACCACCACCTGCACGTCCTCGCCGCCGAGCCGGCGCGAGGAGCGGCAGCAGTCCATGGCGGTGTTGCCGCCGCCGAGCACGATCACGCGCTTGCCGATCTTCGTGGTGTGGCCGAACGACACCGAGGACAGCCAATCGATGCCGATGTGGATGTTCTTGGCGGCTTCCTTGCGGCCCGGAATGTCGAGATCGCGCCCGCGCGGTGCGCCGGAGCCGACGAAAATCGCGTCCCAGCCTTCCGCCAGCAGCGCCTTCATGCTGTCGATGCGTTTGCCGCCGCGGAATTCGACGCCGAGGTCGAGGATGTAACCGGTCTCCTCGTCGATCACGTTGTCGGGCAGGCGGAATTTCGGGATCTGCGAGCGGATCATGCCGCCGGCTTTGGGATCGCTGTCGAACACCACGCAATGATAGCCGAGTGGGGCGAGATCGCGCGCTACGGTGAGCGAGGCGGGCCCGCCGCCGACCAGCGCGATGCGCTTGCCGTTTTTCTTCTGCGCCGGTTTGGGCAGCCGCGCGCGGATGTCGTCCTTGTAATCGGCGGCCACGCGCTTCAAGCGGCAGATCGCCACCGGCTCGTCCTCGACGCGCACGCGCCGACAGGCCGGCTCGCACGGGCGGTCGCAGGTGCGCCCGAGAATTCCCGGAAACACGTTGGAGTACCAGTTGACCATGTAGGCGTCGGAATAACGGCCCGCCGCGATCAACCGGATATATTCAGGAACCGGCGTGTGCGCCGGGCAAGCCCATTGGCAATCCACGACCTTGTGGAAGTAATCCGGCACGGCAATGTTGGTATTCTTCATTCACTCCTCGAAACGCGCCCCCACACCTGCAAGCCCCACACGTGCAAGAAGCTTGCCGGTGTCGCGTTACAATCCTAGGCGGCTGGCCTTCCCCCGACGCGGCCTTGTTGGACCGGCCGCGATTCAGGGGGCGGAATATATGGGTAAGAACCCCCCAAGGCTACCTATCCTTCCGTCAGGTCCGGGACCTATCAACTGCAAGCTTTCGCTCATGTTTTTCGCTCCCTGAAAGGGGCGATAGCATGGCGGCAAAGCAGGAATTTCGGCCGGTTACGTTAATGTTTTTGCTTGCCGAACCGGCTATTTTCCGCGACCGAAGTGGCCCAGGGTTCGCCGCGCCGCGGCCCTTATTGCGGCGCACAATCACGCAATTCTGATGCGCGACATTTTCAGCGAAATCTTCGAAAACCAGCCGCTCGACCCGCGCGAGTCGGCGCGCCGCGGCGGGCGGCCGAAACTGCGCAAGCGATTCTACAGCCAGGCGCATGTGGGGGAGGCCGACGGCGGCAGTTTCCCGCTGCTGCTCGACGGCAAGCCGGTCAAGACGCCGATGCGGCGCGCGCTTGCCGCCCCAATGGCGGCGCTGGCCGGAAAAATCGTCGACGAGTGGAACGCGCAAGCGGAACTCATCGACCCGGCGCGTATGCCGCTCACCCGGCTCGCCAATGCGGTGATCGACGCCGTGGCGGATGCGCCAGGGCCGGTGGCCGACGAGGTGGCGAACTATCTCGGTTCCGATTTGCTTTGCTACCGCGCCGAGGCGCCGGAAGGTCTGGTCGAGTGCCAGACGCGGCACTGGGATCCGGTGCTGGCTTGGGCGCGCGAGTCGCTGGGCGCGCGTTTTGTGCTGGCGCAGGGCGTCATGCACGTGGCGCAGCCAAGCGAGGCGATCGCCGCCGCGCGCGCGACCATTCCGAGCGCGCCGTGGCGGCTGGGCGCGCTGTCGGCGATCACCACGCTGACCGGCTCGGCCTTGCTGGCGCTGGCGCTCGAGCGTGGCGCGCTCGGCGCCGAGACCGCCTGGGCCGCCGCGCATGTCGATGAGGACTGGCAGATGTCGCAATGGGGCCGCGACGATGCCGCGCTCGAGCGGCGCGCCTATCGCCACGCCGAGGCGGGTTCGTCGATCGCGGCGGATCCGGGCCGGTGCTGCGCGCGGACCGGGAGCGGATGATTGATTAATGCCCGGTCGGATCGCCCTTGCGGCTGGTCTCGTAGAGGAACCAGACGCGCCGCTCGGCGTCGTCGATGAAGATCTCGAGCAGGCTGGCGGTGGCGACGTCCTCATGTTCGTCGCACAAGCCGTGCGCCTCGCGCATGGAGGCGACGACGCGCTGATTGTCGTCGCGCAACTCGGCCAACATGTCCTGCGGATCGACGTAAGCGGCGTCATTGTCGGCGAGCCTTTGCTGGCGCGAAATATCGCCGATCGAGCGCAGCGTGTTGCCGCCGATCTTGCGCACCCGTTCGGCGATCACGTCGGTGGTGGCGAAGATCTGGTCGGCCTGCTCGTCGAGCAGCAGATGATAATCGCGGAAATGCGGTCCGCTGACGTGCCAGTGGAAATTCTTGGTCTTGAGATAAAGCGCGAAGCTGTCGGCCAGGATGGCGTTGAGCGCGCCGGCGATGTCCTTGCTGGCGTTGGAGCGCAGATCGGTCGGCGTTTTGAGGCGTGGCGTGCCGTTATGCGCCGCGGTGGCTTTGCTGGAGCCCATGGAAATATTCCCCGTTTTGGCGTGAAGGTCGCGGCTAACGTGCGGGGAGCGAAAATAGTTCCATACGGGCAATGACGGCCGGTTACAAAGTTCAGCTTTGCGGGCCCTGCGTCATTTTTTCGCGCACCGCGTCGACGATCGCTGCGATCACCGGCTGCCATTGCCGCCCGGCGTCCTGGCGGAACAGCCGCATGGTCGGATACCACGGCGTATCGTCGCGCCCGATCAGCCAGCGCCAGTCGGCGATCGCCGGCAGCGCGGTGAACACCGGCCGCGCCAGCGCACTGGCCAGATGCGCGACCGAGGTATCGCAGGTGACGACGAGGTCGAGCCGGCTCATCACCGCGGCGGTATCCAGGAAGAAATCCGCATCGGCCTGCGGATCGGCGTCGAGCGCCGTGATCTTGTCGCCGAACGCGACCGTGGCGATCTCCGCAGCCGCCGCACCCTTTTGCAACGAGATCAATTGCACGCCGGGCAGCGCGGCCAGCGGCGCGAAGTCGGCGAGCGCAATGTCGCGCCGGGTGAAGTGCGCCTTGTCCGAGTGGCCAGACGACCAGTTGATGCCGATCTTGAAGGAACCTTCGCCGAGCCGCGCCCGCCAGGCTGCGATGCGCGCCGGCTCCGCCGAAAGATAAGGCACGTCGGCCGGCACGCTGTCCGGCCGGATCCCGAGCACGCCAGGTACGCTGAGCAAAGGCACCCAACGCAGCGGCCGTTTGTCTTGCGCGAGCGCATCGGCGTCGGTCGCGATCGTTACGCCTTTCAGCGTCGAGAGCAGCGGCGCCATGGCCTTGCGGGTCAAGATCGTCACCTCGAACCCGCGCGCCGCCAGCAGCGGCGCGAAGCGGCAAAACTGGATGGTGTCGCCCAGGCCCTGTTCGCTCAGCAGCACGAGCCGCTCACCAGTAAGCGGTTCGCCGGCCCAGCGCGGCTGATCCAGCGCAACGAAGGTCGGCTCGCCGACTTTCTCGCGGTGTTCGTAATCGGGAAAGCCGGCCGCCCAGTCACCGCGCAGCAAAGCGAGCAGGCCGCGCCCGAGATAGGCCTCGTCGAGCCGCGGCTCGAGCGCGATCGCCTTGTTGTAGGCCGCCGCCGCTTCGTCGAAGCGCGGCGAAGCGGTGAGGCCGCTTGCGGCGTCGAGATGGCCGAGGTCCTTGAGCGCGTTGGCGCGATTGACATGGGCTTCGGCCACCTCCGGGCCGCAGATGACCGCCTTGTCGAAGCTCGCCAGCGCGTCGGCATGGCGGCCGAGTTCCTGCAACAAGGCGCCGCGGTTGAGCCAGTCCGGCCCCGAGGCCGGATTGAGCTCGAGCGCGCGGTCGAAGCTTTTCAGCGCCTCGTCGGGCAGGCCGGCATCGACCAGGATATTGGCGCGGTTGCCGTGGGCGTCGGCGAAATTGGCGTCGAGCGCGATCGCCCGGTCGAAGTTCTTGATCGCCTCCATCGGCTCGCCCAGCCGGTACAGCGCCTGGCCGAGCAGATTGTGGACGCGCGCCTGCGGCGGGCCGTTCGCGATGGCGCGGCGGGCGAGCTCGACGCCCTGCTGGAATTGCTCGTCCTGGCAGGCGACCACGGCGACGTAATAGAGCGCGTCGGCGTTCTGCGGGTCTCTTTGCAGCACCTCGACATAGCGCTCCATGGCCGCGGCGAGGTCGCCCTGGCGGTGGTGGAACAGGCCCTGCTGCAGCAGTTGCGCGGAGGTGGCGGGTTCGCTCATGGGCGGGTTCTAAGGGGCGTTGGCGGGGATGCCAAGTCTTCACGCTGTCGTCTCCGCCTGCGCGGGGACGACAGCGGAGAGGGCACCGTGGTATGGCTTTTGCAGCCCAATTCGGGAAACTATTGCGGAAATAGGCGGGGCAGGGCGTGCCATGAAAGACATCCTCGACAGGCTGGAGCAGCGGCGGGACGAGGCGCGGCTGGGCGGCGGCAAGGCGCGCATCGAGGCCCAGCACAAGCGCGGCAAACTGACCGCGCGCGAGCGCATCGAACTGCTGCTCGACAAGGGCTCGTTCGAGGAGCTCGACATGTTCGTCGAGCACCGCTCCGACGACTTCGGCATGGAGAAGACCAAGATCCCCGGCGACGGCGTGGTCACCGGCTGGGGCACGGTCAACGGCCGCACCGTCTATCTGTTCTCCAAGGACTTCACCGTGTTCGGCGGCTCGCTCTCCGAGACGCACGCGGGCAAGATCATCAAGGTGCAGGACATGGCGATGAAGGCGCGCGCGCCCATCATCGGCCTGTTCGACGCCGGCGGCGCGCGCATCCAGGAGGGCGTCGCCGCGCTCGGCGGCTACGGCGAGGTGTTCAAGCGCAACGTCATCGCCTCCGGCGTCATCCCGCAGATCAGCGTCATCATGGGCCCGTGCGCCGGCGGCGACGTCTATTCGCCGGCGATGACCGACTTCATCTTCATGGTGCGCGACACCTGCTACATGTTCGTCACCGGGCCGGACGTGGTGAAGACGGTGACCAACGAAGTGGTCACGGCGGAGGAACTGGGCGGCGCCTCGCGTGCACACCACCAAGTCCGGCGTCGCCGACGGCGCCTTCGAGAACGACGTCGAGTGTCTGCTGCAGATGCGCCGGCTGATCGACTTCCTGCCGGCCAACAACGAGAGCCGGCGTGCCGGACTGGCCGACGCAGGACCCCGCCGACCGCGATCGACAAATCGCTCGACACGCTGATCCCCGACAATCCGAACAAGCCCTACGACATCAAGGAGCTGATCCTCAAGGTCGTGGACGAGGGCGACTTCTTCGAGATCGCGTCGGCTTACGCCAAGAACATCGTCACCGGCTTCGGCCGCATCGCCGGCAAGACGGTGGGCTTCGTCGCCAACCAGCCGATGGTGCTGGCCGGCGTGCTCGACTCGGACGCCTCGCGCAAGGCGGCGCGCTTCGTGCGCTTCTGCGACGCCTTCAACATTCCGATCGTCACCTTCGTCGACGTGCCCGGCTTCCTGCCCGGCACCGCGCAGGAATACAACGGGCTGATCAAGCACGGCGCCAAGCTGCTGTTCGCCTACAGCCAGTGCACGGTGCCGCTGGTCACGGTGATCACGCGCAAGGCCTTCGGCGGCGCCTATGACGTGATGGCGTCGAAGCACGTCGGCGGCGATCTGAACTACGCCTGGCCGACGGCGCAGATCGCGGTGATGGGCGCCAAGGGCGCGGTCGAGATCATCTTCCGCGCCGACATCGGCGACAAGGACAAGATCGCCGCGCGCACCAAGGAATACGAGGACCGCTTTCTGTCGCCCTTCGTCGCCGCCGAGCGCGGCTATATCGACGACGTCATCATGCCGCACTCGACGCGGCGGCGCCTGGCGCGCGCGCTGGCGATGCTGAAGAACAAGCACGTCGAGATGCCGGCGCAGGAAGCACGATAATTTGCCGGTGTAGAGGAGGGAGCCATGCCGCAACAGGCCATTCGCGAAGCGATGGACAATGTCGCCAAGGCGATCGCCGCTAATCCTGAGAAAGGGCGCGTGAAGAATTCGTCCGCCACGGCGAGCCTGACCAAGGACCTGACTTTTTCGATCGCCGGCCCGAAGGGCGAAAAGGCGCAAACCGACATGCCGGAAGCGCTTGGCGGCGATGGCGGCGTGCCGCAGCCGGGCTGGCTGATGCGCGCCTCGCTCGCCGCCTGCACCGGCACGGTGATCGCCATGCGCGCGGCTAAGCTCGGCATCGCGCTCGACCGGCTCGACGTCACGGTCGAAAGCCAAGGCGACAATCGCGGCCTGCTCGGGCTCGACGAGCGCGTCTCGGCGGCGCTGATCGGGCTGCGTATGGTCGTGCATATCCGCGCGGCCAACGCGACGCGCGATCAGCTCGAAGCCCTGGTGCGCTGGGCCGACGCGCATTCGCCGGTGGCCTGCACGCTGCGCAGCGCACTGGCCGCCGATATCGAAGTAGTCATGGAATGACGAGGCGCGGCACTATCGACGGCGTGATCATGCCGCACGTGACGCATCGGCGCAGCGCAGGCAAGTTTACGCAGCCTGCGCTAATGAAAAATGCGCGCGCGCTGGCGATGCTGAAGAACAAGCACGTCGAGATGCCGGCGCGGAAGCATGATAATTTGCCGGTGTGATATTGAAGCTTGGGGAGACGCTCTCATGCAAATAAAGAGCAAGATCGAGCGTAAATTTTGGACAGAGGTATTTCTGGGTCTAATCCCCGACGCGGTTATAGGGATATTTGTTGCCCTAGGCACTTCAACAGGATTTTGGGGCTTCGCTGGGACGATAGTTGGACTTCAGGTTTTGTATATTTTGCTTTGGATTAAGAATGCTATTTGGCTCTGGCTAAGGTTCTGGATCAGTGGGCGCAAATCCCTCGTGACGCATTTGTACAGTTATCTCCGAGAGAACCGTTATCCCGAGCCAGATACCTATATTTCCGATGCCGACAATTACTTTGCCTCTGTCGCAGATAACAACGCATATCCTTGTGAGTTGCGGATTAAAGCCGCAATAGAGCGCGCGAGCTTAGCGATTCCGGCGCAACTTGGATTAACTCACCATAGCATGCGAGTTAACATGGCTTACGAAGACGCAATCGAGCGATACAAGGCCGCATTTGCGCCGAAGTCATAAGCGGGGCTACAAAGACGACGTGATCATGCCGCACTCGACGCGGCGGTGGCTGGCAAGGGCGCTCGCCATGCTGAAGAACAAGCACGTCGAGATGCCGACGAGGAAGCACGACAATTTGCCGGTGTGAGGTTGCTTCCATCTACTACATCGAGCGATTTGATAATGTTACGAGAGCAATTATTTCAAACCACAAAGCGAACGCTTAGCCAGATCGTACGCGAATTTTGGCTGCAATTTATCATAGGCGTTTGTTGGGGTCTTTATCGTGTCACCAATTCAGAATCCGATTTAGTTACGGTATTTATTTCGAATTTTTCTATCTCATTTTTCTTGGCTAGTTGGTTATGGGGTCAAGTCATCAGAGTTAGGCGACAGCAAAGAGTTGAAGACGAATTCCTACACGTGAAATCTGAACTGCAGACCTTGCTAACTTCGATTGAAAATCAAACTCAATATCTGATCGGTCACACTACGGGGGGCGATAGTCTCGGCTATTTTCAGCCAGGATTCTGGTCGGCCAATCGAGTAGACTTTATGTTTATGAACGTTTCAAAGTACCTCGTATTTGATATTTTTTCTGAGTGGATTGATTTAGATGAACCGGTTGATTTCGAAAACCAGAAGTTTTGGACGCGAAATCGGATTAACCTAGGGACGGTGCATCCAAATAAGGCCGTGATGGGAGTTTTCGGCTTCGACCTGAGCGAACGTAAAAGATTGCGCATTAATATTTTTATCCAGACAAGGAATAGTGGTCTTACGCAGCAAATTCATGTTGCAAAGGGCAGTGATGGTTGGAAAATCGCAATTGAAACGAAGTCAGAAAAGTTTAGCGAAGTAAAGATTCCTGCTGATTTCCCAGGGTATGACCCTGAGCACCCGGAAAAGATCTTTGCGACGTAGCAAGCGTAGGGTGGGCAAAGGCGCAGAACGCGTCGTACCCACCAAGATTTGCGGAACGATCCCCATGCCTACCACCTTCTTCCTCGTCCGCGCCGTCATCTCCGAAAGCCTGCGCGAGAAATTCGATCATTGGACTTCGACCGATCACCTGCCGTGGGCGACGTGGTGATGGTGGTCGGGGAGCGGGATTAATTCTCCGCTCATTCCCGCGCAAGCGGGAATCCAGGGCCATTATGAAAAGAACTGGATGCCCGCTTGCGCGGGCATGAGCGGGTGAGGGCGGCCGCCCAAAAACCCCTTGACTATATTCCCAAGGTATGTATTCCTAGCTGCGTCCGGCTCGGCTGAGGGCGTCGTCTAGAGGCGTTAAGTGACGGGGCCCCGATGCCGCGCCGCGCAATCCCACCGCCCTAAAACTGCACCGTCATCTGCTTGCAGACGTAGCGCTCGATGTCGTAGCACTGGAACTGCACCTTGTAGGGACCCGACTTCGGCAGGTAGCGGTAGTTGTCGGACAACACCGCGTTGGCCGGTCCGAACGCCTTGAGCACGTCGTCGCGGCTGCGGCCGATGAAGGCCTTGTCGAGGACGTCGCGCGGGATGCTGTTGGGCGGCATCGGCTCGAACGAATTGCCGACCACCATGGTGCCGACGGTGTCGTCGCTGGTGAAGAAGAAAACCAGGTTCTCGTTGAAGTAATAGGAGACGCGGCGGTCGGCGGGCTGTTTCGGCTCGCCGAAACGCGCGACGATGTCCTTGCGCGTCGTCTCGGCCGTGACGTCCCACACTTTGTAATAATCCGCGAGGGTATATTTCGGCGGCTCGGGTTTCTTTGCTTCGATTTTTTTGGCTTCGGGTTTCTTGGCTTCGGGTTTTTTCGCGTCGGGCTTTTTCGGCTGGGTGATGGCTGTAGTGTTCTTCGGCCTGGCCGGCAGCGCCGGCTTCTTCGGCGGGACGGGAACGGTTTGCGCCATCAGTAGCGTGGCCAAAAGCGGCAGGCCGACGATTCTCAAATAGCGCGCGCGGAGCATTTGTCATCGCCTCGGTGGGCGGTCATCATGGCGCGCCGGACCGCGTCCGGCAATGACCGGGGGACGCCATGCCCACCACCTTCTTCCTCGTCCGCGCCGTCGTCGTCGCACCTTTGCGCGAGAAATTCGACCAATGGTATTCGACCGACCACCTGCCGTGGGCGATCAAGGCGTTCAAATGCGACAAGGCCTGGCGCTTCTGGAGCGAACTGGAGCCGGGCGTGCATTACGCGGTCTACCAATTTGCCGACAAGGCGGCCTGCGACGCCGCGCTCGGCGGCGACGAATTCAAGGCGCTGGTCGCCGATTTCAACCGCGCCTTCCCGCAGGGCGTCACCCGCACGCGCGATGTGGTGACGCTGGTGGAGGAGCGGGAAGGGTAGGGCGCTGCCTAAACCTCCGGCGCCTCGATCGTCCGCCCGGCGGCATAACCCGCGGCCGTGAGCTCATAACGGTAGCGATTGCGCCGGTCGATGGTGACCCAGGCGTTCGCCACCGCTTTGTTGAGCCCGCGCTGGAAATCGCCGTCGCGCACGGTAAAAAAGTAGTTGCGCGGCAGCATGCCGCTCACCGGTACGCGGTTGCGCATGAAAACGTCGAGAATCTGGCGGCCGACATCGTCGTCGGAGGGGGACTCGCTCATGGACACCGACAATCGTTAGTTGTGTTCGCCTGCGTTACGCCGATGCGCGGGCGCTGTCCGGCCGCCCAGCGCCATTTCAAAAGTTATACCCGTTTATTCCGTGCTCAGGTTCCCGCCACCACCTTGTTGCGCAACACGCCGATACCGGTGATCTCGATCTCCACCGTGTCGCCCGGCTTGATGTTGGCCGGCACGCCGTCGGTGCCCATCCACATCACGTCGCCCGGCTCGATGGTGCAGTATTTCGACACTTCCGCGATATAGGTCGCGGTGTCGAAAATCATGTTGTTGGTGGCGAAACGGTCGGTTTCCTTGCCGTTGACGCGGATGACGGTCTCCATCTTGGCGGGGTCGAGCCCGGTGACGATCCACGGCCCCATCGGCTTGAAGGTGTCGGCATTCTTGGCGCGCCAGAGCGTGCGGTCGTCTTTCTGCCAGCCGCGCTCGCTGACGTCATTGCCGATGGTCCAGCCCAGCACATAATCAAGCGCGTGCTCGCGGCTGACGTTGCGGCAGCGCTTGCCGAACACCGCCACCAGCTCGCCCTCGTACTGGAAAGCCTCGCCGGCGTCCGCCGGCTTCACGATATTCTCCTCGTGCGCGATCAGCGCGTTGTTGGCGCGATAGCCGATGTCCGGCTTCTTGGGGAAGATCGGCTCGGTGCCGCGTTTGGCCGCCATCTTGCGGATGTGATCGGCGTAATTGATGCCGACGCAGTAGAAGGTCGGCGGCACCACCGGGATCAGCAATTTGACGCTGGCCAGCGGATAGGAGCGGGCGTTGCGCTGGTATGTGCCGAACGGGCTGCCGTCCACCCCGATCACCCGGTCGCCCTCGATCAGGCCGTAGCTGGTCTGGCTATCCTTCTCGAAACGGCACCACGTCGTCATGGGTTCACCGCCAGCCGCCGCCGCCGTTCACATAGACCGTGTCCGCGGTCATGAACTGGCAGGCGTCCGAGCACATGAACAGCACCAATTCGCCGATCTCCTCCGGCCCGGCGAAGCGGCCCATCGGCACGTCATCGAGGAATTTCTGATAGAGCTCGGGCGATGTCGCCGCCGCGTCCTGGAACGGCGTCCTCACCGGCCCGGGCGAGATCGACAGCGCGCGGATGCCTTGCGTGGCGAATTCGCGCGCCACGCCCATGGTCATGGTCACCACCGCGCCCTTGGCCGAGGCGTAATGCACCGAGGAGCCGGGCCCGCCGCGCCGGTGCGACATGCTGCCCATGTTGACGATGACGCCGAACTGGTTTTTCAGCATGTGCGGCAGCAGCGCCTGCATGGCGTAGAACGTGCCTTTGACGTTGAGGTCGAAGGTGCGGTCGAACAGGTCGTCGTCGATGTCGAGGAACTTGGAACGCCGGATCGCCGCGCCGGCCGAGTTGAACAGGAACTGCACGCTGCCGAAACCGTCGATCGCGAGCTGTGCCATGTCCTCGACCGCCGCGCGCCTGGTCACGTCGATGGTGAGCGCCAGCGCCTGGCCGCCTTTGGCGTTGACCTGCTCGACGGTCTGCTCGACGCCTTTCTCGTTGATGTCGGCGGAGACCACGTTGGCGCCCTCGCGCGCGAAAATCAGCGCGGTGGCCCGCCCGATGCCGCTGCCGGCTCCCGTGATGACGATGGTTTTTCCTGCGAAATAGTCCGGCGTCTTCGGCATGGTGTCCTCGTGCAATGGCGGTCGCTGCGGCCGCCGACGAAGACTAGCGCATTCTTCAGCCGCCGTAAGACATCCCTCCCAGTCGGATGACCGCCTGGGTGCCGAGCAGGATGACCCGCGACAGCAGCGCGATATCGGCCGGCATGTCCTTACGCCAGACATCGAGCAAGAGCGCGATGCGGACTTGGTCGCTTCTATTCCACACCTCGTGCCGATAGGTGTCGTCCCACAGCAGGCTTTCGCCGTCGCCGAGACGATAGGGGAGGCCGTCGATATTCATGACACAGGCGGGAACGCCGTTGCCGTCGCACGGCATCGACAGCATCAGGTGAAAGCGCAATATGCCGCGGAACGGGCCGCGGTGCTCGGGAATGTGCTTGCCGGGCGCCAGGAACGACAATGTGGCCGATACCACCTCCGGCGCCTGGTCAAGCAGCGCGGCGACCGTCGGGCAGCGTTTGAGGTTATCCCGCACGGTCACGCCATAGGCCTTCATGATGAACACGCGCCAGTCGCGCCCGTCATTAGCCGAAATATCCGCCTGCGCCGGCATGATGTCGTGGAAACGCGGCACGTCGTTGAGCATGCCGGCGACGGCGAGTGCCTCGCGGCGGATGTCGGTCCAGCGCTCGGTGAAGCGCTTGGCGTTGGGGAAATAATGCTCGGCCGCGAGCGTGGCCGGCGTCGCGATGCGGCTATCGTAAATGGCGCGGACCACGTCGGCTGCACGGTCGTAGAGTTGCACGGACATTTCTCCGCAAATGTGTCGTGCCCTTGCTTAGAATATAGTCCCGCCGCCGGGGGCTCGCCTATATCCCTGGAGGTAAATTCGCCATCGGCGATGGCGCTGGCCCGCAAAACTCGTTATGCACGCGTTGAAAAGAGGAGTGCCCGATGATGCTGCGAAAGATGATATTGGCGCTCTTGTTGGCGCCGCTCCTGTGTGCGCCGCTGCGCGCGCAAGAAAGCCTGGTCACCTTCAAATCCATGAGCGTCGATCTCGCGCTGGCGCTCGCCCGCGCCGCGCTCGCCGACTGCCAGAAGCAGGGCTACCAAGTTACCGTCGCGGTGGTCGACCGTTTCGGTGTCACGCAAGTTCTGCTGCGCGACCGCTATGCCGGCGCCCACACCGTGCCGACCGCGAGCGGCAAGGCCTGGACCGCGGTCAGCTTCCGCACCGACACCAGCGAGATCGTCGCCGCCACCCAGCCGGGCATGCCGCAGGCCGGCGTGCGTTCGTTGCCGGGCGTAACCGCCATCGCCGGCGGCGTGATGGTGGAGGCGGCAGGTTCGCTGGTCGGTGGGATTGGCGTTTCCGGCGCACCGCTGGGAACGAATGACGAAGCCTGCGCCAAGACCGGCATCGCCGCGGTGCGCGACAAGCTCGATTTCTAAGAGGTCAACCATGAACGCAGCGATCGAATACGCCGATGCCTCGCCGGAGGTGCGCGCGGTCTATGACGACATCAAGCAGAGTCGCAACGTGCCGGACGTGAACAATTTCTGGAAATATCTGGCCCGCGATCCGGCCACGCTCAAGCGCACCTGGGACAGCATCAAAGAAATCATGGCGCCGGGCGCGCTCGACCCGCTTACCAAGGAAATGATCTATCTCGCGGTCAGCGTCACCAATGGCTGCGCCTATTGCATCGCCAGCCACACGGCGGCCGCCCGCAAGGCCGGCATGACCGAAGCCATGTTCGGTGAGGTGATGGCAGTCACCGGCATGGCCAACGAAACCAACCGGCTGGCCAACGGCTATCGGGTACCCATCGACCCCGCGTTCCAGACCTGACGCGATTGCCCAAGCCATGCGATCCGTGAGAAGATTATAAAAAAGCGCGCTAGAATTGGGGGAAGGGGACCAATGATGATCGACCGGCGGCTCATTGTAAAATTAATCTGCGTCACGCTGGTCGCGGCGGTCATGTTGCCGTTCGGTCATGTGCTGTTCCCCTATGTCAGCCACGTCTTGAGCGGCATGCAATTCCAGGCGATCGAGGCGGTCATCAGCGCCACAGTCGGCTTCGCCCTGTCCACGATCGTCGGCTAGTGCGTCCAACTTAATAAGTCTTATCAATTGTTGGCTGGATTCGGCGGACGGGTGTTCGGCGATGCCGTGACGGGCGTCTGGTTTGCTTTGGTACTCGCGTTGCCGTTCTGGCTGCCTCGCGTATTCGGCCCTTGACCGGTCGTGGTCGAAGGGTTGCTTGGGCCGGATGGCTGCTCGGCAGTGGAATTTGGCGAGGACGGTTGCTGACCGCCGCCTTGCTGCAATTGCGCTTGCTGCGGTCCCGGCAGTTGCTGGCCTTGCGCCGGATTTGGCTGAGCGGGCGCCGCCTGCGGCGTGACGGTGATGGGGGCTGCGGTTTTCTCGCTGTCGCCGTCTTCACCCTCATGATTGAGCCCGTAGAGCACAAGGCTCACGACAAAGATGGCGGTGATGAGGGAGGCGACGATTTGCAGCGTGCCGGCACGTGCGCCGTCCGCCAACGGCCGGTCATGCGACTTATTATCATCCCAAGTCATGGTGGGTCTCCTAAATCTACGAGTGGCTCCGGCGCGTGCTGCGCCGAGGCACGCCATTCAAACGCGAACCCGTGCCGACTTACTGCGCGTTCCTGTTTGACGCTGGCGCCGGAACTGGCGTTATTGGCTGCGGCGACGTGGCGCCTGAGCCGGTGGTGGTCGGTGGGCTCGTTTGACGCGTCGCGCTGCCGGTGGCGGCAGGCGAGGTACTGTTACTCGCGGTATTGCTGTTGCTGCCGGCGATCACGAGGAGCGCGATCAATACCACGACGGCGATGCCGGCAATCCAGCCCCAGGTCCCGCCAATGGCTTCGTCACGACGCAGCACTGGGTCGCTCAACCGCGGATCGGTATAACGCGGATCACTCATGGCAATCCTCCTTCGGTTCCAGACACGCTTGTCGTCTCGTTCAAAGGAAACCCATTGGTTGCGCCGCCGTTCCAAAAAAGAGACACATGTGCAGTGCGGAAGGAACTTTCGGACGTGACCTGAGCACCGGAAATGCTAAGGGGAATGGTTCCCGCACGATTTTTTGAACAACCGATGCCGAGATCCTCATGCGCCTGACCAGACTGGCGATCGCGTCCGCGCCTATGCTGTTCGTGCTGCTGTGGAGCACCGGCTTTATCGGCGCGCGCTTCGGGCTGCCCTATATCGAGCCGATGACGTTTCTGGCCGTGCGCATGGTGTTCGTCGTGTTCATCATGACGGCGATCGCGCTTTTCGCGCGGGCGCCCTGGCCGAACGGGCCGGAGATCGGCCATAGCCTGGTGGCGGGCGCGCTGGTGCACGGGCTCTATCTTGGCGGCGTATTCACCGCCATCAGCCAGGGGGTGCCGGCCGGCATCTCGGCGCTGATCCCGGGCCTGCAGCCGATACTCACCTCCACCATCGCCAACCGCTTCATGGGCGAGCGGGTCACGCGCCTGCAATGGCTCGGCCTGGTGCTGGGATTGATCGGCGTCGCGCTGGTATTGCACGACCGCAGCATCGTGCTGGCGGGCTCGCCGCTCGGCTGGATCGCGAGTTTCGGCTCGCTGTTCGGCATCACGCTCGGCACGCTTTATCAAAAGCGCTATTGCGGCCGCATCGACTGGCGCGCCGGCAACACGGTGCAATATGCCGGCGCGCTGCTGCTGTTTGGCGTTGCCGCCTTCACGTTCGAGACGCGCACGATCCACTGGGGCGGCGAGCTCATCTTCGCCATGGCTTGGCTGGTGCTGGTGCTGTCAATCGCCGCGGTCGGCCTGATGTATTGGCTGATCCGCCGTTCGGCGGCGACCGGCTTCGCCAGCCTATTCTACCTGGTACCGGTGGTGACCGCCCTGCTTGCCTTCGCGTTGTTCGGCGAAAAGCTGGACGCGCTCTCGATCGCCGGCATGGTGGTCTGCGCCATCGGCGTCATATTGGTTAATCGTGGCGTCGGCGGGGTGAAACCGGCGGCGAACGCGGCGGCCTCGGTCGTGGCTGAGGTTTAGAACGTCACCGCGAAGTTCCAATGGAACTTTGATCGAAAAAAAATTTAATCGCCTACAAATTTGGCTGGCATGATGTCAGAGAATCGGCGCAAATAATCGCAAGCAAGAAAAACCACAGTCGTGCGACAGCTCGACGATATTCTGGAGGGCACTTATGTCCCGTGAAGAGCCGAGTCGTATGCGTTCAGCCCGCGTCATCGTTGTGGGCAATGAAAAGGGCGGATCGGGCAAATCGACGGTCGCCATGCATATCGCGGTCGCGCTGATGAAGTCGGGCCAAAGCGTCGCCACCATCGATCTCGATTCGAGACAAAAGAGCTTCACCCATTACATCGAGAACAGGCGCGCCTGGGCTCAACACGTCGGCCGCGACCTCGAAGTTCCCGAGCATTTGTGTCTCGATGCTACGAATGAAGACAATGGCAAGGCGCTCACCGATGCCGTCGATGCACTGGCGCAAAGCCACAGCTTTATTGTGATCGATACGCCCGGTCACAATAGCGATCTGATGCGGCGCGCTCACTCAATCGCCGACACCTTGATTACGCCGCTCAACGACAGTTTTGTCGACCTCGACGTGCTCGGCACCGTCGACCCCGAGACGCTCGGCGTCACCGGCACCAGCCACTATGCCGAGATGGTGGATGAAGCGCGCCGCCAGCGCCAGTCGGTCGACAATGTGACCCCGGATTGGATCGTGTTGCGCAATCGCCTGTCGACGCTTGGGTCACGCAACAAGAAGCTGGTAGGCGAGGGGCTGCAGGAGCTGTCGCAGCGGCTCAATTTCCGCTGCATTGAAGGCCTGGCCGAGCGGGTGATTTTCCGCGAATTTTATCCGCGTGGATTGACCGCCCTCGACGATCTCGATGAAACCACGCTGGGCACGCGCCCGACCATGTCGCACGTCACCGCCCGCATGGAGGTCGAATATCTGCTCATCACGATGGGATTGAGCGACGCAAAGGCAAGCGGCGACATAATGGGCCGCGCCCGCGACGCGGCTTGAATCATAGCCCTAGCCGCATTGCCGATATCGCATAATCAGTGCGCGCCCTGGCGCATGCGGTAAAATCGGCGTTCAAATCCGAAGATCGGAGGTGCTACAGTGGGCCTGCGCGTAGGGGCGTGGGCATTTCGGACTATTGTAATCGTGAGCATCATCGACGGATTTCTGCTGCACGCCAAGCATCAACCGACCGCGCCGGCGATTTGCGCGCCCGGCTGGGACTTCGGTCTCGTCAGCTATGGCCGGCTGCTTGCGTTCGCCAATAATGTGGCGGCGCACGCGCTCGCGGCCGGATTGAAACGCGGCGATATCGTCGCCGTTTTCGCCAAGGAGCCGATCTTTCACTGGGCGCTGATCCTGGGCCTGGCACGCCTGGGCGTCGTTTCCTTTTCCACCGTCAATCCGAACCTGCCGGCCGGATTCCGCATCGACGCGGTTCTCACCGATACATCGACGCGTTTCCAAAATGCTGGCCGCGTCATTGCGGTCGATCAAAGCTGGGTCGAGGGCGACGGCAAGCCGCCCGCCGCAGAGGCCGAACCGGACGGCAGCGCCATTGCGCGCATCATCCTGACCTCCGGCACCACCGGCGACCAGAAAGCCGTGGCCTTGAGTCACGACATTATCCTGCGGCGCATCCAGTCCTACGACTTCGCCTTTGGAAACCGGATTGCTACCTGCTCGCGCGTTTTCCTGGACGTAGGGGTCGCGGCCAACAGCGGCTATCTCTGGGTGATCTACGTGCTGGCGCGCGGTGGCACCGTCTTCGTGCGCGGCAGCGATCCGGCCGAGACCATGCAGGCGTTGTCGCTGCACAACGTGCAATGCATGGTGGCCTCGCCCGCGGGCATGGCGGAATTTCTCGACTATTACGAACGCTCACCGGCTTTCCTCTGCCCCTTCGAGGTCATGCTGTCGGTCGGCAGCAAGCTCGCCGCGTCGCTGTCCGACCGGGTGCGCGCGCGCATGTGTTCGCACGTCGTGCACGGCTATGGCGCGACCGAAGGCAACCCGGTGGCCGGCGGTTACGTCCATCAAATCGGGCACATCAAGGGCGCCATTGGCTATGTGACGCCCGGGCATGATCGTGCAGGCGGTCGACGACGCCGGCCGCGTCCGCAAGGCGGGAGACGAAGGCCATATTCGCTTTCGCGGCGACAAATGCGTCTACGGCTACGTCGGCAATCCGCCCGATTCAGGAGAAATACTTTCGCGACGGCTGGTTCTATCCCGGCGACATCGGCGCGGTCACCGAGGACGGCGTGCTGATCATTTCCGGGCGCAGCAAGACCATTATCGATCTCGGCGGCGACAAGATAAATCCGGAGGTGATCGAGGCGGTTTTGATGTCGTATCCCGGCGTGGTTCACGCCGTCGCCTTCGGGCGTGCCAATGCGCTCGGCATCGAGGAAGTCTGGGCCGCGCTTGAGACTCGCGCGGAAATCGATCCGAAGGCCGTTCGCGCTCATTGTGAACAGAAGCTCAGGCGCGAAATGGTCCCCGCACGGGTCTTCCGGGTGCCGGCGATGCCGCGCAATGTCGGCGACAAGATCGACCGCAACCAGGTGATAAAACTCGCGGATTCGGTGTGAAACGCTCGTGTGATTGGTAAATTTGCTGCTTTTCGGGGAATGTTGCAATTTTGCCATAGATAGTTTCATGGTTTGGCCGGTAGTATGTACGCAACAAATTGGAATCCCGGGGCGGTCGATTCATGAAGCCTTTGCGCTGTTATCTACTTGCGACCGCGTCGTCAGCCGCCCTTATCGGCAGCGCAACTGCGGCCGACATGTTGCTTCCGGTCAAGGCACCGCCGCCTGCGGTATGGAGTTGGGCTGGACCGTATATCGGCCTCAACGCCGGCGCGGCTTGGCGTAACTCGTCGTTCAGCAACCCCGACGCATTTGGTACAATCTCGGCCGATCCGATATGGACTGACCGAGCGACCTCATTCATTGGCGGCGGCCAAATCGGTTACAACTGGCAGTCGGGAAACTTGGTATATGGTGTCGAAGGCGATATCGACTGGGTCAACGGAAGCTCGAGCGCAGCAACTCCTGGCGGAACCCAATCCAGTTCGAAAATGGATTGGATGAGCACTATCCGCGGTCGTGCCGGCGTAACCGTCTCTCCAAGGATTCTGGCTTACTTGACCGGCGGTGTGGCTTTCGCGCATTTCTCGGACGCTTGGGGATTCCCCTCCACCGGTGACTTTTTAACGAGTAACAACACGCGCGTCGGATGGACCGGCGGCGGCGGCTTGGAATATATGCTCGACCCGCACTGGACTGTTCGCGTCGAAGGCCTCTATGCGGATTTGGGTTCGAAAAACGCGAGCATTGCAACTTTTGGTTCAACCTACTCCAGCAGCTTCCGCCACACCGTGTCGACGGCTCGGGCCGCGCTGAACTGGAAGTGGTGAGATCGCTCGTCGCCTAGCGTTGCGGCGCAGCTGCGCACAATCCTGATCAATCGACGCTTACTGTTTTCCGCGCTCGAGCACCAGCTGCGTCTGCGTGACCAGCGCGCAAAGCCTGCCGTCGCCGCGGGTGACCCGGGTCTGCCAGACCATGGTGGTGCGGCCGCGATGCAGCGCCGTGCATTCCGCGTAAGCCGTGTCGCCGATCGGGATGGCGGCGAAGAAATTGGTCTTGCTCTCGATCGTGGTGGTCGACTGGCCCGCTTTCAGGTTGGCGGTGGTGGCGGTGCCGCCGAGATTATCGGCCAGTGCCATGAGGGCGCCGCCATGCATGATGCCGAAGCGGTTGTTGAGCTCCTCGCGCGCCGTAAGCTCGGCGGTGACCCGCTCGGGCGAGACATGGGTAATCTTCATGCCCAGAAATAGGGCGAAGGGCGGTTGCTGCTGCGCCAGCGGGTTTATTGCCCCGTCGTTCATGCTCAATGCTCCAGCCAAAGGTCGGCGGGCGACACAATCGCGTCGGCGCCGCGGGAATGCAATAGCGCCGCGGTGGTGGCGGTGAAACGAATGCCGTCAAAAGCGCGAAGGACGCGGATTGTCCTCCGCGTCCTTCGTTCCAGCTATGAAGCCCGCGTCACTTCGGCTGCGGCACGATGCGGATATAGGGCTTCGGGGTCTTCCAGCCCTGCGGATAAAGCTTCTTGGCTTCGTCCTCGGTGATGGCGCCGGTCATCAGCACGTCTTCGCCCTGTTTCCAGTTCGCCGGCGTTGCCATGCGGTGCTTGGCGGTAAGCTGCAGCGAGTCGAGCACGCGCAGAATTTCGTCGAAGTTGCGGCCCGTGGTCATCGGATAGACCAGGATCAACTTGACCTTTTTGTCCGGCCCGATGATGAAGACGTTGCGCACGGTCATGTTGTCGGCCGGCGTGCGGCCTTCCGAGGTGCCGGAGGTCGAGGCCGGCAGCATGCCGTAGGCCTTGGATATCTTGAGATCGGTGTCGCCGATCATCGGATAGTTCGGCGCAAAACCGACCACATCCTTGATGTCGACTGCCCATTTCTTGTGGTTGTCGACCGGGTCGACCGACAGCCCGATGATCTTGGTATTGCGTTTGTCGAACTCCGGCTTCATACGCGCCATGGTGCCGAGTTCGGTGGTGCAGATCGGGGTGAAATCCTTCGGGTGCGAGAACAGTATCGCCCAGGAATTACCCAGCCAGTCGTGAAAACGGATTTTGCCTTCCGTGGTTTCCGCCTCGAAATCCGGGGCGGTATCGCCAATCGCCAATGCCATGACAAACCTCCATTACGCGCTCAATGGTCGTTCCGTCGCCCAATATAGGCGCCCAGACGGGGGCGGCATAGGGCCGGGGGCAAGGAGCAGCGCTGCCGCGCCGAACCGCCGCGGAACAGCATAAATCCTTTGGCAAATCGCCGTCGCCAGCAAGAAAATTTCACCTCGCGGCTGAGGCCATGCGTCAACGGCTGGCGGCTTTGCTTTCCTCGACCAGGCCGACGGTCCGCCCGGGAAAACCGGCAACGTCGAAATAGCGGGTGCGGCCGACCGATTGATATTGCAGCACAGTACGCAGCCCGTTAGCCGAGGTCTGCGAGGTGACGGTGCGCGATGCTGCGTTCGTCGCGCGTCCGCCCGGCATCGCCTCGTTGATGACGCGGCCGACCAGCCGGCCTTTCGGCTTGACGTTCAGACCCAGGATATGGGCAATGGTCTTGCCGACATCGGCGTTGCTCACCGGCGTTTCGTCGGCGAAACCGGCTTTGAAGTCGGGCCCGGCGGCGGCCATGAAATTCATGGTGTCGGCGCGGCTGAAGCTGCCGTGCATGCCCTGACCCTGTTGCAGGCCGGTGTCGGCCACTTCGGCCGTGCACAGGAGCGGCTGGTCGCAGCCGGTGGCGAACGAACTGAAGTTGACCGCGATGGCCGGGTGCGGCGTGGTCGCCGCGCCGCTCAGGTTGATCGCCGACATCGGCAGCGTGCCCGGATAAGCGGCCGAGCGAGGCATCGACGAAGATGCCGCTGACGTAATCCTGTTCGAGCAGCGCCTGCACCACGCGCGCCGCCATTTTGCGATCCTTGCCGGGCAGGTAGATCAGATCGGAGCCGCCATTGGCGGCGACCACCACGTCGGGCTTGGCCGCATCCTTGCCGATCACGCCGTTGCCGCGCTTTGGGATACGCACCGGCCGCGACCGCCGCGTTCTTGTTGTCGGGATCGAACAGCGGCAGGTCCGAGCGCCTTGGCCAGGTCGATGGCGAGGAAGCCGGGCGGCAGCAGGCCTTGCTGCACGTCGGCATAGTTCGACCTTGGCGGCCGGGCTGGTCTTGCTCTGCTTCGAGATGGTGGAGAAGCCGTGGTCGGCCGACACGATGATGTCGGTGGTGGCGGCGAGGCCGAGCTCGTCGAGCGCCTTGCGCAATGCGGCAAGATTGTCGTCGGCGTTCTTGATGGCGGCGAGCGAGGTCGGTCCGTTGATGCCGGGCGTCAGCGCATTGAGGCTGTCGCCCTGATTGTGCTGAGTGCCGTCGGGATCGCGCGACCAGAACACCAGCACGAACGGCTTGTTGCGCGCCTTGAACATCGGCAGCACGACCTTGGTCGCGACGTCGGCGAAATAGGCCTGCTGTTCGACATTGGCGACCGTGGTGCCGGGCGCCTTGAACTTGCCGGCATTGCCGTTGTCGCCGCGCGTGGGCGCCTCGGTCGCAAGGCCGGCCTTGGTCAAAGCCGCCTTCGTCTCGTCCGAGAGCGGGGCGCCGTTTTTGCGTCCGGTCGAATCGTCGATCACGATGGTATGCTCGCCCGGCCGGTTGACGCGGTCGGTGTGGTCGAAGATCAGCGTCGGCCCGAGCTTGCCGATGGCGGCGGTCGAGAAGCCCTGGCCGCGCGCCAGCTTCAGGATGGTTTCCTCATTGAGGTAGTTGCCGTCGAAATGCTCGTCGACGTCGAACAGCACCGCGTCGTTCTCCAGGAACGGCGTCACCGTGCCGTCGGCCGGGCCGACCGGATAGCCGGTATAGATCGTGTTGCTGAAATCGCCGGTGTCGCCGAGATAATGGCCGGTCGCCATGGCGGAGGCATTGGCGGTGGTGAAGGTCGGGAACAGCGAATGCGGGTTCTTGAAGTTGACGCCCTTGTCGCGGATCGCCGCCATGGTCGGCGCGGTCTCCGGGGTCACTTTGAGGGCGCGCAGGCCGTCCGGCACGAACAGGATCACATTGTGCGGCGGCTCGGCGCCGGCCGTGGTCAGTTGCAGGGCGAATACCGTCAAAGCCAGGGCGTGCAGCGTTTTTGACCTGAGCGACATGGCAGTTCTCCCGGTTTTCTTTGTTGCAATGCCGCGCTAGATACCCCGGCCGCAAGACAGTATTGTAACAGTTGCCGGCTATCCGCGGCCATATCCACCAGGAATGGCAAAGGGCGTTCCGCGTAATGTTCAAGCGTATCCTGATTGCCAATCGCGGCGAAATCGCCTGCCGGATCATCAAGACCGCGCGCCGGATGGGGATCGAGACGGTCGCGGTCTATTCCGAGGCCGACAAGGACGCCCTGCACGTCGAGATGGCCGATAGCGCCGTGGCCATCGGCCCGCCGGAAGCGGCCAAGAGCTACCTGCTGATCGACAAGATCGTGGAAGCCTGCAAGGCGAGCGGGGCCGAGGCCGTGCATCCCGGCTACGGATTTTTGTCCGAGCGCGAGGCCTTCCCCAAAGCGCTCGCCGCCGCCGGCATCGTGTTCATCGGGCCGAATCCCAAGGCCATCGCCGCCATGGGCGACAAGATCGAGTCCAAGAAGGCGGCGGCCGCGGCCAAGGTCTCGACCGTGCCCGGCCATCTCGGCGTGATCGAGGACGACAACGAAGCGATCGTGATCGCCGAGCAGATCGGCTATCCGGTGATGATCAAGGCCTCGCGCCGGCGGCGGCGGCAAGGGCATGCGCATCGCCTATTCCAAGGCCGAGGTGGCGGAAGGCTTCGCGCGCTCGAAGTCGGAGGCGAAGTCCTCGTTCGGCGACGACCGCATGTTCATCGAGAAATTCATCACCGATCCGCGCCACATCGAGATCCAGGTGCTGGGCGACAAGCACGGTAACGTCATCTATCTCGGCGAGCGCGAATGCTCGATCCAGCGCCGCAATCAGAAAGTGATCGAGGAGGCGCCGAGCCCGCTGCTCGATGCCGCCACGCGCAAGAAGATGGGCGAGCAGGCGGTCGCGCTGGCCAAGGCCGTCGGCTACGACAGCGCCGGCACGGTGGAATTCGTCGCCGGCCAGGACAAGAGCTTCTATTTCCTCGAGATGAACACGCGGCTGCAGGTCGAGCATCCGGTGACCGAACTCGTCACCGGCATCGATCTGGTCGAGCAGATGATCCGCAGCGCGGCCGGCGAGAAACTCGCGCTCAAGCAGAGCGACGTGAAACTCAACGGCTGGGCGGTGGAGACCCGCGTCTACGCCGAGGACCCGTACCGCAACTTCCTGCCCTCGACCGGCCGGCTGACGCGCTATCGCCCGCCGGCGGAGCAAAGCGCCAACGGCGTCACCGTGCGCAACGATACCGGCGTCTACGAGGGCGGCGAGATTTCGCTCTACTACGATCCGATGATCGCCAAGCTGGTCACGCATGCGCCGAACCGCGAGCAGGCGATCGAGGCGCAGGCCGACGCGCTCGATGCCTTCGTCATCGACGGCATCCGCCACAACATTCCGTTCCTGTCGGCGCTGATGGCGCATCCGCGCTGGCGCGCCGGCAAACTGTCGACCGGCTTCATCGCCGAGGAATTTCCCGACGGCTTCCATCCGCACGCGCCGGACGGCCTGCGCGCGACGGTGATCGCCGCGGTGGCGGCGGCGATCGACACCGTGCTGGGCGAGCGCAAGCGGCGGATCTCCGGCCAGATGAACGGCCGCAGCGTCACGCGCGAGAGCCTGCGCGCGGTCTGGCTCGGGCACACAGGAGCACAGTCTCGAGGTCAAGCGCGAGGACGGCGCCATCGCGGTGCGCTCTGGTCGGCAAACCGACGTCGGCACAAGCTCGTCTCCGACTGGAAACCGGGCGAGCCGCTGTGGGTCGGCACGGTCGACGGTCTTTCAGTCGCCGTGCAGGTGCGCACGATTGCCGAACGGCTTCGCGCTCGCCTATCGCGGCGTCGAGGCCAAGGCCTATCGTCTATACCGAGACGCGAGGCCGGCTATGCGCGGCTGATGCCGGTCGAAGAAAGCGGCCGACACCGGCAAGCAGGTACTCTGTCCGATGCCGGGGCTGGTCGTCTCCATCGCGGTCAAGGAAGGCCAGGAGGTGAAGGCCGGCGAAACCGTGGCGGTGGTGGAAGCGATGAAGATGGAAAACGTGCTGCGCGCCGAGATCGACGGCACGGTGAAGAAGATCAACGCCAAGCCCGGCGACAGCCTGGCGGTCGACGCGGTGATCCTGGAGTTCGAGTAGCCGTCATCCGCGCGAACGGCGCGTCGTGTGCGAACCTGGACGCCAGACCCCAAATCGCCGATGGCACCCTTATTGATGCTGCAATGCAGCGAACGGCTGCAATGGATCAAGGCGACGGTTCGAAAATTTGGCGTCGGATATTGATATGGATCAATTCTTCTCTGAAAAACGTATCATACTTTAGTACTAGGCGTTCAGATACGGCTCGATGGCTTACAACCGTGCACCGTGAGTTTGGACCTGTAAGCCATCCCTACCGCTGACGTACGCCATCGGATTTCATTCGATGGAGGTCATCATGTCAGGCATTCGTATCTTCGGCTCCCATTACGTTTGGGAAGATTGTGTCAGCATGGCCTTGGGGGCTGTGATCGTGGCGACGGCTTGGCTGGTCGGCGACGCAGGCAGCCAGACCATCGCGGCCAATGCAACACTCGTCGGCATCTTCGTGATGGCGCTCGGCGCTTCGGAGTTCTTGGATCTGCGTCGCTGGGAAGAGGGCCTGGAAGCCGCGTGTGGTGTGTGGCTGATCGCGTCACCGATCATTTTTGGCTATGCCGATTTCGGCACGCTCCGCTTCTGGCACTTCTTCCTTGGCGCCGGTGTCGTTCTGGTTGCGGCACTGGAGCTTCGGCAAGATTGGAATCTGAGTGACGCTGAAGTGAGTCACCACAGCGTACGGTGACTTCCTCGACGCAGTCGAAGTCCTGACTGCGCGACGATAAGACTTGCCCAGCCGGCGTGCCCGCGGATGCACCGACGACTGGGCGAGTTCGACCATGCGAATGCCTGACATTCTCGAAGGGAGGGCATGCTATGGCAACCGCGCTCACGCTTGCGCAATACCTCGACAGAAACGGAATAGTCTACGATGCGCTGCCGCATGCACCGACAATGTCGTCGTTGCGCACGGCAAAAGCCTCTCACATTCCGGCGAGTGAACTGGCAAAAGCCGTCGTGCTGAAGAAAAACGGAGGCTATCTTCTCGCTGTGCTGCCGGCATCGCAGCATCTGGAATGGGAAGCGCTCGGAAACCGGTTCAATCAGAACGTTACTTTGGCCACGGAGGACGAGATCGCATGGCTATTCCCGGACTGCGCTCCCGGCGCTGTGCCGCCATTTGGCGACGCCTACGGGATCGAGACCGTCGTCGATGACAGCATCGCCGAGCAGGCCGACATCTATTTGGAAGGCGGTGACCATGCCACTCTTATCCACCTGGCGGGTCCTGCATTTTGCAAGCTGATGGCGCACGCGCAGCATGGACGGTTCGGCAGCCAGCCTTGAAGCAGCGGTTTGTATTTCGGCGGGCTTGAGCCGCACGTTTTTGTACGTAACGGCCGAAATTGCCTGAAGCGGCTCGTCATGGCCGGGCTTGTCCTGCTAATACCGCTTTGGAACGCACTGGGTCATTGTCGGGATGGCTGGAGCGAGCCCGGCCATGGCAAAATTATCGGCGTGCCGCTTTACTTTGCCTACGGTTCCAACATGAACCGCGCCGCCATGCGGCGGCGCTGTCCGGGTGCGCGCGCCCTCGGACCGGCGACGCTCGACGGCTACGAGTTTTTCGTCGGCATCGACGGCTGGGGATCGGTGAAACCTCAGCGCGGCGGGCGCGTACATGGCGTGCTGTGGCGGCTTACGGCGCGCGACATCGCTGCGCTGCATGTCTACGAACTGCTGCACGTAGGCCTCTACAATGTACGTTATCTGCCGGTGCGCAGCGGCGCGCACCGCCGCACGGCGATGATCTATCTGCTGCGCCAGCGCGCGCCCGGACGGCCGAAACCGGGTTATGTCGAGATGATTGCCGCTGCCGCGCGCGACTGGAATTTGCCGGAACGCTATGTGTGCTCGATCGAGCGCATGAGCACATCGCGCTGGACCGGCGCGCGCATCATCGATGCCGGAGATCTGGCATGAGCATCATTCGCTACGTGATCGTGCGCGGGCGCGTGCAGGGCGTCGGTTTCCGCGCCTTCGTCGAGCGCGAGGCGCTCAGGCGCGGGCTGGAGGGCTGGGTGCGCAATTGCCGCGATGGCTCGGTTGAGGCGGTGTTCGCCGGCGAGCCGAGCGTCATCGCCGAGATGATCGAAGCCTGCCGGCGCGGCCCGCGTCTGTCGCGCGTCGACGCGCTCGATCAGCGCGACGGCACCGACGTCGAGCTGAGCAAACGCTCGCCCGGAGACGTGTTCTCGGTGCTGTTCTGATCGGCGCTGCCGAACAGCGCCACGAACTCACGCCGCAATACCCTGTCGACTTCCAGCATCGACACCGGAATGCCGAGATCGGCCAAACTGGTGACGCCGTAGCGCTGCTCGCTCACCCCGCACGGCACGATGCCGGAAAAATGCGTCAGGTCCGGGTCGACATTGAGCGCCATGCCGTGCAGCGTGACCCATTGCGTCACGCGGATGCCGATGGCGGCGATCTTGTCCTCGAAGCCTTCGCCTTTGTCGGGCCGGCGCACCCAGACGCCGATGCGGTCCTCGCGCCGCTCGCCGCGCACGTTGAAACGGCTAAGCGTCCTGATGATCCATTCCTCCAGTGTGGCGACGAAGCGGCGCACGTCCGGCCCGCGCGTCTTGAGATTGAGCATCACATAGGCCACCCGCTGGCCCGGCCCGTGGTAGGTCATCTGGCCGCCGCGGCCGCTCTCGAATACCGGAAAGCGCGCTTCGATCAGCTCGCCAGGCTTGGCGCTGGTGCCGGCGGTATAAAGGGGAGGGTGCTCCAGTAGCCAGACCAGTTCCGGCTCCTTGCCGGCGGCAATGGCCGCCGCGCGCGCCTGCATGGCGTCCACCGCTGCCTCATAGGGCACGGGCGAATCGCTCACCCGCCACTCAACCGGCCTCGATCCGGGCGGCGGGGCAAGCCCGACAGTCAATTCGTTTCGCGCGTTAACCATCCGTTCACCATACCATGGTGACCTGAAGTTCGCCCGCAATCGCGCGGGGCAATAGGAATGAAACACGTGGCAACTCTCGACAAGGTTACGGTCGATATCACGGTGGTGCTCGGCACCACCTTCATGCCGGTTCATCAGGTGCTCCGGCTCGGCCGCGGCGCCATCATCGAACTCGACTCGCACGAGGACGACGCCGTCAGCATCCTCGCCAATGACATGCCGGTCGCCAAGGGCACGGTGGTAGTCAGCGGCAACCGCATCGCGGTCGAGGTCGGCGCGATTGTGCCCCGGCAGCAGGATATGCGCTGAACGCCCGGGCCGCATTTGGCGGCCCTTGTCCCTCAAGACCCTATTTGTTACAGGAACCGCGCTCCCTCCATGCGGCCATGGCGGAATTGGTAGACGCACTAGCTTGAGGTGCTAGCGGGGCAACCCGTGGAGGTTCGAGTCCTCTTGGCCGCACCAGCCTTATCATCGGCATTTCAACGCTTTATCGAGACGTCCAGCCGCTGGCCGGCGACGTTTCAAAGCCGGATGCGCAGGCGGTTGGCGATCTCGCCGACGATGCCGCGGCGGAACAGCAGCACGCAGGCCACGAAAATCACGCCCTGAATCACCAGCACCCACTCGCCCACGATGGCGAGCTTGTACTGCATCGTCAGGATCACGAACGAGCCGACGATGGGGCCGAATATGGTGCCGAGCCCGCCGACCAGGGTCATCAGCACGACTTCGCCCGACATCGGCCAATTGACGTCGGTGAGCGAGGCGAGCTGCAACACGATCGCCTTGGTCGCGCCGGCGACGCCTGCCAGCGTCGCCGACAGCACGAAGGCGATCAGCTTGTAACGGTCGGTCTTGTAGCCGAGCGAGATCGCGCGCGTCTCGTTCTCGCGGATCGCCTTGAGCACCTCGCCGAAGGGCGAATGGACGATACGGTAGATGAACAGGAATCCGGCGAGGAAAATGACCAGCACGACGACATACATCTCCATCTCGTTGCGCAGGTCGATGAAGCCGAACAGATGGCCGCGCGGGACGGCCTGAATGCCGTCCTCACCGCCGGTAAATTTCGCCTGCAGCGCGAAGAAATACATCATTTGCGCCAGCGCCAGCGTGATCATGGCGAAATAGATGCCTAGGCGGCGGATCGCCAACGAACCGGCGACGAGCCCGCACACCGCGGCCATCGCGGTGCCGGTGAGAATCGCAAGTTCCGGCGGGAAGCCCCAGGCTTTCGCGGCATAGGCCGACAAATAGCTCGCCCAGCCGAAATAGAGCGCGTGGCCGAACGACAACAGGCCGACATAGCCGATCAGCAAATTGAAGGCGCAGGCGAACAGCGCGAAACACATCACCTGCATCAGGAACAGCGGATAGGTGAAGAACGGCGCCACCACCAGCGCCACCACCATGACCACGAAGGCAATGGTTTCGCTCGGCGTACGCGCGGTTGAACGGACGCTCTTAAGGGGATCGGCCGCGCGGTCCATCAGCCTCTCCGCCCGAACAGGCCGGCCGGGCGGACCAGCAGCACGATCGCCATGATGATGAAGATCACGGTGTTCGACGCCTCGGGGAAGAACACCTTGGTCAGGCCCTCGATCACCCCGAGCCCGAAGCCGGTGACGATGGCGCCGAGGATCGAGCCCATGCCGCCGATCACCACCACCGCGAACACCACGATGATCAATTCCGAGCCCATCTGCGGCGACACGTTATAGATCGGCGCCGCCATCACGCCGGCAAACGCTGCGAGCGCCACGCCGAAGCCGTAGGTGAGCGTGATCATGCGCGGCACATTGATGCCGAAGGCGCGCACCAAGCTCGGGTTCTCGGTGGCGGCGCGCAGGTAAGCGCCGAGCCGCGTGCGCTCGATGACGAACCATGTGCCGAAGCAGATCGCGAGCGAGGCCACGATCACCCAGGCGCGATAGTTGGGAAGAAACATGAAGCCGAGATTTTGTCCGCCGCGCAGCGACTCCGGCAGAAGTGTAAGGCAAACCGGCCGAGCCGAAATAATTACGCGCCACGCCTTCGATGATCAGCGCCAGTCCGAAGGTCAGCAGCAGGCCGTAAAGATGGTCGAGCTTGTACAGCCATTGCAGGAACAGCCGCTCGACGATCATGCCGGTGATGCCGACCAGCACGGGTGCGATGATCAGCGCCGGCCAATAGCCCAGCCCGGAATATTGCAGCAGCAGATAGGCGGCGAAGGCGCCCATCATGTACTGGGCGCCATGGCTGAAATTAATGATGTTGAGCATGCCGAAGATCACGGCGAGCCCCAGGCTCAACAGCGCATAGAACGAGCCGTTGATCAGCCCGATCAGAAGCTGGCCGAACAGCGCTGTCGAAGGAATGCCGAAAATTTCGAACATGCGACGCAACTCTTGCCATTGTCATCGCCGAACTTGTCCCGGCGACCCCGATTAGGAGGGCAATGTGCCAACCTGATCGAGATCACCGGGGCTCGCCGCGCAAAATGCGCGGCGGCCCGGTGATAACAGTTAGGATTCAGCCGCTCACCAGCGGGCAGTTGCCTTCCTTGAGCGGACGGAATGCTTCATCCGCCGGGATGGTGGCGCGGACATGGTAGAAATCGCCGGGATATTTGGAGTTCCGCCGGCGCCTTCACCTCGAGCAGGTAGGCCGGATGCAGCTTGCGGCCATCGGCGCGGATGCTGCCCTTGCCGAACAGCGGATCGTCGGTGGGCATCTTCCTTCATCTGGGCCACAACCGCCTTGCCGTCGGCAGCGCTCTTGAGCGCGACGACCGCCTTGAGGTAATGGGTCACGCCGGAGTACACGCCGGCCTGCACCATGGTCGGGAACTTGCCCGCCGCCGCACGTTCCGCCTGCCAGCGCTTGGTCCAGGCGCGGTTGGCGTCGTTCATGTCCCAGTACCAGGTTTCCGTCAGCGTCAGCCCCTGCGCGGTTTGCAGACCGAGCGCGTTGACGTCGCTGGCAAACACCAGCAAGTCCTGCGAACTTCTGCCCGCCCTTGACGATGCCGAATTCGGCGCCCTGCTTGATTGCGTTGATGGTGTCGCCGCCGGCATTGGCCAGGCCGATGATCTTGGCCTTGGAGGACTGCGCCTGCAGCAGGAACGACGAGAAGTCGTTGGTATTGAGCGGGTGACGAACTTTGCCGAGCACCTTGCCGCCGTTCTTCTCGACCGCGGCCATGGTGTCGCGTTCGAGGGCATGGCCGAAGGCGTAGTCGGCGGTCAGGAAGAACCAGGTGTCGCCGCCGGTTTTCACCAGCGCTTTGCCGGTTCCGTTGGCGAGCATCCAGGTGTCATAGGTCCAATGGATGGTGTTGGCGTTGCACTTCGGACCGGTGAGGTCGGACGCCGCCGCACCGGAAACGATAAATATCTTGTTCTTGGTCGCGGTAATCTGGCTTACCGCCAGCGCCACGCCGGAGTTCGGCGTGTCGATGATCAGATCGACCTTGTCGACGTCGTACCATTGGTTTGCCAGCTGCGAACCGATGTCCGGCTTGTTCTGATGGTCGCCGGAGATGAGTTCGACTTTGACGTTCGGGTTGGCCTTGGTGAAATCGGCAATCGCCAACTTGGCGGCGGCGACCGAGCCCGCGCCGCCGATGTCCGAATAAAGACTCGACATGTCGCTGAGCACGCCGATCTTGACGTTGATCTGCTGGGCACTGGCCGTGCCGCAAGCCAACATGACGGCTAGCGCCGCCAAGCCTATCGTTCGTTTCATTGACGCATTCCTCCTGTTTTCGTGCCCTATCGGCACCTATTGCACACCGAGATCGTCATGCAAATTTAGCCGCTTACCAGCGGGCAGTTGCCTTCCTTGAGCGGCCGAAAGGCTTCGTCCGCCGGAATGGTAGCGCGGGTCTTATAGAAGTCGCCGGGATATTTCGACTCTTCCGGCTTCTTCACCTCGAACAGATAGGCCGGATGAATGACGCGACCATCGGCGCGCACGCTGCCCTTGCCGAACAGCGGATCGTCGGTCGGCATCTTTTTCATCTGCGCCACTACCGCCTTGCCGTCGGCCGCACTCTTAAGCGCGGCGACCGCCTTCAAATAGTGCAGGATGCCGGCGTAAACGCCGGCATGATTCATGGCCGGATATTTATTGGTCGCGCCACGCTCCTGGTGCCAGCGTTTGGTCCAGGCACGGCTGGCGTCGTTCAAGTCCCAGTACCAGGTCTCGGTCAGGAACAGGCCATGGGCGGTCTGCAGGCCGAGTGCATTGATGTCGGTGGCGAACACCAGCAGGCCGGCGAGACTCTGGCCACCCTTGGTGATGCCGAACTCGGACGCCTGCTTGATCGAATTGATGGTGTCGCCGCCGGCATTGGCGAGCCCGATGACCTTGGCCTTGGAGGCCTGCGCTTGCAGCAGGAACGACGAGAAATCGTTGGTGTTGAGCGGATGGCGAACCTTGCCGAGCACCTTGCCGCCGCTCTTTTCCACCACCGCGGCGGTGTCGCGCTCGAGCGCATAACCGAAGGCATAATCGGCGGTGAGGAAGAACCAAGTATCGCCGCCGGTCTTCACCATCGCCTTGCCGGTGCCGTTGGCCAGCATCCAGGTGTCGTAGGTCCAGTGCACGGTGTTGGCATTGCACTTCGGCCCGGTGAGGTCGGAAGCTTGCCGCACCGGAAACGACGAATACCTTGTTCTTCGTGGCGGTGATCTGGCTGACCGCCAGCGCCACGCCCGAATTCGGTACGTCGACGACCACGTCGACCTTGTCGACGTCATACCACTGGTTGGCGATTTGCGAGCCGACGTCCGGCTTGTTCTGATGGTCGCCGCTGACCAGCTCGACCTTCACATTGGGATGTGTCTTGGTGAAGTCGGCGATCGCCATTTTGGCGGCGGCAACCGAACCCGGGCCGGTGGCGTCCGCATAAAGGCTCGACATGTCGGTGAGCACGCCGATCTTGACGTTGATCTGCTGGGCGCTGGCTGTCGCGCAAGCCAACATGACGGCAAGCGCCGCTAAACTCATGGTTCGTTTCATTGACGTATCCCCCTAGTTTCGTGCCCTAGCGGCACTTTTGGTTACACACCGAGATAGTCATGCAGTTTCTCGACATTGGCCTCCAGTTCCGCATTGGCGAACTGATCAATGATACGCCCATTTTCCATGACGTAATAACGGTCCGCGACCGTCGCCGCGAAGCGGAAATTCTGCTCAACCAGCAGAATGGTGAAGCCCTGTTCCTTCAGTGCCCGGATGGTCTTGCCGATCTGCTGGATGATGACAGGGGCGAGCCCCTCGGTCGGCTCATCGAGCAGCAATAGCCGCGCTCCGGTGCGCAGGATGCGGGCGATCGCAAGCATCTGCTGTTCGCCGCCGGACAGCTTGGTGCCTTGGCTGGCGCCGAGCCGCTCCTGCAGATTGGGAAACAATTCGAAGATACGCGCGAGCGCGAGCCCGCCCGGCCGGATCACTGGCGGCAGCGTGAGATTTTCCTCGACATTGAGGCTGGCGAAGATGCCGCGTTCCTCGGGGCAGAACGCGACGCCGGCGCGCGCGATCTGATCCGACGAGCGCTCGATCAGTTCCTGGCCTTCGAAGCGCACCGATCCTTGCCGCCGCCCGACCATCCCCATGATCGACTTCAGCGTCGTGGTTTTGCCGGCGCCGTTGCGGCCGAGCAGGGTGACCACTTCGCTTTCGTGCACGTCGAAGCTGGCGCCGTGCAGGATGTGCGACTCGCCATACCAGGCCTGCAGGTCGTTGATCGCGAGCAGGGGCGTGCGCGCATCAAGCATGCCCCACTCCCATGTAGGCTTCGCGCACTTCGGTGTTGTTGGAGATCGTCTTGTAGTCGCCCTCGGCGAGCACGCGCCCGCGCGTGAGCACCGTGATGTGGTTGGAAAGATCGGCCACCACCGACAGGTTATGCTCGACCATCAGGACCGTGCGGTCGGCGGCGACGCGCTTAATCAATTGCGCGATGCGATCGATGTCCTCGTGTCCCATGCCCGCCGTCGGCTCGTCGAGCAGCAGCATTTCGGGATCGAGCGCCAGCGTGGTGGCGATCTCAAGCGCGCGCTTGCGGCCATAGGGCAGTTCGACGGCCATCCAGTCGGCAAAGGAGGACAAACCGACATCGGCGATCAGTGCCATCGCCCGCTCATTGTACTGGTCGAGCACTGCGGTTGAGCGCCAAAAATCCATCGAGCTTCCGCGCAAGCGCTGCAGCGCAATGCGCACGTTTTCCAAGACCGTCATGTGTGGGAACACGGCGGAAATCTGGAATGAGCGCACCAGCCCGAGCCGGGCGACATCGGCCGGCTGCATGGCAGTGATATCGTTGCCTTTGAAAAGGATACGCCCGCGCGTCGGACTGAGGAACTTGGTCAGCATATTGAAGCAGGTGGTCTTACCGGCGCCGTTGGGCCCGATCAAAGCGTGGATAGTCCGGCGCTTGACGCGCAGGCTGACGCCGTTGACGGCGAGAAATCCGGCAAATTCCTTGGTAAGATCCTCTGTTTCGAGGATGATATCGCTACTCATACAGGCCCCTGACGCCGGTATTGTCAGCGCATTGCGGCGAATGTCCAGGCCCCGTAGCCGACAAAATTTACCGCTGAAATCGATGGCGATATTCCCCGGCATAGCGGTCGAGTTCAGTCTTTGGCTGTGTCGGATTGCCGCGGTTTGCAGCGCAATAGCCGGCGGCCTCGGGCGGCACGCGCTTCAACAATTTTTCGCGCCCAATTTGATGCGCACTTCCTGCGAAGGCGGCGATGCCGGTACGCTGGTACGCACTCTAACAGGAGCTTATAGATCGCCGCGATCCCGATCCTCTTGGCGGCAGACACCCTGCTAAAGTGACCGACAGCGCAAACGGGTGAAGCGGCGCGCTTAGAATCCAACTCGGGCGGGAATTAGAATTGGTTTGCTTGCCAATCCCGGGACGCCGCGTAATCGGGCTCCGGAAGACCCGCGACCGCCCGATGACGTTTGCGGGTGAGCCCCTTCTTGACGCGGTGGTGTAACGCCGCCCGATCGCTGGTGCGGGCCTTCTTGATGCGGTGGTGCAGCGGCGTTTCATCGCTGGCGGTGCTGGCGCTGGTTTTCAGCACCCGCGGCCAGTTGCCTTTTTCCTCAGCAGGCGAGGCCACCAATTCGGGTAACACGGCCGGCCGATCGCCGGCCGGCACCACCTGCACCACGCGATAGCCCTGGCTCTTGAGTTCCTTGAGCAGCGTCGGCAGCGCCATCGCGGTGGCGGGATGGATGTCGTGCATCAGCAGGATACCCCGACCTTTTTCATTCAGCCGGCGCATGGCGCGTTTGATGAGCTGGCTCGGGCTGGTGCCGCGCCACCAGTCATTGGTGTCGATGTCGGCGCTCCAGGTCACCAGCGCTTTGCTCTCCAGGTAGTGCTCGATCGCATTGGTTCGGCCCAGGCCCGGAATGCGGAAGAACGGCGCCACCGCTTTTGGGTCGCCGAGCGCGGCGTCGACCGAATCGATGCCGCCGTCAACCTCGCGTTCGACCCGCTGCAACGACAAGTTCTGGAAGGCGAACGGATGATGCTGACTATGCGTGCCGATGGTATGGCCGGCATTGTAGATGCGGCGGACGATGGCCGGATAAGCATGCGCCATCTCGCCGACCATGAAATAGGTCGCCTTCACGCATTGCGAGTCCAACGTGTCAAGGATGCTGTTGGAATAGGGCGGTATCGGCCCATCGTCGAATGTGAGCACCACCTCATGGTCGTTCAGCGGCAGCGTCTGCTTGTACTGGATGGTGCCGATGCGGCTGAATTCGCCCGGGCTGATGGTGAGCACACGCGACGTGCCGAGCGCGTCGGGATGACCCGGGCATTCCCCAGCTACGGCCGGCCCCAACGCTGCGGCCAGCAAAATACCAATCCCCGCGACAAGACGCATAACGCTCCCCCGGCCCCCAGACTTTCGCGCTTTCTACCCCCGAATAGCGCGGCTTGCGGAAATTACGAATCTCAACATTAACGGCAAATTAACCGACTAAGGCAGCCCACAGGAACACAATAGCGCTGGTTTTCCTAAGGATTCGCGAAGAAAAGTGCGGCGTTAGTGCGAATTACCGCCATTCCCGGGGACGACGTGAACGATGCGGTAGCCACGCCGTTTGAGCTCACGCAGCAAAGCGGGAAGCATCTGAGCAGTCTGCTTCTTCGTGTCGTGGAAAAGCACGATGCCGCTACCGAGGTGCTCGATGCGCGACAGGACGAGGCGCAATTCCTGCTCCGGTCCCATCGGCAGCCAGTCGCTGGCCCAGACATCGGCGCCGAACACCACCATGTGGCGGGCCTGCAGGCGGTCGAGCAGGGTCGCGTTCGCAGCGAAACCGGGAAAGCGGAAGAACGGCGTGGTCGGATCGCTGCGGCGCCGACCGTAAAGCACGAGTTCATCTTCGGAGATGCCGCGGTCGATCTCGGCTTCCGCTCTGACCGGCGCCATGCGGGCGAGTAAAGGGTGCGAAAACGTGTGGTGGCCGAGACTGTGACCTTCGGCCAGTTCCCGCCGCGCGATCTCCGGGTAGGCTTCGACATTGCGGCCGAGTAGGAAGAACGTGGCGAGCACGCATTCATGCTTGAGTGCGTTCAGGACCTTTGGGGTGGTGGCCGGCCAAGGTCCGTCGTCGAAGGTGAGCACCAGTTCCTTGCGCCCGAGCGGCAAGGTGGTCGTGAAACTCTTGCGGCCGACCCGTGGTGTGCTGTTGGCGTCGACCGCGAGCACGCGCGCGGTGCCGAGTGCGTCCGGATTGCCCGGGCAAGGCGCGGCCGGAGCGGCCAAGGGAACGAGAATCACGAGAGCGGCGATGGCAAAGCGGCGAATCATGGGGCGAGTTTATGCGTTAAACATTTGCCCATTCCCAGGGGCCGGGCGTACAAGCGGCGCGCTTTAGCATTCGATGACCGAGGTCGGCATGAGCGAGCAAAAAACCGGCACACCGCCGCTGCGCACGAAGGACGGTTCGATCCGTGTTGTCTTCGTCAGGCAGGTCGCCCGCGCCATCGATGCTGCCGACGTGGCGGCCTTGCGCAACCTGGTCGGCGATCTTCATGAATCCGATCTCGGCGCCGTGCTGGAAGCGCTTGACCCCGGCAAGCGGCCGCGGTTGGTCGAATTGCTCGGCATCGATTTCGATTTCACCGCGCTCACCGAAGTGGACGACGCGGTGCGCGAGGAAATCCTCGACGAATTGCCGCCGCAAACCGTCGCGGAGGGCGTGCGCGACATTGAATCCGACGACGCGGTGGCGATCCTCGAGGATTTGCCGAAGGAAGAGCAGGCCGAAATCCTCGAACAGTTGCCGCCGCCCGAGCGGGTCGCGCTCAAGCGCAGCCTCGACTATCCGGAGGACTCCGCCGGCCGGCATATGCAGACGGAATTCATCGCCGTGCCGCCGACGTGGAATGTCGGCCAAGCGATCGACTACATGCGCGAAACCGCCGAATTGCCGGAGCACTTCTACGAAGCTTTACGTGACCGACGAAGGCCGCCATTTCCTCGGCGCGGTGCCGCTCGACCGGCTCTTGCGCAGCAAGCGGCCGGTGCCGATCTCCGATCTGATGGAGGACGAACGGCGGCACGATTCACGCCGACGAGGACCAGGAGGAGGTGGCCCGTCTGTTCCAGCGCTACGACTGGTGGCCGCGCCGGTGGTCGATGCCGACGACCGACTGGTCGGCGTCATCACCTTCGACGATGTCGCCGACGTGATCGAGGAGGAGGCCGAAGAAGACATCAAGGCGCTCGGCGGTGTCACACGTGACGAGGAATTGTCCGACTCGGTCTGGAAAATCGCGCGCGGCCGCTTCAACTGGTTGTTGGTCAATCTTGCGACCGCGTTCCTGGCATCCTCGGTGCTCGGCCTGTTCGAGGGGCAATTGCAGAAGATGGTGGCGCTGGCGGTGCTGGCGCCGATCGTGGCGAGCCAGGGCGGCAACGCCACGACGCAGACCATGACCGTTGCGGTGCGTGCGCTGGCGACGCAGGAACTCGGCGACGCCAATGCCCGCCGCGTGATCATTCGTGAACTGCTGGTTGGGCTGCTCAACGGCTTGGCCTTCGCCGTCATCACTGGCATCGCGGCCTATGTCTGGTTCAAGGTGCCGGCGCTGGGCTTCGTGATCGGGCTCGCCATGATCTGCAATCTGGTCGCTGCCGGGCTCGGCGGCATCCTTATTCCGCTGGCGCTGCACCGGCTGCGCGTCGATCCGGCGGTGGCGTCGAGCCCGTTCGTGACCACGGTAACCGACGTGGTCGGCTTCTTTTCGTTTTTGAGCATCGCCACGCTGTGGTTTGGGCTCCGGTAAACGAGGGCGCAGACGCATAAACGCGCGGCCAATGTCTGCTTTCAGCGATAAGGTGGACATCGCATTGACTTGTGGCCACGTCCGCTCATCACTCGACTCGGACATGGGCCTCGTGGGTATTGACAGCGGGGGTAGCGCTACTGGCAATGTCGCTTCGATTGATGGCCAAAATCTGATTGTGGGTTATGTTCGCATCATTGCGCTCTCGCGTCCTCGCCGTAGCGGCTCGGCTGGCGGGAATTGCCAGATCTGCGGGTTTCGTTGCCGAAGCGGCAGCCCTCTCGGGAATTGATAGCGTGGCGCCCCCCACATCCTCCGCAAGATCGTCATCTGGTCCGGCGGAACCCCGCAGGGATGATTCACTCCGACTTGATAGGGGATCCGATCACCTCCGGTATTTGGCGTTTGTCGATGGATTAAGGGCAATCTCGATCCTGGCAGTCGTGTCTTATCACATCGGAGTGCCTGGAATTTCGGGCGGTTTTGTCGGTGTCGATATATTCTTCGTGATCTCAGGATTTCTTATTATCAACCAGATCAAAGCAGGACTGACGGCCGGCCGGTTTTCAGTTTTTTCGTTTTATGCGCAAAGGTCGCTGCGCATCCTGCCACCTTACATGATCATGCTTTTGCTGACCTACGCCCTGGCGCCGTTTTTTTTAACAACAACGGAGGTCTACTGGAATTTTCTGCCGTCGGCGACTTTCGCTCCGCTGATGTTCACCAATGTCGTATTCTTTTTGAACCAGGGCTACTTCGATATTTCGGCAATTGAAAAGCCGCTGCTACACACTTGGACCTTGTCGGTCGAAGAGCAGTTCTATTTTGTGGTTCCAATTCTCCTGGTGCTTATCTTCCGACTCGGAAACCATCGGTTCGGGCGGTTGGCGGCTGCGATCGGCATTGTCGTGGCCGTCTTATCCTTGACTGGCGCGGTCGCCCAAACGTCCATGAGTGAACAAAATGCCGCGTTTTACCTATCCCACTTGCGGGCTTGGGAGTTTGTGGCCGGGGGGTTCATTGGCGCGCAGTCGGTGTCTGCGGTCAGGCGTTTACCCCGTACAATCGTAGAACTCATAGGATGGGCCGGCATCGTCTGCATTGCCCTGGCTATCGGGCTGTTCGATTCCAACATGGCCTATCCGTCATTCAATGCTGTGCTGCCCGCCGCGGGGGCAGCGCTGGTCATCCTATGTGGAACGGCTAACTCCGGGACCACCGTTGCTCGTATCCTGTCGGTGCGGTGGTTCGTGGCCATCGGACTTATCTCCTACAGTTGGTATTTGTGGCATTGGCCGATCCTTTCATTCATCCACATGGCAAGAGTGGGCGAAAGTTCGCTCATGCTCGACAGTCTCGGTGGTGGGTTGCTCGCGTTCGTGCTGGCGTGCATGACCTACCGATATGTCGAACAACCAATTCGACGGTGGCGGAAGTCACCCAGCCATGTTCAGAATCCGCGCTTTGTTGTCGTGGCGGCCGTTTCGACCTGCCTTGCCATGGCGTTGCTCGGCGGATCGACCGCGCTCGGTGGCTACTGGGTCACCAAGTCGTTCCTTGCCGCCCACTATGGGGTTGAAGGAAAAGGTGTGCTTGACAGGGGCTGCGAGAGCAAATCGGGATTTGCCGAATCCTGTTTCAAGGGACCGGTGGGTGTCATTTTGGGAGACTCACATGCCACCGTCTTTTCTCCGAGTCTTGCCAAAAGGTTTGACGGACTGGGGGTACGTTTGGTTTCCCTGGCGCGCGGCGCTTGCAGTCCATTGCTGCTGGCATCATCGCAACGCGGCGGCAATCGTCGCGACCACTGTGCCAGGTTGATAGCTCCCTTCGAACGGTTGCTTGCGAGGCCGGATCCTATCACCTTCGCCATCATTACCGCGGTTTGGGGTTATAATGATCAGGTATCGCCACTCTTGTCCGATCTCATTTCCGAGTTCGATCGACGCACGCAAATCCTACTGATCGGACCCGCGCCGATATTTTCCAAATCGAGTTTGGAGTGCGTCGTACTCAGCGACCGATATGGCGAGAATCGCGATCGCTGCGTCAAGCCTCGCAGCGAAGTCGAGGCATCGAATGCGGCTGTCGTCAAAGTGCTAAAGGCAATGCAGGATAAATTTACAAACGTCCGCTATATCGACCTGATGGACGTTTTCTGCGACAAAACGATATGCCGACCATTCAAGAACAATGACGTATTTTATTTTGATAGCCATCATCTTTCGCCGGCAGGAGCCGACTTAGTCTATGACGCTTTTGAGAGCGATTTCCGTTGGCTCGTCGGCAAGAAATGAACGCCTCGATGCGCGCTTTAGGCAGGTGTTGAACTAACCGGGCGGCAACCCCCGCGATAGAATGCATGCCGTATTTGGTACAAAGCAAACACTGCGCGATTGCCTCAATCGTTCGCTTTTGGGGACAAAGCCGACATTGATCAAATGGCAATCAACGCTCGATTCATGAGCGGATGCTCTAGCGAATTGAGCTGGTCATAATCAATTCACCTTGTTTGGTCATCCGCCATTAACGCTAAAACCCTAGCGTCTTGCTCGCGTACCGCAGCGTAGCGCGGGGAGATTGGGGTGGACGGCGAAGTCAAAACGCAAGCGGCCGGCACGAAGCCTGGCCGCTCGCTACTGACGTGGGCGCCGCGCGCGCGCGCCAAACGCATGTTGTCGGCCTCGCAGATGATCGTCGTGCTGGCGGTGCTCGCAATGGGCGCGACCATGCTCGCCGGCGCCGTCGGCTACGGGCTAGCGCGTCAGAGCGACGAGCGGCTTTGGGCCGAGCAGCGCGCCGCGCTGCGCAACGCGACGGCTGAATTCCGCAATCTGTTCGGCAAAGCCGACGCGATCGATCCGCGCTTCGTGCGCATGATCGAGCAGAGCGTCGGCCTCAAGGACCTCAAATTCGAAATCGACCCGGGCGCGAGCGAGCGCGAGCTACAGCCGGTGATGGACGCGCAAGGGCGCATCACCGGATTCCTGACCTGGGAGAAAGCCCGTCCGATGCTGCAAGAGATGCAGCGGTTGATGCCGCTCATCGTCGCCATCGCCGTCGTGCTGGTGGGCTTTGCCGGATTTTCGCTGCGCCAGCTCGCGCGCGCGCGGCAAGAACTGGCGGCGAGTGAGCAGCAGGCGCAGCGCGCCGCCGACGAGGATAAGCTGACCGGCCTGCCGAACCACGCCAAGACGCTCGAATTGCTCGATCGCGTTTTGGTCGAGCGCGCCGGCGACGACGTCACGACCTTCGCGCTGATCGATCTCGACGGCATGGCGGATGCCAATGCGCAGCTCGGCGTGCTCGGCGGCGACGAGCTCGTTGCCGCAGTGGCGGCGCATCTGCAGCAAGCGCTGCCGGTGGACGCAGTATGCGGCCGTCTCGGCAACAACGAGTTCGCGGTGGCGTTCACGGCCGCGAGCGACGTCGATGCCGGCGCCGTCCTGCGCGCCGCCCTCGACGCCATCGCGCGCCCGCATTGGATCGATACCGTGGTGCGCATCAGTGCGCAAGCCGGCTACGCGCAGGCGCCGCGCCACGCCGAAACCCGCGCCGAGCTGACGCGCCGCGCCGAACTCGCACTGCGCGCGGCGGCCAAGAAAGGCGCGGGGGCAATCGTCGCTTTCGAGCATTCGATCGATACGGTGTCGACCGACCAGAAATTCATTCAGCGCGAATTGCCGCGTGCGCTCACCGCCAACGAGTTGGAGTTGCACTATCAGCCGATTGTATCGTCGCAGGGCGCGCGTATCGTCGGCGTCGAAGCTTTGCTGCGCTGGACCCACGCCACGCGCGGGCCAATACCGCCCGCAACTTTTATACCAGTCGCCGAGCAGATGGGTCTGATGGACACGCTCGGCGCCTTCGTGCTGCGCCGCGCGCTTCAGGAGGCCAAGCGCTGGCCTGACCTCTATGTGGCGGTGAACTTGTCGCCGCTGCAGGTGCGCGACGCTTCCATCGTCGAACTGGTGCGTACGGCGCTCGCCGAAACCGGCGTACCGCCGGCACGGCTGGTACTGGAAATCACCGAAGGCGTGCTGGTCGACAATCCGGACGAGATGGTCAAGCGCATCGAGGACCTGCATGCGCTCGGCGTGCGCGTTGCGCTGGACGATTTCGGCTCCGGCTACTCGAACTTGGGCTATCTGCAGCGCTTCCCGCTCGACAAGCTCAAGATCGACCGCAGTTTCGTGACCGCGCTCGGAACATCCGCTAATGGCGGGGTGATCATCCAGGCGATTGTCGCGCTCGGGCGCGCTCTCGGCCTGTCGGTGCTGGTTGAGGGCGTGGAAACCGAGCAGCAACGGGTCCTGCTGCGGTTGGCCGGCTGCGACGAGATGCAGGGCTACCTGTTTGCCAAACCGGCGCCGGCCAAGGTCATCGACCGGCTGCTGGGGAAGGCCACCGGTAGCGGCCGTATGCTGCCGCCGCCGCTGCCGCTCACGACGCTGACAGTCTGATCGCAAGGCTATAGAGTCGGCGCCAATGCGACCGCGCCAAGCGGCGCGCTTTGGGAGGCGGTATGACGATCCCCAATGCCTGGGCTGGGCTTTGATTTCGGCCTCGGACCCGACGTCGAGATGCTGCGCAAAACCGCGCACGATTTCGCGCAGGACCGCATCGCGCCGCGCGCCGACGCGATCGACCGCGACAACATCTTCCCGCGCGATCTGTGGCCGGAAATGGGCGCGCTCGGCCTGCACGGCATCACGGTCGAGGAGGAATACGGCGGCGCCGGCCTCGGCTATCTCGATCATTGTGTGGCGATGGAGGAGATTTCGCGCGCGTCCGCCGCGGTCGGCCTGTCCTATGGTGCCCATTCCAATCTCTGCATCAACCAGCTCCGCCGCAACGGCAATGCCGCGCAGAAGAAGAAATATCTGCCCAAGCTGATTTCCGGCGAGCACGTCGGCGCGCTGGCGATGTCGGAACCGGGCGCCGGTTCCGACGTGGTGTCGATGCGCACGCGCGCCGACAAAAAGGGCGACCGCTACATCCTCAACGGCTCGAAAATGTGGATCACCAACGGCCCGGTGGCCGACACGCTGGTGGTCTATGCCAAGACCGACCGCACGGCCGGCGCGCGCGGCATCACGGCCTTCGTGGTCGAGAAGAGCATGAAGGGCTTTGCGCCCGCGCAGAAGCTCGACAAGCTCGGCATGCGCGGCTCCGACACCTCGGAGCTGGTATTCACCGACTGCGAAGTGCCGGAGGGCAACGTGCTGGGCGCGGTCGGCAACGGCGTCAACGTGCTGATGTCGGGCCTCGACTACGAGCGCGTCGTTCTCGCTGCCGGACCCTTAGGGATCATGCAGGCCTGCATGGACGTGGTGATCCCCTATGTGCACGAGCGCCAGCAGTTCGGCCAGGCGATCGGCCGCTTCCAACTGGTGCAGGCCAAGCTCGCCGACATGTATGTGACCATGAACGCGGCGCGCTCTTACGTTTACACGGTGGCAAAGGCCTGCGACGAGGGCCGCACCACGCGCGAGGACGCCGCCGGCGCCATTCTCTATGCCGCCGAGCGCGCCACCTGGATGGCGCTCGAAGCCATCCAGTGCCTGGGCGGCAACGGCTACATCAACGATTTCCCGACGGGGCGCTTGCTGCGCGACGCCAAGCTCTACGAGATCGGGGCAGGGACCAGCGAGATTCGGCGCATGCTGATCGGGCGCGAGATTTTCGAGAAGACTAGTTAGCGCTTCCCACCATTAACTTTTGTCACCCCCGAATCAGCTAGTCCATTGGCCGACACCTCAACAGGGGACAGCGACCATGATGCGGGTGCGGCTGAAGGCCGATGGGCGGATTGTCGAGATCCTGCCCGACGGCAGCGAGAAGACCCTCGATCACAGCGACCCTGCCTCGTTCGTGCGCCAGGTGCGGGCGCGCTGCGGGCTCACGCAGGCGGCCTTCGCCGAAAAGATCGAAGTGCCGATCGAGACCGTGCGCAATTGGGAGCAGGGCAAGCGTAGCCCACGTGGTCCTGCGCGCGCGCTGCTCAAGCTGATCGACACGGCGCCGGAAGTGGCGTTTGCGGCACTAGGTGGAAGACGGCGCTAAAGCGCCTTTTGGGAGGAAGACGGCGCTGATCGTCTACTCGGCGGCGGCCACGCGCGCGCGTGGCGCCGGGCGCGCCAGCCGCATCAGCAGGAACATCAAGAACAGGGTCGCGATATAGGTCATCAATTGCATCTCGGTCGGCCGCTCGCTGTAGCCGATCAACGTATGCAACAATTTTCCGAACAGGCTGCCTTCCGACAGCAGCCAGGACGTATCCCAGACCGTGCGGTCGAGCGCTACCACCACGCCGGCATTATTGAGGAATTGCACCGATTGCGCCGCCATGCCGGCGGCGAGCAGCGCGATCAGCCAGCTCGTCACCGAAAAAATGTGGCGGGTCGGGATCGCCAGCAGGCCGACATAAGTAAGCCCAGTGAAGGCCGCACCCGCGGCGATGCCGAGCAGGCCACCCACCAGCAAGGCCGCGCCCGAGGTTCCCTGCGCCATGATGCCGTAGAGGAACAGCACCACTTCCGAGCCTTCGCGCAGCACCGCCAGACCCACCACGATAGCGAGCGCGGTCAGCGGCTTGGCGCCTTCGCTCACCGCCATGCCGATCGATTGCATCTCTTCGGCGATCTCGCGGCCGTGCCGCGCCATCCAGGCGTTGTGCCACATCAGCATGACCACGGCGATGCCGAGCACGCTGGCATTGAATAGCTCCTGGCCTGCGCCCTCGAAGGCCTGCGAGATCGCGCCGGCGAATATCGCCACCACCGCCGCGCCGAGCACGCCGGCGCCGATGCCGAAGCCGACCCAGCGCCCGCGCCCGGCGACGCCGCGCGTCGCCGCCATCACGATGCCGACGATCAGGCCGGCTTCGATGACCTCGCGGAAGACAATGATGAGTGCGCCAAGCATGATTTTATTCTGCGACCAAAAACTTACCCAATTGCATTCCACACGAGAGATCGGCCCACACAAAAGCATTATTCGTTATTGATGCAAGTCCTTATTTTTACTCTCGAATTATTCCAATGTAAGAGCCGGAGCCAAGAGCTTGCCGCGCCAAGTATTGCCGCATTTTGAGCTACCGAATAAATCCAGCCGAATTTAGATTGCATAGGCTAGACCGTGCGATGTGCTGAAAATCAGCCCGAGCGGACCCGGTTGGCAGGGCGGCGCAGACCGGGCATTCTTGTCCACCCGCCCGTCAAATCCCATTCCATCCGACGTTCAAGGAGACTGTAATGCAATTTGTTGAAGCCCATGGCGCCCGTATCCCGCAAATCGGCCTTGGCACCATGACCCTGAAGGGGGACATCTGCGTGCAGGCGGTAAAGACCGCGCTGCAGCTCGGCTACCGTCATATCGACACCGCCGCCTTCTACGGCAACGAGGTGGAGAACGGCGAGGGCCTGCGCGCTTCCGGCGTCAAGCGCGAAGACGTGATGATCTGCACCAAGGTGCGCGAGAACAACCTGCTGCCAGAGAATTTCAACAAGTCGCTCGACCAGAGCCTGACCAATCTGAAATTGCCTTATGTCGATCTGCTGCTGATCCACTGGAACAATAAGGACATCCCGTTCAAGACCAGCGTCGGCGCGCTGTGCCAGGCCAAGAAGGACGGCAGGGCCAAGCATGTCGGCGTCGCCAATTTCACCACCACGATGCTGGACGAGGCCTGGGCGGTGACGTCGGAACCGCTGGTTTGCAATCAGATCGAGGTGCATCCCTTCATCAACCAGGACAAGGTGCTGGCAGCCAGCAAGAAGCACGGCATGGCGGTGGTCGCCTATGTGCCGATTGCGCGCGGCAAGGTGCCGGGCGCCGAGGCGCTCGAACGCATCGGCAAGGCGCATGGCAAAAGCGCCGCGCAGGTGTCGCTGCGCTATCTGGTGCAGCTCGGCCTCTGCGCAATCCCGCGCACGGCGAACCTGGCGCACCTGAAGGAAAATCTCGACGTGTTTGGATTCAAACTGTCGGACGCCGAGATGGCGGAGCTAAAAAAGCTCAACACCACCAATATGCGGGTGGTCAGCCCGCCGCATGCGCCGGTCTGGGATACGCCTTGAAGCGGATTGCTGCCGCGCTCGCTTGCATCGCTTTCCTGGCGGCGCCCGCGCTCGCCCAGGACAAGCCGGCCGCGAAGGATGTGGCGGCGATCGAGAAATGCATCAAGACCAAGACCGGCCGTCATTGGGCCTGGGAACGGTGCATCAGCATCATTTCCGAACCTTGCACGAAAAACGAGGAATCGATGCCGCCGTCGCAGGTCATCGCCTGCGAGGACCGCGAGCGGGCGGTGTGGGACGGCATTCTGAACGATAGTTACCGCCGCCTGCGCGCGGCGCTCGACGACGAGCAAAAAGGCAAGCTGCAAGAGATGCAGCGCGCCTGGATGGCATCGCGCGACAAGACCTGCGAGTTTCTCTACGACTATTTCCAGGGAACGATGGCCAACCCGATGATCGCGGCCTGTCTCAGCCGCGCGACCGGGATGCAGGCGTTGTACCTGCGCGGCTTTGCCGACGATGTCGCCGAAAGAAAATGAAGGCTTGAGATGCACTCGGTCGAAGCCAAAGGCTTCAAGCTTCCGCTCGTCGGACTCGGCACCTGGACGCTGCAGGGGCGCAACTGCACGCGTTTGGTCGAGCAGGCGATCCGCGTCGGCTACCGCCACATCGACACCGCGCAGATGTACGACAACGAGCGCGCGGTAGGCGAGGGGGTGCGCGCCTCCGGTAAGCGCAACGAGGTCGTGGTGGCCACCAAGGTACAACCGCAATGGCTGGCACCGCACGACCTCGAACGCTCGGTGAAGCAAAGCCTGGCGCATTTGCGGCTCGACGTCATCGACCTGCTGCTGATCCACTGGCCGAATCCGCGCGTGCCACTGTCGGAAACGCTGGGCGCCATGGCCAAGATGAAGCGCGAGGGTTACGCGCGGGCGATTGGGGTGTCTAACTTCACGGTCGCTTTGCTCAACGAGGCGAACCGGGTCTTGAGCGAGCCGCTGGTCTGCAATCAGGTCGAGTGCCATCCCTATCTCGATCAGGACAAGGTGTTTGCGGCGTGCCGCAAGCACGGCATGGCGATGGTGGCCTATAGTCCGATCGCGCGCGGCCAGGCCAAAGGCGACGAATTGCTCGCGCGCATCGGCGCGGTGCACGAGAAAACTGCGTCGCAGGTCTGCCTGCGCTGGCTCATCCAGCAGGGCATCGCGGTGGTCCCGCGCACTAGCAAGATCGAGCGGCTGGAGGAGAACATCGACATTTTCGATTTTGAACTGTCGGATGCCGAGATGAAGGAAATCGCCGCGCTCGCCCGCCCCGGTGGCCGCATCGTCGATTGGACCTATTCGCCGAAGTGGGATTGAGCCACGCGTGTTATCAACGGGCTTGTCCCGGTGATCCCGCTTAGGTAGGCAACGCCGTGCCATGTCAATCGGGATGGCCGGGACAAGCCCGGCCATGACAATCCAGTGACGCTTAGCTCCGATAGTGCGCTCGTTCTGTTCTCCGGCGGGCAGGATTCGACCGTCTGCCTGGCCTGGGCGCTGGAACGCTTCGCGCGCTTGGAAACCGTCGGCTTCGACTACGGCCAGCGCCACAAGGTCGAGCTCGACGTTCGCCCGCGCATCCGCGAGCGGCTGGCGGCGCTCAAGCCAGAATGGAAAGCGCGGTTGGGCGAGGACCACGTGATCAAGCTCGATGTGTTGGCCGCCATTTCCGACAGCGCGCTCACCCGCGAAATCGCGATCGAAATGGCCGACAACGGGCTACCGACCACCTTCGTGCCCGGGCGCAATCTGATCTTCTTCAGCTTTGCCGGCGCGCTCGCCTATCGGCGCGGCGCTCGCCATATCGTCGCCGGCATGTGCGAGACCGATTATTCCGGCTATCCGGATTGCCGCGACGACACCGTCAAGGCCATACAGGTCGCGCTCAGCCTCGGCATGGACAAACACATCGTCATTCATACCCCACTGATGTGGATCGACAAAGCTGAGACCTTCGCCATGGCAGAAAGGATCGCCGGGCAGTCATTCCTCGATATCGTTGTCGAGGACACTCATAGCTGCTACTTGGGCGATCGCACGCATCGTCACGACTGGGGCTATGGCTGCGGCGACTGCCCGGCCTGCCAGTTGCGCGCGCGCGGATTTGCTACATTCATGAGCCGGCGAAAAACATCGTGAAAATGGAAAAGCAGAAGAACATCGAAGGCGCGGTTTTTCTGGTCCTGTTCTGTCTGACCGTTCCGCTGGCCAATTGGATGATCGGCCACGTCGGCACGGTTTGCGTGACCAATGGCCCCTGCCTGCTGCCGGTGGCGCCACACCTGATGGCGCCGTCCGGCGTGCTGATGATCGGGGCTGCTTTGGTGCTGCGCGACCTTGTTCAGCGGCGTCTGGGCGTCGAATTCGGCATTGCCGCGATCGTCGCCGGCGCTGCGATTTCGGCGGGCCTGGCACCGCCGTCGCTGGTACTGGCCTCGGCTGCCGCTTTTTTGCTCTCCGAGTTCGCCGACTTTGCGGTCTATACGCCGCTTGCCCGACGCCGGCTTGTTCTGGCGGTGTTCGCCTCAAGTCTGATTGGGCTTGTCGTCGATTCAATCGTGTTCTTGTGGCTGGCCTTCGGCTCGCTCGAGTTTCTCACCGGCCAGATCGTCGGCAAGCTCTGGATGGTACTGCTCGCCACCCCGTTTGTCGCTTACCTGCGCCGCCGCGACGAGCGGCTCGGCCTGAAACCCGCTTGAGGGATTAAAATGACCGCCACGCTTGAGATGCTGCGCAACGTCACCACCGGTACCATCACCACCATGCTGCTGAAGAAGGGCATCCGCCGCTCCTGGATGGCCGGCGCCATGCCGTTCGGCTTTTCCGGTAAGCGCGTGGTCGGCCCGGCCTTTACCTTGCGCTTCGTGCCGGTGCGCGAAGATCTTGCCACGCCGGAGAGTTGGTCGAAGCCGATCTCCACCCGCAGCGCGATCGAAGCCATGCCGGAAAATTGCGTGGTGGTGGCCGACGCCATGGGCGTCACCGGAGCGGGTATCTTCGGCGACATCTTATGCATGCGCATGGTCAAGCGCGGTGTCTCAGCGCTGATCACCGACGGCGTAATGCGCGACAAGCATGGCGTCATCGCCACCGGCCTGCCGGTCTGGTGCGCGGGCGTGGCGGCGCCCGCCTCGGTCAACCAGTTGACCTTCGTCGGCTGGAACGAGCCGATCGGCTGCGGCGGCTGCGCGATCTTTCCGGACGACATCGTCGTTGCCGACGACGACGGCGCGGTGGTAATCCCGGCCGCGCTCGCCGATTTCGTCGCCAGCGAAGGCGCCGAGCACGAACTCTTGGAAAGCTGGCTGGTGCAGGAGGTGGAGAAGGGCGCCAAACTCCCCGGCCTCTATCCGCCCAACGAGGAGAACAAGAAGCGCTACGAAGACTGGAAGAAGAAGCGCTGATTCCGCTTATCCCGCCACCGGCGGGCCGTTCATAAAACCGTGATATTCTTTTTCGGTATGGGGCGATTCGCAGCCCGGGTTCGCGTTAGCGTGTTCGTGCGTCGTCGCGGTCACGTGATGCCAACAAGGGGCTGCCCATGGCTTTGCAGATTCATATCACGCGTCCCGATGCGTCGGACGAACCGGCAGCAGACCGGCTCGGCACGCTCTATCCCGATTGGAGCGAGCACCTCGTCACCATCATCGCCGCGAGCCTGGCGGTGCTGATCGTGGCGCTTATCGCCGTCGTGATGGGGATGGCTTAGCGTTTCGCCCGCGCGCCGCGGCCGCGTCCGAAGCGATCGAAGAAATTCCTGCGCAGCGCGCGCATGAGCCATGCCGCCGCGCCGCGCGCGCCCGAGGTGGCGACGGCGCGAACGTCGCTGCCGCCGGCTTGCTGCGGCGAAGGATCGGCCAGCAGCCCGCGCGCCCGCATGTAAGTCCAGACCACCAGCGAACCCCGACGCAACGTCGCATGGCCTTCCTCCGACAGGAATCCCGCCACCACAACGGGCGGCGGCGCGAACACCTCCGGCATCGCGTCCGACAGCTGGAGGTCTCCCAATATGTTCCAGCGCGACGCGCCGCCCATGATCGGCGAGCGCATGGAAAAGACCACCTTGCCGATCCGGCTCTCGCGGACCGCGTAACTGCAAAAGGCGCAGGGCTCCATGTTGGCGTAGATGGTGCAGTCGGAAAGGTCGGTGCTGCCGAGCGCCTGCTGTGCCAGAGAAATCGCCACCAATTCGGCATGGCGGGTGACGTCGCGCTCCTGTCCGACCTTGTTGGTGGTCTCGGCCACGATTTCGCCGTCGCGCACGATGACGGCGGCATAAGGATATTCGCCCTGTTCGGCCGATTTCGCCGCGAGCGCAAAGCAATGCCGCATCATGACTTCATCGGTGGCCTGCGCGTCGATTTTGAGCATGCGCGGCGTCCGTCAGGTCACGGTTTGCGAAAATGCCAAGCGCGCATCCGAGGTGAATTGCCGTCGCCACATCACGACCACGATGCCGGTGGTGGTGAGCGCCAGCGGCAGCGGGCCCAGGAACCAGCCGAGATAACCGAGCGCGAAGAAAAACGCACGCTGGCCGCGGTTGAAATGACGGCCGGCATCGGCGCATAGCCGCGCCGCGCGGTGGGCGAAAGCTTGCGCCTCAGCGCTGTCCTTTTCCGCCGGCGGCGGCGCCGCGCCGACCATGATGGCGAAATAATTGTACAGCCGGTACGACCAGGCGAATTTGAAGAAGGCGTAGACGAAGATGATGGCGAGCCCGATCATCTTCACCTCCCACAGTTCCACCGATTGGGCGACGCCGAACGGCAGCGCGGACATGACCGTCAATATCTGCTCGGTCGAGCGCAGCAGCGTCAAGGTGCCGCCGATGGCGATCAGGCTGGTGGAGGCGAAGAACGCGGTGCCGTTCTGCAGCGCGGCGGTGACCTGGGCATCCACCATGCGCATGTCGCGCGCCAGCAGGCGCTCCATCCACGCGTCACGATAGAGGTTCATCATCGCGTTGAGGCCGCTGCGGCCTTTGGCGGTCTTCTCGATCAGCAGCGAATAGGCGAGCCAGACGCCGACGAACCAGGCGAAGGCCAGCAGGTCCGGTAGGGTGAATGCCGCCATGATCGCGACTCCGAGGCCGCATGGTGCCCGCTCTCGCCGCGCGCTACAACTGCCATCGTCTTGAGCCTGCGGCTTTGCTCTGTCACCATGACGGCACAAGGAGCCCCCATGCCGCAGAACATCACCACCGGATACCGCGCCCTCGTGGACGCCGCCAATAAGCGAGGTCGAGACGCTGCCGACCGAGGAGGCGATCAAGCTTGCCGGTAGCGATAGCGTCGTGCTGGTCGACATCCGCGATATCCGCGAATTGCAGCGCGAGGGCAGGGTGCCGGGCGCCTTGCATTGCCCGCGCGGCATGCTGGAGTTCTGGATCGATCCGCAGAGCCCCTATCACAAGCCGATGTTCGCGCAGGACAAGCGCTTCGTGTTCTTCTGCGCCGGCGGCCTGCGCTCGGCGCTGGCCGCGCAGACCGCCCAGCGCATGGGGCTCAAGCCGGTCGCCCATATCAAGGGCGGCTTCGGCGCCTGGAAGCAGGCGGGCGGCCCGATCGAGCCGCCGGAAACCATGCCGGGCGAGCCGAAGAAAAAGTGAGCGGTTAAACGGCGATGGCACTCAAGCTGATCATCGGCAACAAGAACTATTCGTCGTGGTCGATGCGGCCGTGGATCGCCATGAAAGTCGGCCGGCATCACGTTCGAGGAGACCGTGATCTCGCTCGATGCCGTCGATTTCAAAGAGCGTGTCGGCGCCGTGTCCGGCACCGGCAAGGTGCCGGTGCTAATTGACGGCGATGTGCGCGTGTGGGAATCGCTGGCGATCCTGGAATATCTGGCGGAGAAATTCCCCAACGCCGGCCTGTGGCCGGCCGATGCCGCGGCGCGGGCGCATGCGCGCGCAATCGCCAATGAAATGCATGCCGGTTTTTTGCCGCTGCGCCGGCATCTGCCGATGAATATGTGGCGGCCGGTGATCAAACGCGATCTGACGCCGGAGGCTGCCGCGAACGTGCAGCGCATCGAGGCAATCTGGAGCGACTGCCGCGCGCCGTTACGGAGCGAGTGGACCGTTTCTGTTCGGCCGCTTATGGCGCGGCCGATGCCATGTATGCGCCGGTGGTGGCGCGCCTGCACACTTATGCGGTCGCGGTCGGCGCCGGCACGCGCGCCTATATGGACGCGGTGATGGCGCTACCGGCCTGGGGCGAATGGAATGCCGCCGCGGTCAAGGAGCCCTGGGTTCTGGCCGCCGACGAGGTAGATTGGCCGAGGGTGCTGAAGGCGTGACGCTTCACGACGGCCGCGCAACCGAATTGGTCACGTGCGCGCGATCGAGCGAGGTTAAGCAAAGGCCGATGCAAGCCGAAAGCCTCGCGCCGGCGCCAGGCCGGCACGAGGTTTTGGTTTAGTTAGGACTTGCGAAAAGACCTCAGTTCTTCGAGCCGGTGGTGCCGCTGTTCGGATTGGGCGAACAGGTTTCGCCGCTCTTGGCGGCGTTCTGGCACGCCGCAAGACTTGCATATTGGCAGTTCAGCGCGCCGCTGGCGCCTTTGATGCAGAACTTGCCGCTGCCGGACGCTTGCGTGGAACTGCTGCCCATCGTGCCGCTCTTGTCCATGGACGAGGTTTGCGCGCTGGCGATGGAAATGCCGGCGACCAATGCCGCAACGGCGGTGAGGGTGGTCAATGTCTTCATGATTACCTCCTTGAAGATGAATGCCGCGCAGGCGGCACCCATGACAACGAGGGTCTACAAGCCGTGTTCCGGGAACTCCGGCTTCATTGACAAAAATTTAAGAATGCTGCGACCGCGTGACAATTTGGCGGGACGAAGTTCCACCGCGGTGACCACGATTTCGACCAAATGCGGCGGCTCGAGTGCAACGCCGAGGCAGGCGCGCATCGGCGGTTGGGTGCGGTCCACCCACTCGTCCCAGGCTTTGTTCATTTCTTCTTTGCGCGCGATGTCGGCGATGTAGACGACCGCCGAGAGGATCCGGCTCTTGTCGCTACCCGACAGGGTCAGGCTCTCGTCGATGCGTTTGAGCGCCTTGCGGGTCTGCTCATAAAAACTCGGGTCGCCGTCCGGCGACACCGCGACCGTGAACACCAGGCCGTCGTGGACGACGGCCCGGCTGCGGGTGGGCGTGAGGCCGGGAAAACGCGTAATCATGGCGGGCTCCTGCCAGGTTCAAAGGCGGACCATGCCATAACGTGCACAACGAAAAACCCGGCGCAAGCGCCGGGCTTTCCAATTCAAGCCGCGGAATCCGCTAGCTATCAATGCTTGACGGCTTCCTTGACCGTATCCTTGAAGCCGCCGACCGCGTTCTGCACCTTGCCGGCGACCTGCTGCACCTTGCCTTCGGTCTCGAGCTTGCTGTCGCCGGTCACTTTGCCCGCGACTTCCTTGATTTTTCCTTTGGCCTGCTCGAGCGAGCCTTCGACGCGATCTTTGTTCATGATGATTGTCCTCATGCTGAATGTTGGAGTGATCACGATGTCAACGTTTGAGACTTCGTCGCGTTCCAATCGCCGCGACACATCGACATAACGGCCGGGAAAGATCCCGGCCGTCTGCCGATTATCGCGTTACGCGTGACGCATTACGCTTCGAGGATCGCGACGATCTCGTGCGTGCGCGGATTGATGACGAGGATCTGGTCGCCGACCAGGATGTAGTCGTAGCCGCGCCACTCGGGATAGATCACGTAGACTTCCGACGGCAGCGGGTAGAAACGCACGCTCGTCGGGACTCTGGCTCCGACCGAAATTGAAATGTTCAACTTGGCGGGTTCCACCCTTTCCACCTTCTGCTGCTTGATGACGGTGGTGATCTTGCTGCGCTGCTCGGTCGAGAGCTTGACTGAGCCCGAAGCCGCGCCTTGGCCGGTGGTGGCGTTAGTGCCTGCGGCGCCGGCGGGCTTGGCCGAACCGGGAGTTGCTTCTTTGGCGCCCGCGTTTTCGCTGCTCTTTTTGTCGTCCGTGGCCTTGGTCTTCACGTTGGCGCTGCCGTTCGCATCGGATGGGCTCTTCGCCTTAGCGCCTTTATCCATGGTCTTGTCGGGAGCACCCTTGTCCATGGCCCCCTTGTCGGTGGCGCGAGTCTTGTCGGCGTCCGGCGCTTTCGGCGCCTGACCGATCGTCTGCGGCGCCTTCTGGGTACTGGCTTTGTGCTCGCCGGGCTTGACGGCGGGCGCTATCTTCTCGGCCGGCGCGTTCTGCTGGGCAGCAGGGGCACGCGCAGGCGCTTCGTCCTTCTTCATCGTCTTGCGCCGAGGCAACGCCTGCGGCGAGCAGCAGTGTTGCCGCTACGGTCGATAACAGTCTTGCTTTGCTCATTGAATGAATCCTCCTCTGGGCACCTCCCGACGTGCTTGACGTTGTGGCGTGCATGATGAGAACGCCGCGAGGCCGCGTCAGTTCCACGATCTTTGTTCTGCCGCAGTTCACACGCCATTGCGTTCCGGGTTCCGCCGAGGCACCCTCTGTTATCGATTAGAGGAGGGGCTGTTGGCGATTCTGACGTCGTCAATCGACAAGAATTCGGATGAATTCCGCGCCAATGCGGAGCGCATGCGCGAATTGGTCGCAGAGCTTTCGGCGCGTCGCGCCGAGGCGGCCTTGGGCGGCAACGAGAAAACGCGCGAACGGCATATCGCGCGCGGCAAATTGCTGCCGCGTGACCGCGTGATGAACCTGATCGATCCCGGCTCGCCGTTCCTGGAGCTGTCGCCGCTCGCCGCCTTCGGCATGTATGACGGCGACATCCACGGCGCCGGCATCATCACCGGCATCGGCCGCGTCGAAGGCCGCGAATGCATGATCGTGGCCAACGACGCCACCATCAAAGGCGGCAGCTATCATCCGATGACGGTCAAAAAACATCTGCGCGCCCAAGAAATCGCGCGCGAGAACCGGCTGCCTTGCATCTATCTGGTCGACTCCGGCGGTGCTAATCTGCCGACGCAGACCGAGGTGTTCCCCGACCGCGAGCATTTCGGCCGCATCTTCTACAATCAGGCGATTCTTTCGAGCCTGCGTATTCCACAGATCGCCGTGGTGATGGGTTCGTGCACCGCCGGCGGCGCCTATGTGCCGGCGATGTCGGACGAGACCATCATCGTCAAGAACCAGGGCACCATCTTCCTCGGCGGCCCGCCTTTGGTGAAGGCGGCGACCGGCGAGGTGGTGAGCGCGGAGGACCTGGGCGGCGGCGACCTGCATGCGCGCAAGTCGGGCGTCGCAGACCATTTGGCGCAGGACGATCACCACGCGCTCTCGCTGGCGCGCCGCATCGTCGCCAATCTCAACAGCCAGAAGAATGTCGACATTCCGCTCGTCGCGTCGCGCGAGCCGGCGCTCGACATCGCCGAGCTCGACGGCGTCGTGCCGGTCGACCTCAAGAAGCAATACGACGTGCGCGAGGTGATCGCGCGCCTGGTCGACGCCTCCGAATTCGACGAGTTCAAGGCGCTCTACGGCACCACGCTGGTGACCGGCTTCGCGCATATCCACGGCATGCCGGTCGGCATTCTCGGCAACAACGGCATCCTGTTCTCGGAGAGCGCGCTGAAGGCCGCGCATTTCGTCGAGCTGTGCTGCCAGCGCCGCATTCCGCTGCTGTTCCTGCAGAACATCGTCGGCTTCATGGTCGGGCGCGACTACGAAGCGGGCGGCATCGCCAAGGACGGCGCCAAGATGGTGACGGCGGTGGCCTGCGCGCAGGTGCCGAAGATCACCGTGATCGTCGGCGGCTCCTACGGCGCCGGCAATTACGGCATGTGCGGGCGCGCCTACGGCCCGCGCTTTCTGTTCATGTGGCCGAACGCGCGCATTTCGGTGATGGGCGGCGAGCAGGCGGCGAGCGTGCTCGCCACCGTGCGGCGCGACAATATCGAGGCGCGAGGGCAAAAGCTGGTCAGCGCTCGAGGAAGAAGAAGCCTTCAAGAAGCCGATCCGCGAACAATACGAGACCGAGGGCAATCCCTATTACGCCACCGCGCGGCTGTGGGACGACGGCATCATCGCGCCCGCCGAGACGCGCCGCGTGCTGGCGCTGGCTTTTTCCGCCGCGCTCAACGCGCCGGTGCCGGAGACGAAGTTTGGGGTGTTTAGGATGTGAGTGGAGATAAAAAATGGCGGTACCCGATTATCAATCATTAATGTTGCCGCTCTTGCGCAAAGTTGAACAACAAGGCGATGAAACGTCTATTAGCGAACTAATTGACAAAATCGCTCACGAGCTACGGTTATCGGAATCTGATGTTGCGCTTCTACTTCCAAGCGGGGGGCAATCGGTTTTGTCGAATCGATTGCACTGGGCCACAACTTATATGCAGAGGGCAGGATTAATTGAGCGTACGCGTCGTGGCTATTTCAAAATAACAAAGCGCGGTGGAGAATTACTGAGTGAGAATCCAACCAAAATTGACAATAGGATGCTCTCGAGATTTCCAGAGTTTGTCGAATGGAGAAAGCGCAGTGCTACTTCAACTCCACGGGGCGCCATAGCAGAGCAGTCAATTGAGAGTGATTTGGAAGAAAGCAGTCCTGAAGATCAGATAGCGGCAGGTTTTCGGACGATTCAAGAAGCATTGGCGGCTGATTTGATTGACCGTGTTCGGAGTGCGCCTCCTGTCTTCTTTGAACGGCTAATAGTCGATCTTTTGGTGGCTATGGGCTACGGCGGCGGACGTGCAGAGGCTGGCACAGCGCTCGGTCGCTCTGGAGACGGGGGAGTCGATGGTGTTATTAACGAAGATGCTTTGGGCTTAGATGTCGTATATGTCCAAGCGAAGCGGTACGCAGCCGGAAATTCAGTCCCTGTGAGTGCTGTCCGAGATTTCGTTGGCAGCTTGGAAGGTTATCGCGCCTCGAAGGGCGTATTCGTTACCACTTCTTCTTTTCCTGCAAGTGCGGCTGAATTTGCTGAGAGAGTGTCAAAGCGGGTCGTTCTAATGGATGGAAATGAGTTAGCTCGCTTGATGATCAAATACAAAATCGGCGTGCGGACCAAGGATACGTATGATGTGAACGTTTTGGACGAAGAGTATTTTTCGGACTGAGCAAATGGATATGACCTACACCTCCGCCCTCATCGTCGGTGCCGGCTCCGGGCTCTCGGCCTCGCTCGCGCGCGCTTTCGCCAAGGCCGGCATGAAAGTCGCGCTGGCCGCGCGCTCTCCCGCCAAGCTCGATGAGTTCGTGAAAGCGACCGGTGCCAAGGCCTTCAACTGCGATGCCGCCAAACGCGACGAGGTCGAGAAGCTGTTCGCCGATCTCGACGCGGCGCAGCTGACGCCCGACGTCGTGGTGTACAACGCCAGCTATCGCACGCGTGGGCCGCTCATCGAGCTCGATCCGGTCGAAGTCGAGAAAGCCATCGCGATCACCGCCTTCGGTGGCTTCCTGGTGGCGCAGGCGGCGGTGAAGCGCATGCTGCCGCGCGGCCACGGCGCCATTCTGTTCACTGGTGCGTCGGCCAGCGTGAAGGGCTATGCGCAGTCGGCGTCTTTCGCCATGGGCAAATTCGCGTTGCGCGGCTTGGCGCAGAGCATGGCGCGTGAGCTGTCGCCGCAGGGCATCCACGTCGCGCATTTCGTCATCGACGGCGGCATCAAAAGCGCGCGCCGCGCTGAGCCGGCGGATGCGCCGAATTCTCTGCTCGATCCCGACGCCATCGCCGCGAGCTATCTCGCCGTGCTCGACCAGCCGCGCAGCGCCTGGACGCACGAGGTCGAGCTGCGGCCTTGGGTGGAGAAGTTCTGAATTATGGCCGACACCGGCCAGCGCGCCAAGAAGTCGCCGCGAGGTTTACGTCGCGTTCATTCTCGCGTTGCTTCTAAAAACGCAAGCCCAAATTCAAATGGAGAAGGCTCGGCTCCATAAATCCGTGCAGGAAGGGGATATCGACAAAGAACAATAAGATGCTGGCCACGAATGTGACTGCTGCAAGGCCGATCAGAGCGGTCTCGCGGTAGAGCTTCTCAGGCGCCTGGCTGGCCGAATTTTTCCGCATGCCGATGGCGAGATACAATGTGAACAGCGCGGCAAACAGCGGCGTGGTGAGCAGAAACTCGACCCGGTACTTGATCAAGAATATGCCGATGAAAAACGCCGAGCAGATTGCGTAGAAGAACAACGACAGCAGCAGCGACTGCTCGCTGTAATGGGCGAACGACCGGCGATAGAGCGCCGCCTGCTTATGATTGCCGATGCCGCGGTACTCGGAATACCGTTTCACGCCCATCAAGAAGGCGCCGCCCATCCAATAGGCCAGCAACACGCTCGACGGCGGGAAGAATTCGGGTGCGACAATGAACCATCCGCTCAGGAAGCGGATCGGGTTGTTGATCGATTCCGACAAGGTGTCGAGATAGGCTTTGTCTTTCGTGCGGATGGGAGGAGCATTGTAGATCACCCCCATGACCAGCAGCCAAACGATCGACAGCGCGAACGGAGCATTCACCATCGCCGCAAGTCCGACGCTGGCCAGAATGAGCGCCAGATACTGAGCGGCGACCAGTCGCGCGTCGAGCAAGCCCAGCGCGCCCGGGCGGCTGCCCTTCACCGGATGGAAGCGGTCGTAGGCCGCATCGAGATATTCGTTGATCGTGTAGTTGGCCGAAGCGGCGAGGCACAGGCTGATTGTGCCGACGAGCAGGGGGACGACCAAGTCCGCGGGCGTGACCGGGGCGACGACCAGCGCCACGGCAATCCCGGGGATCATGAAGATGTTTTTGATCCAATGATCCGGCCGCGCGATTGCAAGATAGCGTCGCGACGCGTCCCCTAAGGACGAAGATGAAATCATCTCCGGTCTTAGCGAGCTCATGCGATGTCGTCCTTGAGAACTGCGTTGCGCGCTGGCTGCATGGCGAACGCGTCCGATAGCACATCGAGGTTACGGAGACATGAAACCGGATCGGGCGGTTTTGCCGTTTCGCCCCGGAATTGTTGGCGATTTTGAATTGATGTTTAGGCAGTGGCCGCGCGCAATTATGCTTACTCAATCGTGAACGCCCGCACGTCATTGCGTCTTTAAGTTTTCCTCAAGCCCGCGCGCCTAGCTTCGGGGCGAGGACTTAAAGGGAGGGCGAAGTGACCACGCAGCCGGTCGCCATCGCGAACGTCGGGGACTCGACCGCGGCGCGACTGCGTTCGGCGGAGGAGCTCTGCGCCGCCGTCGTGCTGGCCTCGGCCGTCTTCCTCGGCGCGTCTTTGTTCAAGGGCGCCTGGCTGATCGACTGGCAGGGCTTCGCCATCCCGAGCGACTTCGTCAACGTGTGGGCTGCCGGGAGGCTGGTGCTCGACGGTCATCCGGCCGCCGCCTATGACTGGACCCTCCACAAGCAGGCCGAGGTCGAGGCGCTCGGCCACGCCTTTGCTACCTATGGCTCATGGTCGTATCCGCCGCCGTTTTTGTTCGTCGGCGCGGCGCTGGCGAAACTGCCGTACTTCGCCGCTTTTGCCGTCTGGATGTGCGTGACGTGGGCGGCCTTTGCGTTGACGCTGCGCGAGATCGTCGGCCATCGCTTCGGCCTTTTTCTCGCCGGCGCATTTCCGGCAACATGGTTGAATATCGCCGTCGGTCAGAACGGCTTCTTCACGGCGGCTTTGATCGGCGGAACATTGCTGCTGCTCGAAAAGCGGCCAGTGCTGGCGGGCGTTTGTCTCGGCATCCTCACTTATAAGCCGCAATTCGGACTGCTGTTTCCGCTCGTCCTCGTCGTCGCTGGCTATTGGCGGACGTTTACGGCGGCGGCCGTCGTCGCCATCGCCATGGTGTTTGCCTCCTATATCGCGTTTGGCAGCGCGGCATGGGCAGCCTTTTTCGCGGCCACGCCGATGAACGCGAAGGCCGTGCTGAGCGACGGCATGCTCGACTTCGCGAAATTACAGAGCGTGTTCGGGCTCATACGCGCGCTCGGCGGTGGCGAGACGATAGCGTGGTGGTTCCAGATCCCAACAGCGCTTGCGACCGCTGTAGGCGTCGCAATCCTCTGGCGCCGCCCGGTGCCTTTCGAACTGAAGGCTGCCGCGCTTGCGATCGGGACTCTGTTCATCACGCCATATGTTTTCACCTACGATCTCACAATATTGGCGCTGTCGACGGCCTTCCTGATCCGCTTGGGCCTGCGGACGGGCTTTTGTCCCGGCGAGCCGGCCGCGCTGGTCGCTGCAGCCGTCTGTATCCTCTTGTTCCCCTTTGCGGTGATGCCGACGGGCCTGCTGGCTATGCTGATCGCCACCGCGCTGATCTTGCGCCGTGTGATGGTTAGCGAACGTCCGCTTTCGGTGGAAAAGCGGTCTTAAAGCTTAGCGTGTTTCGCGGGGTGACGATCTGGCGTCGCGGCGTCACCGCCCCAGCATCCCGATCACGGTATCCCAGTTCACGAAAGGCTGCGCCGGGCCGGCCCGCACCACGCCGATGTCGTGCAGATAGGCCGAGACGAGCATCAGCGCCGCCCCGACGAAAATGCCCAGAATGAATCTCATGGTCGTCTCCCCAAATGAAGCCGGCCGGGCCGGACCTTGCAGATACTCACTATAGCCCATATTGGCTTCGCCAAGGCCCGGCTTGCATGCTAAATGCGGGCCGCATGACAAAACCCGACGATCTCAAGCAACTGGCACCCACCGGCAAATTGCGCGGCGGCGTGGTGGTCTCACCGGCGGCTTCCGCCTTTTTCGCCATCAAGGACGGCAAGGGCGAAGTGCGCGGCGTCACCGTCGACCTGCTGAACGGTTTTGCGCAGGCGCTCAAGCTGCCGCTCGCCATGCAGGTCTATGACAATTCCGGCCAGGTCACCGACGCGGTCGCGAGCGGCGCCTGCGATCTCGCCTTCATGCCGCGCGATCCCGCGCGCGAAGCCAAGGTCGATTTCGGCCCGGCCTATTATTTCATTTCGAGCACGTACTTGGTGCCGGCCGGCTCGAAAATCCAAACCATCGACGAGGTCAACCGGCCGGGTGTACGCATCGTCGCCATCTCCAACACCACGACCGCGCGCAGCGCGCGCCGCACCGCGCCCAATGCCGCGGTCGAGGAGGTTCCGAGCGTCGATCAGATGACCGAGATGGCGCGCACCGGGCAGGGCGACGCCTTCGCGCTGTCGCATGACTCGTTTGCCGGCCTGTTGCCGAAGCTGCCCGGCGCGCGCGTGCTAAGCGGCCATTTCCAGCAGACCGGTATCGCTGTGGCGGTACCGAAGAACCGCCCGGCCGCGCTTCAGATCGGCAGTGAGCTGTTGGAAGACGCTAAGAAATCCGGTCTGGTGCGCCGCGCGCTCGATACCGCCGGCTTCAAGGACGCGGAAGTGGCGCCGTAACCGCCTTATATCGTGACAATCACATTGCCGATGGTTCCGCGCTCCACCGCCTCATGGGCGGCGGCGGTGTCGGCCAGCGCGTAGGTCGGCGTCGCCACACGGTTGATCAGCCTGCCTTGCTCGAGCGCGCGGCCGATGCCGGAAACCGCGCGCTCGCGTTCGCGGGTATCGAGCTCGTAGACCAAAAAGAATTGCACGCGAATGGATTGGGTCAGGCAGAAGAAGGCCGGCAAGCTCGCCGCCGCAGCTCCTGTGCCATAGACGATGACGCTGCCTTTTGGCCGCAGCACGAACGGGATGAGCTTGGCATTGGCGGCAAGATCCATCTCGATCACCGCGTCGACGCCGCGTTTGCCGGTGAGCTCCATCACCCGCTCGCCGACATCCTCGCGTTTGTAATCGATGGTCTGGTCGGCGCCCGCTTCGCGCGCGACCGCCGCCTTCTCGGGCGAGGAAATGGTGGCGAGCACGGTCGCGCCCAGCGCCTTGCCGAACTGGATGGCGTATTGGCCGACCGAACCCGCGCCCCCAGCAACCAGCAGAGTCGTGCCCTTGTCGGCGCCCGCCAACGCCACGGCATGGATGGCGGTCATGGCTGGAATGCCGAGACAAGCAGCGGCCTCGAAGCTCACTTTGTCCGGCAGCTTGACTGCCTGCGCAGCGGGCAGGGCTATAAACTCAGCAGCGGTGCCGAAGGCGCGCTTCCATTGCCCGTTCCAGACCCAGACCCGCTCGCCAATGCGCGATTTGGCGATGCCGTCGCCGACCTGGTCGATCACGCCGGCGCCGTCGCTGTGCGGGATCAAACGCGGCCAGGCAATCTTGCGGGTGGCGCCCTGGCGCGCCTTCACGTCGGATGGATTGACGCCGGAAGCGGCTAGTTTGACGCGCACCTCGCCGGGGCCAGCTTGCGGCGTCTCGACCTCAGCCACGCGCAGGACCTCGCGTGCGGAACCGTTCTGCTCGTAATAGGCGGCTCGCATGCGCTGTCTCCCTTGGCACGGACCCGCGACAATATCACCCCGGAGCCGGGGTTTAAGCGCGATCCAAGCATCACTACATAACCCGGAAACAGCCCGAACAAGGAGGTCCGACCATGCGATTTCGTGTCTATAGCGGCCCGAAGGGCTCCGGCGAGATATCTCCGATCGCCAAAGAGCAGATGTTGTTCAAGGAATTCACCACGCTCGACGATGCCTTGTCGTGGGCACGCCATGCGGAGCAGGGTGGGCGCGTCCCGCTGCTGATTGAAGGTGACGATGGAACGCGCATGGACCGGCGCGCCATCGCGGACGCGCTTGGGGTTGGCCAGCGCGAGCAGGTTGGCCACTAATCGGGCGCATAGGTAGTGAAGTAGGTCTGAGGCCGATGTCGCTTAGCCGGCGACCCGCGTCCATTCCGCGCGGGCGCGGGTGGTGAGTTGCTGCCATTTGGTGCTGACGACGTCCCAGTTGACCATTGGCCGTTGCACGCTTGCTGGTGCGTTCGCGGCCGCGATTAAGTTGTGTGAATCGTAGAGATAGGCGCCGCCGACGGTCAAAATGCCGCCGAGAATGATCCCAAGCAGGACTCGCATGTGACACCTCCACGTCCCCCGCGGCAGAACGCATGCGCGGACCCGCCGGTTCCACAGTACAGGCAATGATTGGCGCCCGATCGGGGCAGCTATAGGCGGGCGGCTTTCGGCCCGTTAACCACATCGGAACGTTTGTTGTAACCCTTTGAAAACACGTGAGTTCCGACTTCAAAATCTTCGCACCGCGGCAAAATAAGCTGCTATATTGTGTCCATGACCAGCCATTCAACCAAAACCGCCGGCCGATCCTCCAAGGCTGCCCGGCGACCCGACAAGAAAAGCGCCAAAAGCGCTCGCGTCGAGATGAAAAAGGCGCCGAAATCGGCGCGTCGTCCGGTCGGCAAGGCCGCGCGGCCCAACGGCGCTTCGGCGGTCCGCGCGCCCAGCATTGCCCCCAAGTTGGCCCACAAGTCGTCGGCCAAGATGATGCGCACGCAGAGCCCGCCCGTGCAGCCGGTATCCGGGCACGACATCAAAATCATGGCGCACAAATACCAGGTCGGCGAGACCGTTTACTTCACCTCGCCGACTTTTGGCCGCGCCGCCGCGACCGGCAGCTACACCGTGATCAAGCTGCTGCCGTCGGAGGGCGACGATTACCAGTACCGGATCAAGAGTTCCGGCGAGGCGTTCGAGCGCGTCGCCAAGGAAAGCCAGCTCGACCGCGTCTGAGCCACGCCCATCGGCGCCGGACGCCCACAATTCCGTCTCCACTGTCGACGATGATGCGAGATTAGCGACGCGTTGAAGGCCGCAGTGGAGAAGGAGATGCCGATCTACATCACGCAAGGCCGCTACACGCGCGAGGCGGTCAAGGGCATGATCGTCAAGCCGGAAGACCGCGCCGACGCGGTCGGCCGCGCCTTCGCCAAAGCCGGCGGACGCCTGATCGGCTATTATCTGACTTTCGGCGACTACGATTTTCTGACCATTGCCGAGGCGCCGAGCGAAATTCAGATGGCCGCGGTGCTGCTGGCGGCGGCTGGCGGCGGCGGCGTCACCGATCTGCGCACCACGCTGGCGATGACGTCGGTGGAGGCCAAAGGCGCCTTCGCGGCGGCGCGCGATCTGGCGCCCAGCTTTAAATCGGCTGGCGGGACCTGACCAATCCAAGGAATAGACGAAACCATCCGAGCGTTATCATTAGTCTGAATAAAAGCCCGGTGCATGATCCCGAAAAGCGGTGACCGGTTTTCGGATAAGATCATGCGCAAAATATAAACGGAGGATTCATGCTCAAAGTTCTGCGCTTTATCGCCTTCGCCTTGCTGCCAGCGTTGCTGGCGCTGCCGGCCTCGGCGGAAACCTATCCAAGCCGCACGGTCCGCATGATTGTGCCATTCGGCGCCGGCGGGCCGGCCGACGTTTATGCCCGCATCCTCGCCCAGCATCTGTCCGAGGAAACCAAGCAATCCTTCGTGGTCGAGGACCGCCCGGGTGCCGGCTCGTTGATCGGCACCGATGCGGTCGCGAAATCTGCGCCCGACGGCTACACGCTGCTGGTGATGTCGAACACCCACACCACCAACGAGTCGCTGATCCCCAATAAGCCGTATCAGCTGATGCGCGACTTCGTGCCGGTGGCGACCATCAATTATTCCGACCTGCTGATGGTGGTGCACCCCGACGTGCCGGCCAAGACGGTGGCGGAATTCATCGCGCTCGCCAAGAAAGAGCCGGGCAAGCTCAATTACGCTTCCTCCGGCCCCGGCACGCCCTATCACATGGCCGGCGAGCTGTTCAAAGCCATGAGCGGCAGCGATATCGTGCACGTGCCGCACAAGGCCTCGGGCGATATGCGCAACAGCGTGCTGTCAGGCAACGTGCAGATGATGTTCGACGCGATCACTGTGATGTCGCAAATGGCCAAGGCCGGCAAGGTCCGCGCGCTTGCCACCAGCGGCAAAGAGCGCAACCCGCTCACGCCCGACCTGCCAACTGTGGGCGAAACCGTGCCCGGCTATGAATCGACCATTTGGATCGGCCTGATGGCGCCGAAGGGCACGCCCAAGGACGTCGTCACCTTCCTCAATAGCTCGATCAACAAGGTGATCAATTTGCCCGCGGTCAAGGAAGCCTGGCTCAAGCAGGGCGCCATCCCGCTGGCGAAGACGCCGGAGGAGTTCGACGCCTATTTGCGCCAGGACATCGAGAAGTGGGCCCATGTGGTAAAGGTGTCGGGAGCCAAGATCCAATAACGGACTCATTCGCCGGAGGCCTATCCTGACCATAAGCCCGTCGCTGAACGACCTGCTGTCGAGCCCGCTGGTGCCCATCGCCGGCGTGCTGACGGCGGTGATCGTGATGCTGCTGGTCATGAAGTTCCGCCGCGCCGGGGCGGACGGCCCGCGCCGTCTGTTGTTCCCGATCGTGGTGGTCGTGCTGGCCGGGCTCGCGGTGATGTCCCTCCTCGACCGCATGGCGCAGGACGAGCGCGGGGCCGAGCGCCGCGCGCTGGCGCAGCGCAGCGCCGAACTGACCGCCCGGGCGCTGGCGCCCGGCTCGACGCTAGCCTGTCTCGACGGCGCCGCCGGCGAGGCGGTGGAGAACGCCTGCGAGAAGACGGTGTTCGGCAACCCGCAAAGCACCGCCGCCGCGGTCGCCTATACGGCGGCGCGGCTGACGCTGCTCGCCGACGGGCTCGCCTTCGCCGGCCAGAGCGATCCCGATTTCGCTTTTACGCTTGCCGGCCTGCGCCGCGCCATCGAACTTGACCGCTTCGGCATCGCCGCCCATGTGCTGGCGCTACGCGACGGCTGTACCGCCGAGCGCTGCGATGCGTTTGCGCTGCTCGGCAATGCCGAGGTGATCAAGTCCAACCTCAAGGCGCAAGTGTTCGACCAATATGTCTCGCGCTATGCGGCTGACTGGGGCAAGTCCGAACCCATGGTCAAGGCGCCGGCGCCCGCGCCGGTCGCCAGCGCGACTGAATCGTTTGCGCCGTCCAAGGCCCCGTTGGGCAGCAAATACTTCTTCCCGTCCGCCGCCTCGATCCCGCCGGTGAGCATCATGAATTCCGAGCCGCCGCTGCCGAAGGCGGCGGCCGAAGCTCAGGCCGCCCAACCCGCCCAGCCGGTGCCGCCCGCCGCCGCCGGCCCTGCCGCCACGCCGGCGCCGCCGAAACGCGCGCAAACTCCAGCGCCCCCGCTACCCTTGCGTTAGGATGGGCTTACGCGGAAGCCGGGCCCATTCATGTTCTCCTCCGTCCTGATCGCCAATCGCGGCGAAATCGCCTGCCGCATCGCCCGCACCGCCAAACGGCTGGGCCTGCGCACCATCGCGGTCTATTCGCAAGCCGACGCGAAAGCGCTGCATGTGCGGCTTTGCGACGCGGCGCACGCGATCGGTCCGGCGCCGGCGGCCGACAGCTATCTGCGCATCGACAAACTGATCGCCGCCGCGAAAGCATCGCGTGCGGACTGCATCCACCCCGGCTACGGCTTCTTATCGGAGAACGCCGGTTTCGCGCAGGCCTGCCTCGATGCCGGCCTCGCTTTCGTCGGCCCGCCGCCGGCGGCGATCCGCGCCATGGGTCTCAAGAGCAGCGCCAAGGCGCTGATGGAGAAGGCCGGCGTGCCGGTGGTGCCCGGCTATCACGGCGATCGGCAGGAGCCGAAATTCCTCAAAGAGAAAGCCTACGAAATCGGCTACCCGGTGCTGATCAAGGCGGTGGCCGGCGGCGGCGGCAAAGGCATGCGCCGGGTCGACCGCCACGCCGACTTCGACGCGGCGCTCGCCGCGGCCATGCGCGAGGCGAAAGCGGCGTTCGGCGACGAGCGCGTGCTGATCGAGAAATACGTCACCGCGCCGCGCCACATCGAGATGCAGATTTTCGCCGACCGCCACGGCAACGCCATTCATCTCAACGAACGCGATTGCTCGTTGCAGCGCCGCCACCAAAAGGTGATCGAGGAGGCGCCGGCGCCCGGCATGAGCGCCGCCTTGCGCGCCGCCATGGGCGAGGCCGCGGTCGCCGCCGCCAAAGCCGCCGGTTATGAGGGCGCCGGCACGGTCGAATTCATCGCCGACGGCGCCGGCGGGCTCAAAGAGGCCGGCTTCTGGTTCATGGAGATGAACACGCGCCTGCAGGTCGAGCATCCGGTGACCGAAGCCGTCACCGGCCTCGATCTGGTGGAATGGCAATTCCGCGTCGCGGCCGGTGAAACGCTGCCGCTCACACAAGCGCAGGTGCCGCTTACCGGCCACGCGGTCGAGGCGCGGCTTTATGCGGAGGATCCCGAGCGCGGCTTTCTGCCCTCGACCGGCAGGCTGCTGGCGCTGAATTTTCCGCAAGACGAAGGCCTGCGCATCGATACCGGCGTCGACGCCGGCAGCGAGGTCACCCCGTTCTACGATCCGATGATCGCCAAGCTGATCGCTCACGGCAAAAGCCGCAATGAGGCGCTCGACCGGCTGGCGCGCGCGCTCGACCAGACCATCGTCGTCGGCCCGCGCAGCAATGCCGGCTTCCTGGCCGCGCTTTGCCGGGCCGAAGGCTTCCGCAACGGCGATTTCGACACCGGTTTCATCGACCGCCATCTCGCGGACCTCGGCGCGGCCCCACAGGACCTCGATCGCGCCGCCGCCGCGCTCGGCGCGCAGCGGCTGCTCGAGCGCGAAAACGAGCGCGTCGGCGCAGCGCTGGCGCGCGAGCCGGACGAGCCGCCTTCGCCTTGGGACAGCGGCGACGCCTTTCAGCTATCCGGCGCGCGCTGTCTGAGCGTTCCGATCCTGGCCGACGGCGAAAGCGTGGTGGCGCAGGTCGTCTACGGTCGCGGCGGCGCAAGAGTCGCGATCGACGGGATCGCGCCCGCGACCGACGCCCTGGCGATCGACGCCGGCGACGCGGTCTATGTGCTGCGCCACGGCCGCCAGACCAAAGTCGGCTTACGCGATCTCACCCTCGACGAGGCTGGCGATCGCGAGCACAGCGGGCTGGTGCGCGCGCCTATGCACGGCAAGGTGCTGAGCGTTTTGGTGGAGCAGGGCGAGCGCGTCACGCGCGGCCAACGTCTCGCCATCATCGAAGCGATGAAGATGGAACACACGCTGCATGCGCCGATCGACGGCACCGTCGCCGAGATCGCCGTCACCGCCGACGCCCAGGTGGCCGAGGGCGCCAAGGTAATCGTGATCGCGGCGGCGAACGCGCAGGTCTAGGGCGTGGACGATCTCCGGACGTTTGCTATTTCTTTTTCTTCTTATCGTCCTGCTGCATGCTGAAATAAACGGGAATCGACCATGACGGCAGCAGCAGCGGGAGCGCATCCCTCATGGCGCGATAATTAAGCTCGTTCTGTTTGGCTATTTCCGCATCCCGTTTGGCCATCTGCACTTCCTCAGCGGTCATTTTGGGCTTTTTGTGCTTGGTCGCGGCCGCAGCCGGTGAAGTAGCGATAGCTATGGCGGCGACCAGTAGAACGATTTTCTTCATGTGTCCCCCCGTTTGCGCAATGCGCGCCATCAATTGCGCAATCTATCATCAACCCTGCGGTTGAATTTGCAATACGTAAAATCTGAATTTCCCAGATGAGCTCTGGAACGGCAGGTTTCAGCTCAAATGCGGCCCCGGTCCACCGGCTGCCTCAAGCACCGCCGCGCGCCATTCGCGCTTGATCGGCAGGATCGGCGGCATCGGCGCGACGTTCGGCTCCGCCGTCGGCGCCGCGATTGCATCGATGTTCTCGGTCTGCGCGCCGCGGCGCATGAACAGATTGTAGATCAGCCATTGCGCGCGATGCCGCCTGCCGCGCAGCGGGAAGCGGCCGGCGATGGAGGATTTCGAATAGAAGTTTGTCGTAGGCGTGGCTTTGGCCGACGCGCAGCTCGTCGCCCGACATCTGCGCCGGGACGGTAAACCACGTGGCCCTGGTCGTACATCGTCCAGTCGAAGGAGACGATGCGGTTCTCCTTCTTCATCTCGTACCAGGTGAGCGTGCCGGGATAGGGCGTCAGCGTCGAATAGGCGCAGGCGTCGTAATCGGCGGCGATGTTGAAATCGACGGTCTCGTCGAACACGGAGGTGTCGTCGCCGTCGAAGCCGAACATGAACAGGCCGAACACCATGATGCCGTAGGAGTGTACCTTCTCGACCAAAGCGGCGAAGGTCTCCGGCCGGTTGACGTGTTTGTGCACGCTCTTGAGCGTCGCGCGTGAAATCGATTCAAATCCGATGCTCAGCAAGGTGCAGCCGCTTTCGGCGGCAAGCTCCAGCATGCGGTCGTCCTGCGCGAGCTTCGAGGTGACGCCGGCCTGCCATTGGATGCCGCGGCCCTTCAAGGCGCGCATGACTTCCTTCGGACGCTCGGGGGTGCCGAAAAAGTCGGCGTCATTGATCGAGATGACGCGCGAACCGCAGTTCTCCATCTCGTTGATCACCTCGTCGACCGGCCGGTAGCGGAACTTGAGGCCGTTCATCAGCGGCTCGGCGCAGAACGTGCAGCCTTGGTGGCAGCCGCGCGAGGTCTGCACGAAAGTCTTGTTCACGTAGCGGTGTTTCTTGAGCAGGTCGTAGCGCGGCATCGGCACGCCGACCATCGGATGCAAGGTGTCCGACTTGTAGGTCCCGCGCAGCGAGCCTTGCTTGAGATCGTCGAGCAACTTGTCGATCACCAGCTCGACTTCGCCGATCACGACGGCGTCGGCATGCTTGAGCGCTTCCTGCGGCATGAAGCTCGGGTGCACGCCGCCCATGACGACGGGCACGCCCTTGGCGCGGAAGCGATCGGCGATTTCGTAGCCGCGGTTGACGTAGCTCGTCATCGCGGAAATCCCGACCAGATCCGCCTTCAGGTCGAAGTCGATGGTCTCGATATTCTCGTCGGTCAGGACCACTTCGTACTGGTCGCGCGGGATGACGGCGGCGACGGCGAGCAGTCCGGCAAGGGGGGAATAGAGCGCCCGGTTCAGGTAAAGCGGGCGGGTGGTGAGGGAATCCGTCTTGGGATTGATGAGATGGATGACGCGCGAGCGCATCAAATTGTCCTCCGACAATGACCCCAGCAATGCACCCAATGATATCACGATGGAAAAAGTTCCGGCGCCCCCGGCAAATATTTCGTCTTGTTGCGGCGCGGCCTCGATCCAAGGGCCCATAAGTCCCTAAACTGCCGTGCAGAAAACCTGCCGGCGGCTTCCTAAAGGGTCGGCTGCGGGCTATCCATGGGCCCGTATGGGGCTTGTCGCGCCCGCGTTGGGAAGTCTGAAATGCCGCTTCATCTCATCAAGCTTTGCGTCGGCTGCAACTCGGTCGCCGACCTCGAAGGCTGGATCAAGCAAAAACTGAAGGAGAAGAAGCGACGCGGCCAGAAGCCCGAGCACATCCACACCACCCGCATGGTGCCCAAGCGCGCTGAGGAATTGACTGACGGCGGCTCGCTCTATTGGGTGATCCGCGGACAGATCGCCTGCCGCGAGCGCATCCTCGACATCCGCCCATTCACCGACAAAGACGGCATCGGCCGCTGCCGCGTGGTACTCGACGGCAAATGCGTGCTGGTCGAGCCGCGCCCGCGCTCGGCCTTCCAGGGCTGGCGCTACCTCGAGGCCAAGGACGCCCCGCGCGACCTGTCGCGCGCCGCACCAGGCGCTGCCAAGATGCCGGAGCAGATGCGGCGCGAATTGCGCGAACTGGGGTTGCTCTGATCGTCGACACGCTGGGTTTTGACCATGCCCAACGAGCCCCCGATTGAACTGCCGGCGGCGCTACGGCGCCGGCTCGGGCTGCCGCTGCTGGTACTGTATGGCACCGGCATCACGATCGGCGCCGGCATTTACGTACTGATCGGCGCGGTGGCTGGTCACGCTGGGGTCTATGCGCCGTGGTCGTTTGTGCTTGCCGCCGTGGTGATGGCGCTCACCGTCGCCTCCTACGCCGAATTGTCGACGCGGTTTCCGGTCAGCGCCGGCGAAGCGGCCTACGTCAAAGCGGCCTTCCAGTCGCGCTTGCTCTCCACACTGACCGGCCTGCTGACCATCGTCATCGGGGTCGTCGCCTCGGCCGCCGTCACGCTCGGATCGGCCGGCTATATCGCCCAGTTTGTCGATCTGCCGCGCAGTCTCATTGTGATGGTCGTCGTCGTCGCGCTCGGCGCGGTGGCGGCCTGGGGCATTCTGGAATCGGTGCTGCTGGCGAGCCTGTTCACGCTGATTGAGGTCGGCGGATCTGCTGGCGATCATTGCCGCCGCCATTTATGCCGAGCTGCCGATCGCGGCTGCGCTGGCGCAGCCGCTGCCGTTCGACGTCGGCGCGCTGTCCGGCATCGCCTTCGCCGCGTTGCTGGCATTCTTTGCCTTCGTCGGTTTCGAGGATCTGGCCAATGTGGTGGAGGAGGCCAAGGTGCCGCACCGGGATATTCCCCGCGCCATGGTGCTGACGCTGTTGATCTCGACAATTCTTTATGTTGCCGTCGCGGCCACCGCGATCAGCGCCGTGTCGGTGGAACGGCTGTCATCGTCGCCGGCGCCGCTCAGCCTGGTGTTCCGCGAGTTGGCCGGTATCAGCCCGGCGACCATCAGCGCCATCGCCATTGTGGCCACGCTGAACACGATCCTGGCGCAAATGACCATGGCGGCGCGCGTCATCTATGGTCTGGCGAAGCAGGGCGATCTGCCCGGTATTGTCGGCCGGGTGCATCCGCGCACGGCGACGCCGCTTTTCGCCACGTCGCTGATCGCGGCATCGGTAATCGCGCTGGCGCTGACGATACCGTTCGAGCGGCTGGCGGAGAGCACCTCGCTGGCGACTCTGGTGGTGTTCGCTCTGGTCAATCTTTCACTGCTGCAGTTGCGGCACCGGCGCGTGCAGACGCACGGGCCGCACGTGCGGGTCCCGATCTGGGTTCCGGCGGCCGGACTGGCGACCTGCGTGGCGATGATCGCGAGCGCGCTGCTGAACTGATTTCGTGGCGGATGACGCCAGTTGCGCAGCTGCGACTTGTCCTCGCTGTGGCGGCCGCAACACAGGCTGAAAGAAATCATGCGCCAACTTATCCCCGCCCTCATTGGCGGCCTTATCATGCGCGTCTTGCTCGGCTGCAGGCGTCATCTCGAGTGACGCTGCGATAGCGGGGCAGGGCGCGGCGCCCGACAATGGTGCCGCAGTGGAGCGTCGGGAGGCGCCGGGCCCTTGCGCCAAAGGGCTCGCGCGTCTCGCCAGACGCGCGGCGGGTTGCGCCAAACCCGCCTAAGGGCGCTTCGCCAGCGCCCTGGCGCCTCCCGGCGCTCCATTCCCCTTTTTGGGGAAGGAAAAAGGGAAACCGGCGCCCCCGCGCCGTCAAAGAACGGGGGCGGCGGAGCGTTGGCTACACCGCCATATTATCGATCAGCCGCGTCTTGCCGATCTTGGCGGCCACCAGCAGCCGGATCGGCCCCTCTTTGCGCGCCACAATGGGCGCCAATGTCTGCGCATGGCGCGCTTCCAGGTAGTCGAGCGCAAAGCCCGCGCGTGCGATCTCGGCTTGGCCTTCCTCCAGCACCATTTCGATCGGTTCGCGCTGCCGGATGCGCGCGGCACTCGCCCTGAGGACCCGATAAAGGGTTGGCGCCACGCGGCGTTCGGTCGCCGACAGATAGGCGTTGCGCGACGACAGCGCGAGGCCGTCGTTCTCGCGCACGGTCGGCACCCCGATCACCTTGAGCGGCAGATCGAGGTCCTTCGCCATCTGGGTGACGACGCGGAGCTGCTGGTAGTCCTTCTCGCCGAACAGGGCGAAGTCGGGTGCAGTTTGGGTGAACAGCTTGGCCACCACGGTGGCGACGCCGCCGAAGAAATGCGGGCGGAACTTGTCTTCGAGTCCCGCCTTTGCTGCGCCTTGCGGCTCGATCCGGGTGGCAAAGCCTTCCGGATACATGACTGAAGCCGACGGTGCCCAGACTAAGTCGGCTTTGGCCGCTTGCAGCGCCTTGAGATCGGCCGCAAAACCGCGCGGATAGCTGCCGAAATCCTCGTGCGGCGCGAACTGGGTGGGATTGACGAAGATCGAGACCACGACGCGGCGGGCGCGCCGGCGCGCCTCGCGCACCAGCGCCAAATGGCCGCGGTGCAGCGCGCCCATGGTCGGAACTAGAGCGATGCGCTCGCCAGTCTCCCGGAACTGCTTAAGAACGCGGCGGAGCGAGGGAACCGTACGCGTGACGGTAGGGCGATCTGTCATAATTTCTGCGCCTGTCGGCTGATTGTCGCAAAACTGGGCTAGCCCATAGCAAAACGCCGCCGGTCCGGCCACGCGGCGTTGGGCAAAATCATAACGAGCTTGACGACGGCGCGGTAATAATTCGAGAATTGCATGCCCTGGGGGCATGTCATGTTAGTGCAGCCGATCGAGCAGGCTCGTCAGTCCGCTCATGTGGTCGTTCTCGGCAACGAGAAAGGCGGGTCGGGTAAGTCGACGACCGCTCTGCACATCGCGGTTGCGCTGCTCAAGGCCGGCCAACGCGTAGCGACCATCGATCTCGACAGCCGGCAGCAAAGTTTCACGCATTACATCGAGAACCGCCGCGCCTGGGGCGAACGCGCGCGCGTCAAGCTCGACCTGCCGACGCATTTCTGTGTGGCGCGGGCCGAAAGCAGTTCCGTGGAAGCTAACGAGGCGCAGGAGTTCACCACCTTCTCGAAGGTGATCAGCGCGATCGAGCACAGCCATGACGTCGTAGTGATCGATACGCCCGGCAGCGACACCTATCTCATGCGGCTCGCCCATTCGATGGCCGACACGCTGGTCACGCCGCTCAACGACAGCTTCGTCGATTTCGACGTGCTCGCCACACTCGATCCGGCCAATTTTGCCGTTGCCGGCGAAAGCCACTACGCCGAGATGGTGCGCGAGGCGCGCCGCCAGCGCCGGCTGGTCGACGGCCAATTGACCGACTGGATCGTGGTGCGCAATCGTCTGTCCAATCTCGGCTCGCGCAACAAGAAACTGGTCGGCGAAGGCTTGACCGAATTGTCCAAGCGCATGGGCTTCCGCTGCGCCGACGGTTTCGCCGAGCGCGTGGTCTATCGCGAATTCTTTCCGCGCGGCCTCACCGCATTCGACGACCTCAACGAGGCCACCCTCGGCACGCGCCCGAGCCTGTCGCATTTGACGGCGCGCGAGGAAGTGATCGCGCTGCTCAATGCGCTGCATCTGCCGTTGTCGGAGAACGGCAAGCGGCGGGCGGCTGCCCGCGCCGAATGGTATTCGGTCATGGACCAGCCGTTGCAGATCCACGACGTGATCGACTAGCGCTCAGGCACCTTGCGAGGCCACCGATTCCGCTTAAATCGGTGTAGACTGTGGCCATGAGCAAGGACCCTTCCCAGCAAACCCCGGCGCCGGCCTCTTCGCGGCCCGAGATCGCCGAATTCATCGAGCGCGTGCGCTCGCTTGGGCCGGCGAAAGCGGGCGGTAAACGCGGACGGCTGATTTTCGCGCTCGACGCCACCATGAGCCGGCAGCCGACCTGGGATTCCGCCTGCGCGCTGCAGGCCGACATGTTCCGTGAAGCAGCCTCGGCCGGCGGGCTCGATATCCAGCTCGTGTATTTCCGGGGCCTTGGCGAATGCCGCGCCTCCGGCTGGGTCGCGGGAGCCGAGAAACTCGCCGCGTTGATGTCGCGCATCGATTGCCGCGGCGGCCACACCCAGATCGGCAAGGTGCTCAGCCACGCGCGCCAGGAATATTCCAAGCAGCGTGTGCAGGCGATGGTGTTCGTCGGCGACGCCATGGAGGAGAAGATCGACGATCTGTGTAAGGCAGCCGGCGAACTCGGCCTGCTCGGCGTGCCGGTGTTTATGTTCCAGGAGGGCAACGATCCGGTGGCCGAGAACGCCTATCGCGAGATCGCGCGGCTGTCGCACGGCGCCTATTGCCGCTTCGACACTGGCGCAGCGCACCAACTCGGCGAATTGCTGCGCGCGGTCGCGGCCTATGCCGCCGGCGGCATCAAAGCGCTCGCCGACCTGTCGGCGCGGCGTTCGGACGGCGCGCGGCAACTCCTAGCCCAGCTTAAATAGTCATGCCGACCATCATCTTCGGCCTGCTGGTGCTGGCGCTCGCATTGTGGGTGCTCGGCGTCATCTCGAAGGTCGATCCGAAAATCGCCGCGCGCGTGCTGAAAGCCTCCGGCGGCATTCTGGCGATCGGTTTTGCCGTGTTTCTCGGCCTGCGCGGGGAAATCGCCATTGCCATTCCGCTCGGCATATTCGGGCTCGGGCTGCTCGGCTGGATCCCGTTCGGACCGGCCGGTTTTTCCCAGCGTACCCAGAAGAGCGCCGGGCAGACCTCGCATGTGCGCTCGGCCTATCTTGAAATGGAGCTCGACCACGACAGCGGCGCGATGCGCGGCCGCATCGTCGCCGGCCGTCATCAGGGCGCGGCGCTCGAAGCGCTCGACGTCAAGACGCTGACGGCCCTGCTCGACGAAATGGACGAAGAAAGTCGCGCGCTACTGGTGGCGTATCTTGACCGCCGGGATGCCAGCTGGAGTGAATACGCGCAAGGACACGCGGCAGCGGGGCGGGCTGCTGGATCGAGCGGCAAAATGACGGAACAGGAGGCCTATCAGATCCTTGGCGTTGAGCCGGGAGCGAGCGCCGACGTCATCGCGCGCGCGCATCGCACGCTCATGAAGAAACTGCATCCCGACCAAGGGGGGTCGACGTACTTGGCCGCCCGCATCAACGAGGCCAAGGAAATCCTTTCTCGCCGTCATCGCTGAGGTACTCCTTACGCAACACCACCATCAGCGGCTCCTGGGTATCGGCACATCCCTGTTGATTAGTCTTGTTCCTCAATCTTTGAGCAGCATGCATGGAATTTCGCTGCGTTTGAGGTTCTTGCAGGCGCTCTCCGCCTGATCCTTATCCAAGCCGGCAAAGCGCGCGCGATAGAGCGACTTGTTGCCTTTCGTTATCCGCTCGGTGAACGGGTTGGCTTGACCGAGCTGATCCTTGGCTTTGCCTTGCGCTGCGGCCAGGCGCTGCTTGGCTTCACGTTCCTCTGGGAATGCCCCGACCTGGATCATCCAGCCGCCGCGCGGCTTGGCCGCAGGCGTTGAGGACGTGACCGGTACGTCGTCGCTCGCCGAGGCAACCTTGGCCGGCAGCGCGCCGAGCACGCCAGGTCTTGCGCCCGGCGGCGGCGGCTGATCACGCTTTGCAACGACGACGTTGGTCACTTTGGTAGGATTAGCCGTGGCCTCCGCCGGCATGAGCTTGCGGCTATCGGACGGCTGTGACGGCAGCGATGCGGTGCGCATGGCGCTGACCTGCACGGTGAAGGTCTTTACCGGATTAGGCTTGATCGGTTCGGTGGAGCCGAGCGCCGGCTCGGCGCGATGCAGCGCGAGCGAAGCCGCAGCGACTGTTTCCTTGCCGTCCTTGGCGCGCGCCTCCGCGGTCTCCCAGCCTTCGACGACCGGCGGCGCCGTGCGTTTGGCCGAGGCGATATTGATGTTGTTGTCGATCAGGCTGACCACTCGCGCATCGCGCGCATTGGCGGTACGGCCGCCGAACACCACCGCCACGATGTGGCGATTGGCGCGGTGGACCGAGGTGACGATGTTGAACCCGGAATCGTGGATATAGCCGGTCTTAATCCCGTCGACGCCGGCGACGGTGCCGAGCAGATGATTGTGATTGCGCACCATCTTGCCGTGAAACGCGAAAGTTTTGGTCGAAAAATAAGGGTAGTATTTCGGAAATCGATCTTGGATGGCGCGGCCGAGAATGGCCTGGTCGCGTGCGGTGGTGATCTGCTGATCTTCGGGCAGCCCGGACGCGTTTCGATAGGTCGTGTGCATCATGCCGAGCGCCTGCGCCTTGGCGGTCATCAGCTTGGCGAATTCGGGCTCGCTGCCGGCAAGCGCTTCGGCCACGATCACTGCCACGTCGTTGGCCGATTTGGTGACGATGGCGCGGATCGCGGTTTCAACCTCAATGCTCTGGCCCGGCTTCAAGCCCAATTTTGATGGCGCCTGGGCGGCGGCATGGGCCGAAACCGGCATTTCGGTCGACATCTTGATCTTGGCCGTCTCTAGCCGCTCGAACAGCAGGTAGAGCGTCATGATCTTGGTCAGCGAGGCCGGATGGCGCGGACTGTCGGCATTGGTTGCCTGCATCACCGCGCCGGAATTGGCATCCACCACGATCGAGGAATAGGAGGGCTCGTAGCTTTCGGCGGCGGCCGCGCGCTGGGGCCGGTGGCGTCGGCCGCGGGCATCGGCATCGGTGGTAATGGCGGCGACGGCGAGCAGCGTCGCCAAGCCGAAGACGGTCCAACGGGGACGGCGTTGGACAAAGGCTCCCGCACGCAACATCCGCTCTCCCCAACCCCGTTTAATCTGGCGCACTTGAGCCCGCCAAATCAGGCCGTTTTATAGCGCCCCCGCGCCGCCATAAATTATTACGGTAGGGGATCACGGTTTACAAAATCTTAAGACAATTCCTTGGGTTTTAAAGGATTTTTCGCACTGCAAAAAAGACTTGACTTTATTGTGCAGTGCAGTATAAATACCGCCTATTCCCGGTTAGGCCGGGGTAACGAATCAGCACGTTGGTGCCGCTTTGCGGCCGGGAAGGGATGACAATGGTCAAGAATTTAGAGGACCTCCAGCAGGTCGGAAAAGAGAACGTCGATATCGCGCTGAAGTCCATGGGCGTGCTGTCGAAGGGCACCCAGGCCATCGCGACTGAAGTGGCCGACTACTCGAAGAAGGCTTTCGAAGACGGGACTGCCGCGCTGGAAAAGCTGTTCGGCGTCAAGTCGTTCGAAAAGGCCATCGAAGTGCAAACCGAATACGCCAAGACTGCCTATGAAGGCTTCGTGGCCAAGGCTTCCAAGATTGGCGAGCTTTATGCCGATCTGGCCAAGGAGACCTACAAGCCGTTCGAGACCCTGATGGCGAAGGCGAAGTAAGTCGCCGTCGGCGTAAAGAGTCGAAGTCGCGTAGCGTTGCGTAAGCGTCAAAGTTAAAGCCCGGCTCGGTTGGCCGGGCTTTTGCTTTTCCCGCGCCCGGCTATTGCGCGATGCGCAACTGGCTCAGTTCGGTGCCGATCTGGGTGAACACGTTCAGCAGCTGGTCTGCCGACGTGAGCAGGAAGAATTTGTTGGAGTCCGGATACTTGCCCGGACTGCCCGCGCAGTTCCTTAGCAACGTCGAGGTCGGATCGTTGCCGGTGTTGACCTGGATGGTGTAAAGCGTGATACCGGCAGCGTTGATGTTATTGCACGTCAGCTGCTCGCGCGTATCGATCGAGCCCTGACTGGTGTACCAGCGGTCCTGGGTGTTCAAGCCATCGGTCAGCAGAATGATGGCCTGCGTGTAGTTGTAATTCGGATTCATCGGCGGCACGGCGAACATCCCGCCGCCGCCGACCAGAGTCATCCAACCAAGCTGCAATCCGATTGCCTGGTTCGTGTTGCCGGCAGGCGACATATTGGTGACCAGCGTGGCCATCGAATCCCAATTGTAGTTCAAGGCCATCGTAGCCTGCGGGCAGGAACCGTATTGTTCGGCCGCGTAGAGCGATGACCACCGAGGCGTGACCGGATCCGGCGGGCTGGCATTGGTGTCGAAGTTGTACGTAGTATCCGGGCCGCTTTGCCCGTTTAGATTGCTGGGAGCCGCTGGATAGCCGCGATCCATCACGCAGCCGTTCCAGGTGCTGTGGTCGTCGGGTACCCACTTCGTGGTGGCCGTGCTCCAGACGCCTGCCGTCCATGTGCCGGGCGTCGCCGTCCATGTCGCGGCCGTCCACGTTCCGGCCGTCCACGTCGCCGATGTCCAATTTCCGTTATTATTGTTGCAGCTGTTTTTCGACGTATACTGCGATTTTGAGCAAGTGCCGCAGGTGTTCTTGGTGGTGCGGCCCGAGATCGAACAGGTGCCGGCGCTCGTGCAACTGTTCTGGTCAGTGAAGCCCGAGAGTGAGCACGTGCCGGCCGCCGTGCAGCTGCTCTGGCTGGTAAAGCCCGAAAGAGAGCAATTGCCGGCGCCGGTGCAGCTGCTCTGGCTAGTGTAGCCCGATAGCGAGCAAGAGCCGGCACCCGTACAGCTGCTCTGCGTTGTGTAGCCCGATATCGAGCAAGATGAACGCGTGCGGCAGGAACTGCGAGATTGATAGTTGCTGGAAGTGCCGAGGATGGTCCCGCCCTGGTCCTGACAGCTGCCGTTGTTGGCATCCCATGATTTGTTGTCGGTTTCATTCGGGGAGGCTGCGTCCTGCGTTCCCGCCGTGCCCCAATAGATCCAGTCCGAATTCCAGTTGCCGGAGCCGAGATTGACGTCTTTCACGAACGGAACGATCGAAACATAGACGTCGCCAGGGGTGGTGACGGCGTTCTGCAATTGAGTCAGCAGGCTCTTGGTCGCCTTCTGCAGCGCATCCATCTTGCCGGCGTCGGCCATCGATCCGGTGTTGTCGAGCACCAGCGCCACGCGCAGCCGCGTCTCGCCCCACTTGGAGGTGGAGGAGGTCGTCAAGCTGATTTTATCGATACCGATGATGCCAAGCAGAGCCGTTGGTACTTCGGCATTCGCCGTCACGATCATGGCCGTTGAGCCAGAGGTGAAATCGGCGGTAACCGTCACATTCTTGGCTTCCGGCCGCTCGAATAATGCCAAGAAGTAGTTCTTAGCGTTCGTTTGCAGCTCCGTGGCGGTGTCCGTGGCCGCTTCCTTGGACAGCATCAGCGCAGTCGAATCGAGGGCTGACTGCATCGCGGCCTTGACCGAATTGGCGCGACTATAATCGACCGCGAAGCCTACGAACGCGATGATCGGCAGCGTGGCGAACGCGAAGGTAATGGCGACATTGCCTGCTTGCGCGATGCGAAACGCGCGAAGAGCGCTGCGGAGTTTCGTCCAGACCGACATCATGGCGGGTCACCAAATACGGTTGAATTCGCGTACTTTCATAAGCGGCGGTATTAAAGGGCTGGTGTACAGAACCGCCGGAAATCCTCGCCGCCCGGTAATCGTCGAGCGTGCGATTCGACCGCTCTACGCGCTCGATCAACGACTTGCATGGTTAACACCGTCTGCCTCGGATGCCGCGAATGCCGAATAGTTCTTAGAGGGTGTCGTTAACGTTTAGTTGGCGCTGGCTCTCGAAAAACCGGACATTCCCGCGGCGCGGCGGCTGTCGCCGCGCCGCGGTTTGACGGCGGCAGGGGCAGTTACATCGCGAGCCGCAGATTGGACAGCGAGGTGCCGATCTGGCCGAACGCCGTGATGATCTCCCCCGAGGAGGTCAGCAGGAAGAACTTGCTCGCGTCGCTGGCGCAGCCTTGTAGCAACGTCGAGGTCGGATCGTTGCCGGTGTTGACCTGCACCGTATAGATCGTGATGCCGGCAGCTTTGATGTTGTCGCAGGTTTTCTGTTGTCTGCGCGTCGATCGACGACGCGGTGGTGTACCAGCGATCCTGGGTATTCAACCCGTCGCTCAGCAGAATGATGACCTGCTGATACTTGTAGTTCGAGTCTTGGGCGGGAATGGTGAAGGGCGCGGCCGTCAGCGACTGCCAGCCCATCTGCAAGTCCGATCGCCTGGTTGGTATTGCCCACCGGCTGCATGGCGTCGATCTTGTTGGACAGCGTGGTCCAGTCGTTGGTCAGGCCCATCAGCGACACCGGGCAGGAACCGTACTGCTCGGTCGGGTAAAGTGTGCTGCCCGCGACCGGCGCGTCATTGGTGGTGTCGAAATTCTGGTCGCGGTCGGTGACGCAGCCGTTCCAGGTACTATGAGCCGCCGGCGTCCAAACCTTGCTATGCGACAGGCAGCTACTTTGCGTCTTGTAGGATGTATCGCTGCACTTTCCGTTCACCGCCTCCCATAAATCCCAACGCAGCCACGGTGCACTTACGTTGCTGGTATCGACGTTGACGTCCTTGTTGAACGGGACGATCGAAACATAGACGTCTTCGGGTTTTACGGCCGCGCTCTGGAGCTGCGTGAGCAGATTGTGCGACGCGGTCTTCAGCGCCGTCATCTTGTCGGAACTCGCCATCGATCCGGTATTGTCGAGCACGAGCGCGACCCGCAGCCGGGTGTTGCCCCATGTCGACGTCGTCTGCGCAGCGATATTGATCTTGTCGATGCCCAGGACACTGAGAAAATTCGTGTCGATGGTGGCGCTGCCGTTGAGCGTGAGGCGCGAGCCGTTGTCCGGCGAATAGACCGCGGTGACCGTGGCGTTCTTGGCAATGGGGCTCGCGAACAGGGCATTGAAGTTGCTGGTGGCCGCGGCCTGCAACTCGTCTTTCGTTTGCAACGCCGCCGTCTTCGAGAGCAACAGCGCGGTCGCATCGAGCGCGTTTTGGAACGCGGTGCGGGTGGCGTTTGCTTGCGTGTAGTCGACGGCCGCGCCAACGGCGCCCATCAACGGGATGATGGCAATTCCGACCATAGGAGCAACGCTCCCAAGCCGGTTCTTCCAAAATCGGGTGAGCAGCATTGAGATAACCCCCCTGTGGACCGCCGAAATCGGCAATCGGTGACACCGCCCGAAGATGCCGCCCCGATCTTGAAATACCGTTGGAACTGCGGCGTGAATTTGGGGAAAAATCGCATTGGATTGTCCGCAAGCCGCTTGTGATCGGGTAACCAATGGATATCTGCTTCGATGCACCCGGAATCGCCGCAAATCGGGCTAGTCTGTCCCGTGACGGGACAAAATCCCGGCTTGGCCTGGCTAGGCGTCGGTCCTTATGATGGGGGCGAAGCCGCAGGGGAGCGGCGGGGGGTTATGCGGCTCTGGAATGTTTCTTGCCTCAGCAATGTCATGATGTCGACTGTTAGAAAGAACTCGTCCGACAATAGGCCGGGCGCCGCTCCGGGCGGCGACCGATCGCCTCGCATGGCGGACGACGATCGCAAGCGCCGCAATGAGCCGGGCGGACCGGGCACTGCGGTCATCACCAAGACCAAGCCGCAAACGAAACGGCCGAGCCTGTACCGGGTGCTCATCCTCAACGACGACTACACGCCGATGGAGTTCGTCGTGCACGTGCTGGAACGCTTTTTCGGCAAGGACCACGAGGCTGCCACACGCATTATGTTGCATGTGCATCACCACGGCATCGGCGAATGCGGAATCTATACTTATGAGGTCGCGGAAACCAAGGTGACGCAGGTCATGGACTTTGCCAGAAAACACCAGCATCCTCTGCAATGCGTGATGGAAAAAAAATGAGATTCGGGAGACGTCCAATACAAAAAGAAATGGGAATCTGATGCCAACCTTCTCGCGCAGCCTCGAGCAGTCGCTCCACCGGGCGCTTGCCATCGCCAACGAGCGGCACCACGAATACGCGACCTTGGAGCATCTGCTGCTGGCGCTGATCGACGATCAGGACGCCTCGGCGGTGATGCGCGCCTGCAATGTCGATCTCGACAAGCTGCGCCGTAGCCTCACCGCCTATCTCGAGTCGGAACTGGAAAATCTGATCACCGACGGCGCCGAGGATTCCAAGCCCACCGCCGGCTTCCAGCGCGTGATCCAGCGCGCCGTCATCCACGTGCAATCCTCCGGCCGCGAGGAGGTCACCGGCGCCAACGTGCTGGTGGCGATCTTTGCCGAGCGCGAGAGCCATGCCGCCTATTTCCTGCAAGAGCAGGACATGACGCGCTACGACGCGGTCAATTACATCAGTCACGGCATTGCCAAGCGGCCAGGGCTGTCCGAATCACGCCCGGTGCGTGGTGCCGAGGAAGAGGCCGATTCCAAGGGCGGCGACGAACCCAAGAAGAAGGGCGATGCGCTCGACGCCTATTGCATCAATCTCAATAAGAAAGCCAAGGACGGCAAAATCGATCCGCTGATCGGGCGCGATGCCGAAATCAACCGGACGATTCAAGTGCTTTGCCGCCGGCAGAAGAACAATCCGTTGTTCGTGGGCGACGCCGGCGTCGGCAAGACCGCAATCGCGGAAGGGCTGGCGCGCCGGATCGTGCACGGCGAAGTGCCGGACGTGCTGAAAGGCGCTACCGTGTTCGCGCTCGACATGGGCACGCTGCTCGCCGGCACGCGCTACCGCGGCGACTTCGAAGAGCGGCTCAAGCAGGTGATCAAGGAGATCGAGGCTTATCCGGGCGCGATCATGTTCATCGACGAGATTCACACCGTGATCGGCGCCGGCGCCACCTCGGGCGGCGCTATGGACGCGTCGAATCTGCTCAAGCCGGCGCTTGCCTCGGGCACCATCCGCTGCATCGGCTCGACAACGTATAAAGAGTACCGTCAGTATTTCGAGAAGGATCGCGCGCTGGTCCGCCGCTTCCAGAAGATCGACGTCAACGAGCCGTCGGTGGCGGACGCCATCGAGATCATGAAAGGGCTCAAGCCCTATTTCGAGGAATACCACAAACTCAAATATACCAACGAGGCGATCAAGGCAGCGGTCGAGCTGTCGTCGCGCTATATCCACGACCGCAAGCTGCCGGATAAGGCGATCGACGTGATCGACGAGTCGGGCGCGGCGCAGATGTTGCTGCCCGAGAACCGCCGCAAGAAGACCATCGGTATCAAGGAAATCGAGACCACGATTTCCACCATGGCGCGGATTCCGCCGAAGACTGTCTCCAAAGATGACGCCGAGGTGCTCCGACACCTGGAGCAGACGCTCAAGACGACGGTGTACGGCCAGGACAAGGCGATCGATTCACTGTCGGCCTCGATTAAGCTGGCGCGCGCCGGCTTGCGCGAGCCGGAAAAGCCGATTGGCTGCTATTTATTCTCCGGTCCGACCGGCGTCGGCAAGACCGAGGTCGCCAAGCAACTGGCCGCCGCGCTCGGCGTCGAGCTGATCCGCTTCGACATGTCGGAATACATGGAGAGGCACACGGTATCGCGCCTGATCGGCGCACCGCCCGGCTATGTCGGTTTCGACCAAGGCGGGCTGCTGACCGACGGCGTCGATCAGCATCCGCATTGCGTGCTGCTGCTCGACGAAATCGAGAAGGCACATCCCGACCTGTTCAACGTGCTGTTGCAGGTCATGGATCACGGCAAGCTGACCGATCACAACGGCAAGCAGGTCGACTTCCGCAATGTGATCCTGATCATGACCACCAATGCGGGCGCTGCCGACATGGCCAAACAGGCCTATGGATTCACGCGCACCAAGCGTGAAGGCGACGACCACGAGGCGATCAACCGCATGTTCGCGCCGGAATTCCGCAACCGGCTCGACGCCACCATCACCTTCGCGCATTTGTCGCAGGAGATCATTGCCAAGGTGGTCGAGAAATTCGTGCTTCAGCTCGAGGCCCAGCTCGGCGACCGCAATGTCACCATCGAGCTGTCGGAAGAAGCCTCACGCTGGCTGATCGCCAACGGCTATGACGAATTGATGGGCGCCCGCCCGATGGCGCGCGTCATCCAGGAGCACATCAAGAAACCGCTGGCCGACGAGGTGCTGTTCGGGCACCTCAAGGGTGGCGGCCATGTGCGCGTGATCGTCGACAAGGACGAGAACGGCCGCGACAAGCTCGGCTTCAGGTTCCTCGACGGGCCAGTCACGCCGAAGCCGGAAAAATTGCCGGCGGTGCGGCCCAAGGCCAAACGCCGCTCGTCGCCTCGTCCGCGGGCCAAGCGCAGCACGGTGCCGAAGGTGCCCCTGATCAAAGCTTGATCGAGGCGGAACGTTTCAACGGTTCCAGACGAACACAATCGCGGCGAAGATTGCCGCCGCGACGATGGCCGTTGCCACAACGATGATCCGCTCGATCGGCTCGCCCTTGTGGCGGGTATGCGGGCTCTCGCCTCTTTCCGTCCGCCACGTTCCGATCTCGATCCGGTAGTGGTCGAGGATGGCGAAAGGATAGGCGAGCAACAGGATCGAGGCCGCCGCGCAGCTGCCGGCGGCGACCGAATAGATCGCGCGACCAGGCTCGGGCACCGCGACCAGCGGCAATATGACAAAAATGACCGACAGCACGATGGCCGCGACGATGAGATAGTCCGCCCAGGCGAGCCAGTTGGGCCAATCCGGATGGCGGTCACGCACACCGAGTTCGCGTTGAATGCGGAACATGAAGACCGAGATGCTGAAGCCGGTCAGGATACTGGCCACGGTCAAATAAGGTTGCGGCGAATTCATGCGGCGATTCCCCGGAGCGATCGGCCGGCAGTCTACATGAGGCGCCGGATTTTGCCGACCTATCATGCGAGCGCGGCATGCGTTGAATGTTGCGCCGTCAGCGGCCCTATGAGACAGGTGAGTTACCGCCCATGTCCGCGCCCGGCCTCTTCAATTCCAATGCGGCCGCCTTCTTCGGCGGCGTGAAATCGGCATGGACCTCGGTGTTCTTCCTGGTGCTTGCCGGCACCTATATCGGTATCGGCGCGCTCGCCCATGAACTCGGCCTGACGTCCTGGTGGCTCGCATTGTCGACCCTGCTGGTCTGGGCGGCACCGGCGCAAGTGATCCTGGTGTCCGCGTTCGGCACTGGCGCCGCGCCTGTCGAGATAGCGATCGCAGTAGGTTTGAGCGCGATCCGGCTGTTTCCCATGGTGGTGGCGCTGCTGCCGTTGCTGCGGGGCCCAAGCACGCGCCTGCGCGACCTTTTGCTGCCGGCCCACTTCACGTCGGTGAGCATGTGGGTGGAATCGCTGCGCCTGTTGCCCGCAATGCCGCGCGAGCGACGCATCGCGTTCTGCAACGGCTTGTCGACCGGCTATATGGGTACGGCGGCAACGTTCGGGTTTGTCGGCTATTACCTGGCAGCCGGACTGCCCCCGCTGTTCGCGGGCACGCTGCTGTTCCTGACGCCGCTGTCGTTCCTGATTTCGACGGCGCGCAACTGTCGGCAAATGGTGGACCGGCTGGCGCTGGTGATCGGCCTCGTGCTCGGTCCGCTGCTGGCCTACTGGCACGTCGGGCTCGATCTGATGTGGACCGGCGTGGTGGGCGGCTCGCTCGCCTACGGCGTCCATCGCTTGCGCGAGGTCGCCCGATGAACGCCGTGTGGACCGAACTGTGGCCCTATCTGCTGCTGATCTTGGTCGGCTATCTGCCGAACGAGATGTGGCGCGCGCTCGGCTTGGTGCTGGCGCGCGGGCTCAACGAGGATTCCGAGATCGTGGTGTGGTCGCGCGCGGTGGCGACCGCGATCATTGCCGGCGTCATCGCCAAGCTGATCCTGTTTGCCGCCGGCGCGCTCGCCGGCATCCCGCTCGCGGTGCGCGTGACGGCCGCGGTTTGCGGATTTCTGGCTTTCCTGGCGGTGAAGCGTTCGGTGTTCGTCGGCGTGCTGGTCGGCGAAGCGGTGCTGCTGCTGGGCGGCTTTTTATTCGTGCATTGAGCTGCGCATTACCCCGCGGCGATCGCCGCAGCGAGCTTCTTGGCGTATTCGGCGAGGACCTCAGGCTTTTCCTTCTCGCTCGCCGGTGGCTTCATGGCAACGCCGGTCTTGCGCGGGATGACGTGAACATGCAGATGGAACACGACCTGTCCGCCGGCGCCCTCATTGAACTGTTGTACCGTGATGCCGTCGGCCCCGAATGCCTTTATGGCGGCTTTGGCGATCTTTTGGGCTACCTTCATCACATGCGCGAAATCATCGGGACTGACATCGAGAATATTGCGCGCGGGCGCCTTTGGCAGCACCAGCGTGTGACCGGGCGAGCGCGGCATGATGTCGAGGAACGCGAACGCCTTGTCGTCCTCGTAGACCCTGTAGCTCGGTAATTCACCGCGCAGGATCTTGGCGAAGATGTTGTTGGTATCGTAGCTCGGCATCCGCTTCTCCCGGAACTCATTCTTGTTCGACCAAATCCTTGCGGAACGGCGCGGCCGCCGCAAGCTCTTCGCTGGCCGCCCGCACATAGGCCCGCTCGCGCGCAAGATACTCGGCTACCGCCCGGCGCAACGCCGGGTTGGCGATGAAATGCGCGGAATAGGTGGTTTTCGGCAAATAGCCGCGCGCGAGCTTGTGCTCGCCCTGGGCGCCGGCCTCGACGCGCGCAAGCTTATGGGCGATCGCGTAATCGATGGCCTGATAGTAGCACAACTCAAAATGCAGAAACGGATGGTGCTCGATGGCGCCCCAGTTGCGCCCGTAGATCGCATCGGTCCCGAGAAAATTAATGGCGCCGGCAATCCAGCGTCCGGCGCGCCGGGCCATCACCAGCAAAATGCGGTCGCGCATCTTATCGCCGACGATCGAGAAGAACTCGCGGGTGAGGTAGGGCCGGCCCCATTTGCGCGAGCCGGTGTCCATGTAGAAGGCGAAAAAGGCGTCCCAGACCGCTTCGGTCAGATCGGAGCCCGTAAGCCAGGCCACATCGATGCCGGGCTCAAGCGCCAGCTTGCGCTCGTGGCGGATGGTCTTGCGCTTGCGCGACGCGAGATGGCCAAGAAAGTCCTCGAAGCTGGCGTAGCCAGCATTCTCCCAATGGAATTGCTGGTCGTTGCGTTGCAGAAAGCCACGCTCGCCGAGTGCGCGCCATTCCGGCTCGGTCAGGAAGGTAACGTGCGCGGAAGATAGCTCGCTGGCCGTGGTGATTTCGACCAACGCATCGGCGAGGCCAGCGCGCACAGCTTGCGCCAGCGGACCGGGGCGGGCGAGCAGGCGAGGGCCGGTCACCGGCGTGAACGGCACCGCCACCTGTAGCTTGGGGTAATAATCGCCGCCGGCACGCTCGAAAGCCTCGGCCCAGCCCGCATCGAAAACATATTCGCCGCGCGAATGGCTTTTCACGTAGCAGGGTGCGGCGCCCAAAAGGGTGCCGTTGGCGTCCTCTGCTAGCAGGTGGCGCGGCTGCCAACCGGATTGAACGCCGACCGAAAATGAGGCCTCGAGAGACGACAAAAAATCATGAGATATAAATGGGTTATTGACTTGTCCTTGTGTTGATAACTTTGGGGGCGACTTATCTTCATGTATTAGTTTAACTGCCGATGCTACTACGCCGCTGATGCATGCATTGTCGCTGCCGCTTGCGCAGGCGTCCCAGGCCATGGCCGGAACTTCGGCAAGCGATTGCACGATGCGGATTTGGAGGTCGATGTCGGTCATCGGGTCGAGGTCTGTTACCCCGACTTTATGCCGGAAATCGTTCGAAGTTGATCATCCCTTCGGCCATGGCGGGCGGATGCCTTCGAATATCATCTGATCGGCCCACCGCGCCGCGCGCAGGCGGTCGTCCTCGTTGCGCACAGTCCAGGTCAGCAGCGGTAAACGGAAGATCGTGCGGGCGACAAGAGGCGCCACGGACGGGAGGTCTTTCACGCCATAGGCGATGAAATGCGGCCAGGTGCGGGTGGCATGTAAGAGGAACGCCATGCTGCGCTTTTCCGAGCGCGGGAAGCGATCCCACTCATGATGCGCGTAATGGCGCTCGGCAACGATGCCGCGCGTCATATGGGGCGCGATCCAACGCGCCACTTCGATCATGGCGGGATCGAACGACATCACTGCCACCGGGCCGGCATAGTTCGCTAGCACGTGCGTGCAGCGTTGCACCAGCCGCCGGTCGCCGTCGAAGTGGCTCTTGAGCTCCAGCACCACGGTGGCGCGGCCGGCCACGAAATCGCACAGGTCGCTGAGCGTCATGATGCGGTCGCTGGTCGCCTTGAAGCGCACGGCCTCGATCTCGGCGGCTGTCATATCGGCCAGCCGGCCGCTGCCCTCGGTCAACCGGCCGAGGGCGTCGTCGTGATGCACCATGGCCTCGCCATCGGCGCTGATCTGCAAGTCGGTCTCGATGCCATAGCCGCCCGCGATAGCGGCGGCAAAAGCGGACGCCGTGTTCTCGATCACGCCGGCCGACGCGTTATGCAGCCCGCGATGGGCGATGGGTCGCGCGGTGAGCCAGTCGAGGCCGGGCAATTAGGTCACCTCGAACATGCCTTCGACTTCAATCGCCGCATCGGCGGGCAAGGCGGAGACGCCCACCGTGGTGCGGGCGTGGCGGCCTTTGTCGCCGAACACCTCCACCATCAGGTCGGACGCGCCGTTCATCACTTTCGGTCCGTCGGTGAAGCCGGCCGCCGAATTGATGAAGCCGCCGAGCCGCACCACGCGCGCAACTTTGTCGAGGTCGCCGAGCGCACTCTTGATCTGGGCCAGAAGATTGACCGCGCAGGCGCGCGCCGCCTTCTGCCCGTCCTCGATCGATACGCCGGCGCCAAGCTGACCCTTGGCGACCAGCTTGCCGTCGGTGCCAAAGCAGAGCTGGCCGGAGAGGACGAGCAGGTTCCCGCTGCGCACGAACGGCACATAATTGGCGATCGGACTGGCCGGCGTTGGCAGGCTGATACCGAGGCTGGCGAGCTTGTTTTCGACGGTTCCGGCCATGCATTCCTCCCCGATGATTGCCCTGTCTTGGCCGATCGAACGCGTCTGCGCAAGCCAGCGCGTCGCCTCGATTGCCGCGGACGACAGCAGCCTCTATCTTGCCCTTATCTTGCATGATTTATCTCCCGGACGCCGCCGCAACACTGCCGCCGGAAGGCCCGCATCGATGAAAACGTTTAAGGTCGCCAAATCCCTGATCATGCCGGCTTTGGCCATCGGCCTTGCCGCAGTGGCGGCTCACCAGCCGGCCGCGGCCGCGCCGGCGACAGACAAAGTGCTGCTGGCGCCGCACCGCGCGGTCTACGACCTCAAACTGGTGAAATCGCGCGGCAGTCGAGGCCTTGAGGCGGTGCGCGGGCGCATCCTGTACGACTTTTCCGGCAACGCTTGCGACGGCTACGAATTGAAGTTCCGCCAGGTGTCGGAGCTCGATTCTGGCGAGGGCAAAACGGCGCTCAGCGATCTGCGCTCCTCGACCTGGGAAGATGGCAGCGCCAAGGCCTTCCGCTTCAATTCGGAAAACCTGCTCGACGACAAACGAACCGATGCGGTCGATGGCCATGCCAACCGCAACGCCAAGACGATCGCGGTCAGTTTGAGCAAGCCGAAGGAGAAGAGCTTCACGGTTCCGGTGAGCGCGGTGTTCCCGACCGAGCACATGCGACGCATCATCACCGCCGCGCGCGAACGCAAGAGCATCCTGGAATTTCCGGTCTATGACGGGTCGGAGACTGGCGAGAAACTCTACAGCACGCTCACCGTGATCGGTAAGTCGATTGCACCGGGGGCGAAGCCGCCGGATGATACAGCGGCCAAGATCCCGGAGTTGGACAAGCTCACGCGCTGGCCGGTGACCATCAGCTATTTCGAGCAGGAAAGCGCCAATCAAGAGCAGACCGGCGAGCAGACGCCGGTCTATGCCATCTCCTTCGAGATCTACGAGAACGGCATCTCGCGCGCGCTGGTGCTCGAATACACCGATTTCACCATCAAGGGCGAAATGACGTCGCTGGAGCTAAAGAAACCCAAGCCGTGCCCTTAAACGAAAACTAGTCGTCGTCCAGGGCCAGGCCCTTCACCACCGCGTCGCGGCCGAATTTCGCGCGCAGGCGATCCACCGCGTGCTCGGCCTCGGCCGCGCGGCGGTCGATGAGATCGGCGAGATCGTCGCCCGCAGCATCCTCCAGATGGCTAACCCCGATCCCGATCAGGCGGAACTTCGTCGTGCCCACCTCGTGCGCGAGCAGGTCGCGGCCGGCGGCGAAAATGCGCGCGGCGAGCTGGGTCGGGTGTCCGAGCGCACGCGCCCGTGTGCGGATTTTGAAATCGGCGCTCTTGAGCTTCAGCGTCACCGTCGAGCCGGCAAGGGCATTGGCTTTCAACCGCGCCGACACCTTTTCCGTCATCTCCCATAACGTTTGTTCGAGCGGCCGCAACTTGCTGATGTCGCGCTCGAACGTGGTTTCCGCCGATATGCTTTTGGTGTCGCGCTCGGGATCGATAGCACGCGCGTCAATCCCGCGCGCCAGGTGCCAGAGCCGGGCGCCTTCCTCGCCGTAGCGGCGGATAAGGTCGTGCTCATCGGCGCGCTGCAGGTCCGCGATCAGGCGATAGCCGTCGGCCGCGAGCTTGGCCGCGCTCACCGCACCGACGCCGTAGATGAAGCCGACCGGCTTCGGCGCCAGGAACGCCGCCGCCTCGTCCTGTCCAAGCACAGCGAAGCCGCGCGGTTTGTCCATGTCGGAGGCAATCTTGGCGAGGAATTTGTTGGCCGACAGTCCGATGGAAACCGTGATGCCAAGGTCGCGCTCCACGTCGCGCGCGAAGCGCCCCAGCACTTTTGCCGCGCTCATACCGTGCAGGCGCTCGGTGCCGGACAAATCGAGAAAGGCCTCGTCGATCGACAAGGGCTCGACCAGCGGCGTGAGCGCCAGCATGGCGCGGCGTACCTCGCGGCCGACTTTGCTGTATTTGGCCATGTTGGGCTTGACGACCACGGCATGAGGGCAGCGGCGCAACGCATCGAACATCGGCATAGCCGACCGGATGCCGTAGGTGCGCGCGACATAGCAGGCGGCCGCGACCACACCGCGTTTTCCCCCGCCGACGATCACTGGCTTGTCGACCAGTGACGAATCGTCGCGTTTTTCGATTGTGGCGTAGAAGGCGTCGCAATCGATATGCGCGATGGTGAGTTGGTCGAGTTCGCGGTGGCGTGCGAGCCGTGGCGAACCGCAGGCCGGACAGCGCGTCGCGGTGTCCGGCACATCCGCCAAACAATCGCGGCAGAAGCTCACGGTATCTCGCGCTCCCAGTGTCCGCCCAGCGCCGCCAACGCTTTGCCGACATCGGCCGGATCGAGACCGGTCTCGGCGGCAAAGGCCGACAGCAGGCGCTCATCGCCGGCCAGATAGTCCAATACGCCGGTCAGGAAGCCCGGCTCCTGGGCAACGGCGCGAATCTGGGCCGGGCCGATGCCGGTGGTGGCGAGGAAGCGCCCGAGTCGCTCGCCGTCCCCGGCGATGAAGGTAAGCGCCTGAACTGCGAGCGCTTCCGCCGCTTCCGGTGTCATTGCAAGACGCGATCTTGTGGCCACAAATTTGGGTTCCCAACGAACGCACTTGGTTCAGTCGATCAACGGGATATCTTGGCAACCCTTTTTCGATCGCGCCATCTGTTTACAAGGTTATTCGCAAAAACGGTTATCCCCGTCGAAGAGACGGTCGGCCGATGGTTATGCCGCGAAACAGCTTCCGGCAAGTTATCCACAGCGTTCGATGCAATTCCACGCCGGGCAATTTCCCAAACGCAGCGGGGATTTTGGATGGATTCGAGCCCGTGAGCCTTGGCTCCGGGATTTGAGCTCTTGGCGGGCAGCCATTGACGCAACCATGCTTCGCAAGGTCAGTAATAACAGACAGTTTTTATTAAACGGCTGTTTATACTTTTTGATGAGACTAGCGGCCGCAATTCGACAACAATAATCGACGGCAAAGTTTGTCTGAAAGCGCGTGCGTTTTCCAACTGTGCACAAGCGTGTCTATGGCGCACTCGATCAAGACCAATAAGATATTCACTGCGCTTGGCGGTGACGGCGCGCTTGACCCTAATTCTTTTGATGGGTTTTACTTCCTGGATTCCCAGGGCGCGCAATTCGACGCGACGGCCACTGCAGATAATTATGAAAGTCAAACTGCGGCACGCTTGCCGAACGCGGAAGATGGCGCCAATCAGATTGAGCAAATTGGGTATGACTGGGCTCAGCCCGTGGACGATATGGGCTCGTTCACGCCGGGGGTTTCAACAACGGTAAATCACCTTTTTGCCGACAGCGCCGTAACAAGCGGCGGCTACCTGCCAAGTTTGGTAACGCCGCCATCGCCGGTCACGACCCAGTTGTCCGACAATCATATTGCCTCAACGCAAACTGGGCTGCCAAGCCCGATCAGTCCTGTGACGGTCGCGGTTGGAATCGAAAACGATTTCTTCCCGCAAGCTACCTTTGCGGGCGGCGCCTCGTCGCAGAGCAGCGCCGCCAAGCCGGTGGCAACCATTCCACAGCTTGCCGATTATTTGGTGACTGGCTTTTGGCAATTCGCCGGCGAGATTCCCCACCACTGGGGCAGCACGACGATCAGCTACAACATCACCGGATTGACGACAGCGGAGAAGTTTCTTGCGCAGTCGGCGCTGCAGGCCTGGCACGAAGTCACCAATCTCAACTTCGTTCTGACGACCGGTGCGGCGAACATTACCTTCAATCACAGCGGCACTATGACCGCCTTCGAGTCCGACAGTTACAACGGCTCGGGCATCATCAGTTCTGCGACCGTCGACATCAGCGCGGATTGGATCACCACAGACGGCGGCGCCAATGACGGCAAGACGGGAATCGATAGTTACGGTTACCAGACTTACATCCACGAAATCGGTCATGCGCTCGGCCTCGGCCATCAAGGCCCGTACAATGGCAGCGCAACCTATTCCACGGACGCGACCTATGCCGACGACACTTGGCAGTATTCTGTCATGTCGTATTTCTCGGAGCCTAATTACGACGGAAGTTCCTACCGATACGTGATCACGCCGCAGATGGCGGATATTTACGCGGTCGATTCCATTTATGGTGCGGCTGTGACGCGGGCCGGCGACACGGTTTATGGATTTCATAACACCGCTGGATCGATTTACGACTTTACCGCATATACGCAAGCCCCGGCGTTGACGATCTACGACAGTGGCGGCACCGATACGCTCGATTGTTCGGGATATTCGGTAGCGCAGGTCATCGATCTTCACTCTGGAAGCTTTTCGTCCGTGGGCGGGCTGGTTCACAATATCGCCATCGCCACCAGTTCCGTGATCGAAGTCGCCATCGGCGGCAGCGGAAATGACACGCTGATTGCAAATGATCTCGGCTGTACACTCAAGGGCGGCGGCGGGAGAGACACCCTAGTCGGAGGTGCGGGTAATGATACTCTGACCGGCGGCAGTGGCATCGACACGCTCACAGGTGGCGGCGGCGTTGATAGCTTTGTGTTTGCTTTCGGCGACAGTTCGGCGGCGAGCGGTCAGCATGATCTGATCACTGATTTTACGGCTGGGACCGACCGGATCGACCTCAGTGGCATCGACGCTGTCGTCAGTACACCCAGTATCATTGATGCGTTCAATTTCCTGGGAACCGCAGCATTCAATGGGGTTGCGGGCGCGCTCGATTATTTCTTCGACAGTGCTCGCGGCGATACCGTGCTGCAAGGCGACACTAACGGTGACAGGATTGCGGACTTTGCCATTGATCTCAGCGGCAATATCGCGTTGACGATTTCCGACTTGCTGGGGATCGTCGTCTCTGCCCCGCCGACGGTGATTGAGAGCTTTGGATCGACCAGCCTGACCGAGATTGCAAACCATTATTACCTTTATAACAGCAGTGGGTCGGGCCCCTCGCTGAAATATCTTGGCGCGGACTTTGTCGCGTATAACGCTTGGGCGCCGATTGGCGCGGAGCAAACGGCAAGTGGGTATGAGGTTGCCTGGAAGTACGCGGGTGCCGATCTGTATACGGTCTGGAACACCGACAGCAGCGGTAACTTCGTCTCAGATACCATCGGCGCTGTGTCGGGAGCCAGCTCCGTATTGAAATCGCTCGAGACCAGTTTCCAGCAGGACTTGAACGGCGACGGGCGGATCGGTGTCGATATGACTGCTCCGGTTGCCCCGAGCATTGCCTCATTCTCGACCGATAGCGGTGTTGTTGGCGATAACATCACCAACGACAGCACGCTGACGCTGACCGGCGCGGCGGAAGCCAACAGCACGGTCAAGGTCTATGACGGCGCCACCCTACTGGGCAGTACCGCTGCCAACGGCAGCGGAGCCTGGAGCTACACCACCGCGGCGCTGGGCAACGGCGCCCACAGTCTGACCGCCACCGCCACCGATGCCGCCGGCAATACCGGCGCGGCCTCAACCGCTCTGGCTGTCACGGTCGACACCACGGCGCCGAGCGAGACGATCAGCGCAACAATCGGCACCAATACCGGCTCGACCACGACGATTTCGAGCGGCGGACTGACCAAGGACAGCACGCTGGCGCTGTCGGGCACGGTGAGCGACACCAACGGGGTGTCGTCGGTGCATGTGTTTGACGGTGCGACCGACCTGGGCGCGGCGACGATCGTTGCCGGCAACTGGAGCCTGACCACCAGCGCGCTGACGCAACGGCACGCCACAGCTTCACCGCCGTGGCCGTCGACACGGCCGGCAACACCACCACCACGGCGGCGGTGACGGCGACCGTCGACACCGTGGCGCCGGGCGAGACGATCAGCTCGACGATCGGCACCGACACTGGTTCGACCACGACGATTACGAGCGGCGGGCTGACCAAGGACAGCACGCTGGCGCTGTCGGGCACGGTGAGCGACACCAACGGGGTGTCGTCGGTGCATGTGTTTGACGGTGCGACCGACCTCGGCGCGGCGACGATCGTTGCCGGCAACTGGAGCCTGACCACCAGCGCGCTGACGAACGGCAGCCACAGCTTCACCGCCGAGGCCACCGACAATGCCGGCAACACCACCACCACGGCGGCGGTGACGGCGACCGTCGACACCACGGCGACGGTGATCGAGTCATTTGGATCGACCAGCCTGACCGAGATTGCAAACCATTATTACCTTTATAACAGCAGTGGGTCGGGCCCCTCGCTGAAATATCTTGGCGCGGACTTTGTCGCGTATAACGCTTGGGCGCCGATTGGCGCGGAGCAAACGGCAAGTGGGTATGAGGTTGCCTGGAAGTACGCGGGTGCCGATCTGTATACGGTCTGGAACACCGACAGCAGCGGTAACTTCGTCTCAGATACCATCGGCGCTGTGTCGGGAGCCAGCTCCGTATTGAAATCGCTCGAGACCAGTTTCCAGCAGGACCTCAACGGCGACGGGACAATCGGTCTTGCTTCGGCCGTGATCAGCGGTAACGCGGATACGTTCGTGTTTAATCTGTCGGCGAAGGCTCAGCCTAGCGTCACCGACTTAACTCACGCAGCCGATCCGCTGGACATTTCATCTCGCGCCGCGTCGCCGCATCCTGGAATAGAAGACTATTTCACCGCCGGTAATGCCGGCGCCCCGCCGGTGGATCTGATTGCTGGCGGAGACGGCCATGCGCCCGCATTTGCCGTACATCATCATCCAACCGACTTTCACCTGATCTAGACTTGGATAAAGATGCTTCTGCCGGCCGGCTCATCGGCTCGGCTACGTCTTTGTTTTTACTACTGGTTAAGACACCCGTAATATATCGGCACTACCGTGGCCGATCATGCCCGAGCGCGCGGGGCCTGGCGGCGCAGAGGGTGCTTGGGTTTGGGGGCACTGGGGACATATGGGGCGGGGGACATGCCAAAGACCGTCCTGATCGTGGAGGACAACGAGCTAAATATGAAGCTCTTCCACGACCTCCTGGAAGCGCATGGCTACCAGACGGTCGGCACCCGCAATGGCATCGAGGCGCTCGATCTTGCGCGCAAATACCGGCCCGATCTCATTCTGATGGACATCCAGCTGCCGGAAGTCTCCGGTCTCGAAGTGACCAAATGGCTCAAGGATGATCCCGACCTCAAGGCGATCCCCGTGGTGGCAGTCACCGCCTTCGCCATGAAGGGCGACGAGGAGCGCATCCGTGAGGGCGGCTGCGAGGCCTATCTGTCCAAGCCGATCTCGGTCGGCAAGTTCATCGAGACCATCCGTCATTTCCTCGGGACCGCCTGATATGACTGCCCGCGTTCTCGTCGTCGACGACGTCCCCGCCAACGTGAAGCTCTTGGAAGCACGTCTGTCGGCGGAATATTTCGACGTCACCACCGCGCAAAGCGGACCGGAAGCGCTGGCGCTGTGCGAGCGCGCCGAGTGCGATATCGTGCTGCTCGACGTCATGATGCCCGACATGGACGGCTTCGAGGTCTGCCGCAAGCTGAAATCCAATCCGTTGACCCACCATATCCCGATCATCATGGTGACGGCGCTCGATCAGCCGGCCGACCGAGTGCGCGGCCTGGAAGCCGGCGCCGACGATTTTCTCACCAAGCCGGTCACCGACGTGGCGCTGATCTCGCGCGTGCGATCGCTGGCGCGGCTGAAGATGGTGACCGACGAGCTGCGCCTGCGTGCGCTCACCTCCAAGGAAATCGGAATCGAAAGCCCGGAACAGGAAGCGATTGCGGAAACCGGCCGCCAGGGCCGTATCCTAATCGTCGACGACCGGCCGAGTTCCTATGAACGCATCGCGGCGACGCTGTCGAGCGAACACACGGTGGACGTTGAGAGCAATCCGGGCGAGGCGCTGTTTCGTGCCGCCGAGGGCAATTACGAACTGCTGATCGTGTCGCTGGCCTTGAAGGATTTCGACGGCCTGCGGTTATGCAGCCAGGTGCGCTCGCTCGATCGCACCCGCAATGTGCCGATCCTGGCCATTGCCGAGGCCGACAACAATACGCGTCTGGTGCGCGGGCTCGAGATCGGCGTCAACGACTATCTGCTGCGCCCGATCGACAAGAACGAGATGCTGGCGCGCGTGCGCACGCAGATCAAAAAGAAGCGCTATACCGAGCGGCTGCGCGACAACGTGCAGATGTCGATCGAAATGGCGATCACCGATGCGCTCACGGGCCTGTTCAACCGCCGCTACATGGAATCGCATCTGGCGACTTTGGTCGAGCAGGCCGCCGCGCGCGGCAAGCCGATCGCGGTGCTGGTGGTCGACATCGACTATTTCAAGGCGGTCAACGACAGTCACGGCCACGACGCCGGCGATGACGTGCTGCGCGAGTTCGCGCTACGCATCCGCAAATCGATCCGCAACATCGATCTCGCTTGCCGCTATGGCGGCGAGGAATTCGTCATCGTCATGCCGGAAACCGACATGGCGGTCGCGACCATGGTGGCCGAGCGGCTGCGTCGGCGCATCGCCACGGAGCCGTTCGCCATCCAGCAGGGCGCGCGCAATCTCGACGTGACGATCTCGATCGGCATCGCCGCGCGCGGGGACGCAAGCGACAACGCTGCGGCGATCCTCAAGCGCGCCGACACCGCGCTCTATCGTGCCAAACGCGATGGCCGCAACCGGGTCGTGCCGGACGCCGCTTGATACCACCTGAGCCGCTCACGGCCTAACGATCGTCCAGCCCTTTTCGCCCAGTTCGATCAGTGTCACCACGCCGGCGGGAACACGCTTGGCGTTGTCGACCAGCGGCGGCTCCTTGCCTTCGCTGCGGGTCATGGCGTCGAGCGTGTTCTCGCAGGCCAAGAAGGCGACATTGGGCATGCCCTGCTTGAACGACTTCAGCCGCGGCTTTACCGGCGAGGTGTCGTCGCGCAGCATGTGCAGGCCGGCGTTGAAGGCGACGATCTGGATCTCAATTTCGTCGCCCTTGTCGGAATAATACTTTGATACGTTGGCGGCGACGTTGAGCACGGCATTCATCTTAGCCGGATCGTTGTCGCTGATCTGCAACGCGAGTCGATGCTTTTCCATCGCGCCGGCCGGTGCGACGGCAAGCGGCAACAGCAGAAAAGCGGCAAACAGCGCGCGTAGCATGACGGACATGAGTGGCTCTCCCCGGATGATCGTTGGCCTCGACAATATCAGGTCCGCAAGCGGCGGAATATTCCACGCATCGTGCCGGCGCCGACATGCGAAGGGCGCCCAGCGGGCGCCCCAGCGGCTTTAGGCTAACAGCCCAAGATCACTTGATTTTGGATTCCTTGTACTCGACGTGCTTCTTAGCGATCGGATCGTATTTCTTCTTCGCCAGCTTGTCGGTCTGGGTACGCGAGTTCTTGCGGGTCACGTAGTAGTGGCCGGTACCGGCGCTTGAGACGAGCTTGATCTTCAGACTGATGGCTTTGGCCATGGAATTACCCTCGAAACCTCAATTGCGGTGGCGGAACTAGCCTTCGGGCGCGGACCCTAACGCCGAAGCGTCAAATGTCAAGAAAGACCAGATTTTGCTGGATTTAAAGAAGTTCCCGGAAGAACTGCTTCTCGATCATGAAATAGAACGGCACCGGCAGGTCGTGGCCCATGCCCGCCGCGACCCGGGCGGCGAGCTCCTCCAACACGACGCCGGTGATGGTCGGCATGTCGAGATGGGTGGCTTCCTCGATCGGCACCCAGGCGAGTTCGACCAGTTCGGAATCCGGCCCCAACACGCCGTCGATTTTGTGCGCGATTGCGGAGGCGTCGGCGGTGAAGAAACGCGTGTCGAAACGCTTCGGCCGCCGCGGCGGCGTGATGGCGCGGGCGATGAAATGGATCTGCGCGAGGTCGGGATGCACCCGCGTCTTGGCGAAGTCGGCCCAGATTTCTCCCGGTATTGCCGGCGGGTCGTCGCGTTTGGTGCCGAGTAGCAGGCCGGTTTCTTCGGCCATCTCGCGCACGGCGGCGAGCGCGATAGCGCGCGCGAAGGCATCGCCCGGGTTCTGCACCCGCTCCAGCAACTTTTTCTGCGTGTCGGGATGCAGTTCGCTCAGCGCCGGCATGATGCGGTCGAGCGCCTCGATCCGGCCGCCCGGAAAGACATACTTGCCCGGCATGAACTTGTGATTGAGATGACGGCGGCCGAGCAGAACCTTCGGCTTCGCCCCGGAGCGGTCGATCAGCATCAGCGTTGCCGCGTCGCGCGGCTCGCTGTCGGGAAACGTCTGGTCGCGTTCCTGCCTGGTCATGCGTTCGGCCCAGACTTTTCCCAAGTCTTTCGTCGGCAGGTCTTGTGTCATCATGCCTTCCGTTGCTTGCCGCGCGGCCGGTACTGGCGCCGTTCGTGACGTTGGCGGCGGTTTGGTTTTCCAGGCCGTCCCTCAGATAGAAGCTCGAAACGCAGGGCGCCGGCAACGGGTGCCGCCTCCACCAGCTTGACGGTGACGCGGTCGCCGAGCCGGTAGGTTTCGCCGGAGCGCGCGCCGACCATGGCGTGGCCGGCCTCGTCGTGGCGGAAATACTCGTCGCCGATGGTGCGCGCCGGCACGAAGCCGTCGGCGCCGGTCTCGTGCAATTTCACGAACAGGCCGGCGCGGTGCACGCCGGAGACGCGGCCGTCGAAAGTAGCGCCGACGCGGTCGGAGAGAAAATGCGCGATCAGCCGGTCGTTGGTTTCGCGTTCCGCCAGCATGGCGCGGCGCTCGGCCGCTGAGATTTGCGCGGCGATTTCGGCCAGCGCCTTGGCGTCGGCTGCGTCGGGCAGGCCGCCTTCGCCCAGTTTGAGCGCGCGGATCAGCCCGCGATGCACGATTAAATCGGCATAGCGGCGGATCGGCGAGGTGAAATGCGCGTAGCGGCGCAGATTCAAGCCAAAGTGGCCGTAATTTTCCGCCGCGTATTCGGCCTGCGCCTGCGTGCGCAGTACCACCTCATTGATCAGCGGCTCGGCATCGCGGCCCTTCGCGTGCGCAAGCACGCGGTTAAAGGCTTCCGCCCGCAACACGCCGCCTTTGGCAAACGGGATATCGAGCGTGGCGAGGAATTCGCGTAGCGCGTTGACTTTCTCAATCCCCGGCTCGTCGTGCACGCGATAGATCAACGGCACCCGCGCTTTTTCCAGCGTCTCGGCGGCGGCAACGTTGGCGAGGATCATGAATTCCTCGATCAGCCGGTGCGCCTCCAGCCGCTCCGGCACGATTACGCGGTCGACGGTGCCGTCGCCCTTGAGCAGAATTTTTCGCTCCGGCAGATCTAGATCCAGAGGCCCACGTTCGGCGCGCGCGCGTGTGAGCGTTTCGTAAGCGGCATAGAGCGGCGTGAGCACCGGCCTGACCAGTGCCTCGGTGTCCTCGTCGGTACGCCCGCCGATGGCAAATTGCGCCTGTTGGTAGGAAAGCTTTGCCGCCGACCTCATCATGATGCGGTGGAATGTGTGCGAGCGCTTGCGGCCGTCGGCGCCGATCACCATGCGCACGGCGAGCGCGGCGCGGTCCTCGCGCGGACGCAGCGAGCACAGGTCGTTGGAGATACGTTCCGGCAGCATCGGCACCACGCGGTCGGGGAAGTAGACCGAATTGCCGCGCACCAAGCCTTCGCGGTCGAGTGCGGAGCCGGGCGTCACGTAATGGGCGACGTCGGCGATGGCGACGCTGACGATGAAGCCGCCGCGGTTGTTGGCTGCAGTGTCCGGTTCGGCGTGCACGGCGTCGTCGTGATCCTTGGCGTCAGGCGGATCGATGGTAATGAGCGGCAGACGCCGCCAGTCTTCGCGATGCGCGAGCGTCGCCGGCCGGGCGGCGTCTGCCTCGGCCAGTGTGTCGTGGCGGAACACATGCGGAATAGTATGGGCGTGGATCGCGATCAGGCTGACAGCGCGTTCGCTCGCGAGCGAGCCGAGCCGTTCGACCACGCGCCCGGTCGGCAGGCCTAAACGCGGTGCACGGCCGGTCTCGACCGCGACCAGATCGCCGTCTTGTGCGTCATGGGTGCTGCCGGCAGGAATATTGAGTTCCTTGCCGAGCATCTTTTTGTCGACCGGCTCCAACCGTCCGCCGCCGTGCGGGCTTTTGCGGAAAATCCCCAGCACGCGGTGCTTGGGATGATCGATGATCTTGATGACGCGGCCGCGGTGGCGGATGCCGTTGTCTTCCTCGGTTTCCTCCACATGCAGCAAAACGCGGTCGCCGATGCTGGCGGCTTCGCCGGGGCGCGCCTTGCGCGAGATAAGAATGCGGATCTTCGGCGCGGCCCCGTGCGCCTCCTCGTCCCATTCGTCCGGGGTGGCGATGAGTTCGCCGTCGCTATCGCGCGCGGTGACATCGGCGAGCACGGTAGAGGGCAGGGTGCCCGGATGATGCAGCTTTTTATGCCGCTTCTCGACCGCGCCGTTGTCCGCCAGCTCGCGCAGTATGCGCTTGAGCTCGGCGCGCATGGCGTTCTTGAGGCCGAAGGCGCGGGCGATCTCGCGGGTGCCGATTTTGCCGGGCCGCTTGCCGATGAAGGCGAGAATGTCAGCCTTGGAGGGGAGCGAGGGTGTGCGTTTGGTTTGTTTGTTCAAAATAGATTTTCCTGCGCCAAAACGGCGCGATTGAATGAATGTAATGATTGGGTATGGGCTTCGCCAGCTACTCGGCGGCGGTGGCCTTAGTGCGGCGCGCCGGCTTTGCCTTGGCGGCGGCCGCAGCCGCTTTCTTCGGCTTGGCCGCGGGTGAGGCGGCCTTCTTGCCGGAGGCCGTCTTGCGGCCGGCGGCGCGGCGTCCCTTCGGGGAGTTGCCGACCCTGGCGGCGCGCGCCTCGATCAGGCCGATTGCCTGCTCCAGCGTCACCGTATCGGGAGTCATGTCGGCGGGCAGTGTGGCGTTGATGCCGGCGTGGCTGACGTAAGGCCCATAGCGTCCGTTCTTGACGATGATCGGGCCGCCTTTGTCGGGATGCTCGCCCAGAACCTTGCCGGGATCGGCGCCGAAGCGGCGGCCGCGGCCGGGGTTCGCCTTCTTCTCGGCGATCAAGCTGACCGCGCGATTGAGGCCGACGGTCAGCACGTCCTCGTTGGAATCGATGTTGGCGTAGGTCTTGCCGTGTTTGACATAAGGGCCGAAGCGGCCGATGCCGGCCACGATCGGTTCGCCGTCTTCGGGATGCATGCCGACTTCGCGCGGCAGCGCGAGCAGTGCGAGCGCTTTCTCAAGATCGACGTCGTCCGGCGCGAGACCCTTCGGCAATCCGGCGCGCTTGGGCTTTTCGGCGTCCTTTTCCTTCGAGGTTTCGCCAAGCTGAAGGTAAGGCCCGAAGCGACCGCCGCGCAGCGAGACTTCGAGGCCGGTCACCGGATCCTCGCCGAGCACCTTGGTGCCGTTCACCCCGCCGTTCGCGCCGGGTGTCATCTGGCGTGTGAAATTGCATTCCGGATAGTTCGAGCAGCCGATAAAGGCGCCGAATCGTCCGACCTTCAGCGATAGTTTGCCGGTGGCGCATTGCGGGCACTGCCGCACGTCGCCGCCGTCGGCGCGCGCCGGGAAGATATGCGGTTCGAGTAGGTCGTTGAGCGCGTCGAGCACCTGGGTAATGCGCAAATCCTTGATCTCGTTGACCGCGCCGATGAAGCCGACCCAGAACTCCTGCAGCACGTTCTTCCAGTCGATCTCGCCGTTGGAGACGCGGTCGAGCTGCTCTTCGAGGTTGGCGGTGAAATCGTATTCGACATAGCGCTGGAAAAAGCTCTCCAGGAATCCGACCACCACGCGGCCCTTGTCCTCCGGGCATCAAGCGCTTCTTGTCGATGCGCACATAGCCGCGGTCCTGCAGCACCTGCAGGATCGAGGCGTAGGTCGAAGGTCGGCCGATGCCGAGCTCCTCCATGCGCTTGACCAAGGCGGCTTCCGAATAGCGCGGCGGCGGCTCGGTGAAGTGCTGCGCGGAATTGATCGCCTGCTTCTCCAGTAATTCGCCTTCGCTCATCGCCGGTAGCCGGCGCGACTCCTCGTCCTCGTCGTCCTCGTCGTGGCCTTCCTGATAGAGCGTGAGGAAGCCGTCGAATTTCACCACCTGGCCGGTGGCGCGCAGTTCGAGATTGCGCCCGCCCACTTTGGCGGTGATGTCGACGGTGGTGCGCTCCAGCTCGGCGGCCTCCATCTGACTGGCGACGGCACGGTTCCAAATCAGTTCGTAAAGGCGCGCCTGATCGCGATCGACATGTTTGGCGACTTGCGCAGGCGTGCGGCTGGCGCTGGTCGGACGTACGGCTTCGTGCGCCTCCTGTGCATTCTTCGACTTGTTGTGATATTCGCGCGGCGAGGACGGCACGTATTCCTTACCGTAATTGCGGCCGAGCATTGCGCGGATGTCGTTGATCGCTTCGGGCGCCAAATCGATGCCGTCGGTGCGCATATAAGTGATGAGGCCGACGGTCTCGCCGTCGATTTCGATGCCCTCATAGAGTCGTTGCGCGAGGCGCATGGTGTGCGCCGGCGAGAAGCCGAGCTTGCGGCTCGCCTCCTGCTGCATGGTCGACGTAGTGAACGGCGGCGGCGGATTGCGCCGCGCAGGCTTGGCCTCGACGGCGGCAACTTTGAAGGTGGCCGCTCTCGATCGCATGTGAAGGTCTTCGGCCTCCGCGCCGGAGCCGATATCGAGCCGCTGGAGCTTTTGCCCGTCGGCGCCGATGAGGCGCGCTTCGAAAGTTTCCCGCGCGGCGTCGCCAACGTGGCCGAGATCGACCAATATTCCTTGGCAACGAATTTCTCGATCTCCAGTTCGCGGTCGCACACCAGCCGCAGCGCGACCGATTGCACCCGACCGGCCGAACGCGCGCCCGGCAGCTTGCGCCAGAGCACCGGCGAGAGCGTAAAGCCGACCAGAGTAATCGAGCGCACGGCGGGCGAGATAGGCATCGACCAAAGCGGCGTCGATGATGCGCGGATGTTTCATCGCATCGGTCACCGCCTGCTTGGTGATGGCGTTAAACACCACCCGTTCCACGGTCTGCTTCTTGAGCGCGTTCTTTTCCTTGAGTACCTCAAGCACATGCCAGGAGATCGCCTCACCCTCGCGGTCGGGGTCGGTGGCCAGAATGAGCTTATCGGCGCCTTTGAGGGCCTTGGCGATGTCGTTGAGGCGCTGGTTCGACTTGGCGTCGACCTCCCAGATCATGCGGAAGTCATTATCGGGGTCGACCGAGCCGTCCTTGGCCGGCAGGTCGCGGATATGGCCAAAAGATGCCAGGACCTCGTAGCCGGGGCCCAGGTATTTATTGATCGTCTTCGCCTTGGCAGGCGACTCGACAACGACAATATTCATGAAAATCCAATAGGTTATCCGCCGAAATCGATTCGACTCCGGGCGGAATCGGCCGCTTGCTTTGGGCGGAACATGGTGAAGGCATCCCCTAGTGTCAAATGAGGGTGCCCGGAAAACCTTTATGAACAGCCAATTTGGGCGTGAAAGAGACCGGGTTTACGCCCAAATACAACCATAGATTGTATTATCATAATAATAACAATTAAAGGTTACTATTCAAAACAGACTGTGTATTTTCGCGGTTGGGAGCCCGCAATGGCCAACCAGACCGTGTCAGGTGAAATCGACGGCCGCACAATGGTAGCCAATTACGTGGCGACCTGTCGGCCGATCTCGCCACCACGGCGCGGCGGTGCGGTCTCGACACTCTCGACTTTCAGCTCGAAATGGTTCGCCTCGAGGCAGAAAGCGTCTACGGCCATGGCGATCCGAAAAACGGCAGATATTGATTACGGCACTTTCACGCCGAGCCGTTCAAGAAACGCCGCGGTCGGATTGCCGTCCGGTAGCAGACCGAGCTTGGCCTGTTCGACGCGAATATTGTCGCGCAGGTCGAAATCGATATGACCCTCGAAGTCGAGCACCTTGTAGCCGAGCGCGGATAATTTCTTCTGCAAGGCAATACGGGCATCGCGTGAGATCGGGCGGTCGTCGGCCGGCCAGGCGGCCTTGATCGGCGGTCCGCCATTCATGCGGTCGGCGAGGTGGCCGACTGCGATCACATAGGCATCCGAGTTGTTATATTCCTTGAGCACCGGATAGTTTTCCGTCGTCAAGAAGGCAGGCCCGTTCGCGCCGCTCGGAAAAAACAAGATGCCGGGACCGGAAGCTGGGAATGGCTTGCCGTCGGCGCGGCGCAGGCCGAGCTTCGCCCATTCCGCGAAGCTGCCGCGGCTGCGCATATAATCGAAGCCCTTCGGCACGGTGACCTCGAAGCCCCAGGGCAGGCCGCGCTTCCAATGCTCCTTGGCGAGATAATTGGCGGTCGAACCAAGCACGTCCGGTACGTTGCTCCAGATGTCGCTTTTGCCGTCGCCGGAAAAATCGATGGCGTAGTCAACCACGTTGCTCGGCATGAACTGGGTCTGACCCATGGCGCCGGCCCAAGAGCTGACCATCTTGTCGCGCGCGAAATGGCCGTCCTGCATGATGCGCATCGCGACGATCAGTTCGTTGCGGAAATAAGGATGCCGGTAGCCCACATAGCCAAGCGTGGCGAGCGAGCGGAACACATCCCAGCGATCCTTCTCGACGCCGTAGTCGGTCTCGATGCCCCACAGCGCGAGCAGCACCCAGCGCTCGACGCCGAATTTCCTTTCCACCGCGTCGAAGGTCTGCATCCATTCCTTGGCCTTGCGCTGGCCGTTGGCGATGCGGCCGCGCGAGGCGATGTCGTTGACATAGGCGCCGACCGGCTTGCCGTATTCGGGCTGGCGCTTGGTGGCCGCGATCACGCGCGGATCGGGTGTCACGCCCTTCAGCGCGAGATCGAAGGTTGAGCGCGATAATGCCCTTAGCCTGCGCATCCGGCCACAGCGCAGCCTCGAAGGCGGCGAAGGATTGCTCCTGCGCGCGCGCCGGCGTGCAAAAGAATGCGATGATGATGGCTAGAACGATAATTTGACGGAACTTCATGCATTGCAACCGGGTGCGGGATGATTCGTAGCGCACGTTATAGCAGCGACACCAGGCCGCCGCCGTGACGTTCCAGCCGGCCGGCGATCTCGAGTTCCAACAGCACTGTGCGTACGATCGCCGGCGACGTGCGCGACAATCGCACCAGATCGTCGATCGAAACAGGGGTCGGACCCAACAGGCCGACAATGCGGGCGCGTTCGTCATCGCCGGGTTCGACGTCGAGAGGTCCTTGAACATCGGGCGAGGGCTCTTGCGCCGGCACGTCGAACCCGCGCCCGAGGATCGGCTCCAGCACCGCGATCACGTCGGCCGCTTCGGTGACCAGCGTGGCGCCCTGCTTGAGCAGCCCATTGGTACCCTCGGCGCGCGGATCGAGCGGGGAACCGGGCACCGCGAACACTTCGCGGCCCTGTTCGCCCGCGAGCCGCGCGGTGATCAGCGAACCGGAGCGGCGCGCCGCCTCCACGATCACTACGCCGACGGATAAGCCGGAGATCAATCGGTTGCGGCGCGGAAAGTCGCGTGCGCGCGGCTCCCAGGCGAGCGGCATTTCGGAGACGGCGGCGCCTTCGGCGAGGATCGCTTCCAATAGATCGCTGTGCTCGGCCGGATAGACTCGGTCATGGCCGCCGGCCAGCACCGCGATGGTGCCGCTCGCAAGACTGGCGCGATGGGCCGCAGCGTCGATGCCGCGCGCCAGCCCCGATACGGTGCCAAAACCGGCCGCGCCCAGATCGCGCGCCAGCCGCTCGGCGAATTTGACGCCGGCCGCGGAAGCGTTGCGCGAGCCGACGATGGCGACCAGCGGCCGTGCCAGCGCGGCCGGTTTTCCACGCACCGCGAGCAAAGGCGGCGCGTCGTCGATCATCTGCAGCCGCGGCGGATAATCTGGCTCGCCGAGCGCGACGAAGTCGATGCCGCGCGAGCGCGCCGCCTTCAATTCGGCCTCGGCATCCTCGCGCGAGCAGATGTGCGCGGGCGCCGATGCGCCGCCGCGGCGGGCGAGCGCAGGCAGGGCACCCAGCGCGGCGCGCGCGCCGCCATAATGATTGACCAAGTCGCGGAAGGTACGCGGGCCGATATTGTCAGTCCGGATGAGGCGCAACCAATCGAGCTGCTGCTCCTCACTCAATCGCACCCGCTCGTTCAACGACGCCCCCCGTCATACGGGTTGAGCATCGCTTAAGGCGCGGCGCACTACAACCTGATTTGACGGACTACAACCCTGGGTCAGGCGGCGGGCGTGGATTTTGCCCCGATCTTGCCTTCGCTGCCCTGGAGCAGGCGGGCGATATTGGCGCGGTGCATGATCCACAAGAGCGCGCTCAGAGCCAGGAATAATGCCGCAATGCCCGGCTGGTTAAGCAGCCACAGCGCGAGCGGTGTGAGGGCGCTAGCGACTAAGGCCGCGAGCGAGGAGTAGCGGCTCAGCGCAGCGACGCCGAGCCAGATAGCACAGAAGATCAGCGCGCCCGGCCAGTAGAGCCCGATCAACAGGCCGATATAGACGGCGACGCCCTTGCCGCCTTTGAACTTGAGCCACACCGGGAAGAGATGGCCGAGGAAGGCGCCAAAACCGGCGATCAGCGCCGCATCGGGCGTGGCATAATTCGCCGCCAGCAAGACCGCGGCAGTGCCCTTGAGCGCGTCGCACAGCAAGGTCGCGGCGGCGAGGCCCTTCTTGCCGCTGCGCAGCACATTGGTGGCGCCGATATTGCCCGAGCCGATGGCGCGGATGTCAGGCCCGCCGGTGGCGCGCGTCAGAATCAGCCCAAACGGAATTGAGCCGAGCAGATAGCCGACCGCGAGCGCGAGCGCGTAAGTCATACGTATTCGTAGACGGTGCGGCCGGCGACAATGGTGCGTACCACGCGGCCTGTCAGCTTGGCTTCATCGAACGGCGTGTTCTTGCATTTCGATTTGAGTTCGGCCGGATCGAGCACCCACGGCAATTCGGGATCGACGACGATGACGTCGGCCGGCGCGCCGCTTTTCAACGTGCCGCCGGGCAGCTCGAGCAGTTCCGCCGGCCGCGTCGACATCGCGCGCAGCAAGGTCATCAAGTTGATCTCGCCGGAATGCACCAAGCGCAAGCCGGCAACCAGCATGGTCTCCAGCCCGATCGCGCCGGGTGCGGCTTCGGCGAACGGCAGGCGTTTGGTTTCCACGTCCTGCGGATTGTGGTCCGACATCACCATGTCGATGAGGCCGCTCGCCAGCGCCTCGACCAGCAGCTTGCGGTCGTCTTCGGCACGCAGCGGCGGCGACAGTTTCAGGAAGGTGCGGTAGGGCCCAATGTCGTTTTCGTTGAGCGTGATGTGATTGATCGAGCACGAAGCGGTAACGCTGAGACCGGCGTCCTTGGCGCGGCGCAGCACCTCGAGCGATTCCGCGCAGGTGATCGAGGCGGCGTGATAGCGCCCGCCCGACAGCGCGACCAACCGGATGTCACGCTCGAGCATGACCGTTTCCGCCGCCTTCGGAATGCCGAGCAGGCCGAGGCGGGCGCCGAATTCGCCTTCGTTCATCACACCGTCACCAATCAGATCCGGATCCTCGGTGTGATGCACGATCAGCGCGTCGAAATCGCTGGCGTAAGTGAGTGCGCGCCGCATCACCTGCGCATTGGTCACGCTCTTGTCGCCGTCGGTGAAGGCGACCGCACCGGCCGCCTTTAGGAGGCCGATCTCGGTCATCTCATTGCCTTCGAGGCCCTTAGTCAGCGCCGCCATCGGATGCACGTGCACGATTGCAGTGTCGCGCGCACGGCGTAATACGAAATCCACCGTCGCCGGATCGTCGATCACCGGCGAGGTGTTGGGCTGGCAGATGATGGTGGTGACGCCGCCGGCCGCGGCGGCCTGGCTCGCCGATGCCAAAGTCTCGCGGTGGCCGGCGCCGGGCTCGCCGACGAAGGCGCGCATGTCGATCATACCGGGTGCGACCAGCTTGCCGCGGCAGTCGATGACATCGGTGCCTTCCGGCACGCCGCCGGCGCCGATGCCCTTCTTGGCTTCGCGGATGAGGCCGTCGGCGATCAGCAGGTCGCCGACGATATCGAAGTCGCGCGACGGATCGACGATCCGGGCGTTGGCGAGCAGGATCGGGCGGCGGTCAGACAACATTTTGCAACTTCATGTCAGGCGTTCGGCAGGTTACGCGACAAAGCTTCCAGCACGGCCATGCGGACGGCCACGCCCATTTCGACCTGTTCGCGGATCAGCGACTGCGCGCCGTCGGCGACGATCGAGTCGATCTCGACGCCGCGGTTCATCGGCCCCGGATGCATGACCAGCGCGTCGGGCTTGGCGTAACTGAGTTTCTTTTCGTCGAGGCCGTAGTAGTGGAAATATTCCGACACCGACGGCACGTAGGAGCCGTTCATGCGTTCGCGCTGCAGGCGCAGCATCATCACGATATCGGCGCCGCTCAGGCCCTCGCGCATGTCGCGCGCGACTTCGACGCCGAAGTGCTCGATGCCGGCCGGCAGCAAAGTGGAGGGCGCCACCACCCGCACGCGGGCGCCCATGGCGTTGAGCAGGATGATGTTGGAGCGGGCGACGCGCGAGTGCAGGATGTCGCCGCAGATGACCACCAGCAGGCCCTCGATGCCGCCTTTGTTGCGGCGGATGGTAAGCGCGTCGAGCAGCGCTTGCGTGGGGTGCTCGTGCGCGCCGTCGCCGGCATTGATCACCGAGCAGTCAAGCTTGCTCGCCAACAGCGCGACCGCGCCGGAGGCGCTGTGGCGCACCACCAGGATGTCGGGATGCATGGCATTGAGCGTGATGGCGGTGTCGATCAGCGTCTCGCCCTTGCGCATCGACGAGGAACTCGTCGACATGTTCATGACGTCGGCGCCCAGCCGCTTGCCCGCCAGCTCGAACGAGGACTGGGTGCGCGTGGAGACCTCGAAGAACAGATTGATCTGGGTGCGGCCGCGCAGCGAGGTGCGCTTCTTTTCGACCTGGCGATTGAGTTCGACGAATTCCTCGCCGAGGTCGAGCAGGCCGGAAATCTCGGCGTGCGAAAGCCCTTCGATCCCCAACAGGTGCTTTTTGTTGAGGACGAACGAGGATTTCGGCGCAATGTTCATTAAAGGCAGGTCTATAGGCGCAAGTTCCGCCCGCGGCAAGGGCGTCGGCGGCCGATCCACAGCCGGCTGGGCCATCAGCCGCGAATTTGCACGTCATAGTGAACGCGCCATCTCATTGCCTCTGGAACCATCGCGGCCGTTCCCACGTTGACCCCTCGAATGCCCGGACGCTGGGCAAAAGGAGGCACCATGAAGACGATTTTTAAATATGCGGCAGCCGTCGCCTTGACGGGCGCGCTTGCCGTTGCCGCGGCTACGCCGGGCGAAGCTCGCAACGGCCGTAACGCTGCCGTCATCGGCGGTTTTGCCGCCGGCGCGGTCGTCGGCGCGGCTGTGGCAAACAGCTACTACGGGCCGGGCTACTACGTCGACCCGGGCTACGCCTATGGGCCAGGCTACGGTTATGAGTTGGATTACGCCTATGAGGCGCCGGTCTACGTTCAACCCGGCCCGCGGTATTACTACGGCGGTTCGCGCTATCGGAGCGGCGCGGATTGCTCGGCATCGCCGGCATCGAGTAACTTCGGTGCTTGCAACTAACTAGCATTCGGTAACGAACCGACGAGGGCGGGCGATGAGCCCGCCCTTTTCGCGTGCGCAGATTATGGTTTGAGGTTGGCGAGCCGATCGAGCGCGCCTTGCAGAATATAGGCGGCGGCGTGCTGGTCGATCACTTTGGCGCGTCGGGCACGGCTCATGTCGATCGCGATCAGCTCGCGCTCGACCGCGGCGGTCGACAGCCGCTCGTCCCACAGCGCGATGGGCAGTTCGGTGAGCTTGGCGAAATTGCGCGCGAAAGCGCGGGTCGATTGCGCGCGCGGACCCTCCGAGCCGTCCATGTTGACCGGCAGGCCGAGCACGAAGCCGACCGCGGAACGCTCGGCGGCGAGCGCCAGCAGGCGGCGGGCGTCGGCGGTGAAAGTCTTGCGCGCGACGGTCTCGACGCCGGCTGCCAGTCTGCGGTCGGGATCGCTCGCGGCGACGCCGATAGTCTTGGTGCCGAGGTCGAGGCCAAGCAACGAGCCGCGCGACGGCCAAAGCGGCGCCATATCCACCAGCGTGCCGATCGTCATCGTCAGGCGGCGTCCGGCGGATCGTCGGGATCGAGCGAGGTCACCAAGCGTTTATAGGCGTCCTTGTCGGCCGAGCCGAGCTTGGCAAGGGCGTCGCGCGCGCTGTCGAGCGCGCTGGTCTTGCGCCGCTGCTTGATCGCATCGATTTTTCCCATGGCGTCCTTCAGCGATGTCAGCGCGCCTTGCGCATCCCGGTTATCTTTCAGCGCATCCGGCGCGGCCTTGGCGAGCGCGGCGACAATATCGTTGAGCCAGCCGATCTGTTTGCCGTAGCTCGCCACGTCTTCGGTGACCTCGCGTTCGATTGCCGGATTGCCGGCGAAGTTGACCGACACGCGCGGCGACCAGAAATCAAACGATTGAAAGTTGCCGCCCGCGCCGGGAAACATGATGTTGAGTGGATTGGGAAATGTCAGCATGGTTCGTTCTCCTTCCCGGCCCGGGCGAAGTCTATCACGGCACCGTGTCTGGCGGCAGGCTGGCCGCGTGGGCGGCGATGGCGCCCGCGGTGGTGAACCAGACGCGCTCGCCGGCCTTGCGTACGATGTGATTGAGCGCACGCGCGAGATGCTTGAAGCGGTGCGGCTGGCCGACGATATAAGCGTGCAGCGCGATGCCCATCACCAACGGGCGCTTGTCGCTTTCGGCGTGCAGCACGTCGAAGGCATCGACGATCATGTCGGCGAAATCGGCGCCCTCGCGCTTGCGCGCGACGATCTGCGGAATGTCGTTGAGCTCCTGCGGGTAGGGCACCGACAGGATGCGGCCCTTGCGCGTCTTCATCCAAGTCGGTTGATCGTCGTGGCACCAGTCCAACAGATAATTGTAGCCGGCTTCCTGCAGCAGATCGGGCGTCACGTGCGATTGCGAGATCCAGGGTCCGAGCCAGCCGCGCGGGCGCGCGCCTGAATGTTTCTCGATCGCCGCGGTGGTCTCCGCGATCAGCGCGCGTTCGTCGTTTTCGTTCAACGTGCCTTGGCGCTCGGAATTGCTGCGGCCGTGGCCGACAATTTCCGCGTTAGGAAACGCCGCAACCGCCTGCGGCGCGTGGTCGTACATTTGCGAATTCACCAGCAGTGATACCGGTAGATTCAATTCCGCGAACAAGTCCGCCAGGCGGAACGCACCGACCCGGTTGCCGTAGTCGCGCCACGCGTAATTGAGCACGTCGGGCTGATGCGCGGCGGGCACCAGCTCGGCGCCGAGCCCTTCGCCGAACGAAAACCATTCGAGATTGAGCGGCGATATAGACCGCCAGCCGCTTGCCGCCCGGCCAGTCGTAGACCGGACGGCTCGGCGATCGGCGAGTAGGGGTAGCGGTCGTGGTGGCGGGAAGGGCTCATGAATGATCGTATCTTGCCATCTGTACCTTCGCTCGCGCGCTTTGTTTCCGCAAAAAGCCAACGCTCCGCCGCCCGTATTCTTGGCGGCGCCGGGTACGCCGTCGTCCTCCCCGCCTTCGCGGGGACAAGCTTTCCTCGCCCCTCGAAAAAAGAGGGGATGGCGCGCCAAGCGGCGCGTCCATTGTCGTTGTGCACGTGCCGTTTCCGGCACGTGGCGCCTCTCGGCGCGCCATCGCGACGTTCTCCTTACGGCGCCGGGCCGCGCTTTCGGCTCAAGCTCTTGGCGTGCCTTTCGGTTTCTTGGCGCCAGTCCCCTCAGCGGGTGGTCGCGCCGCCAAACCTACTCGGCCGGCCGAGCCGATTACCGTCAGCCAGCTCCTGGCAGGCGGCCCGTAGTGGCCGCCGGGCGGAGCCCCGGCGCCGCCCGGGAGGGGGAGGAGCGTTCGTCTCCCCCGCGCGGGCGCCGCATCCGATCCCACTTTCATGACGCCTCATGACAGCGCCCTCGGTGGATCGGACGCGGCCATAATAAATCCGCCCAAGCGAGCGGGGATAAGTTCTCACGACATTGTGATTATAGTCCTAGCACCTCGGCCGCCGCCCCGGGCGTAGGCTCGCTTTAAGTCTTACGAATTCGCCGCCGCCAGAGCCCGCGTTAATCTGTCATAAGCACGCATCCTTGCCGGGAGAACGCATATGTGGCCCGACCGACGCCTGCTCGACCTGTTCAAGATCGAACATCCAATCGTACTTGCGCCGATGGCGGGCGCGGTGGACGCCGTTCTGGTGATCGCGGTGGCGGAAGCCGGCGGACTCGGCTCGCTGCCCGTCGCCATGCTCAACGAGCAGCAAATGCGGGCGCAGATGGAGAAAATCCGCGCCGCCACGCGCAAGCCGGTCAATCTGAATTTCTTCTGTCATACCCCGCCGGTGCCCAACAATGCGCGCGAGCATGCCTGGCGCGAGGCGCTCAAGCCGTATTACGTGGAGCTCGGCATCGACCCGGCGGCGCCGGTGCCGTCGAGCAACCGCACGCCGTTCGATGCCGCCCTTTGCGCGGCGGTCGAGGAACTCAAGCCGGAAGTGGTGAGCTTCCACTTCGGATTGCCGGAAGCGTCGCTGGTCAAACGCGTGAAGGCCGCGGGCTGCCTGGTGATGAGTTCGGCCACCACGGTTGCGGAAGCGCGTTGGCTGGAAGAGCGCGGCTGCGACGTCATCATCGCGCAAGGCAACGAGGCCGGCGGCCATCGCGGCATGTTCCTGACCGAAGATCTGGCGACGCAAGTCGGCACCTTCGCGCTGGTGCCGCAAGTGGTCGATGCCGTGAAGGTGCCGGTGATCGCCACCGGCGGCATCGTCGGATGCGCGCGGGATCGTGGCGGCGCTGGCGCTTGGCGCGTCCGCCGTGCAAATCGGCAGCGCCTATATGTTCTGTCCGGAATCGAAGATCCTGCCGCCGCATCGCGCGGCGCTGAAGGCCGTGCGCGACGACGGCACCGTGCTGACCAATCTGATGACCGGGCGGCCGGCGCGCGGCTTGATCAACCGCGTGATGCGCGAGCTCGGGCCGATCAACGCGATCGCGCCGGAGTTCCCGCTCGCCGGCGGCGCGCTGGCGCCGCTGCACGCCAAGGCGCAGGCGCAAGGCTCCGGCGATTTCTCGTCGATGTGGGCGGGGCAGGCCGCCGCGTTGGGACGCGACCTTCCCGCCCGAGAGGTAACGAGAAAACTGGCCGAAGAGGCGCAGGCGCTAATGCGGGGCCTGGCCGGCTAAAATCGGTTGCATGGCCGCGAAACGGCGTTATCTCTCGCGCCAGACGCATCCGCAGAGGTGATCCATGCACACCCATTCGATCGAGCCCTGGCAGCACCCGCACGTGTTCCTGGGCGCCAAGCACGACCGGCACGAGCGGCGCACCTGGTTCGTGGTCGCGCTCACCGCCGTCATGATGGTGGCGGAGATCGTCGGCGGCACCATCTTCGGCTCGATGGCGGTGGTGGCCGACGGCTGGCACATGTCGACGCATGCCGGCGCGCTGGCGATCGCGGCGCTCGCCTACCGCTTCGCCCGCCGCCACGCGCGCGATCCGCGCTTTACCTTCGGCACCGGCAAGGTGGGCGAACTGGCGGCGTTTTGCAGCGCCGTGATCCTCGCTTTGATCGCGGCGGCGATCGGCTACGAGGCGCTGATGCGGCTTTATGCGCCGGTGGCCATCCATTTCGAAGAGGCGACCTGGCTGGCGGTCATCGGCCTCGGCGTCAACCTGGCGAGCGCGTGGCTGTTGTTCGACGAGGATCATCATCACGGCGCGCATGCGCATGACGACCACGATCATGACGACCATGACCATGAGCACGCCAGCGCATGACCATGGGCATCACCATCACCACGCGCACGATTCCAACATCCGCGCGGCCTACGTGCACGTGCTGGCCGACGCCATGACCTCGGTGCTGGCGATCGTCGGCCTGCTGGCCGGGCGTTTCTACGGCTGGGTCTTCATGGACCCGCTGATGGCGCTGGTCGGCGTTGGCGTGATCCTGAGCTGGTCGGTCGGGCTGCTGCGCTCGTCCGGCACGGTGCTGCTCGACATGGTGCCGGACCGCCATCTTGCCGGCCGCATCCGCAAGCGGCTCGAAATCGACGGCGACCGGGTGAGCGACCTGCATCTGTGGCGGCTCGGGCCCGGCCATGCCGGCCTGATCGCGGCGGTGGTGTCCGACCGCCCGCAGGCGCCGACCGCCTATAAGCACCGGCTCGAGGGCATCGCGGGCCTGTCGCATATGACCATCGAGGTGCACGCCTGCGAGGACCACAAGCGCAAGGCGGCGTAAGGTGTTTCCATTGCGAGGCCGAACGGGCCTCTGCTATACGCGGCGATATTCTCTTGAGGTTCTCATGTCCGTCGACGCCGATACCGTCCGCCGCATCGCGCATCTGGCGCGCATCGCCGTGCCCGAGAATGAGATCGCGCATTTGCAGGGCGAGCTCAACGCCATGCTCGCCTTCGTCGAGCAGTTGCAGGAGGTGAACGTCGAGGGCGTCGAGCCGATGACCTCGGTGACGCCGATGGCGATGAAGAAGCGGCACGACGTGGTCACCGACGGCGAGATCGCCTAGTCCATCGTGCAGAACGCGCCGGCGAGCGAGGATCATTTTTTCCTGGTGCCGAAGGTGGTGGAATAAATGTGCATCGCCTGTGAGCTCAGCTTCTGGAACATGATCGACGCGCTGCCGCCGGAGGACCAAGAGCGGATCCTGCGCGAGCAGGCCGAGCGCTTTGCCTGTGACGCGCCGGCGAGCGAGCCGACGCCCGCGCCGCAGGCAAACGCGGATGAGCGCAAACCGTGAGTGATTTGAATTCGCTCACACTGGCGCAAGCGCGCGACGGGCTGAAGAAGAAATCTTTCTCAGCCGCCGAATTGGCCGACGCGCATCTTTTGGCCATGGAAAAGGCGCGCGCGCTCAATGCCTATGTGCTGGAGACGCCGGAGCGCGCCGCGGCGATGGCCAAGGCCAGTGACGCGCGCATCGCGGCCGGCAAGGCCGGCCCGCTGGAAGGCATTCCGCTCGCCATCAAGGACATGTTCTGCACCGAAGGCGTGCGCTCGACGGCGTGCTCGCACATCCTCGACAATTTCGTGCCGACTTACGATTCGACGGTGACCGCCAATCTGTGGCGCGACGGCGCGGTGCTGCTGGGCAAGACCAACAACGACGAGTTCGCCATGGGCTCGTCGAACGAGACGTCGCATTTCGGCCCGGTGACGTCGCCGTGGCGACGCAAAGGCGCCAACACCAAGCTGGTGCCGGGCGGATCAGTCGGGCGGCTCGGCGGCGGCGGTGGCGGCGCAATTGTGTTTGGGCGCCACCGGCACCGATACCGGCGGTTCGATCCGGCAGCCGGCGGCCTTCACCGGCACGGTCGGTATCAAACCCACCTATGGCCGCTGCTCGCGCTGGGGCATCGTGGCCTTCGCATCCTCGCTCGATCAGGCCGGTCCGTTTGCGCGTACGGTGCGCGACGCCGCGATCCTGCTGCGCTCGATGGCCGGGCCCGACGCCAAGGACACCACCTGCGCCGATCTGCCGGTGCCGGATTACGAGGCCGCGGTTGGCCAGTCGGTGAAGGGCCTGCGCATCGGCATCCCGAAGGAATACCGGCTCGACGGCATGCCGGCCGAGATCGAGAAAATCTGGCAGCAGGGCAGGGAATGGCTGAAGAGCGGCGGGCGCCGAGCTGGTCGAGGTGTCGCTGCCGCACACCAAATATGCGCTGCCCGCCTATTACATCGTCAATCCGGCCGAGGCCTCGTCCAATCTCGCGCGCTATGACGGCGTGCGCTACGGCCTGCGCGAGCAGGGCCGCGACATCATCGACATGTATGAGAAGACGCGCAGCGCGGGCTTCGGCGCCGAGGTGCGCCGGCGCGTGCTGATCGGCACCTACGTGCTCTCGGCCGGCTATTACGACGCCTATTATCTGCGCGCGCAGAAGGTGCGCACGCTGATCAAGAACGACTTCGAGGACTGCTTCAAGGCCGGCGTGCACGCCATGCTGACGCCGGCGACGCCGTCGGCGGCGTTCGGCATCGGCGAGAAGGGGCAGGCCGATCCGGTCGAGATGTATTTGAACGACGTGTTCACGGTGACGGTGAACATGGCGGGCCTGCCCGGCATCGTTGTGCCGGCGGGGCTCGACGGCGCAGGGCCTGCCGCTCGGCCTGCAACTGATCGGCCGCCCGTTCGACGAGGAGACGCTGTTCTGCGGCCGCGCAGGTGATCGAGCAGGCGGCGGGACGATTCACGCCGCCAGCGTGGTGGTGAGCGCGCGGCCTATGCGAAATTAATTGCGGGCGGCGGTCGCGATCGGCGGCAGATCCTCGTCGCCGTTGATGACCGTCTTGCCGCCCAGTTCGCCGCCGCCGAAGATAAAGAACACCGCCGCCAAGGCGACGAGGCCGCCGACGATGAGTCCGAAAGTGCCGTTGTCCTGTTTCATGATGCTCGCTCTGCTGTCCGCTCTGCAAACGCCCGCGCACTGAAGGCGGTTCCTCGCCATGCACCATCCATGCATCGCGATTCCGGCGACAACCATGCAGAATTCGGGCCAATTTTGGGAAAGTCGGCTGGCGCGCTTGCCGTCCTTGCGCCCCACCGTTAGTTCTAAGCCATGAACGTTGCCGGCAAATCCGACAAATTGATCAAAGGCGCGACCGGCGACTGGGAAGTCGTCATCGGCATGGAGGTGCACGCCCAGGTCACCTCCAAGTCGAAGCTGTTCTCCGGCGCCTCCACCGAATTCGGCGGCGACCCCAACAGCCACGTCTCGCTGGTCGATGCCGCGATGCCGGGCATGCTGCCGGTGATCAACGAGGAATGCGTCAAGCAGGCGATCCGCACCGGGCTCGGGCTCAAAGCCAAGATCAATCTGAAGTCGGTGTTCGACCGCAAGAATTATTTCTATCCCGATCTGCCGCAGGGCTACCAGATCAGCCAGTACAAATCGCCGATCGTGGGCGAGGGCGAGGTGATCGTCGATCTCGAAGGCGGCGAGGCGGTCACCATCGGCATCGAGCGGCTGCATCTCGAGCAGGACGCCGGCAAAAGCCTGCACGACCAGCATCCGAACATGAGCTCGATCGATCTCAACCGCTCCGGCGTGGCGCTGATGGAGATCGTGTCGAAGCCCGACCTGCGCTCGGCCGAGGAGGCCAAGGCCTTCCTCACCAAGCTGCGCTCGATCCTGCGCTATCTCGGCACCTGCGACGGCAACATGGAGGAGGGCAGCCTGCGCGCCGACGTCAACGTCTCGGTGCGCAAGCCGGGCGCGCCGCTCGGCACGCGCTGCGAGATCAAGAACGTCAACTCGATCCGCTTCATCGGCCAGGCGATCGAGCACGAGGCGCGCCGGCAGATCGAGATCATCGAGGACGGCGGCACGATCGATCAGGAGACGCGGCTGTTCGATGCCGCGCAGCGGCGAGACGCGCTCGATGCGCTCCAAGGAAGAGGCGCACGACTACCGCTATTTCCCCGATCCCGATCTGCTGCCGCTGGAATTCGACGACGCCTATGTGGCGGCGCTCGAAAGAGCATCTGCCGGAGCTGCCGGACGAGAAAAAAGCGCGCTTCATGCGCGATTATGGGCTTTCGGCCTATGACGCCGACGTGCTGGTGGCCGAGCGCGAGACCGCCAGCTACTTTGAGATTGTCGTAACCGGACGTTAGCCGCACAGAGGCGCCGATCATTTTGCGCCACGGGCATCGTCGCAAGACCGCGGCTAATTGGGTGATCAACGAATTGTTCGGACGGCTGAACAAAGAGGGCAAGGACATCACGTCGTCGCCGGTGTCCGCCGCGCAGCTCGGCGCCATCCTCGATTTGATCGCCGACGGAACAATTTCCGGAAAGATCGCCAAGGATCTGTTCGAAATCGTCTGGAGCGAGGGCGGCGACCCGCGAACGATCGTCGAAGCAGCGCGGCCTGAAGCAGGTCACCGACGTCGGCGCGATCGAAAAGACCGTCGACGACATCATCGCCAAGAATCCGGACAAGGTCGCCGACGCCAAAACCAATCCGAAAGCGATCGGCTGGTTCGTCGGGCAGGTGATGAAAAGTTCCGGCGGCAAGGCGAGCCCGCAGGCGGTCAACGAAATCCTGAAAAAGAAACTCGGACTCTGACGCGTGCGCGACGTTTAGCGCCCTCGCATGTGATTTTAGGTGCAGTGCGGCAATTGCGCGCCGCCGATGCGCGCGGAAACTAAAATTTCCGATGCAAAGCGGTTTCGAAGAACGCGACGGATTGAAAAAATACCGACCGGCGAGCGTGCGCGCCGCGAATCACTCGGCACTGATTCGCTCATTTTTTGCTCGATTCCGGTCCGCGCGCGCCTTTTGCGCAGCAAATTATGAAAATTATTTTTGCCTGTGCAGATGTCTGCGCGGCGCGCACTGTCGATGCAAAACTTGACGCGCATGCACAAAAATATTTTGCCGCGCGATGAAGACCACGCGATGGGGTCGTTGCAAAAAGTCCTTATTTCATCGTGTTTTTTGCATCATCGCGACTATGTGTCGGTCGTTGCGCAACGTGTGCGTCGCACGCGTTGTCGTGCTGCGCGCGCGCGATGTTTACGACGTCGCTATGCGCGTCACATCGCGTCGATACACACTTCGTTAAGTCGAACGCTGTTTTTTTCATTGCGCTGTAGTAAACGGAATGCAGTGCGTGTCGATCCGCGACCGTACTGATGCAGACATCCGCCATGTTTCATGGCTAGGAGGGCAGCAATGGCGAAACGTAGAAAGAAGAAGGCAGCGAAGAAGAAAAAGAAACTCTAGTAGTTTCTTGTTCTCTTCCCGATCTTCGGACTTAACGTTTCGAAGATTGCGTCATACGGGCCGGGTTGCGTCATGGGGCGACCAGCGCAATGCAGTTGCTTCGCGGCGCCCCGGTACCGATGACAAGAGAGGGCGTCGGCGAGGCTTCGAGTCTCGCCGACGCCCTCGTTACGTTTGGATCGCAAAAATTCCAAACGCGCTTGGTCGCGCCCTTTTAGAAGGTGCGCATGCTCTTTTCCGAAAACCGCTTTCCATCCCCGATCGAGTCGAGGACAAGCTTTTCGGGATCAGGGGCTAGCCGGCCGTCTTGAGGCGCTTGTTGCACGCACTCCAATACTGCGGCCACTTCATTCCCTTCTCGATCTTGCCGGCGGCCTTGGCCTCTTTCCATTCGGCGCCGCATTTCTTCAGCCGCTCGCGCGCTGCGAGCTGACCGGGCGTCGGCGGTTTCTTGGTCTTGGCTTGCGTCTTTTCCGGCGCCGCCGGCTGCGTGGTCTGTGCGGCTGCGGTCGGCGTGAGCAGCGGAAGCGGCGTGGCGATCAGGCCGGCCGCCAGCACGGCGGCGAACAATACTTTGGACATGAATCCCCCCGTTTTTATGTTGCAGACTTGGGCCTGCAACCTACGCCACCAAAATTACCATCTGGGGTTGTGTACGTCCAGTAGTTGCGGTTTACCTCCGTGGGCCTTAGGTCAGACGGCGATTTTCCGTGGTTTTACGGGTTAGGGAGCAGGGCAATGGCGCGCGCGAAGGCGAAACGGTCGGCGAAATCGAAGCCGGCGGGCAAGGCGAGGACCAAGGCCAAAGCGGCCAAAAAATCGGCCAAAAAGCGGCAAAGCCGATCGAGCTTTATTACTGGCCGACGCCGAACGGCTTCAAGATTTCGATCATGCTGGAAGAGTGCGGGCTGCCCTACACCATGATCCCGGTGAACATCTCGCGCGGCGATCAGTTCAAGCCCGAATTCCTCAAAATCTCGCCCAACAACCGCATGCCGGCGATCGTCGATCCGGATGGCCCCGGCGGACGGCCGATTTCGATCTTCGAGTCCGGCGCCATCCTGCAGTATCTCGGCCGCAAGACCGGCAAGTTCTATCCGCGCGAGGAGCGCGCGCGCGTCGAAGTCGATCAATGGCTGTTCTGGCAGATGGGCGGCATCGGGCCGATGGCGGGGCAGTTGCACCACTTCAAGAACTACGCGCTGGAGACGCTCACTTACGCCATCAACCGCTATACCAACGAAATGAACCGGCTCTACGGCGTGATGAACCTCCGCCTGAAAGACCGCGAATTCATCGCCGGCAAATATTCCATCGCCGACATGGCGATCGTCGGCTGGGCCAATGGCTGGCAGCGGCATGGGCAGGACATCAACGAGTTTCCGCACTTCAAGCGCTGGCTCGAGACCATGAAGGCGCGTCCGGCGGTCAAGCGCGGCATGACGCTCGGCCTCGAGCTGCGCCAGGGCATCGACATGAAGGATCCGAAAGTGCAGGCGGTGCTGTTCGGGCAACGGGCGCGCAGCGCTTAAGAAGACACGCGGCCCGGCCTTTCGCCTGGGTGGTTAGTCAGCGCTTACCCAGCGCGGTTAGCGTTTCCTCAACCGGCCGGCCGGACTGCCGATTTAGCACGATAATACGGGGCTTTTTCGCAGGTGCGCGCGGGCGATGACGCCCGCGCATTCACCTTCGATTCATCGCAACGCTTAAACTGTCATTCAAATTTTCTCTCTTAGATCGCGCTGTCCGGACGAGAAAGTTTTCGTCCGGCAACAGGGACGACGTGACTGGCCGTCGGGGGGCGGCCAGTCGCGATCATGGGGAGGCTAGAATGGCCAACGAAACTACGGCGGCTTATGCCGTCGAACCCAAGGACGCGGAGGGCTGCTTCGCGCTCGGCATGAACTATTCGGCCGGGGCGGGTGTCGCGGTCGATCTGATCGAGGCGCACAAGTGGTTCAACATCGCGGCCATGCGTGGACATGCCGATGCGGTGCGGCTGCGCCGCGAAATTGCCGAGCAGATGGCCGACGCCGAAATCGGCTGCGCCCAGCGCGCCGCGCGCGATTGGCTCAAGAGCCATCCGCAGGCGCCAGCACCCGCCATTCGCGCGGCGGCTTGATCTACCCGGCGGCGACAACGCGCGCGAGCTCCGCGCGCAGCGTCGCGATCGCGCTCGGCCAGTCGCCCAGCGCGGGCTGACGGAACAGCCGCGCCTGCGGATACCAGGGGCTGCTGTCGCCGGTAAGAGTCCAGCGCCAGTCGGGCGCGAAGGGCAGCATCACCCAGACCGGCCGCGCCAGGCTGCCGGCGAGATGCACCACCGACGTATCGACTGAAATCGTCAGATCGGCGAGCGCGGCGATGGCCGCGGTGTCGGCCATGTCGGCAAGTTCGCCGCCGAGATGAGTGACATTGGCGTGGCGCGCCAGCACCTCGGCATCGTTGCCGCGTAGCTCGCGCTGGATGCTCAGGAAGGAAATTCCTTCAATCGAGAACAGCGGTTCGAGCAACTTGAGATCGATCGACCGGTTGCGGTCGTTGGCGTGACTGACATTGCCGGCCCAGGCCAGCGCGACGCGTTTGCCGGGCAGCGCCGCGAGCGCCGAGCGCCATTTCGCAAGGCGGATCTCGTCGGCGTGCAGATAGGGAATGCCGGTGGGAATGTTTCCCGGCTCGGTCTTGAGCGCCAGCGGCAGGCTGCCGAGCGGACAATGCACGTCATAGGCGGGCAGCGTCTCGCCGCGCGCGTGACACGAGGCGACGCCTTCCAGGCCCGCCAGCAAAGTTTTCAATTCCGGCGGCACTTCGAGCCTGACGGTTGCGCCGGCGCGTGCGAGCAGCGGCGCATAACGCGCGAACTGGATGGTGTCGCCGAGGCCTTGTTCGGCATGCAGCAGGATGGTTTTGCGGGCGAGCGGGTATTCGCCGAGCCAGAGCGGCTTGCCGTAGCCACGGCGCGTGTCGGTCATGCCGCTGCGCTTCCAGCGCCATTCGTATTGCTCGAAGCCGCGGGACAGGTCGCCAAGCGTGAGTAAACTCAGCGCCCGATTGAAGTTGGCGTCGGCATAATCCTTTTGCAGCCCGATCGCTTTGTCGAAACTCGCGACCGCGTCGGCGTGCCGGTTGAGCGCTTGCAGCGCGCGGCCGCGATTATTCCAGGCTTGCACATGGGTAGGGGCGGCGGCGAGCGCGCGATCGAAGGCGGCAAGCGCCTCTTGGGTGCGGCCGAGCGCGGACAACGCGTTACCGCGATTGTACAGCGCCGCCGGATGATCCGGCATCAACGCCAAAGCGGCGTCGAAATCGGCAAGCGCCTGTTCGTTGCGGCCGAGGCTGGCGAGCGCGGTGCCGCGATTGAGCATGGCGTCGCCATGGCGCGGATTGCGCGCCAGCACCTGATCGAAACAGCTAAGCGCATCCTGCGGGCGCTGAAGTATGAGCAGCGCATTGCCGCGATCATGCAGGGCGTTCAGATCGCCCGGCCGCAGCGCCAGCGCCCGATCGAGGCAGTCGAGCGCCTCGGCGTCGCGCTTGAGTGCGTGCAGCACGTTGGCGAGGTTCATCAAGACGTCGGGCACTTTGGGATTGATCTTGAGCGCGGCCGACATCAGCCGGAAGGCTTCGCCCATCTGGCCGCCTTGCGCTTTCGCGAGCCCGAGCAGATGCAGCGCGTCGAAATGGTCCGGCGCTGCTTTCAGCACGCGCGCGTAAAGCTTCTCGGCCTCGCGCAGCCGCCCCTGCTGGTGCAGGGCGACGGCGTCCTGCATCGTTTGCTGTAAGTTGAACGGGGATTTCGGCGCCATGGCGCGCGATAGGACCCCGGTTCACGCGAGCGCGCAAGCATGTCGGCCGCGCCATCGGGCGCCGCCCGCCGCGTAAAATGCAAGGACGCTTTGCCGCGAATTAGTCGTCGCGATGCTTGCGCACGCGCTTGGCGGGCCGCTCGGCGGGGCCGGTATAGAACAAGTTCTGTTCGCAGAATCCGCCGATTCCGCGCACCGTTGCCATGCATTGTTCCCAGCTCACGAAGCCGCAATTGCGGCCGCCGCCGCCTCTCCCGCTGCCGTATTGCGCGCACCAGGGGTAAGGCTCGGCCTGGCCGGCTGACGGCGTGAATAGGTCCAACGCCGCCAGCGCGGCCAGGGCGAATAGAACCAAATATGATCTGCGCATCGGATATCTCCCGGTCATGCGTTCGCGTGCAAAACGTTCAATCCGCATCAATCGTTCCGGCGTTTGCGCTCCGGCTTGGCGGGCCGCTCGGCGGCGCCTTTGTAGAACAAGTTGGGTTCGCAAAAACCGCCCATTCCGCGGATCGTATCCATGCATTGCTCGCGGCTGACGAAGCCGCAATTTCGACCGCCGCCGTCCTCGTCGCCATATTGCGCGCACCAGGGGTATTCGATCGCCGCGACGGGCGAAGCGAGGGCCAACATCGCCAGCGCCGCCAGCGCGGTCAAGGCGATCGGAGCCGACCAGGGTCTGCGCATCGAATGTCTCCCGGTTACGCGTTTGCGCGCGGCGAAAACGCTCGGCCTTTGTTTCAGCCGTTGTGGTCTTGGCGCCGGGGCGCGCGCTTTGCGGGCCGTTCAGTGGCGCCAGTGTAGAACAAGTTGGGCTCGCAAAAACCACCAATTCCGCTGACCGTCGCCATGCATTGCTCGATGGTCGAAAAGCCGCAATTTCTGCCGCCGCCGCCCATGCCGTTATACTGCGCGCACCAGGGATATTCGATCGCCGCGGCCGGTGGAGCGAGGGCCGCCATGGCCGCGACGCCAACAGCGGTAAAGAGCGCCAAATTGAAGCGAGTCATGACTGTCGTCCCGATCGGAGGCAGGTCACTCTGAGAGCGCTAACCCGCCGTTTGGCGCTTTAGTTCGCGCGGCGTCAAATTTTATGCGGCCAATACGGCGCGCCGTCAGCTGTTCTGCACCCATAGATGATACATGCCCGAGAAGGTATCGGGGTATTGGGTCTCGACCGCGTGCCATTTGTCGAGGTCGGTCATCGACCAGCCATTGGCGGCGAACAGATCGCGGAAACGCTGCAAGGCCGGCGGCATGAACTCGAAGCCGATGAAACGCAAACCGTTGGCGGCGATGAAGTCGCGGATCGCCGGAATCGTTAGCTGCACTTCCTGCACGTGGAACAAGAGATCGCGGCATTCGCTGGTGCTGAAAAAATCGATAAAGCCCGCGACCGTGCGCAACGGAGTTTGGAGCAAGTCCTGCCGGCAGCGGCGAATGTCGGCGGGCGTCGAGGCGTAGCCGCGTTCCGCGATAAACGCGCGCGCCGCCACCAGGTCGCGACGGCCGATCTTGCTGTAAAAGCCGAGATGCATGATGCCGCCCGGCCGCAGCAGCGTGAGCAGCGCGCGCCAGCCGGCGAACGGATCGGCCATGTGGTGGAGCACGCCGCTGGCGTCGATCACGTCGAAGCTGCGCCCGACCGACGGCAATTTCAGGATGTCGGCTTGCGCGTATTCGATGCGTTCACCGAGCGCCGCCGGCGTGTTGCGCTTGGCATAACAAAGACTGCTGAGGCTCAGATCGACTGCCAGCAGCCGGGCGCCGAGATATTTCTGCGCGATGCCGGCGGCGTGCCAGCCGGTGCCGCAGCCGGCCACCAGATAGTCGAGGTCGGCGGTCTTGCCGAGCGGTGTGAACGGCGCGGTCGGAAACATGTCGCGCAAATATTGGTCGATACTGATCGGTTCGACGCCGGCGGCGATGCGCACCCAGCGCGGGTAGGGATTATCCTCGTATTGCCGTTGAACGCGCAGCGAGACTTCGTCGTCGATGGCGGTCAGGCGCGGAATCGTGGCGCGCAGCGCCAGCTCCTCAAGCGGCTCGCGCAGTTGTTGGGTCAAGACCGCAGCAAACGCCGGCGGCCAGGTTCGTGCCAGCAGCGCGTCCGCACCGGGCAGGCCATGCAGCGGCAGATACATGGCGAGCGCGGCGAGCTGCATGGGAGCGATCGCAGCATCCGAGGATATCGCATCGCCGAGCGTGACTTTGAGCCGATCGATCTGCGCGTCCTCGTCAGGGGTGACCGCGAACACGTATTCATTGATGAAGCATTGCTTCGCCATCGCGCAGCAAAACGCCAGCACGCCGTCGTCCGGGGCGTTGCCGGCGGCCGCAAGCAGCGCGGCGCGCAGCGATGTGAGAACGAGTTCGAGCTCGGCCTTGCGGGCGGGAACCGACTGCAGCAGGCAGAGCAGCAGGGCGTCCTCGCAGACCGCGTGCAGCCCGGTGTCTCCGAAAAGCTGAACGGCCGTAAGCCGGTTCGGCCAGCTCGCGCTGGCCCGCCGCATGGCTTCGCCGATCGGCGGCAAGACTTCGGCAAGCGTTTCGCAAATGGCGTTGAATTGCTCGAACAACTGCGGCAGCAGCGTGAGCGAACGCGCGAAACACGCGGAAGCTTCGGCGCGCTTGCCTTGCGCCAGCAACACGACGCCGAGATTGTTGCTGGCCTCGGCGTGATCGGGTTTGAGCAGCAGCAGGCGCTTGTAGGCGCGCGCGGCGTCGGCGTGCTTGTTCTCGCGCTGGAGATGAGATGCTTCGGCGAACAATTCGCTGGCCGGATCGCGGGCGGGACCGGCGCGATGGCCGCCGGCCGACGGGCTCTGCTTGGGCGCGGCGCGACGCTGTTTTCGATTCATCCGCTTAAGTCCAAGGTCTGCAATCCAGGAGCTGGCCGGGTCTGGCGCCGGTTCAAGTGCCGGCTTTTCAAGTGCAGTTTTGGCGTCCGGATTGCAAGGTCGGGTTTGACGCGGAAATCCCGACAGCATAAGCCTTGCCGCACGCGGAGCTGTGGCCGAGTGGCTGAAGGCGGCGGTTTGCTAAACCGTTATACGCTCCAAAGGCGTATCGAGGGTTCGAATCCCTCCGGCTCCGCCAGCTTTAAGGCCTGATCTATTCGAACCCTCGATATTTGGCGCGCGGCGGCGCGCTTTGCGCGTCGCCTCGCGCTAGGACGGCCCCGGCGAAGCCGGGGCCTATGGGTTCGAATCCCTCCGGCTCCGCCAGCCTGCTCGGCCCTAACGCGCTTCGCAGGAACTCCGCCGATAACGCCTTGAAAACACTGGGTATGGCCGTCTTTTTGGAGCCATCGCGCGCCATGCGCGCAGCCTCATTCTGTGACAACGATGTGTTCCGGCGCCAATCCAGCCTGATGGCGTTGGTAGATGGCCGTATAGGCGGCTTCGATATGCTTGGTGAAAAGCTTGGTATCGAACAGCGGGCTGGTGAGACGATTTTCGCCGAGCTTGCGTTTCATACCCGCCAATTTTTCCGGGTGCGTTGCCAGATCAACCGCCATCCGCTCATAGGCTTCCGGCGTCGTCGTTATAAGTTCCGGCAATTGGATCGCGGTCAGCAGGCTTGCGGCCACTCTGCCCGCGAAAGTTTCTCCGACCAGGGTCAAAACCGGCAACCCCATCCATAAGGCATCGCTGGCGGTCGTATGGGCGTTGTAGGGCAGGGTGTCCAGAAACAGATCGGCGAGCCGATGCCTTGCCAAGTGGTCGGGCTGGGGCAGGCTATTTGCAAAAATCAAACGGGCGGAATTCACACCTCTCGCCTCAGCCTCTCTCCTCAAATTATTTTTTGCCGTTGCATTGTCCGTGAGAAGCCACAATACGCTGCCGTCGACTTGGCTCAGGATCCGCATCCAGCCGTCAAATACGTGCGGCAAGATTTTATAGGCGTTATTGAAGCAACAGAACACAAAGCCCGTTACGGGCAATCCTAATTCGGCGCGCGTGAAAACTCGGTCAGCGCCGGAAAGCTTGGCATCGTTGATTTGGTAGCTCGTCGGATAATAGCTGTCGGGCAGCGAAACGACCTTTTCAGAATAACGACAATACTCCGCCGGCGGCACGACTATTCGGTCGGCAAGGATATAATTGACGTAGTCCGCCCCCAACGTTCCCGGATAGCCGAGATAGCTGACCTGAATCGGAGCAGGGCGCCGGGCGAAAATGCCGGTTCGCGCCATCGCCGTGAAACCCATCAAATCGATCAAAATATCGACCTCAGATTCTGAAATCAGATGGGCGATCCCATCATCGCTATATGCCGCAACATCGACAAAACGCTCGACCGCCGTTTCCAATCGTTTGCGAATTTCCGATTTGTCGTCCGGGCCCAACGATATGGCGATTGTCTCAAAACGCGACCGATCGTGGCACTCGAACAATCCTGCCAACAGATAAGACATTGGCTGATGACGAAAGTCAGCGGAAACATACGCGACACGAATTCGATCGTGACTACATCGCTCGCCCTGCCAAACCGGTTTTTCGGAAGCCGGGTACTTTTCCGCGATCCACAGTTTGGCGCATTGCAGCTGGTCATCGGGCGATGAAGATGTGGCGAGAAACGGGAATGGCGTCGCATTGGCATTGCCGTTTCGAACCGACGAATTTAGATGCGCGCAGTCGGCATCAAAAGATTTCCAATCGCAAAGATGCATTTTGGTGTGGAGGCGGAGGCCTTCCAAGCCCGTTATGCCGGGGTCCAGCGATAACGCCTTGTCGTAAGCGTCAAACGCTTCGTCGTAGCGTTTGAGCCTGAAAAAGACATTGCCGCGACCGAGCCAGGCCTCGGCGAAGTCGGACTTAAGGGCCAGCGCCTTGTCATAGGCGCCAAAGGCGTCGTCGGTGCGCTTAAGTTCGTAGAAAACATTGCCGCAGCCGAGCCAGGCGTCGGCAAGGTCGGGCTTGAGCGCAAGGGTCTTGTCGTAGGCAGCGAAGGCTTCCTCGTAGCGCCCGCGTTCAAAGAAGACATTGCCGCGGCCAAGCCAAGCCCCTGCCAGGTCGGGCTTTAGGCCAAGCGCTTTGTCATAGGCGCCCAATGCTTCATCGCGGCGTTTGAGCTTGTTGAAAACATTGCCGCGGCCAAGCCAGGCCTCGGCAAGACCGGGCTTGAGCGACAGGGCTTTGTCATAAGCGATTGAGGCTTCATCGTAACGTCTGCGATCGAAGCAGACATTGCCGCGGCCAAGCCACGCCTCGGCAAGGTCGGGCTTGAGCGCAAGCGCTTTGTCATAGGCGCCGAACGCTTCGTCGTGGCGCTTGAGTTTGAATAGACCGTCGCCAAGATTGCTCCAGGCTTGCATATTTTGCGGATCAAGCTCGATTGCTTGTCGATAGCTCGCAATGGCTTCTTCGTCGCGCCCCAATTCTTTGAGCGCCTCGCCGCGATTGTTGAAGGCCGGCGCATGGTTGGGGGCGATCTGCAGCAATCGATCGAAGGCCGCCAAGGCCTCGGCAAATCGCTTGAGAAGAAGCAGGGTCGCCCCTTGGTTTTGCAGGGCGCGCCAATGGCCTGCATTCACCGAGACGGCTTGCTGATAACAAAGCAGCGCATCGTGGTGCTGACCCAATTCAGCCAACACGTTTCCTTTGTCCGCTAAAATATCGGCGTTGTGCGGACTTATCTTCAATGCGCGGTCGAACAAGCGTAGCGCATCGTTGGTATTTTTCCGCATCGCCTCGATCACGCCGGAAAGATGCAGGGCGACGATATTTTTTTTGTCTTTGTCGATGACGGCCGCGCAGAGCCGATGTGCTTCAAGAAAGTTGCCGGCTTGAAATGCTGAAATCGCCTGCGCAAGTAATTGAGCGACGTCGGTGTCGTCGGATAATTTGTTTGTACGAGGATCTTTTTGCATTGCTGTATTTCATTGATACGCCACGTTGCACGCAATAGCGAAGCGATCGGCCCAACGAGGAGCCTGGTACGCGTGCTCGGTGGCGGTCGCGCAATTAGGTCTTCACGCAGATTCTCTTGTGGATGAGTTCGTGAGTCACTCGCGCTCTTACGATTCGTGAGAATCGGCCAGCGCGCAGGCGATTCGGTTTTGTTCGCTCGGATGACCGTCTGGGCGGTTCTGGCGACCCGCGATCCGGGTCAAACCCAGCCGACGGGCGAAAACCGCGGTTTGAGCCAAATGCCTCGAAAATAAGCTTTTCGTCGGGATCGAAGAACAAAAGGCGCCAAAACTCGATCAATTTGGCCAGGCGCGCTATCCCCAGGTCGCCGATGCAGCTATCGACCATATCGTCGGCGATCACGGGCGTTTCCTATAACATATTGAATATAAATAGAAATATCAGTTCCGATCCGAGCGGGCGGTGGTTTGCCTACAGGCGTGAAGCTTTGCGTGTTTTTTGCGCAACAGTCGTTTGAAAAGCGCATTCGGGACCTGTGGGAATGGTGCTTCTTCGTTGCGCCTTAGGCTTCATTCGATAATGTCTCAGGTGCGACGGAGGGGGGCATCCCCGTGTCGCGCTTTCCGGGTTGACGGATCGCACCGAGTGGCAAGCCCAAGTTTGACTGTCAAAGTTGGGTCGATCGCAGGGTGCGAAAAGTTTTTCCGGGTGGCGGGGAGCAAGGGGAAGTTCCATCGGTGCCTGTCGCACTGCGGATACAGAACCCTCTCACGACAAACAACGTTTGGAGGTTCAAGATGAAGATGGTGAAAAGCCTACTCCTCGGCACCGCAGCGGGTCTCGTTGCAATGTCTGGGGCGCAGGCCGCCGATCTTCCCGTTAAGGCCAAGCCGGTCCAGTACGTGAAGATTTGCAGTCTGTATGGTGCGGGGTTCTATTACGTCCCGGGCACCGATATGTGCTTGAAGATTGGCGGCTGGGTTCGCCAGTACATTACGTGGAATGCGAACGGCAGCTTGACCAACGGTGCGCTGGTTCTCAACACGCAAACCCGCGGCACGACTGACTGGGGCACCCGTACCCGCGGTTACATCACCGCAGATGCGCGCAACCAGACCGAATACGGCACGGTCCGCAGCTACATCGCGGTCGGCCTCTCGGCCGGCGGCGCAGGCTCCGCGGCCGACGTGGCGGCCGGCTCCGGCCCGGGCTTCAGCGCCAACCGCGCGTTCATCCAGTTCGCTGGCTTCACGTTCGGTCTGTCGCAGTCGTTCTATGACATCTACTCCGCTCCGGCGACGTCGTTCTTCGGCGGTGCAATCAATCCGTCGAGCGACACCGGCGACGGCGGCAAGGTGGTGACCGGCTATACCGCGCAGTTCGGCAACGGCTTCTCGGCCTCGCTCGCGGCCGAAGGTCGGCGGGACATAGGCGTGATCAACGCCAATACCGCGATCATACCCTGCGAGCACCTCCGCGGCGACCAACCTCTTCCTCGTTCCGCCCACCTCATCGCAAGAAGCTGCGAAGTGGCCGGATATCGTGGCCAACTTGCGGGTCGACCAGTCTTGGGGTTCCGCGCAGATCATGGGCGCTATCCATGATGCCAGCGGCAGCTACTACGGACGCGACCACGAGCACCTTCAGTCCCAGCACTGTTGTAGGCTGGGCAGTGGGTGCCGGCGCCAAGATCCTGACGCCGTATATTGCCCCGGGCGATTACTTCCAGTTCCAGGTCAACTACGCGGAAGGCGCCAGCGGCTACGTGAACAACGGTGCTGTCCTTTACCTGAAGATGGACGGCAGCGATGGCGGCAATGTCGGCTTCGGCATCATGTCGGATGGCGTCTATGGCGGCGCTGTTGCGCCGGTACCGCAACCGACGTCCAACTGACCACCTCGTGGGGCGTCAACGCCGCCTTCGAGCATAAGTGGAACCCGCACTGGCAGACGTCGATCTACGGCGCCTACATCGCCACGAGCTACAACGACCAGGCTAATGCGATGCTGTGCGTGGCTGAGAACGCGGCAACGGCACACCGAATAACGCCGGCAGTTCCGCAGTGGCTAATGCTCGGTTGCGACAACAACTGGGCGGTGTGGAATGTCGGCACCCGGACGCAATGGAACATCGACAGCCAGACTTATATCGGTGTCGACGTTGTGTACCAGGTCCTCCAGACGGCGACGGTGCCAGACGGGCTGGCTACGTTCGGCTTTGGCCAACAGCCTGCGGCGACCCGGGACGTCGACGACCAGAGCGCGTTCATGGCTCAGTTCCGCGTGCATCGTAACTTCTATCCCTGATCGTCTGATCAAGGCGATGTTCGCTTGAACAACAGCCCCCGGCGGGAAACCGCCGGGGGTTTTTCTTTTGTTTTATTTCGCAAAACCATCTTAGAATCGTGGCGCGACGCTGGAGGTCATGCAAATGATTGCGGACGCACTCGTTCCAGGCGTGAAAAATGGCACCGTTAGGCGACGATATTTTCAGGCAAGCGATAGCGTCGTTTCAGACAGGACGGTTGGACGATGCCGAGCGGCTTTTCAAACAGGTATTGCGGCATCAACCGAAGCATGTCGCGGCACTGAATTTATTGGGCGTTATTTTAACGCAGCTTAAAAGATATAGTGAGGCTGAACCCTACATAAAATCGGCGCTGAAACTCAATTCGAATTCCGATGCGACTTTCTATAACTACGGGATAATTCTGAAATCCTTGAACAGGCCGATTGAAGCGCTCGACTGCTTCAATCGCGCCTTGGCAATCAACGCGAACGTTGCGGAAACGTGGAATAACCGCGGTACCGTATTAAACGACCTCAAACGCTATGATGATGCCATTGCAGATTTCAATAAGGCTATTGCGCTTCAGCCAAATTATTCAGAAGCATTTCAAAACAAGGGAAAATCTCTAGCGGAACTCAAACGGCAAGATGAGGCCCTTGCCGCTATCGACAAGGCGCTGGCGCTCAACCCCGATCTTGTTGAGGCTTGGGTTGGGCGCGGTAATGTTTTCAGGAATCTCAAACGTTACGACGAGGCGCATGCCGCCTATGCCAAGGCGCTATCGCTAAAGCCTGAGCTTGCCGATGCGTGGCTTGGCCGTGGAAACGTATTTCACGATCTGAAGCGTTACGACGAAGCGTTTGGCGCATACGACAAGGCCCTATCGCTGCGGCCCGACAATGCCGAGGCGTGGCTTGGTCGTGGCAATGTTCATTGCGATCTGAAACGCTACGACGAAGCGTTTGCCGCTTATGACAAAGCACTGGCGTTGAATCCGGAGATGGCCGATGCGTGGCTTGGTCGTGGCAACGTCTATTACGATCTGAAGCGTTACGACGAAGCGTTTGCCGCATATGACAAGGGTGCTATCGCTGAGGCCCGACAATGCTGAGGCGTGGCTCGGTTGCGGCAATGTTTCTTACAATCTCAGGCGTTACGACGACGCGCTTGCCGCCTATGACAAAGCACTGGCTCGGAATCCCGATCTGGCTGCGGTGTGGCTTGGTCGTGGCAATGTTTACTACGATTTGAAGCGTTACGACGACGCGCTTGTCGCCTATGACAGAGCGCTATCGCTAAAACCTGACCTTGCTGAGGCATGGCATGGTCGCGGGCAGTGCATGCGTCGACCTCAAGCGCTACGGCGATGCTTTTGTCGATTTCGACAAGGCGCTCGCATTGAAACCTAATTTGCCTGGCGTTGAAGGCGCTCGGCTCTCTAGCCAAGATGCATCTTTGCGATTGGAGAAATTTTGACGCCGAGTGTGCACATTTGGTTTCCTCGATTAGGCACGGAAATGCCAATACCCAACCATTTGGACTTCTTACCATTCCATCGTCGCCTGCCGATCAACTGCAATGTGCCAAGCTGTGGGTCGCGGCCAAAAGCCCGTCTGCTGACAAGCCGATTTGGCATGGCGAACGTTACAATCACGACCGAATTCGCCTGGCTTACTTGTCGGCTGATTTTCGCCAACACGTCGTGGCGACACTGCTCGTGGGCCTGTTTGAGTGTCATGACCGGTCGCGTTTCGATGTGACAGCCATATCATTCGGACCGAGCGATAATTCCGAATTGCGCCAGCGGTTGGGGGCTGCAGTCGAGAATTTTGTCGATGTTACCGCCTATAGCGACGACCAGATCGCCAAGCTCGTCAGATCGCTGGAGATCGATATCTTGGTGGATTTAATGGGTTTTACCACTGATTCCCGGCTGGGCATTTTGGCTCGGAAACCCGCGCCGATTCAGGTGAACTTTCTAGGCTATCTCGGAACGATGGGGGCGCCTTATATCGATTACATCATCGCCGATCGAACGGTGATCCCGCAGGATCAGCAAGAATTCTACTCGGAAAAGATTGCTTACCTGCCCAACAGCTTCCAGCCGACCGATCAAGGAAGAGTTGTCGCCACGAAACGTTTTTCACGCGAGGAGGCGGGTCTGCCACGGGATGGCTTCGTCTTCTGCTGCTTCAACTCCAATTACAAGATCGTACCGGCTGCCTACGACATTTGGATGCGGATCTTGAAGCGGGTGGACGGTAGCGTTTTGTGGCTCTCCGCGGAAAGCCCGCTTGTTCAGCAAAACTTGAGAGACGAAGCCGCGGCGCGCGGCGTCAATGCCGAGCGTTTGATTTTTGCACCGCGCATTTCGCTGCCCGAGCATCAAGCGCGGCTTCGCTTGGCGGATTTGTTCCTTGACACTTGGCCGTACAATGCCGGCGCTACCGCCAGCGACACGCTTTGGGTCGGCGTCCCTGTCTTGACGCTCCTTGGCAATACCTTCGTCGGCCGCATGGCCGCCAGCGTATTGAATGCGATTGGTCTGTCCGAGCTGATCACAACGACGCCGGAAGCCTATGAATTGCTTGCTGTCGATCTGGCCACGAACCCCGACCGATTGGCGGAAATCAAGCAGAAACTGGCGAACAATCGCCTCACGACGCCGTTGTTTGATAACAAGCTCTACGCGAAAGATATCGAGGCGGCTTATACCGAAATGTACAGAGGCGGTCAGGCTCAAATGGGTGCGCTCGATAAAACCTTGAGGGGCTGACAAATATCATCGATTATTGGCCGGCCAAATCGAAAAAGATGGAATTGAATATGCCGGTTTTCCTACACGTCGGGTGCGGTCCTGCGACCAAAAAAGACTTGAAAGGATTCAATTCGGCCGAATGGAAGGAAATTCGTTTCGATATCGACAAGAACGTCAACCCGGACATCGTGGGTACGCTCACCGATATGAGTTTGGTCGAGAATTCTAGCGTCGATGCGATTTATTCGTCGAACAATATGGAACACATATACTCGCACCAGATTTAAACGGCGGTGAACGAGTTTCATCGCGTTTTGAAGTCCGACGGAATTGCCGTAATAACCTGTCCCGACTTGCAATCGGTATGCGAAGCGGTGGCAAAGGGTAAATTATTAGAGCCGCTCTACGTTTCCCCGGCAGGCCCGATCAGCGCCATCGATGTTTTGTACGGACACAGAGCGTCGATCGCGGCCGGAAACGAATATATGGTGCACAAGTGCGGGTTCACGTTTCCGGTTTTGAGCGATTCATTTATTCGCGCGGGCTTCAAGAGCACGTTCGGCGGAAGAAGGCCAGCGACGTTCGACCTGTGGTTGGTCGCATTCAAGGACCAGGTCAACCGAAGAAGAAATGAAGAAAATATCGTCGATTTATCTGCCTTAGATGGTTTGCCGGCTACCCGCAACGCGGCAAAATCCGCAATGCGCGCGATCACATCGGCTTCCGCCAGCAGCGGCGCATGGCCCTGATCGGGTACCTCGATCGATTCCAGCGTGGGGCGGCGCGCGCGCATGGCTTCGACCGTTGCGGGCGACAGGATGTCGGAATTGGCGCCGCGGATCACCATCAGCGGGCTGTGGCCGAGCGCGTCGAACTGCGCCCAGAGCGGCGGGAAGGGCTTCTCGAAATTGACGCCTTCCAGGGTCTTGGCGAGGTTGACGTCATAGGTCGGCACCAGGGCGCCGTTTTCCTGGCGGAAGGTGCGGTGGGCGCTGGCCAGCCAATCCTCGTGCGTGAGCTTGGGAAATTGGTGATCAAACAACCGGCGCAGGATTTCGGCGCCTTCCTCGAAGGATCGCGGCTGCGGCAGCTTGCCGACATAGCCCTTGATCCGCATCAGCCCCTTCGGCTCGATCACCGGACCGATATCGTTGAGCACGCAGCCGGCAATCGCGGCCGGCCGCACGGCGGCGAGCAGCATGGCGAGGATGCCGCCGCGCGACGTGCCGACGAAAATCGCCCGCGCTGCGTCAAGTGCGGCAATGACGGCGAGCACGTCGGCGAGTTCGACCTGGAAGTTGTAATTGCCCGGATCGCGGTCGTATTCCGATTGGCCGCGACCGCGGTAATCGAGCGCGATGACGCGGCGCGGCCGGGTTGCGTCGCTTGCCAGCGCTCCGCCCAGCGCCTCGAAATCCGCCGCCGTGCGGGCGAGGCCAGGCAGGCAGACCACTGGCAGAGCAGGGGCGCTGCGGGCGCCATAGCAGCGCACATGCAGCCGCAGTCCGTCGGGGGCGCTGACGAAGACGCTGTGGGTTTCTGTCCTCATGGCGGAAATAGTAAATGCGCGGCGCTTTAGTGTATACAACGCCGGCGCCTTATGGGACATGCCCGACGGCGAAATTCCCGAAGCGAGCGTCCTATGTCTTCGTTTGACGACCAGCAACTGCTGCGAGAAGCATTTGTTTCGCATCAAAGAGGCGATTTGACCAAGGCTGCCGACTTGTATCGGAAACTAATTGGAAGAAATCCCGATAATTATGACGCGCTTCATTATCTTGGAATCGTCGAAGCCGCCGCGGGCAATAACGAGGAAGCCAAAAGTCTCATGGCTCGCTCATTGGCGGGGCGACCGACCAGCATTCAGTTCATAGAAAATTACGCCACGGTGCTGTTTCAATCGGGGGACTATAAGACCGCTCTGCAAACTTGCCAAAAAAGACTCCAAATCGACGGCGCTAATGCATCGCTGCTCTATATCAGCGCGGTTTCTCTCTTCAAACTCGGACGGCCGCGGGAATCGCTGGAATATTTCGACAAACTTCTCGTGTATCAGCCAAATAATATTGTCGCCATCAATGAGCGAGGCTGCGCACTTGCGGAAATGAAACAGTATGATTTGGCGCTTGCAAGTTTTGAACGCGCGCTCACTCTTAACCCTCAATACGCAGAAGCCTATGTCAACAAAGGCAACGCATATTCCGAATTGCAGCGATTTGGCGAAGCCTTGGTCGAGTACGACAAGGCGCTCGCGCTGAAGCCTGACTTGGCCGAGGGTTGGCTCGGCCGGGGCAATGCTTGTCGCGAAAACAGGATGCAAAGCGAAGCGCTGACCGCCTTTCAAAAAGCGTTGGCGCTTAACCCCAAGCTTGCCGAAGCTTGGCTTGGACAAGGCAATTTATTTTACAACCTCAAAGACTACGACCGGGCATTTAAGGACTATGATCGGGCCTTCACCCTCAAGCCGGACTTGAAACATGCCGAATCCAGCCGGCTGCACGCTAAACAATGTTTATGCGATTGGTCGGATTACGACTACGAGGTGTCGCGCCTGTTGACGGCATTGACGACACGGAAGGCTCTTGGGAATCCGTTTTTAAACCTGTCGCTGCCGCTCTCGGCTGCCGACCAATTGGAATGCGCCAGGCGCTACATCGCCGACCATCCATCGTTTCCACCGTACTGGCGGGGCGAACGCTATACCCATGATCGCATTCGCGTTGCCTATATCTCGTCCGACCTGCATGACCACCCGGTGGCGCGGCTCATGGCCGAAGTGTTCGAGCGGCACGACCGCGCGCGCTTCGAAATGACGGCGATATCGCTGGGGCCGGACCAGGAATTGGCGATGCGCGCTCGCATCAAGGCGGCGTTCGAACATTTTGTCGATGCTCGATCCTTGGTGGACGGGCAAATCGCCGACTATATCCGGCAGCACGAGATCGACATCGCAGTCGATCTCAACGGTCTCACCGACGGCGGACGGCTGGGCGTGTTGGCGCGGCGGCCGGCGCCAATCCAGGTCAATTATCTCGGCTTTCCCGGTACGATGGGCGCCGACTGATTATCGACTACGTCATCGCCGATCGGACGTGATTCCGGAGACACAGCAGCATCATTCTACGCCGGAGCAGGATGGTCTGGCTGCCGGACAGTTTCCAGGCCAACGACCTGCAACGGCGCATACTGTCGATGAACGTCTGCTACGCCGCGAATGCGGATTGCCGCCGAACAGGGTTTCGTTTTCTGTTGCTTCAACGCGACGTTACAAGCTCACTCCGGAACGTGTTTGACGTCTGGATGCGACTGCTGCGGCAGCGTCGATGGCAGCCGTATTGTGGCTCCATGCGAACGGTGCAACGCGGCATCGTCGGACAATCTGCGGCGCGAGGCCGAACGGCGCGCGCGTCGCGGCGGACCGGCTTGATCTTCGCGCCGACGGTTGCCGTTGGCACGACCATCTTGCGCGACTTCGCGCTGGCGGATTTGTTCCTCGATACGCTCGCCCTTTAACGCCGCGCCACTGCCAGTGACGCGCTATTGGGCTGGATTGCCGGTCCTGACGTGCCTCGGTGATGACCTTTGCGGGACGCGTGGCGGCGAGCCTGTTGAATGCCATCGGGGTTCGCCGAACTGGTCACGCACACGTCGGGCGAACTACGAAGCGCTGGCGCTCGAAGCTGGCGTCGCAGACCCGAGAAAATCGCTGGCGCATCGAAACGCCAAGCTGGCCGATCAATCGGACTCAGCCTGTCCGCTGTTCGATACGCGAACGATTCACCCGCCATATCGAGGCAGCTTACGTCACGATGTGGGAGCGATATCAGAGCGGCCAGCCACCGGTTCATTTCGCGGTGGACGCCATTGAGCAGCGCTAATTGGTCGCGCCGCGCTTGAGATCGGCCTCGATCATCAGCTTGCTGCCGCCGCCGAAACGGGCGCGATAGACCTGCAGGTTCTCCATGATCCGCTCCACGTAGTTGCGGGTCTCGGCGATCGGAATGCGTTCGACCCAATCGACCGGATCGACTTTCGGGTCGCGCGGATCGCCATAGGCGGCGATCCACTGCCGCACGCGGCCGCGCCCGGCGTTGTAGCCGGCGAAGGTGAGGATATAGGAGCCGTTGTAGCCGGTGAGCAGATTGGAGAGCTCGGCCGCGCCCATCTGCATGTTGTAGACCGGGTCGTTGAGCAGGCGGGCGCGGTTATAGACCGCCTTGAACTTCTTGGCGGTATCGATCGCCGCCTCCGGCGTCACCTGCATCAGCCCCATGGCATGGGCGACCGAGACCACCTTCTGGCTGAAGTGGCTCTCCTGGCGGGCGATCGAATAGGTCACCGCTGGATCGATCGGCGGCGCGATCGGCGTGTAGGACGGCAGTCCGACGGTTGGATAGGCGTAATATTCAAGCGGCAGCCCGCGCCCATAGGCGCCTTCGCCGAGCAGCAGCATAGCGCGGCCGTCGCCGTGCTTGCTGGCAAGTTCCGCCAGGGCCGAAAGGGCCGCGACGTCGGAACTGCTTTCGCCGAGCTCGGCATAGATCGACGCCAGAAAATCGCGCTCGTTGAGGGCGTAAAGGATCTCGGCCGCGCGCACGACCTCGAGATTTCGCATCTCGCTATGCTTGGCCGGGGTAAACGAAGGCGGCCCGCGCAGGCCGAGATCGGCAAGCCCCAGCCGGGCTCGCGCAATCTGGCCGTAATAGGTCGCGGTGTATTGCGCCGCCATTTCGTAATAGGCCTTGGCCTGCGCGTGCTGGCCCATGGCCTCGGCCGCGCGGCCTTGCCAATAGCCGCCGCGCGCCAGCGCATAAGGGCTGGCGGTGTCCTCGATAATATGCGCGAAATGGGCGGCCGCGGTCTTCGGATCGTGCAGGAAGCGCAGCGCGATCCAGCCGGCGGTGAAATGGTGATCGGCGCGGAAATAGCCGCGCGGCGGCGGGGCGGCGTCGCGCGCGACCAGGTAAGCGGTGCGCGGGTCGCCATCGTCGAGCAGCTTGCGCACCAAGATGCGCCGCTCCTGCCACCACTGATTGAGATCGACCAAAGCGGCAGGGTCTTGCCGCACGGTGAGGATCAACTTGCCGGCTTCCTCCAGCTTATTGTCTTTGCGCAGCCACTGCACGCGCGAGAAAATGTAGCCGGGATCGTTGCGGGCCGAGGCCGGTACCGCGTCGAGCAGCGCCTTGGCGCTGTTAAGCCGCTTGATCACCGCGGCGCGCGCGTGGCCGATCGCCAGTTCGTCGCCGCCGAGCCGGTTGGCGGCGCGCATGCCGGCTTCGATGTCGTCAGCGTAGAAGCGCTGGTCCATGCGCACTTTGTGGTCGGCGCGGGTGAGCAAGCCGCCGAACATTGCGAGCACCTTGCTCTCGGCGTCGGCGCTGCAATCTTCGTAGCGCCAGGCATAGCGTACCAGCGCCGCGGCGCCCTCGCGGTCGCCTTGCGCGAGCAGAGTGCGCGCCAGCATGTAGCGGCCCTTGGCGGTGCGCGGCTTATGCTTGGCGAAAAAGGCGAGCACAGTGGCGTCATTGACGCCATCGTTCCACAGGGCGTTCTCGGCGCGTCGACGGAATAGCGCCACGTGCGGCCAGCCCGGATTGGCGGTCACGAAAGCGGCGTAGCGCTCGAAACTAGGATTGGTGTTGTCGCTGCGCAGGATCGCCCATTCGGCGAGCTTGCGCGCCGCCGGATTGCTGATGGTCCTTGCCGCTGCATCGGCATCGGCTTCGCGGCCCTTGCGGGCAGCCTCGATCACTTGTTTCACCGCGGCGATATCCGCAGGCGAGGTAGGGGCAGCAGAGGTGGCAGGGGCGGCGGGAGCCGGCTCAAAATGGCCGGACTGTGCCTGCGGCAACGGACTGAACATGGCCGGGCTGACGGCGACAGGCCCACGCAGGGCCACCTTGCTTGGCCCGGGGGCTGACGCGGCGGCGGCCGGCTGCGGACGTTTGCGCGGCAACGGGACCTGCCGGACCACCCGAACCGTTCGATGTTTGACCGCATGGATTGCCGGCTTCGCCTGCGGGGCGGCGGGAACTTTCTTGGGCGCGGCCATAGCGGATTGGGCGCCCAGCACGCCAGCCGCCGCAATCGCCAGGGCGAGCCCGGCGCGGTTCCGTTTAATCGCGTCCATTCAAACCCTTGCCCGGCCGTTGCATTCGGGTTCAGCCCCTCGATTCGGGCGGCGACCCCGCACCCCCCATTAGGCCAATATCGCCGCTAAAAGGATAGCCGAAATCCCGATAGATCGACGCTAGACCGCAAGCCGGGCAAAAGCGGGGCAGGGCGCAATTTATCAAGCCGATTCATGGAGCTATTTGATGGGAGGGCTTTTATCGGGGCCGCCGACCCGATATCTATGGGGCTGCCGCCCAGGTTCCCCCCTGTGGAGAAGTCGTGCCAAGGAACAGCATCATGACCGCCAAGACGCACTTCCGAGGATCGTTCACCGCGCTGGTCACGCCATTCAAGAACGGCGCGCTCGACGAAAAGGCGTTCCGCGACCTGGTGGACTGGCAGATCGCCGAGGGCACCAACGGCCTGGTGCCGGTCGGCACCACGGGCGAAAGCCCGACGCTCAGTCATGATGAACACAAGCAGGTGGTGGAGTGGTGCGTCGGCCAGGTCGACGGCCGCGTGCCGGTCATCGCGGGCGCTGGCTCGAATTCGACCGCCGAGGCGGTCGAATTATCCAAGCACGCCGAGAAGGCGGGCGCCGACGCGGTGCTGATCGTAACGCCCTATTACAACAAGCCGACCCAGGAAGGGCTCTACCAGCACTACAAGGCGATCAACGATGCCATCGGCATCCCGATCATTATCTACAACATTCCCGGCAGGTCTATTGTTGATATGTCGGTCGACACCATGAAGCGGCTGTTCGAGTGCAAGAACATCGCCGGCGTCAAGGATGCGACCGCCAACATGTCGCGGGTGTCGCAACAGCGCGCCGCGTTGGGCGAGGATTTCAACCAGATGTCGGGCGAGGACATCACCGCGCTCGGCTTCATGGCGCATGGCGGCCATGGCTGCATTTCGGTCACCTCGAACGTGGCGCCGCGGCTGTGCGCCGAATTCCAGAGCGCGTGCCTGAAGGGCGACTACAAGACCGCGCTCAAGTTGCAGGACAAGCTGGCGCCGTTGCACATCAATCTTTTCGTCGAAACCAGCCCGGCGCCGATCAAGTACGCCATGTCGCTGATCGGCAAGTGCGCCAATACCGTGCGGCTGCCGATGGTGCCGGCGAGCGAGAAGGCGCAAATCGCCGTACGTGAAGCCATGGTGCATGCTGGGTTGATCAACTAGTCGCTGCGCGGGAAAGCCGTTTGGATTTCCATAATCTTGTCGGGGGCAGCATGCTTGAAGAATTCAAAAAATTTGTCCTGCGCGGCAACGTGGTCGATCTCGCCATCGGCGTAATCATCGGCGCGGCCTTCGGCGCCATCGTGAATTCGCTGGTCGGCGACATCATCATGCCGGTGGTGGGCGCGGTCACCGGTGGCCTCGACTTTTCCAACTACTTCATACCGCTCTCGTCCAAGGTCACCGCCGCCACGCTGGTCGAGGCAAAAAAGCAAGGTGCCGTAATGGCTTGGGGAAATTTTCTCACCATCGTCATTAACTTCATCATCATCGCCTTTGTGCTCTTCCTAGCGATCCGGGCCATCGGCCGCATGATGGCCAAGGAGGCCGAGAAGCCCGCCGGCCCCGTCCAAGCAGGAGCAGTTGCTCACCGAGATCCGCGACTCTGCTGAAGCAGCGCTGACCTCTAGCGCACGATCCCGAAAAGTGGGCACCGGTTTTCGGACCAGATCATGCGCAAGGTGAAATAGAAAGCCATGGCTGCCAAACCCGAGCGCCGCTTCAAGGTCGTCGCCGACAACCGCAAGGCGCGCTTCAATTACGAGATCGGCGAGGTCTACGAGGCCGGCATCGCGCTCACCGGCAGCGAGGTGAAATCGCTGCGCGCCGGCAAGGCGACGATCGCGGAATCCTATGCCGACGCGCGCGGCGGCGAGATCTGGCTGATCAATTCCAATATTCCTGAATATCTGCAGGCGGCGCGCTTCAATCATCTGCCCAAGCGGCCGCGCAAATTGCTGCTGCACGCGCGCCAGATCAACAAGCTCGCCGGCGCGGTCGAGCGCGAGGGCATGACCATCGTGCCGCTCAAGATTTACTTCAACGAGAAGGGGCGGGCGAAGGTGGAGATCGCGCTCGGCAAAGGCAAGAAGCTGCACGACAAGCGCGAGACGCTGAAGAAACGCTCGTGGGAACGCGAGCGCGGCCGGCTGATGCGGCAGAAAGGTTAGTATGTCCCATTTGCGCCGTCCCATATCCCGCTCATTCCCGCGTAAGCGGGAATCCAGAGCCAAAATTCCAAGGCCTGCGGTTTTCGCTCCTGGGTCCCCGCTTTCGCGGGGACGAGCGGATGGTTGGATGACATGACCCGCCGCATCGGCATGCTGATTTTCCCGCGCATGACCCAGCTCGACTTGACCGGACCTTATGAGGTGCTGGCGCGGCTGCCCAATACCACGGTCGATCTTGTTGCGCGCACGCTTGAGCCGGTGACCAGCGACCGCGGCATGCAGATCGTGCCGACCGTCACGTATGCCAATTGCCCTCCGCTCGACGTCGTGATGGTGCCGGGAGGGCCCGGCCAGCAGGACCTCATGGAAGACGAGGCGGCGCTGACGTTTTTGCGCAAAGCTGCGGCATCGGCGAAATACGTCACCTCGGTGTGCACCGGCTCGCTGGTGCTGGCCGCGGCCGGCCTGCTCAAGGGCAAACGCGCCACCAGTCACTGGAGCGTGGTCGATCATCTGGCGCTGCTCGGCGCCATTCCGACGCATGAGCGCGTGGTGGTGGACGGTAACGTCGTCACAGGCGCCGGCGTCGTCTCCGGCATCGATTTCGCGCTCCGGCTCGCAGTCATTCTCGACGGCGAACAGGTCGCGCGCGAGCTCCAGCTGCAGATCGAATACGATCCCGATCCGCCGTTCGATTGCGGCTCGCCCAAGAGCGCGCCGCCGGACATGATCGAAAAACTGAAAGCGCGCAGCGCCAAGCTGACGGAAGAGCGCCGCGTCACAGCGGCGCGGGTCGGCAAGAAGCTCGGAATAAGTCCGGTACGCTAAGCTTACTGGATCACGCCGCAGGCGATGCGGGCGCCGGCGTCGCCGGCCGGGTCGGTCTTGTAGTCGTCGCTGCCGGCATGGATCACGATGGCAGAGCCGTCGGCGTCGAACACCGAGTTCGGCTTGCCCTTTTCCAGCGTTATGTTGGCGTTCACCGTTTCGACGGTCAGGTCGCCGCTCTGCGGGATGTGCAGGTTGGGCATGTCGCCGGCATGGTAGCCTTCCGCCGCCATCATGCCGTGCTTCTTGTTGCCGGGATTGAAGTGACCGCCGGCCGAGGTAAAGGGCGGCTCGCACTTTCCGACCGCGTGAACGTGGAAGGCGTGCTCGCCGGGCGGCAGTCCTTTCACCGAAATATTGATCAGCACACCGTGCGGCGTCTGGGTCAGGTTGGCCGAACCAACTTCCTTGCCATCGGCACCCTTGAGGGCAGCGCTGGCAGTCTGCGCCGCGGCGGGCAGCGATGAGATGGCAAACAGGAGCGCGCCTGCGGCGGCTGTCTTGATGAGGCGATTGGTTTTCATGTGTTCCTCCCGGAGCGTTTCCTTATTGGGCCCAGATATATAGTATTTGGCGTCCGTCACCGAAGGTTTTCGATCGCGGTGCCGTGACACTTTGTGCCAAAGGTTATGCCGCCATGCCGCCGACCAAACTCGATCACTGCGTCATCCATGTTTCCGACTGGGAGCGCTCGAACCAGTTCTATACCCAGGTGATGGGCGCCGAGTTGGTGACGCGGCCGGTCGGCTTTGCCTATCGCTTTGGCGACAAGCAGCTCAACGCGCATGGCCCCGGCGTCAAGCCGGCGGAAGTGGCGCGGCTGCCGGTGCAGCCGGGCAATTCCGATCTGTGCTTCGAATGGCGCGGGCCGATCGAAGACGCAATCGCGCATCTCAAGGCGCACGGCATCGCGGTCGAGCGCGGGCCGCTGCAACGGTTCGGCGCGAAGGGGCCGGGCACCAGCGTCTATTTCCGCGATCCGGACGGGTCGTTGATGGAATTCATGTCGTACGGAGATACAAAATGAGCGAAGCGCCCGGCACGCATAATCCGAACATATTGCCGCCGAATATCCCGGTGCCGCAGGACGACGGCGCGGCGCGCATCTCGCCGGCATGACGCTGCCCGATCTGGCGCTGCCGGCGACCGACGGCCGGCCGTCAACCTGTCGAAGCTCACGGGCCGCACCGTGGTCTACATCTATCCGCGCACCGGCGTGCCGGGCGTCGATGCGCCGCCGGGCTGGGATCAGATCCCGGGTGCGCGCGGCTGCACGCCGCAATCCTGTGGCTTCCGCGATCATTTCGGCGAACTCAAGCGGCTGGGCGTGGCGCAGCTTTACGGGCTGTCGACGCAGGACACCGCCTATCAGCAGGAGGCGGCGAGCCGCCTGCATCTGCCGTTTGCGATCCTGTCGGACGAGAAGCTCGCGCTCACCAAGGCGCTCAAGCTGCCGACCTTCGTCACCTCCGGCATGATGCTGCTCAAGCGCATGGCGCTGGTGATCGACGACGGCGTCATCAGCAAGGCCTTCTATCCGGTGTTCCCGCCGGACAAGAACGCCGAGGAAGTGATCGCCTGGCTTCAGGCGTCAAAATAACTTCTCCGTTCATTCCCGCGAAAGCGGGAATCCAGTCTGTTTGGCTCTGGGTCCCCGCTTTCGCGGGGACGAACGGGAAAATTCAGCTATCCAGATAAGCGCGCATGCTTGCGAACACCGCTTGGAACATCTCCGGCGTGAGCACGCCCGTATTGGTGTTGTAGCGCGAGCAGTGATAGCTCGAGAATAACGCCAGCGCGCCCAGCATATTTTTCCCGCCATGCTTGAACGGCGTGGCGGATTTCTTGGCGCCCAAGGCGGTCACCACGCTGTTATGGGCGACGTGCCCGAGCGCGACAATCGCGCGCAAGTTCTTCATTTCAGCGATGGTGGCTTTCAGGAAATCGCGACAGGTCGCGATTTCGACGGTCGTCGGTTTGTTCTCCGGCGGCACGCAGCGCACCGCATTGCTGATGCGGCAGTCGACGAGTTCCAATCCATCATCGGGATGCGCGCCGTATTGGCCGCGCGCGAAGCGGTAGCGAGAAAGCGTGTCGTAGAGCAGCACGCCGGCGTAATCGCCGGTGAACGGGCGGCCGGTGCGATTGGCGCCTTGCAGGCCGGGGGCGAGGCCGACGATCAGCAGACGCGCATCGCGCGGGCCGAAGGAGGGCACCGGCGCGTTGAACCAGGTCGGCTCATCGGCGCGCCATGTCGTGCGGAACGCCGCCAGCCGCGCGCAACGCGGACAGTCGCGCCCGGGCTCAGCCTCGGTGTTCGGCATAGCGTGTGATCCCGAAAAGTGGGCAGCGGTTTTCGGATAAGATCACGCGCCACCAAAAAGCTTATTCGAATGATTCTTCGTCGTCGTCCTCGGCGCCGACCGTGGCGCCGGCGCGTTGTGGCACCGGCGGACGTTGCAGGAACTGCGGCGTGTGCTGCGGCGACTCGCCGCGGTCGTCGCGCGGACCGCGCGCTTCGCGGGCGGCGCGCTCGGCCGGATCGCGGCCGATCTTGCTTTGCAGCGTGACGATGTCGGTGAAGATGTCGGCCTGGCGGCGCAATTCGTCAGCCACCATCGGCGGCTGCGTGGTGACGGTCGATATCACCGTCACGCGCACGCCCTTGCGCTGCACGGCTTCCACCAGCGAGCGGAAATCGCCGTCGCCGGAGAACAGCACCATGTGGTCGATCGATCCGGCGATCTCCATGGCATCGACCGCGAGCTCGATGTCCATGTTGCCCTTGACCTTGCGGCGGCCGGTCTGGTCGACGAATTCCTTGGTCGCCTTGGTGACGACCGAATAGCCGTTGTAGTCGAGCCAATCGATCAGCGGGCGGATCGAGGAATATTCCTGATCCTCGATCACCGCGGTGTAATAGAACGCGCGCAACAGATAACCGCGCGACTGGAACTCGCGCAGCAGCTTCTTGTAGTCGATGTCGAAGCCGAGCGATTTGGCGGTGGCGTAAAGATTGGCTCCATCGATGAACAATGCGATTTTTTCGCCGGGGACTGTCATGGTCTTGTCTCTCTCGCAATACGAACCAAAATTGATCCTGCGCACGCCTCAATATGCAACTTGCGCGGCGTACGTCCGCGCATCATTGAATCGGCGTTAACAGAACGGTTGAAGGCGCCTTCGATCAATTCAGTCAGCACCCACGCAATCATGCCATTGCCGCTAAAATCAGGTCGGTTGGCCTGCTTGCGACGATTTCGGTAACAGAGGCTTGCGGCTAATCCAAGACAAAAATGCTTGAATTTTCAGCCCGCACGGTCTACCTAGCAGGCGAATTCAGGACAAAGTTCCATTCAAAGGAGTGACGAGCCGATGGCCCGTGTCACCGTAGAAGATTGTATCGACAAAGTTGAGAACCGCTTCGATCTCGTCCTTCTGGCGAGCCACCGGGCGCGCATGATCTCTTCCGGGTCTCAGATTACCGTCGAGCGCGATAACGACAAAAATCCAGTTGTCGCACTGCGCGAGATCGCGGAAACGACGGTATCCCCTGGCGATCTGAAGGAAGACCTGATCCATAGCTTGCAGAAATATGTCGAGGTCGACGAGCCGGAGCCGGAAGTGCCGCTGATCGGGGCAGGCGCCGGCGCCAGCGTCGATTCCGACGATACCGAAGTAACTTCCGAGCGCATGACCGAGGAAGAGCTGCTCAAAGGCCTCGAAGGCCTGGCGCCGCCGGAAGAAGTGCCGGAAGAGGACGCCGAATAGGCATTTCGCGCCATTTCCACATAAATTTTATGTAACGGCCCGGCGCTCGCGCCGGGCCTTTCGTTTTCCGTCAACCAGTGCTGCAAACCCTTGCGGCGCCAGCGAATTGCCGTGATATCTATGGTAGAAACGGTCGCCGGCGCCGTTTTTCACCCAGATTCGGCGGCCGCGAGGCACGAGAATGGCGCGCGCGCGCTCTGATTTACCGCGGATGCAGAAGCAGTCGCCCACTCGGGCGCCGCTGGAGCGGGTCGTTGCAGCGCCTCAAGTTGTTGAAAAGCCGGTGCAATCCCGTAAGCCGCCGATGATGCGGCACAACGACCTGATCGAACGGGTGCGCCACTACAATCCCAAGACCAATGAAGCGCTGCTCAACCGCGCCTACGTCTACGCCATGAAGGCGCATGGCGAGCAAAAACGCGCCTCGGGTGACCCGTATTTTTCACACCCGATCGAAGTGGCTGCGATTCTCACCGACCTCAAGCTCGACGACGCCACGATCGCCGCGGCGCTCTTGCATGACACCATTGAGGATACCGCAACCACTCGCGCCGAGATCGACAGCTCTGTTCGGCCCCGACATCGGCACGCTGGTCGACGGATTAACCAAACTCAAGAAGCTCGATCTGGTCACCAAAGAAGCCAAGCAGGCGGAGAACCTGCGTAAGCTGTTGTTGGCGATCGCCGCCGATGTGCGCGTGCTGCTGGTCAAGCTCGCCGACCGCCTGCACAACATGCGCACACTCGAGTACATGCCGGTCGAGGCGCGCCGGCGCGCCGCCGAGGAGACGCTCGAAATTTACGCGCCGCTTGCCGGCCGCATGGGCATGCATGCGATGCGCGAGGAACTCGACGACCTGGCGTTCCGCGAGCTCTACCCGGAAGCCTATGGCGTGGTCAGCGGGCGGCTCAATGCGCTGGCCGACCGCCACAAGGATTTGATTACCGAGATCGAGCAGCAGCTCACCAAGAAACTCGCTGACCGCGGCATCGCAGCGCGGGTGCTGGGGCGGCGCAAGCGCGCTTATTCGATCTGGCGCAAGATGGAACGCAAGTCGGTCGGCTTCGAGCAACTGTCCGACATTTTCGGTTTCCGCGTGATCGTGAAGACGGTGGCGGACTGCTATCAGGCACTCGGCATCGTGCACACCACCTGGCCCGTGGTGCCGGGACGCTTCAAGGATTACGTCTCGACCCCGAAGGCGAACGATTACCGTTCGATCCACACCACGGTGATCGGTCCAGGCAAGCAGCGCGTCGAGTTGCAGATCCGCACCACCGAGATGCACGAACTCGCCGAATACGGTATCGCCGCGCACGCTCTTTACAAAGACGGCGAAGGTTCGCCGACCGAAATGCTGTCGCGCGAATCGAGCGCCTATTCCTGGCTGCGACGGACCATCGAGCTGTTGGCGGAAGGCTCGAATCCGGAGGAATTCCTCGAGCACACCAAGCTCGAGCTGTTCCACGATCAGGTGTTCTGTTTCACGCCCAAGGGCAAGCTGATCGCGCTGCCGCGCAATGCGACGCCGATCGATTTCGCCTATGCGGTGCACACCGACGTCGGCAATACCGCGGTGGGATGCAAGATCAACGGCCAGATCGCGCCGCTCGGCTCGGAAATCGTCAATGGCGACGAGGTCGATATTCTCACCTCGAAGGCACAAACGGCGCCGCCGGCGGCCTGGGAATCGATCGTGGTTACCGGCAAGGCGCGCGCCGCGATCCGGCGTGCCACGCGCGCGGCGGTGCGCATGCAATATACCGGGCTCGGCCGCCGCATCGTCGAGCGCCTGTTCCAGCGCGCCAAGATCGCCTATTCGGACGAGAAGCTCAAAGGCGCGCTGCCGCGGCTGGCGCGCGCGTCGATCGAAGACGTGATGGCGGCGGTCGGCCGCAGCGAATTGAAAGCCTCCGACGTCGCCCGCGCCATGTATCCCGACTACAAGGAAGAGCGCGCCGCCGCCATGGCGGTGAAGCCGAAGTCCGAGAGCGGCTGGTTCGGCTTGAAGAAGCTCACCTCGGTCAAGTTCAAGGTGCCGGGCATCGCCGCGGTTGGCCCGGCGATCCCGATCCGCGGCATCAACGGCGACCTGCCGGTCAGTTTTGCGCCGGACGGCGGCGCGGTGCCGGGCGACCGCATCGTCGGCATCCTGACGCCGGGCGAGGGCATCACCATCTACCCGATCCAGTCGCACGCCTTGAGCGAGTTCGAGGACAAGCCGGAACGCTGGCTGGACGTGCGCTGGGACGAGGAAGCGAGCACGCCGCGCCGTTTCCCGGCGCGCATCGCAGTGCAATCGGTGAACGAGCCCGGCTCGCTCGCGCAAATCGCGCAGGTGATCGCCGAGCACGACGGCAATATCGACAATATCCGCATGACGCGGCGGGCGCCGGACTTCACCGACGTGCTGATCGATCTCGAGGTCTACGACCTCAAGCATCTCACCGCCATCATCGCGCAGTTGCGTGCCAAGCCGGTGGTGGCGAAGGCCGAACGGGTCAACGGTTAGCGAGATGATTGCGCCCCGCTTGCGCCTCGGCGTCAATGTCGACCACGTCGCCACCATCCGCAATGCGCGCGGCGGGCGCCACCCCGATCCGGTGCGCGCGGCCAAGCTCGCGATCGCGGCCGGCTGCGACGGCATCACCGCGCATCTGCGCGAGGACCGCCGCCATATCCGCGACGACGACATCGCGCGCCTGAAAGCGGAGATCGACAAGCCGCTCAATTTTGAAATGGCGGCAACCGACGAGATGACCGCGATCGCGCTCAAAACCATGCCGCACGCGGTCTGCTTGGTGCCGGAGAAGCGCACCGAGCGCACCACCGAGGGGGGGCTCGATGCCGTCAAGCAGCGTGCGCAGCTCAAACCGGTGGTGCATGCGCTCAAGCATGCCGGCATCAGGGTCTCGCTGTTCATCGGCGCGGCGCCGGCGCAGATCGAGGCGGCGGTCGAGTTGGGCGCACCCGTGATCGAAATTCATACCGGGTCCTGGTGCGACGCCTTGATCGAGAACCGGGCCGCAGAGGCCGACGCCGAATGGCAACTGATCCGCACCGGCGCGCTATTGGCCAAGAGCCTCGGCCTCGAAGTCCACGCCGGTCATGGGCTCGATTATGCAAGCGCGGAGACGATCGCCGCGTTGCCGCAGATCGTCGAACTCAATATCGGCCATTTCCTGGTCGGTGAATCGGTGTTCGAGGGGCTCGCCGACACCGTGAAGTTCATGCGCGCGGCAATGGATCGCGGCCGATCTAAAGTAGGCGTTTCATGATCATCGGACTTGGCTCGGATATGGTCGATGTACGGCGCATCGCGCGCAGCATCGAGCGTTACGGCGACCGTTTTCTCGGACGCATCTTCACGGCCGCCGAACGCGCCAAGGCGGAGAACCGCGCCAGAAAGGTCGAGACCTACGCCAAACGCTTTGCCGCCAAGGAGGCCTGCTCCAAGGCGCTCGGCACTGGTTTCCGCAGCGGCGTGTTCTGGCGCGATATGGGCGTGGTCAATCTGGCCTCGGGGCGCCCGACCATGAAACTGACCGGCGGCGCGCTCAAACGGCTGCAGGCAATCACTCCCGTCGGCTGCGAGGCCCAGATCGACGTTTCGCTCACCGACGAAGGTCCGGCCGCGCAGGCCATCGTCATCATTTCGGCGCGGCCGCGATCATCGACTTGAAGCCAGGAAACACAATCCGACCAAGTGCTTATACAGCGGTTCCGGCGTTCTTGATTGCGCGCCCGGATGGCAGCCGCTACAAGGTCGCGGGGCGCTGCGCCTTTAGTGGCGGGACAAGAGGCCGATGAGCGTGACATCCGGAACAAAACGGAAAGAAGGCGGTATTGCCGAGACAATCCGCGTAATTTTTCACGCGCTGGTTATCGCGCTGGTGATCCGCACCTTCCTGTTTCAACCCTTCAACATCCCATCCGGCTCGATGAAGGCGACGCTGCTGGTCGGCGATTATCTGTTCGTGTCGAAATACACTTACGGCTACAGCCACTTCTCGCTGCCGATGTCGCCGCCGGTATTTTCCGGCCGCCTCCCGGGCGGCTGGCTGCCGCAGCGCGGTGACGTGGTGGTGTTTCGGCTGCCCAAAGATACCTCCACCGACTACATCAAGCGCGTGATCGGTTTGCCGGGCGACAAGATCCAGGTGATTGACGGCCAGGTCTTCATCAACGGCGTGGGGGTCAAGCGCGAGCCGGCGCCACCCTTCATCGAAACCGAGGAAGGCACACGCGCCGCGCCGGTCAAGCGCTGGAAAGAAACGCTCGACAACGGCGTGAGCTTCTACACGCTCGACTTGGTCGACAATGGCTTTGCCGATAACACTCAAATCTACATAGTGCCGGACGGCCATTATTTCATGATGGGCGACAATCGTGACAATTCGACCGACAGCCGTTTCAGCCAAGTCGGCATGGTGCCGTTCGAGAATATCGTCGGCCGCGCACAGATCATTTTCTTCTCCGTTTATGAGGGCGAGCGCGCTTGGGAATTCTGGCGCTGGCCGGTGTCGGTGCGCTGGAACAGGCTGTTCACGATCGTCAGATGAGCCGTAAGGCCAAGGATAGAGCGGCGCTCGAGGAGCGGATCGGCTACAAGTTCGCCGATAAAGCGCTGCTGGAACGCGCGGTCACGCATATTTCCGCGCTGGCCGGTGGCGCGACCCGCGCCAACAGCTACCAGCGTCTGGAATTCCTCGGCGACCACGTGCTCGGCCTGGTCATTTCCGACATGCTCTATCGTGCATTTCCTAAAGCCAATGAGGGCGAGTTATCGCGCCGGCTCGCCGATCTGGTGCGCAAGGAGACCTGCGCAGAAGTGGCGCGCGCGATGGATCTCGGGCCCGCGCTCAAGCTTGGCAATTCGGAATCGCACGCCGGCGGGCGCTTGCGCGCCACCATCCTGGCCGACGCCTGCGAGGCACTGGTGGGGGCGGTGTTCACCGATGGCGGCTATCAAGCGGCCGACGAGCTGATCGCGCGGTTCTGGAAGGAGCGCATGCTCAAGCCATTGCGCCCGCTGCGCGATCCCAAGACCATGTTGCAGGAATGGGCGCAGGCGCGCGGATTGCCGACCCCGGCCTATCGCGAATTGGCGCGCACCGGTCCGCATCACGATCCGGAATTCCGCGTGGCGGTGGTGCTGCCCGACCGGCCGCCGGCCGAGGGCATGGGCTCGTCGAAGCGGGCCGCCGAGCAGGCCGCCGCCGCCGCCATGCTGACGCGCGTCGGCGTGTCGGCGGACACGCTTGATGGTTGAGGCCAAGCCAGCCAGCGACACGCGCTGCGGCTTCGTCGCGCTGATCGGAGCGCCGAATGCCGGCAAATCGACGCTACTCAACGCGCTGGTCGGCTCCAAGGTCACCATCGTCTCGCACAAAGTGCAGACCACCCGCGCGCTGATCCGCGGCATCACGCTTGCAGGCAAGTCGCAGCTGATCTTCGTCGACACGCCGGGAATTTTCGCGCCTAAGCGGCGGCTCGACCGCGCCATGGTGACGACCGCCTGGAGCGGCGCGCACGAGGCCGATCTGGTCGGCGTGCTGATCGATGCGCGCAAGGGGATCGACGACGAGGCGGAAGCGCTGCTCGCACGGCTCGCCGACCTGAAGCCGACGAAAATCCTCATCCTCAATAAGATCGACCTGGTGCCGCGCGACACACTGCTGTTGCTGACCAAGATCGCCAACGAAAAGGCCAAGTTCGATTCGACCTTCATGATCTCGGCCTTGACCGGCGACGGCGTGGCCGATCTCAAGACCTGGCTCGCCGGGCGCATGCCGCCAAGTCCGTGGCTTTATCCGCCCGACCAGATGTCGGACGCGCCGCTGCGCCAGTTGGCGGCCGAGATCACGCGCGAGAAGCTGTTCGACCGCCTGCACCAGGAACTGCCCTACCATTCGACGGTCGAGACCGAGGTCTGGAAGGAATTGCGTGGCGGCAAAATCCGCATTGAGCAGACGATTTACGTGGAGCGCGAAAGCCAGCGCAAGATCGTGATCGGCAAAGGCGGGCAGACCCTCAAGTCGATCGGCGAATCGGCGCGGCGGGAAATCGCCGAGATTGTCGAGGCCAAAGTCGACCTGTTCCTGTTCGTCAAGGTGCGCGAGGGCTGGGGCGACGACCCCGAGCGCTACCGCGCGATGGGGCTGGAGTTTCCCAAAGAGTGACGTAGAACTTATCGGGCAACGTGAGTCCGGACAATTCTATGCAATGGACCGATGAAGGCATCGTGATCGGCGTCAAACGCCATGGGGAGGCAAGCGCCATCCTCGAGCTGATGACGCGCGCGCATGGCCGCCATCTCGGGCTGGTGCGCGGCGGTTTCGGCACGCGCATGAAGCCCATCCTGCAGACCGGCAATAGCGTGAGCGCGAGCTGGCGCGCCCGGCTCGACGAGCATCTCGGCAACTACACAATAGAGCCGACGCGACAGCGCGCCTCGAACTTCTTTGCAGCCCCGCACGCGATCTACGGCGTCACCCATCTGGCCGCTTTGATGCGGCTTCTGCCGGAACGCGATCCGCATGCCGGCCTTTATTCGGTGTTCGAAGAGGTGCTCGACCGGCTCGAGGATCCGGTGCTGGCGGCGCCTTTGGTGGTGCGGTTTGAATTGCAGCTTTTGACCGAACTCGGGTTCGGGCTCGATCTCAAGCAATGCGCCGCGACCGGGACGAATGCCGATCTCATCTATGTCTCGCCGAAGTCGGGGCGGGCAGTCTCGCGTGACGCCGGCGCCCCTTACGCCGAGCGGATGCTGCGGCTGCCGGCCTTCCTGCGCGACCTCGACCTGCAGCCGGCCGGCCGCGATCTGGCCGACGGCTTTGCGCTGACGGGCCTGTTTCTGGAACGCCACGTGCTGGAGCCGCGCGGGCTTCAGCTTTCCGACGAACGCGCGCATTTCATCGCGGCGCTGCTGCGTGGTCCGCGCAGCGCGGTGGCCGTTTGAATTCGATTTCTACGCTAGCGCCGAATCAGGAAGGTCGTCGGGGAAGGGTCCGAAAGTCGCAATGACCTTTTCCGTATGCCGGCCGTCGACGGCCTCGATCAGTTCGTAATAGAGGGTCTTGTAGGTCGAGAAAACGACGCCCGCGGATTTCATGCGGGCGATCGCCGCCTCGACATTGCGCGCGGAGGAAAATATCAGCTCCTCCATCACATAGACCTCATAGCCGAGGCCGAGCAGGCCGAGGCACGATTGCATCACACAGACGTCGGTTTCGCAGCCGGCCACGATCACTTGCGGTTTCTTCAGACGCGCCAAGTGGCTCTTGATCGTCTTGTCCTTGCACAAGTCGAAGAAGTCTTTTTCGAAAGTGCGGGCACCGTCGCCCAGGTGTTTGCCGATTTCTTTCGGCAAGGCCCCCTTGAAATCGACTGGCCGCTCGAGCGTGACGACGATCGGGATTCGAAAATAATTGAGCAGGCGGACAAGGTTGCCTGTGTTCATTTTGATCCGTGAACCGAGGCGTTTGTCCACTTGCGAGAGGAAAAAACCTTGTAGGTCGATGATCACGCCGCAGCAACGGTCGGGAGCAATGCGCTTCAGCAATTTCATAGGGCTAGCCGAGCATACCCGTGTCGTAGTTGCAAATATCGCGAGACATGATGCACATTGGCGCGCGCGAAACCTACGATGCGCCGGACGATGAATTGGCGTCGCGCCTGCCGGAACCTGTCAGCACCACGAGCCCGATGCCAAAGAATCACACGTATGTCCTCGGCATAAATGCCTATGATCACGACGTCAGCGCTTGCCTGCTGCGCGACGGCGAGATCGCCTATGCGATCGAGAAGGAGCGGATCACACGGACAAAAGCACGCGGGCGGATTTTTTCAGGAAGTCGTCGACTATTGTCTCAATGCCGAAGGCATCACGATCGACGACCTCGATCTGGTGGTGCGCAATTGCTACGTCCTGCCGGTCGAGGACCTGGAAGTTCGCATGATCTACCAGGGCGACATGGCCGAGCGCGAACGCGACCAAGTGGCCAAGAGCCCGCTCTATCTGCCGAAATCGAACAAGGTGATGACGGTCTCGCATCATCTCGCCCACGCTTATAGCGCGTTCGCCGTCTGCCCGTTCGACGAGGGCGTGGTGATGGTGGTGGACGGCGTCGGCAGCTACGCCTCCGACATCAAGGAACCGGGCCAACTCACGGAGGGCGTCGATCCGCTCGCCCGCGAATCGGAGAGCTACTACAGGTTCAAAGGCAGCGAGCTCGAAACGCTGAAGAAGGTGTGGCTGCAGCCGTGCCGTGGGCTGCTGAGCGACGAGTTCTTCAACATGGCCGGACTCGGAGCGCTTTACAGCCGCGTTTCGAGCTACATCTTCGCCGACTGGAACAAGTGCGGGGAAGTGATGGGCCTCGCGCCCTATGGCCGTCCCGATAATTTCAAGCGGCTGCTCGAGTTCACGGACGGCGAACTACGCGTGCCGGACTGGGACGCGAGTTTCAATCTGCCTTGGATGCCGGACGGACAAAAAAAGTGGGAAGCAAGCCCGGCCATGCGGCACTGGGAAGATCTGGCTTGGCGTGTTCAGCACGACAGCGAGGAGGTGCTGCTCGCGCGCGCGCGCTGGCTGCGTGAAACGACCGGCGCCAAAAACCTGTGTCTTGCCGGCGGCGTGGCGCTCAATTGCGTCGCCAACGGGCGTATCGTGCGCGAGGCGGGTTTTGACAACGTCTGGATCCAGCCCGCCGCCGGCGACAACGGGATTTCGATCGGCTGCGCCTATTATGGCCGGCTGGCCGTCCAGAAGAAGCCGCGCACATTCGTGATGAAGCAGGCGACGCTCGGCGTCGAGTACGCGGACGATGTCGTGCGGCGCACCGGCAATCCGCTACTGGTCACCCGCAAGACGTTCAACGGGGCGGGCGAGAGCATTTGCCGTGAAGCGGCGAAATTGTTGGCGGAAGGCAAGGTGTTCGGCTGGTTCCAGGGCCGTTGCGAATTCGGGCCGCGCGCGCTCGGCAACCGGAGCATCCTGGGCGATCCGCGGCGGGCGGAGATGAAAGAGATTCTGAACAAGCGGGTGAAGTTCCGCCAGGCCTTCCGTCCGTTTGCGCCGATCGTAACCTATGAAAGGGCGAAAGACATTTTCGTCGGCGAGGACGAGTCACCGTTCATGCTGCGCGCCAAGCAGGTTCGCCCGGAATGGAAGGACCGCATTCCGGCGATCGTGCATGTCGACGGCACCGCCCGCGTCCAGACGGTCCGGCGCGAGCAGAACGAACGAACTTACGACCTGCTGATGGAATTCGAGAAGCTGACCGGCGTGCCGGTGCTGGTCAACACGTCGTTCAATATCAAGGGCGAGCCGATCGTCGAAACGCCCCAGGACGCGATGAATTGCTTCATCTACACCGGTATCGACTATCTGGCCTTGCATGACACGCTGGTATCAAAGAATGCGCTCTATAAGGTCTTAGCGCCGTTCATAAAAGTCTATTACGAATCGAGGGGCGTTTCGCGCGAGGAAACCGACTGAACGCGTCTGCCGGCCAACATGGCAGCACCGAGCTGCTCGGAGCTGCTGGTATTATGATACCAAAGATAATCGGTGAAAGTCTCGCAAGGAACCTTGGCAACGTCGCTGCATTATTGAATGATGAACGGACCGGTCACGTGACCGTCTAGATTGCTGGGTATCCAGGTCGTGTTAGCCACGACTAGATCTTGGCTGGAATGGGAGACAGACCTGATGCGAAGAATAATGGTAGCAACGCTGATGGCTTTGGTCTTTGGCCTGTTCAGCATGCCGGCGTTGAAAGCTGCTCCAGGGAATGGCTTGGCGATCGGCTCGGCAGCCGATGGAATCGCGTCGGTTGAAAAAGCGCAATGGCGCCGCGGGCGCCGTCGTCGATGCTGGCATAATTGGCGGACGCGGAGAGGTTGCTGGTGGTAGGATTCTGACGCCCCTAGTTTCGAATTTGCGGGCCGGCGGTGCAAACCGCCGGCCCGTTCGTTTAAGTGGGAAGCGACCTTAAATTCGCGACGCGCGTCATCGGGCATGCCGCTGCATCGCTATCGGTCGCGCGTCTGCGCCATTGTTGCCCCCCAGCGGCAGCGCGAAGCAGGCCGCGTACCGCTCCACCGGAATGCTCCGACTGGTCGCACAACGATCGAAGATCGCGAGGTCCTTCGGGCTGCGGTATTCCATATAGGGCGCGACCGCAACGCGCGCGCCGTCGGTCAAACTGCCGTACCGATTGATCCGGCCCTTGAGATCCGGTTCGACCGCCAGAATGGCCTGCCGGTATAAATCGCCTTCGATGAAATTGTCGGGCATTTGATCGAACGGACCGTCAAAATAATTATTCGCGACGACATTGTCATGATAGACGCCGATCAGAATTTTTCGATCGCGCCTTTGATCGCGATAGAACGCGAAGCCGGTACGTTTGCCGATGAGAATGCGCCCGCCGCCGACCGGAGCGGGCATGAACACATCGGCGGGTTTGACCGTTTCGTCGAGAATGTAATGAAATGATTTCAGTTTCGCATTGAACACGAGGAAGAACCGCATCGCAAATTCGTCGAACACCGGACCGATAAATTGATCGCCCGGCGCAAGCGCCGATGCCGGCGGTTTGACCTGTGACAGGTCGTTGAGCGCGAAGACGACGCTCTTCTTGCCATAGCTCACCCGGTAGGCCAGCGGCTCGACTTGCTCCACCGTCACGCCGCGCGAGGGGCCGAGGGCGAGCCCGGTGCCATCTGCGTCTTGCAGCCAAGCGGCGCGATCTTCGTAATAAGAGAACACCACCTGGCCTTCGGCCCGCAGGCGGGCGTCGATCTTGATGTTGCCGGCATAGCGTGTGCCGTTGAGGTCGAAAGAGAAGTAATAGTGGTTCTCGGTCGGATAGACCTTGACCCGCTCGGGCAGGCTATCGAGCACGTAGGCAAAGACCGCCATCGGATCGTCGATCGCGAGTGTTTTGTTGCTCGTCGTCACCGCGTCAATGTAGGCCTCGTTGGTCTGCAGCGGCGGCCAATCGGCGTTTTGCGCAGCAGATGAGGAAACCATCAGCGCAGCGGCAAGAGCGGCCACCGCCACATTCGGAATTTTTGGGAATTTGATCATCACAAGCGCCTCTCTGCGACGTGCGACCAAACCAATAAGTCTGCAATGGCTCCAGATCAAACGTGAAAGACCGGCGTTCATCGCTTGTTCATGGCCAAACGACGCAGTAGCTATCAATCATGGGAAAACGACTGATTCCCCCGGACAAGGGCCAGGTTGAAGAAGTTGCACTGCGCGGGGCGCTGGAGGAGCGCTACCTCGCTTATGCGCTCTCTACCATCATGAATCGTGCGCTGCCCGACGCGCGCGACGGGCTCAAGCCGGTGCACCGCCGCATCCTTCACGTCATGCGGACGCTGCGGCTCGACCCCGGCGCCGCCTTCAAGAAATCGGCCAAAGTGGTCGGCGACGTGATGGGCAATTTCCATCCGCATGGCGATCAGGCGATCTACGATGCCATGGTACGGCTGGCACAGGACTTCGCCCAGCGTTATCCGCTGATCGACGGGCAGGGCAATTTCGGCAACATCGACGGCGATAACGCCGCCGCCATGCGCTACACGGAATCCCGCCTCACCGAAGTAGCGCGGCTTCTGCTTGACGGCATCGACGAGGATGCGGTCGACTTCCGCCCGAGCTACGACGGAACGGGGCAGGAGCCGGTGGTGCTGCCGGCGGCGTTTCCCAATCTGCTGGCCAACGGGTCGCAGGGCATCGCGGTCGGCATGGCGACCTCGATCCCGCCGCACAACGCGGCCGAATTGTGCGACGCCGCGCTATTCTTGATCGACAATCCGAAGGCGCGCAGCCGCACGCTGCTCAAATACGTCAAGGGACCCGATTTCCCGACCGGCGGGGTGATCGTCGACAAGCCGGCGGAAATCGCCGAAGCCTATACTACCGGCCGCGGCTCCTTCCGCGTGCGCGCACGCTGGGAAAAGGAGGATCTCGGCCGCGGCACCTATACGATCGTAATCACGCAGATTCCTTGGCTGGTGCAGAAGTCGCGCCTGGTCGAGAAACTCGCCGAACTCATCAACGAGAAGAAGCTGCCGCTCATCGCCGACGTGCGCGATGAATCGGCCGAGGATCTGCGGCTGGTGATCGAACCGCGCGCGCGCACGGTCGATGCCGAATTGCTGATGGAGTCGCTGTTCAAGCTCACCGAACTGGAAAGCCGCATCCCGCTCAACATGAACGTGCTGGTGAAGGGCCGCATTCCGCGGGTACTGGGCTTGGCCGAGGCCCTGCGCGAATGGCTCGATCACCGCCGCGACGTGCTGCTGCGCCGCTCCAAGCATCGGCTGGCGGAAATCGAGCACCGCCTGGAAGTGCTGGGCGGCTATCTGATCGCCTATCTCAACCTCGACAAGGTGATCAAGATCATCCGGCGCGAGGATGAGCCCAAGCCGGTCTTGATGAAGGCGTTCAAGCTCAGCGACGTGCAGGCCGACGCCATCCTCAACATGCGCTTGCGCAATTTGCGCAAGCTCGAGGAGATGGAAATCCGCGCCGAGGACAAGGCGCTGCGTGAGGAGCGCACCAAGCTCAAGACGCTGATCGGCTCGACCGACAAGCAATGGAAGACCATCGCCGCCGAGATCAAGGAGCTGAAGGTCAAATTCGGCCCGAAGACCGATCTCGGCAAACGCCGCACCACCTTCGCCGAGGCACCCGAGCACGACGAGGCCGCGATCGAAGAGGCGATGGTAGTGCGCGAGCCGATCACCGTCGTGGTCTCGGAAAAAGGCTGGATCCGCGCGCTGCGCGGCCATGTCAGCGATCTCACGGGCGTCACCTTCAAGACCGACGACGCGCTGAAATTCGCTTTTCCCACCGAGACCACCGCCAAGATCTTGATCTTCGCCGGCAACGGCAAGTTCTACACGCTGGAAGCTTCCAAGCTGCCGGGCGGGCGCGGGCATGGCGAGCCGGTGCGGCTCTATTTCGACATCGAGCAGGATGCCGACGTGGTGGCGGCGTTGGCTTATGAGGGCAAGCGCAAATTCTTGGTGGCGAGCTATGGCGGCAATGGCTTCGTGGTGGGCGAAGACGACGTGCTCGGCACCACGCGCAAGGGCAAGCAGGTGCTCAATCTCAAGGGCGCCGACAAAGCGGCGGCCCTGACCACCGTCGACGGCGAACTGGTGGCGGCCATCGGCGCCAACCGCAAGCTGGTGATTTTCCCGATCGACCAGGTCCCGGAGATGACGCGTGGTCGCGGCGTGCGACTGCAACGTTACAAGGAGAAGGGGCTCTCCGACGTCGCCACCTTCAAGGGCGCCGATGGGCTCACCTGGATCGATACCGCGGGGCGCAGTTTTACCCTGTCGCTCAAGGAATTGGCCAGCTGGCGCGGCGACCGCGGCGCCGCCGGCCGAATCCGGCCCGACCGGTTCCTCACCAACAACAAATTCCGCGGCGCGCCCAGCGCCGGAAAGACAGAAGAGGACGAGTAATTTTCCGCCGTCGTCTTCGCGAAGGCGGGGGGCCCATAACCTGTGCCCTATCGGTTGACTGCGGAATATGGGTCCCGGGCCTCGCTTGCGCTCGCCCGGGACGACGAATGACTAGCTCGCCAGAAACAGCAGCGAGCATTCGGCGTCTTCCAGCAGCGAGGAAGCGGTGTCGCCGAAAAACAGCTTTTCGCCGGGCCGGCGGCCGACCCCCATCACGATCAGGTTGTGCTTGCGCCGTTTGGCCTCCGCAAAAATAGCCTCATCGGCGGCGCTGTCGGCCAGCACTGCGGTGCGGATGCTCATGTTGTAGCCGTCGGCGATGGCGACGATGTCCTTCAGGATCGCTTCCTCATGGCGGCGCGTGCGAAGGCCGCGGCGAACGGCGCGCTTGGCGTCCGTCCGCACCGCGACATAAAGCACCGTGAGCGATGCCTTGGTGGCGCGCGCCAAGGTGATGGCGATTTCCGCGGCGCGGCGTGACGGCTCGGTGCCGTTGACCGGCACGAGGATGCTCAGTCTGCCGCGGGGCTTTTCCGCCAAATCGCCGCGCACGGCCGTGATCGCCAGTGGACCATCGAAGCCCTTCGCCAAGGTCGTCACGCTGTCGTGGAAATCCTTGCCGCGGTGCGTGGTTTTCTCCACGCCGATGATCATGAGGTCGTAGCCTTTCTCGGCTTCCGCGGCGATGACGTCGGGGCCGGGTGCCTCGTGCACGATGGTGGTGACCTCGACCGGCGTGTCGACCTTTTCCTCTTTCTTCTGCTTGCTCTTGATCAATTCGGCGGATTGCTTGACGGTGTCGCCGGCCTTCTCGGCCTTCTTCTCCTGCTCTTTGGCCGGTTTTTCCTCTTTGGCCGATGTCTTGTCGGCCGGCGAATCCTTATCCTCGAACTCTTTGTCCTCGATTTTGGCGGCGTCCTTGATGTGCAGAACGGTCGCCGGCATGCCGTGTGTGCCGGCCAGCATGCCGGCGACGCGCGCGGCGAATTTTCCATTCGGGCTGTCGTCGACCGCGATCAACAGGCGCTCGAGGTTCGACACGAAGCCTTTTTCTTCCTGCTCTTCGCGCTCGAGACGCTGTTTTTCCTCCTTGCGCATCGGAATGCGCGACAACGCCCAGCGCAACGTCGGCGGCATGGCCAACGTTGTGATCACCGCCATGGCCACGATCATGGTGAAAAGATTCTGGTTGAGCGCGCCCATCGACAGGCCGACGGTGGCGATGATCACCTCGGTCGAGCCGCGCGCGTTCATGCCGCAGGCCAGCGCGAAGCCCTCGCGCCGGGTCAGGCCGCCGAGCTCGGCGCCGATGAAGGCGCCGCCGAATTTGCCGAGGCTGGCAATCAGGATCAGCCCGGCGGTCAGCAGCGCAATCTGCGGGTCTGCGAAGATGGTGAGATCGGCGCTCAAGCCGGCAATGCCGAAGAATACCGGCGCAAAGAACGCTGTGATCAGGCCGCGCAACTGTTCGTCGATATGCCGGGTGAGGATCGGGGATTCGCCGATCAAAATGCCGGCGACGAAGGCTCCGAGCACTGTATGTACGCCGATCAGATGCGTGATCATCGCCATGCCACCCATGATGACCAGGATGGCGGTGATGACGGCGAATTCGCTGGTGAAACTGTCGTTGACCCAGCGGATGATGAAAAACACGATGCGTCTGCCGACCGTCAGGCTCACGACCATAAACAGGAACGTGCCGATCACGCTTTGCGCCAGCGACCAGGCATCGACTGCGCCATGCAAAGCCAGGCTGAAGATGATCGAGACGATGATCCAGCCGACGCTGTCGTCGATGATGGCGGAGGCGAGGATCACCTGGCCGACCACGCGCCGCATGAAGTTCATCTCGCGCACGACCATGGCGACAATCTTGACCGAGGCAATGGAGAGGGCGGTGCCGAGGAACAGCGCGGTGATCAGCCGCTTGCCGGGATCGGGCAACATCGAGTCGGGCAGCATCTCACCGAGCGCGACGCCGCAAGCGAAGGGAACGATGATGCCCATGAGCGATGCAAAGACGGCGGCTCGCCCGGTCTGCCGCACCAGTTTGAGATCGGTTTCCATACCGGTCAGAAGAAGCAGCAGAAGAATGCCGAACTGCGAGATTGCGTCGATCATCGCCTTCTGTTCGGGGTTCTTCGGAAACAGCGCATGCTGAAGGTCGGGCAGCAATAGTCCGAATAAAGAAGGGCCGAGCAGCAGCCCGGCGATCAATTGCCCCATGACGGCGGGCTGGCGCATGCGCAGCATGGCTTCGCCGAGCAGCCGGCCGACGATCAGCAGCGCCAGAATTTGCGCGATGAAGATGACCTCGGAAGGGCCTTTGGTGGCTTCCCCCGCGGCGAACGCCGGCTCGATGGCCAGCATCAGCAGCGCGAGCGGCAGGCAGAGCCAGCGGCTGCGGATCTTGGTCATCGCTGGCGCCGCCTATTGTTCCGGTCGCAGGGTTGAAGCCTGCGACAACACTATGGAACTCAGTAAGTTCCGGCATAAATGCAATTGCAAATTATTTGCAACAAACTTATGCTGCAACCCACGCAAGGCTGATTTATAGAGACAGGGAAAGAACTTAAGCCGGATGGACGCGGAAACCCCGACCCCCAAATCGCTCACCGATCGCACGGTGCTGGCGGCGCAAGCCATTCTGAGCGGCCAGCGCCGTGGGCCGGGCGCTTATCTGGCTTTTGCCGGTCCGGCGATCGTCGCCTCGATCGCCTACATGGACCCGGGCAATTTCGCGACCAACATCCAGGCCGGCGCGAAATACGGCTACACACTGCTGTGGGTCGTGCTGCTCGCCAACATGATTGCGATGCTGTTCCAGGCGCTGTCGGCCAAGCTCGGCATCGTCACCGGCCGCAATCTCGCGGAAATGTGCCGCGACAATTTCTCGAAGCCGGTCGTCATGGCGATGTGGGTGGTGAGCGAGATCGCCGCCATGGCCACCGATCTCGCCGAATTTCTCGGCGGTGCGGTCGGCCTGGCGCTGCTGTTCAAGATGCCGCTGATTTACGGCATGGGCGTCACCGCCGTCATCACCTACGCCATCCTCATGGTGGAGAGCCGCGGCTTCCGGCCGGTCGAACTGATCATCGGCAGCTTGGTCGGCATCATCGGGCTTTGCTATCTGATCGAGATGTTCATCGCGCCGGTCGACTGGGGCGCGGCGGCCTATCATTCGGTCGTTCCAGGACTGCCCGACGCCGAGGCTTTGTTGATTTCGGTCGGCATCATCGGCGCCACCGTCATGCCGCACGCGGTCTATTTGCATTCCGGCCTCACGCAGGCGCGCACGCCGGGCCGCGATGAGCAGGAGCGGCGCCTGCTGGTGCGCATCTCCAACCATGAAGTGGTGATCGCGCTGGCGATCGCCGGGCTGGTCAACATGGCGATGGTGATGATGGCGTCGGGTGCCTTCCACGCCGGCCACAGCGACGTCTCCGAGATCGAAACCGCCTATCACACACTGGCGCCTCTGCTCGGCATCGGCGCCGCCGGCATATTCCTGCTCTCGTTGATCGCCTCCGGCGTATCGAGTTCGGTGGTGGGCACCATGGCCGGGCAGATGATCATGCAGGGCTTTGTCGGCTTCCGCATTCCGATCTGGCTGCGGCGGGTGATCACCATGGTGCCGGCTTTCGTGGTGGTGGCCTATGGCGTCAACGCCACCACCGCGCTGGTGGTGAGCCAGGTGATGCTCTGAGCATTGCGCTGCCGCTGCCGATGATCGCGCTGCTGATGTTCACCGGCCGCGCCGACATCATGGGCAAATTCGTCAACGGCCGGATCACCCGCATCGCGGCCGTGGTCGCGACCGTAACGGTGCTGGTGCTCAATGCGTTTCTGATCGTGCAGACTTTCGGCGTGCCGATTCCAGGTTTGCGATAAAGCTACTTTTCGACCCGCGTCCAGCCCGACGGCAGCAGCCGTTCCTGCGGTAGGAAGCGGCCTTTGTAGTCCATCTTGCGCGAGCCCGGCACCCAATAGCCGAGATAGACGTATTGCATGCCCATGGTTTTGGCGCGCGCGATGTGGTCGAGGATCATCAGCGTGCCGAGCGAGCGCTCGCCGGCGTCCGGATCGAAGAACGAATAGACCATCGACAGCCCGTCGCTGAGCACGTCGGTGAGCGCGACCGCCAGCAATTTCCCGGCGCCGCGGCCGTTGATGCCGGTATCCGGCCCGCGCCGGCGATATTCGACCAGCCGCGTGTCGACGTGGCTGTCCTCGATCATCATGGCGTAGTCGAGCACGGTCATGTCGGCCATGCCGCCGTCGCGGTGGCGGGTGTCGAGATAGGCGCGGAACACCGAATATTGCTCGGAGGTGGGCGCCGGCGAGCGCATGTCACCGACCACATCGGCATTGCGTTCGGCGATGCGGCGCATGTTGCGCGAGGGTGAAAAATCCGCCGCCACCACGCGCACCGAAACGCAGGCGCGGCAGGTCTCGCAGGCCGGCCGGTAGGCGATCGACTGACTGCGGCGGAAGCCGCCATGGGTGAGCAGATCGTTGAGTTCGCCCGCGCGCTCGCCGACCAGGTGGGTGAACACCTTGCGTTCTTCCTGGCCGTGCAAATAGGGGCAAGGCGAGGGCGCCGTCAGATAGAATTGCGGCGTATCGCGGGAATGCTGGGTCACGTCGTCAAGCCGTCATGGCTCCCGATTCAGGGACAGCATCGCGCACCGCGGGTGGTCCCGTCAAAGGCCTTTATCGCGCGGGGGCGCTACGCAGGGCGGCCCGCGCCGGGTTATTGATGATCACGGTGCCGAGCATGATGTCGTGCAGCAGCCGGCGGCGTTCGTTGAAGAAGGCGACCAGCAGGATGAACGGCGTGAAGAACGACACCGTGAACCAGAACGCGATGGCGTGCACCGCGCCGAGCACGAAATAGGCCGGCGCGCCGTACCAGGTGCGCATTTCGAGATCCATGACCCGCATGCCGATGGTGGCCGAGCGGGCGCCCCCGAGCGTGACGCCGAAATAGACCAGCGCCCAAATCACCGTGGCCGGCGGTAGCAGCCAAAACAGCACGGCGCCGAGCCCAAGCGTGACGATGGTGAAGGCAAAGGTGAAAATGTAGGCGAGGCACACCGGGAGGACGATGATGGTAAAATCGATGGCGAAAGCGACCACCCGGCGCGCCAGGACGCCCTCGAACAGTTCCGGGTTCGTTACCGGGTCGTAGGCGTGGGGTTTGATGTCGATCGACATGCGGCTTCGCCCCTCGGTTGCTGGGCGCTCCTGTTCGTCAGCATCGAGATGGAGAAAGAATCGGGCTCGCGCAAGGGGGCAAGAGGCACCGGCGGACCGGCTGGAATGCCAGCCGTCCTTGCGGCATGGTGTCCCGACGTACCGGGAGACCAAGCGTTGAGCATCACGATCGCAGACATTGAAGCAGCCCGCCGCGTGATCCAGGGTGCGGTGCTGCGCACGCCTATGCTGCCGGCGCCGCGCCTGTCCGCACTCACCGGGGCGGAGGTCTACGTCAAATACGAGAACCTACAGGTCACCAATTCGTTCAAGGAACGCGGCGCGCTCAGCAAGCTCGCCTCGCTCAGCGAAGCCGAGCGCCGTCGCGGCGTCATCGCCATGTCGGCCGGCAATCACGCGCAGGCGGTGGCCTATCACGCCGCGCGGCTGAAAATTCCGGCGACCATCGTGATGCCGGTGACCACGCCGTTCGTGAAGGTGGCGGCGACCCGCTCGCATGGCGCCGAAGTGGTGCTCGACGGCCAGAGCGTGGCGGATGCGCAAGAGCGCTGCGAACAAATTCAAAGCCAGCGCGGGCTCACGCTGGTGCATCCATACGACGAGGCGCGCATCATCGCCGGGCAGGGCACCATCGCGCTTGAAATGCTGGAGGAGATGGGCGATCTCGATTTGCTGGTGATCCCGATCGGTGGCGGCGGGTTGATCGCCGGCAATGCTATCGCCGCGCGCGCGGTGAAGCCGAAGATCGAAATCGTCGGCGCCGAAGCCGCACTTTATCCGTCGGTATGGAATTCGCTGCATAGTGAGAATCGGCCGATCGGCGGGCCGACGCTGGCCGAGGGTATCGCGGTCAAGAATGTCGGCAAACTGACGCTGCCGGTGATCCGCGAACTGGTTTCCGAGGTCGTTCTGGTCGACGAGGTGCATCTGGAGCGCGCGGTCAACGGCTATCTGACCTTGCAGAAGACCATGGCGGAAGGCGCGGGCGCCGCGGGCCTCGCCGCCATGCTGGCTAGACCTGAGCGCTTCCGCGGCAAGAAAGTCGGTCTCGTCTTGAGCGGCGGCAATATCGACCCGCGCATCTTGGCATCGATCATGGTGCGCGAGCTTGAGCGCGAGACCCGCATTGTCTCGTTCCGCCTCACCATTCCGGACCAGCCCGGCGTGCTCGGCACCATCGCGACCCGGTTCGGCACGCTCGGCGCCAATATCCTGGAGGTCGATCACCGCCGGCTGTTCCTCGACGTGCCGGCCAAGGGCACCAAGCTCGACGTCACGATCGAAACGCGCGACGCCGCGCACGCCGCCGACATCCTGGCGGCGCTTACCGCCGATGGCTATCAACCGGTTCGCATCGAAACCGGTAATGCGATGGAGTGAGCGGCGGATATGAATATTCCGCCGGCGGATGGCAGCGCAGCGGTTTGTTGCCGCCTAGCGCGATGGCGATGAAAAATATAGCTCCCGCGGGCAATATCCTTTCATGTTTTCGGTGCGCGGAATGACAATCGCTATCGTTGCGCGCGCGCGACGATGGAGTTTTTGCCGATAAACATCGTGCAAAATTTGGAATGGAATCTCCGTTAGGTGCGTGGCGGTAGCACCGGTTGCTCGCGGCAAGCAAAATAGGCGAATTCTATTTCCGGTTTGACTTGCGCAGTGCGGCACACATTAAGTGAGTAATGCTTGATACGGCTTCCCGAATTCGTAGCGAAAATATGGCGGCGCTGCCGGCGGCCGAGCGCCTCGTTTTTCTACGTCGCGCGATCGAAGGGCCCATCGTCTTCACGCACGGGTTCGGCGTCGAGGGCCAACTCATCTTCCATTGGATCTGCGAGCGCGACCTCGATATTGACGTGGTGACGCTCGATACCGGGCGGCTGTTCCCCGAGACCTACACCTTGTGGGCGGAAACCGAGCGCCGCTATGGCCGCCGCATCCGCGCGATCTATCCCAATCACGCGGCGCTGGAACGGCTGGTCGCCAAGCAGGGTATCGACGGCATTTACGAGTCGAAGCAGGCGCGAGAATCATGTTGCGATGTGCGTAAGGCCAGGCCGCTCGATCGCGCGCTTTCCGGCGCGGCGGCCTGGATCACGGGCCTGCGAGGCGATCAGAATTCGAACCGGCACGATGCCGGGCTGAGCAGCTTTGACGCGAGCCGCAGTGTGCTGAAGTTCAATCCGCTTTACGATTGGACGCGCGATGGCGTGCTGGCAGAGGTGCGCCGGCTCGATGTTCCGATCAATAGCCTGCACGCCAAGGGCTTTGCCTCGATCGGCTGCGCGCCCTGCACGCGCGCGCTGCGCCCCGGCGAACCCGAACGCAAAGGGCGTTGGTGGTGGGAACAAGATGGCAGCAACGAATGCGGGCTTCATCTGCCGAAGAATGGCAGTCTGATCCGCGTCTCCGGCAAGCCGCCGTCCGAGCGGTTGATCGGCACCTGCGGTTGACTGCGCCCAGCGCGGCGGTTTCAGGCCGCCGACGATTGTGCAGGCAATTCAGAAAGATTGAGTTGGCTCAGCGTCTGGTCGGTTTTGTGGATCGCCAGCAGATTGAGGCCGGCATCGACAACTTGGTAGCCGCGCTGCTCCAGCCATGCTCGCAACAGCTCGCGGCTAGCCTTGATCGAATTCGACCAGCAGGATCGGACGGCTTTTCTCGATCGTTCCCCGCGCGCCGTCGAGCGCCTCTAGTTCCATGCCTTCGATGTCGATCTTGATCAGGTCCACGCGCGATAGATTCAACGCGTCCAGCGTTATTTTTCGGATTGCGACGGCGTTCGCGTCTGAATAGTCAATCGGCTGGCCGATGAATTCGTTGCCATCGCGCTGGCGTAGCTCGAGGCTGCCGAAACTCGACGCGGTCAGATAATTCGGCGTCGGGATTTTCATCGTGCCGTTTTCCGACGACACGGCGGCGTGCATGGCGATGGCGTTGAAGCAATTATTGATCGCGATATTCCCGGCCAGCGCATAATAAAGGCGCTCCTGCGCCTCGATCGCGACCACCGAGCCCCAGCCGGTCATGGCGGTCGCCCACTCAACGGTGTGCACGCCGATATTGGCGCCGCAATCGATCGCCACCACTCCGTCGCCGTGATAGCGCCGGCGCAATTCGATCAATTGCAACGCCATCTCGACCTCGACCGGGTCGAAAGCGGCGGTCTCGAGAATTTGGAAGCCGACGCCGATGCCTTTGTCCGGGCCGAACATGCGGTAGTCGAATCGATTGACGATCATTGTTCCGTGGTTGGTGGATGCGAGAATGAAAGCGAGTTTGCGTCCGACATTCCGCATAGGTATCTCCTTAAGGCCGCGGGAAAAGCTATCCGTCGCAGCGCGTTTAGTGAATCCGCGACGCACAAAGACTTAACGAATCAGTCGGTAGCTTAGGGCCTTTCGACTTGCCTGGGCAGCCGCGCCCGATCAGCGCTGCATTGCGCGCCAGATGCGCTCCGGGGTCGCCGGCATCTCGATGTGTTTGATGCCGAATTCCGAGAGCGCGTCGACCAGCGCGTTGGCCACCGCCGGCAGCGCACCGACGCAGCCGGCTTCGCCGGCGCCCTTGACGCCGAGCGGGTTGGTCTTGGTCGGCACCGGATTGCTCTCGATCTTTATGTCGCAAAAATCATGGGCGTGCGGCATGGCGTAATCCATGAACGAGCCGGTGACGAGCTGGCCTTGCGCGTCGAAATGGATGTCTTCCATCAAAGCCTGCCCGGCGCCTTGCGCGATGCCGCCGTGGATCTGCCCGTGCAGCAGCAGCGGATTGAGCTCGGTGCCGACATCGTCGACCACGGAATAGCGCACGATCTCGACCTTGCCAGTGTCCTGCTCGATCTCGAGTTCGCAGATGTGGCAGCCGTTCGGATAATTCGCGACCGGCGAGGTGTAGACGGCGTTGCCCGAGAGACCGGCCTCCATGCCTTTGGGAAGTTTGGCAGGGTCGAAGGAGTCCTTGGCGATTTCCTTGACCGTCAGCGTTCGATTGGTCGCCTTGCTTGAAAACACGCCGTCGGCGAAATTGAGTTCATCGGGGTTGACGTTGAGCAGATGCGCGGCAATGGCGCGCGCTTTGCCGATAACCTTCTCCGACGCCATATGGAAGGCGGAGCCGGCCATGGTCGCCGAGCGCGAGCCGCCGGTGCCTTCGCCGTAGAACACCTGATCGGTGTCGCCCTGCACGTAATGCACATCTTTGGGATCGAGCCCGAGCCGGTCGCAGACCAGTTGCTTGAAGACCGTCTCGTGGCCCTGGCCCTGGCTGTTGGAGCCCGAGAATATGGTCGCCGTGCCGGCGCGGTCGAAACGCACTTCGGCGCCCTCCGTGCTGGCGGCGGCGGCGCGCTCGATGGTGTTGGAAATGCCAAACCCGCGTAGTCTGCCGGCCTTGCGCGACTGCGCCTTGCGCGCCTTGAAGCCTTTGAAGTCGGCGAGCGCGAGCGCCATGTCCATGTTCTTCTCGAACTCGCCGCTGTCGTAGGTGAACGTGAGGCCGGTCTTGAACGGCATCGCGCTGGGCGGAATGTAATTGCGCCGGCGCAGCTCGGCGGGATCGAGTCCCAACTCGTCGGCGGCGAGGTCGACCATGCGCTCGATCACGTAACCCGCCTCGGGCCGGCCGTTGCCGCGATAGGGCCGTACCGGATTGGTGTTGGTGAACACCGCGGTGATATCCACGTGCATGGCCGGCGTGCGGTAGCAACCGGCGAGCGTGCCCGCATTCAACACAAAGGCCGGCATGGCGTGCTGCAGATAGGCGCCGATGGCGGCGAAAGTCTTCACCCGGAAGGCGAGGAACATGCCGTCACTGTCGAGCGCGAGTTCGGCTTCGGTGACGTTGTCGCGCGCCTGCGCGTCGCTCAGAAAGGATTCCGAGCGCGTACTGATCCATTTCACCGGCCGGCCGGTCAGTTTGGACGCCAACAGCACCAGCGGGGTTTCATTGAAGATCGGCGACTTCATGCCGAAGCTGCCGCCGATGTCGCCGGTGATGATGCGGATTTTGCTCTCGGAGACCTTGAGCACTTTGGCGAGATCCGCGCGCACCGGATGAGGTCGCTGCAAGGCGGTATAGAGCGTGTAGCGTCCATCGGCGGCGTGATAGTCGCCGACCGCGCCGCGCGGCTCCATGGTGGCGGCGGTGACCCGGTTGATGACGAAACGATGCTTGACGATGTGCGCCGCGCGCCCAAAGGCGGCATCGGTCGCGGCCTTGTCGCCGATCAGTTCGACGAAACAGATATTGTCGGGGCAATCCTCCCAGACCCGCGGCGCGCCGGGCTTGGGCGCCTCGGCGGTGGAGGTGACGGACGGCAACGGTTCGAAATCCACCGTGATAAGTTCGGCTGCGTCCATGGCCTGAGCCACGGTTTCGGCTACCACGAAGGCCATGCTGTCGCCGAGCCAGCGCACGCGATCCTCAGCCAGGATCGGATAGCGCGGCTTGTATTGCGGCGAGCCGTCGCGGCGCTTGAGGCCGCTGGGCACCGGCAGATCGCCGAAGCCGGCGGCTTTCACGTCGGCCGAGGTGAGAACGCACAGAACGCCGGGCGCGGATTTGGCCGCCGCGATGTCGATCGACTTGATCTTGGCGTGGGCATGCGGCGAACGCAGCACCACGCCATGCACCATGCCGGGCAGCTTGATGTCGTCGGTATAACGGCCGGCGCCCTGGATCAGCCGCGGATCTTCGAAGCGCGACACGCCTTGACCGATTGCGAATTCGCCCATGGAAAATTCCAGTTCCTAGCGCGCGGCTTCTACCGTTCCGCTCGTCCCCGCGAAAGCGGGGACCCAGGGCGAACTTGCAAAGCCTGCGATTGTTTCTCTGGATTCCCGCTTGCGCGGGAATGAGCGGAATACGGATTGCACAGGTGAACTACTTCTGGCTCTTTAATTTTTCCGCCACGCGCGGCGCGAAATAAGTCAGCACGCCGTCGGCGCCGGCGCGCTTGAAGGCCGTGAGGGTTTCCCACATCGCGCGCTCGCCATCGAGCCAGCCGTTGCCTGCCGCCGCCATGATCATCGCGTATTCGCCCGACACTTGATAAGCGTAAGTCGGCATGGCGAAGGCGTCCTTCACGCGCGCCACGATGTCGAGATAGGGCAGGCCGGGCTTGACCATGATCATGTCGGCGCCTTCCTCGATGTCGAGCGCGACTTCGCGCAACGCCTCGTCGGTGTTGCCGTAGTCCATTTGATAGGTGCGCTTGTCACCGGTCAGCGTCTTCGAGGAGCCGACTGCGTCGCGGAACGGGCCGTAGAACACCGAGGCATATTTCGCCGCGTAGGCCATGATCGACACGTCGGTGAAATTTTCCGCGTCGAGCCCCTTGCGGATGGCGCCGACGCGCCCGTCCATCATGTCGGACGGCGCGATGATGTCGCAGCCGGCCTGCGCTTGCACCAGCGCCTGCTTGACCAGCACAGCGACGGTCTCGTCGTTGAGAATGACGCCGTCTTGCAGCAACCCGTCATGACCGTGGCTGGTGAAGGGATCGAGCGCGACGTCGGCCAAAAGGCCGATCTCCGGCACTTCCTTTTTGATGGCGCGCAGGGCGCGGCAGACCAGATTGTCCGGGTTGAGCGCCTCGCTGCCGGTCTCGTCGCGCAAGCCCGGGTCGGTATAGGGGAACAGCGCGAGACAAGGGATGGTCAGCTTGGCCGCGCGTTCGGCCTCGCGCACCGCCTGATCGACGGAAAGCCGCTCGACGCCCGGCATCGAGGGGATAGCGGCGCGCTTATTGTCGCCGTCCATGACGAACAGCGGCCAGATCAGGTCGTCGGTGGTGAGCTGGTTTTCACGCACCATGCGGCGCGCCCATTCGTTGCGCCGGTTGCGGCGGAGCCGAGTGGGCAGGTCCAGGCGCTCGCTGGCTGCCGCCTCGACGGGCGTCAGGCGGGTGCGGGCTTCGATGGGGCGGCCGAATTTGATTGCCATTGAGGGTCTCCGAGGCCTCTTTTTAGCCGGTCCGAGGACCGCCCGCTACCCGCCCGTATGACCACCTTTAACCGCCGTTGACGGGGCTAAAGCCGCCTTCTATCGGTCGATGCCATGGATTTCGACCTCACCGAAGAGCAACGCGCCTTTCAGGCCACCGCGCGGCAGTTCGCGCGCGAGCAGATGATGCCGCATGCGCGCGACTGGGACGAGGGCGAAGTGTTCCCGGTCGAGGCACTGCGCCAGGCGGCGGCGCTCGGCTTCGGCGGCATTTACGTGAAGGAAGACGTCGGCGGCTCGGCGCTGACCCGGCTCGACGCCGCGCTGATCTTCGAGGAGCTGGCGCAAGGCTGCACCTCGACTGCCGCCTACATCTCGATCCACAACATGGCGGCCTGGATGATCGACGCTTTCGGCGGCGACGCCGTACGCAAGAAATTCCTGCCCAAGCTCTGCAGCATGGAGCATTTCGCCAGCTACTGCCTGACCGAACCGGACGCGGGCTCCGATGCCGCGAGCCTCACCACGCGCGCGCGCCGCGACGGCGACAGTTACGTGCTCGACGGCACGAAAGCCTTCATCTCCGGCGGCGGCGTGTCCGACGTCTATGTGGTGATGGCGCGCACTGGCGAGGCGGGCCCGCGCGGCATTTCCTGCATCGTGGTGGAGAAGGGCACGCCCGGGCTTTCCTATGGCGCGCAGGAGAAGAAGCTCGGCTGGAAAACGCAGCCGACCGCCATGGTGATGTTCGAGAATTGCCGCGTGCCGGCGGCAAATTTGATCGGTCGCGAAGGCCAGGGCTTCCGCATCGCCATGGCCGGGCTCGACGGCGGACGGCTCAATATCGGCGCCTGCTCGATCGGCGGCGCGCAATTCTGTCTCGACCGCACCATCGAGTACATGAAGGAACGCAAGCAGTTCGGCTCGCGGCTCGCCGATTTCCAGGCGCTGCAATTCCGCATTGCCGACTACGCAACCGAAATCGAATCCGCACGCCTGCTGCTGTATCGCGCCGCGGTGGCGGTCGGTGCGGGCGAGCCGGCGGCGACGCGGCTCGCCGCGCAGGCCAAGCGCTTGGCCACCGACACCGGCTTCGAGATTGTCAATGGCTGCCTGCAACTGCACGGCGGCTACGGCTACTTGCGCGATCATCCGATCGAACGCGTGTTGCGCGACGTGCGCGTGCATCAGATCCTGGAAGGCACCAACGAGATCATGCGGCTGATCGTCAGCCGCGCGCTGCTGGGGAATTGACGGCCATCATGGATGCCGGCACGGACATCCGGTTCGAGCGGCGCGGCGCGGCCGGACTGGTGACGCTCAACCGGCCGCAAGCGCTCAATGCCGTCACCCATGCCATGGTGGTCGCGCTACGCGCGCAACTTGACGTTTGGGCCGGCGACCCGGCGATCACGCGCGTGGTGATCACGGCCGCGGGCGAGCGCGCGTTCTCGGCCGGCGGCGATATCCGCGCGCTCTACGATCTTGGCTATGCCGGCCGCCATGCGCGAGGCGCTGCAATTCTGGCGCGACGAATATCCGCTCAACGTGGCGATCAAGAATTTCCGCAAGCCCTATGTGGCGTTGATCGACGGGCTGGTGATGGGCGGCGGCGTCGGGCTGTCGGTGAACGGCTCGCACCGGGTCGCTGGCGACCGTTTCCAGTTCGCCATGCCGGAAGTCGGCATCGGTTTTTTCCCCGACGTCGGCGCCACCTGGTTCCTGCCGCGCATGCCGGGTGAACTCGGCACTTATTGCGGGCTGACCGGAGAACGCTTCGGCAGCGCCGATGCGGTGGCGGCGGGGATCGCCACCCACCGGATTCCCTCGGCTCGTTTCGGCGCGCTGCTCGATGGGCTGACCGGCACGGTATCTGTGGACGCGCAGCTTGCCGCCTTTGCCGAGCCGGCAGGCGAGGGGCCGATCCTGGCGCGGCGCACGGCGATCGACCGCTTATTCGCCGGCGATAGCGTCGAGGGCATCTTCGCTGCGCTTGACCGCGAAGCGACTTCCGGCGGCGCGAATGCCGAATGGGCGGGCAGGACGGCGGCCACTATGCGGGCGAAATCGCCGCTTAGCCTCAAACTGGCGCTGGCGCAGGTGCGGCGCGGTCGGCAGTGGGATTTCGAGACGTGCATGCGCGCCGAATTCCGCATAGTGTCGCGCGTCATCCATGGTTCCGATTTTTACGAGGGCGTTCGCGCCGTGATCGTCGACAAGGACAACAAACCGCGCTGGCAGCCGGCCACGCTCGCGGAGGTGAGCGAAGGCGCCGTCGAGCGCTATTTCGCGCCGCTCGGCAGCGACGAATTGGCGCTGCCATGAGCGAGCCGTTCACCAGCGACGATCTGCAAAGCCTCGAGCCGGTGCGCGAGAACGAGAGCGAGCAGAGCATCGGCCGCTGGACGCGACGGCTGGTGCTGTTTCTGCGCGTGATGGCCGGCGCGTCGATGCTGAAGGGCCTTTATCATTGGTCGCGGGTTTGCGGGATCGGCGTCGCTCCGAGCGAGGTGTTCCAGTTTCAGTCCATCGCCTGGCAATCCGCCACCGTGTTCTTCGCGGTGATCGATCTGGTCGCCGCCGTTGGGCTGTGGCTCGCCGCCGCCTGGGGTGCGGTGATCTGGCTCACCGCCATAGCCTCGATGCTGGCGTTGGAAATATTTTTCCCGCAGGTCTTCGGCGCCAGCCTGGTGACTGGCATGTTGGAAGGCGGATTGCTCGTGCTGTATCTCGGGCTGGCGTTGAAATCGGCGCAAGAACAACCGCCGTGAGTTAAAATAAAAAGAGGAGGGCGCCATGGCGCGCATAGGATTTGTCGGACTCGGCAACATGGGTCTGCCGATGGCGCAGAACCTGCTCAAGGCCGGCCACCAGGTCGAGGGCGTCGACGTCAACCCTGCCTCGGTCGCAAAACTCGTGACGGCCGGCGGCACCGGCGTCGAGACCGCCAAAAGCGCGGCGGCGCGCGCCGACGTGTTCATCACCATGCTGCCGTCGGGCAAGGAAGTGCGCGAAGTCTATCTCGGCTCCTCGGGCGCGATCGAGAATGCCAATCCCGGCACGCTGCTGATCGATTGCTCGACCATCGACGTGGAAACCGCGCGCGCGGTCGCAAGCGTGGCGGAGCAGAAAGGCCTCATGATGCTCGATGCGCCGGTGTCGGGCGGCGTCGGCGGCGCCACCGCGGCGACGCTGACCTTCATGGTCGGCGGCAGCGCGCAGGCGTTCACGCGCGCGGAGTCGATCCTGCAAAAGATGGGGCGAACAATCGTGCACGCCGGCGGCGCCGGCAACGGCCAGGCGGCGAAGATCTGCAACAACATGATCCTCGGCGTGTCGATGATCGCGGTGTCGGAGGCTTTCGTGCTGGCGGAGAAGCTCGGCCTCGATCACCAGAAGTTGTTCGATATTTCGTCGAAGTCGTCGGGCCAGTGCTGGTCGATGACAACTTATTGCCCGGTGCCGGGGCCGGTGCCGACCTCGCCCGCCAACCGCGACTACCAGGCCGGTTTCACCGCGGCGATGATGCTTAAGGATTTGAAACTGTCGCAAGACGCAGCGAAGGCGGCGGGCGCCAAGACGCAACTCGGCGCCGACGCGGCAAGGATTTATTCGGCATATGTCGAGAGCGGGGAGGCGGGTAAAGATTTTTCCGGCATAATTCGCTTCGTGCGGGGGTGATGCGGCTGGTCAAGGTGAATGAAAGGTTGCGCCAATCGATTCAATTGCGCGTTCAAGGAAGCGTTCACTGTTGCAAATAAATCTAATCTTTATCGTGTTATTTAAGTCGATTTTAGAGTGCCCCTTATAGGGTCGGCATCTGGAACGGGGAAACAGGGCCTCGTTACCGGACCGATGCGACGATAATAAAACGCAAACAGGGGCGTTGGACATGAAAGCCGTTGTAAAGACGGTCGAACCCGCCGAACGCGAGGCGAAGTTCGACCACATCAGGCCGCTCTATCATGAGGCCTTGACCTTGGTCGAACGGCTGCACCGCCGGCTGCTCGACGTTATCAAGGACGAATTCGACCGCCGTGGCCGCGCCGACATCAATTCGGTGCAGGCGCTGCTGTTGTATAACATCGGCGACAAGGAACTGACCGCCGGCGAGCTGCGCACGCGCGGCTACTATCTCGGCTCAAACGTCTCCTACAATCTGAAGAAGCTGGTGGAGATGGCGTTCCTCGATCACCAGCGCAGCCGCGTCGACCGCCGCTCGGTGCGCATCAAGCTGACCGAGAAGGGCCGCGAGGTGCGCGACATCGTCGAGGCGCTCTATCAGAAGCATGTGCGCACCGTTGAGCAGGTCGGCGGCATCAATGCCGACGAGTTCACCACGCTCAACAAGTCGCTGCACCGGCTTGAGCGCTTCTGGACCGATCAGATCCTTTATCGCCTCTAATCCAAGTACTGGCGGAAAGACTTGCCCCGGCCCTTGCGGCCGGGGTTTTGTCGTTTGTGGCGGGCGACTTTACTCCCTAGATATTGCGGTTGGCACACCATCCACATGCCAGCGCTTGGCGGGTGGCGGCCTATATGCTATTTGCGGACTAATCCCGGACTTTTCTTGCAATTCGGCCCCGGCCGCGTTCCCGGCGCCAGGAGATCATGATGTCGGCGACTTCCAAGCCCAGTTCAGCGAGCGATGTTGACAACCTGTTCTCGGCGTCTCTGGCGGAGGTCGACCCGGAGATCGCCGAGGTTGTTCGGCAAGAACTCGGCCGGCAACGCGACGAGATCGAACTGATCGCCTCGGAGAACATCGTTTCGCGCGCCGTATTGGAAGCGCAGGGGTCGGTTCTCACCAACAAATATGCCGAAGGCCTGCCAGGCAAGCGCTACTACGGCGGCTGCCAGTTCGTCGACGTGGCCGAGGAGTTGGCCATACAGCGGGTAACAAAGCTGTTCGGCTGCAGATTTGCGAATGTACAGCCGCATTCTGGCGCTTCTGCTAACGCGGAGGTGTTTTTTGCTCTGATGAAGCCCGGCGACACCTTCATGGGGCTCAATCTCGCCGCCGGCGGGCATCTCTCGCATGGCTCGCCGGTCAACATGTCGGGCAAGTGGTTCAAGCCGGTGCCCTATGACGTGCGGCGCGACGACCAGCGCATCGATATCGAGCAGGTCGCGCGGCTGGCGCGCGAGCATAAGCCGAAGCTGATCATCGCCGGCGGTTCGGCCTATCCGCGCATCATCGACTTCCGCGCCTTCCGCGAAATCTGCGACGAGGTCGGCGCGCTGCTGCTGGTGGACATGGCGCATTTCGCCGGCCTGGTGGCGGGCGGGGTGCATCCCTTCGCCGTTCCCGCATGCGCACGTGGTGACGACAACGACGCACAAGACGCTGCGCGGCCCGCGCGGCGGCGTGATCCTGTCGGACAACGAAGAAATCGCCAAGAAACTCAACTCCGCGGTATTCCCCGGCATGCAGGGCGGCCCGCTGATGCACGTGATCGCCGCCAAGGCGGTGGCCTTCGGCGAGGCGCTGCGGCCGAGCTTCCGCACTTACGCCCGCAACGTTGTGGAGAACGCCAAGGCGCTGGCCGAGACGCTGAAGTCGAAAGGCCTCGACATCGTATCGGGCGGCACCGACACGCATCTGATGCTGGTCGATCTACGGCCGAAGCGCCTCACCGGCAAGGTGGCGGAATTGGCGCTCGGCCGCTCGCACATCACCTGCAACAAAAACGGCATCCCGTTCGACCCGCAGAAGCCGACGGTGACCTCGGGGATACGGCTCGGCACGCCGGCCGGCACCACGCGCGGCTTCGGCATCGCCGAATTCCGCACCGTGGGCGATATGATCGTCGAGGTGCTCGACGTGCTGTCGCAAAAGGGCGTCGAGGAAGATTCCCTGGTCGAGGCGGCGGTGCGCGACAAAGTGAAAGCATTGATTTCGCGATTTCCGATTTATCAGTAACGGGCGAGAGGGGACGTCATGCGTTGCCCGAGTTGCGCAAGCCTCGATACGCAGGTGAAGGATTCGCGGCCGACCGAGGATTCGGCGGTGATTCGCCGCCGCCGCGTCTGTCTCACCTGCAATTTCCGCTTCACCACCTTCGAGCGCGTGCAGTTGCGCGAACTCACCGTCATCAAGCGCAACGGCCGACGCGTGCCGTTCGACCGCGATAAATTGATGCGCTCAGTACAGATCGCGCTGCGCAAGCGCGCGGTCGATCCGGAGCGCATCGAGCAGGAGGTTTCGAAAATCGTGCGCGAGCTGGAAAGCCAAGGCGAGAATGAGGTGTCCTCGGAGGCGATCGGCGAACTGGTGATGGAGCATCTGCGCGAGCTCGACGATGTCGCCTATGTGCGCTTCGCCTCGGTCTACCGCAATTTCCGCGAGGCCAAGGATTTCCGCGCCGCGCTTGACGAATTGTCGGGCGACGACTCGCCGCCCGCGGCGACCGCGCGCAAATGAGCCTTACAGCCGAGCAGAGCGCCGCAACAGCTCCGGCGGACGACGCGCGCTTCATGGCGCTGGCGTTCACGCTCGGCCGCCGCGGCCTGGGCAATACCTGGCCCAATCCAGCGGTCGGCGCGGTCATCGTCAAGGATGGCGTCATCGTCGGGCGCGGCTGGACGCAAAGCGGCGGGCGGCCGCATGCCGAGGTCGAGGCGCTGCGCCACGCCAAGAAGGCGGCGCAGGGCGCCACCATGTACGTCACACTGGAGCCGTGCTCGCATCAGGGCAAGACGCCGCCCTGCGCCGACGCCATCATCAAAGCCGGCATCGCGCGTGTGGTATCGGCGTTGGAAGACCCCAATCCGGAAGTCGCCGGTAAAGGCCATGAGCGGCTGCGCGCCAAGGGCGTTACCGTCGATATTGGTCTGGGCGCCGACGAGGCGCGCCGGGCCCATGCCGGCCACATCATGCGCGTCACCAACAAGCGGCCCTATGTGACGCTCAAACTGGCGGTGTCGGCCGACGGCAAAGCCGGGCTGGCGGGGCGCAAGCCCTTCGCAATCACCGGCGAAGAAGCGCGCGTGCGCGTGTTCCAGATGCGGGCAGCGAGCGACGCCATCCTGGTCGGCATCGGCACCGTGCTGTCAGACAATCCGCAATTGACCTGCCGCCTGCCGGGCATGTTCGAGCGTTCGCCCGTGCGCGTGGTGCTCGACGCCACCTTGAAGCTGCCGCTTTCGACATCGGTGGTGGCGACCGTGCGCGACACGCCGACCTGGGTGTTCACCTCGAGCAAGCCATCCGCTATCGCCGAGGAAATCCTGCAGCAGAAGGGCTGCAAGGTGTTCCGGGTCGGCGACGTGGACGGGCGGCTCGATCTCGAGGAGGTGCTCAAGGTTCTCGCCGAGCAGGGCATCACTCGGCTGATGGTGGAGGGCGGCCCGAAAGTCGCCGGTGAGTTCGCGGCTGGCGGCCTGGCCGACGAACTGGCGCTGCTGCACGGCGCAAAGACCATCGGCGCCGACGGCATCGAACCGTTGGAGGGCATGCCGCTCAACGGTTTCACTGGCCAACTGCACGCACGCGGCCGCGAGAAGCTTGGGCCCGATACGCTCGAAACGTTCGAGCGAGCCTGACATGTTTACGGGCATTGTCACCGACATGGGCGAGGTGCGATCGGTCAAGCCGCGCGCCGACAATCTGCATCGCATCACCATCGCTTGCGCCTATCCGCGCACCGAACTGATCGAAGGCGCCTCGATCGCCTGTTCCGGTGTCTGCATGACGGTGGTCGGCACCGGCGAGGAAGACGGCCGCACCTGGTTTGCGGTCGACGCGGCAGACGAGACCTTGCGCGTCACCACTGTCGGCCGCTGGCGGCACGGCGGGCGCGTCAATTTGGAGCGCTCGTTGAAGCTCGGCGATGAGCTCGGCGGCCACTTGGTCGCCGGCCATGTGGACGGACTCGCGCAGGTGGTCGAACGCGAGGACATGACCGACATGGCGCGCTTCGTACTGCGCGCGCCGCGCGAACTGGCGCGCTTCATCGCACCCAAAGGTTCGGTTGCACTCGACGGCGTCTCGCTCACGGTCAACGCGGTGGACGGCGATACCTTCTCGGTGCTGATCATCCCGCATACGCTTGCGGTGACGACCTTCGGGGCCTTGCGCAAGGGTGACGACGTCAATCTTGAAATCGACACCATGGCCCGTTATGCGGCGCGGCTCATGGAGCGCAGCTAGCCCTTGTTCGGCGCGCGGGCACTTGCTACCACGCGGCTCAACAAGGAATTTGAAACATGGCCAAGAAGACGAGCGCTGCGAAAAAGCGCGATACGTTGCGCGTATTGATCGTGGAAGCGCGCTTTTATGAACACATTTCCGACGCGCTGCTGAAGGGCGCCGTCCGCGTGCTTGACGAAGCGGGCGCCACCTATGATCGCATCGTGGTGCCGGGCGCGCTCGAAGTGCCCGCTGCCATCGCGATCGCGGTCGACGCCGCGCAGAAAAAGCGCGCACCCTATGACGGCGTGGTGGCGCTCGGCTGCGTGATCCAGGGCGAGACCTATCATTTCGAACTGGTGTCGAACGAGTCGGCGCGTGGCCTGATGGACTTGAGCGTCGACCGCCAGCTCGCCATCGGCAACGGCATCCTCACCGTCGATAACGAGGCGCAGGCGCTCGCCCGCTCGACTGACGACGGTCGCAACAAGGGCGCCAGCGCCGCCCGCGCGGCGCTGACAATGATCGCGCTCAAACGCAGTCTCGCGGGCAAATAATGGCCAAGAGCGCGCCGCTCGACGATAAGGACGCGCGCAAGGCGAACAAACGCGGCGCGGCGCGATTGGCGGCGGTGCAGGCGCTCTACCAGATGGATCTGGCCGGTACCGGGCTGAACGAAATCCTCGCCGAATTCGAGAGCCACTGGCTCGGCCGCGAGGTCGAGGGCGCGCAATATCTGCCGGCGGAAGCGGCGTTCTTCCGCGACATCGTCTCCGGCGTGGTGCGCGAGCAGCGCAAGCTTGACCCGATCATCGACGAGGCGCTGGCGAAAAGCTGGCCGCTCAAGCGCATCGAGGCAGTGCTGCGCGCCGCGCTGCGTGCCGGCGCCTACGAGCTCGACCACCGCCGTGACGTGCCGGCGCGTGTGGTCGTGTCGGAATATGCCGATGTCGCCGCCGCCTTTGTCGAGCGCGACGAGACCGGCATGGTCAATGCGGTGCTCGATCAGCTGGCGCGCCAGCTGCGCGCGGCGGAGTTCTCTGCCTGAACCCCCCTTTTAGCGGGAGGTATAAGAAGGCAAAGTCGGGCCATGAGTTCTGACGACGACAAACTGTCGGGCGAAGACCGTCTGATCGCGCGCTATTTCCAGCCGATCGCGACCCATCCGGGCGCGCTTGGGCTCGGCGACGACGCCGCCTTCATCAAGCCGCCGCCGGGCTGCGACCTGGTGCTCAAGATCGACGCCATTATCGGCGGCGTACATTTCTTTGCCGAGGACGCGGCGCGCGAGGTGGCGCGCAAGGCGCTGCGGGTGAACTTGTCGGATTTGGCGGCCAAGGGCGCAACGCCGCTCGGCTTCCTGTTGTCGCTGGCGCTGCCGAAGGAGATCGGCGACGAATGGCTTTCCGGTTTCGCGCAAGGCCTGCGCGACGATGCGGTCGAGTTCGGCTGTCCGCTGTTCGGCGGCGACACCGACCGCACGCCGGGCCCGATCACGATTTCCATCGCCATGTTCGGCAGCCTGCCGGAAGGAACCATGGTGCGGCGCGCCGGCGCCAAGCCGGGCGACGCTGTGTTCGTGAGCGGCAGCATCGGCGACGCTTCGCTCGGGCTTGCGCTGCGCAAGGGCGCGAACTGGCCGCTCACCGATGCGCAGCGCCAGCATCTCGCGGCGCGCTATCTGCTGCCGCAGCCGCGCAATGCGCTCAGCGAGGCGGTGCGCACCCATGCTTCGGCCGCGATGGATGTGTCCGACGGTCTCGCCGGCGATTTCACCAAGCTGTGCCGGGCCTCTCGGGTTGCGGCCGAGATCGAGATCGCGCGTGTTCCACTCTCCGATGCGGCCAAAGCCGCGCTCGCCGCCGAGCCGGCCATGCTGGAAACCGCGCTCACCGGCGGCGACGATTACGAGATCGTCTGCAGCGTACCGGCGGGCAAGGCGGATGCGTTCCGCGCCGCGGCAAAAGCAGCCGGTGTCGCGGTGACCGAGATCGGCGAAATCAAGACGGGCGAGGGTGTCCGCTTCGTGGACAGCCACGGCCGGGCGCTTACCTTCAAGCGCGCCTCCTTCAGCCACTTCTGAAGCTGCGCAAAGCTAGTAGTTATAGCGGTGCCGGGCGCGCTATAATTAAAAGAAAAGGAATTAGGGAAGCGCCATGGACGACCTGACGGCAAAAAAACAGCTTGAACAAATGCCCTCGGGGCTCAATCCGAATTTCGAGGCGCTGCATCGGCGGTTCCCGAGTTCGGCTTACTTGCGCGCGCGCGCGCCGAAGAACGTGCCGCGCTTCTCGTTCGAATACGGCGACACCGGCGCCGGGGCCGACGTCGGCATTGCGCATAATTGGGCGGCGTTCGACGCCATCAAGGTGGTCGCGCGCTACGGCGCGATCACCACGGTGCCGCCGACCGACGTGGACTTGTTCGGCACCCGCTATGCCGCGCCGATCGGCATCGCGCCGATGGGCGGGCCGTCGCTGGTGTGGCCGGGCGCCGATCTGTTGATGGCGAAAGCGGCGCAGCGCGCGCGCGTTCCCTACACGCTCGGCGTCGCCGGCGGCGCCACCATCGAGGACGTCGCGAAGGTGGCGCCCGACGTGTTCTGGCTGCAGCTCTATCGTTTCTACCAGAACGACCACGCCATCGGCTTCGACGTCATCAAGCGGGCGACCGCCGCGGGCGTCAAAGCGCTGGCGCTGACCATCGACGTGCCGGTGCGCACCACGCGCACGCGCGAAAGCTACGCGGGTTTGGGGCGCGAATTCCGTCCCAATTTGCGCATGATCTATGAAATGGCGATCCGGCCGAAATGGCTGCTGGCGCTTCTGCGCAACGGCTATCCGCGCTTTGCCACCATCCGCCAATACACCCGCGCCGGCGCCAGCACCAACGAGGTGATCAGCTTCGCGCGCCAGAACATGGGCGGCGTGTTTTCGTGGGAAGAAGTCGCGCGCTACCGCGACCGCTGGAAAGGGCCGATGCTGGTGAAGGGCATCCTGCATCCGGGCGACGCCGAAAAAGCGGTGGCGCTCGGCATCGAAGGCATCTGGGTGTCGAACCACGGCGGCCGGCAGATCGAGGCGCTGGCGCCGACCATCGACGTGCTGCCGGCGATCGTTGCGGCGGTGGGTCAAAAGGCGACCGTCGTGCTCGACAGCGGCATCCGCTCCGGCCAGGACGTGATGCGGGCGCTGGCGCTCGGCGCCAAGGCAGCTTTCGCCGGCAAGAGCTTCTTGTGGGCGGTTGGCGCGCTCGGCGATGCCGGGCCGGGGCACCTGATCGACCTCTACATCGACGAATTGCGCTCCTCGCTCGGCCAGATCGGCGCCCGCTCGCTCGATGAGGCGCGCGCCGCGGTGATCCGCCATCCCGGCGCCTGGCGCTTCGACCGCAACGATTGAACCATTCATCCGCTCACCCCCGCGCAAGCGGGGGTCCAGGAGCCACAGCATCTGGCTGAAGAACTGGATTCCCGCTTCCGCGGGAATGAGCGGATGAAAGCATCCCAGCCCTGCGCTCTGGGTAGTAGCGGTATTCTGCGGGGGCCGTTAAAAAGAGAACCGTTTTTCCAGGAACTCCTTCATGTCGGCTGTCGCCGAACCGATACCTTACGGGACGATCGACGACGGCCTGGCGCGCCGCAACGCCATGGTGCTGGCGGCGGCGCAGGCGCTTGCCGGCGGCAACAACACCGTCATCGTCTCGACCGCCTCGATCGTCGGCGCGGTGCTGGCGCCCGACAAGGGACTGGCAACGCTGCCGATCACCGCCATGGTGATCGGTATATGGTTCGGCGCGCTGCCGGTGGGTGCGCTCGCCCGCCGCTTCGGCCGCCGCTTCGCGCTGCAGACCGGATCGCTGTTCGGCGTTCTGTCGGGGCTGATATCCTATTCGGCGGTGATGAACGGCCAGTTCTGGCTGCTGCTGATCGGCACCTTTTGCGGCGGGCTTTATGCCGCCGCACATAATTCCTACCGCTTCGCCGCCGCCGATACCGCGAGCGAAGCGTTCCGGCCGAAAGTCGTGTCGTGGGTTTTGGCCGGCGGCGTCTTCGCCGCAGTGATCGGGCCGCAGCTCGTCATCTTCACCAAGGATCTGCTGTCGCCGCATATGTTCGCCGCGAGCTATCTCGGCCAATCGGCCTGCGCAGCGATCGCCGCGCTGGTGCTGCTGTTCGTGAAAATCCCGCCGCTGCCGGCAACGCGCGCCGTAACCCCGCGGCCGCTCGCCGCAATCGTGCGCACGCCGCGCTTTATCGTGGCGGTCGCCTGCGGCATGGCGAGCTACGCCATGATGAACATGGTCATGACCTCGGCGCCGCTCGCCATGGTCGGCTGCGGACATTCCGTGACGGACGCCACGCTCGGCATCCAATGGCACGTGCTGGCGATGTATGCGCCGAGCTTCGTCACCGGCGGCCTGATCGCGCGCTTCGGGGTCGAGCGCATCACCGGCATCGGCCTGGGGCTGATCGCGCTCGCCGCGGTGGTCGGCGTCGCCGGCATCACGGTGGCGCATTTCTGGACCGCGCTGGTGCTGCTCGGCGTCGGCTGGAATTTGGCCTTTATCGGCGCCACCACCATGGTGACGCAGTGCCACCGGCCGCAGGAACGCAACAAGGTGCAGGCGTTCAACGACTTCCTGATCTTCGGCAGCATGGCGGTGGCGTCGTTCTCCTCCGGCCAGTTGCTGGAATATCTCGGCTGGGCGGCGATCAACGAAGTGATCTTCCCGACCATTTTCCTGGTCGGCGCGATGCTGGTGTGGCTTGCGTTACGCAAGCGAGCGGTGACGACGGTCTAGGGCGCGTACTCATAAAAAAAGCCGCATGTCCGCTTTACCCCGAGAGCGTACATTCGGCATCGGCTCAGCAATGTCCGTTATGTGCCAGAACCGGACTCATGCACTGCAACATTATCGGCACAAAAAGAAAGACCGCCTCGCGGCGGTCTCCCGCGAAATGCAATCAGGTATATTGATCAGGCTGCTGCGAGAGCCAGTCTTTTCGCTATTGAATTAGCGCCTAGGCCGGATAAGGCATAGCTGTCCCCTGCCATCGCTAATTGACCTTTTTTCGTATCCGATCTTACATGAATACTTCGCAGAAAGAGCCGAACAATGGGTCTCTTTTCGGAATTTGATATTTTGGATCCATTTGAAATGGCATTGATTCCGTCAATGCTTCTCATCGCTTGGCTGATCTGGCGAGTACCGGTAAAGGACTCGGATAGCTGAGTTATCGGCTTGGCATTCCTAAAATGCGCGCTCTATTAGTTTTGCGAGCCCATATACTAAGAGACCTGTCCAAGCCGCAGTGAGCCCTAATCCAAGGGCTATCATTGATTGTGGCCAAATTCGCTGAAGCAACGGCTGGGCCGCTGAGGTGAAGCGCGAGTCCGCCATAGGTGCTGGGGCAGTAACAGCAAACGCAGACCGAGAACCCATAGTCATTCCTCAATCGCTTGTGCGGCGCGGCCCCAAGTAATTCCCGCCAGAGGCGAGCCATCAACTACGGATGGGAGCGCGGGCGGATGCCGAGCCCCGTAGTGATTGCCAAACTAGCGGCATCCGTCCGGGCTCGCTGTGTTGGCCAACACAAAAAGGCGCAATTGCTTGGATGGAGATTTCGAGGCGGCGCTGCAGAGGGCCCTACCGCAGCGCAGCTATTCCGCTCTGCAATGTCCGCTTTGGGTCATTAGCGGACAAACCATCGCAGGCCAAAATCCATGGTTGTCCGCTGTTGTCTGAAAGCGACATTCGCTGGCGTATCCATGGCAGTATTTGGCCCGGCGTTTATGAGTCCGCGCCCTAATAAACTCCAAGGATCGCCTTGCTGAACGGGGGTGGCTTGACAGGATAATATTCCTTGGGATAATATCCCTACATCCCGTCCCTCGTGACCGAGGGGTGTCTGATCAGCGTCTCCAGACGCGGGGCGGGGAGCGGTGGCCGGGGAATACGCTCGCATCGGAGATGCGGTGCGAGCGCCCGGCGGTCCAAGCCGCGCTCGTCCCGGTCGCCCGGCAGGCGATCACTTGGGCCATGCGGCGTCCGCAAGGACGGCTCTTCCCAAAAGGGGAGTGAGTCCCTCCGGCGTCGAGGAAGCCCTGCAGCGGTGGGTAAAATGTCTGCCCACCGGGGGCGATGCGGAGCAAACCTTCAAACACCGCGCGCGGGACGCCTTGGAAACGGCGGACTTGCGGCACTATCGGACTTCGACAAGCCTCGATGTCGCGAGGCGTCGAGGCCCGCGGGTCCTCCGGGACCTTTGGCGTTCCGCGCGCCCTCGGTTCTTTCCGGGCGGCGGTAAAGGACTACGGCGTACCCGGCGCCGCCAAGAATACGGGCGATGGCGCTTGTCTATTGATAACCGGACCTAACACCGCTCATTCCCGCGCAAGCGGGAATCCAGTTCTTGGCCTCTTGCCTGACGGCTCTGGGTCCCCGCTTTCGCGGGGACGAGCGGGGATAGGACTAATCCAGGTCGAAATGCGCGTTGCTTTACCGCTGCCTTTTTGGCTATATCCGCGCGCTTTCCCGGTCGGGGTGAAGCGCCCTCCAAAGCGGCCATCCTCGACGCTCCTGTGCCGGCGGGAGCGTTTCTCCCGCCTGCCATATCAATCGAAGTTGAGGGCCACCATGAATACATTGTGGATGATCGTCGGCTGTGGCGTGCTCGCGATCCTCTATGGCATCTGGGCCACCGGCTCGGTGCTGCGCGCCGACGCCGGCAGCAAGAAGATGCAGGAGATTTCCGAGGCCGTGCGCGAAGGCGCGCAGGCCTATCTCAAGCGCCAATACACCGCCATCGCCATGGTCGGCGTGGTGATCTTCGTCATCCTCGGCTTCACGCTCGGCTGGCTGGTCGCCATCGGCTTCCTGGTCGGCGCGCTGCTCTCGGGCGCCACCGGCTTCATCGGCATGAACGTGTCGGTGCGCGCCAATGTGCGGGTCGCGCAAGCCGCCACCAAGACGCTGGCCGGCGGGCTCGAACTCGCCTTCAAGTCGGGCGCCATCACCGGCATGCTGGTGGCGGGCCTGGCGCTGCTCGGCGTCACGCTCTATTTCGGCTTCCTCACCGGCACGCTGCACATGGCGCCGAACGACCGCACCGTGATCGATGCGCTGGTCGCGCTCGGCTTCGGCGCGTCGCTGATTTCGATCTTCGCCCGTCTCGGCGGCGGCATCTTCACCAAGGGCGCCGACGTCGGCGGCGATCTGGTCGGTAAGGTGGAAGCCGGCATTCCGGAAGACGATCCGCGCAATCCGGCGACCATCGCCGACAACGTGGGCGACAATGTCGGCGACTGCGCCGGCATGGCCGCCGACCTGTTCGAGACCTATGCGGTGACCATCGTCGCCACCATGGTGCTGGCCTCGATCTTTTTCGCCGGCACGCCTGTGCTGCTCAAGATGATGATCTATCCGCTCGGTATCGGCGGCGTCTGCATCATCACCTCGATCGCCGGCACGTTCTTCGTGCGGCTCGGCAAGAGCCAGTCGATCATGGGCGCGCTCTACAAGGGCTTCATCGCCTCGGCGGTGCTCTCGCTCGGCGCCATCTGGTACATCACGTACCGGCTGGTCGGCTTCGGCGCGATCCCGGGGGTGCCCTTCACCGGCACGTCGCTCTTCATCTGCGCCATCGTCGGCCTGGTGGTGACCGGCCTGATCATCTGGATCACCGAATACTACACCGGCACCAATTTCCGCCCGGTGCAGTCGATCGCCTCGGCCTCGGTCACCGGCCACGGCACCAACGTGATCCAGGGCCTCGCCATCTCGATGGAGTCGACCGCGGCTCCCGCCATCGTGATCATCGCCGGCATCCTGGTGTCCTACGGGCAAGCCGGATTGTTCGGCATCGCGGTCGCGGTCACCGCGATGCTGGCGCTCGCCGGCATGGTGGTTGCGCTCGACGCCTTCGGCCCGGTCACCGACAATGCCGGCGGCATTGCCGAGATGGCCGGCCTGCCCAAGGGCGTGCGCAAGTTCACCGACGCGCTCGATGCGGTCGGCAACACCACCAAGGCGATCACCAAGGGCTACGCCATCGGCTCGGCCGGCCTCGGCGCGCTGGTGCTGTTTGCGGCCTATAACCAGGACCTGCTGTTCTTCTCCAAGGACACGGCGGCGCATCCGTACTTCACAAGCGTCAAACTCGACTTCGCGCTGACCAACCCCTACGTCGTGGTCGGTCTGCTGTTCGGCGGCCTGCTGCCTTACCTGTTCGCCTCCATGGGCATGACCGCGGTCGGCCGTGCCGCCGGCGCGATCGTCGAAGAGGTGCGCCGGCAATTCCGCGAGCACCCGGGCATCATGAAGGGCAAGGAGAAGCCCAACTACGGCCGCGCGGTCGACATGCTCACCAAGGCCGCGATCCGCGAAATGATCGTGCCTTCGCTGCTGCCGGTGCTTTCGCCGATCGTCTGCTACTTCGCGATCTTCCTGATCGCGGGCGGCGGCGCGGCCGGCAAGTCGGCGGGCTTCTCGGCGCTCGGCGCCATGCTGCTCGGCGTCATCGTCACCGGCCTGTTCGTCGCCATCTCGATGACCTCGGGCGGTGGCGCCTGGGACAACGCCAAGAAATACATCGAGGACGGCCATTACGGCGGCAAGGGCTCGGAAGCCCACAAGGCGGCGGTGACCGGCGACACCGTCGGCGACCCCTACAAGGACACGGCGGGACCCGCCGTCAACCCGATGATCAAGATCACCAACATCGTGGCGCTGCTGCTATTGGCGGTGCTGGCGCACTGATACAAAGCGCATCGTCGAAAAACGACGAAAGGGCCCGCCATCCGTGCGGGCCCTTCTTGTTGATCAATTCTGCAGCTGCCGACTGTGCGCGACGTCAGATCTTGGGAACCACGTTCTTGAAGACGTTGCCGAGATAATTGAGCTCCTTGCCGCTGGTCGGCGTCGTCTGCGACACGAAGTCGAAGATTTTTCCGTCCTTGAGGCCGTAATTGGCCAGCCGCTGGACCCGGCGATCTTTGTCGAAATAGACCGCGATGACGCGCTGGTCCTTCACCTCGTAGGGCATGAACGCTGCCGTGCGCTGCGAGGTCTGTGAAATATAATAGAACGCTTCGCCGCTCACGGTGGCGACGGTGGAGGGCGTGCCGAGCACGATCAGGACCTGCTCCTGGGTGGCGCCGACCGGGATTTGTTCGAGCGCGCCTTCCTGCGCCACGTAGCCGCGCTGCAAGGTCTCGGTGAAGCTGCCGCAGCCGGCAAGCGCCAGGCCACAGGCAAACGCCAGCGCGAGCCGGATCGGCCTGTTGCGATTTCGATTGGTCTTCGACCCCAAACGCGGCACCGTCATTTCGGTCTTGCATCGGCGAAGGCGTTCACTTAACCGGGCGGCAGCCTCGGTCAGTTCAGAACCAGCGCGATGATTTTTCCCCTTTTTCGCCGCGGGCCACGCGGCCCCGACACCATTTCCACCCTGTATGGCATGATCGTGGCGCAGGCGCGATTGCCCTGTTTTTATAGCGACTACGCCGTCGCCGACACGGTTAACGGCCGTTTCGACCTGATCGTGCTGCATTTGGCTTTGGTGCTCGATCGGTTGGCGCAGGACCCTGTGTCGCAGAGCCTCGGGCAGGGTATTTTCGACCGGTTTTGCGAAGATATGGACCACAATCTGCGGGAGATGGGCGTTGGCGACTTGAAAGTGCCGAAACAGATGCGCCGCATAGGTGAGGCCTTTTATGGCCGCTCGCAGGCCTATCGGGCCGCCTGGACGGCTAGCGACGATCGCGCGTTGGTGGAGACTTTGGCGACGGAATATCTACGGCGGATCGCCAACGGCCCCGGCGACCCGCCTTGCAGCCTATGTGCGAGAGGCGCTACGTGATCTTGGCACCCAGCCGCCGGCCAGCCTTGCGAGCGGTGAGCTATCCTTTCCCGAGCCGAGCAAGATCCCCCAGATTATAAGTTAAGAGACTGATTTTAATGAAGAAAGCGGGAAACCCCTGGAGCGTGCCGGTGGCCGTGGAAGATATCCCGGACGCTGGCCTCCATATCGCGATCGAGGCCCCGGCCGAGGCCCGCGCCGAGCTGGCCGAGCTCGCCGCCGTGCGCGAATTGCTGCAGCTCTCTGCGGTCTTCGACCTGACACGCCAGGGCAGCGGCGTTCACGTCAGCGGTCAGGTGAGCGGCCGGGTCGGCCAGAACTGCGTGGTGACGCTAGAGCCGGTGGAGAGCGCGGTCGAAGAGGCGGTCGACCTCCAATTCGCGCCTGCGAGCGAGACAGAACGTGGGCCCAAAAGCGCCCGAACTCGCGCGCGCAGCGGCGACGAGCCGCCGGAACCGTTGGTCGGCGGCACCTTGGACCTGGGCGCGCTGGCGACCGAATTTCTGATCCTCGGCATCGATCCCTATCCTCGTAAGGCCGGCGTCCAATTCGCGCCGCCCAAGGTCGAAGTTGCCGGCGAGCACCCTTTTGCCGCGTTGGAATCGCTGAAAAAAACCCTCGGCGGCGGCAAATCGTGAGCGGGGGACAGCTCATGGAAGGTTGTCAGAACCGGCTTGTCTGCTGCGACCGAGCGGTTATGGTCGCCCCCGTGCCACGAACCCATTTGGCTAAGTTGCCGGCGCGCAAGCCAGCGCCGCCCAAGTCGATCCATGCCTGACAAGGCTCGCATTGCGCTTGACGCTATGGGCGGCGACCATGGTGCCTCGGTCGTCTTGCCGGGTGCCGATATTTCGCTCACCCGCCATCCCGATATCGAGTTCCTACTTTTCGGCGACCGCGCCGTGGTTGAGCCGCTGCTCGACCGCCTGCCGCGGCTCAAGGCCAAGTCGAAACTGGTGCATACCGAAGTGGCGATCCGCATGGACGACAAGCCGAGCCAGGCGCTCAAGCACGGCCGCTGGAAGTCGTCGATGTGGTTGGCGATCGACGCGGTGAAGAAGGGCGAGGCCGATGTCGTGGTCTCGGCCGGCAATACCGGTGCCTTGATGGCGATGGCGCGCTTCAATCTCAAAATGATCGAGGACATCGAGCGGCCGGCGCTCGCCGGGCTTTGGCCAACGCTGAAGGGCGAGTTGGTGGTGCTCGACGTCGGGGCCTCGATCGGCGCCGACGAGCAGCACCTGATCAATCTCGCCGCCATGGGCAGTGCCATGGCGCGCGTCCTGTTCGACATCGAGCGGCCGACCGTGGGCCTGCTCAATATCGGCGTCGAGGAGGTCAAAGGTCTCGAACAAGTGCGCGAGGCCGGACGCCTGCTACGCGAAGGCCATTTCCCGCATTTCGATTATATCGGCTTCGTCGAGGGTGACGACATCGGCAAGGGTTTGGTCGACGTGGTGGTGACCGAAGGCTTCGCCGGAAATATCGCGCTGAAGACCGCCGAAGGCACCGCCCGCCAATTCGCGCAATATCTCAAAGACGCGATGAACAGGACTTGGACCGCGCGCCTCGGCTATCTGCTGGCGCGCCCGGCTTTCCGCACGCTGCGCGAAAAGATGGATCCGCGCAAATCCAATGGCGGCGTGTTTCTCGGCCTCAATGGTATCGTGATCAAGAGCCATGGCGGCGCCGACGCCGAGGGCTTCGCCGCCGCCATCGACATGGGGTACGACATGTTCCGCTACGAATTGCTCGCCAAGATCGGCGAGTTGATGGCGCGCGACCTGCAGGCAAGCGCGACGGCGCGCGTGGCGAGCGGAGCTATCTCGTGACCCCAATGCGTTCGGTTGTACTTGGGTGCGGCGGTTATCTGCCGGCGCGTATTCTCAGCAACGATGAACTGGCAAAGTCGGTGGAAACCACCGACGAGTGGATCGTGCAGCGTACCGGTATCCGCGAACGCCATATCGCCGCCGCCGGTGAGATGACCTCCGACCTCGCGCTTCATGCAGCGCGCGCCGCGCTCGCCAATGCTCATGTCGAGGCGGATTCGATCGACCTGATCGTGCTCGCCACCTCGACGCCGGACCAGACTTTTCCCGCCACCGCGGTGTCGGTGCAGGCCGGGCTCGGCATCACCCGCGGCGCCGCCTTCGATCTGCAGGCGGTCTGTTCGGGCTTCGTCTATGCGCTATCGATCGTCGACTCGATGCTCAAGAGCGGCGGTTTCAAGCGTGCGCTGGTGATCGGGGCGGAGACGTTCTCGCGCATCTTGGACTGGAACGATCGCACGACCTGCGTGCTGTTCGGCGACGGTGCCGGCGCCCTGGTGCTAGAGCTGCAGCCGCAATCGGGCACGTCGGCCGACCGCGGCTTGCTGACCACGCACCTGCGCTCGGACGGGCGGCATAAATCCAAGCTCTATGTGGACGGCGGCCCATCCTCGACCCAGACAGTCGGCCACCTGCGCATGGAAGGCCGCGACGTGTTCAAGCATGCCATAGCGATGATCACCGACGTGATCTACGACGCCTTCAAGGCCACCGGCACCAGCGCGGCCGATATCGACTGGTTCGTGCCGCATCAGGCCAATAAGAGGATCATCGACGGCTCGGCCCATAAGCTCGGCATTACGCCGGACAAGGTGGTGGTCACCGTGGACCGCCACGGCAACACGTCGGCGGCCTCGATCCCGCTGGCACTGGCCGATGCGGTGGCCGACCGGCGCATCAAGCGCGGCAACCTCATTTTGCTGGAGGCGATGGGCGGCGGGTTCACCTGGGGCTCGGCGTTGCTGCGCTGGTGAGCGGCGCCAGGCCGGCCAGGCCGGTCAATTCGGGTTGCGGGTAACGAAATTGCTCGCGAACTATGACCAGGGGTAGACCTTAGAAGCAGCTAGATACCCCGCCATAATTTGCTTCGCCCCGTTGACCCCCGGGGTTGATGCTAATATCGTCGATAATTCAGCAGGATATCTTCGCCAGGGGCAGGGCGGGCGATGACCGGTAAAACAGTGACGCGGGCGGACCTCTGCGAAGCGGTCTACCAAAAAGTAGGCCTTTCACGGACGGAATCCGCGGCGCTCGTGGAGTTGGTGCTCAAGGAAATCACCGACTGCCTCGAACGTGGCGAAACCGTGAAGCTTTCCTCGTTCGGTTCGTTCGTGGTGCGCAAGAAGGGCCAGCGCATCGGGCGCAATCCCAAGACCGGCAAGGAAGTGCCGATCTCGCCGCGCCGGGTGATGGTGTTCAAGCCGTCGGCGATCCTCAAGCATCGCATCAACGGTCAAGCCGAATAACGGCGGCGGCGTTAAATTCGTTCCAGTATCGCGTTTAACTCAGCATCGAGAGGGGCCGCTTTGGATCACAAGGCGCCGGACGCATTTCGTAGCATCAGTGAAGTGGCGGAAGAGCTCGACCTGCCGCAGCACGTGCTGCGTTTCTGGGAAAGCCGTTTCCGCGACATCAAACCGATGAAGCGCGGCGGCGGCCGGCGCTATTATCGTCCGGACGACGTCAACCTTTTGCGCGGCATTCGTCATCTCTTATACGGCGAGGGCTACACCATCCGCGGCGTGCAGCGCATCTTGCGCGAGCAAGGCGCGAAATTCGTGACTGTCGTTTGGCAAGAAGGCGCTCCGCAGCCGCCGCATGGCGCCAGCGAGGACGACGCTCTGGCCGCGGAAGCGGTAGCGGCGGAGTCCGAACTCCTTGAAGAAGATCGTGGCCTGCGCAGCCGGTTGTCCTCGCTGATCGGCCGCGATCTCGGCGATCGTCAGGACGACGTCGAGGCGCGCCGCGAACCGCCGTTGAAGAGCGCGCCGGTGCCTCGCATCGAACCCACCGATCGCGCGATCCACGGTGCTGATCTTGACGCGGAAAAGCCGCCGCTCCCGGCAATCGAACCGCAGCCCGCGGCGCCGGTTGGCCGGCTGGCGCGTGAGGATCTGCGCAAGTTGCACGCCGTGCTGCATGAGCTCGCCGAATGCCGCAAGCTCATCGATACGGCTGTGGTGCGTGCCGAATAGGGCGCGGTACGGCTGCGCATCCCGTAAAGTTGAACCAAACGCGCATGACGTCACACCAATCCCTGTATGGTATACCCATGCCGGTTTGTCCGGGTGGTTGAGGAACGTTCATGCGGCGGGTCGCAATAGCTGCGATACTGGTGATTGCGACGGTTATGGGCGCCCATAATTCGGTGCGGGCGCAAACCGTTGCGCCCAATAATCCGTTGCCGCCATTGACGCGCGTCGGCCCAACCCCGCTTGCCTGGTACGGCATCGGGTCGTTCGCTTGCGCCGCCGTTTCGCCGATGATCGGCACGCTGATGCTCGGCCGCGAGTTGACCGTCACCGAAGTCAATCGCATGGCCTTGTCTTGTTTCCTCGGACCGGTCGGATGGGTGCTGGGCCCCATCCTAGTCCCGGATGTGGTCGTCACCACAAACCTGCCGCCGCAAAATCCGCCGCCACGCGGTCCGCGGCAAGCGCGCGGGCGCCACATCGATATTCCGCCGCGCGGCATTACCAGCTTCGTGGCGAACGAGGTGTTGTTTGAAGTCGAGAGCGATACGCCGGCGCAATATCTCAATGTGGTCGCGCGCCGTCTGCAATTGACGCTGCTAGAGACGCAGAGCTTCGCGCTGACCGGCCGTAGCTTGCAACGCTGGCGCATCGACGGCACCAACTCCGTGCGTGCGACGCTGGGTGGTGTTAAGCCCTTTACGCGGATATCGACCGCGCAGCCGAATTTCCTCTATCGGTTTGGGCAGTCGCAACCGCCGGCGCAACCCGCCGCCGCCGCGCAATATGTCGTTCCCAAGCTACATTTGCTGGAAGCGCACAGGATCACCAATGGCGACGACGTGCTGGTGGCGGTGATCGATTCCAAGATCGACGGCAGCCATCCCGATCTTGCCGGCGTGATCGTCGACGAATATGACGCGCTCGGCGCGCCGGCGCCGGCCCATATGCACGGCACCGGCATGGCCGGCGCCATCGCCGCGCATAATAAGCTCGTCGGCGTGGCGCCGAAGGTCAGACTGCTCGCGGTGCGCGCCTTTTCCGGCGACAAGGAGAGCGCGCAAGGCACCACGTTCAATATTCTCAAAGGCCTCGATTGGGCCGCGAGCAAAAACGCACGCATCGTCAATATGAGCTTTGCCGGACCGCCCGATCCGATGTTCCGCGACATGCTGGCCAAGGCGCATGCGCGCGGCATCGTGCTGATCGCCGCGGTCGGCAATGCCGGGCCGCGCTCGCCGCCGCTTTATCCGGCGGCCGATCCGGACGTCATCGGTGTGACCGCGACCGATGCCGACGACAAATTGTTGCCGCAAGCCAATCGCGGGCCGCAAGTCACGGTGGCGGCGCCCGGTGTGCAGGTGCTCGAGCCGGCGCCCGACGCCGGCTACCAGGTGACCACCGGCACCTCGGTTGCCGCCGCTCACGCCAGCGGCGTGGCCGCATTGCTGCTGGCGCGCAATCCCAAGCTCACGCCCGACGGCGTGCGCCGTGACCTGATCCGATCGGCGCGCGCCATCCCGGGCAAGCGGAGCGAAGTCGGCGCCGGCGTGATCGACGCGCTCGGCGCGGTCACTTCAGTGAAGAAATAATAACCAAGCGGTCTGCCGCTGATGGGGAAAATTTTGATCGGGGCGAGGGGAGCGCACATGTCACTTAGCCGGATCATCGTGATTATCTTAGCCGTTATCGTAGCCAGCGTGGCCGCGGGAATGGCGCTCGTCATCGGTATCATTGCCCCGGATATGGATTCCGATCGGGTCGAACGGGTGAGTTTTTTCGTCGGTTCGTTTTTCGCAACCGGCCTTTACGGCGCCGTGGCGATCGTGCCAGCTGTCGTGCTGATCGGTCTCGGCGAAGCTTTGCGTCTGCGCAGCTTTATCTATTACGGAGCCGCCGGCGTCCTGGTCGCATTGGCCTCATATTACGGCTGCGACATTTCGGCGATGCTGGAAAACACGACAGACGTCCCGCCGGTCGAACACGCTTTGCTGCTCGCGGCGGCAGCCGGGATTATCGGCGGCGTTGTTTATTGGTTGGTCGCCGGGCGCAAGGCCGGAGGCTGGCGCACAAGCTGATTTTTTGGTCGGGGCGGCGAGATTTGAACTCACGACCCCCTGTCCCCCAGACAGGTGCGCTAACCGGGCTGCGCTACGCCCCGACCGAAACGGCGCGGACTATAGGGATGCGCCCATCGCGGGGCAATAACGCTTCCCTAACGGCTTTTCGGCCTATACCGCCGAGTTCAACGGATTGTGCACGCCTGTTGGACCTAATCGTCGTTCAAGCAGCGCTTCCATTTCGAGAGGCGGCCATGGCCCAGGCGGTTCCAGCACGACTTGACGCGCATTTCGGCGTCGATCCGCCGGTAGCGGGCCGCACGCAGGCGCGTGCGACGGCGGGCGCGACCAACGCCGCCAAGAAAAACCGGGCTCCCCGCATCAACCGAATCCGCGCTCCCTTGACGGAATTTACGCGGATTAGGGGGCCGGGATGGTTAACAAAATCTCACTCCGGGCGGTCGGGCCGGAAATTAACGGGGAAGCAACCATAATAGGTTGTGATCCTGACGGCACCGTCAAAGTCAGGCGTTCGGAGTGAGGCATGTTGTTTGGTAAGAAGTCGAAAGTCGCCAGCCAGCCCATTCCCGCCGCAGCGCCGATCACAATCGAGGGCGAGCCTGATTTGCGCGGGTTAGGCCGCGTTTTGTGGGCCAAAAAGACCAAGATTCTCGGCATCACGCTGCTGGTGGTCGCCACCGCCTTCGCCGTCGTCAACGTCATGACCCCGCGTTACCGCTCCGAATCCTGGCTGCTGCTGGAGGGGCGCGAGAACGTATTTCTGCGCGCCGAGGCCGACAAAAATGTCGGCGACCGCACCACCATCGATCCCGAAGCGGTGACGAGCCAGATTCATCTCGTGCTCTCGCGCGATCTGGCGCGCGAGGTGATCAGGCGGGAAAAACTCTCCGACAATCCGGAATTCGATCCGGCATTGCGCGGCCCGTCGGTACTCAGAGTTGTGCTCAGCCTGTTCGGCATCGTGCGCGATCCGGCCGCCATGACGAAAGAAGAGCGCACGCTCGAGTCCTATTACGACCGGCTCAATGTCTTTGCGGTGGAAAAATCCCGCGTGATTGCGGTCGCCTTTAGTTCGGCCGATCCCGATCTCGCCGCCCGCGTCGCCAATACCATCGCCGAGACCTACCTTACGATGCAGCAAACGGCGAAGCAGGATCAAACTCGCGCCGCCGGCGACTGGCTGGCCGGCGAGATTTCCAAATTGCGGGCCAAGGTAGCGGACGCGGAAGCCAAGGTCGAAGCCTATCGCAACGAGTCCAATCTGTTTTCCGGCTCCAACAATACCTCGCTGCCGACCCAGCAGCTAACCGAAATCAATTCGCAGATCTCCGCGGCGCGCGGGCAAAAGGCCGACCTGGAAGCAAGGGCGCGGCAGTTGCGCGAACTCATTCGCTCTGGCAAGCCGATCGAGTTCTTCCGATATAGCCAATACCGAGTCCATGCGCCGGCTAATCGAGCAGCGCAACGCGTTGCGCTCGCAGCTCGCCGAGCAGTCCACCACCTTGCTCGACCAGCACCCGCGCATCAAGGAACTCAAGGCGCAAATCGCCGAGGTCGGGGGTGAGATTCGTAATGAGGGCGGGCGCCTCGCGGCCCAGCTCGACAACGACGCCAGAGTCGCCGGCGACCGGCTGGAAATGCTCACCGCCAGCCTCAACGCGGTCAAGAGGCAAGCCTCGCAGAGCAATGAGCAGGACGTGCAGTTGCGCGCGCTCGAGCGCGAGGCCAAGACCGAGCGTGATCTGCTCGAATCCTATCTCGCCAAATATCGCGAGGCGACCGCGCGCGACAACATCAATGCGGCTCCGCCGGAGGCGCGCATCATTTCGCGCGCCAGCCCATCGATCAAGCCGGATTTTCCGAAAAAACTACCGACCGTGCTGATCGCGGCTTTCGCCGCCTTTGCATTGTCAGCTGGCTTCATCGTGACCGGCGCGCTGCTGGCGGCGGCGCCTCAGTCCTATGGGTACGCCCATGCGCCGGCTCACGCAGCCCCGGCGATGGCCGTTCCAATGATCCCGCGCGTGGATTCGCCGCCGCTGGCGCCGACAGGGCCGTCTCGTGCTAAGGCGGCTGGGCCTGTGGCGGTGAGTTCGGCGAAGCAGATCGCGCAGAGTCTGCGGCAAGCGGGCGATGACGGCCGCCGCGTCACCGTGGTCGGCGCCATGCGCAATGTCGGCACGACCTATGCCGCGATTGCGCTCGCCCGCACGCTGGCGCAATACGCCAATGTTGTGCTGGTCGATCTGGCCTTCGGCTCGCCCAACCTGTCGATCATTTCGGACGATCCCAAGGCGCCCGGCATCGCCGAACTCGTGCGCGGCGCGGCCTCGTTCGGCGACGTCGTCACCCGCGATCAATATTCCAATGTGCATTTGGTCGCGACCGGCAATGTCGGCCATGATGGGGCAGCGCTTGCCGCTTCGCCGATGCTGGCGACGGTGATCGAAGCGCTGGTGCACAGTTACGATCACGTGGTAATCGACGTCGGCTCCGCCGCCGACATCGCACTCGAACGGTTCGCGCCGTTGGCTGCGCGCGCGGTGCTGGTGGCCGCCGATCCGGGCCATCCATCGACCAAAGCCGCGCGCGAACGACTGATAACGGCCGGCATTGCCGACGTGACGCTGATGGCCGGCGTGCCGCAAGATATCGCGGCTTAGCCTCCGCCGGTCTTTTCGCGCTGAGTTGGGTCTGGCCACGGGCGCGCAAACATTTATCAATATGGGGCTGGAATAGTTGGCCGATTGAATCTTTGGGACCAGAAGCCTTGGCGGGCATGAAGCAGACCATCATCCGGACCGGGCTGGAAACGCTCTATTTCACCGGCCTGCATCATTTCATGCGCCCGCTGGTCGGCGGCGTCGGCGCCATCCTGACGCTGCATCACGTGCGCCCGGCGCGCCCGGACGCGTTCCAGCCCAACCACCTGCTGGAAATCACGCCGGCGTTCCTTGAGCGGCTGCTGGTGCGGCTCAAGCGCGCAGCCCTCGACGTGATCTCGCTCGACGAGATGCACGCGCGTTACATCAGCGACGATTTCAATCGACGCTTCGTCTGTATCACCTTCGACGACGGCTACAAGGACCTGATGCGCTATGCCTATCCGCTGCTGAAAAAATATCAGCTGCCGTTCGCGCTCTATATTCCAACCAGCTTTCCCGACCGGCTCGGCGAATTGTGGTGGGTCACGCTCGAAGCGGTGATCGCGCGCAACAGCCGCATCGGCATAGTGATCAACGGCCAGGATCGGTTCTTCGAGTGCGGTACGGTGAAGGAAAAACGCGAACTGTATGACGAGATCTACGGCTATCTGCGCAGCATGAAAACCGAAGACGAATTGCGGCGCGTGGTGCGCGATCTCGCTGCCCGATATGGCGTCGATACCGCATCATTTTGCCGCGATCTCTGCATGGACTGGAACGAGATCGTCGCCCTCGCCGCCGATCCGCTGGTCACCATCGGTGCGCACACCGTCAACCACAACATGCTCAAGAAGATGACTGACGAATCCGCCGTGCGCGCCGAAATGGCGATGAGCCGCACTGTGCTGGAAACCGCGCTTGGCAAACGGCCGGAGCATTTGGCTTATCCGGTCGGCGATCCGACGTCGGCGGGCCCGCGCGAGTTCCGCATCGCCGCTGAACTGGGCTTCAAGACTGCGGTAACCACGCGGCCGGGCGTGCTGTTCAGGGCGCACCGCGACCATTTGACAGCGCTGCCGCGCATTTCGGTCAACGGCGACTTCCAGCAGCAGCGCTATCTGGAAGTTCTGATGTCGGGCGCCGCTACCGCGATGTGGAACGGATTCCGCCGCGTCAACGCGGCTTGATCTTATCGGGCTTTGCCATCCAGCTAATCAGCGGCATCGCCGGCAGCACCCAGCCGAGCCCGGCGACCAGGTAAAAGATCGCCGCCACGAAGCCGTTGATGTCGGTGAGCACCGACTGCGCCAGCGCCATGGCGAGCAGCGCCCATACCAACACCAGCACCAACAGGGCGACAGTGCCGATCAATTTGCGGATGCGAATGGACATGGCAGGTCTACTTTATTGGCGCATGATCTCGCCCGAAACCCGGTGCCCATCTCCGATCAAGTCGAGAACAGGCTTTTCGGGATCATCGTCGGCGTTGTTGCGATGCAACGCGCATGACTATATGGTCCGCGCGGTTTCCTGCAAACAAGCGTTCCATGCACGAACAACGTTCCGTTCCGGAGATTCACGCGCGCGCGGTGCGGCTGTGGCTGCTCGCGACCGCTGCGATGATTTTTCTAACGCTGATCGTCGGTGGTGCCACACGACTTACCGTGTCCGGCCTCTCGATCGTGGAATGGAAGCCGGTAACCGGCGTATTGCTGCCCATGAGCGAAGGTGCCTGGCAGACCGAATTCGACGGCTACAAAGCCATCCCCCAATACCGCAAACTCAACCAGGGCATGAGTCTGGCACAGTTCAAGGTCATCTATTTTTGGGAATGGACGCACCGACTGCTGGCGCGCGCGACCGGGGCGGTGTTCCTGCTGCCGTTTCTGCTTTTCTTGTGGCAAGGCGCCATTCCGCCACCGCTGCGCCCGCGGCTATGGCTGATTTTCGCCGGCGGTGCCGCGCTCGGCGTGGTCGGCTGGTGGATGGTGGCGTCGGGCCTCGAAGGCTCGCTCACCAAGGTCTCGCAATACCGGTTGGCGTTCCATATGACGCTGGCCTGCGCGATCTATGCCGCCGTGCTGTGGACCGCTCAGCAGATCGCGCCGAAGACGACCTGACGTCGCGCCGCAGCGGCTGCGCCTCGCGGCTTTGGCGATTGCCGCGCTGCTGCTGGTGCAGATCTATCTCGGCGCTCTGGTGGCCGGGCTCGATGGCGGATTGAAATACAATACCTGGCCGCTGATCGAAGGCGCGGTCATGCCGCCGCTCGACGAGCTGCTATTCATCAGACCACTCTGGCGCAATTTGTTCGAGAATATACTGACGGTTCAGATCAATCACCGCATGCTGGCCGACGGGATATGGCTGCTGGCGATGTTGCACGCCTTTGATGCATGGCGTGCGCGGCGCGACGTCCGCGGAGCAATTGTCTTGGCGGGCGCGGTGACGCTACAGGCCGCGCTCGGAATCATTACGCTGCTTTATGAGGCGGCGCTTCCACTCGCACTCGCGCACCAGGTGCTGGCGATGGTGGTATTTACGATTGCAATCGTGCATGCCGAGCGGCTGTCGCATCGTGCGATCGTCCGGCGGCCGCAAGCGGCGGCGGGACAGGCGGCATGATCGACGTCAAGAGCGATGCCGGCATCGTCGTGCTGACGCTCAAGCACGGTAAGGCCAATGTGCTCGATATCGAATTCTGCGAGGTGCTGGCGGCACGGTTCCTGGCGCTGCGCGACGCCGGCGCCAAGGCCGTGGTGTTGACCGGGCAGGGCAAAATTTTTTCGGCAGGCGTCGATTTGATCCGCATCAGCGAGGGCGGCGCCGGTTACGTGCGCAAATTCCTGCCCGCCCTGCACAAGCTCTATGACGCCGTGTTCAATCATCCCAAGCCGGTGGTGGCGGCGATCAACGGCCACGCCATTGCTGGCGGCTGCGTGCTCGCCTGTTGCGCCGACCGCCGCATCATGGCGAATGACGGCGGCCGCATCGGCGTGACCGAATTGCTGGTCGGCGTGCCGTTTCCGGCGCTCGCGTTCGAGATCATGCGGCATGCCACGCCGCCGTATTTTTTCAACGAGACCATCCTGAGCGGCGCGACCTTTCCGGCCGAGGCGGCTGCGCATCGCGGCTGGGTCAACGAGGCGGTGGCGCCGGCGCAGTTGGTGGAGCGCGCCATGGCTGCCGCGCAATCGCTCGCCGCGCTGTCGCCGGCGGCCTTCGCGCAGACCAAGATGCAGATCCACCAGGCGGTCGCCGAGCGGCTGGCGCAAAGCAGGACGGCGACCGACCAGGCGGTGACCGAAGTCTGGGCCGCGCCGGAGACGCTCGCCTACATCCGCGATTACGTCGCGCGCACGCTCAAGAAAAGCTGATCACTTCGCCTGCAAGCCCTGCTCCAGGTCGGCGATGATGTCGGCGGTATCTTCCAATCCGATCGACAGCCGCACCACGTCCGGCCCGGCGCCGGCTTGCACCTTCTGCGCGTCGGACAATTGCTTGTGGGTGGTCGAGGCGGGATGGATGATGAGCGAGCGGGTGTCGCCGATGTTGGCGAGGTGCGAGAACAGCTTGACGTTCGACACCAGCTTTACGCCGGCGTCGTAGCCGCCCTTGAGCCCGAAGGTGAACACCGCACCGGCGCCCTTCGGCACGTATTTCTTGGCAAGCGTGTTGTATTTGTCGCCGGCCAACCCCGGATAGCTCACCCAGACCACCTCCGGCCGCTTGGCCAGCCATTGCGCAACGACGAGCGCATTGTCGGAATGGCGCTGCATGCGCAGCGGCAGCGTCTCGATACCGGTGATGATCAGGAAGGCGTTGAACGGTGACAGCGCTGGTCCAAGATCGCGTAGGCCGAGCACGCGGCAGGCGATGGCGAACGCGAAATTGCCGAAGGTCTCGCCCAGCACCATGCCGGAATATTCGGGGCGCGGCTCCGACAGCATCGGGTAGCGTTTGTTCTGCAGCCAGTTGAAGGTGCCGCCGTCGACGATCAAGCCGCCGATCGAATTGCCGTGGCCGCCGAGGAATTTGGTGAGCGAATGCACCACGATGTCGGCGCCGTAGTCGATCGGCTTGCACAGATAGGGCGTCGCCAGCGTGTTGTCGACGATCAGCGGTACGCCGGCCTTGCGGGCGATCTTGGACACCGCCTCGATGTCGGTGATGACGCCGCCCGGATTGGCGATCGACTCGATGAAGATCGCTTTCGTTTTCGGCGTCACCGCTTTTTCGAACGAGGCGATGTCATCGGGGTCGGCCCACATCACGTTCCAACCGAAGTTCTTGAACGAATGATTGAACTGGTTGATCGAGCCGCCATAGAGCTTCTTGGAGGCGACGAGTTCGTCGCCGGGCGTCATCAGCGCGTGCATCACGATTACTTGTGCGGCATGGCCGGAGGCGACCGCGAGACCCGCGGTGCCGCCTTCGAGCGCGGCGACGCGTTCCTCCAGCACGGCGCAGGTTGGATTGCCGATGCGGGTGTAGATGTTGCCGAAGGCCTGCAGGCCGAACAGCGAGGCTGCGTGCTCGACATCGTCGAACACGAAGGAGGTGGTCTGATAAATCGGCGTTGCACGCGCGCCGGTGGTCGGGTCGGGCTTGGCGCCGGCGTGAATCGAAAGCGTTGCAAATCCCGGAATGCGTTCGGCCTCGGCCATGGCTGCACCATCCTGCTGTGGTCCGCGGGCCGTCCCGGCCGATGCGGAAATTGAGTGCGATCTAATGGGGGGAGGCGGGCACGCCGTCAAGGCGGCAGCATTGCAATGCATCAAATAGAAAACTGCCGCCTAGGTGCCGGCCGTGCCATGGAATTTATTACCGGCGCGAGAGGCCGTCTCAACCATCGTTTTCTTCGCCTTTTTGCGCGCGGTCGGTCGCCTGCGTCGCGCCGCCTGGCATGGTGTCATGGGTGAGCCCCATGCGTTGTACGCCTTTGCCTAACCCCTGCGCGCGTTTGGAGGTGAGGACGCGCGAATTAACCCCGATCCAGGATATCTCCGACGACAGCCGTCCGTATTCGATCTTCGGGCAGCGGTTCATCACCACCTTCAGACCGGCCGCTTCGGCGAGCCGGGCGGCCTCCTCGTTGCGCACGGTAAGCTGCATCCAGATCACCTGCGGCTTGGGATTGAGCGCCAGCGCCTCCTGCACGACCGGCAGCACGTGTTCGGAAGCGCGGAAGATATCGACCATGTCCACCGGTTCGGGGATATCGGCGAGCTTGCCGTAGACTTTTTGGCCGAGAATTTCCTTGCCGGCTTGTCCCGGATTAACCGGAATCATGCGATAGCCGCGCGCCAGCAGATACTTGAATACGAAATAACTCGGCCGATTGTCCTTCGGCGAGATGCCGACCATGGCGATGGTCTTCACGGTATTGAGAATGCCGCGGATATAGCTGTCGGGATATTTGTCGTGGTTCATCGCGGCGGATCGGATGGCGGCGGCGATTGCTGCGCGAGCAAGTTGCGCAGCCGTGCGTTGTCGGCTTCAAGCTCGGCGATCTTGGTCTGCACGATGGTCAGCGCCTGCTCGATTTCGGCTTCGGTGAAGCGCGTGACGATGTGCGACGAGCAGTTCACATCCCAAGCCTCGATCGTGAACAATACGGCGCGCTCGGGGCGCGCTCGGTAGCCTTTGTCGAATAACCGCTCAACCAGCGCCGCGTCGTTTTCGACCACGCGCGCCCGGCCCCACAGTTTGATGCGCTGGCGGCGCGCGGAATCGAGTAGGAACAGAAAGGCGTGATCGTTCTCAGTGAGATTGGCGAGTGTGATGTACTGCCGATTGCCGCGGTAGTCGGCAAAGCCGAGCGTCTGGTTGTCGAGCACTTTGATGAAGCCTTTTGGGCCGCCACGATGCTGGATGTAAGGCGCGCCGTCAGCGGTTGCAGTGGCCAAGAATGCGGTGTCCTGCTCGGCGATGAAGGCAGCAAGTTCCGGCGTGACCTTATCGGGAAAGCCCTCGGCCAGCCGCTGTTCACTGACTTTGGCGGAGCCGCGTTCGGCTTGCGCCTTCTGAGCGGCAGGCGTGAACACTCGCAATGAATTGTTCATGGAATGGCCGGCTAACACGAGGCTGATGGGCGAGAAGATAAGCGTTCATCCGGCAAGCGGGAAGGGCCGGTGCGATCAACGGGGTCGTGAGCCTCAGCGATCTTCCCAGCGCGGATCGCGTTTCTCGATGAAGGCGTTAAGGCCTTCCTCGGCGTCGCGCGCCAGCATGTTGTCGACCATCACGTCGATGGTGAGCTTGTAGGCGTCGGCGAGGTTGAGTTCGCGCTGGCGGTAGAAGGCTTGCTTGCCGAGCTTGACGGTGAGCATCGACTTCGATGCGATTTGCCGTGCCAATTCAAGTGCGTGCTCGGACGCCTTGCCGGCGGCCACCACCCGATTGACGAGACCGATGCGATGGGCGTCGGCGGCGGAGATCAGGTCGCCGGTGAGCAGCATTTCCATGGCGTGCTTGTTCGACACGTTGCGCGACAGCGCCACCATCGGCGTCGAGCAGAACAGGCCGATATGCACGCCCGGCGTCGAGAAACGCGCCGTTTTGGCCGCTACCGCGAGGTCGCAGCTGGCGATAAGCTGGCAGCCGGCAGCGGTGGCGACGCCTTCGACCGCGGCGATCACCGGCTGCGGCAGTTTCTGAATCGATAGCATCAGTTCGCTGCAGCGTTCCATCAACGCCTTGAAATAGCCGCGCCCGCGATCAGGGTCGGAACGATGCGCGGTCATTTCCTTCATATCGTGGCCGGCGCAGAAGGCCGGACCGTTGTGCGAAATGATGACGGAGCGAACTTGGTCGTCTCCGGCAATCACGGCGAATTGATCATGCAGCGCCGCCAGCATGGCTTCCGACAACGTATTGCGCGCCTGCGGCCGGTTCAGCGAGAGCAAAGCGATGCCGTCGATATCGCCGCGCAACAATGCGGGCGACGCCGCGGAATCGGGACTGGTGCTGCGCGCGGTCATGGCGGCAGATACTTAACCCGACCAGCCGGGCGCGCAAAGCGAGGATTGAAAAGACAGTTTGACCAGATTACCGGCCTGTTTATTACCAAGGCGCCGGATGGGCCGGCGAGGGAGGAATAATGCCAGCGCCAGCCATGTCGGTGGACGAAATCATCAAGCTGCTGCACGCGGAATTTCCGCAGGCGTTTTATCCCGGTTGCGGCCATAGCATCGAGCGTGTCGGGCATGGCGACGTGTGCGTGCGCTGGGCCTTCGACGAGGCGAGCCTGCGCCCGGGCGGCACGGTTTCCGGTCCGACCATGATGGAGCTCGCCGACTTCGCCATGTACGTCGCGGTGTTCTCGGCGATCGGGCCGCAGCCGCTGGCAGTCACCATAAATCTCAACATCAATTTCCTGCGTAAGCCGACGCACGCCGACCTCTTGGCCGACGCCCATTTGATGAAGGTCGGCAAGCGGCTGGTGGTGGGCGAGGTCACCATTTATTCGGAGGGCACGGATGAGCCGGTGGCCCATGTCACCGCCACCTATTCGATCCCATATGCCCGATGATTAGTCGATGGTTCTAAAATACCATTCTTATAAGATATTGATATTATTCGTATAATATATCATATGTGACGTTGACTGCGGTAACCTGCTCGGCTAGAGAACCGCACGTTCGGCGTGCTGGAGCGCGCCATTCCTAAGGATTTATCATGACGACCTATTCGGCCAAGGCCGCCGACATCGAAAAGAAGTGGCTGCTGATCGACGCCAGCGGGCTTGTGGTCGGCCGGCTTGCCACGATCGTGGCGATGCGGCTGCGCGGCAAGCATAAGGCGACCTATACCCCGCATGTCGACGACGGCGACAACGTCATTGTTGTCAACGCCGCCAAGGCGGTGCTCACCGGCCGCAAGCGCGACAAGAAAGTTTATCACTACCACACCGGCTTTATCGGCGGGATCAAGGAACGTACGGCCAAGTCGATCATGGACGGCCGCTTCCCGGAACGCATCGTCGAAAAGGCGATCGAGCGCATGTTGCCGCGCGGACCGCTCGGCCGCGTGCAGCTCGGAAATCTGCGCGTCTATCCCGGGCCCGAGCATCCGCACGAGGCGCAGAAGCCGGAAAAACTCGACGTCGCCGCCATGAACCGCAAGAACGTGAGGAGTGCCTGACCGTGGCCGAGACCGTACAGTCGTTGGAAGGATTGGCGAGCCTCAAGCCGGCCGCGCCGGAGGCCCCGAAATACGTACAGAAGCTCGACGCGCAGGGGCGCGCTTACGCCACGGGAAAACGCAAGAACGCGGTTGCCCGCGTCTGGATCAAGCCCGGTTCCGGCAAAATTTTGGTCAACACCAAGACGGTGGAAATATTCTTCGCGCGTCCGGTGCTGCGCATGCTGATCCAGCAGCCGCTGGTCGCCGCCAATCGCGCCGGGCAATACGACGTGACCTGCACGGTCTCCGGCGGCGGGCTGTCCGGCCAGGCCGGTGCGGTCCGCCACGGCCTCTCCAAGGCGCTGACCTATTACGAGCCGGATTTGCGCGGGGCGCTCAAGCGCGGCGGTTTCCTCACCCGCGACTCACGCGTGGTCGAGCGCAAGAAGTACGGCAAAGCCAAAGCGCGGCGCTCGTTCCAGTTCTCCAAGCGTTAACGATCCAACAACCATCGAAATTTGCAAAGGGCGCAAAAAGTGCGCCCTTTGTGTTTTAAAACTCGCGGCGACCCGCCCTAGGCGGGCCCTATGGTGTCTCATCCGTACAATATTTAATTCTAATTTTCACAAGTCTTGCATCGAAGCCTGCGCAAGCACGCAACGGTTTTCCCATAGGCCTGCGTGTAAAGTCATACCGTCGTTCGGTCCGGAACCGGCCGAGCCACGGGGGGTAGTCGATGTTCGCTGCCGTGAAGCCGCAGCTATTGCCGCTTGACCTACCAACGCTGGCGTTCGTTGCCGTTTGCTTGGCAGCGATGCTGGGGCTTTTGCTTCTGTTCGCCTGGGTGCAGCAACGCAACGTGCGTGCGCTCGCCTGGTGGGGATCGGCTTATTTGATCGGAGCGTCGTCGATCGCCCTCTGGGGCACGCCAGCACCCATGATTGATTTTCCCAAGGAATTCGAGCAAGCGCTCACGTTTCTTGCCTGCGGCATGATCTGGAACGGAGTGCGGCTGTTCCACGGGCGGCCGCTGCTGCCGACCGCCGCTTTCATTGGCGCCTTTGTCTGGATTGTGCTGTGCCAATTGCCTGCGTTCGCGGAAGGCAGCAACGAGCGCATCGCGCTCGGCGCCTTCATCGTCGCGAGCTACACCTTCTTCATCGCCCACGAATTACGGCGCGAACGGCGCAGATCGCTACAGTCGCGCGTCGCCGCCGTCCTGGTGCCCTGCGTGCATGCGGCGATCTTCCTGATGCCGCTCGCCATGCAGGCATACTTGCCCGCGGCCTATGCTGTGAGCTGGATCAACGTCTTTACGCTTGAAAGCATACTTTACGCGGTCGGTACCGCATTCATCATGCTGCTGATGGTCAAGGAAAACGATGTCGACCTCTACCGCAGCGCGGCCTCCACCGATCCTTTGACTGGGTTGCTCAACCGGCGAGCTTTTCTGGAAAACGCGCTCAGCCTGTGCGCCCGGCAGGGTGAACGCGGCCAGCCGGTGACCATGCTGATGCTCGATCTCGATCATTTCAAATCGATCAACGATCGCTTCGGCCATGCCATCGGCGACGAAGTGTTGCGTGTGTTCGCCAACGCGGCGCGTTCGAACATGCGCGGTAGCGACCTCGTCGGCCGGCTTGGCGGCGAAGAATTCGCCGTTATCGTGGCGGAACCGATGCAATTTGCCGCGCGCATCGGCGAGCGCCTGCGTGCAAGCTTCGAGACCGCCGGCATCCAGATTGGCGACAAAGCGATCGGCGCGACGGTGAGCATCGGTGCCGCCACGTCGCATGAACCGGTCACCGATATCGCGGTACTGATTGCGCGCGCCGACGCCGCGCTCTATCGCGCCAAGCATGACGGCCGCAATCGGCTATGTTGCGCCGACGACCAGCCGGTGAGTGAGCAGGGCCGCCAGATCGACGCAGTCAGCAGCGCCCTCACGGCCGAGTTGGCCCCGGCGTTGTCACGCAAAACCCGTCCCCGGCGCACAAAAATGACCGTTCCGGCGGCTGCCGAACCCATGCGCTAACCGGGTGACGGCAACGTCTCGTTTACCATCCGCGCGCTAACATGAGCGGATGTTGCACGTGGCCAATAGCGGGCACTCCGACACCGCCGTCCTGACGCTCGAAGCTTATGCTGCGGGCGCGGCTTTGGCCTGCGCCTATTCATCTTCGGCCGAATTCGATGCCGCGCTGATCGCCGAGCGCCGCGCTGCCGGGATCTATGGGCCGAAGCGGCACCGCAAGCGGAGACTGGCGACTGCCGCCGGCGTCGCGGCGGGCCTCGCGGTCATCATTTTCCTGATCGTCTGATCGAGTCCCCAATGAAAAAAGGGCGCTCCTCGCGGAGCGCCCGATCAGTTGCATCGCCCACGTTTCGGTAACTGTGAGCGATGTTTGGGAGGAACGCTTACGCCGAGTAGTACATTTCGAATTCGACCGGATGCGGAGTGTGCTCGAAGCGGATCACTTCCGTCATCTTGAGATCGATGTAGCTGTCGATGAAGTCGTCGTCGAACACGCCGCCGGCCTTGAGGAACGCGCGGTCCTTGTCGAGTTCGCCGAGCGCCTGGCGGAGCGAGCCGCACACCGTCGGGATCTTTTTCAGTTCCGCCGGCGGCAGATCGTAGAGGTCCTTGTCCACCGCCGAACCCGGATCGAGCTTGTTCTTGATGCCGTCGAGACCGGCCATCGTCATCGCGGCGAAGGCGAGATACGGATTGGCGAGCGGATCTGGGAACCGCACTTCGACGCGCTTGGCCTTCGGGTTGGTGGTGTAGGGGATGCGGCACGACGCCGAGCGGTTGCGCGCCGAGTAGGCGAGCAGCACCGGCGCCTCGAAGCCCGGCACCAGACGCTTGTAGGAGTTGGTGGTCGGGTTGGTGAAGGCGTTGATTGCCTTGGCATGCTTGATGATGCCGGCGATGTATGACAGGCAGGTTTCCGACAAGTCGGAATATTTATTGCCCGCGAACACCGGCTTGCCGGCCTTCCAGATCGATTGATGGCAGTGCATGCCGGAGCCGTTGTCGCCATAGACCGGCTTGGGCATGAAGGTCGCGGTCTTACCGTAGATCTGCGCTACCTGCGAGATGCAGTATTTGTAGACCTGCATCATGTCGGCCATCTGCGTGAGCGGGGAGAACTTCAGACCGAGCTCGTGCTGGGCCGAAGCCACTTCGTGGTGGTGCTTTTCGACTTTGGCGCCCATGCGCGCCATGGCGCCGAGCATTTCCGAGCGCATGTCCTGCACCGAATCCTGCGGCGGCACCGGGAAATAGCCCTTCTTGGTGCCGATGCGGTGGCCGAGATTGCCGCCTTCGTATTCGGTGTCCGAGTTGGACGGAAATTCGATGGAGTCGAGCTTGAAGCCGGTGTTGTAGGGATCGGCGGCGTATTTGACGTCGTCGAACACGAAGAATTCAGCTTCTGGGCCGAAAAAGATGGTGTCGCCGACGCCCATCGACTTGACCATGCCTTCGGCCTTCTTGGCGATACCGCGCGGGTCGCGGTTGTAGGGCTCGCCGGTGGTCGGCTCGAGCACGTCGCAGACCAGCACCAACGTAGTCTCGGCGAAGAACGGATCGATGCAGGCGCTTGCCGGGTCCGGCATCAGGTTCATGTCGGACTCGTTGATCGCTTTCCAGCCGGCGATCGACGAGCCGTCGAACATCATGCCTTCGGCGAAAGTATCTTCCTCGATCATGGATACGTCGAAAGTGACGTGCTGCCACTTGCCGCGCGGATCGGTAAACCGGAAATCGACGTACTTCACGTCGTTGTCTTTGATCATCTTCATGACATTCTTGGCTGTCGTCATGGATTGCATTCCCCCGTTTTTGATGGATTGACCGCTAAGGACGCTGCCTGCGGTTTAGATTGCGTCGATTCCCGATTCGCCGGTCCGGATCCGGATGGCTTCCTCGATATTGGATAGAAATATCTTGCCGTCTCCGATCCGGCCGGTTTGGGCGGCGCGCCGGATCGCTTCAATCGCCTTATCCACCATATCGTCGCCGAGCACGATCTCGATTTTAACCTTGGGGAGAAAATCGACCACGTATTCGGCGCCGCGATAAAGTTCGGTGTGCCCTTTCTGCCGACCGAAGCCCTTGGCCTCGGTGACCGTAATGCCTTGGAGTCCGACCTCCTGCAGTGCCTCCTTCACCTCGTCGAGTTTGAAGGGTTTGATGATGGCTTCGATTTTTTTCATTGCGTTTCCTTCCGCCCCCCAGCCCACCGCGAACATGCGGAGTGCCGCGCTACCGGTTAGCAGGTCCCGTGCCAATCCGGCGAGCGTGCAATAACCGTGTCCCCGCAATAATTTAGGGTGCAGATAACCAGGTAGTGCCTGGGTTGTCTGCAGTCCATTGCCCAGCAATTAAGCACCCTGCAAAAACTTTTGCCAGCGACCCGAGATATACTGTGCCGCAGCCTATTTGACCGATTTGTCGGCCCTCTGGCTGGCCGTTAGTGTCAACCGCGATGCTAGAACTTCTCACCAATGCCGAAATGACGGAAGCCGACCGCCTGACCATCGCTGGCGGCACGCCCGGCATCGAGCTAATGGAGAATGCCGGCCGCGCGGTCGCCAACGCGACCGCCGCTCTGTGCCAAGGCCAGCGCGTGGTGGTTGTGGTGGGGCCCGGCAACAATGGCGGCGATGGCTTTGTCGCGGCGCGCCATCTGGCAGAGCACGGATTTGCGGTCCGCGTCAGCTTTGTCGGCGATGTGAAACGGTTGAAAGGCGATGCCGCGCTCGCCGCCGGCCGCTGGAGCGGGCCGGTCGAGCAGGCCTCGCCGGCTTCGCTGACCGATTGTGATATCGTCATCGACGCGCTTTTCGGTGCCGGCCTCGACCGCGCTGTCGAAGGACTGCCGCGTGCCATGATCGGGGCGATGAATGCGACGGGTGCGCCGATCATTGCCGTCGATCTGCCGAGCGGTGTGAACGGTACCACCGGCGCGGTTATGGGGGTGGCGGTCGAAGCGACCCATACCGTGACTTTCTTCCGGCGTAAGACCGGCCACATGCTGTTGCCGGGTCGGCTGCATTGCGGCGCAATTCAGGTCGCCGATATCGGCATCCCGACGAGCGTATTGGAGACAATCAAGCCCCTGGCCTTCGCCAACCGACCGGCGCTGTGGAGCGCTTCATTCCCGCGCTCGCGTGCCGACGGCCACAAATATTCGCGCGGCCATGCCGTGGTGGTCTCGGGGGGGCTCTCGACCACCGGAGCGGCACGGCTGGCGGCACGCGGCGCGCTCCGGGCGGGAGCAGGGCTAGTGACCATCGCCAGCCCGCGCGAGGCGCTCAGCGTCAATGCGGCGGCCAGTCTGGCGGTGATGGTGCGACCGGTGGATGGCGCGGTCGAGCTGACCGCCTTCCTCGCCGACAAGCGACGCAACGCGGTGCTGTTGGGGCCGGGCGGCGGGGTCGGGCCTGGCATGCGGGAGCAAGTGACGGCAGCGCTGACGAGCGGCGCGGCCGTCGTGCTGGACGCCGACGCATTGACCAGCCTTGCGGACGATCCAAAGGTGCTCACCGACTTGGTCGCCAAAGCAAACCGGGATGTCGCCCTGACCCCACACGAAGGGGAATTCGCAAGGCTTTTTAAAGCAATACATGAAGATTCTAATGTTAAAGCGAAACTTGAGAAAAGTCGTCTAGCATCTCGATTAAGCGGGGCAACGCTGCTGTTCAAGGGCGCTGATACTGTGGTGGCCGGCGCCGATGGCCGCGCCTCGATTGCCGATAATGCGCCGACAACGCTCGCGACCGCTGGTTCCGGTGACGTGCTGGCGGGTGTGATCGCCGGCCTTCTAGCGCAGGGTATGCCGGCCTTCGAGGCGGCCAGCGCCGCGGTCTGGCTGCACGGCGAGGCAGCCAATACCTTCGGGCCCGGCCTGATCGCGGAGGACCTGCCCGAGGCGCTGCCGGCGGTCTACCGGCGCTTGTTCGCCGAGCTTGGCCGAAGCCCCAACTCGGGCTCTTGAGCGCGCGAAAGAACGGCCTATTTTATTGCTGCCGCGCGATTTTACCGTGATATAAGCCGCCGCTCGAAAGGTAGGCTTTAACGGCTTGCCCTTGCGGGTCGCGGTGCGTTAAGCCGTGCCGGATTGCGGCGCCAGGATCGTCCGGAAATTGCCCTTTGCGGGCGTGGCGGAATTGGTAGACGCGCGGGATTTAGGTTCCCGTGACGAAAGTCGTGGGGGTTCGAGTCCCTCCGCCCGCACCACGCCGAGGGCTGAAGCTGCTGAAGCTAACGCGGGGTGCGCGCGAACGAGCGAACGCCCATCATTCCGACAGGTCCGGCGCAACGCGCTGCCTAGCAAAGAAGTGTGTGATCGATGCAAGTTACCGAAACGCTGTCTGAGGGTCTCAAGCGCGAATTCAAGGTGGTCGTCCCGGCCGCCGAACTTGACGCCAAGGTCGCTGCGCGCCTGGACGAGTTGAAAGATCGCGTCCGCATCAACGGCTTCCGTCCCGGCAAAGTGCCGGTCGCTCATCTCAAACGCGTCTACGGGCGCTCGGCGATGGCCGAGGTGATCGAGGCGACGGTGCGCGACACCAACAACCAGATCGTGAGCGAACGCGGCTATAAGCTCGCCGCCGATCCGAAGGTGACGCTGCCGACCGAGCAAGAAGCCGTCGAAAAACTGATCTCCGGTCAGAGCGACCTCGACTACACAATGGCGGTCGAGATCGTGCCGCCGATCGAACTCACCGACTTCAAGACCATCAAGCTCACCAAACTCACCAGCGAGGTGACCGACGCCGAGGTGGACGAGGCGGTCGCGCGCATCGGCGAGCAGAACAAGCCCTATAGCCAAAAGGGCGAAGGCGAGAAGGCGGCCAAGGACGACCGTGTCGTCATTTCGTTTGCCGGTACCATCGACGGCAAACCGTTCGAAGGCGGCTCGGGCGACAATTCTGTCGTGATGATCGGATCGAACACCTTCATTCCCGGCTTCGAGGATCAATTGATCGGCATCGCCAAGGGCGAAACCCGCACCCTGAAGGTGACGTTCCCGGCGCACTATCCGAAAGCGGATCTTGCCGGCAAGGACGCCGAATTTGTCGTCACCGCGAAGTCGATCGAGACCCCCGGGACGGTGACGGTCGATGACGAGTTCGCTAAGTCGCTCGGGCTGGAATCGCTCGCCAAACTGCGCGACGCGGTCAAGGAGCGCATCGGGCGCGAGCATGTCGCCATGTCGCGGCAGAAGCTCAAACGCGCGCTGCTCGACGAACTCGATGCCCGGCACAAATTCGAGCCGCCGCCGTCGCTGGTGGAGGAGGAGTTCGATCGGGTCTGGAAGTCGGTGCTCAGCGAGATGGAGAACGAGAAGAAAACCTTCGCCGACGAGAATACCACCGAGGAAAAAGCCAAGGCCGAATACCGCGCCATCGCCGAGCGGCGGGTACGGCTGGGCCTGGTGCTGGCCGAGATCGGCGAGAAAAATAAAATCACGGTTACCGAAGAGGAATTGAACCGCGCGGTAATGGAGCATGTGCGTCAATTTCCCGGCCAAGAGCAGCGGGTGTGGGATTACTACCGGCAGAACGCGCAGGCGGTCGCCGCATTGCGTGCGCCGATCTACGAGGAAAAGGTGGTCGATTTCCTGGTCGAACTCGCCGGCGTGACCGAGAAAAAGGTCGCACGCGCGGAGCTCTACAAGGAAGACGATACGACCGTCGGCTAGCTGGGACATGCGCCTTGCAGCGGGCGCAATTCGAAAATAGATCATGCGAAGGCGGGCTTGCGGCTAATCTAGCCCATGATTCGCGTGAAGGAGCCGACATGAAAGATCCCGTCGATACCTATCTGCAGCATCTGGTGCCTATGGTGGTCGAGCAGACCAACCGCGGCGAGCGGGCCTACGACATCTATTCGCGGCTGCTCAAGGAACGGATCATCTTCATAACCGGCCCGATCGACGATGGGGTTGCCACTTTGGTGGTCGCGCAACTCCTATTCCTCGAAGCGGAGAATCCGAAAAAGGAAGTGTCGATGTACATCAACTCGCCCGGCGGGGTGGTAACATCGGGCATGGCGATCTACGACACCATGCAGTTCGTGCGGCCGCCGGTATCCACGCTTTGCGTCGGGCAGGCGGCCTCCATGGGCTCGTTACTGCTCGCCGCCGGCGCCAAGGACATGCGCTTTGCGCTGCCGAACGCCCGCATCATGGTGCATCAGCCGTCCGGCGGGTTCCAGGGCCAGGCCACCGACATCATGGTGCATGCCCAGGAGATCCTGAATCTAAAGAAGCGGCTCAACGAGATCTACGTCAAGCATACCGGCCAGTCGCTCAAGAAGATCGAAGACGCGCTCGAGCGTGACTATTTTCTCACCGCCGAGGCGGCCAAGGACTTCGGTCTGGTCGACAAGGTGATCGAGCGGCGGCCGGAGGAAACGCTTTCCAAGCCCGCCTGATTTTTCCCGAAAAAGGCACCCGGCCGGTGTGTCACAATTGCCGGGGATTGCCGTGGAAGTTCCGCTTTCGCGGGGGGTCTTGAATGGGCATTATCGTTAATAAATTCTTGATTATCATGCCGTTAGCATGCTTCGCTTAGAGTGTGGGAGAGTGGGAGGGAAAGCGGGCTTCCCGCAGCAAGGGTCCGCCGAGCCGGAATTCCGGTGTGAAACTTGCTTCGTTCGGTGTGTGGCGTATAGGCGGTTGATCGAGAACGGCGCCGACCACAGAATGTACGGACGCGTGTGACGGAGAATGGAATGAGCAAAGTCGGCGGCAGCGATTCCAAGAACACCCTGTACTGCTCGTTCTGCGGCAAGAGCCAGCACGAAGTGCGCAAGCTCATTGCCGGTCCGACCGTGTTTATCTGCGATGAATGCGTCGAACTGTGCATGGATATCATCCGCGAGGAGAACAAGTCCTCGCTGGTGAAGTCGCGCGACGGCATCCCGACGCCGAAGGAAATCCGTAAAGTTCTTGACGACTACGTGATCGGCCAGGACCACGCCAAGAAGGTGCTCTCGGTCGCCGTCCATAATCACTACAAGCGGCTCAACCATCAGACCAAGCACAACGACGTCGAACTGGCGAAGTCGAACATCCTGCTGATCGGGCCGACCGGCTCGGGCAAGACGCTGCTGGCGCAGACGCTGGCGCGCATCCTCGACGTGCCATTCACGATGGCGGATGCCACCACGCTCACCGAAGCCGGTTACGTCGGCGAGGACGTGGAAAACATCATCCTCAAGCTGCTGCAGTCGGCCGACTACAATGTCGAGCGCGCGCAGCGCGGCATCGTCTATATCGACGAAATCGACAAAATTTCCCGCAAGTCCGACAATCCGTCGATCACCCGCGACGTGTCGGGCGAGGGTGTGCAGCAGGCGCTGTTGAAAATCATGGAAGGCACCATCGCCTCGGTGCCCCCGCAGGGCGGCCGCAAACATCCGCAGCAGGAATTCCTGCAGGTGGACACGACCAACATTTTGTTCGTCTGCGGCGGTGCTTTCTCGGGCCTCGAGAAGATCATCTCGGCGCGCGGTCGGTCCACCTCGATCGGGTTCTCGGCCAAAGTGCTGGCACCGGAAGACCGCAAGCAGGGTGAAATCTTCCGCCAGGTCGAGCCGGAGGATCTGCTGAAATACGGCCTGATCCCGGAATTCGTCGGCCGTCTGCCAGTGGTGGCCACGCTTGAGGATCTCGACGAGGCCTCGCTCAAGAAGATCCTGGTCGAACCGAAGAACGCCCTGGTCAAGCAATACCAGCGGCTGTTCGAGATGGAATCGATCGATCTCACGCTGGCCGAGGAGGCCCTGGGCGCCATCGCCCGCAAGGCGATCGAGCGCAAGACCGGCGCACGCGGCCTACGCTCGATCATGGAGGGCATCCTGCTCGACACCATGTTCGATCTCCCCAGCCTGGAGGGGGTCGAGGAAGTGGTGATCTCCAAGGAGGTCGTCGAGGGTACCGCCCGGCCGCTCTACATCTATGCCGACCGCAGCGACCGGACGGCCGAATCCGGCAGCGCCAGCGCCTGATACCGCCCGTCCCCAGATGGCAGGGAATCGCTTGTAGAATCGCGCCGTTAATGGCGTGCTGAGGGTATTCGGGTCCGCTTTTTCCGAAAAACCGGCCTTACTTGCAGACCCTATCGGCGCGTCCTACGTATAGTATTCGAAGCGAAGTTGCGTACGAAAGATCGTAGTTTCCCGAGTGGGTGAGGGTTCGTACCCTTCCTGAAGGCGCACCAGGCATCTCTTCGCCCGATGCCACCTTGCCCATCCTTCCCGGCACTGTCCGGCGATGCCGCATGAGCGGATCGACGCGCAGGGGCACAACAAAAAGGACCACGTCCATGACCGCCAAGCCACGACCTCAGCTGCAACCCGGCGAAACCCGGGCCTATCCCGTATTGCCGCTGCGCGACATCGTGGTGTTCCCGCACATGATCGTCCCGCTCTTCGTCGGCCGCGAAAAGTCGATCAAGGCGCTGGAAGAAGTGATGCGCTCCGACACCTTCATCCTGTTGGCGACGCAGAAGAACGCCTCCGACGACGATCCGGCGACCAACTCGATCTTCGAAGTCGGCACGCTGGCGAGCGTGCTGCAGCTGCTCAAGCTGCCCGACGGCACCGTCAAGGTGCTGGTCGAGGGCGCCGAGCGCGCAAAGGTGCTCAAATATACCGACCGCAGCGAATACTACGAGGCCGACGCCACTGTGCTCGCTGACGACATGGGCGAACGCGTGGAGGCCGAGGCTATGGCGCGTTCGGTGGTCACCGAATTCGAAAACTATGTGAAGCTCAACAAGAAGGTGTCGCCCGAGGTGGTCGGCGTGATCCAGCAGATCGAGGATTACGCCAAGCTCGCCGACACGGTGGCTTCGCATCTCGCCGTCAAGATTCCCGACAAGCAGGACATCCTGGAGACGCCGGTCGTCACCCAGCGCCTGGAGAAGGTGCTCGGCCTGATGGAGAGCGAGATCTCGGTCCTGCAGGTGGAAAAGCGCATCCGCACCCGCGTCAAGCGGCAGATGGAGAAGACCCAGCGCGAGTACTACCTCAACGAGCAGATGAAGGCGATCCAGAAGGAGCTCGGCGACGAGGAAGGCAAGGACGAACTCGCCGAACTGGAAGAGAAGATCAAGAAGACCAAGCTCTCCAAGGAAGCCCGCGAGAAGGCCGCGCACGAGCTCAAGAAGCTGCGTCAGATGTCGCCGATGTCGGCGGAAGCCACCGTCGTGCGCAACTATCTCGACTGGCTGCTCTCGATCCCGTGGAACAAGAAGAGCAAGGTCAAGAAGGACCTGATCGGCGCGGAGAAGATTCTCAACGACGACCACTATGGCCTGGAGAAGGTCAAGGAACGTATCGTCGAGTATCTCGCCGTGCAGCAGCGCGCCAACAAGCTGACCGGGCCAATTCTGTGCCTGGTCGGTCCTCCCGGCGTGGGCAAGACCTCGCTCGGCAAATCGATCGCGCGGGCTACCGGCCGCGAATTCGTGCGCGTGTCGCTTGGCGGCGTGCGTGACGAGGCCGAGATCCGCGGCCACCGGCGCACCTATATCGGCTCGATGCCCGGCAAGGTCATCCAGTCGATGCGCAAGGCCAAGACCTCGAACCCGCTGTTCCTGCTCGACGAGGTGGACAAGATGGGCGCCGATTTCCGCGGCGATCCGTCATCGGCTCTGCTCGAGGTGCTCGACCCCGAGCAGAACCATACGTTCAACGACCACTACCTGGAGGTCGACTACGATCTGTCCAGCGTGATGTTCATCACTACGGCGAACACGCTCAATATCCCGCCGCCGCTGATGGACCGCATGGAGATCATCCGCATCGCCGGCTATACCGAGGACGAGAAGGTCAAGATTGCGCGCGAGCACCTGATCAAGCACGCGATCGAGAAGCATGGCCTCGATGAAAAGGAATGGTCGATCGACGACGAGGCGTTGCTGCTCATGATCCGCCGTTACACGCGGGAAGCGGGCGTGCGCAACCTCGAGCGCGAGCTGTCGACTTTGATCCGCAAGGCGGTGAAGGAGTTGATGACGTCGAAAAAGAAGTCGATTGCCGTCACCGCGGCGACCGTCGCCGACTATCTCGGCGTGCCGAAATACCGTTATGGCGAGATAGAGTCCGAGGACCTGGTCGGCATGGTCACAGGTCTTGCCTGGACCGATGTGGGCGGCGAGCTGCTCACCATCGAAGGCGTCATGATGCCCGGCAAGGGCAAGATGACCGTCACCGGCAACCTGCGTGACGTGATGAAGGAGTCGATCTCGGCAGCGGCGTCTTATGTGCGCTCGCGCGCGGTCGCTTTCGGCATCGAGCCGCCGCTGTTCGACAAGCGCGACATCCACGTGCACGTGCCGGAAGGCGCGACGCCGAAGGATGGCCCGTCGGCAGGCGTCGCCATGGTCACCGCGATCGTATCGGTGATGACCGGCATCCCGGTGCGCCGCGATCTCGCCATGACCGGCGAGATCACGCTGCGCGGCCGTGTGCTGCCGATTGGCGGCCTGAAAGAGAAGCTCTTGGCCGCCTCGCGCGGCGGTATGAAGACGGTGCTGATCCCGGAGGAGAACGCCAAGGATCTGGTGGAAATCTCCGAACTCGATCAAGAAGGGCCTGGAGATCATCCCGGTCACGCGCATGGACGAAGTGATCGCTCGCGCGCTGGTGCGCAAACCGGAACCGATTGTCTGGGACGAGGAGGCGGCCAAGCTTGCCGCCGCGGCTTCCGCGGCCGAGCCGGTGGTAGAAGATGATGGGTCCGGTCTGACCGCGCATTGAGCGGGGTCGATCAAACGAAACTGGAAACGGCGCCGCAAGGCGCCGTTTTCGTTTGCACTGGCTTTATGATGTCAGTCCGTCTTCACCCTGCGGGCTACGACGGGCAACCTTCGCGTGCTGGACCGGCTTACCAACCGAAGTGCCGTAGGCGCAAAGGCTGGTGGGCGGTGACGGACTCGAACCGCCGACATCCTGCGTGTAAAGCAGGCGCTCTACCAACTGAGCTAACCGCCCATTCGCCGCTCAATATCGTCGGATTGCAGGGCGACGCAAGGGCGCGTGTCGCCAAACGCGAAACGGCAGGCCAGGAGCTTAGCCAGCTCCCAACCTGCCGGTATTTTCCCCGGAGGGTCCGGCCTGAACTTAACTCAGACCAACTCTTTCAATTCCTTGGAGGCGCGGAAGGCGACCTTCTTGCTCGCCTTGATCTGGATTGCTTCGCCGGTCGCCGGGTTGCGGCCCATGCGCGCGGCGCGCTTGCGCACCTGAAGGATGCCGAGGCCACCGATGCGGATGCGCTCGCCCTTCTTCAGATGCTTAACGATATTGCCGACGAAATCGCCGAGCACGGCTTCCGCCTGCTTCTTCGACATCTCATGCGTTTCCGCGAGCGCCGCGGCGAGATGCTTCAACGTGACGGTCGGCGGTGTCGGAGCTTTTCCAGGAACCATTGCCATTTTTAGGACCCTCCTCGTGAATCCGTGAGCTTGGCGGATCGCCAAACACCTCGCCCGCATAGACGATTCGGGGGCGGTCTGACCATCGATTCTTCGCGGTAAATAAGGCTTTTTCGCAATTTCCGTGTCGCGGGATCGTTTACCTTGACTTGGGGTAGGGGCGCCTATAACTCGAACCAACGCCCGCGGGGGCGTAGCTCAGTTGGTTAGAGCGCTGCCCTGTCACGGCAGAGGCCGCGGGTTCGAGTCCCGTCGCTCCCGCCATTTTATCAATGACTTAGCACCGATCGCGGCGCCCTAAAACGGCCGCTTCGGGTGCCCGAAAGGGGCTGCTTGAACGCCTCCCCAGCATCAGTCCGCTCGCTGTTTTTCGACGTGTTCGGGTCCATGGTGGACTGGCGCACATCGGTCGCGCGGGAGGGCGAAAAAATCCTCGGCCCCCTTGGGTATAAACTCGATTGGACGGCATTTGCCGACGCCTGGCGCGGCGAATACCAGCCGGGATTGGAGGAAGTGCGCTCCGGCCGGCAGGCTTTTGCCAAGCTCGACGTGCTGCATCGGCAGGGTCTCGAACGATTGCTGCCGCGCTTCGAATTGCAGAATCTGTCCGACGAAGTGTTGGACGATCTGACGCTGGTTTGGCACCGGCTCGACGCCTGGCCGGACGTGCCGGCTGCGCTGGCGCGGCTTAGCCAAAAATTCTGGCTGGCGCCGGTATCGAACGGCAACATTTCGTTGATGGTCGATCTCGCTCGCCGCAACAATTTCCCCTGGGACGCGATCCTCGGCGCCGAAATTGCGCACGACTACAAGCGTAAGCCGGGCGTTTATCTTGCTTCCTGTGCGGCTTTCGATCTCAAACCCGAGCAATGCATGATGGTGGCCGCTCACAGCAACGATCTCGAGGCGGCGGCGAAACTCGGATTGCGTACGGCGCACACCGCGCGGCCGGACGAGTACGGACCGAACACGGGTGAGGCGGCGCCGACGGTGCCGGTCGATTTCGCGGCGAAAAATTTAGCCGATTTGGCGGATAAGCTCGGCGCGTAACTAGCCGCGATACACCGGCGCCGGCTGCGCGAAGAATTCCGCCAGGATGTGATAGACCAGCATGTAGTTCTTCTGCTGGAAACTGGCGTGTGAAATGCCAGCCATGACCGAGAACTGCTTGTCCGGATTAGGCAGCTTGGCGAAGAATTTCAACAAGTCGTCCATCGACGCGATACCATCCCATTGCCCGCGCATGATCAGTGTCGGCACCGTGATTTTTTCCGGGTCGACCACCGGCAACCGCGCGCACATGTCCACGTAAGTGCCGGTCGGCACCGAATCGTCGAGCGCGGTCACCGCGTCGGCGAAGGCATTGATGACTTTCTCCTCCGCGGTGCCGGGATGATCGCGCTCGAAGATCGAATGAATGAACGCTTTGTCGATCGGGCGGCGGTTCTTGGCCATGAACTCGGGCAGTTTCTTGCGCCGCTGTTCGAGCGTCGGCGAGCCTTCGCCGGTCCACACCATGGCATCGAGTGCCAGTCGCGCCACCATTTCCGGATATCGCTCGGCGAACATCGCGGCGCGCAGCGCACCCGATGAAATGCCGTAGACCAGCAACGGCCGCTTGCCGCGCAGCTTCTGGATATAAAGCGCGGCGGCGTAGCAGTCGTCGGCGCCTTGCGAGATCGGCGCGTTATTGTCGCGGTCCTTGGTCGAGCGGCCGTAACCTTCCATGTCGACCGACCAACAGTCGTAGCCGCGTCGCGCGAAGTGATCCATCGCCGAAGAGTCGGGACGGCCGGGCACTTGCAGATCAAAGGTCGGCTGCGAGGCCATCGACGAGCCGTGCACGAACAAAATGGTGCCGATACTCTTTACCGGATCGCCGGCGCATTTCTCGAACATGAACAGCTTCACGCCGCCGTCCTTTTGGGTCCAATGCTCCTGGCCCTTGATGGCGGCCGGCTTTGTCATTTCATTCATCAGTCACCCATCATGTTATGCGTCGTCTTGCCGTCAATTGATTGCCGGGATGTGGTTGGCCTTGATGATGTTCGCCCATTTTGCGACCTCCGATTCCATGAAGGTCTTGAACTGCGGTTGAACTCATGATTACCGGCGTTGCGCCGGTTTTCTCCCACGCCTCTTTGATATCGGGACGTGAGAGGATCTTGGTGATCTCGCGGTTGAGCAATTCCACGATCGGCTTCGGCGTGCCGGAGGGCGCCATGAAGCCGACCCACAGAGTTGCCTGGAATCCGGGAACGCCGGCTTCCGCGATGGTCGGCACGTCGGGCAGGTTCGGCGAGCGCGTCTTGCCGCTGGTGCCGAGCGCGCGCACATTCCCGGCTATGATCATCTGCGCCATGGTGGGGATGCTGTCGAACAGGATCTGGATCTGCCCGCTCAGAATATCGGTGCGCATGCCGGTCGAGCCCTTGTAGGGCACGTGCACGATGTCGATGCCGGTGAGATGTTTCAGCAGTTCGGCGGCCATGTGGTAGTTCGAGCCCGGACCGGACGAGCCAAAATTGAGCGTACCTGGCTTCGCTTTGGCGAGCGCGAGCAGTTCGGCCAGGTTCTTCGCGGGCACCGAAGGATGCACCACCAGGACCAGGTCGCTGTCGATCAGCGGCGCAATCGGAACCAGATCGCGCATAAGCTGATAATGTTTCGTGTTGTACAACGTTTCGTTGACGGTCTGCGTGCCGGACACCATCAGCAGCGTGTAACCATCGGGGTTGGCTTTGGCGACCAGTTCGGTGCCGATGGTGGTGCCGGCGCCCGGGCGGTTCTCGATGATAAAGGTCTGCTGCAGCGATTTGCGCAATTCTTCGGCAATGGAGCGGGCGTAGACGTCGGTCGGCCCGCCCGCGCCGAACGGCACGATGATTCTCACGGGCCGCGACGGGTATTCGTCGGCCTTGGTTGGTGGTGTTCCGATAGTGGCCGCAACCGCCAGCGCGAGAAGAACTACGAAATGTCGCATAAGTGTCATGCGTGATTCCCCGGCCTTTGCGCCTCACGTCGCCGGCGGCGACTATCGAGTGCCGCTTGCGGCTCTGTCAATCGCCGGCAATACGCGGATACGTCTCAAAAGTGCGCGCGGCCGTGGATGTTCCGCAATGTCGTCTTGCTACTCTTTGTGCACTGCGCTAAGCCTCAGCCGCTCCCGTCCTTGAGGCTTTCCAAGGGCTTTTTTGTGCGGGACTACGGCGCCGTTACGAGCCGCCGGGCAGTCCGGGGCGGGTATATTCCGGGCAGGGCGCGGGGCTGTACGCAGAGGTCGCGATGAGCGCATTACTGCTGGATTATCTCCCGCTGGTGGTTTTTGTCGCGGTTGCGCTCGTGATCGGACTGGTGCTGCTGATCGCGCCGTTCATCGTCGCCTACAAACAACCCGATCCGGAAAAACTGTCCGCCTACGAATGCGGGTTCAACGCTTTCGACGACGCGCGCATGAAATTCGACGTGCGCTTCTATCTGGTCGCCATCCTGTTCATCATTTTCGATCTCGAGGTGGCGTTCCTGTTCCCTTGGGCCGTGGTATTCCGCACGATCGGTCTCTACGGCTTCTGGACCATGATGATCTTCCTTGGCGTCCTCACCGTCGGCTTCATATATGAGTGGAAGAAGGGGGCGCTGGAATGGGATTAGTTCCATGACCCTCGTGGCACCCGCGCCGCAAGGAATTCTCGATCCGCGCACCGGCAAGCCGGTGGGCGCCGACGATGATTTTTTCGTGGGCGTCAATAACGAGCTTGCCGACAAAGGTTTCATCATTACCGCGGTCGACGATTTGATCACCTGGGCGCGCACCGGCTCGCTGATGTGGATGACATTCGGGCTGGCCTGTTGCGCGGTCGAGATGATGCACATGGCGATGGCGCGCTACGACTGTGAGCGTTACGGCTTCGCGCCGCGCGGCTCGCCTCGCCAGTCCGACGTGATGATCGTCGCCGGCACGCTCACCAACAAAATGGCGCCGGCGATGCGCAAAGTCTACGACCAGATGCCGGAGCCGCGCTACGTCATCTCGATGGGCTCGTGCGCCAATGGCGGCGGCTACTATCACTACTCTTATTCGGTGGTGCGCGGCTGCGACCGCGTCGTGCCGGTCGACATCTACGTACCCGGCTGCCCGCCGACCGCCGAGGCGCTGCTGTACGGCGTGATGCTGCTGCAGAAGAAGATCCGCCGCACCGGCACGATCGAACGTTGAGCGGGGTCTTCGAATGGACGATATGCTCGACAGGCTTGGGGCGACGATCAAGAATGCGCTTCCTGCGTCGGTCACCGGCTACGTAGTCGCCCATGGCGAGCTCACCGTAACGGCCAAGGCCGCCGACATGGTCAAAGTCGCGACCTTTTTGCGCGACGACGCGGCCTGCCAATTCGTCTGTATCATCGACGCCACCGCGGTGGATTGGCCGAGCCGCGAGCAGCGTTTCGACGTGGTCTATCATCTGCTGTCGCCGCGGCTCAACCAGCGCATCCGCCTGAAGACCATGACCGACGAGGTGACGCCGGTGCCGTCACTGATCGACGTCTACCACGGCGCCGATTGGTACGAGCGCGAGGCCTTCGATCTTTACGGCGTGCTGTTCACCGGGCACCCGGACATGCGGCGCATCCTCACCGATTACGGTTTCGAGGGACATCCGCTGCGCAAGGATTTTCCGCTCACCGGGTTTGTCGAGGTGCGCTACGACGACGAGCAAAAGCGCGTGGTCTACGACAAGGTCCGGCTGGCGCAGGAATTCCGCACTTTCGATTTCCTGTCGCCGTGGGAAGGCACCGATTACGTGCTGCCGGGTGACGAGAAGGCGAAGGGCGAAGGCAAAGGGTCGTGATTTAAAATGGCGGAAACCGCGCTACGCAACTTCACCATCAATTTCGGCCCGCAGCATCCGGCCGCGCACGGCGTGCTGCGTCTGGTGCTGGAACTCGACGGCGAAGTCGTCGAGCGCGTCGATCCGCATATCGGGCTGCTCCACCGCGGCACCGAGAAGTTGATCGAACACAAGACCTATATGCAGGCGGTGCCCTATTTCGACCGGCTCGACTATGTCGCGCCGATGAATCAAGAGCACGCCTTCTGCCTGGCGGCGGAAAAACTGTTGAACATCCAGCTTCCCAGGCGCGGCCAGCTTATACGCGTGCTGTTTTGCGAAATCGGGCGGCTACTCTCGCACATCCTCAACATCACCACGCAGGCGCTGGACGTGGGCGCGCTTACTCCGCCGCTGTGGGGCTTCGAGCAGCGCGAGTATCTGATGGCATTCTACGAGCGCGCTTCGGGCGCTCGCATGCATGCAGCCTATTTCCGCGTCGGCGGCGTGCATCAGGACATTCCGAACCAGCTGATCGACGACATCGAGGCCTTTTGCGATCCGTACCTGAAATTCTGCGACGATCTCGAGGGCTTGCTCACCGATAACCGCATCTTCAAGCAGCGCACGGTCGGCATCGGCGTGGTCAAGCTAGCCGAGGCCTGGAACCGGGGTTTCTCCGGCGTGATGGTGCGCGGCTCGGGCGCGGCCTGGGATTTGCGCAAGGCGCAGCCCTACGAGTGCTATTCCGAGATGGATTTCGACATACCGATCGGTAAGCACGGTGACAGCTACGATCGCTACTGCGTGCGCGTGGAAGAAATGCGCCAGTCCATAAAAATTATGCGTCAGTGCGTTGAGAAGCTGCGCAGCCCCGAGGGTCAAGGCCGGGTCTCGGTCGACGACGGCAAGATCGTGCCGCCTAAACGCGCCGAGATGAAGCGCTCGATGGAAGCGCTGATCCAGCACTTCAAGCTCTATACCGAAGGTTTTCACGTGCCGGCCGGCGAAGTCTATGCCGGGGTCGAGGCACCCAAGGGCGAGTTCGGCGTCTATCTCGTCTCCGACGGCACCAACAAGCCGTATAAGTGCAAAATCCGTGCGCCCGGTTTCGCGCATTTGAGCTCCATGGATTTTATGTGCCGCGGTCACATGCTGGCCGACGTGTCCTGCATCATGGGGACACTCGACATCGTGTTCGGGGAGATCGACCGGTGAAGAGGGCAAAGGTCAAAACAAAAGCACCAGCGAGCGACAAGCCGAGCGCGTTCCTGGCCGCGGGTTACAAGGTCGTCGAGTATTCGAACGGGACGCTGCTGCTGCAAAAAGGCGCGGACCTGCGTCTGTTTAACCTGACCAAGCATCGCGACGGGACCGACCCCGTACACGGCGCTGTCGTCATTTCATTTGCAGCGAAGGTCCCATGAGCGTTCGCCGTCTCGCCCCGCCGGAACAGCAGCCGAAGGAGTTTTCCTTCAACAAGGACAATTTGGCCTGGGCCAAACAGCAGGTCGCCAAATATCCGGAAGGGCGCCAGCAATCGGCGATCATTCCGCTGTTGTGGCGCGCGCAAGAGCAGGTGGGCGGCTGGCTGCCGGAAGCGGCGATCCGCTACGTCACCGAATTCCTCGGCATGGCGCATATCCGCGGACTGGAAGTCGCCACCTTCTACACGATGTTCAATCTGTCGCCGGTCGGGAAGGTCCATGTGCAGCTGTGCGGCACCACGCCCTGCCGGCTGCGCGGCGCCGACGATCTGGAAAAGGTCTGCCGCAAGCGCATCGGCGACCAGATGGAAGTGAGCAAGGACGGCAAGTTCTCCTGGGTCGAGGTCGAGTGCCTGGGTGCCTGCGTCAACGCGCCAATGGTGCAGATCGGCTCCGACTACTACGAGGACCTAACGGTGGATAGTTTCGGCCAGGTTCTCGACCAGTTCGCCGCCGGCAAGACGCCTAAGCCGGGTCCGCAGACCGACCGGCAATTGTCGGCGCCGGCAGGCGGGCCGCTCACGCTCACCGACAAATCGATTTACGCTGGCCGTGCACGGGAATGACTAATGCTCGCTGACAAGGATCGCATTTTCACCAATCTCTACGGCCTGCACGACTGGGGCCTTAAAGGCGCGCGCGCGCGCGGCGCTTGGGACGGCACCAAGGCGATCCTAGAAAAAGGCCGCGAGGCGATCGTCAATGATGTGAAGGCCTCGGGGCTACGGGGCCGCGGAGGTGCCGGCTTCCCGACCGGATTGAAGTGGTCGTTTATGCCCAAGACGCTGGGTGAGCGGCCGCATTACCTCGTGGTGAACGCCGACGAGTCTGAACCGGGCACCTGCAAAGACCGCGAGATCATGCGCAACGATCCGCATCTCCTGATCGAGGGTTGCCTGATCGCCGGCTGCGCCATGGGCGCGCATACCGGGTACATCTATATCCGTGGTGAATTCATCCGCGAGCGTGAACGGCTGCAGGCCGCGGTCGACCAAGCCTACGAGGCCAAGCTGATCGGCAAGAACAATGTGCACGGCTGGGATTTCGATCTCTATTTGCACCACGGCGCTGGCGCCTATATCTGCGGCGAGGAAACCGCGCTGCTCGAAAGCCTGGAAGGCAAGAAGGGCCAGCCGCGGCTAAAGCCGCCGTTTCCGGCCAATGTCGGGCTCTATGGCTGCCCGACCACCGTGCAGAACGTCGAGTCGATCGCGGCGGTGCCCGACATCATGCGGCGCGGTGCGGCCTGGTTCGCCGGCATCGGCCGGCCCAACAATACCGGCACCAAGCTATTCTGCATTTCGGGCCACGTGGAAAAGCCCTGCAACGTGGAAGAGGCCATGGGCATTCCACTGCGCGAGCTCTTGGAGAAGCATGCCGGCGGCGTGCGCGGCGGCTGGGACAATCTGCTGGCGGTCATTCCCGGCGGCTCGTCGATGCCGCTGGTGCCGGCCGGTCCCGACCAATGCGACTCGCTGCTGCTGGATTTCGACGGTTGCCGCGACAAGAAGTCCGCGCTCGGCACCGCCGCGGTGATCGTGATGGACAAGTCCACCGACATCATCCGAGCCATGGCGCGCATCTCCTATTTCTACAAGCACGAGAGCTGCGGCCAGTGCACGCCCTGCCGGGAGGGCATGGGCTGGATGTGGCGTGTGCTCACCCGCATGGCGGAAGGCCGCGCGCAGAAACGCGAGATCGACATGCTGATGGAAGTGACGACCCAGATCGAGGGTCACACTATTTGCGCCTTCGGCGATGGCGCCGCCTGGCCGGTGCAAGGCCTGCTGCGGCATTTCCGTTCCGAGATCGAGCGGCGCATCGACCAATACACGCGCAATGCCGACGCCCACGGCGCGGTACGCGAAGCGGCGGAATAGGGAAAGGGCAACCCTTGGAGCCAAGCCATGACGTTCGAAAACAAGAACTTGCGGTGCAACCATTGCAGGTTCTGGTGGCCGACAGGGGAAGCGACCGGAAATGAGCCGAGCCGCGAACGATCGATCCTCGGGCAGTGCCGGCGCCGCGCGCCGTCACCGCACATCACCGATCTGCCCGACCATGGCCGGCATTATCCGGCTTGGCCGACCACCAAGCGCGACGACTGGTGCGGCGAGCATGAGCATACCCAGATGTAATGACGTCGGATCGCATGAACTGAAGAAGAGAGCATGACCAAGCTTATTGTCGACGGTAACGAGATCGACGTCCCGCCCGAGTACACGCTGCTCCAGGCTTGCGAAGCCGCGGGCGCGGAAATCCCGCGCTTCTGTTTCCACGAGCGGCTGTCGATCGCCGGCAATTGCCGCATGTGCCTGATCGAAGTGCAGGGCATTCCGAAGCCACAGGCCTCCTGCGCCATGGGCGTGAAGGACCTTGCCCCCAATAAAGACGGCACACCCAAGCAGCTTTTCACCAAGACTCCGATGGTGAAGAAAGCGCGCGAAGGCGTGATGGAATTCCTGCTGATCAATCATCCGCTCGATTGCCCGATCTGCGATCAGGGTGGCGAATGCGATTTGCAGGACCAGGCCATGGCCTATGGCGTCGACGCCAGCCGCTACACCGAGAACAAGCGCGCGGTCGAGAACAAATATATCGGCGCGTTGGTCAAGACCATCATGACGCGCTGCATCCATTGCACGCGCTGCATCCGCTTCTCCACCGAGGTCGCCGGCGTGCCGGAGCTTGGCGCCATCGGCCGCGGCGAGGACATGGAGATCACCACCTATCTCGAGCAGGCGATGACCTCGGAGCTGCAAAGCAACGTGGTCGATCTCTGCCCGGTCGGAGCGCTTACCTCCAAGCCCTATGCGTTCGCCGCGCGGCCGTGGGAGCTCAACAAGACGCAGTCGGTCGACGTGATGGACGCGCTCGGTTCCGCCATCCGCATCGACACGCGCGGGCGCGAAGTGATGCGCATTCTGCCGCGCACCAATGAGGACGTGAACGAGGAGTGGATTTCCGACAAGACCCGCCACATCGTGGACGGCTTGCGCACGCAGCGGCTCGATCAGCCCTATCTGCGCGAGAACGGCCGCTTGCGGCCGGCGTCATGGAACGAAGCCTTCGCCGCCGTCGCCGCTAAAGTGAAGACCGCGGGCGGTAAGCGCGTCGGCGCCATCGTTGGCGATCTGGCGGGCGCCGAGGAAATGTATGCGCTCAAGGATCTGCTCGGCCGTCTCGGCAGTGCCAATATCGACGCCCGGCAGGACGGCGCGGCGTTCGATCTCGGCCTGGGGCCGTGCCAGTTACCTGTTCAACGCGACCATTGCCGGCATCGAGCGCGCCGACGCGTTGCTGATCGTCGGCTCCAATCCACGGCGCGAGGCGGCGGTGCTCAATGCCCGCATCCGCAAACGCTGGCGCGCCGGCAATTTCCCGATCGCCCTGATCGGCGAAAAGGCCGATCTCACTTACACATACGACTATCTCGGCGCCGGTGCGGAGAGCCTAGCCAATCTCGGCAAGAGCAAATTCGCCGAAGCGCTGAAGGCGGCCGAGCGCCCGCTCATTCTGATCGGCTCGGGCGCGCTGGCGCGCTCGGACGGAGCGGCCATCGCCGCGCTGGCCGCCAAGGCGGCGATCGAATTCGGCGCGCTCAAGGACGGTTGGAACGGCTTTTGCGTGCTGCACAGCGCGGCCTCGCGCGTCGGCGCGCTCGATCTCGGCCTGGTGCCGGAGGCGGGTGGCCAGAATGCCGCGAAGATGGCGGAGGGCGGCGTCGAGGTGCTGTTTCTGCTCGGCGCCGACGAGATCGAGGTCGCGCCGGGGCCGTGCGTCGTTTACATCGGAACCCATGGCGACCGCGGCGCCCATCGCGCCGACGTGATCCTGCCTGGTGCCGCCTATCCGGAAAAATCGGCACTCTACGTGAACACCGAAGGCCGCGTGCAGATGGCGAACCGCGCCGCGTTCCCGCCTGGGGACGCGCGCGAGGATTGGGCGATCCTGCGCGCGCTGTCCGGCGTGCTCGGTCTCACCCTGCCCTATGATTCATTGCCGCAGCTGCGACAGGCGCTGTTTGCGGCGTATCCGCATTTCATGCGTCTCGACCAGATCGCGGCCGGCAATGCTGCCGATATCCAGAAGCTCGCCAAGCTCGGCGGCGCTGCGGACAAGGCACCGCTGCGCTCGTCGGTTCCCGAGTTCTACCTCACCAATCCGATCGCGCGCGCATCCGCCACCATGGCCGAGTGTTCGGCCCTGGCTAATGCAGCCGCCAAAACGGCGGCGGAGTAGCGGCCATGGACCTGATCGAGTTCTTCTGGACGTATCTCTGGCCCTTCATCATCATCCTGGCGGAATGCGTGCTGCTGCTCGTGTTCCTGCTGGTGGCCGTCGCCTATGTCATTTACGCCGACCGCAAGATCTGGGCGGCGGTTCAGATGCGGCGCGGTCCCAACGTCGTCGGGCCCTGGGGCCTGTTCCAGTCCTTCGCCGACATGCTGAAATTCGCGCTCAAGGAGCCGACGATTCCAGCCGGCGCCAACAAGGGCGTGTTCCTGCTGGCGCCGCTGGTCTCCACCGTGCTGGCGCTCGCCGCCTGGGCGGTGATCCCGGTCAATGTCGGCTGGGCGATCGCCGACATCAATGTCGGCGTCTTGTACATCTTCGCCATCTCCTCGCTCATGGTCTACGGCATCATCATGGCCGGCTGGGCGTCGAATTCGAAATACCCGTTCCTATCGGCGCTGCGCGCGGCGGCGCAGATGGTGTCCTACGAGGTCTCCATCGGCTTCGTCATCATCACCGTGCTGCTGTGCGCGGGCTCGCTCAATCTGACGACCATCGTCACCGCGCAACAGAACGGGATCGCGAACCTGATCGGCCTGCCGTGGCTCGGTTTCCTGAACTGGTACTGGCTGCCGCTGTTCCCGATGTTCATCATCTTCTTCGTTTCGGCGCTGGCGGAGACCAACCGGCCGCCATTCGATCTGGCCGAAGCAGAATTGGAACTGGTCGCCGGCTTCATGGTGGAGTACGGCTCGACGCCTTATGTGTTGTTCATGCTCGGCGAGTACGTGGCGATCTGCACCATGTGCGCCATGGGCACCATCTTCTTTCTTGGCGGTTGGCTGCCGCCGATCGCCATTCCGCCGTTCACCTGGATACCGGGCGTGATCTGGTTCGTGCTCAAGGCGCTGGTGCTGTTTTTCATGTTCGCAATGGTGAAGTCGATCGTACCGCGCTACCGCTACGACCAACTGATGCGGCTTGGCTGGAAAGTGTTCCTGCCCATGTCGCTGGCCATGGTGGCGATCGTCGCCGTCGTGATCGAGTACGGCGTGCAGGTGCCAAAGTGAGGATGCGATGAGATTGGATCGCGCAGCCAAGGGCCTGTTTTTGTGGGAGTTCGTCACCGCCACGATCCTGGGCATGCGCTATCTCCTGGGGCCGAAGGCGACGCTCAACTATCCGGCCGAGAAGGGGCCGCTCTCGCCGCGCTTCCGCGGCGAGCATGCGCAGCGCCGCTATCCGAACGGCGAGGAGCGCTGCATCGCCTGCAAGCTGTGCGAGGCGATCTGCCCGGCGCAGGCGATCACCATCGAAGCGGGTCCCCGCCGCAACGACGGCACGCGGCGCACCACGCGCTACGACATCGACATGGTCAAATGCATCTATTGCGGACTCTGCCAGGAAGCTTGCCCGGTTGACGCCATCGTCGAGGGACCGAATTTCGAATACGCCGCCGAGACGCGCGAAGAGCTCTACTACGACAAGGAAAAGCTGCTCGCGAACGGCGACCGCTGGGAACGTGAGATCGCCAAGAATCAGGCGCTCGATGCGCCCTATAGATGAGTATTTGCAGGTGAGACGATGATCGTTGCCGCGCTGTTCTTCTATCTCTTTGCCGGCATTTGCGTGGCGAGCGCCTTCATGGTGATCGCGGCGAAGAACCCGGTGCATTCGGTGCTCTATCTCATCCTCGCCTTCGTCAACGCGGCCGGACTGTTCGTCATGCTGGGCGCCGAATTTCTCGCCATGATCCTGATCGTGGTCTATGTCGGCGCGGTCGCCGTGCTGTTCCTGTTCGTGGTGATGATGCTCGACGTCGACTTCGCCGAGCTCAAGAAGGGCGTGCTGCAATATTTGCCGATCGGGTTCGTCATCGGCGGCATTTTCCTCGCCGAATTATTGCTTGTGGTGTTTGCCTGGACGATCGGGCCGAATGTGCCGCAAGCGATTGCCGCGCCGATTACGGCCAAGACGTCGAATATCGAGGTGATCGGCCTCGTGCTCTACACCCGCTACGCCTATTTCTTCGAGGCTGCCGGCATCATTCTGCTGGTCGCCATGGTGGGTGCCATCGTGCTTACGCTGCAGCACCGGGTGCGCGTGCGCCGCCAGAACATCCCCGAACAAAACGCGCGCACGCCGGCAACGGCGATGGAAATCGTCAAGGTGCGGTCCGGGCAGGGGCTGGGGAGCAATCCATGACCATCGGCCTCGGACATTATCTCTCGGTTGCCGCCATCCTGTTCACGTTCGGGGTTTTCGGCATCTTTCTCAACCGCAAGAACGTGATCATCATTTTGATGTCGATCGAGCTGATTTTGCTGGCGGTCAACATCAATCTGGTCGCCTTCTCCAGTTTTCTCGGCGACATCGTCGGCCAGATCTACGCGCTCTTGGTGCTTACGGTGGCGGCGGCGGAAGCCGCGATCGGGCTTGCTATCCTTGTCGTCTACTACCGTAACCGCGGCTCGATCGCGGTTGAAGACATCAATCTGATGAAGGGCTAGCGCATGATCCCGAAAAACCGGTTTTCGGATCAGATCATGCGCAAACGATTTAAATGTATCAGGCCATCGTCTTCCTACCCCTGCTCGGCGCCATTCTGGCTGGGCTGATCGCCATCGCGGGTGCGCGGGCGCGCTGCCCGGGCGAGGGGCCGCCGCCGGGCCTGGAAGATGGGGCTGCCGCTCCCGATCACGGCACGCATGCCGAACACGCGCACGTCGCGCATGGCCACGATGAGCATGGGCACGAACCGGCCGCGGCCGGATCGCGCATGGCGGAAGTGATCACCACCACGCTGCTGCTGATCTCCATGATCCTGTCGTGGATCGCCTTCGTGCAGGTCGGCTTCGGCCATCATGACGAGCGCGTGCCGGTCTTCACCTGGATGCTTTCCGCCGATTTGAAGGTGAACTGGGCGCTGCGCATCGACACGCTCACCGCGGTAATGCTGGTGGTGGTGAATACCATCTCTGGCTTCGTGCACCTCTATTCCATCGGCTACATGGCGGAGGACCCGTACCGGCCGCGCTTCTTCGCGTATCTATCGCTCTTCACCTTCTTCATGCTGATGCTGGTGACCGCCGACAACCTGGTGCAGATGTTCTTCGGCTGGGAAGGCGTCGGTCTCTCGAGCTATCTGCTGATCGGCTTCTGGTATCACAAGCCGGAAGCCAACGCGGCGGCGATCAAGGCTTTCGTCGTCAACCGTGTCGGCGATTTCGGCTTTGCGCTCGGCATCTTCGCCCTGTTCGCAATGGTCGGCTCGATCGATCTCGACACCGTGTTCGCGCAGGCGCCGTCGCTGCTCGGCAAGACCATTCCGTTCTTCGGGTGGCACCCAGACGCGCTCACGCTCATCTGCCTGATGCTGTTCATGGGCGCGATGGGCAAGTCGGCGCAGTTCCTGCTGCACACGTGGCTGCCCGACGCCATGGAAGGCCCGACGCCGGTCTCCGCCCTGATCCATGCAGCGACGATGGTGACCGCCGGCGTGTTCATGGTGGCGCGGCTGTCGCCGCTATTCGAGCTTGCGCCCAACGCGCAAAGCTTCGTCACCTTTATCGGCGCTACCACTGCGATCTTCGCCGCGACCGTCGGCCTGGTGCAGAACGACATCAAGCGCGTCGTCGCCTATTCGACCTGCTCGCAGCTCGGCTACATGTTCGTGGCCATGGGGGTGGGTGCCTATTCGGTCGGCATGTTCCATCTGTTCACCCACGCATTCTTCAAGGCGCTGTTGTTCCTCGGTTCCGGCTCGGTGATCCTCGCCATGCACCACGAGCAGGACATGCGGCACATGGGCGGCCTGAAAGACCGCATTCCGTACACCTATATCGTGATGATCATCGGCACGCTGGCGCTCACCGGCTTCCCGCTCACCGCTGGCTATTTCTCCAAGGACGCCATCATCGAGGCGGCCTTCGTGGGCAAAAACCCGCTGGCGCTCTACGCGTTCATCTGCACGGTCGGCGCCGCGCTGCTCACCTCGTTCTATTCATGGCGGCTAATCTTCAAGACCTTCCACGGCGAACCGCACGATCGCAAACACTGGAAGGATGCCCATGAGAGTCCGATGGTGATGCTGATCCCGCTCGGATTCCTCGCCTTCGGCTCGATCATGGCCGGGCTGCCGTTCAAAGAGATTTTCGCCGGGCACGGCGTCGAGGGCTTCTTCCGCGAGTCGCTCACGTTCGCCAAAGGCAACACCGTGCTCGATGACATGCATCACGTGCCGCTGCAGATCGGCGTTCTCCCGACCGTGATGATGGCGCTCGGCTTTGTCATCGCCTGGCACTTCTATATTCGCCGGCCGGATATCCCGGCCGAACTCGCGCGTACGCACGAGGTGCTCTACAAATTCCTGCTCAACAAGTGGTACTTCGACGAGATTTACGAAGTCATCTTCGTGCGTCCGACCAAGTGGATCGGACGCAGCCTGTGGAAGGGCGGCGACGGCTGGCTGATCGACGGCTTCGGCCCCGACGGTGTCTCGGCCCGCGTGCTCGATGTCACCCGCAACGTGATGCGGTTGCAGACCGGCTATCTCTATCACTACGCCTTCGCCATGTTGATCGGCGCGGCCGCCTTCATCACTTACTTCATGTTTGCGGTGCACTGATGAACATCAATTGGCCCATTCTCTCGGTCGTCACCTTCCTGCCGCTGCTCGGCGCTGCGTTCATCATGCTGGTGCGCGGCAACGAGGCGCTCGCCAAGGGCACCGCGCGCTGGGTGGCGATGTGGACGACGCTGGTCACATTCGCCATCTCGCTGGTGATGGTGTGGCGCTTCGACCCGACTTCGCCGGAATTCCAATTCGTCGAAAAGCACCCGTGGTTGGGGATATCCAACTATCACATGGGCGTGGACGGCATTTCGCTGCCGTTCGTGATCCTCACCACCGCGCTGATGCCGATCTGCATCCTGGCGAGCTGGACCGTGATCCAGAAGCGCGTGAAAGAATACATGATCGCGTTTCTGGTGCTGGAAACGCTGATGGTCGGCACCTTTTCGGCGCTCGACCTGGTGCTGTTCTATCTGTTCTTCGAAGGCGGCCTGATCCCGATGTTCCTGATCATCGGGGTGTGGGGCGGACCGCGCCGGGTTTACGCCAGCTTCAAGTTCTTCCTCTACACGCTGCTCGGCTCGGTGCTGATGCTGCTCGCCATCATGGCGATGTATTGGGAAGCCGGCACCACCGACATTCCGGCGCTGCTGCGGCACGGGTTCCCGCTGGCTTTACAGAAATGGGCGTGGCTCGCTTTCTTCGCATCGTTTGCGGTCAAGTTGCCGATGTGGCCGGTGCACACCTGGTTGCCGGACGCGCATGTGGAAGCGCCGACCGCGGGCTCGGTTATCCTCGCCGCCATCCTGCTGAAGATGGGCGGCTACGGATTCCTGCGGTTCTCGCTGCCGATGTTCCCGTCGGCCAGCCATGACTTCGCGCCGCTGATCTTCACGCTGTCGGTGGTCGCCATCATCTACACCTCGCTGGTGGCGCTGATGCAGGAGGACGTGAAGAAGCTGATTGCCTATTCCTCGGTCGCCCACATGGGCTTCGTGACCATGGGCATCTTCGCGCTGACCCCGCAAGGCGTGGCCGGCGGAATCTTCCAGATGATCTCGCACGGCATCGTCTCCGGCGCGCTGTTCCTTTGCGTCGGCGTGGTCTACGACCGCATGCATACCCGCGAGATCGCGTTCTATGGCGGACTGGTTAACCGCATGCCGGTATTCGCGGCGGTGTTCATGGTATTCACGCTCGCCAATGTCGGCCTGCCGGGCACCTCCGGCTTCGTCGGCGAATTCCTGTCGCTGATCGGCACCTTCAAGGCCAACAACGCGGTCGCGACCTTTGCCACGCTCGGCGTCATCCTGTCGGCGGCCTATGCTCTGTGGCTCTATCGCAAGATGATCTTCGGAAACCTGAAGCCGGCGCTGGTCGGCATCAAGGATATGGGCTGGCGGGAAATCCTGATCTTCACGCCGTTGGTGGCGCTCACCATTTTGTTTGGGGTGGCGCCGAAACCCGTGCTCGACATGTCGGCGGCGTCCGTTGCCCAGTTGCTCGACAACTATAAACACGCCATGGCCGCGATCCCGGCACCGG
>CAVYRR010000004.1:0-124123 GCA_963770985.1 uncultured Alphaproteobacteria bacterium | reverse complement strand
TGGTGGTGCCGACAGACACACGACAACTGTGCACACTTTGCCATGAGCGCATGACCGGCAGGCCGTTGCAGCAGCGTCAGATCGTCGTCGCTGAGCACGCCGGCACACAACAGTGCATCGTTTGCCACAATCCCCACTCGCCCCGGCTCAATTTGGTGTCGACCTCATCAACGGCACAAGCAGGCGATGTGGCCGCGGGCAAGACCAAGGCCGCGGCTTGCGTGGGATGCCACGGCGCTGAGGGCGTAAGCGTAAATCTTCCCGGCCCCACGCTCGCGGGGCAGCACGAGGCTTATCTACATGATGCACTCAAGGCCTATATCGCCGGCACGCGCAACGATCCGATGATGAGCGCGGGGGCTCAAGGGTTGAGCGATGACGATGCGGCAAATATCGCGGCTTATTTCGCCGGCGTGAAATGCGAGAGTTCTTTGGATGCGGCAAAGCAAGCCGCGCTGCCAGGCAAGGCGACCGCAGCCAAATGTGTAGCCTGCCACGGCGCTGATGGAACCAGTGCCAATCCCTCGTGGCCAAACCTCATCGGACAATCCAAGGTCTATCTGGTCAACGCCCTGAAAGCCTACAAAAGCGGCGCTCGCAACAACGGCATGATGTCGGGGATCGTCAAAGATTTGAGCGATGCAGAGATGGAAGACGTGGCGTCCTATTACGCCAGCGCGACTTGCAAGTGAGGCACGGCGAAACCGAAGTTTGGCCAGGAGCACTCAGAATGGAACAAGAAGAGCAGCTCGAGAAGCAACAGAGAGAGCGTCGCGATTTTCTGAGTTGCCTCGGCAGCGCTGTCGCCTGTGGGGCGGCCGTGGTGGCAGCGAGTGCCGTCTCGCCGGTAGCGGCGGCCCCCGCGGCTGGCGCTGCGATACCCCCTATTCCGAACTTCGATTGGAGCAAGCATAGCTGGGCATTCGGTGTCGACGCCGAGAAATGCATCGGCTGTTTGCGCTGCGTTGAAGCGTGCAAGCGCGAAAACAACGTTCCCCCCGACGCCCATCACTTTCGGACCTGGGTCGAGCGCTATGTGACGTTAGAGGGAGAAGAAAAGGCCCGCATCGACAGCCAGGCGGATCCCGTGAACATCGAGGTATCCGGAGCCGAGGGACAGTTTCGATTCGCCAATCGCTACAAGGATGAGAAAGTCGAAAAAGCCTTTTTCGTTCCCAAGCTATGCAATCACTGCACGCATCCGGCTTGTGTGCAGGTATGCCCGACCGGCGCGACCTACAAAACCGAGGATGGTGTGGTCGTCATCGATCACACCTATTGCATCGGTTGCCAATACTGCGTGCAAGCCTGTCCTTATGGCGCACGTTATTTCAACGAGGAAAAGGGCGTAACGGACAAATGCACCTGGTGCTATCACCGCATCACGAAAGGCTTGCAGCCCGCTTGCGTTGAGGTTTGTCCGGTTGGCGCGCGCATCTTCGGCGACCGCAATGACAAACAAAGCGTGATTAGCCAATTCATCCAAAACCATCGGGTGCAGGTGCTCAGACCCGAGACCGGCAATGCTCCAAATGTCTTCTACGTCGGCATAGACAAGGACGTGGGCTAATGGATACCCTTATTCACGCCTCGCCGTTCACTGGCTACGTTTATCCCAACGAGACGATCATTCCGTGGACCGTGCTGATCGTGGTCTATCCCTATCTCACGGGATTGGTCGCCGGCGCCTTCACCATTTCGAGTTTGTACCAAGTCTTTGGCTTCACGCAGTTGAGGCCAGTGGCCCATTTTGCGCTGCTCGTCTCGTTGTGTTGTATGATTACTGTTCCTTTGCCCTTACTGCTGCATCTCGGCCATCCCGAGCGTGCATTCAATGCAATGATAACGCCGCACGTAACCTCTGCCTTCGCAGTCTTTGGCTATGCGGCTGGTTTCTACATTATTCTGCTCGTCTTAGAAACGTGGTTTGTATTTCGACCTCACATCGTACACCAAGCGCAGAAACAAACTGGCGTGTTACGCTGGTTCTACAGCATCTTGTCGCTCGGGTCCGATGACCTGTCCGAGAAGGCGATGCGCTATGACAGAAAATGGCTGTTCGTTTTGGCCGTTATCGGCATTCCCGGCGCGCATGGACTGCATGGATATGTCGGGTTTCGTGTTCGGTTCGCTGAAGTCGCGCGAGTGGTGGTCGTCCGATCTTATGCCGGTCATATTCCTGCTGTCCGCGATCATCTCCGGCACCGCTTTCGTGATCGTTCTGTATGTCGCGTCTTGCAAACTACGCAAAGTATCAATTGATCTGCCGTGCATGAAGATCATGGCATATGCCCTTTGGGGCTTCATGATGTTCACGCTGCTCATCGAGGGCGTCGAATTCCTGAGCCTGGTTTATCGCGGGCGTGAAGGCATCGATGTCATTCTAGAATTCGTCACCGGGCCGCTCATCATTCCGTTCTTCATCTTGCAATTCGGCATTGGGTCGGTACTGCCGCTTCTCGTCATCACTTTCCTGATCTGGCGCGGCACCAGCGGAACGGCGCTGATTGTTGGAATCACCGGAAGCGCAATTCTTGTTCTGCTTGCAGTGCTGATGATGCGCTACAACGTCGTTATCGGTGGGCAGGAAATATCGAAAACAGCAAAAGGATTGATCGCGTATCACCCACCCATTTTCGACCGAGAAGGTCTGGCGGCGGCGGGAATAGTGCTGACTGTTCCGCTGATCTTGCTAGCGGTGCTGGTCCGCTTATTTTCGCCTTGGCACGACGAAGCCCAGGCGGCCTGAGTCTCAGCCGCTGCGCTGCTGCAACGCGGCGATGCGGGCGGCGAATTCGTCGACCGCCGGCCAAGACGTGTATTCGATGCTGGTCTGCGGGTCGGTCGGTCCGCCCGTCAGCAGCATGATGAAGCGGATGATCTGGCGATCCCGCCAACTGTAGCGTCGATAATCGAGCCGCCCGGCAAAGGCGACGGCCAAAGCCGGCGTCAGGCGATGGCGCGCGATCGTCTTGCGCAGATAGGCATTGCCGGTCGCCGTGGTCTTTTCCGGTTTGCGGGCGGTGAGATTGACCGAGGCCAGCGCCAGCGGCGGCGGCGAAGCCAGCGCGCCGTACGCCGCCAGAAAACGATCCGCTTCCGGCAAGTGCTTGCCGTAACGCACGGCGGCCACCAGCACGATCACCGAAGCGGCGGCGAGCCCCGCCGGAGCCGTCGGCTCCGCCGCATTCAGCGGCGCGGCGATGACGCCGCTCTCTGCCAGGCGGCGTGCAATATGCTCGGCAATACGCCGCGATTGTCCATCGTGCGTCGCATAATAAAGCGCGGGTCCCCGGCGGTCATTGGTCGGCATCGAGTCCCCTATAGCAGGCCGATTGAATTCCGGCTCACATTAGATTTCCGCCGAACCCGATCGCCATCATGACGAGCAGCGCCAGCCCGACGGCGACCAGGCCGAAGCCCAGAATCTTGGCGCCGAGCGTCAGCGGCCGCGACGGCGCGTCCACCAAATGCTGCTGCAGCTGTCCGCTGGCCGCCAGCCGCGCGTATTCGACGGCGTATTCGCGCTTGAACTCTTCGAGCGGCATCGCGCCGGTGAACATGACGAGGTCGAGCGGGAACTTGTCCGGCCGCCAGTGATTCACGAAATAATGCACCGTGAACAGATAGGCGGCGGCGAGCAACGCTTCATCGCCGTGCGCGACGGTCGCGACATTGAACGCCCAGCCCGGAAGATAAGCCGCGGTGAGCGTCTTGAACCACAGCACGGCGCCGGTCGCGACCAGCATCGCGATGCCCCAGAACGGCGCCCAGTAGTCGACCTTCTGCTGATAGTTCCAATGATCGAAGTTCGGCCGCTCACGTCTTCCGAAAAACCATTTGAACATGGCGGCGAAATCCGTGGCGTCCTGCCAATTCGGCATCAGCGAATAGGGCCCGAACACTTTGAAGGTCGACCAGTTCCGCGCGATGTGAATGGCGGCATAGATAATGTGCCAGGCAAAGACGGCGACCATGACGACGGCCGCGACGCGATGCACGATCCCCGCGATTTCCGGCCCGCCCATGGCGCGCTCGAGCACCGGCGCCCAGGCCGTGTTCGGATAGAGCAGGGTTATGCCGGTCGCGACCAGCAGAATGATGCTGACCGCAAACAATAGATGGGCCCATCGCCACATCGCGCTCCAGCGTTGGACATAGCGGCCTTCGCCTTGCGGCAGCGCGTCGGCGCGCACATGCGGGCGCGGCTTTTGCTGCTGGCGGTCGCGATATTCGCGATAGAACCAAAGCGCGGAATGCACCCAGAAGAACAGGAGCACGCCACCGACCGCCAAGTTGACGAACTTCGAGGCCAGCCAAGTATAGGGATAACGCGCGAAGTCGTCGGTCGTGGCATGCGGCTGGAACGTCGCGAAGCCCGCCGTCGCGTCGGCATGACACTTGCGGCAGGTGTTCAGCAAATTGGCCGGCGCCACACTCGAGGCCGGATTGGTGGCGCGCAGGATGGCGTGGCTGCCGTGGCAGTCGGAACAGGTCGCGCCATCGGCAAAACCCATGACGACGACTTGGCCATGAAAAGTCTCCATGTAACCTTGCGCGGCCTTGCCATGGCAAGCGATGCAGTTCTTGGCGATGGCGATCCGCGCGCGCTCCCACTCGGCCGCCGTCTTCGACACGTTCTTGTGCGGCAGTTCGGCGATTGTCGTGTGGCAATCGACGCAGCGCAGCGCCTTGCCGTGCACGCTCTCCGCAAAACGATCCGCCGCCACGAAAAGCGGGCGTGTCTTTCCATCGGCGCGCGCTGCCGCAAATCCCGACACGCCGTGACAGCCGAGGCAGGTCGCGTTGCCGAGATTGGCGGCGCCTTGCGCGCTCGCGGCTTGCACCCAAACGAAGACGACCGTCAGCACGGCCGCCCGCAAGGCAAGTTTGCCGGCGTGCATAACCCATCTTCCTCCGCGTCGGAAAAACGAACGCGCGGCACACCGTGCCGCGCGCGTTATCGTTCGGCCCGCCAGCTGTGCGCGGCTTGGCTCAATCGATGGCGATCATGCCGTCTATTCGCGGCTACAGCTTGTGACCGTTCTTCTTGAAAGTTTCGCCGGTCGGCTTGAGCGCGCCGCCGCCCGCTGCATTCTGGTGGCAGAAGCCGCAAGCTTTGCCGGTTTGCTGAGCATAGGCTGGAAGAGCACTGGCCGGCTGAGAAATACTCAACGACATCGTGCCTGCGATCAATATTGCGGCCGCGGCGCCGCAAACAAGGGCGAGGATATTCTTTACATGTACTTGTACTTGCATATTCGACTTCTCCATTTCTACGTTGGTGGAAACAGTTACCGCCCGCGATCGTAATCCGTCGCGCGCGTTGTATTTTAGCAACTCAGCGCCAAAAAAATAGCCGACCCGTGTTGATACTGCGTCAAAAGTTTGATCTCGATCAAAGTGTGAATTAGGCTTAGCTTCGATAAGCAAAGCCGAGTGATATCTCTATAAGCGGGGACTGGGGAAGTAGTAACGGAGTACAGTGCGCAGTTCTAAGTGCATTGTGTTTCGATCGGGGCGGCTGAAAGACCAAAATAACGGGATGCGGTTGCTAGGCGGCTCACTGTAAGTATTACGGACTTCCCCCACGCGAGGCGTTCACCTGAACAGCGTCAGGACGACGCTGGGCGTAGAATTGTTTAGCGGTGGCGGGGGTCGTTCAGTGAAAAGCAATAATCGTCGGACTGTCGAATTCGGGCTCACCGGGGCTTTGTCAACGGGTATTCCGGAAAGGCCCAGATTTAGATTAGGCAAGACCTTCATATTGCTTGGGGCAGCGGCGCTATTCTATGGCGCCGCATTTGGCTTGGCTCAGCCGGCCAAAGCCGATGGCGGCTTTACTGTCGCGGGCATCAATTCGACCCTGCCGGCCTGGTCGCAAACGGCCAAGACGCAAGAAACCCGCCAGCCACGCGCGCAAACCGCCGACAATTCGACATTTTCCGACCTGACGTCCTACGCCCAGCAGATCGGGGCTGGGGCCAAGATAACGCAAAGTTCGAACAGCCAATTCGACGACCAGACCTTTACGGCGCTGCGGGCTTTTGCTGAGCGCGCCGGGACGGCGCAGCCGGAATCGATCAAGGACCAGCCGAAACTGGCCGAAGCCGAAACCTTGATGGACTTGCTGGCCGGCAAGGGCAAAGAAGAGGCCCCCGCTGCGGCGCCCCAAGGCCTCAAGCGGCAAGCGCTCGAGCGCGCCGGTCGATGCCCATATCATCGGCTCCCAGGCTTGCGAGAAATGCCATGCGCCGTTGATCGCGGAGTTCAAAAAGACGCTGATGGGCAAGATCGGCGGGGTCCAAAAAGGCAAGTTCGAATGCGAGAACTGCCATGGTCCGGGCTCAGCGCACGTGAAGGCGGGCGGCGGCCGCGGCGTTGGCGGCATCCTGGGCTTCGGGGCGACCGATCCGCGTTCGGCTGAAGAGAAGAATGGCATCTGCCTCGCCTGCCACCAGAGGGGCGAGCGCACTTATTGGGCCGGCAGCGTACACGAGACGCGTGGCCTCGCCTGCGTCAACTGCCACACGATCATGAAGGCGGTGTCGCGCAAGTATCAGCTGAAGACGGCGGAAACAAAGGACACCTGCTTCCAGTGCCACAAGATACAGCGGGCACAGATCCAGTATTCGTCGCACATGCCGATTCGCGAAAACAAAATTACGTGCACCAACTGCCACAATCCGCACGGCAGCCTCGACCGAGAAGTTGATCCGTCGAAGCCTCGGTCAATGACAACTGCTACAGCTGTCACGCCGAGAAGCGCGGTCCGTTCCTGTACGAACACATGCCCGTGCGCGAGAACTGCCTGAACTGCCACCAACCGCACGGCTCGAACTACGAGAACCTGCTGAAGGTGGCGCGGCCGCGGCTGTGCCATGAATGCCACACGGTGGGTCATAGCGGTGGGTTTGGCGCTTCTCCGGGGACGGCCGTTGTCGGCGCCTTACAGAACGGGTGCGGCAACTGTCACAGCCAAATCCACGGCTCCAATCACCCGAACGGCTACTTCTTCTTGCGATGAGAGCACGTTCGTGAGCTGAGTATCGTACTAAGGGTTTAAAGGGTAGGGGCGAATACAATGCAAATGCGGGCTGGACTTCTGGTTACGTGCGCGGCGAGTGCCCTCGCCATCGGCTTGGGTTTCGCATCGACGGTGTTGGCGGCCGACACGATGCCCACCAAGGCGCCGATCGCCGTAGCGCCAGTGTGGTGGTACGAAGGCTATGCCGAAATCGGCGGCCGCGCCTACCTGAACGATCCGGACAGGAGCAAGCTGGGCAGATTCTACCGATACGAAGACTGGAGTCCCGGTGTATTCGGCAACTTCTTTGCCGGCGCGCATAGGACCGGGCCGGATCCGCTCGACATCGAAGCCTGGGGAAAGAACATTGGCTGGAATGACCAGGCGTTTGGCCTCGATATTTACAAGCCTGGCACCTACTACCTGACCTTCGGCTGGGACGAGACCCCGCACAACTATTGCTTCGACGCGAAGACGACCTTCGGCCCGATCGGCGGCAATGTGCTGTCGACCCCGACCTATCCCTTCCCGCCGACGGGGCTCCCAATGCCTGCATTCAACACTTCGACCTCGGGTTCCGCCGCGACACCGCGAGCGCCAAGGGGCGGTGGACCCCCAATGACAATTGGGACATCACCGCCGACTACTCGCATATGCATCGCGACGGCACCCAGCCGTTAAGCGCCATAACCTTTACAGGTGGAACGCGAACCTCGCTCCAGCTTCCGAAACCGGTCGACGACACCACCCAGAACGGCAACGTCAAGGGCGAATATGCCGGCTCCACGCCCTGGGGCAAGCCGTTCAACGTCGCGCTCGGTTATGGCATCTCTCTGTACAACAACGACGTCGGTTGCGGTGCGGTCGCGGGCACTATCCCCCCGACCGCGGCGAATTGCTTGACTTACCAGAATCCCTGGTTAGCGGGAAACGCCGCCAATTCTCCGCTCTGGAATCGGTATTCCTTGTGGCCGGACAACCAGGCGCACAGCCTGAGCCTGACCTCCGGCGTCGGTCTGCCATTAAACAGCCGCTACATGGGCACCTTCCAATACAGTTGGATGACGCAGGACGATACGTTCCTGCCGTCGACGATCAATCCGCTCGGTACGCCTGCGGCACTGCCGAGGTCCGGCCTGGGCGGCGATGCGCGCACGACGCTGTCGAACAACGTGCTCAATACGAAGATCACGTCCAACCTGACCTCGACCCTGCGCTACCGGTACTACGATTATCACAGTGAGCAGAGCCCGATGACGATCACGGGCCTGTGCGACAATCCCGACAGAACTGATGGCTGTGGGACAACGGAAACGGCGCATCCGGTAAACTTCAACAAGCAGAACGCCAGCGGCGAACTGGTGTATCGGCCCTGGAAATGGCTGGATGTCGGTGGCGTTTACGAGTGGGAGCGCTGGCGGCATGAGTATGCCGACTCCGTCAACGTGGTCACCGGTGCGACTGGCGACTTTGAAGCGGTCACCAACGAGAACGCTGTAAAGGCATACTTCGATGCCAAGTGGGGCTGGTCCACCTTGCGGACGAGCGTCCGCTACGGCGAGCGGCGGTTTGATGGCGACTACATCAACCCGAATGCAGGCATGAGAAACGCGATGCGGACCGTCGACCTGCAGGATCGCGACAGCACCGTCGTGAAGTCCTCGTGGGTCATCGATGTGACCAATACGGTCACCGTCACGCCCACCGGCGGCTACCGGCTCGACGATTATCCGGCCAATGGCGTCACCACGCTCGGGCTCAGCAGGTACGAATCATGGAACGCGGGCGCCGACATCGCGTGGAGCATCAGCCCGATGCTGGCTTTGTACGCCTCGTATATGCACGAGGATGGGTCCCGTGACACCTTCCAGAATTCTGTTTCGGCGACGAACCCCCTTTCGAGGCAGGTCTACCACACGAACGACCTGAACGACGTCTTCATCGTCGGCGGCAAGTAGACCGCGATTCCCGACAAGCTGTTCCTGAACGCCACCTACACTTATAGTAAAGGGACGTCGCGCTGGGGTACCGACTGCGGAGCTGGCGGTTGCAACCCAAACCCGATACCGGTGTATCCCGACAGCCACAATACCAACCAGCGTGTCGACGCCTCGGCGAAGTACGTATTCGACGAGGCAGTTACGCACGGTTGGGGCCTTTGGCCAAAGTCTCAGGCTTTCGTGAAGGCGCGCGTGGTGTGGGAGAAGAACTCCAACGACTCCTGGCAGAACATCGACCAGCAGCTTGGCTGGGCGGTCCCTGGTGCCGACACGACGCTGCAGCGAGCGGTGTTCTTGGGTATGTCGGATCCGAACTACAACGTGGTCGTCGGCATGCTGTCCTTCGGCGTGAAGTGGTGAGCTGGCTGTAGCCAACCGCCCGCGTGAATAGCGAGATCGGGAGCGGCCTTCGGGCCGCTCCTTTCTTTTGAGGGGTCCCGACGCTCTCCGCAATGGCCTGGAAACTGGCGGCTACGGGCCGGCTGGCCGAAAGCCTTTGGCTCCGGCGGCAAACGGCGGGTCCCGGCCGGACCACCCGGTTGATATCGGTCAAAAGGCGAACATCATTTTATCGTAAAAAGACCCATGCCGATTGGCGGGGGCCGGACTAGTATATTACAAAGACAGTGGAATCGAAGGAGACCCCTATGAAGCGGCAACGTCTTTTATTGGCAGCGGCGGCTGCGGGCCTCGTCACTTTGGCGGTGGCCGGCATGCAGATCACCACCTCATCCACCGCCTATTGCGCGCCGAAAGAGCAGCCGCGGGCCCTGCCACAAACCAGCCAATCGAAGAAGAGCTTCAAGGAAGACGTGATGCCGATTTTCGTCGGCCGCTGCGTCGGTTGCCATCAGCCGGGCGGCGAAGGAACCGCGAAAAGCGGGCTGGATCTCACCAGTTACGCCGGCGTCATGAAGGGCACCAAGTTCGGGCCCATGGTCATCCCGAGCGATCCGGAGAGCAGCAATCTGATGCTGCTGCTCGATTGGCGCGCCTCGCCCGAGCTGCGCATGCCGCACGGCATGAAGCAGCTCAATTCATGCGACCGCAACGATATCCGCGCCTGGATCCGCGAAGGCGCCAAGGACAATTGATCGCCTGAGACTTGGGTAGATTCGTAGGGAAATGCCGGTAGGGCGACCGCCTGGCTTCGCGCCCGCGCCGATGCTCAGCCTTCGACCTTGAGGTCCTTGATCACCGCGTCCAGCTGGCGAAGCTTGTCAGGGTCGCCGGCGAGCGCCTTGCGGGCATCCGCGGCGGCGGCCAGCGCCTTGTCGTGGTCGCCGAGCACCATATAAGCGCGTAACAACCGCTCCCATCCGGCGATGTCGGAGCCGTCTTGTTTGAGCCGGTCGGCCAGCCGCGCCACCATGCTGCGGATCATCTCATTTTGCTGGTCGGGTTTCATCTGCTCAGCCGCCGCGATGTCGGCCGCACTCGGACCGGGCGCGCTGGCCGCCGGCGCTGGCGGTGCAGACTGTGCAACCGGTGCTGTGGGTGCCGTGGGTGCGGCGGCTTCGCTGCCTTCGGCAAATTGGCGCAATTTGTCGGGATCGTTGGCCAACGCCTTACGGGCGTCGGCGGTAGCCGCCTGCGCCTTGTCGAACTCTCCGAGTACGCGATAAGAGCGCACCAATTGCACCCAGCCTTGGGCGTCGGAACCGTCCTTTTTCAGCCGATCGGCGAGGCGGGCGACCATGCTTTCGACCGATCCCGCGTGCTGGGGCGCCGGCTGCGCGGCTATGTTCGGTGGAGGTGCGGCTGCCGGCGCCATGGGCGCCACCGACGTAGCCGCTTCGATGCCGTCGCCGAACTGGCGCAGCTTGGCGGCGTCGTTGGCCAGCGCTTTGCGGGCGTCGGCGATGGCGGCCTGCATCTTGTCGTTTTGGCCGAGCACGCGGTAGGAGCGCACCAGCTGCAGCCAGCCCTCCGCGTCGGAACCGTCCTTTTTCAGCCTCTCGGCGAGCCGCTCCACCATGGTGTTGACGTCATGATCTGCAGGCGGCGTGCCGGACCCGCCGCCGGGGGCAGTCGGTGTGGCAGCCGCGGTACCGGCCGGCGCCGTCCGACTCAACGTGCGTTGGACCATTTCCACCCAGGGCGCGCCCGGTGGCGCCCCGGCCAGCAAGTCGCGCCAGATCTTTTCGGCCTCGGTGCGCCGTCCGTCCTGATCGGCAGCCATGCCCAGATAGAAGCGGGCCATCACGTCCTGCCCATCGAGCTTCAGTGCGCGATCGAATTGGGTCTTGGCTTCGGCGGTGACGACGCCATTGGCGGCTAAAACCATCGCCTCGCCGAGATCGGCTTCGCGCGCGGCATTGCTGCCGTTCAGGCTGAGCGAGTTGCGAAAGGCTCTGACCGCGTCGTCGTAGCGCCCGAGGCGCATATAGACCGGCGCCAACACTTCCCAGGCGCGGCCATCGTTGGGATTACGCGCGACGTGGTCCTCAACTTGAGCGACCATATTCTCGACCTTGCGGGCATCACTCGGCGTCTGCACGCGGGCCACCAGCGGTCCGCCCGGTAGGTCCGGCGAGCCGAGCGTGAGATAGAGCGCGACCGCGCCAGCTGGCAGCAAAACGAGGCCGGCGATGGCGGTGACGCGGCGGCGCCAGATCGACGACGTTTCCAGTGCCGGTTTTTGAGTTTCCGCGGCGTCGGCGGCGGCAATCAGGCGGCGCGATACCTCGACGCGGGCAGCCTCGGCCTCGGCAGTTCCGATCAGGCCGGCGGAGTGGTCGCGTTGGATTTCGTCCAATTGATCGCGGTAGACGGCGACGTCGCTGCCGGGACGCAAGGGTTTGCGCCGTCCCAGCGGCCACAGAACGGCGAATATCGTCGCCGCCGTCATCAATGCAAACAGGAGCCAGAGCGTCATGACGTCATTCTACCCGGTAAACCATTGTATTTGCTGCCCGAAAAGACATTTCAATGCAATAGCGTCAGAATGACGGCGGTCATGCCGGCGACGCATTCCTGTCAACCGGCAGGCGCCTTAACCCATTGATGCACATCAAGGCGTCGATCATTTAATCGGCAAAATATCCGATAGATTTGAAGAGGAGCAGGCAAATGAAAGCCGCCGACGTCATGGTGACCAAAGTTATCACGGTTCGCCTGGATACGCCCGTTGCGACAATCGCCGAGGTATTGCTCGCGAACCGCATCAGCGCCGTACCAGTGGTCAACAATAAAGATGTTCTCGTCGGAATCGTGAGCGAAGGCGACCTGATTCATCGCGTAGAAGCCGGCACCGAGCGGCATCGCTCGTGGTGGCTCGAGCTTCTTGCCGGAAAAGAAATGCTGGCTCACGAGTTCGTCAAGTCGCATGCCCGCAAGGCCGCCGACGTGATGACGCGTCCGGTGGTCAGCGTACAGCCGGATACCCCGCTGGCCGACGTTGCGTCCCTGCTCGAAAAGCACCGCATCAAACGCGTACCGGTCGTGACTAACGGAAAGATTGCCGGCATTGTGAGCCGCGCCAATCTTATTCAGGCGCTGGTGCGCGATGCCAAGTCAGCGGACGCGTCGATTGACGATCTGACCCTGCACGGCAACATCCTCGAACAATTGCGATCGAAGCCGTGGGTCGATCCGTCCACGATCAACGTCATCGTCAATAACGGATACGTCGAGCTGTGGGGCATCGTCGACTCCGAGACTGAAAAAAATGCGATCAGAGTCGCGGTTGAGGTGACTCCCGGCGTGCGCCAGGTTGCGAACAAACTGGTCGTCGAACACCTGATGAATGCCCAGTGACGGTGTGAGCTTTGCGTTCCGATCTGTTCTTTATTGCCACTAAGTCGCGTTGCCAGACGAGAACAGGTGCAGCACAGGTAACGAACGCCATTGACTGCATTGATTTTCTGTCCGCCGCTTGGCGCTACTTATTTGCGACCCGATCGAGCGCCGCCGCGATGAGATGCTGCATGACATGCGCGGCAATAAGCCGCTCAGGGCTAATGCCGTAGGCGGCCAGCAGCGTTTGGAGGTTCGCGACCACGGCTTCGCGTAATTTGCCGCGCGGCCACGCCGCCAGCCGCGAACTGGCCCATCGCTCAAGCAGTATTTGTTCGATGCGCTCGGATTCCAGCTCCGCAGCTTTCACCTGTGCGCGCAAGCCCGCCGCCGATGCGGCGTCCGCATCCTGCAATTTTATCGTCTTGAGATGACGGCGCGCGGTGCGCAGCGTCTTCACAATGTCTTCGTTCCATCGATCGACTTCCTGGCGGGCCGATGCAATTTCTTTGGCTGTCAAAGTGACGCCATGGACCGCGCCGAGAAACGCGCACAGCAGAACCAAATTTACATCGAGGCCGAACTGATCCTGCAGGCTGAGGCATTCGTCCTGGACCGCGCTTGTGCCATAGACCGCGAGGGAGAAATTCCAGAACGGCGAGCCCATGCGGCATCCCTCAGCGGCCGGAGAAATCCGGCAGCCGGCGTTCGGCGGTGGCCTTGACGCCTTCTTTGAAATCATCGGTCTTGCGCAGCCAGGTCTGTTCCTTGAGCTCGTGCTCGGTCGCCCGGCGGACGCGGTCGGCGATATCGCCGCGCATGGTGGCGCGCGTCGAGATGAGGCCGAGCGGCGCGTTCTCGGCGATTTCGGCGGCCAATTTCATGGCGGCTGCGCGCACCTGATCCTGCGGCACCAAAACGTCGGCGAGCCCCATGGCATAGGCCTCTTCACCGGGCACGCGGCGGCTGGTGTAGAACATCATCGCCGCCTTCGTTTCACCGATCACCAGCGGCAGCGTCACGGTCAGTCCGAAGCCGGGATGGAAGCCGAGCCGGGTGAAATTGGCGCAGAAGCGTGTTTCCGGGCAGGCAACGCGGAAATCCGCGACCATGGCGAGGCCGAGCCCGCCGCCGACCGCCGCGCCGTGCACCGCGGCGACGATCGGCTTCTTGGTGCGGAACAGCCGGTTGCCCTCGAGATAGAGATGCTGCACCGCCTGTTCGCGGTTGAGCTCGCCGGGCCGCTGGCCTTCCTTGTCGAGCGTGGCGCCATCGCCGAAATTGGCGCCGGCGCAGAACGCCTTGCCCTGCGCGGCCAGCACCACCGCACGGCACGTGGTGTCAGCATCGAGCGCCTCGAGCGCGGCAGCGATTTCCTGGATCAGCGCGATGTCGAAGAAATTATTTGGTGGGCGGCGGATCTCGATCAACGCCACGTGGCCGGTTTTCTCGACGCCGATATCCTTGAACGGGCCCATGGCTTCTTCCTTTATTCGGCCGCACGGTGTTGCGCCGGGCGCGGCTGTTGTTTGACGATCAAGGCGTCCACGATGGAAACGCCTTGTCCCTTGGCGTGCACGATGACCGGATTGAGGTCGATCTCCGCGATTGCGTCGGCGTGGTCTGCTGCGAGACGGGACAGCCGCACGATCAACTCGGCCAGCGCGTCGATATCGGCCGGCGGCGATCCGCGAAAGGCCCCGAGCACCGCGGCGCCCTTGAGGCGGCCGATCAGCGCGCGCGCCGCGGCGTGATCGAGTGGCACCGGCGCCAGCGCGACGTCGCCGAGCGCTTCCACCAGCACGCCCCCTAACCCGACCATCAGCAGGGGGCCCCAGACCGGATCGCGGTTGACGCCGAGGATCACCTCGCGTCCAGCTGGCGCCATCGGCTGCACCAACACGCCGTCGATGCGCGCATGCGGCGCGTGCCTTTTGGCGCCGGCGACGACACGCTCATAGGCGGCGTAGGCGCCGTCGCCGGAAATATTGAGCGCCACCGCGCCGGCTTCGGTCTTGTGCGGAATGTCGGCCGATTGCACCTTGAACGCCGCCGGTTGCGCCAGCGCGCGGGCCGCCATCTCCGCTTCGGCGGCCGAATGCACGAGCTGCCCGCTGTCGCCCCCGCCGATGCCATAGGCGGCGAGTAGTGGCCGCGCCTGCCATTCGCACAGTACGGGCGCGGAAGTCGCCAGCAGCTTGCGCGCGGCGGCACGGTCGGGCGCCGCGCCGGTCACCGCTTCGGCTGGCCGCAGCAGGCGCTCGCGCAAGGCGCGATAGTCCATCATCGCCCGCATGGTGCGGGCGCAGCCAGGTGCGCCGGTGAACAGCGGATAGCCGGCTTCGTTGAGGATCTCGACGCTGCGCTCGGACGGCAGCGTGTAGGTCCACATGAACACCGGTTTTTTGGAATCGCGGCCGAGAGCCTGCAGCTTCGGCAGGTCGTTCTCCAGGAAGGCGGAGCGGCGGGCGGTCACCACCACAATGATGCCGTCGATCAGCGGCGACTGGCCGACCAATCGCGCGAATTCCGCATAGCCGAGCTTGTGCACGCCTTGCGCCGTCGAATCGACCGGGTTCTGCGAGGTGCCGTAGGAGGGCAAATGCATGTCGATGGCCTTACGCGTCGCCTCGTCAAGCACCGGCACCTCGAGGCCGGCGGTGGCGCAGGCGTCGGCCATCCACACACCGGCGCCGCCCGACGACGTGCAAATGCCCATGCGTTTGCCGGCGGGCAGCTTGTCACCGCAGGCGAGAAAGCCAGCCGCGAGATCGATCATCTCGTCGAAGTCGCGGCCTTCGATGAGACCGTAATGTTCGAAAATAGCGCGATAAGAGGCTTGCGAGCCCGCCAGCGCCGCCGTATGCGACACGACGGCGCGGCGGCCCGGTTCCGACTGGCCGATCTTGCCGACGATCAAAGGCTTGCCGGCTTTCAGCGCCTTCTCGGCGATGCGTTTGAATTTTTCCGGCGACTTCACGTCCTCCAAGAGTAGTAGGAAGACATCAGTCCCGCCTTCGTCGAGCATGTAGTCGACAAAGTCGGCTACCTCGAGCGCGGCCTCGTTGCCGGTGGTGACGATGTGGCGAAAGGCGAGATTGCGCCCGCGTGCGCGGTCGAAGAATGCAAAGCCGAGGCCGCCGCTTTGCGAGATCACCGACACTTGACCCTTGCCGAGTGCGCGCGCCGGGCGGATGGCGCCGGCGTTCTTGTCCATCGCCGGGCTGAAAGTCGGACACAGCCCCGCCTCGATATTGGCGAAGCCCTCGGTGTTGGGCCCGCTTACCGCCATGTCATAGCGCCGCGCGGTGGCGGCGATTTCGGCCTGCTTCCGCCGGCCAGCCTCGCCCGGTTCCTCGGCGAAGCCGGAACTCAAAATGACGGCGGCTTTGACCCCAGCGCGACCGCAACGGTCCAATTCGTCCGGCACGAATTCCGCCGGAATGATTAGGATCGCGAGATCGGCGGGCTCGGGAAGCTCGGCGACGCTCGCGTAGGCCTTGCTTCCTTGCACTTCCGTCGCGCTGCGGCTCACCGGATAGATCGTGCCGGCGTAAGGATGGCTCAGCATCACTTCCAGGATGCGCCCGCGCAACCCTTTAGTGTCGGACGAGGCACCGACAACGGCAACCGTTTTCGGCCAGAGCAGTTTTGAAATATCAGGCACCCATACCCCCGTTCACCGCAGGCCAAGGCTAACGTAGACCAAGCCCGCGCGCGATGATGCCACGCAGGATTTCGGTGGTGCCGCCTTGGATCGTGAGTTTGGGTGCGATCGTCAAGGCGAATGCGATCTGTTCATCGAGCGTCACCCGGTTGCTCGCTTCCGGTTCGAGAAAGGTGCTGAGATCGCGCACGCGCTCGGGCAGCTTCTGCTCCCAGATGGTGCCGACGTCCTTGACGATCGAGGCCTCCACCACTGGCTCCTGGCCAGCCTGCAACATGCCAGCCACCGATACAGACATCCGCCGCAAGGTGTGCAATTGCGCCACTAGGCGGCCGAGGCCCTCGGCGCTGCGCAAATCTGGATTGGGACCGAGCGCGCGCACCAACTCGGCGAGTACGTAGTAGGTTTCCAGGAAGCGTTCGGGCCCGCTGCGTTCATAGGCGAGCTCGCTGGTCGCCTGTTTCCAGGCGCCGTCGATCTCGCCCAGCACGTGATCGTCGGGAATAAAGGTGTCGTCGAACACGACTTCGTTGAAATCGTGCTGGCCGGTCATCTGATAAATCGGATTGACCGTGATGCCCGGCGACTTCATGTCGACTAGAAATTGCGTGAGGCCGTGGCGGCGGTTTTCTTTCGTGGGCGGCGAGGTGCGGAACAGGCCGAGCATGTAGTCGGCGATATGGGCGTTGCTAGTCCAGATCTTCGAGCCGTTGATGCGCCAACCGCCGCTGGCTTTGGTCGCCTTGGTCTTGGCGGCGAACAGGTCAGAACCGGAGCCCGGCTCGCTCATGCCGATCACGAAGCACAGTTCGCCGCGGCAGATGCGGGGGAGGATGTCCTGCTTGATGTGTTCGGGCGCGTATTTGAGCAGGATTGGGCCGCTCTGCCGGTCTGCCACAAAATGCAGGCGCACCGGCGCATTCACGACGCGGAATTCTTCGGTGACGACATAACGCTCGAGAAAATTGCGTTCACGTCCGCCATATTTTTTCGGCCAGGTCATGCCGATCCAGCCCTTGGCGCCGACCCGCTTGCTGAACGCGCGATTGTGGCTGTCGCCGTGGCCGGGCCGATCCGGGACGAACGTGCCAGCGGCCACTTCCTCGGCGAGAAAGGCGCGCACCTCTTGGCGAAGCGTGTCGCATTCGGGCGGCAGGCGGATTTGGTCGAAACGGAGGTCCGTGCTCATTGCAAATCCTAACGCGATGCCAGCATGGGCCAGAATTGATTGGCGCCGCGCCGCGCGATCAGCTCGCCGAGTGCCGCCGCCCAGTAGCTTTCGCTGCCGAAATCGTCGCGCCACGACAGCAGGCGAAGGGTAAATCGATGCAGCACATGTTCGTTGGTGAAGCCGATCGCGCCATGCACCTGATGTGCGATCGCGGAGCCTTCAGCGGCGGCCTCGCCAGAACGGATTTTCGCGGACGCCGCTTCGAGCAGGACTGTGTCGTCGAACGTGGGCGTTCGCGCGATGGTGTCGGCGGCGGAACCGGCGGCGGCGAGCGCGGCTGCGGTTTCACCGGCGAGCCGCGCGAGGTTCTGCTGCACGGCCTGGAACTTGCCGATCTTGCGCTCGAAGGCGACGCGTTCATTGGCGTAAGCGACGCTGAGCGACAAAAGCGTTTCAAGTGCGCCGGCAGCCTGCACGCTGCGCACGCTCGCGCCCATCAGCATCAGCGCGGATTGATCGAAACCGGCCATGGCCGGCGCGCTGCGGATGACCTTTGTGCGTTCGAAGGTCACGGTATCGGCCGATTCGCCGGCGAGATTTTGACCTGCACTCACACGGCAGTCGCCGGTTTTCACCAACGCAATCGCCGCGCCTTTGTCGCCGGTCGCGACGACCGCGATGTGTTCGCAATCCTGCGCGAAGGGAACTCCGCCGCTAACTCCGCTCAATGTGCCGTCGGGGTTCAACGTAATCCGGTCGCGCGGACGGGCCGGGGCAACGGTCATTGTGCCGGTTGGGGCATCGATGCCCGCGCGCGTCAGCAGCCATCCGGCGATCAGTGTTTCTGCCAGCGGCACCGGCACGGCGTAGCGACCGGCGACGCCGAGGATGGCGAAGCCGTCGGCCAGGCTCGCGCCCGCGCCGCCCTGTTTCTCCGGCACCCAGGCCAGCGTCAGCCCGGCATCCGACAGAGCGTGCCACAACTTTTCCTTCCAGCGGTTATCACCGGCGCGGTTGATCGTCTGAGGATCGGCAAGATCGGCAAATATCCGCGCCGCCGTTTCGGCGACGATATTATCGCTCTCGGTCACCATTGCCTCTCCGGCCTTCTACGCGATGGCGGGCGCCCTGATAGGGCCATCGTGCGGTGCGGCTGGACCGTTGGCAAGCGCCAGCGGTTTCGCATCGGAATGGCCTGCTGCGGCTCACTTTTGTCGAGTTGATCGGGGCTACCATACCGGGTAGCGTTAGCGTCAATTACAAGCAAAAAATGGGCTGTCGGCCAACACGGTCGCGTCAGTCGTGCATCCTGGGGAGGATCCAATGGGAACCAAATTTGTCGCACTGGCGACGGCTATTCTCGCAGGCCTATCGCTCTGTACTGCCCAGGCGGCGGAACCGAAACATGGCGGAATTCTGAAAATTTATCACCGCGAGACGCCGCCCAGCCTCTCCATCCACGAGGAGGCGACCTTTTCGGTCAATATTCCGGCGATGGGGCTGTTCAACAATCTTGTCATCTACGACCAGCACAAGCCGCAAAACAGCATAGCCACCATCGTGCCCGAGCTGGCCACCAGCTGGGCCTCGAGTAAGGACGCCAAGGAGCTCACGTTCAAGCTGCGGCAGGGCGTCAAGTGGCATGACGGCGTGCCGTTCACGGCCAAGGACGTGAAATGCACCTTCGACCTGCTGCAGGGCAAAGGCCAGGACAAATTCCGCAAGAACCCGCGCAAGGGGTGGTTCGCATTCGTGACCGACGTCTCCGTCAAGGGCGACGATGAGGTCACGTTCCATCTCGCGCGGCCGCAGCCCTCGCTGCTGGCGATGATCGCGTCGGGCTATACGCCGATCTATCCCTGCCACGTCCCGGCCGCGCAGATGCGCACGCATCCGATCGGCACCGGTCCGTTCAAGTTCGTCGAGATGAAGCAGAACGAGTTGATCAAGTTCGTGAAGAACCCGGACTATTGGAAAAAAGGCCTGCCCTATCTCGACGGCATCGAATACACCATCATCAAGAACCGCGCGACCGCGGTGCTCGCCTTCGTCGCCGGCAAGGTCGACATGACGTTCCCGACCGAGATGACGGCCGCGTTGGTCAAGGACATCAAATCGCAGGACCCGACGGCGATCTGCGAAATCACGCCGATCAACGTCAGCACCAATCTGATCGTCAATCTTGATAGTCCGCCGTTCAACAATCTGGAATTGCGCAAGGCCATGGCGCTGTCGCTCGACCGCAAGTCGCTCATCGACATCATCCTGCAGGGGCAGGGCGACCAGGGCGGTTCGCTGTTGCCACCGCCGGAGGGCGTGTGGGGCCTGCCGCCGGATATTCTCAAGACGATTCCCGGCTACGGCGACGTGAACAAGGACCGCGAGCAAGCCCGCGCGATCATGACGAAGCTGGGTTACGGGCCGGACAAGCCGCTCAAGATCAAGGTCGCGACCCGCAATCTCGCGACCTATCGCGACCCGGCCGCGGTTCTCATCGATCAATTCAAGAGCATCTACATCGATGCCGAGCTGGACCCGGTGGAATCCAGCGCCTGGTTCGCCAAGGTCGCGCGGAAGGACTACCAGGTCGGTCTCAATCTCACCGGCAACGGCATCGACGATCCCGACCAGGCCTTCTACGAGAACTACTCCTGCACGTCCGAGCGCAACTACACGCATTACTGCAACAAGGACCTGGAGAAGCTGTTCGATCAGCAGTCGGCCGAGACCGATCTCGCCAAGCGCAAGAAGCTAGTCTGGGAAATCGACAAGAAGATCCAGGAGGACGTGGCGCGGCCGATCCTGTTCCACGCCCGCACCGGCCTGTGCTGGAAGCCCTACGTCAAGAACATGACGGTCATGAGCAACAGCGCCTACAACGGCTATCGCTATGAGGACATCTGGCTGGATAAGTAGACGCCAGCACAGGCGCGCATGGCCGCGTGTGGCCGGCCAGGCGCGCCTTTCCCCGCGCACGACGGGAGGTCATATTGGGGACCTATCTGATCAGGCGCTTCTTTTTGATGCTCCTGACGCTGTTCGGAATTTCCGTGCTGGTCTTCACGATGTTGCGGGTGGTGCCCGGCAACATCGCGGACATCCTGTTCGACGCGGCCGGGATGATCGACACGGCCGAAAAAGCGAAACTGGAAAAGGAGCTGGGGCTGGACCGGCCGATTGCCGTGCAATACGCGCATTGGATCGGCGGCCTGGCGCACGGCGATCTCGGCTATTCCTACGTATCGGAGAAACCGGCGCTCGAGGAAATCTTGCCGCGCATTCCGATCACCGCCAAGCTCGCCGGCCTCGCTTTGCTGTTCTCGATCGTGTTCGGCGTGCCGCTCGGCGTCATCAGCGCGGTCAACAGAATTCCGGGCTCGATTACGTGTTGCGGGTGATCAGCCTCAGCGGGCTGTCGATGCCGGCCTTCTGGCTCGGGCTACTGATCCTGATGGCGTTCGTGAAATATTTTGGCACGATTCCGATCTATACCGACCCGCCGGAGGGATTTTGGGCCGCGTTGTGGCTTTATAGTGTGCCGGCGGCGGCGGTCGGCTTTCGCAGCTCGGCGCTGGTCATGCGCCTGACGCGCTCCTCGATGCTGGAAGTGCTGCGGCAGGATTACATCCGCACCGCACGGGCGAAGGGCGCCTACCGACGCCAACGTCAATTACCATCACGCCTTGCGCAACGCGGTGCTGCCGGTGGTCACCGTGATCGGCATCGAGGCCGCCTTCCTGATGGGCGGCCTCATCGTGACCGAGACGGTGTTCAACATTCCGGGCGTCGCGCGCTTTCCTGGTCGAGGCGATCCGCTGGCGCGACTATCCGATCGTGCAGAACCTGGTGATGTTCATCGCCGTGGTGGCGGTGTCGATCAACTTCCTGGTCGACCTGCTCTACGCGGTGCTCGATCCGCGCATCAAGTATTCGGGCTAGCGCAGGGGAGAAGCGAACGAATGGCTAGCATCGATATCGTCCCGGGACCGGTGCGGATACCGTCCGCGTCGAAGGCATATGGTCGAAGATCCGATATCACGCGGCATCGCATCCGCTCGGCGTCGTCGGCGCCGCGATCATGCTGGTATTCGTATTCGCCGCCATTTTCGCCGATTTTCTGACCGCTTACGATCCGATCAGGACCAATTCGCTTATCTCGCTGGTGCCGCCGAGCGACGCGCCACTGGTTCGGCGCCGACCAGATGGGTCGCGACATCTACAGCCGCATCATCTATGGCGCGCGCATCTCGCTCGCGGTCGGGCTCGGTTCGACTTTCCTTGGCTGCGTTTTCGGCGTCATGCTGGGTCTTGCTTCCGGCTATCTCGGCGGCTGGGTCGACTTGGTGATCCAGCGCATCGTCGATGTGCTGCAGGCGGTGCCGCTGCTGGTGCTGGCGCTGGTCATGGCGGCGGCGCTCGGGCCGGCGCTCGACAATACCATCGTCGCCATCGCGATCCCGCTGATCCCCTATACCGCGCGCGTCGTCCGCTCCAACACGCTGACGTTGCGGGAACAGCCCTTCGTCGAGGCGGCGCGTGCCGTCGGCATGAGCGAATTCCGCATCGCGGTCCGCCACGTGCTGCCCAACACGCTGGCGCCGTTGATCGTGATCGCCACCGCGCAGCTCGGCGCCGCGATCCTGACCGAGGCGTCGTTGTCGTTCCTCGGCCTCGGCGTGCCCGAGCCGCATCCGTCCTGGGGCCGCATGCTCTCGGAATCGGCCGCCGAATATGTGCGCACTGCGCCCTGGCTCGTGATATTCCCGGGCGCCGCCATTAGTCTCGCGGTGTTCGGCACCAATTTGTTCGGCGACGCGCTGCGCGACATCCTCGACCCGCGGTTGCGTAACTGATCCATGACCATGACGACCAGCGAGCGTGCGACCGGCATCCCGGCCCCGGCCGATATTTCGAACCAGGCGCCGCTGCTGGTGGTCGACGGATTGCGGACTTTTTTCGACCTGCGGCACGGCGTGGTGAAAGCCGTGGACGGCGTCAGCTTCGCGCTCGGGGCGCATGAGACACTGGCGATCGTCGGCGAGTCGGGCTGCGGCAAAAGCATCACCGCGCTTTCTCTCATGCGGCTGGTGCCCGATCCGCCCGGCCGCATCGCCGGCGGGTCGGTCAAACTCGACGGCGTCGATCTGCTCACGCTCAGCGAGGAGGCGATGCGCGGCGTGCGCGGCAAGAACGTCGCGATGATCTTCCAGGAGCCGATGACCTCGCTCAATCCGGTGCTCACCATCGGCAGCCAGATCGCGGAAGTTCTGCTGCTGCACGAGCCAATCAGCCGCCGGCAGGCCTGGGAAAAATCTATCGATATGCTGCGCCTGACCCGCATCCCGGAACCGGAGCAGCGCGCCAAGGAATATCCGCATCAATTGTCCGGCGGCATGCGCCAGCGCGCCATGATCGCCATGGCGCTCGCCTGCAATCCGAAGGTGCTGATCGCCGACGAGCCGACCACCGCGCTTGACGTCACCATCCAGGCGCAGATTCTCGACATCATCCTCGATCTGCAGCGCAAGCTCGGCACCGCGATCATCCTGATCACCCACGATCTCGGCGTGGTAGCGGAAACCGCGCAGCGCGTCATCGTGATGTATGCCGGGCGCAAGGTCGAGGAGGCGCCGGTCGACGAACTTTTCGCCCGGCCGCAGCATCCCTATACGCGCGGGCTGATGGCTTCGATCCCGCGGCTGCCGCTGATGCGCGGCGAGGAAGAGAACACCGGCGAACGGCTGCAGGAAATTCCAGGCATGGTACCGGCCTTGACCAACCTACCGGAAGGCTGCGTGTTCGCGCCGCGCTGCGCTCATGCCGAAGATCGCTGCCGGGCCGCCTATCCGGCTTACGAGGAGAAGCGGCCGCGGCACTGGGCGGCGTGCTGGCGTTCCGCCGAACTGTTTGGGGGCGGCAATGGCTGAGGCGGGCGCCAGTAACAGTTCGCGTCCGGCCGTGCTCGAGGTGCGCGACCTCAAGAAGCATTTTCCGATCCGCAAAGGTCTGTTGCAGCGCGCCGGCGGCACCGTGTTCGCCGTCGACGGCGTCAGCTTCTCGATTGCACACGGCGAAACGCTCGGCCTAGTCGGCGAATCCGGCTGCGGCAAATCCACCGTTGGCCGCACCATTTTGCGGCTGATCGAACCGACCGGCGGCAGCATCAGGATCGACGGCCGCGACATCACCCATCTGAGCAAAACCGAACTGCGGCCCTATCGCCGGCAGATGCAGATTATCTTCCAGGATCCATTTTCGTCACTCGACCCGCGCATGTCGGCCGGCGACATCGTGGCCGAGCCGATGCGCGTGCACCGCACCGCCGCCGGCGGTGAGGTGAAAAAACGCGTCGCTGCATTGTTCGATCGGGTCGGTCTGCGCAAGGCGCAGATGGACTCCTATCCGCACCAGTTTTCCGGCGGGCAGCGCCAGCGCATCGGTATTGCCCGCGCTCTCGCGCTGCAGCCGAAGCTGATCATCGGCGACGAGCCGGTATCTGCACTCGACGTCTCGATCCAGGCGCAGGTGCTCAATTTGATGATGGATCTGCAGCGCGAAATGGGACTCGCTTATCTGTTTATCTCGCACAATCTGGCGGTGGTCGAACACCTCAGCCACTACATCGCGGTCATGTATCTCGGCCGCATCGTTGAATTTACCGACAAGCGCACGCTGTTTACCAAGGCCTTGCACCCTTACACTGAATCGCTGCTGCTAGCGGTGCCGGTGCCTGATCCACGCGTCAAGCGGCAGAAGCGCGTGCTGCAGGGCGACGTGCCGAGCCCGATCAGTCCACCCTCGGGGTGCCACTTCCACACCCGCTGTCCCTATGCGGTCGACCGTTGCCGGGCGGAAACGCCACCACTACGCGAGGTCAACCCTGGGCAATTGGTTGCCTGTCATTTGCGTTAGCCTATGGACCAACGCTCCTGTATCGTCCGCCCGCGCTACCGGAATTTCAATAATGGTTTCAAAGATTAATCCGAACCCTTTCACGACGCGCCCTGAGATCGAGGGCACGTTCGGCGTGGTCACGTCGACCCATTGGATCGCGACCGCCGTCGGCATGGCGACGCTGGAGAAGGGCGGCAACGCCTTCGACGCCGCGGTAGCGACCGCGTTCACGTTGCAGGTGGTCGAGCCACATCTCAACGGGCCGGGCGGCGACGTGCCGGTGATCGTGCACGATGTGCGCAAGGGCAAGGTCGAGGTGATCTGTGGGCAGGGGCCGGCGCCCCAGGCTGCGACCATCGCGCATTACCGCGGGCTCGGCCTGGACATGGTGCCGGGCACCGGGCTGCTCGCCGCCTGCGTGCCGGGCATGTTCGAGACCTGGATGCTGCTGCTGCGCGACTACGGCACCATGCGGCTGGCCGACGTGCTCACCCCGGCAATTTCCTACGCACGAAACGGACATCCGTTGGTCGAGCGCGCCAGCGCCACCATCGGCACGGTCGAGCACTTGTTTCGCGAGCACTGGCCGACTTCGGCGGCGATTTATCTGCCGGGCGGCAAGGTGCCGGAGCAGGGCACCATGTTCAGCAACCGCACGCTCGCCGATACATATGTCCGCATCCTGCGCGAGGCCGAAAGCGCCGGTGGCGACCGCGTCAAACAGATCGAGCATGCCCGCAAAATGTGGTCGCAGGGCTTTGTCGCCGAGGCGATCGACAAATTCTGCCGCACGCAGGAGGTCATGGACACGAGCGGCGAACGCCACCGCGGCGTGCTCACGGCGGACGACATGGTGCGCTGGCAGCCGACGATCGAGGCGCCGGCGACGCTCGACTACGGCCGCTACACCGTCTGTAAAGGCGGGTTCTGGAGCCAGGGGCCGGTGATGCTGCAGCAGCTCGCGCTGCTGCGGGATTTCGGTCTTGACGGCGTCGATCCGACGAGCGCGGAGTTCATCCACGCGACCGTTGAATGCGCCAAGCTCGCCTTTGCCGACCGCGAAAAATTCTATGGCGATCCGAATTTCGTCGAAGTGCCGGGCGAAACGCTGCTGTCGGAGGCCTATAATGCCGAGCGGCGCAAGCTTGTCGGCGACATGGCTTCGCTCGAGCAGCGGCCGGGAACGATCAAGGGCTTTGGCAAACAGCTTCCGATCCGCGTGCCGGCCGGAGCGCGCACGGTCAGCGGCCGGCGCGGGCGAACCGACCGTCGGGAAGATTTGGACCCACGACGACGAACACGATCCGAGCGTCATCGTGGTCGAGGACGCCAAACTCGACAGCGCCGGCGCCATGCGCGGCGACACCGTGCATTTCGATATCGTCGACCAGGCCGGCAACATGGTGTCGTCGACGCCGTCGGGCGGTTGGCTGCAATCCTCACCGACAATTCCGGAGCTCGGCTTCTGCCTCGGTTCGCGCGCGCAGCAGTTCTGGCTCGACGAGGGTCATCCGGCCGCGCTCGCGCCCGGCAAGCGGCCGCGCACCACGCTGACGCCGACAATGGCGCTGCGTGACGGCGAGCCCTACCTCGCCTGGGGCTCGCCCGGCGGCGATCAGCAGGACCAGTGGACCGCGCAGTTCTTCCTGCGCCACGTGCACGCGAAGATGAACCTGCAGGAGGCGATCGACGCGCCGGCCTGGCATTCCGAGCACTTCCCGGCGTCGTTCTGGCCGCGCGAGGCGCGGCCGGGCGTGCTGGTGGTGGAGGGCCGGCTGTCGGCGGATACGATCAAGGAATTACGCCGTCGCGGCCACATCGTCGAGGTGGCGCCCGATTGGTCGGAAGGCCGTCTGACCGCCGCCTCGCGCGTCGGCAACCGGCGACGGGCGGCGGCCAATCCGCGCGGCATGCAGGGCTACGCGGCCGGGCGCTAGGGCGCGGATTCATAAACGAGCGAGAGTCCGCGGGCGAATAGCAGACATCACTCAAACAGGCGGTGATGCCAGCTTATGACCCATCCCTCACATCGGTCGGGGTAGCTGCCCCTGAACACCGTGTTGGAGCCATGCAAGGAGAGTGCTAATACTCGGCTCACATGAAATTCTCGCGCGCTTTTTCCCCTTCATAACGCTAGCCATGACGATCGAGCGGCCTCCCGTCCTTAAATTCGACATGCTCGATTTGCTCAGCGGATTTGGCGGCATTTATCTCGTCAATGCCGTCGTCGCTTTTCTCTTTGCGGCGTCGGCCCCGGTTGCGATTATCTTGACCGCGAGTGAGAAAGGCGGGTTGGCCGAGGCGGATATAGCCTCCTGGCTGTTCGGCTGCTTTTTTGTCAATGGCTTGATTTCGCTTGGTTTCTGTTTGGCCTATCGCCAACCCTTGGTCTTTTTCTGGACCATTCCAGGTACGGTTCTGGTTGGCCAAGCGCTGGACCATCTCAGCTTCGCGCAAGTCATCGGCGCCTATTATGCGACTGGCGCGTTGATGTTCATCCTCGGACTGAGCGGGTGGATACGTAAATGCATGAGCCGAGTGCCGATGCCAATCGTCATGGCGATGGTGGCAGGGGTGTTTCTGCAATTCGGCTTGAATTTGATCTTTGCGATCCGCGACGGCGTCATAATCGCCGCCCCCATGACGGCGGTGTTCTTGTTGCTCTCTGCGTTCCCCAAGTTCGCTCGTATATCGCCGCCGCTGATTGGCGCGCTGATCGTCGGCGTTGTTGCGATCGCTCTCTTGGGCGAGTTCGACCTGCACGGAGCCGCGGTATTCACTTTGGCCAAACCCAATCTTTATGTGCCGGATTTTTCATGGGCCGCCATGGTGGAGCTCGTGTTGCCGCTGGCGATCACGGTGCTGGCCGCTCAGAACGCGCAAGGCTTTGTGATACTCGAGGTCGCCGGTCACAAGCCGCCGGTCAATGCGGTCACGGCTGCGTGCGGCCTCGGCTCTCTGATCGCCGCCTCGGTCGGCACGGTATCGACCTGCCTGACCGGTCCGGTCAACGCGATCATCTGCAGCGCGGGCGATAAAGATAAGCATTACGCAGCGGGTGTCATGGTGTCCCTACTGGCCTTGTTGTTCGGGATATTTTCGCCGGTCTTCACACGGGTCATGCTGGCGACGCCTAAAGTCTTCATCGCGACGCTCGCGGGTCTCGCCCTTTTGAGGGTTTTGGAGCGTGCCTTTGTGGTCTCGTTCAATGGCGCGTTCACACTCGGCGCTGCGGTCACGTTCCTGGTGACGGTGGCTAATGTCCCGATCTTTTCGATTGGCGCACCATTCTGGGCGGTGCTCATCGGCCTTGCCGTGTCCTGGGCGTTTGAGAGAAGCGATTTCAGAAGACTTACCGTGGAATAGGGCGATCGAGCGGTACCCAAAGTCGGCTGTTGGCACACAACAGACATACAAGTTGCGGCGTTTGATGCCCGTCTCCGGGAGCAAAGCGGACACCACGGCGAAATCACAGATGGTCCGCCAATGGCCCACCGCGGACTGGGCGCACTGCTTGAGAGCCGTCAAACAAGTCCGTCGCTCTTGTTGGAATTGGCCTCTTTCCAAAAGCCGGCGTAAGCCGCTACAATTAACAGGCCACAGGCGGCTTTGCAGCGGCACTATTGCAAGGAGATCACTGGCTCAACTCAGCATTGGCTTCAAATGGGAGGCGACGATGGCAACTGCGTGGCGTCTATCGGGAGACTATTTCGAGAACTGCAGCTGCAGCGTCGTCTGTCCTTGCTTGATATCGCCTAAACCGCAGCTCACCTCGAAGCCGACGCAAGGGGTCTGCGACGTCCCGCTGGCGTTCCATATCGACACTGGCAAATATGGTGACGTACGCCTGGATGGGCTCAATGTCGTGGTTGCCGTACACACGCCGGGCCCGATGGGCGAAGGCAACTGGACCGCTGCCGCCTATATCGACGAGCGCGCTGACGACAAGCAAACCGAAGCGCTCGCCGCAATCTTCACCGGCGCGGCCGGCGGGCCAATGGCGGTGCTCGCGCCGCTCATCGCCACCAACCTCGGAGCCAAGAAGGTTCCGATCAAATATCAGGTCGATGGCAACAAGCGCTCGGCAGAAATTCCCGGCGTCCTGAAAATGGCGGTCGAGGCGCTACCGACCATGCGCGAGGACGGCGCGATGTGGGCTGCGACCGGTCACCCAGTCAATCCGGACAAGCTGTTTCTAGCCGTGGGGGCGCAAGGCAGCACATACAGCGACCATGGCATGCGGTGGGACAATTCCGGCCGCAACGGCCACTACGCTCCGATCAGCTGGTCGAACTAGGACCGCACTTCTTACGTTTATGGCACGTTGTTGATTAGGTCGCCCGAACCCATTCCCACCTTGCGGAAAGATGGCGGCGCGAGCATGCGCGCAGAACGCCGATGAGTGCGCTCGAAGCCGTGCTGCGGCGCGACCGCGCCGTCGTCGTTGCTGCGCTCATGATCGTCACTGCACTGGCTTGGGCTGATCTCGTTTGGCTTGCCAACGATATGTGGATGGGCGGCATGGATATGACCGGCTTCCGCATGATTCCGGCCGGTCAAGGGTGGATGATGCCTGTGAGCGCGCCCTGGCGACCCATCGAGTTCGGCGCTGTCTTCGTGATGTGGGTCGTCATGATGATAGGCATGATGACGCCCTCCGTGGCGCCGATGATCCTCGTCTATGCGCGCATTGGGCGTCAGACAGCCGGCGAAGGCCGGCCCGTTGCCGTGAGCGCATGGTTCGCCCTCGGCTATCTGCTGTCGTGGACCTCTTTCTCGCTTGCAGCGACATCCGCTCAATGGGCGCTGGAGCGTGCGGCGCTGCTGACCCCAATGATGGAGAGCGCCAGTAACATCCTTGGCGCCACAGTCCTTATCATCGCCGGCCTCTACCAATGGACACCGATGAAGGACGCATGCCTGTCCTATTGCCAAACGCCGCTCGGGTTTATCCTTCGTTATGGGTTTCGCCGCCAGGCGACCGGCGCTTTGGCACTCGGCTTTCGCCATGGTCTTTATTGCGTCGGCTGCTGCTGGGCGGTGATGGCGCTCTTGTTTGTCGCCGGCGTCATGAATCTCTTTTGGATCGCTGCCCTTTCGGCATTGGTGTTGGTCGAAAAGGTGTTGCCATTTGGTCGCCTTGTGCCGCGACTTGCAGGGATTGCCTTCATAGCGGGCGGAGCCTGGTTGCTGACCCAGAATGCTTGAGCCAAGGTCTGCTCCTGGCACATCACATACACGCGAATTGCGGCATTTGATGCCCGCTTTCGGCAGCAAAGCGGACGTGGCCTCATTGAATTTTTATGAGGTCACGCCCTAAAGCTTCGCCGCCGCCTCGCGCACCGGCAACCGCCGCAAGGCCGCGGCCAATCCGCGCGGCATGCAGGGCTACGCGGCCGGGCGTTAGCGTTGGATGGCGGTGCGTGGGCGCGTTTCGTTTGCGGCTGAAACGGAGGGACCGCCTTCCGGCGCGCCGAACGACGGCATCTGTCCCGGCAGGACGATATTGTCGCGGCCGAGCGAAGCGATGTCGCGAACGCCGAGATTGGCCATGGTGCGGCGTATCTCGGCATCGAAAATGGCGATCGCACGGCGCGCTCCGGGCTCACCCGCTGCACCGACGCCGTACAGCGTGGCGCGCCCGATCGCCACCGCGTCGGCGCCGAGCGCCAGACCCTTGAGGACGTCGCTGCCGCGCCGGAAGCCCGAATCGACGATGATCTTCAGCCGGCTGCCGGCCGCCGCGGCGATGTGCGGCAGCATCTCGACCGGAATGGCCGCGGCATCGAGCACGTTGCCGGCATGGTTCGAGACGATGATGCCGTCGGCGCCGCACGCTGCAGCCTTCACCGCATCGTCGGGATGCAGGATGCCTTTGACGATCAGCGGCCGCGGCCAGAGATCGCGCAATCGGCGCAGAAAATCCCAATCGAGTTTATCGTTGCGGCTCATGAAGCCGGCCACTTTGCCGGCCGTGTAGTCCTTCTCGCCGGCGGCCTCCGGCGGAAAATGGATGTTGGGAAAGCGCGGCAGGCGTCCCTCGGCGAGAACGTAGCGGCCGAGCGTACCGAACAGCCAGCGCGGATGGGTTGCTCCGTCGATCGCGCTGCGCAGCGTGACCCGCGGCGGAAAGTTGGCGCCGTTACGGATATCGAACTCGCGGTTGTTGTAGGTCGGCGAGTCGACGGTGAGGACCAGCGCCTCGAAGCCGGCGTCGCGCGCCCGCGCTACGGTGACCAGCGCGGCCTCGGCGTCGCGCCAGACATAGAGCTGGTACCACTGGGTGCCGCCGCCCTCGGCCAGCACGCGCTCCATCGCGGTGCTCGACGTGCTCGCCAGCGTAAAGGGAATGCCGGCAGCCGCCGCGGCGCGCGCCAGAGCGATCTCGGCGCGGTACCAGACCCAGCCGGCAATTCCGGTCGGGCCGATCAGCAACGGCAGCGCGTGCTTTTTGCCGAAAAGCGTGATGCCCGGGTCGCGGCCGGAGACGTCGGTGAGCACGCGCGGCAGCAGTTTTATGCGGTCGAGCGCGGCGCGGTTGTCGCGCATCGCGATCTCGTCCTCGCTGCCGCGGTCGCAGAACTCGAACACCGCCTTGGTCAGGCGTCGGCGCGCCATACGGCGCAGATCCTCGATATTGAGTGCCTTGCGCGTCAGATCGCTCATGCGCTCCCCCGGAACAGACAACCGTCGTTGCGGCTTGTGCGAAAAGGAGCACGCGGCCAGTTCCGGCGCAAGGAGAAGCGGGCGATGCGAATCTTGCCGTTTGGTACGGACGTTAGCCGGTAAGCCGCGCCTCGGCTTCGCGCGCGGCCTCTTCCATGGTCATGAACACCGCGCCCTCGTCGGCGAGCCGGTCGACCAAGTCTTCAAGCGCCAGCATGCGGTAGCCGCGTCCGATCACGAACGGGTGCATGGTGTAAGTGAGCACGCCCCAGTCGACGGTCTTCTTGCATATAGAGGAATTCGTCGAGCCAGCTTTGCATCACGGCGCGCGCCGGCTGCAGGCCGGGCAGCACGGTGGAAGCGGTGCGCACGAATTCGAAATGCGGATAGTCGTCGAGCGACCAGCTGATCGGCATTTCGATCAGCGCAGTCGGCTCGCCGAAGCGGAACGGCTCGCCCAGTTTGGCGACGTCGCCGCGCCGCGCGCGATAGGGCAGGTAGTCGGCGCCCATCAGGCTGGAATCGTATTTAAAGCCGTGTTGCAGCAATAGATCGATGGTGTGCTCGCTCAAGTCCCATGATGGCGAGCGATAGCCGCGCGCCTTGCGCCCAGTGAGGCGTGCGATGGCGTCATTGGCGCGCACCAAGTCGGCTTCCTCCTCGGCGCGGCTCTGCGTCGCCGGCGGGATATGCGCCCAGCTGTGATGCGCGACTTCGTGCCCGCCCGCGACCACGGCCTCGCATTGGCGCGGCCAGCTTTCGATGGTGAAGCCGGGAATGAACCAGGTCGCTTTGATGGTGCGGACTTTAAGAAAGTCGAGAATTCGCCGTGACGCCATGGCGCCAAACTCGCCGCGCGACAGCGGCGTCGGTGTGGTCATGCCGCGGGCGATGAAACCGGACTGGGTGTCGAAATCGAAGGTGAGGCAGACGATATGGCGAGGCACTTGCGGGTCCTGCATTGCGCGTGGCGACGAGATCGCATCATACTATGACGGGTAAGAGAGGTCATGGCGGTCAAGGAAGTCGGTATCATCGTCAACGGCGCCACCGGGCGTATCGGTGCGACCCAGCATCTGGCCAACGTGCTGGCGCCGATCCGAGCCGAAGGCGGGCTCGCCGTGGGCGGCGACCGTATTGTGCCGCGCCTTCTGCTGCTCGGGCGTGACCGCGACGCGCTCGCTGGCTTGGCGCAGACCTACGGCATCGACGACTGGACCACCGATCTCGATGCCGCACTGGCGAAGCCGGAATTCCCCATCTTCTTCGATGCCGCGGCCACCAAGCAGCGCGTGTCGGCGCTGAGCAAGGCGATCGCCGCCGGCAAGCACATCTACAGCGAGAAGCCGGTGGCGCCGTCGGTGGCCGAGGGGCTTGCTTTATTGCGCGCCGCGCAGGCACGCGGCCTCAAGGCCGGAGCAGTTGAGGACAAGATCAATCTGCCTGGATTGCAGAAACTTTTAGGGCTGGCGCAAAGCGGATTTTTCGGTCGCGTCACCGGCTTCCGGCTCGATTTCGGCTGGTGGGTGTTCGATGGGGCCGAGCAGCCTAGCCAGCGGCCGAGCTGGAATTACCAGCGCAGCGGTGGCGGTGGATTGACCAGCGACATGGTTCCGCACTGGCGTTATGTGATCGAAGATATTCTCGGCCCCATCCGTCGCGTGGTGACGGCGGCTGCGACCGCGATCCCGCAGCGCGTGGACGAGGAGGGAAAACGTTTTGATGTGGATGTGGACGACACTTCGGTCACGCTCGCCGAACTCGCAAACGGCGCGGTGGGCGCGATTGTCTGCTCGTGGGCGACGCGCGTGCGGCGCGACGATCTCGTGACGTTGCAGATCGACGGCACCGGCGGCTCGGCGCTCGCCGGCCTGCACCGCTGCTGGACGCAAAGCGCGGCCGAAACACCCACCATCCGGCGGTTCAATCCGGATACCGATATCGGCGCCGACTACCGCAGCCAATGGAAAGAGGTTGCCGGCGCGGCGACCTACAGCAATCCCTACCGCGTCGGCTGGGAGAATTTCCTGCGCCACGTCGTCGCCGGTGCACCGCTGGTCTGTAATTTTTCCGCCGGTATTCGCGATGTGCAGTTGGCGGAAGCGTGCTATCGCAGTGCCGCCGAACAAAAATGGATCACCCTCGATGACATCTCCGGTTAGCCCCACCGCTTTCGTCTCCGGCGCCTCGACCGGCCTGGGTTACGCCATCGCCTGCGGCCTGGCGCAAGCCGGTTACGATCTCGTGGTCACCAGCCGCGAGATCGCCCGGCTCGACGGACTGTTGCGCGATCCGGCGGTGCAAGGCCGCAAGGTGGTTCCGGTGCAACTCGACTTGCGCCTTGAGGCCGATATCGCACAGGCTTTCGCCGCCGCGGTCGATGCCTTCGGCGACATCGACGTTCTAGTCAACAATGCCGGCCGCGCACTGCTCAAGCCGGCGGTCGAGGTGACCTGGGCGGAATGGGACGACGTCGTCGATACTAATCTCAAGGGCGCCTATTTCATGTCGCGGACTTACGCCGCGCATTGCATCGGCCGCGGCCGTCCCGGCTGCATCGTCAGTATTTCCTCGACCCATGGTCTTACCGGCTTCGCCGGCCGCACGGTATATGGGATTTCCAAGGGCGGGCTGATCCAGATGACGCGCATGCTGGCTATCGAATGGGTCGGCCATAACATCCGGGTCAATGCGATTGCGCCAGCCACCGCGCTGACCGCCTCGCGCCTGAAGATGCACGACGCTACGACGCGCGAGCGCATGCTCGCCCGCATTCCGACCGGCCGCTTCATCGCGCCGGAGGAAATCGCCGCCGCCGTCGTTTTCCTCGCCAGCCCCGGCGCGGCGTCGATCACCGGCCAGACACTGGCGGTGGACGGCGGGCTGACGGCGAATTAGCCGCAAACCACTCGCAACTGGCGGTTTTGTTCTTGATCAATGCGGGGGCGATCGTGCAACGCGCCTATGTCCGGGGCGGCGGTTGCGCCAGGGACCATCGCGGCGCTAGCTTGGCGCCGCGCAAAAAGTGGGCTGCGCACTCGCAGGAGATTTCGGCTTGAAAATTGGCATCCTTTTAGGCGACGACATCGGTCTCGAAGTCGTGCCTGAGGCCGTCAAGGTGATGAAAGCGGCGGCATCACGGTCAGGCCTTGTCATCGACTGGCACCCTTTGCCGATCGGCAAGCAGGGTCACGAAATGGAAGGCAATACGCTGCCGCCGACCACCGAAGCGGCGCTGTGGAAGCTCGACGGCTGGATCATGGGGCCGATCGGGCATGCCGCCTACCCGCGCAACGACGCCACCTGGGTCATGCCGCCGGTGCGCAAAAAATACGAATTGTTCGCCGCCGTTCGCCCGTCGCGCTCCTACCCGAGCGTTAAGTCGATCCACAAGGACGTGGACATCGTCTTCGTGCGCGAGATCTCCGAAGGGATGCTCTATTCGGAAACGGTGGTGGCGGGCGCGCCGGAATTTCGGCCGAACGACGACATCACCGTCGCCATGCGCGTGATCACGCGCAAGGGATCCAACCGGGTGGCACGCGAAGCCTTTGAGATTGCGCGCACGCGGCGGCGCAAGAAGGTGACCGCCGCGCACAAGGAGCCGGTCTATCGCCTCGCTTGCGGCATGTTTGCTGAGGAGTGCCGCAAGGTCGCACTCGAATATCCCGACGTGAAATTCGAAGAAGCGATGATCGATACCATCTCGATGAAATTGGTGATGGCGCCGCAGCAATACGACGTGGTCGTCACCAGCAACCAGTTTGGCGACATCCTTACCGATATCGGCGCCGGGCTGGTCGGTGGGCTCGGGCTGGCGCCCGGCCTCTGCGTCGGGGAGCGTCAGGCCATGGCGCAGGCCACCCACGGTTCCGCGCCCGACATCGCCGGCCGGGGCATCGCCAATCCTTACGCCATGATCGTGTCAGCGCAGATGCTGCTCGCCTTCCTCGGCCGCAAGCATAACGAACCGAAAGCCACCGCCGCCGCCGGCATCATGCAGGCGGCGATCGACAAAGTCGTTACCGAAGCCAAACACCTGACCCCGGATCTGGGCGGCAAGGCCAGCACCCAGGACATGGGGAACGCCATCGCGGCGGCCGTCCAACAATAAAGCGCAGACCACGCAAAACTCGGAAACACCAAGCCATGTACAATCTTCAGCTCAGCCCCGAACAATTGGAAATCCGCGACACGGTGCGCGACTTCGTGACGCGTGAGGTCAAGCCGGTGGCGCTCAAGGCGGACCGGCTCGATGTCCGCGACCGCAGCCTGTTGGCGGACCAGATCGACGCCGCCTCGCAACTGGGCTTGCGCACGCTCGCTTTGTCGGAGGAGCGCGGCGGCGCCGGGGTGGACGCGTTGACCTGTTGCATCGTGACCGAGGAGTTGGCAGCCGGCGACGCCGACCTCGCCGCCACGCTTTCGGAAAGCTCGCGGCTCGCTCATCTGTTGTTCGATCAAGCGATGAACGATGCGCAACGCGACGCCTTCCTGCCGAAGTTCCTGAAAGACGACACCTACCATCTCGCCTTCGCCGGTCATGAGGGCGGAACCGACACGCGGCTTGGCATCAACTATCATCGCCCGGCGGCGGCCGTGACGGCGATCAAGACGACTGCCGTGAAATCGGGCAACGACTTTATCGTCAATGGCGTCAAGGACTGCGTGGCCAATGCGCCGGTTGCGGGCTTGTTTGCTGTCCTGGTCGATTTACCGGGGCGGGGCGCCAGCGTGCTGCTGGTGCCGGCGGACGCAAAGGGCGTGAGCGTGCGAGCGCACGACCAAGCCTGGCATCACGGCGCCTGCGGCGAGGTCACGTTCAAGGACTGCCGGGTGGCGGCCGGCAATCTGCTCGCCGACGATGCGGCGGCGCTCTTGACCGGCGCTCACGCGCATGGCCGCAGCAATCCGCTGGCGCAGGCGCTCAATCTCGGCATCGGCCGTGCCGCTTACGAAACTGCACTCGATTATGCGCATATTCGCGTGCAAGGCGGTCGCCCGCTCATCGAACATCAGGCGATCGGCACGAAACTGGCCGAGGTCGCGATCAGACTGGAAGTTGCGCGCGCCGCGGTCTGGCAGGCGGCTTGGGCCTCCGATCATCCGGAAGCCATCGCCGACCGCAGCCTGTCCGATTTGCCGCTGCAGACCATGGCGCAGGTATTTACTTCCGAGATGGTGATGAAGGCCGCCAAGGATTCTGCGGAAATGTTCGGCGCCATGGGCGTGATGCGCGATATGCCGCTGCAGAAATACATCCATGATGCCCGAGTTTGTCTGCACTCCGGCGACGGCAATACCGACGCCAAGCTGCGCATCGCGGAAGTGCTCGCCGGATACCGGCGCGCCGGCAATGGTGCGATGGCGCTGGCCGGCGAATAACAACGAAACATTTCAGACGAGGATACGTCCATGGACTTCACACTGAGCAACGAACAGCGCTCCTGGCAGATGGCGGCGCGCAAATTCGCCGACGAGGAAATCCGCCCGATTTCGCTGCGATGCGACGCCATCGAGACCGCACGCGAGACTTGGGATTGGGACATCATCAAGAAGGGCTCCAAGCTCGGTTTCCGCACCATGGCGGTGCCGAAGGAATGGGGTGGGCAAGGCACCGATTTTGTGACGCAAGCACTGGTGATGACCGAACTCGCCAAGGCCGACAGCGCGATCTCCAAGGCGTTCAGCCAGAATTGGAAGTGGAGCCATCTGATCTCGCAGGCCTGCACCGAGGAGCAGAAGCAGCGCTTCCTGCCGGCCTTCGTCGCCGACGACGGCTTCGTGCTCGGCAAGGGCATCACCGAGCCGAGTGCCGGCTCCGATAACCGTATGCCGCAGGACGATCCGAAGTCCGGCATCAAATTGCGCGCCGAGCGCAAGGGTGACGAGTGGATCCTCAACGGCGAGAAGGCCTTCATCGCCAACGCGCCGATCGGCAAGCTGTTCTTCATCGACGCGCGCACCGACGCCACAGTGGCGCCGAAAAAGGGCACCTCCATGTTCCTGGTGCCGAGCGACACGCCCGGCTTCCGCATCGGCAAGGTGTTCAACAAGAGCGGCTGGCGTTTCTACCAGAACGGCGAAATGATCTTCGAGAACGCGCGCGTGCCGCACGCCAATCTGGTCGGCGAGGTGGGCGGCGCGGTACACAAGACCGGCGGCTCCGGCGGCGACACCACCGGCGGCGATCTGTTCGGCGATCTCGAACTTGCCGCCAACGCGCTCGGCATCTGCGACGACGCCTGCGAGACCGCGCTGCGCTACGCCAAGACCGAAAAGCAGGGCGGCCAGGTGCTGTTCGCGCAACAGAACGTTCAGCTGCAGATCAACAGGATGTTCATGCTGACCGAGGCGCTGCGCTCTTACGTGATGCGGGTCGCCTGGGAGCACGACATGAGGATCCATTCGCGCAACGCCGGTCTCGCGATGAACTATTCCTGCGACGTGGTGAACGAGGTGTCCGAACTCTATATGGAAGTGCGCGGCGCCAACGGTTGCCACATGGATCACCACGCCGACAAGCTGGTGCGTGACGCCTTCATTTGGAACCACCTCGCCGGCGACAGCGTGTCGCGCATGAAAATCGCGCGCCGGCTGGCGGCCTAGAGGTTCACCGGCGTACCTTTGTCGAGCGAGGTAATGATCGCCTCGAAGGCGCCGATCACGTCCAGCATCTGCTCCGGCCGCACCGGAAACGGCGCCTTGCCCTCGATCGCGTCGGCAAACGCCTCGATCAGAACGCGCAACGAATCGACGTGCGGATAAGTCTTTTCTTCCGCCGGCCCGCCGATCTTGGCGACAGTCAACATGTCCTCGCCGCGCGCTTCCACGAAGCCGTTCGTACCGAATACGGCGCAGCGCCAATACACCGGCGCGGCGCGTACAGTGGCCATCAGGCCGGTGGCGCCGCCGGCAAATTCCACCAGCACGGCCAGCACGTCGCGCGGATCGGGCGGAGCTTTCTTCGTAACGCAACGCGCATCGACATAGCTAACCGGCCCGACGATGTTCACGAAAGCATCGAGCACGTGCAGCCCGGCGCCGGTCATGCCGCCGCCCGGCGATTCCTTCGGATCGTCGCGCCAGCCGCCGGAAACGCGCGTTGAATGCTCGTTGGAGAAATGCCCCTCGATATGCATCACCTTGCCGATCTCGCCACTTACCACCACGCGCTTGAGCTCGCGCATCGAGGCGAAGCAGCGCTTGTTGTTGCCGCTGCCGAGCGGGACATTGGCCACACGCACCGCGGCGACCGCGCGCTCGGCTTCCACACGGGTGAGCGCCAGCGGCTTCTCGCACCAGACTGGCTTGCCGGCGGCCGCCACCATGCGGACCTGCTCGACATGCAAAGAGTGCGGCGTGGCGAGCATAATGGCCTGCACTTCCGGGTCGGCGATCGCGTCTTTCAAGTCGGTCGACAGCCGGAAGCCATGTTTCGCCGCCAGGTCGCGCGCGAGTTCGGGCTCCTTGGTCACGCCATGCACGATGCGCAGGCGGCTGCTTTTGCCTTGAATCGAACCGAGTATGGTCTGGCCCCAGCGGCCCAGACCGACCATGGCTGCATTGATCATTTTTGCCCCAAATGTTGCGAACGTCTTGTCAATGTCGAACAATCGATATGACATGACAAGGTAGCGCGACGAGGGCGGGCATTCCCATGAAAGCAATGGTGTTACGGGGGCCGAACACCCCGTTCGAATTGGTGCAGGTGCCGGATCCCACACCCGGGCCAGGCGAAGCGGTTGCCCGCGTCATCACCTGCGGCTCGGGGCTGACCATCCAGCACGCCAAAGCCGGCCGGCGCAAAATAAAATTTCCTCGCATCATCGGCCATGAGGTCACCGGTGAGATCGTCGCGGTGGGTGCTGGCGTGTCCGGGCTTAAAGCCGGCGACGGCGTCACCGCCTATTTCTATCTCAACTGCGGCCACTGCCGTTACTGCCTCGGCAATCTGGAGCCGCTCTGTGAGTACGGCGGCGGCAATGTCGGGCTTGAGTGCGACGGCGGCTATGCCGAATACATCAAGCTGCCCGCGCATATTTTCATCAAATATCCGGAGGGGCTCGACTACAAGAAGCATCCGGCGGAAATGGGCGTCATTACCGACGCGCTGGCGACGCCCTACAAGGTGCTGCGCCGCGCGCAGATCAAGGCCGGCGAGACGGTCGCGGTCATCGGCGCCGGCGGCGGTCTCGGCATTCACCAGGTGATGATGGCGAAATGGGCGAAAGCGCGCGTCATCGCTATCGATGTCGCCGCCGACAAATTCGACGCTTGCCGCAAGGCCGGCGCCGACGCGGTGCTCAATCCGCGTGACGGCGACGTGGTCGAGGCGCTGCGCGATCTTACCCATGGCGCCGGCGTCGACGTGGCAATCGATTACGTCTGCACCACGGCGACACTGGAGGCCGGCGCCAAGGCGCTCGCCCGGCGCGGCCGGCTGGTCATTCTCGGAGGCGCCGCGCAACCGTTTAACGTAGCGGCGCGCGACATGCTGACCAAGGAACAGGCAATTCTCGGCAGCCGCTATGTCACGCGCGTCGAGATCCTGGAGGCATGCGATTTGGTCGCGCGCGGCGAGGTGAGGCCGTTGGTGACGGTCGTGCGGCCATTGGCCGAGGCCGAAGCGGTGCACGATCTGGTCGAGCGCGGGCAGGTGACGGGGCGGGCCGCGCTACGCGTCGCCTGACACGTTCCGGCCCGGAGGATTGCACTCATGGATTTCATCATCCGCAATGCGCGTCTGGCCGGCCGCCCGTCCGATGGCTCCTTGGACATCGGCATCGAGCGCGGCCGCATCGTCGCGATCGAACGGAGCTTGCGCGCCGACGCCGAAAGCTACGACGCCAAGGGCCGGCTGGCCTGTCCCGGCCTGATCGAGACCCATATTCATCTCGACAAGTCGCGCATCATCGACCGTTGCGCGCCGCAGGAGCGCGCCAAGCTCAGCCCGGTGTTCGGGGTCACGCCGGTCAAAAAACACATGACAGTCGAGGACGTGCATGCGCGCGCGGCGCAGACGCTCGAGCAGTGCATCGTGCATGGCGCTACCCGCATGCGTACGCAGGTGGAAGTGGATCCCGGTATCGGCATGCGCGGTTTCGACGGCGTGCAGGCGCTGATCGGCGAATACAAGTGGGCGATCGACATTGAGATATGCGTGTTCCCGCAGGAGGGATTGATCAGCTATCCCGGCACCGATGAACTCTTGGTCGAGGGGCTCAAGCGCGGCGCCAAGGTGATCGGCGGCGCGCCACGCTACGACAAAGATGGTGCCGGTCAGATCAGGCGCATCTTCGAACTGGCGCGCGAATTCGATGTCGACATCGACATGCATCTCGACGTCGGCCCTTCGGCGGAGCACATGGACATCCATCTCGTGCGCGAGCTAACCGACAAATATAGACGCGGCGGCCGCGTCGTGGTCGGCCATATGGCCAAACTGTCGTTATTGCCGTCCGACAAACTGGCCGCGCTCGCGCGCACGCTCGCGAACAGCGGCATCGCAGTGACCGTGCTGCCGGCGACCGATCTGTTTTTGATGGGGCGCGACCAGGAGCACAGCGTCCGGCGCGGTGTCGCCGACGCCAATCTACTCACCGCGCACGGCGTGACTTGTTCGCTGTCCACCAACAACGTGCTCAATCCGGCAACACCCTATGGTGACTGCTCGCTGATCCGCATGGCGAATCTTTATGCCAACGTTCTGCAGGTCGACCGCCCGGCGCAATTGTGTGAATGCTTCGATATGCTGACGCATTCGTCGGCGCGGCTGCTCAATCTCAAGGACTATGGATTTGTGGTTGGCAATCCGGCCGATGTCGTCGTGATCGATGCGCAGACGCCGGAGCAGGCAGTGGCCGAGATCGCTCAGCCGGTCGCGGCGTTCAAGAACGGTAAACGGACGGTGACATGGAATCCGCCGGAATTGCTGCGGCCGAAATAATTATTTCTTGCGGATGCGGAAGCTGAGCACGCCATCGGCTTCCGCCTTGCCTTCCAGCGTGTCGCCGGTCTGCCGCAGCAAATTCGGGATATCGATCGCGGTCAGCGGATCGGTGCATTCCGCCACGATCAGATCGCCGGTTTCCAGACTGGACAGCATCTTGCGCACCCGCAACGCCGGCAACGGGCATTTCAAGCCGCGCAGATTTATGATTTTTTCGGTCATTATCGCTCGAAAAGTCTCATTATGCCGGTCGCGTTGTTCAGCTAGACTGAATATTCTGGGCTCTACAAGGTCAAGCGCGGGACAATGGCTGCGGCATCCGACCCGATACAGACGATTACACGGCTGACGCCGCTGGCCGAGGTGCTGGCCGCGGTCGATTCCGGCGTGAAGCCGGTGACCCCGCGCCCGCTCGACGTGGCCGCGGCAGCCGGGCGGATCCTTGCCGCCGATGCAGTGGCGCCGGTGCGCCCGAGCGCGGCCATGGCCTTGCAGGACGGCTGGGCGCTTGCCGCGGACGATACTTTGGGCGCCGGTGGTTATGCGACGGTACCGCTTATGCACGCGCCGCAGCGGGTCGACGCCGGCCAGCCGATGCCGCCCGGCACCGATAGCGTGGCGCCGCTCGATGCGATGAAGGTGACCGGCACCCGTGCCGAGGCGCTGGTCACCGTCAATCCCGGCGACGGTGTGTTGCCGGCGGGAGGCGACAGCGATCCGGGCATTCCGCTGCGCCAAGCCGGTGAGCGCCTACGCGGTACCGATCTCGCCGTTTTCGCTGCCGCCGGCCTCGCGCGCGTCACCGTGCGTGAGCCGCGCATTCACGTGGCGCCGCTGCGCGGCAACAGCATCATTCTCGCCGCCGCGCGTCTGATGGTGTGCGATATCGAACGCCACGGCGGCGCGGCACCGCTGGACGACGTCAGCCGCGATCTCAACGTGGCGCTGGCGGCGGAAAACACCGACGCCATCGTGGCGATCGGCGGCACCGGCAGCGGCCGCAACGATACGAGCGTGCAGGCGCTGGCGCGCGCGGGCCGCGTTGCGATGCATGGCCTGGCGCTCACGCCGGGCGAAACCGCCGCGCTCGGATTTGTCGGTCCGAGGCCCGTGCTGTTGCTGCCGGGACGGCTGGATGCTGCGCTGAGCGTTTGGCTCACGGTCGGGCGGCGCATGCTGGCGCGGCTGGCTGGCGGCGGCGACAACGATCCGGGAACGACAGCCACGCTAGCACGCAAAGTCACGTCCACCGTCGGCCTCGCCGAAGTCGTTCCGGTGCGCCGAATCGGCGATAACGTCGAGCCGCTGGCGATAAAATATCTGCCGCTATCGGCCCTGGCGCGTTCCGACGGATGGATTCTGGTGCCGGCCGACAGCGAAGGCTATTCCGCCGGTTCGCCGGTTCAGGTAAGGCCGTGGCCATGAGAATCCTGCCATGAGCGAATCGCGCAAGACGCGGCCGGACGCCGATGCCGAACTGCTTGCGCGCGTGCGCGCAGCCGCACGCCAGGAGCAATTCCTCGACGTGGTGTCGGCGGACGAGGCGCGTGCGCGCTTCGAAAAGCATCTCGATCTATCGCCGCTTAAGGCCGAGAGCGTGCCGCTTGCCGCAGCGCTTATGCGCGTGCTTGCGCACGACATCGCGGCCACGGTCGATGCGCCGCCGTTCGACCGCTCCAATGTAGATGGCTTCGCGCTGCGCGCGGCCGATACCATCGGCGCCGGCGACGGCAACCCGAAAATTTTCCGTCTCAATGCCGAGGTGATCGCCTGCGGCGATGCGCCGGCGCTGGAAGTCAAGCCCGGCACCGCTACGACAATCGCCACCGGCGGCGTGATTCCGCGCGGCGCCGACGCGGTGGTGATGATCGAGGCGACCGAGCTTACCGCAGAGGGCGCACCCAGCATCGAGCTGCGCCGTGCCGCCGCGCCCGGGCAATTCATCTCCTACGCCGGTTCCGACATCGCGCGCGGCGAGACGCTGCTGCGGCGCGGCACGCGCATCGGCTCACGCGAGATCGGCATGCTGGCGGCTTGCGGGCTTGCGAGCGTGGACGTGGTGCGCAAGCCGAAAGTGGCGGTGCTTTCGACCGGCGACGAACTGGTGGTGCCCGGCGCACCGCTCGAGCCGGCGGACGTCTACGACAGCAACGGCGCGATCATCGCGGCAGCCGTCACCGAAGCCGGCGGTGAACCAATTAGCCTTGGCGCTTTCCCCGACGACGAGGTGGCGCTGGAAAAGGCCGTGCGCCAAGCGCTAGCGCAAAGCGATATAGTAGTACTGTCGGGCGGCACCTCGAAGGGTGCCGGCGATCTGTCGCACCGTGTCGTGTCGCGGCTCGGGCAACCCGGTATCCTGGTACACGGCGTCGCGCTCAAGCCCGGCAAGCCGCTTTGTCTCGGCGTGATCGGCGACAAGCCGATTGTCGTGCTGCCCGGCTTTCCGACCTCGGCGATCTTTACCTTCCATGCCTTTGTCGCGCCGGTGATCCGCGCCTGCGCCGGGCTGCCGCCGGAAGCGGTGGAAAAAATCAGCGCGCACGTGCCGGTGCGCATTGCCTCGGAACTTGGCCGCAAGGAATTCGTGCTGGTCTCGCTGGTCGAAAGCGAGGAGGGTGCCATTGCGTTTCCAACCGGCAAAGGTTCCGGCTCGGTCACCAGCTTCTCGCAGGCCGACGGCTTCCTTGAAATCGACGCGCTGGCGTCCTCGCTCGATGCCAACAGCGTCGTGGACGTGACACTCATTGGCAGTGCCACGCGCGCACCCGATCTGGTGATCATGGGCAGCCACGACGTGGCGCTCGATGTGGTGGTCGGCGCGCTCAATGAGCGCGGCTTTTCCGCGCGCACGCTCGCGGTCGGCAGTCTCGGCGGCGTGGCGGCGGCTAGCCGCGGCGAATGCGACATCGCGCCGGTTCATTTGATCGACAAGGAAAGCGGCTTGTATAATGTGCATCTGGTCACGCCCGGCCTCACGCTGGTGCCGGGCTGGCGGCGCATGCAGGGGATTCTGTTCCGTCCGGGCGACAAACGCTTTGAAGGTCACACAGCCGATGAAGCCCTGCGGGTCATTCTCGATGACCGCACCGCGCTGATGGTCAACCGCAATGCCGGCGCTGGCACCCGCGTGCTGATCGAAAAGTTGCTCTACGGCGCGCGCCCGCCCGGCTATGCCAATCAGCCGAAATCGCACAATGCGGTAGCGGCCGCGATCGCGCAGGGTCGCGCCGACTGGGGCGTTGCCATCGAGCCGGTCGCCAAGCTCTACGGGCTCGGCTTCCTGCCGCTGTCACCGGAGCATTACGATTTTCTGCTGGTTGAGAGCCGCAAGGACCGGCCCGCGGTGCAGGCGTTCCTCTCGGCACTCCGTGACGAAAAAGTGCGCGAGCGCATCTGCGCACTCGGCATGAGCCCATCGTAATGAACTTCTGGAGCAAGCACTTCTGTGTCGCACTGCTGTTGCTGCTCGCGTTCACGCCGGCGAATGCGCAATTGCGCGGTCATGGCGGGCCGGTGCGTGCGCTGGCGCTCTCGCCGGACGGCAGCCACGCCGTCTCCGGCAGCTTCGACACGTCGGCGATCCGCTGGTCGCTTGAACGAAACGTCGCCGAGCAGGTGATGCGCTTCCACGACAACGCGGTGAACGCGGTCGCCTGGCTCAAAGACGGCCGCGTCGTCACCGCCGGCGCCGATGCCCATATCGCGATCTGGACGCAAGGTAAGCCCGAGCCCGACCGGGTGCTCGACGGCCACAGCGGCCCGATCGCCGCGCTGGCGGCCTCGCCGGACGGCAAGCTGCTCGCTTCGGCATCGTGGGATCACAGCGTCCGGCTGTGGACGCTTTCCGGCGGCGCGCCGCGCGTGCTGGAAGGCCACAGCCAGAACGTCAACGGCGTCGCCTTCGCGCCCGACGGCCGCGATCTGGTGAGCGCCGGCTATGACGCCACGCTGCGCATCTGGCGGCTCAGCGATGGCGGCGTGAGCGTTCACACTTTGCCGACGCCGCTCAATAGCGTGGCCATCGCGCCCGACGGCGAGATTGTCGCGGCCGGCGCCGACGGCAAGGTCTATTTCCTGTCGCCGCAGGGCGACATGCGCGGCGAGGTGCAGGCATCGGCGACCCCCATCATCGCGGTCGCGATCTCGCCTGATGGCAGATTGGTGGCCGCCGCCGGCATCCGCGGATCGGTGGCGGTGATCGAGCGTAAAACCCGCAAGCTCGACCGCACTTTGATCGGTCCCGGCCTGCCGGTGTGGTCGGTGGCGTTTTTTCCCGACAGCCGCACCTTATTGACCGGCGGTACCGATCGCACGATCCGCCGCTGGGACGCGGTGAGCGGCGAGCCGATCGGCGGCGTGGTGGTCGGCGCGCCCGACGATCCGCTGGCGGCCTATGCCAACGATCCCGGGGCGCAGGTGTTTAGGGCGTGCGTCGCCTGTCACACGCTCTCGCCCGACGAAGGCAACAAGGCAGGCCCGAGCCTCGCCGGCATTTTCGGGCGCAAGATCGCCACGCTGCCGGGCTACAATTTTTCGCCGGCGCTCAAGAAGCTCGACATCGTTTGGTCGCCGGAAACGGTATCGAAGCTGTTCGAAGTCGGCCCTATGACCTACACGCCCGGCACTAAAATGCCGGAGCAGAAGATCGGTACGCCGGAAGACCGTAAGGCGCTGGTGGAGTTTCTCGGGCGGGTGACCAAGAAATAGAGCGCGCGGAAATCGCGTGCGATCGATCAGGGCTTTTGCTTTTCTTCGTATTCGCGCCTGAGCTTTTCCAGGTCGCGCTCGCGCAAGTAATCGTCGGTGGTGCGCACGGCCGGGCGCTTGCGGAGCGCCGAAGGGGTCGAACTGCTCCTCCGCCATCACATTGACCCGGCAGTCGCCGCACATCTTGATGACGTCCAGCCGCTTCTTTGAGTCCTTGAACATCCAGTGCTGGCCTTCGAGCTTGGCGGCCACGCGCTCGACCGAGCTTTTGACGCCGAACGGCTTGCCGCAGCGGATGCAGGCGAACGGCTCTTCCTGCTTGATGATGCGGCTCATGGCGGTGGCGGCGCGGAAATCGATCTGCGGCTTCAGGCTGATGACTTTCTCAGGGCAGGTCGCTTTGCACAGCCCGCATTGCACGCAGGCGTCTTCGGCAAAGCGCAGCATCGGCTTTTCCGGATCGTCCGACAGCGCGCCGGTCGGGCAGGCCGACACGCAAGAAAGACAAAGCGTGCAGCCCGCGACATTGACCTCGACGGTGCCGAATGGCGCGCCCTGCGGCAGCGACACGATGTCGACCGGCGCGGGCGCCGCCGCATGCAATTCGCGCAAGCGCAATGCCGCACCACGTCCCGCTTGAGTCCAACGGCCGAGAAGGTCGCCGGCTTGGCCGCGCCATCCATCGGCGCGATGGCACGCAAGGCGTTGCCGAGCGCGTCTGGATCATCAGTTTCGATGGTCGAGACGCGCGCGCCGGCAAAACCGAGACCGGACAGGATCGGCTCGGCCAATGCGATCGTCTTGGCGAGGCCCGTGACGTCGTGGAGCGGCTTGGCACGGATGAGAAAGCGCACCGCCGATGCGCCGTAAGCAAAAGACGCCGCGATAGCTTCCAATCCAACCTGAGTCACTTCGTTGACCTGTACCGGCAATGCGTTTGCCGGTAGGCCGTCGCCGTGCCGCGCCAGCGCATCGATCAGCTCAAAGCCATGCTCGGCGTCGTGAAACATCACCACCGCCTGTTTGCCGCCGGCTGCCCGGTAGGCACCGAGCAGTACGCGAAGTTTGCGGAGCAGGGCGTCGGAGGGCGGCAAGGCGTAAGCGGCAGCGCCGGTCGGACAGGCGGCGGCGCATTGGCCGCAGCCGGCACAGATCTGCGGATCGATCGCCACATGATCGCCATTTGGCGTTATGGCGCCGGTCGGACAGAGATCGAGACAGCGGCGGCAGCCGACAATCTTGGAACGCGAATGCGCGCACAGATCCTCGGTGAACGTAATGTAGCGCGGCTTGTCGAATGTGCCGATGAGATCGCGCGCCTTGAGTACCGCGCGCAGGACGGCGGCGGGATCGCCCGGATCGGCGCGCAGGTATCCGTCGCGCAGATCGGCGGCTGGGAACAGCGACGCGCCGCCCGAAAGGTCAATGACAATGTCGCAGCGCGACGTCGCGCCATTGCGCGCCGGTCCAAAGGTGAGTTGGCCGCGCGAGGACGGGTTGGGCGCGGCATAATCGTCCACCGTCAGCTCAAAGGCGCCAAGATAGCCTTTGGCAGAGCGGATGTTGCCCTTCACTACCGGGAAGTCGGTCACCGGCTGCGGCGACAGGCCGCCGGGCGGCTTGATCAGCACCGTCACGTCGAGATGCTCTTTCAGCAGATTGGCGGCTTCGATCGCTTGCTCGTCCTTGCCGTAAACGAGCGTCACGCCCTCGCTGGTCAGCGGCACGAAGGCGACGTCCGGCACAGGCTCCAGACTGGCGGCGATCAGGGCTGCCATTTTTGGGCCGGCTTCCTTGGCATCCTTCGACCAGCCGGCGGTCTCGCGGATATTGACGAAGGTCAGCTCGGCCGCATCCTTGATGGTCTCGGCAACCTCGTTGAACAGCGGCGTTTCCTGCGTGCAGGCCACGGTGATCGGCGCGCCGCCAGCCGCCAATTTACGAAAGCGTTCTAGCTCGGCGCGGCAAAGCTGGCGGCCTTCGACGACATCGGCGCCGCGGCAGACGCGGGTTACCGCCTCGCTATCGAGCGGTATCGTGCCTTCGCAGGAACAGATCAGAATTTTACGCGGCCGTTCGGCCATCCGGCTCACTTACCTTTTCGCGTGTCCCCGCATTTTGCAGGCGAAATGCCGCCTCTGGGGTCGCTTTCGCTCTTAATCCTGACGGCCGCGGGACTGGGCCTCAGGACCCCCTGAAGCTATAATTATAAGTAATCAAATGAGAAAGTAACAGCTAATGCCGACGGAGACGCGGGCAAGCCTGCTAGCGCCGGAACTCACACTGCCGCCGCCGTTCACGCTGGTGCGCCTGCGCGAATTGGGCGACGCCTTCGCGCATGCAATATCGATCGCGCCTGAGCAGGGCGCCGGTACGCTGGTCTATGTCGGGCGCTTCGATCTCGCCGAATTCGCCGTGGTGCTGGAGCCGGATGAGCCGCTGCGGCTGGCGCGGCGCACATTGTACGCCGGCATGGCGGCGCTGGCCGATGCGCTCACCGCCCACGCGCAACCGGAAACCGCCATCACCATCGATTGGCCGGATTCGATTTCGGTCAATCATGGGCTGGTGGGCGGCGGACGCCTGGCCTGGCCGAAAGGTTCGCCCGAGGACGAAACGCCGCCGTGGCTGGTGTTTGGTGCCATGATCCGCACCGTCTCGATGACCGATTCCGAGCCCGGCTTGAACCCGTTGGTCACCGCACTGGAGGAAGAAGGCTTTACTGACGCCATGTCCGAGCACGTGATGGCAAGCTTCGCCCGCCATTTCATGGTCGCCATCGACGCCTGGCAGGAGCACGGCTTCGGCGCAGTGGCGCGCAGTTATCTGAAGCGGCTGCCGGCGGAGAAGGGCCTGCGCCGCGATATCGACGACAACGGCGATCTGCTGATCTGCCGCATGGGCAAGGCCGGGGTCGAGCGGCAAAAGTTTTTGCCGCGGCTGGCAAAGCCCGCCTGGTTTGATCCGGCGGCCAAGGGGCCGCGTTCGTGAAGCTGTTGCGCACCATACGGCTCGACCCTTCCGACACGTTTGTGTTCGAGAGGGCGGCCGAGCCCGGCGAATGGGCGGTGTCCGGCGCGTTTGAATTCTGGAACACGGACCCCGCCGTTCTTGAGGGCAAAGCGCGCTCGGCGTTCCGCGGCGGATTCCTCGGCGTGGATTCGTTGGGCCGCTCGACTTTGGTGCAGATCGTGGAGGCGAGCGAAACCGACCGCGCGAAATTGGTCGCCCTATTGGCGCTGCGCCTGGTCGAGCATTTCGGCGCGCCCGACATGGCGGCCGCGGGCGCCGCGGCGGAGGAAGAAGTTGCTTTCGCCGAGTCGCTGTGTGGCCAACCGCAGGATACGCTGGTGGCCGTGCATCGCGTGTTCGATGACGGCGCCGTGCGTGAAACCTTCCGTACACTGCGCCCGCGCGCGGGACAAAAGCCGGCGCGGGCGTTCTCATTTCTCGACGTCGAAGGCGAGGACGAACAGCCGATTGAGGCCGTCGACCTCGTCGGAATGGCTGAGCGAGAACGTAAATGAACGATTTCTGGATTTCTTGTGGCCATCATCTGCTCGACCGCGACGAGGGTGGCGGTCTCAAGGTGACCGACGAATTCCTCAAAGTCTATCTGGCGCGGCCGGAGCTGATCCCGCCGCCGGAGGCCTGTGCGGTCGAGCGCACGCTGCACTGCGCGCTGCTCGCCGATCCGCGCATGCCGGTGGCAGCCTCCGACATCGCGGCGATCGCCGATGCCGACGCGCGCGAGAACTGGCAGATGCTGATCGCCTTCCGCGACCATCTGCTGCGCCATAAGACGCTGGAAGCCGCCTATACCGATCTGGTGCGCAACGGCCTCGGAAAAACGCCGCCATTGTTCGTCAACCAGCTGGTGCACGTGATCCTGCGCAACGCGCTCGACGGCGTGACCGACGCGCGCGTGGTGCGCGCGGCCGAGCTGTTTTTCCGCACCCAGCGGGCCACCCTGCATGAAGGCGCGCTGATCGCGGCCGATGAAGACACCATCGGCGGTATCAATACTGCGCCAATAACGCCGCTGGTCTCGATGCTGGGCATTCCGGCCGAAGCCAACATTGACATCATCAACGCCGATAACGCCGAAAGCTATTGGGAGCGCAGCGACCAGTTCGACATGGCGATCGATATGACCGGCGGACGCGCCGGGCTCGGTGCGCTGGCCGAGGTGATGCGGCGCTGGATCGCGCATGTGCTCGGCGTCGAGGTGACCATCGAGCCGCTCACCGAACTACGCGACGCACCGCTCACTTGGTATGTCGGGCTCGATGCCGATGCCACCAGGATTGGCGACCGGCTGTGGAACGGCGGGGACCTCGACGAGGCGGCGATGACGGGCGTGATCGGACTGTTCGCGCTCAGGTTCCGGGATCCGTCGATCATGCTGGACAAAGTCAAAGGCGAGCCGGTCTACCTGATCCTGGCTATGACGGGCGACAAGACCATCCGCATGAAGCCGCAGAATCTGGTCACCGGCCTGCCGATCAAGCATCTGGAGGCGGTCAGTTGAGCGCCGTCCCTCCATTGGCGAGTATTCCGGTCGGCGTCGTGGTCGAACGCAGCAAGAGCGCGAGCCAATGGGCGGATTATTATTGGCGTCCGGCCGGCGTGCTTGTGGGCGTGCCGGATACGCCACCCTGGAGCAAGCTGTCCGACGATGGCGATCGCGCCACTTTTTACGTCGGCGCCGCGCAGGTCGATTTGTATCGCACCGAAACCGCCAATTATCGCAACAATCTCCTATTCGAAACGCCGCTGCTGTGGATCATCTTGCGTCCGACTGAAGCCGATCCGCCCTATGAACTGGCGGCGGTCACCGCGGACCCGGCCGAAGGCGAGGCGATGACCGAATCCGGCGCTAATCTCGTGGGCACGGTGGAGATGCCGAAGGCGATGCAGGAAACGATTGCGGTCTTCGTCTCCGAGCACCATGTCGAAGAGGTGTTCGTGAAACGCAAGCGCGACCGCGCCAATCCGGAAGCGATGGCGCGGCGCGGACCGCCGGTGGAACGCAAATGAGCGATCAGGAAAAATTCCTCGCGCGCTGGTCGCGCCGCAAGCGCGAGCCTGCGGACAAGCAAGCTCCGAAGCAATCGCCGCCGGCCGCGGATACGTCGTCGGTCGAGTCCGCGCCGCCCGTGCCCAAAGCCGAAGCGCCAGAGTTTGACATCAGCACGCTGCCGTCGCTCGATTCGATCAGCGCCAAGTCGGACATCCGCGCGTTCCTGCAAGCGGGAGTTCCCTCCGCGCTCAGGCATGCGGCGCTTCGTCGCGCATGGTCGGCCGATCCAGCGATCCGCAATTACATCGGGCCAAACGAGAATTTCTGGGAAGGCGTAGGCCCGGGGGGCGTGCCGGGGTTCGGCGAACTCGATCCTAATCTCGACATCAAGAAGCTGGTCGCCGAGGTGTTCGGCCAGGCCGAACAGGAACCGCGCGGGGCGACAGAAACGGTGTTGCCAACCGAACAATCCAAGCGCGCCGAGGTTTCCGGGGCGGCCGCGCCCGCGGCGAGCGAAGCGGCGCAAGGCAAATCGCAGCCATCCGCCGCACAACGGACCGATCCTTTGCTGCAGCGCGATGGTAATGCTGCATCGCACCACGACGATCCGCAGCAAGGAACGGTTGCCTCGAGGCCGCGGCGCCATGGCGGGGCAATGCCGGAGTGAGCCGCAAGATTATTCCATGTCTATTCGCCTAATTATGATCCGCCTTATAGCCTCAGGCTATTGACCCACTCTTCGATGGGCCAGTAGGCTTCCTGCAACAATTCAAAATAACAAGAACAACAAACAAAAACGAAGAATTCAGGGATGAGGGAACCAGGGCTTTCCGAAGCGATTCGCGCCGCCGGCGGCGTCGGCGAGCTTGCGCGCCAGGTCGGTATTTCCCAACCGTCCGTTTCCAATTGGTCTCGCATTCCGGCGGAACGCGTGGTCGCGGTCGAAGCCGTTACAGGAATCGATCGAGCCATCCTGCGTCCTGATCTCTACAGCGGACAAAAGATGGCCGGCGACATCGATGAAGTGGATGCTGCACGCGCGCAGGAATATGCGCTGATCGCCGCGTTGCTCACGCGCGCCCCGGATGCGCAACTGTTGGCCAAATTGTCCGAGCTGCGCGCCGATCCGACACCGCTGGGGCTTGCCCATGCCGCACTCGCGCAAGCCGCCAGCGACACCTCCGCCGAGCGCGTCGAACGCGAGTATTTCGATCTGTTCATCGGTCTCGGCCGCGGCGAGTTGATGCCCTACGCTTCGTACTATCTCACCGGCTTCCTGCATGACCGTCCGCTGGCGCGGCTGCGCGAGGATCTCAATGCTATCGGGATCGCGCGCGCCGAGGGTATATTCGAGCCGGAGGATCACGCCGGAATTCTGTGCGAGATCATGGCGGGACTGGCGAGCCATCGTCTGCCGACGCCGCCGGAATCCGACCGCATGATTTTCGAAAAACATATGGCGCCATGGATCGGCCGTTTTTTCACCGATCTCGAGCGCGCCGAGACGGCGAATTTCTACCGAGCGCTGGGGACGCTCGGCCGGGTGTTCATGGACATCGAAGCAGAAGCCTTCGATTTGCCCGGTTAGGGCAGGCGAAGGGACTGAAATTGGAAAATTCGAGGAGGGAACGGCGATGAAACAACAGGACAAGGCAAAGCTGGGCCGTCGCGACTTCCTGCGCGCGATGGGTGCGGGCGCAGGCTTGGCGGTGACCGCGGCGGCGCCGCTTGCCACCGAGGCCGCCGCGACCGAATCCGACGCGGACAAGAAAAAGGCCCGCTACAAGGAATCCGATCATGTGAAGACCTACTACCGGGTCAATCGTTATCCGAGCTAAGGGAGGCTGAGCCGTGCTGATCAAGAGAACAGAACGCCAGACACGTCGCAGCGGTCTCGCAGCGGCGATCGGCAATCAAGCGGGCGGCAGGTTGGATCGCCGCAGTTTCCTGCGCAAATCGGGTCTGGTCGCCGGAGGTCTCGCAACCATCGGCGCGCTCCCGCTCGCCAGCGTGCGCAAGGCGGAAGCGGCCGGCCCCAATGTCGCCGGCGCCACCATCCGCAAGAACATCTGCACGCATTGTTCGGTCGGCTGCACCGTGACCGCCGAAGTGTCGAACGGCGTGTGGGTCGGGCAGGAGCCGAGCTGGGACAGCGCCGATCAACCGCGGATCGCATTGCGCCAAGGGCGCCGCGACGCGCGAGCTGGTGCACGGCGATCGCCGTCTGCGCTATCCGATGAAGCTGGTGAACGGCGAGTGGACGAGGATTTCCTGGGACGTCGCGATCAACGAGATCGGCGACAAGATGAACGAGATCCGCGCCAAGTCGGGTGCCGAATTCGGTCTACTGGCTGGGCTCCGCCAAGTTCACCAACGAAGGCTCGTATCTGTTCCGCAAATTCGCGGCCTTCTGGGGCACCAACTCGTGCGACCACCAGGCGCGCATCTGCCATTCAACCACCGTCGCCGGCGTGGCCAATACCTGGGGCTACGGCGCGATGACCAACAGCTACACCGATATCCGCAATTCGAAGACCATCATCTTCATGGGCTCGAACGCCGGCGGAAGCGCATCCGGTGTCGTTGCAGCATATTCTGGAAGGCAAGGAACTCAATCGCGCGAACGTGTTCGTGATTGAGCCGCGCTTTACCCGCACGGCCGCGCATGCCACCGAATATGTGCGCATCCGCAACTGGCACCGACATTCCGATCATCTACGGAATGCTGTGGCACATCTTCAAGAACGGCTGGGAAGACAAGCAGTTCATCGAACAGCGCGTCTACGGCATGGACGACATCCGCAAGGCGGCCGAGAAGTGGGATCCGGCGGAAGTCGAGCGCGTCACCGGCGTGCCGGAAGCGCAGCTCAAGCGTGTCGCCGAGACCTTCGCCAAGCAGAAGCCCTCGACACTGATCTGGTGCATGGGCGCCACCCAGCACACGGTCGGCACCGCCAACGTGCGCGCGTTCTGCATCCTGCTGCTGGCCACCGGCAATGTCGGCGCACCGGGCACCGGCGCCAACATCTTCCGCGGTCACACCAACGTGCAGGGCGCCACCGACCTCGGCGTCGACGTCGTCACGCTGCCGCTCTACTACGGCCTGATCGAAGGCGCGTGGCGGCATTGGAGCCGCGTCTGGGAAGTCCGACTTCGAGTGGCTGAAGTCGCGCTTCGACGATCCCGGCGATGATGAACACGCCCGGCATCCCATCGACGCGCTGGCACGATGCGACGCTGCTGGCCAAGGAGCGACGTGGCCCAGAAGGACAATCTCAAGGCCATGATCGTCATGGGTCACGGCGGCAACACCGTGACCCGCATGCCGAAGCGCGGCAAAGGCGATCGAGAAGCTCGATCTGCTGGTGGTGGCCGATCCGCATCCGACCACCTGGGCGGCGCTCTCCGAGCGCAAGAACGGCACCTATCTCTTGCCCGTCGCCACCAGCTACGAGACCAATGGCTCGCGCACGGCATCCAACCGCGCGCTGCAGTGGGGCGAGCAGATCGTCAAGCCGATCTTCGAGTCGAAGGACGACCTGGAGATCATGTATCTCCTGGCCAAGAAGCTCGGCTTCGCATGACAAGATGTTCAAGAACATCAAGGTCGACGGCAATCTGCCGGAGGCCGAGGATGTGCTGCGCGAGATCAATCGCGGCGGCTTCTCGACCGGCTACTGCGGCCAGTCGCCGGAGCGCCTGAAGTCGCATATGGCGCATCAGGCCGACTTCGACATGCGCACGCAGAAGGCCACGACCGGGCCGAACAAGGGCGACTATTACGGCCTGCCATGGCCGTGCTGGGGAACGCCGGAGTTCAAGCATCCCGGCACGCCGACTGCTCTACAACACCAACCTGTCGATCAAGGAAGGTGGCGGCACCTTCCGCGCCCGCTTCGGTCTCGAACGCGAGGAAACGCTGCCCGACGGCACGAAGCGCAAGGTCAGCCTGCTCGGCAACGGCTATTACTCCAAGGACTCCGAGATCAAGGACGGCTATCCGGAGTTCACCTACGGCGTGCTCAAGAAGCTCGGCTGGGACAAGGATCTCACCGAGGCCGAACTGGCGGTGATCAACAAGATCAATCCGACCACGCCGGAAGCGGTGTCCTGGTCGATCGACCTGTCGGGCGGCATCCAGCGCGTCGCCATCACGCACGGCTGCATCCCGTACGGCAACGGCAAGGCGCGCGCCAACGCGTTCGGCTTGCCGGATCCGATCCCGGTGCATCGCGAGCCGATCTACACGCCGCGGCCGGAACTGGTCGCGAAATATCCGACGCTGCCCGACGCCAAGCAGTTCCGTGTGCCCAATATCGGCTTCACGGTGCAAAAGGCGGCGGTCGACAAGGGCATCGCCAAGCAGTTCCCGCTCATCCTCTCGTCCGGCCGTCTGGTCGAATACGAAGGCGGCGGCGAAGAGACGCGGTCCAACAAGTGGCTCGCCGAATTGCAGCAGGACATGTTCATCGAGATCAATACCGCCGATGCCGCCGAGCGCGGCATTAAGGACGGCGGCTGGGTCTTGGTGTCCGGTGCGGAGATGGACGGCGGCAAGACCTGCCGCATGAAGGCGCTGGTCACCGAGCGGGTCGGCAAGGGCGTGACCTGGTGTCCGTTCCACTTCGCCGGCTGGTTCCAGGGCGTCGATCAGCGCTCCCATTATCCGAAGGGCGCCGATCCGATCGTGCTGGGCGAGAGCGTGAATACGCTCACCACCTATGGCTACGATCCGGTCACCGGCATGCAAGAACCCAAAGCCACCCTCTGTCAAATCAGAGCGGCGTAAGGAGCAACGACCATGGCACGTATGAAATTCCTCTGCGACGCCGATCGTTGCATCGAATGCAACGCTTGCGTCACCGCCTGCAAGAACGAGCACGAGGTGCCCTGGGGCATCAACCGCCGGCGCGTCGTCACGCTCAATGACGGCAAACCCGGCGAGCGCTCGATCTCCATGGCCTGCATGCACTGCACCGACGCGCCCTGCGCGGCGGTCTGCCCGGTGAACTGCTTCTACACCACGGCGGACGCGGTGGTGCTGCACTCCAAGGACCTGTGCATCGGCTGCGGCTATTGCTTCTACGCTTGCCCGTTCGGCGCGCCGCAATATCCCAAGGTCGGCAACTTCGGTTCGCGCGGCAAGATGGACAAGTGCACCTTCTGCGCCGGCGGCCCGGAAGCCGACAACAGCAAGGAAGAGTACGAGAAATACGGCTCGAACCGCCTCGCCGAAGGCAAGCTGCCACTGTGCGCCGAGATGTGCTCGACCAAGTCGCTGCTCGCCGGCGACGGCGACGTCATCGCCCAGATCTACAAGGAGCGCGTGGCGAAGCGCGGCTACGGCTCCGGCGCCTGGGGGTGGCAGACCGCCTATCGCGAGTCGATTGCGACCTGATCAATGCCGGCGGCGTGGTGCGAACCGACCGCGCCGCCGGTTCCGACAACAAGAAATTGAAAGTCAAAAGGGTGAGGATTGCCATGGCGAAGCTTTTTGCACAGATCCGCGTCATCGCCGGCGCTCTCGCGCTCGCATTCTTGGTCGCGGCCGCGACGCCCGTCTGCGCGCAGCCAGTCGTCAACCCGACCACCAGCGCCGTGAAGGAGCAGACACTGCTCAATGAACTCAACAAGATCGAGGGCCGCGGCACCATCCCGGACGTGAAGTCTTACACGCTCGAGCAGCCGGCCGGCCACGAGTGGCGCGAATTCCGCACCGTCACGCTGAAATGGATCGGCGGCATCGCCATCCTCGGCATACTGGCACTGCTCACGATCTACTATTCGTGGCACGGCACGATGCGCATTGAGCAGGGACGCTCGGGACGCACCATCCTGCGGTTCAACGTATTCGAGCGCTTTGTGCACTGGCTGACCGCCGTCACCTTCGTCATCCTCGGCATCACCGGTCTCAACATCACCTTCGGCCGCAGCCTGATCTTGCCGTGGCTGGGGGCGCCGGCGTTCAGCGAATGGTCGGAATGGGCGAAATTCACGCATAACTATGTCAGCTTCGCCTTCACCGTCGGCGTCGTGCTGATGTTCCTGATCTGGATTGCGAACAATCTACCGACCCACGACGACCTTGAATGGTTCAAGAATGGTGGCGGCATGTTTGGCGGCAAAGAGCCGCCCGCCGAAAAGTTCAACGGCGGCGAAAAGCTGATCTTCTGGATCTCGATGATCGGTGGCGGCGCGGTTATCGCGACCGGCTTTTTGTTGCTGTTCCCATTCTACGGCACCACCGTTTCCGGCATGGAGCTGGCTCGAGATTGTGCACAGTGTCGTCGCGGTGCTCTACGTCGCCGCCATGTTCACCCACATCTACATGGGCACGATCGGCGTGGAAGGGGCCTTCGAGGCGATGGCCGACGGCAGCGTGGACGTCAATTGGGCCAAGGAGCGCCACAGCCTCTGGTATGAAGAGGAAACGCAAGGCGGCAGCGCCCGCGGCCAAGCCATGCGGCCGGCTGAATAGCCGGCCACCTCCATCCGCTATAAAAAAACGCCCGGCCTCGCGGCCGGGCGTTTTGCTATAAGGAAACCATGCGCATCATCGGTCTCGCCGGCTGGAGTGGGTCGGGCAAAACCACTTTGATCAAGAAGCTCATCCCGCGCCTGATCGCGCGCGGCATCACCGTGTCCACGCTCAAGCACGCCCATCATGGTTTCGACCTCGACCAGCCCGGCAAAGACAGCTTCTTCCACCGCACCGCCGGCGCCACCGAGGTGATCATCTCATCGGCCAAACGCTGGGCCATTCTGCACGAGCTGCGCGAGCAGCCGGAATGGGACATGGCCGCCCTGGTCGGCAAGATGTCGCCGGTCGATCTGGTGCTGGTTGAAGGCTTCAAGCGCGATGCCTTTCCCAAGCTCGAGATCCACCGCATCGCCAACGGCAAGCCGCTGATCCACCCGGAAGACCCGCATATTATCGCGGTCGCCTCCGACAGCGCGCTGCCGGCGGCGAAGGTGCCGGTGGTCGATCTCAACGACATCGAGGCGATCGCCGACCTGCTGCTCAAGCACGCCGTCCCCGTCGGGCCGGGGAATAAGTGAGCGGGTCATGGCGCAACTGACCGACGACTGTTTCGCCTTTTCCGGTCCGCTGCTGCCGCTCGAGCGACATGGAGCGGCTGATCGGCGAGCGCGTCGCGCCGGTGGTCGGAGACCGAGCGGGTGACGTTGCGCGCGGCGCGCGGCCGCGTGACCGCCGCCGACATCAAGGCACCGGTCGATCTGCCGCCGTTCGATAATTCGGCGGTTGACGGCTATGCGGTACACCATGCCGATTTGCGCCCCGATGGCGACAGCAGGTTGACAATCGCCGGCCGGCTGACCGCCGGCGTGCGGGTGAATGTGGCGCTCAAGACGGGTGAGGCCATCCGGATTTTTACCGGTGCCGCCATGCCGGCGGGCGCCGATACGGTTTTCATGCAGGAAGACGTGACGGTGGAGGGCGATCAGGTGATCGTGCCGAAGGGCCTGAAGCTCGGCTCCAACCGGCGGCTGGCCGGAGAAGACGTCGCCGCTGGCCAACTGGCGCTGCCGGCCGGCACCGTACTGGAGCCGCAGCACATCGCGCTCGCCGCCGCGCTCGGCATCACCGAGATCGACGTGCGGCGGCGGCTGAAGGTCGCCATCTTCTCCACCGGCGACGAGGTGGTGGAGCCCGGCAGCGCACGCGACGGGGCGGCGATCTTCGACGCCAACCGTTATCTCTTAAGCGAATTGCTGGAGAAGTTGGGAGCCGTGGTGACCGATCTCGGTATCCTGCCTGACGATCCGGATGCGCTGGCGCGCGCGCTCGCCAAGGCGGCCGCCTGGCATGATCTCGTCATCACGTCCGGCGGCGTCTCCACCGGCGAGGCCGACCATGTGCGCGGCGCGGTTGAGCGCATCGGTAACTTGGTGTTCTGGCGTGTCGCCATCAAACCGGGACGGCCGGTGGCGATGGGCGTAATCCGCGCCGCGCCGCGCAAAGACCACGCCGCCCACAGCGGCGCCGCGTTCGTCGGATTGCCGGGCAATCCGGTGGCGGTGTTCGTGACTTTCGTGCGGGTGGTAAAGCCGTTGCTGCGGCGGCTGTCCGGCGCGCGGCCGCAAAGTCTGCTGCCGCTGCCGGTGCGCGTCGCCTTCGCCTACCGGAAAAAGAAGGATCGCCGCGAATATGTGCGCGTTGCACTGCGGCGCGCGCCCGACGGCGAACTCGAAGCGATCAAGCATCCGCAGGACGGCGCCGGCATCCTGACGTCGCTAACGGAGACCGACGGCTTGCTGGAATTTCCCGAGGACGTGACGGCGATCGAGCCGGGCGCGCGCGTCGGCTTTCTGTCTTACGCGGCGCTCATTAGTTAACCGTCCCGGAATGACGGAGAAAAATTATGCCCCGAGCCGCACGCCCGTGGTGGTGAAGGCTTTCTCGACCGGCTCCTGCACGCTGTTGAGCACGACCCCGCCGATCACCGCGATGATGATGGCCGCCACGCAGGCGACGATGAATGTTTTCATGGAATTGGTTCCTCTCCCAGACGCCCCATAGCTTGCAACTATATCAGATATGGGCGCGGCGCGAGGCCGGTCAAGATTTCAGAAGTCCTGAATGCTGCAGCGCAATGCGCGTCGCGCGCTCGGCGTCCTCGGGCGTGTTGACATTGAGGAACGGGTCGACCGGCTCGGCCGGCCAATCGGCGACTGCGACGCCATGCCGCGCGGTCCAGATCTCGATCTTGCGCAGGCCTTCGTCGATCAGCGCCTTGCGCAGACTCTCGCGCAGCGCCAGCGGCCATAGGCCGACCACCGGATGCCGCCATTCGCCCGAGCGCGCGCACGCGAGCCGCACGCCGGCACCCAGCTCGCGGCGGGCCAGGTGCAGGCGTTCCACCAGGTCGTCGGGCAGGAAAGGGCAGTCGCCCGGTACGCTGAGCAGCCATTCGATGCCGTTGTCCTGCGCCGCCAGCCAGTCGAGCCCGGCCAGGATGCCGGCGAGCGGGCCGGGATAGTCCGCCACGTTGTCGGGCACCACCGGCACCTCGGTATCGGCGAAGCGCGCCGGATCGCCATTGGCGTTGATGATGATGCCGGTGCATTGCCCCGATAGGGTCGCCAGCACGCGGTCGAGGATCGATACACCGCCGATTTCGATGCGCGCCTTGTCGCCGCCGCCCATGCGGCGCGCCAGGCCGCCGGCGAGCACCAGGCCGAGAGTGGGGGAGGGGGAATATCAGCCATTACTCATCGTGCACAGCGGCCTTGCGACGGTGCTTAGAGCTTTCTTCCTCGACCGCGGCGAGGTCCTGGTCGAACACGATGCGGTCCTCGCCGGCGAGCGCGACGAAACGTTTTCCCCGCGCGCGCCCGATCAGCGTCAAATTCGCCTTGCGCGCCAGCTCGACGCCCCAGGCGGTAAAGCCGGAGCGCGAAATCAGGATCGGAATGCCCATGCGCACGGTCTTGATCACCATCTCGGAGGTCAGCCGCCCGGTGGTGTAGAAAATCTTGTCGGCAGCCTTCACCTTCTCCTTGAACATCCAGCCGGCGATTTTGTCGACGGCGTTGTGCCGGCCGACGTCCTCCATATAGACCAGCGGCTGGTCTTCCTTCGCCAGCACGCAGCCGTGGATGGCGCCGGCTTCCAGATAGAGCGAGGGCGTGGTGTTGATCTTGTGGGTCAGTGCATAGAGCCAGGAGGTGCGCAATTTCGCCTTCGGCAGCGTGATGTCCTCCAACGCCTCCATCAGGTCGCCGAACACGGTGCCCTGCGCGCAGCCGGAGGTCTGCACCTTCTTCTTGAGCTTCTTTTCGTAGTTGGTCTTGCGCTTGGTGCGCACCACAACGACTGCCAATTCCTCGTCGTAATCGACGCCGGTGACCACGTCGTCGGGCAATAGCATGTTCTGGTTGAGCAGATAGCCGATTGCCAGATATTCCGGATAATCGCCGATGGTCATGGCGGTGACGATTTCTTGGCTGTTGAGGAAGATCGTCAGCGCGCGCTCGACCGTGACCGAGGTCTCGATTCTTGGCGCCGGTCTGGTCGATGCCGGTGACGCGTTCGGTCAGCCGCGGATCGAGCGGATTGGGCCGGATGATGTAGGCGTCGGTTTTCTTGTCCATGGCGCGACTATAGCAGGTTTTTCAACCGGCCGAATATTGCCCACTTTAGGTGGGCAGCGCGCATGGGTGCGGTTTGTGAGGGCGGTATGGCGGTGATGAGTTTCCAAGCGCGCCGTCATGCCTCTAATATGGGGTCAACGGTAACGAGCCGCCAACGGCTCGCCTGTCTTTTTGGGAGGGAATTGACGATGCTGCGCGGAACCAAAGATCTCATGCTGCCGACCACCATCACCGGCTCGCTGCCGCGGCCGAGTTGGTACACGCAGAACCTCGGCATGCGCAGCTTCCTTGATGCGATGGTGAACAACCAGTTCCGCGAGCAATATGTCGATACCGTCGGCATCTATCTGCACGAGCAGGAAATGGCCGGCCTCGACATCGTCACCGACGGCGACGCGCATTTCGACTCCGACGTCGGCGGCCAGAGCTGGACCAATTATCCGCCCCGCCACATGGGCGGCTTCGACAAGAACCCGCAGCCGACGCCGGCCGGCAAAGGCGGCTTGGCGTTCCCGCCCGGCCACATCCTGCACGACTACCTCGAATCGCGCGTGATGCCGGGCATCAGCGGTCCGGTCAGCCGCGGCGATCTGCAATACGCCGCCATGTGGAAGGTGGCGCAGCGCATGACCAAGAAGCCGGTCAAGTTCGGCACCATCGGCCCCGAGCTGGTCGCCTTCGCGGTGCAGGACAAGCACTACAAGTCGATCAAGGATCGCATCCTGGCGATCACCGACGCGCTGAACGAAGAACTTCATTCGCTTGCCGATGCCGGCTGCCAGGTGATCCAGTTCGAGGAGCCGCAAATTCATCTGCTGTCGATCCGCAAGATCGTCGACGAGGTGATCAATCCCGCCTTCAGCGTCGAGGTGTTCAACCGCACGGTGAAGGGCCTGCGCGCCAAAACGGAAGTCTGGTGCCACACCTGCTGGGGCAACCCTTCCCAGCAAAGAATGTTCACGAGCGTACAGAGCTATCAGTCCGCGCTCGAAATGCTCAACAAGGTCGACGCCGACGTGATCACCTTCGAGTCGGTCAGCGCCGGCGGCGCCGATCTCGAAGCCTTCGGTAAGATCATCACCGGTAAGAAGATAGCCATCGGCGTCATCGACCATCACTCGCTACAGGTCGAGCGGCCGGACGAGATCGCCGACCACATCCGCCGCGCGCTCAAATACATTCCGGCCGAGCGGCTGGTGCTGTCGTCCGACTGCGGCATGGGACGCGAAGGCATGAGCCGCCGCCACGCCTATTACAAGATCGTGTCGCTGGTGCTCGGCACCAACATCGTGCGCAAGGAGCTAGGGCTGCCGCAGGCCGAATGTCTGGCCGCCGATTCGCGCTATTCGCTGGTGGTACCCAGCGCCTGACGCGTCCCGGAGCGTTACCAAAGACTGAACGCACAGGGGTCAATTTCTCCGACCGGTTTGGCGCGATTTCAATCAATTTGTGTGCATTGTGGCATCCGGGATGAGCCACAAGGCGCACTGATGAAACCGCAGAACATTGTAATTGCGCTTGTTCTCATTGCCGGCGTCGCAAGTCTTTCCGCGGCGACACAATGGCCGCTGGTCCCCGTCCAGCAGATGGCGCCCGCCGAATTCGATTTCACCGCTCTGCACCAGCAAGCCAGCGACGCCCTCGACAACCTTCGCCGATCGCAGCAACGCCGGGCCTCGAATAGCCCTGTCGTCTTCTAATCCCGCCCGGCACAGCAGCGCGTTTTAGCGCTTACTTCGCCATCGCCTTGCGGCACGCGTCCCATACCTTGGCGGGCGTCGCCGGCATGTCCATGTGATCGGCGGCGCCGTTCGGAATCGCATGCGCGATCGCGTTCATCACCGCGGCGATCGCCGCCGTGGTGCCGGCCTCGCCGGTGCCCTTGACGCCGAGCGCATTGCTCGTGGCCGGCACCGAATGCGACGCCTCGCGCAATTCAACCGGCATGGTGTGGGCGTGCGGCATGCCATAGTCCATGAACGATCCGGTCACCAATTGTCCGCTCGCCGGATCATAGACCGTGTTTTCCGTGAGCGCCTGGCCGAGCCCATTGGCAATCGAGCCCTGCACCTGACCTTCGACCACGATGGGATCGAGGATGTTTCCGCAATCGTCCACCGCGGTATAGGTCACGAGATCGACTGCGCCGGTGTCGGGATCGATCTCAACTTCGGCGATGTGGCAGCCATTGGGAAAGGTCAGCGGCGTATCGAACTTGCCCTTGGTGTCGAGGCTTTCCGGAATCTCGCCGCGCGCCGCCATCTCCTTGGCGCGCCTGGCGGTCTCGAACAGTGAAATCTTGCGGTCGGTGCCGACCACCTCGAAGCTGCCCTGGCGGTACTGGATGTCGGATTCGGATGCTTCCAGAAGCGCGGAGGCGACTTTCTTTCCCTTCGCCAGCATCAAGTCGGCAGTGTGCACGATGGTATTGCCTGTACACATGGCCGAGCGCGAGGCGACCGAGGCGAATCCGGTCAGGCCCAAATCGGTGTCGCCATGCCGGTGCTCGATCTTGCCCGCATCGATGCCGAGCTTATGGGCCAGAAGCCGGCCGAATACGGTGGCATGGCTCTGCCCGGTCGACTGCACGTTGCAGCCGAGGATCAGTTTGTCGTCGCCGGGAAAGGCGACCGAGGCCGTCTCCGTCGGCAGTGCGCCGGCGTGCTCCAGCATGCAGGACACCCCGATGCCGCGGAATTTCTTGCGCTTGGCTGACTCGCGTCTGCGTTTGTTGAAATTGGCGTAGTCGGCGAGCGCGAGCGCCTTGTCCACGATGCCCGGGAAATCGCCGCTGTCGTAGGTGTTGATCGGCGTCTTGTAGGGCATAGCCGAAGCCGGAATCAGGTTCTTCTTGCGCAGCCGCACCGGGTCGATGCCGGCGATGCGCGCGGCTTCCTCGACCGCACGCTCGAGCGCGTAGTTTGCCTCCGGGCGGCCGGCGCCGCGATAGGGTCCGATCGGAATTTTGTTGCTGAAATAGCAGGCCGACGACACGTCGACCTTCGGGATCCGGTACATGCCGGGCAGGCAGCGCGCAAAATTATTGGTGTTGAGGCCGATGCCGGCTGTGCTCACATAGGCGCCCTGGTTGCACAGGTGTCGCACGCGCAAAGCGAGGAACTTGCCCTTGTCGTCGAGCGCCAGCTCGACATGCGTGACGGTGTCGCGCGCCTGGATGTCGGTAACGAAGGCTTCCGAGCGCGTCGATTGCCAGTGCACTGGCCGGCCGAGCTTGCACGCGGCGACCAGCAGCGCCGGGTACTCCGGATAGACCGTGGTCTTCATGCCGAAGGCGCCGCCGACGTCACCGGTGACGACGCGCAGCTTCTCGTTCGGGATGCCCATGATGGCGGCGCCCATGGTGCGCAGCGAATCGGCGCCCTGCGAGCAGGCATAGAGCGTGTAGCCGTCGGTCGTCTTGTCGTAGACGCCGGTGGCGCCGCGCGTTTCCAGCGAGGCGACCACCATGCGCTGGTTGGTGACGCTGACGCGCGCCACGTGCGGCGCCTTGGCGATGATCTCGGCCACGGCGCGTTCGTTCTGGGCGTCCTCCACTGGCCCCGGCCAATCGATGCAGAGGTTGCCGGGCGCGTCCGAAAAGAGCTGCGTTTGGCCTTTCATCGCCGTTTCGAGGTCGACGACCGCCGGCAATTCCTCGTAGTCCACCTGCACCAGGTCGGCGGCGTCCTGCGCGGCGGCGCGCGTTTCCGCCACCACCATCGCCACCGGCTCGCCGCCATGCATTACTTTGTCACCGGCAAGCGCGGGGCGGAACGGCATCGCCATCTTGGCGCCGCCGCGGCCGACCACCGGCGGATGTCGCGCTACGCTGCCGACGCCGGCCGCCTTCATGTCCTCGGCGGTGAGCACGGCCAGCACTTGTTTGGCCGCGCGCGCCGCCTCGGTGTCGACCTTCAGTACGCGGGCATGGGCGTGCGGCGAGCGCACGAAGGCGGCATAGGCTTGGTTCGGCAGCTGCGGGTCGTCCGCAAAACGGCCATTGCCGCGCACCAGGGCGTCGTCCTCGACACGTGGTTCGTGTTTGCTGCGGGGAGGGCTGATCGCGGTCATGGGGGTCCGTCTATCGTGCTTGTGGGGCTCCGTTTATAGCCGAATGCAGGGCCTTCGACAGGGGCTTGCGTCTGCTGCGCGCCTGCGGCACTGAGGCGCTCCCCACCGGCGGCTCCGAGACAGCTTTTCAGAGGACGAAATGAGCAAAGTGCGCACCATCGATACCCACACCCACATCCTGACCCAGGAAACTGCCGCCCTGCTGCGCAAGGCCGCGCCCAAGGTTCCGGTGACCATCACACCGGATGACGCGGAGTCGGCATTACTGGACGTGGGCGGCGTGCTCTACCGGCCGTTCCCGACCGGCGGTTTCGATATTCCACGCCGTCTGCGCGACATGGATGCGGCCGGCGTCGACGTGCAGGTGCTCTCGGCCACGCCGCAAACCTATCTGTACAACCAGGACGCCGCGCTGACGGTGGTCACCGCCGCTATCCAGAACGACCAGATGGCCAAGCACATCGCCGCCCATCCCGCGCGTTTCATGGGGATCGCCACGCTGCCTATGCAGGCGACGGAAAAGGCGGCCGACGAACTCAAGCGCGCCATGACCAAGCTCGGCCTGCGCGGCGCGATGATCGGCTCGCATGTCTACGAAAAGAACCTGGACGATCCGAGCTTCGAGCCGCTGTGGGCGACCGCCGAGGAACTCGGCGCCTTTATGTTCATCCATCCGGTCAATGTCGCCGGCGCCGACCGGCTGAAGTCTTATTACCTCGGCAACCTGATCGGCAATCCGCTCGACACCACCATTGCCGCGGCCTGTCTCTATTTTGGCGGCGTGATGGACCGGCATCCGAAATTGAAGATCATGCTGGCCCACGGCGGCGGCTTCACGCCCTATCAGGCGGCGCGCTGGGAGCACGGCTGGAAGGTGCGTCCCGAGCCGAAGAAAAACATCAAGGCGCAGCCGAAGAACATCGCCTTGCGCTATCTGTACGACACCATCCTGCATTCCGGCAAAACGCTGGAAATGATGATCGACTTGGTCGGCAGCGATCACGTAATGCTCGGCAGCGACTACCCTTACGACATGGCCATGCTCGATTGCGTTGCGCACGTGCGATCTTTGAACATTTCCGACACCGACAAAGACGCCATCCTGGGCGGCAACGCGGCGGCCTCGTTGGCGGGGAAATAGCCATGAACGTGCAGGCCGCACCCAAAACCGGTCGCATCCCCATTGCGGCCGTCACGGGCCTGATCGTCGACGCCATGACGAAATCCGGCGTGCCGGCGAGCGATGCCGCCAAGATCGCCGAACTGATGCTGGAGGCCGATCTCACCGGCGCCGATGCGCACGGCGTATTCCGCTTGCCGCAATATGTGCAGCGGCTGAAGCTCGGCTCGACCAATGCGCGCCCGAACATCAAGGTGACGCGTAGCGCGCCGGCGACCGCACTGGTCGACGGCGACAACGGCATGGGCCATCTGGTGGTCGCGCGTACGGCAGAAACGGCTATCGAACTCGCGCGCGAATGCGGCGTGGCCTGGGTTGGCTGCCGCATGTCGGGTCATGCCGGCGCTGCCGGCGTCTATGCGGCGTTGCCGCTCAAAGCCGACATGATCGGCATCTATTCGGCCGTGGCGAACGCCAATCACATGCCGCTCGCCGGCGGCGCCGAGCCGCTGCTCGGCACCAATCCGCTGGCGATCGCGATCCCGGCTGGCGAAGAACCGCCGGTGGTGCTCGATATCGCGACCTCGATCGTGTCCTACGGCACCATCAAGAACCACAGACTGCTCAACCGCCCGCTGCACGCCGACTGGATGATCGATCCGAAAACCGGCGCGGCGGTCACCGATCCGCAGAAAACCTTGCAGGCGCTGCTGCTGCCGATGGCCGGCTACAAAGGCGCCGGCCTGGCGCTGATCCTCGGCCTGCTCGCCGGTACGCTCAACGGCGCGCTGTTCGGCCGCGATTGCGTCGACTTCAATGCCGAACCGGACAAGGTGACCAATACCGGCCAGTTTGTACTGGCGCTCGATCCCAGCCGCTTTCAGCCGCTCGACCGGTTCAAAGCCGAAGTCGACCGCCACGTACGCGAATTGCGCAAGTCCAAGACGCTGCCGGGCGAAACCGTGCGGCTGCCTGGCGAGCAGCGCGCCCAGCGCCGTGCCGACCGGCTCGCCAACGGTCTCCCGTTAGCGCCGGAATTGCTGGTGCAGCTCGATAAGCTTGCCGCCGAGCTGGCGATCAAGCCGCTGGCGGCGCGCTGAGGCGCGGGCTTGTCGGTTTAATTTTTTTAATTAATGAATTCTTTTTAAATTTGTTCTGCTGCCGTCTTTCATCTTAAGGGGGCTCCCATTTTTTTGTGAGATTTTGCTGCGGCTGAAGGGGTTTTCACATGCAGCGGCGTCTCAAATTGCCCCACAGGCCTGGGCTCAATAGAGCATTGATTATTCGCAATATTGCACGGCTTGGATCGTCTCTATGAGCTTCCCTGAACTGATCGAAGAACTCGATAGAGCCGTCGCTCACGGCACGCCCGAACAGCGTAGCCAGATACTTCACCGTATTACCGACGTCTATGTCGCCGGCTCTGAAAGCTATTCCGTCAATCAGGTCGAGCTGTTCGATGATGTCTTCGTCCGTGTCGCGGCCATGATCGAATTGTCCGCGCGGACTGCGCTGGCAAATCGTTTAGCAAAAGTTCGGCGCGCGCCATCCATGATCAGCCGAATCTTGGCGTCCGACGACGCGATCGATGTCGCTCGCCCGGTGCTCGAACAGTCCCCGCTCGACAATGAAACGCTCGTGGCGACCGCGCGCACCAAGAGCCAGCAACATCTGCTCGCCATCTCGCGGCGCAATTCGCTCGACGAGGTGGTCACCGACGTTCTGGTCGAACGCGGTGACAAGCCGGTCGTGCTCTCGACCGCCACCAATCCGGCAGCGCGATTTTCCGACAATGGCTACAAGACCCTGGTCAGGCGGTCGGATGGCGACGATGAGCTTACGACATGCGTTGCCTTGCGGCCCGATATTCCCCGCCAGCATTTAGTGAGGCTTCTGGTGAGAGCTTCGCACGACGTACAGCTCAAACTCGAGGCGGCGAATCCATCGATGGCAATCACGATTCAGTCCGCCGTCGCCGAAGCCGCGACCATGATCCTGGAAAAGACCAAAACGTTATCGCGCGACTATGCCGCGGCACGCACGCATATCGAATCATTGCATTCCGCCGGCCGGCTCGGCGAAAGCGATGTGGCTGGCTTTGCGACAGCAAATCAGTTCGAGGAGGCGACGGTCGCGCTCGCGGTTCTTTGCGGTCTGCCAATTGAGGAAGTCGACCGGGCGATGGTTCAAGACGCGCCAGAAACGGTCATGGTCATGGTTAAGGCGTGCGGAATGTCCTGGCCAACGGCCAAGGCTATGCTGCGGATGCGCGCGGGCGCGCGCGGTATTTCGCCTGGGGAACTCGAGCAGTGCCTCGGCACTTTCAATCGTTTGAAAACCGCGACGGCCCAGCAGGTGATTGCATTTCAGGGCAAACGCTCCCGCTTTACACGGTCGGGCCGATCCGCCGCCTGATTCGCGTGGCCCTCTGCTTTCGGTGTTCCCGCTGAAAGGCTATTTTCCTTCCGCCATGGCCCGCAGTTTGCGCTTGCCTTCCGCGGATATCTCCGAAGCGTTTACGGTTGCTTGCAAGAGAGCTGCCAGTCTTGACCGCACATTGGCGTCATTGGTGACGGGCATTCCGCCGCGGTACTCGATGACGTTGCGATACTCGTCAAGAAACACGGCCAGATTTTCAATCGCCGGTAGCCCGCTCAGGATCATCGGGATGAGTTCGCGAAATACCGCCGCCGGCTTGCTTACCATATGTTGGTAGGCGGCATCGTAGACAACTTTCAAATCCGGCGGCTGCTTAAGCGCGGCGTAGGCGGCATCCGCTTCGGCTAATGCCTTGTCGATCTCGTTTTGCATCTTGGCCATGCTTTGCTTCATGAGTGGCAGGATGGCGCGATGGTTTGCCAGATCCTCCAGAGAGCGCGGATTGCCGATTTGCATGGCGCGGGCAATGTCCTGGGAAATCGACGCATCCAGCCGGTGATGGAATCCGTTCATGATGCGGTACTGGTCGGCATAGGGGCCGAAATTGGCAACGTCTTGCTCCGACATGATTGGAATGTGCAGACCGCTAACGAGATTGATCTACGCTGCCGCCGTCACCGCGTCCGCATCGGGCGTGAAGGGCGTCAGGCCACTGCTTTCAATGCGTCCAGATCGAGCGGCAGCTTCACCGGTTGTTTGCGCTTGGCCGATAGGTCGAGCGCCTTGGTCAGCATCAGATTGCGGTGGGCTTCTTCCACCGTCGCCGCCGCGGTCGGCAGGCCGAGCGCGATGCGGTTGAGCCAGCTATCGGTTTCCTCCGCCATCGGCCCGCGCAATTCGCCGAGCGCCATGTCGCCGGGCGGATAGCTGCCCATGAAATCCACCAGCCGCGAGGCGTCGGGGTTGTAGCCTTCCGACTGCGGCTTCGACACCACCAGCACGATGTCGCGGTGGGTGTCGTCGATGGTGAGCACGCCGGTGGTGCCGACGATGCCGACCTCGAGCGAATAGACCGCCGCCGGCCAGTTGACTGGCAGCGCCCAGGAAATATTGAGGTGATAGATGGTGCCGTCGCTGAAGGTGATCATGCCGGCGGTGGCGTCGATGCCCTTGTAGAGCGGGCCCAGCACCTTGTCGATCGAGCGGGCGTAGACCTCGACCGGCGTCTTGCCTTCCAGGCACCACATGCAGATGTCGAGCGCGTGCGTACCGGAGATCACCATCGGCGAGATGGTCGAGGGATCGTCGGTGCGCTTGTAGTTGTCGATCGCCACCAGCCGGTTCATGAAGGCGCGTGAGGTGACTAGCGTTACATCTCCTAGAGCACCGGTGCGGCACTTTTCCTTGGCCGCCAGCCAGCGGCGGCGGAAGCGCTGGGTATAGCCGACGACCGCGTCCAATTTTGCGGCCTTGATCGCCTTCAGCACGCGCTCCGATTCGTCCAGCCGCGTCGCCAACGGCTTCTCGATCAGCATCGGTATGCCGCGCTCGATCGCCGCCATGATCGGATCGACGTGCAGGTGCTCGTCGGTGGCGATGATGGCGCAGGTCACTTCCGGGCGCTTGAGCAATTCGACGTGGCTCTGCGTGACGAAATCGGCGCTGATCTTCGGCCCTACTTCGCCGGCGCGGTTCGGGTTCTTTTCGGCGAGGCCGATCCACTCGACCGCCGGATGGCGCGCCGCCACCTCGCCGCGGAACAGACCGACGCGCCCGCCGCCGATGATGGCGAGGCCGACACCTTTGGCAGACTTCTTCATGCGTTCACCCCAGCCATGTTCTTTTTCTTCAGTTCTGCCACCGCCGAGATCGCCTGATTCGACAACGGCAAGTCCACCGGTTCGCCCAGCTCCGCCGACAGATCGGCGGCGGTGTAGGTCTCCATCACTAGGCGCGCCGATTCCGGCGTCACCATCGGCGGCTTGTCGAGGATGCAGGCCTCCAGGAAATGCAGCGTTTCCGGTCCCATCTGCCCGGCAAACACGTGGTCGACCTGCTCGCCCGGCATGGTCGACATCGGGAAGCGCTGGCCGTCGCTGACCGTATTGAGCCAATTGTCGCGGTGCGTGTCGTCGAGCACGAGCGAGCCTTCGGTGCCGAGAATTTCCACCCACGTCGAGCAGTAGTTCGGATAGCTCGGCGGCAGGTTCCAGCCGCCGCCGAGATTGGCGATCAGGCCGTTGTCGAAGGTGACGATCGAGAACATCACGTCGTAAGAACCGTTCACCGGCTTCATGTAGCCGTAGGAGCCCTGGCTATAGACGCGCACGGGCTTAGCCGGCTCCAACAGCCAGAACACGAAATCGAGATCGTGGGTCGACTCCATCACCACCGGCGAGAGCCGCCCGCGGCTGGCGATCTTTTTGCCCAGGCCACGCGACAGATGCCGGCTCACCATCACCGACACCACGTTGCCGAGCGTGCCATCGGTGATTTTCTTCTTGGCGAAGGCGAATTTGGTGTTGAAGCGCTGCGAATAGCCGATGGTGAATTTCACCTTGTTGCGCCTGGCGAGCTCAATCAGCTCGTCGGCTTCCCATAGTTCGAGCGCGATCGGCTTTTCCAGGAGCACGTGCTTGCCGGCTTTCAGGCAGTCTTTGGCGATCGGATAGTGATTTGATTCCGGTGTGGTCGAAATATAGACCACCGAAATATCCGGGTTCTTGATGATGTCTTGATAATCGAGCGTCGCGGTCGCCGGCCGCGTCAACTTCTTCACCTCCGCCAGCCGGTCGGGCCGGATTTCGCAGATGTGCAATTTGTCGACCAGCGCGGAACGCGACAGCGTCTCCGCTCGGATGCCGCCGCACCAGCCGGTGCCGATCACCGCAGCTTCAACTCGTTCCACCGGACGCCTTCCTTTTTATTTTTTGCATTGTGATTTAGCGCGGCCGGACGGCCGCGCCCGGCACACTATGCTAAGTCGGCGCGCCCCCAAAGGGGCTGCCGCAAGCAATATAAGATACCAGCTAGGCCATTGAAGTAACTTGCATTTTCAGCACGCTTGGGCGGCGTGGCCGACCCCGAAAACTTGTCGCGCGAACTGCGGATAGACCTCGGCGAGTTGCGGAGCCACCGTCGCGCGCAGAAGCTTGAGCGTTTCGGGCGAGGGCGCCGGCGTTTCCGGCACTAAAGCTGGCTGGTCAAAATCGAAGCCGGTGTTCTCGATCACCTCCGCGACCGTATGGCCGGGATGCACGCTGGCGAGCGTGAAATCGTCCGTCGGCAAAACTGAACAGGCAGCGATTGGTAACCAGTGCGATCGGCCCGCCCGGGCGATAGACGTTCTGCTCGCTGGCGCCCGGCGCGCTGATGAAATCCACTTTCTGAACCAGCGTGCGGCGCGAATGCTCGACCCGGAACAAAATAACTTTGGGGACCACGTAATAGAGATAGGCCGAACCGAACGAGCCGGGGAAACGCACCTTCGGATGCTCATAGTCACCGGTCGACACCAGGTTGACGTTGCCTCGGCCGTCGATCTGTCCGCCCGAGAGGAAGAACACATCGATGCGGCCTTGCCCGGCGCAGTCGAACAGTTCGCGCGCGCCGTCGGTGAAGAAATTATGCTTGCGGCTCTGCAGCAGCGACACGTAGGGACGACCCTTCCCGCGCTCGCGCGCCAAGAGCGCAGCCGTCGCCGGGATCGGCGAGGCATTGCCGACGGCGACATGGCGCACGTCGCCGATCAGCCGCGCGATCACGTCGGCGAGCAGTTCCTCGTCGCGGAATTCACGCTGCGCGTTTTGCATAAACATACTTCTCGCAATACGCCGCGAAACCTTCCGCCGTCGCCGCTAGCGCTGCATATTCCGCGAGATGCTCGGCGTCGGCGGCGTAATGATCCGGCAGGCCCAGCGGCCAAGCGCCGCGCTCGGCCAGCGCAACGCTTTCCACATAGAATCCGGGCAGCGTGCCGGCGGCGAGCACCGGATCGTCGAGCAGGTTGCCGTCGTGAATTTTCTCGACCGTCGCGATTGTTTTCTCCGCCGCATGCGCCATCGTGGCCAATTCGCGCTGGCGTCCGATCCAGACATTGCCTAGAGGATCGGCCATCGGCGCATGCAGCAGCGCGACGTCCGGCTTGATCGCCGGCAGCAGCACGATCGGATCGGCATTGCCGAACGGGCTGTCGATCACCTTCCAGTCGGCGCGATATTTCAAAATGTCGGAGCCGATCAGTCCGCGCAGCGGCATGAACGGCACGCCTTTCTCCGCCGCTTGCAGCGCGGCGTGCAGCGCCGGGCAGGTGGCGTCCATCATCTTGATCGTGCCTGACGTGATCGCAGCGGTGAAGCGCGGCGCCGGACCGAACTCGCCGAGGCTCACGGCGGACGTTTCCAGCGTCTCGATGCAGCCGGCGCCGATCAGCAAATCCGCCTGCAGGCTGGAGGTCGGCAGCGCCACCAGATGCAGCCGCCTGACGCCGCGGCGGATCAGCGCGCGCGTCGCTTCCATCGGCACGCCGGAGACCTCGCGCGGCACCACCAGCAGGCAGCCGTCGGTGACGCAGGCGAGCGCGTCGTCGAGGGATCTTATTGGCCCGGACATGCAGGCTGTTTACGCCATTCCGCGTCGGTGCGAAATGGTGGCAGCATCGCCAAATTCTGAGCGTCATTGCCCGCGCAAGCGGGCAATCCAGTAATCACCGCGCTATCGGTGTGTACTGGGTCCCCCGCTTTCGCGGGGGACGACAGCCTCCATTCTCAGCTCAGCGCCGCCTTCACCCGGTCGGGCGAGAACGGCACCCGCCTTATGCGCACGCCGGTCGCGTCGTAGATGGCGTTGGCGATCGCCGCCGCCACCGGGCGGATCGACGGCTCGCCCGCGCCGGTCGGCGGCAGTTCCGGATGGTTGATCAGCACCACGTCGACCTGACCGGGCTTTTTTAGACCAAGCGATGTGAGAAAATGAGCTTGGAAAGGAGCTGGTCATGCCGAAGAAGAGGTTTGGCGCGGAGCAGATCGTGACGCTGCTTCGCCAGATTGAAGTGTTGATGGCGCAGGGCAAATCTGCCCCAGAGGCCTGCCGGGATACGGGCATATCGCAGCAGAGCTATTACCGCTGGCGCAAGGAATACGGCGGGCTTGAGATCGATCAGGCCAAGCGCATGAAAGACCTGGAACGCGAGAATGTGCGCTTGAAGCGTCTCGTTGCCGATCTGTCGCTTGAGAAGCAGGTACTCAAGGACGTTGCCTCGGGAAACTTGTAAGCCCCGAACGGCGCCGGCAGGCCGTCGAACGCATTCGGGGGAAGTACGGTATCTCGGAGCGTCATGCCTGCCGGATTGTCGGTCAGCCCCGCGGAACGCAACGTTACACCACCATTGTCCGTGCTGATGAAGATGCGCTGACGCAGGCCATTGTCGCGTTGGCATCCCAGTACGGCCGGTACGGCTATCGTCGGATCAAGTCATTGCTGGACGAGGCCGGGTGGAATGTTGGTTGCGACCGCGTGCAGCGGATCTGGCGCCGTGAGGGGCTCAAAGTACCCAAGAAACAAAGGCCACGAGGCAGGCTCTGGCTCAACGATGGATCTTGCATCCGGCTGCGGCCGGAGCGGCGCAATCATGTCTGGTCCTACGACTTTGTTGAGGCCCAGACCCACGATGGCCGCAAGCTCCGGCTGATGACCCTGATCGACGAGTTCACCCGCGAATGCTTGGCCATCAGGGTGGCGCGCCGGATCAATAGCTTTGGCGTGCTGGAGACCATGGCCGACGTCATGCTCATGCGCGGTGTGCCTGAGCACATCCGATCTGACAATGGCGCTGAGATGACGGCGAAGGTCGTGCGTAACTGGCTGACTCAGGTGGGAGCCAAGACCCTGTTCATCGAACCAGGAAGCCCCTGGGAGAACGGCTACTGCGAGTCCTTCAACGGGAAACTACGCGATGAACTACTGAACGGTGAAATCTTCTACAGCCTCAAGGAAGCACAGATCGTCATCGAGCAATGGCGAAAGCACTACAACACGATCAGACCGCACTCAGCGCTCAACTACAGGCCGCCGGCGCCGCAGACATTCGCGCCCTTGGCTAACCACCTAGATGAGATCATGCCAATGCAGTAATCTCTATCCCGCTGGTTCAAAAAATCCATCAGGTCAGGAGGAACCGCACGATGAAAAATGTTCCCAGGGCGCTCAGCGTCATGATCGCCGCCTTAGGCGTGGGTGCGCTGGCCGGCTCTGCTGCAGCGCAAGAGAAAATCTGGCACCACGGACTGATCAACGCCAAGGCCGACGCCGGCATCTTGCTGATGGTGTCGACGCGCGACTTCGCCGCCAAGCAGGGCCTCAAGCTGCAAGTCTCGCAGTTCAAGGACGACCAACTCGCGCTCAAGGCGATGATCGCCGGCGAGGTCGACAGCTTCGAAGGCGGCCCGCAGGGCGTGTTCGCGGCCGACGCCAAGGGTGCCGACGCCAAGATACTCGGCTGCCATTGGGTGGTGGTGCCGCACGGCATCTACGCCAAGGACGGCATCAACAAGGTCGAGGATCTCAAGGGCAAGCAGATCGCAGTGTCGGCGCCGAATTCGATGCCCAACATGCTGGCGATCGAAGCGCTGGCGAAATACGGCATCTCCGACAAGGACGTGAAGCTGGCGGCGGTCGGCGGCGACCGCGAGCGCTATCAGGCGCTCACCGGTGGCGTGGTGGAGGCCGCGGTGGTGTCGAACGAATACGAACCGATCGCGCCCAAGAACATCCATCTGCTGGTGGCCGGCCGCGACGCGGTGCCGAACTTCCTGCGCGTGTGTATCGTCTCCAGCGCCAAGAAATTGGCCGAGCGCGGCGACGACGCGGTCAAGTTCTTGGCCGCCGAGATGAACGCGCTGCGCTTCGCGCTCTCGCATCGCGACGAGACGGTGGCGCTGACGCGCGAGTTGATCCACGCCAAGCCCGACGATCCGCGTCCGGCCTTCGTGTATGACGATGCGGTCAAGCACAAGGCGGTCGATCCGACGCTGCCGCTTCCGGCCGAGAAGATTCTCTGGATCCAGGAGCAGATGGTGAAGGCCGGCAAGCTGTCGAAGCCGCTCGACGTCAGCGTCGTCACCGCGCCGGAATATCGCGAAAGGGCGCTCAAGCTGGTCGCGCAGTGATAAGCTCGCGCGGCACGGTGCGGCGTACAGGAGTACCGCATGGGTGAGGTTAGTTTCGTCGACGTGTCCAAGCGCTTCAGCATGCGCGTGGACGATGAGCTGCATCACGTGCAGGCGCTCGACCGCGTCAGCTTCAAGGTCGCCGACGGCGAGGTCGTGGTGCTGATCGGGCCGAGCGGCTGCGGCAAGACCACCGCCTTGCGCGTCGCCATGGGGCTCGATCCGGCGAATGGCGGCCGCGTCACCGTGGACGGCCGCGAGGTGCACGGCTGCGGCTACGACCGCGGCATGGTGTTCCAGCACGCCGAGCTGCTGCCGTGGCTATCCGCCATGCAGAACGTCATGTTCGGGTTGGAGATGAAGGGCTTGCGCGGGCAGCCTTTGCGTGACACGGCAAAAAAATATCTCGACCTGGTCGGTCTCACCGATTCGCAGAACCGACGCCCGCATCAGCTTTCCGGCGGCATGAAGCAGCGCGTCGGCATCGCCCGCGCGCTCGCCATCGATCCCAAAGTGCTGCTGATGGACGAGCCGTTCGGTGCGCTCGACGCGCAGACGCGCGAATCGCTGCAGGCCGAGTTGCTGGAAATCCACGCCCGCACCAAAAAGACCATTTTGTTCGTCACCCACGACCTCGACGAGGCGGTGCTGATCGCCGACCGCATCGTGGTCATGCACCAAGGCCGCGTGCAGGAGATCGTCGAGGTGCCGCTGACGCGTCCGCGCGCGGATCTGAGCATCGTGCGCGGCCTGCCCGAGTTCAACGATACCCGCTACAAGATCTGGCGCATGCTGCACGCAACGCAGACGGTGCATTAGCGCATGATCCCGAAAAGTAGGAACCGGTTTTCGGATAAGATCATGCGCAGGAAAATAAGTTAATGGCAGATATTGCGCACAAGGAAAGCAACACGGCCGCGCCGCCGCAATCGGACGCCGCGGAACGCCGACCGCTGCCGCGCTGGGCGATCACGCTCGCCTCGGTCACCGGCCTGTTGGTGCTGTGGGAAATCTTGGGCCGCGACGTCAATCCGGTGTTCGGCTCTTATCCGTCGGCGATCGCGGTGGCGTTCTGGGAACTGTTGCGCTCCGGGCAATTGGGGTCGGCGCTGGTCGAGAGCCTGCAGCCCTTCTTCGTCGGCTATGGCCTCGCCATTGTGGTCGGCATCCCGGTCGGCCTCGTCATCGGCCGCTTCCGCACGGCGGAGGCGGCGTTCGGCATCTTCATCACCGCCGGCTACGCCATGCCGTTGGTCGCGCTGGTGCCGCTGCTGATCCTGTGGCTGGGGCTGGGCTTCAAAGTCAAGGTCGCGGTGGTGTTCCTGATGTCGCTGTTCCCGATCTGCATCAACACCTGGCTCGGCGTCACCGCGGTGCCGAAGACGCTAATCGAAGTCGGCAAGTCGTTCGTGGCGCCCGATTTCGTCATCCTGCGCCGCATCATCCTGCCCGCGACGCTGCCCTACATCATGGCCGGCATCCGCCTCGCGGTCGGCCGCGCGGTGGTGGCGATGGTGATTGCGGAATTCTTCACGACGATCTCGGGACTGGGCGCGGTGATCATCAATTCCGCCAATAATTTCGACACCGCCACCATGTTCGTCCCGATCTTCATCCTGATGCTGATGGCGGTCGGCTTGAACGGGCTGATCGGCTGGGTCGAGCATCGCGTCGCGCCCTGGCAGGCGGAAATCGCCGGTAGGGACAGGGAGTAACTCTCTGCTGTCGTCCCGGCCGAGCGAAGCGAGGGCCGGGACCCATACGCCGTGTGCCATCGATAGACTGCGGCGTATGGGTCCCCGCCTTCGCGGGGACGACAATTATTGTAACGCCCGCACCGCCGCGAACAGGTCGCGCACCTGCGCTTCCGAAATATTCCTGGTGATGAACACGACGCGGCTTTGCCGGTTGTTATCCGGCCAGGCGTTGAGCTCGACCGGCGGATGCGCCAGGTGCTGCACGAATTGCACCACCACCGGGCCCTGGCAGCCCTCGACGGCAAGGAAGCCCTTCACCCGCAGCAGGTCCGGCCCGCGCAGCGCCATCAACGTATCCATCGCCTTGGCGAAGGCCGGCCACGGCATCGGCGTATTGTCCGTGATCACGAAACTGCCGATGCCGTCCGAGTGCGCGGCCTCGGCCACAAAAGCGTTGCGCTGATCCTCGGCCGGCTCAGTCAGCCGGCTGGGATCGAGCTCGCCATTTACCGCTTCGAGAATCTCGGCGCCCGGATTGAGCGCCCGCAATTGCGCGGTGAGCGCATCGGCGGCGCCTTCGCCGGCGATATCGGTCTTGGTGATCACCAGCCGGTCGGCCAGGATCGCCTGCCGGCGCGCTTCCGACGACCAGGAAAGCGTATCGCCGCCGGCCTCCGCATCGACCACCGTCACCACCGCCTCGATATGGAATACTTCGCCGAGTGCGCGGTCGGTGGCGAAGGTCTGCAGGATGGGCGAGGGATCGGCGAGACCTGAGGTCTCGATCACGATGCGTCTGAAGGCCGGCAATTCGCCGCGTTCGCGCTCGACCACCATGCGGCGCAAAGCTTGTTGAAGATCGGTGCGCGTAATGCAGCACAGGCAGCCATTGCCGAGCAGCACGGTCTCGTCGGTGCTCGATCGCACCAGCGCATCGTCTATGCCGGTCGCGCCGAACTCGTTGACCACCACCGCGGTGCCTTGCCCCTCCGGCGTTCCCAGGAACCGGCGCAGCAGCGTGGTCTTGCCGGCGCCCAGGAAGCCGGTGACCACGGTCACCGGAATGCGATGGCCACGCTCGCGCTTGAGCCGGCGCCCGAACATTCCGGCGGCCGGGGAGGGGAAGAGCTCGTTCATACCTCACTTTAGCCCGCCCCGTCGTGCGGGGCGAGGGAAGATCAGAAGTCCATCTCCAGCGTGTACAGCCCGCCGCTGAAGCGATCCATGGTGTAGACGATCCCGCGCTCGTCCACGAACACGTCGTTCATCTGAATGGCGCCGACCGGCGAGCCTTTCGGCGCCGGCGGCACGAAGCAGGCGATTTCCTTCGGCTGATACGGATTGGAAATGTCGTAGGCGCGCAGGCCGCCGTTGAAGAAGGTGCCGAGCACGATCTGGTCGGAGCGCCACGCCGTCGGCAATTCCACGTTTTCGTGGATGTTGTGCGCGCCGAAGCGGCCGCCGCGGTCTTTGTAGGCATCGACCGGCGGCAGCGGGCAGGTGGCGATCGACACCGGGTGTGCCTCGTCGCGCATGTCGAGCATCCAGATCAGCTTCGGCCAATCCTTGGCGCTGTTCTCGGTCGACTCGTCGGTGACCAGCATGAGATTTCGATCGAACAGCGGCACGGCGGTGTGCATGAAGCCGGTATAAGGCGGCGAATTGGTCCAATGCGAGATCACCTTCGGATTGGCCTTGTCCTTGATGTCCATCACGAACATGCCGCCGTCGATGTAGCAGAGGTAAAGCCGGTCCGGCCGCGACTGATAGACGTTCGTGTTGTGCGCGCGATAGCCCTTATCAAGCGGATGCCGGGGTGGTGGTGCGATGTTGTCGGTCGCCGACGTGCCCGGCATCCACCAGCGGCCGACTTCCTTGGGCTTCGCCGGATCGCGCACGTCGATGCAGCGATAGAATTGGTCGTCGAGCGGATGGCTCGGTTTAAAGTCGGGCGCGCCCGACGCCATGTGGACGTATTCGCCGTCGCAGAACCACAATTGATGCACGCCGCGCGAGGTCGGCCCCGAGCAATCGAAGAACGAAATCGAGCGCGGCTTTTCCGGCACCGACACATCGAACAGCTCAAGTCCGGCCGGTTTCTGGCCGGTCTTCTGCGTCTGATAGGCCACCGCCATGATGTTGTTGGCCGAGCATTCGAGCGAATTCGAGCGCATGAAGGACTGCGGCAGATCGGTCTGCACCACCACCTTGGGTTTGCGCGGATCGGAGACGTCGACCCCGGTGAAATTCTTCGGGGCGCTCTCATGCGCCAGCCAGATGATGCGGCGGCCGTCCTTGGCGATCGAGATCGACATGCCTTCGCCCATGCCGCCGAAGCCGCCGAGGTCGTTCTGGGCGAGCAGTTTGAAATTCCAGGTGATGGGTTCCCCGGTCTGGGTGAGCGGATTGCTGGCGGCGGGCATTAACGTCTCCGGTGCTGGCTGTTGTCGTGAAAAGGCCGGCGCTTGCCGCGCCGGCCTCGAGGTCGGTCGAAAACGGGCTAGGCCATGGCCTTCTTGAGGAGGTCCTTGCGGAACGCCTTACTCCAGTCCGGGATGGCCTTAATCTTCTTTTCCTTGAGCAGGATCTCGGCGTGGTGCTGCATGTAGGGCTCGAGATCGTCCGGCCAGCCGGGTCTGACTTCCACGCGGCTGATCGCCTTATGGAAGGTGTCCTTCGACATCTTGTAGCCCTTGGACGTGTAGAACGAGTAGATCACGTCGGCGATCTTGTCCGGATGGTTCTTGAAGTCCTTTTCGGCATCGACCCAGGCTTTGAGATAGGCCACCACGGTGTCAGGATTCTTGTCGACGAATTCCGGCGTCGCCGCCATGAACACCGGCAACTTGTCGAATGAGAAGAAGTCCTCCAGCGTATTGACCAGGCCGTCGGCTTCGGCGATGGCGTTGTAGGGCTCGATATTGACCATGGCGTCCACTGTCTTAGCGGTCATGGCGGCCACCATGTCGTTCACGTTCATGCGGATTTCCTGGTAGTCGCCCTTGTGCAGCCCGGCCTTGGTGGCGATCTGGTCGACGAAGATGTTGCCGGTGGACGAGCCGGTCTGGTTGGCGACCTTCTTGCCGCGCAGGTCGGCGACGGTCTTGAGGCCGAGATCCTTGCGCGCCATCACGCGTGCAGTCTTGCCGACATATTCGATCATGGCGATGGCGATCAGGCCGCCTTTGTCATTGCCGATTATGAAGGAGGGGCCAGCATAGGTGCCCATGTCGACCTGGCGTGCCACCATCTGCTGCATGGTGAGGTTGCCGGATGGCACCGCGAATTCCTCGACCTTGACGCCGTGCTTCTCGAGCAGACCGGAGTGCAGCAGGTAATAAGTCGGCATGCCCCACATGTTGGTCTGGTAGCCTTGGCGCACCGTCGCCATCTCCGCTGTCGCGGATTTAACGCCCAGTCCCGCCGCCAGCACGCCGGCGCCGGTGGCCGCCAGTGCGTGGCGGCGCGTAATGCCTTTCACGAAAGTTGTCATGTCATCCTCCCTTATGGCTTCGTTTACCGTTGGCTTTGGCTTTTTCAGGTTCGTCCGCACCCGCGTCATGCCCGAGGTAGCGTAGCAATTCCTTCTGGCACTCGACGAATTCGACGCTGAGCGGGTCGCGCGGACGTGGCAGCGGAATTTTGATTACGGCTTTCACCGTTCCGGGATGAGGCGTCATCACCACCACGCGGTCCGCCAGATAGACCGCCTCCGCGACATTGTGCGTGACATAAATGACCGTCTTGCGGGTTTCCCGCCACACCTCCGCCAGCAGCCGCTGCATCTCGTCGCGCGTCAGCGCATCGAGCGCCGCGAACGGCTCGTCCATCAGCAGCACTGCTGGATTGTAGGCCAGCGCGCGGGCAATGGCGACCCGTTGCTGCATGCCGCCGGACAAATGATGCGGGAACGAGCCCGTGAACTTCTCCAGTTTCACCAGGCGCAATTGTTCGCGCGCGATGGTCTCACGTTCCTCCTTGGGAACGCCCTTCATTTCAAGCCCGAACGAGACGTTGCCGAGTGCGGTGCGCCAGGGGAAAAGCTGGGCGAAGTCCTGGAATACCACGCCGCGGTCCATGCCGTGGCCGGTGACCGTCTTGCCGCCAATACGGATTTCGCCCGAGGCGGGCGCCAGGAACCCGGCGATCATGTTGAGCAAGGTCGATTTGCCGCAGCCGGACGGGCCGACAATGCAGAGAAATTCGGAGGCGTCGATATTGAAGCTCACATCCTTGACGCCAGGCACCTTGCCGCCGGGCGTGTCGTAGGTGAGCGTTACGTCGCGAATTTCAATCGGGAGCATTCTTGGTTTCCGCCTCTAGCCTTTTGTCTTTCTTGCGGCGTTATAGCGCGCCGGGCGTTTCTCGCGGAATGCGGCAAAGCCTTCCGCGGCCTCTGCCGATTGTCGTTTGGCGGAATGGCTTTCGATCAAGGCGCTGAATGCCGCGTCGTCGAGATGGCTCCAGGCCGAGCGCAGCGCGCAGATCTTGGTCTGCGCCACGGCCTCCGGCCCGTTGGTCAGCAATTCATCGATGATACGCTCGCCCCCGGCTTCCAGTTCGGCCAGCGGCACAATCTCGTGCACCAGCCCGATGCGGAGCGCTTCCTTGGCGTCGAAGCGTTCGCCGGTGAGCGCGTAACGCCGCACTTGGCGCAAACCGATGGCGTCGTTGAGCTGCGGGATGATGATGGTACCGGCCACGCCGATGCGCACTTCGGCGATCGAGAACTTTGCGTTGTCGGCGGCGATCACGATGTCGCAGGCGGAAACAATGCCGGTACCGCCGCCGAAGCAGGCGCCTTGCACCAGCGCGACCGTCGGCACCGGCAGCAGGTTGAGCCGCTGCACAGCTTCCGCGGTCATGCGCGAGGCGCGCAAGTTTTCCTGCGGCGAGGAGCGGCGTACCGCGTCGAGCCAATTGATGTCGGCACCGGCCTGGAAATTCTTCCCCTTGCCGGCGATCACCACCGCGCGCAAGTTTTTGCCGGCGAGCGCGTCGTAGGTCTTGAGCAGCGCCGCGATCAAATCGCCGTTATAGGCGTTATAGACCTCCGGGCGATTGAGCGTGACGCGTGCGACGCCGCGCTCGTCGACGCTCCAGAGAATCGGGTCGCTCGTTGCCGCCTCGCTCATTCGCTTCAACCCTTGGCTTTGCGCATCATGCCCCAGCGCAACACCGTCGCGCGTTCGAGCGAACCGAACACCATGCGCTCGAACACGAAGCCGATGCCGCCGATCACGACCAGCGAAGCGAGCATGATGTCGGTGTTGAGAAATTCCTTGGCGTCGAAGATCACCCAGCCGAGCCCCCAGTCGGAGGCCGCGATCATCTCGGCGCCAACCACCGCGATCCACGCGCGCAGAAACGACTGCCGCATGCCGGTGATGATGAAAGGCGAGGCGCCCGGAATGATCACCTTCCAGAACAGCGAATGCTCGTCGGCGCCCATGGAGCCGGCCGCGCGTAGCCAGAGCGGATTGACCGAGCGTACGCCCGACCAGGTGTTGAACAGCATCGGGAAGGTCGCGGCGTAGAACACGATCAGCACGGTGGTGGTGTTGCCGATGCCAAACCACAGCATGAACAACGGCACCAGCGCGAAGGAGGGGATCGGCATCAACGCGCTGACCAGCGGCAGCACGAAGTGCTCGATGCGCTGGAAGCGCGCCATCAGGATTCCGAGCGGAATGCCGACCACCACCGCTAGGCAGAATCCGAACATCACCCGGTACAGCGTGAACGCCGCGTGCTCGATCATGGTGCCGTCGGCAATGCTGGCGTACAAAGCTTGCACGATGACCGGAATCGTCGGCAGCAGCGCCGGCGCGAAATATCCGCTGCGCGCCAGCGTCTCATAGACGACCGCCGCGGCGGCCAGCGTAATGGCAGCGCGCACGATCGAGCGGATGGTTTGTCCGTTCTCGGTCATGAGGTGATCATTCCCCAGCGCACGACGGTGTAGTGTTCGATTTTCTCAAACACAAATTTCTCCAAAGCGAGACCGATAATGCCGATCACAGCGATGCCGGCCATCATGACGTCGGTGTTGAGGAACTCGCGCGCGCCGAAGATCATCCAGCCGAGGCCCCATGGCACGGCGGCAAGCATCTCGACCGCGACCAGAATGCGCCAGGCCTGCGCCAGCCCGAGCCGCAGCCCGGTCAGGATGTAGGGCAGCGCGCCGGGCAGGATCACGTGGCTGAACAGGCGCCGGTCGTCGGCGCCCATCGATTGCGCCGAGCGCACCCAGATCTCCTTCACCGCCTTCACGCCGGTCCAGCTGTTGAAGATGACCGGGAACGCCGCCACGAAGCCGACCAGCAGCACGGCGGAAAAATTGCCGAGCCCGAACCAGAGCAAAAACAGCGGCGCATAGGCGAGGCCGGGGATCGGCGCGCAGATGCTCACCAGCGGCAGGAAGATATCCTCCGCCCGGCGCGAGCGTCCCATCAACACGCCGATGGTCACGCCGAACACCGCGGCGAGCGTGAAGCCAGAGAGCAGGCGGATCACGGTCTCGATGGCGTGATGCGGCAGGATGCCGGAGACCGTGAGCTGGTAGAAAGATAGCGCCACCTCCTCCAGCGTCGGAAACAGCCGGCGCGGGAATACGCCGGCCCAGGCCACGATCTCCCAAATGCCGCCGACCACCACGAACGGAAATACATTGCGCGCGATTCCGCGCCAACGCTCGCGTCCGGCGCTTGCCGGCCGGTCGGGCGCACCCGCCACGTCTATGGTGGTGACGGCATCCTGCATTCGTACCGGCGATCCTCCCGAGGTCTTGGCTTGCGGGCCGCTTGAACTGGGCCTTGTAAGTGGCCTTATAACCGGCCTTTTGACCTGCCGGCGGCAGAATAGTGCGCTTTGAAGGACGACCACAAGCATCGGCATGGTGGCATACCCGCCCAGCGGGACAACACTGGCGATTTCGCGGCAGAACGGCTAAAGCCCGGCCCGAAGTCCGCCTGCGCGCGGCACGAATTCAACGGGAGTTTTGAGGATGTCGAAGACTGCACAAAAGATCGGCTGGATCGGGGTCGGCCGCATGGGCACGCCGATGGCGGAGCTCCTGCTCAAGGCCGGCCATGACGTGACGATCTGGAACCGCACCCGCGCCAAGGCCGAGCCGTTGGCCGCCAAGGGCGCCAAGATCGTCGACAAGCCGGTCGAGCTCGCCGGTTGCGACGTGGTGTTCGCTATCGTCTCCACCGGCAAGGACGTCGAACAAGTCGTGTTCGGCAAAGACGGCCTGCTCAGCGGCGCCAAGAAACCGAAGATGCTGGTCGATTGCTCGTCGATCTCGGTCGAGGAATCCGCCGCCATCCGTAAGCGGCTGACCGAACGCGGCGTCAGCTTCCTGGCCGCGCCGGTATCCGGCAACGCCAAGGTGATTAAGGCCGGCAAACTGTCGTCGGTGGTGTCCGGTCCCGAGGCCGACGCCAAAGTTGCGATGCCGCTGATCGAGGTGTTCGCGCCGCGCGGCGTCTCCTACGTCGGCGACGGCGAACTCGCGCGCATCTGCAAGATCGCGCACAACGTCATGCTCGGGGTGGTGATCGAGAACCTGATCGAGATCACGCTGCTCGCCAACAAGATGGGCGTGCCGCGCCACGCCTTTCTCGCCTTCATGAACAACGGCGTCATGGGCTCGATGTTCACCGCCTACAAGACGCCGGCGCTGGTCAATCTCGACTGGACCACGACTTTCACGCCGGAGCTGCTGCGCAAGGACCTTGATCTCGGCCTCGAGCTCGCCCGCGAATGGGACGTGCCGATGCCGGTCACCGCGGCAACGCGCGAGGTGCTGCAGAGCCATTTCGGCGCCGCTATGCTGCAGAAAAATCCGGAGGAGTACCTTGCCAAGGATTTCGCCGCGCTGGCCGAGACCATGGCGCTGGCCGCCGGCATGAAGCTCACGCCGGAAAATAAGAACGTCGGGACCGGGTTGGAATAAATGGTCGTCCCCGCAAAAGCGGGGACCCATACGCCGTATCCTCTCGATAAGACACGGGGTATGGGTCCCGGCCCTCGCTGGCGCTCGGTTGGGACGACAAGAGGAATTCTTTGGCGGGGACCGCCAATTAAAAAAAGGGCCCCTCGTGGGGCCCTGTGTGCATAAGGTGGAGGATTCACGTCGCCGTTAAAGCCTAAAGGGAGGAAAACAGCGACTGCGCACGAGGTCCACTCAACAGGTCGCGGGTGCTTACCACAAGTAAAATGCCCATAAATTTACCAGTGGATTTTTTCCGCCCAAGTACCGCACAATCGGCGTGGGGAAGCGTCGAATAAGGAGTGCGCATGACTTTCAAGCTCTACAACGCGCCACAATCGACCTGCAGCCAGCGGGTTCGCTTTGTGTTCAACGGAAAAATGATTCCGTTCGACGAAGTGAAGCTGAATCTGCTCGAAGGCGACCAGCTCAAGCCCGACTACCTCAAGCTCAATCCGAATGGGGTGGTGCCCACTTTGGATCACGATGGCGCGATTGTGATCGATTCGACCGTCATCACCGAATATCTCGACGAGGTTGCACCGCAGGCGAGCTTCACGCCGGAATCCCCGGTCGAACGCGCCCGCATGCGCGCGCTGATGCATTTCATCGACGAGATGCCGGCGGCGGCCGTGCGCGTGCCGACCTTCAACCTCGCCTTCCTGCCCAGTTTCCAGAAGATGAGCCGCGAGGCCTTCGTGGCGATGGCGGAATCAAAGCCGCTGCGCCGCGAGTTCATGCTGGCCATGGGGCAGACCGGCTTTCCGCAAGCCGAGATGGACGCCGCGCTCGCCCGCCTGCGCCGCACCTATGAGCGCATGGACGCCGAAATCGAAAAGAGCGGCGGCCCGTGGCTCTTGGGCAAGGACATTTCGTTGGCGGATGTCGCGGTGATGCCGGCGCTGGTGCGCATGCATGACCTCGGCCTGCCCGGCTGGCAGGACCTGCCGCGCATCGTCACCTGGTTCGACAACATCCGCGCGCATCCGGCCTTCAAGCCGACTTATTATCACGGCTCACTGCTGAGCGAGCGTTTTCCGCATTTGCGGGAAAAAGCGCCGGCCTGACTGGTCGCGCAAGGCGGCCTCGCGCCGTCGATTTGGGATACTATCTTGCGCTCAGGCGCCAGCGCATAGTGCCGGCTGCGCCACGTTATTTTTCAAATACGGAGGCCCTGGCCCATGAATCCCATCACTTCGCTCGTTACCATCGTTTTCGCCGTCGTTGGCGCGCTGTTGTTCGTGTCCGGTTTGCAACTGCCCGGCATCGGCTTCGGCATTCTCGCCGTGTTCACGCTATTCTCGCTCAAGATGGCCAATAACTGGGAGCGCTTCGTGATCCTGCGCGCCGGCAAATTGTCGAGCGTGAAGGGACCGGGGCTGTTCATGATCATCCCGGTCATCGACGCCATCGCCGCCGTCATCGACGAGCGCATTCAGACCACACAGTTCAACGCCGAGCAGGCGCTCACCCGCGATACCGTGCCGGTCAACGTCGACGCCGTGATCTTCTGGCACGTGCACGACGCGCAAAGCGCGGCGCTCAATATCACCGATTACCGCTCGGCCATCGACCGGGTGGCGCAGACGAGCTTACGTGAGATGATCGGCTCTTCGCATCTGTCGGCGCTGCTGGCCGAGCGCAAAGCGGCGGACGAGTTGCTGCGCGGCGAGATCGCGCGCAAGACCGCGGACTGGGGCATTTCGGTCAACGCGGTCGAGATCCGCGACGTCGCCATTCCGGTCGGTTTGCAGGACGCCATGTCGCGCCAGGCGCAGGCCGAACGCGAGAAGGAAGCGCGCGTGATCCTCGGCTCCGCCGAGGCCGCGATCGCGCAGAAATTCGTCGAGGCGGCGACGACCTATGGCAGCAACGCCGCCGCGTTGCATTTGCGCGCGATGAACATCATCTACGAGACCACCAAGGAGCGCGGCGCCACCATCCTGATGCCGACCTCGATGGTGGATTCCATGAGCGTCGCGCTGCCGGCGGCGATGATGGCGCAGAAGGACTTAGGGAGCAAAGCAGGCGGCTAGCTCAGGCGAGCAGGGTCTTGACCAGCCACAAAAACGGAAAGCCGAGCATAGTATCGAGGCTGACGGTGAATTCGCGCAGCCAATGCGGCGCCTGGTCGCTGTAGCCGAACATCATGAGCGCGATGAAGGCCGGGATCGCCACTGCGGTCCAATACGCAAATCGAAGCCAGCGCGCGCGGTCTTCCGCGCGTTCCTTGGGCGAGACGTAGCGCGGGGCGTTGGGGATCATGGGCGTGGATCGTTTGCGAGGCGCATTCGCGCGCCCCGCGACGATTAGCCTAATACCGATGTGCGATCGGCAATTCCTCCGCCGGGAACAGCGAGATCAGGCGGCAGCCTTTGTCGGTGACCACGACCTCTTCCTCGATGCGTGCGGCGGAATAGCCGTCGGTCGCCGGGCAATAGGTCTCGATCGCGAACACCATGCCTTCCACGATCTCGGTCGGGTGGTCCATCGACACCACGCGCGAGATGATCGGTCGCTCGTGCAGGTTCAAGCCGAGGCCGTGCGCGAATTGCAGGCCGAAGGCCGACATTTCGTCCGGGAAGCCGAATTCCTCGGCTCTCGGAAACACCTCGCAGATATGTGCGGTCGAGGCGCCCGGCTTGATGCGGGCGATGGCGTTGTCGAGCCACTCGCGCGCCATCTTGTAGCAATCGTGCTGCGCCGGCGTGGCGCGGCCGACGTTGAAGGTGCGGTAGTAGCAGGTGCGATAGCCCATGAACGACTGCAGAATGTCGAAGAACGCTTGATCGCCGGGGCGGATCATGCGGTCGGTGAAGTTATGCGGGTGCGGGCTGCAGCGCTCGCCGGAGATGGCGTTGACCGCCTCCACGTCGTCGGAGCCGTGCGTATAGAGGAACTTATTGACCTCGGCGACGATGTCGTTTTCGCGCACGCCTGGGCGCAGGATTTCGTTGACCACGTCGTAGGCGCCGTCCACCATGGCAGCGGCGCGGTTCAAGAGCGCGATCTCGTCGGCTGACTTGATCTCGCGCGCGCTCAGCATGACTTGCTGGCCGTCTTTAATCTTCAGTCCGGCTTTCTCCAGCTCGAACATCATGGGCGGCTCGATGATGTCGACGCCGATCGGCATCTTGGCGACGCCGGCGGCTTTCAGGATCGAGGCCATCTCCTCGGCGTGGCGCTTCATCAGGCCAAAGGCGGGATCGACGGTGCCGCGCAAGCCGACTAGACCGGCCTTGCAGTTCTCCGGCTTGAGCCAGGGCGAATAGAGCTTGTGATGAACCGCGGCCGAGCCGAAGTCCCACAGGATCGGATCGCCGCCGCGCGTCAGCAGCGCCCAGCGCGACAGCTTGTCGCGCGCCCATTCGCCGATCTTGGTCGAGGTGACGTAGCGGATGTTGTTGTCGTCGAACAGCAAAAGCGCACCGAGGTCGCTGGCTTCAAGCGCAGCCTGTGCGCGGGCGAGCCGGTAGCGGTGCATGCGCCGGTAATCGACGCGCTCCTCGAAATCGACGCCCATGGTGCCAAGCACCGGCAAGTGGCGGCCCCAATTGTAGCGCGGGTTGATGTCCTCGGCGGTGATCTTCGCCGGATGGCGCGTTCTCTCGTCCATGGGTGCTCTCCCTTATTCGAATTGGCTGGCTGGCCGTACCCGGCGTCGTCAGGTGCATTAGTGGATGGCCGCATTATAGGCAATGCGGACGGCGCTGTCGGCCCTTTGCGAAGCCGGCAAGATATCCCCGCCGGCGCGGGGGCCTTGTTGACATGGCTCAAAATAGGATTATAGTCCGTATCGTCCGGTAAGCCGAGGGGCGCGCTCATGACGCGCCCCGCAAGCGAACCGGTCCGGCGCGCCGACAATGCGCGCCGCGCAGTCAAGCTTGCGCAGACTGCGCCAGCTTGACGGATGGAGCGCCCGGGGGGCGCCGGGCCCTCGCGCCAGAGGGCTCGCGCGTCTCGCCAGACGCGCGGCGGGTTTCGCCAAGCCCGCCAAAGAGGGCTTCGCCAGCCCTCTGGCGCCCTCCCGGCGCTCCATTCCCCTTTGGGGAAACGGAAAAAGGGAAGCCGGCGTGTCCCGCGCCGTCAAAGAATAGGGAGAGCGGAGCGTTGGCTTTTTTTGCTGTCGTCCCGGCCGAGCGAAGCGGGGGCCGGGACCCATACTCCGTGTCCTATCGATGAGCTGCGGCGTATGGGTCCCCGCCTTCGCGGGGACGACAACAGGCTTCACGCCACCTTCTTCCCCCACAGCCTGGTCGAGGCAATATCGGCGCCCTCGCGGATCGCGCGCAGCTTGAGCCACACCGCCGGCTCGATCACCCACTCGCGGTTCGTGAACGTGCCGAAGCCGCAGTCGGTCGACGCAATCACGCGCTCCCGCTCGCCGACCGCGCGCACCGCTTCCTCGATGCGGCGCGCCACGACTTCCGGATGCTCGACGAAATTGCTGGTGGTCTCGATCACGCCGGGAATGAGGATCATGTCCTTGGGCAGCGGATGCGTCTTGAGCGCCTCGTATTCGTGCGCATGGCGCGGATTGGAGAACTCGATCGACAGCGCGCCGACCCTGGCCTGATAGAGCGCCGGCAGGATGGTGGCGAGCGGCACATCGTGGATATGCGGGCCTTCCCAATTGCCGTAGCAGACATGCAGCCGTACGCGATCGCGCGGGATTCCGGCGATGCCGTCGTTGATCGCCTGAATGTGCCGCTCAACCGCCTTGACGAAATCCCCGTCCGACAAATCGCGGTACAGCATGGTGCGGTCCATGGCGAGATCGGGCGCGTCGATCTGCAACAGCAGGCCGGCTTTGTGGATCGCCTGGTATTCGTTTCTCATCTCGCGCGAGATCGCACTGAGGTATTTGTCCTGGCTGCCGTAGAACGCATCGAGCATGGTCGACGAAATGATGCCGGGCGAGGGCGCCGTCATGAATTGCTCGGCGAATTTTCCGTCCGAGATTTTCTTGAAGCGCGCGATTTCGCTCTCCAGCGGCTTAAGGTCGAGATATTTGAGCTCGCTTTGGCACTCCGGTGCGTTTTGCTGTTTGCTGACATGCGGGAAGCGGCGCTTCAGGCTCTCCACCAGTTCGGGAAATTCCTCGAATTCGCGGCCGCGCCGGCGCTTCGACACGCCGGCGAAACCGCTCATGCGCTGCGGCACATAGGTCTGGAAGCCGACCCGCTGCTGCTCGCCGTCATTGCCGATGTCGATGCCGGCGCTGGCCTGCTTCTCCACCACATGGCGCACCGCTCTGTCCATCTCGGCGGCCAGCTCCTTGAGGTCGAGCTTTTCGCCCGCCTCCTGGCGCACCAGCAGGTCGGACAGCTTCTCGTTGCGCGGCAGGCTGCCGACATGGGTGGTCAGAATGCGGTCCCGGCTCAATAACATGCGTTTGAACTCCCGTGGCTTCGAATATTGACTTTTGTCATGGCCCGGCACCGGCGTATCATGACATTAGTTGCAAGGCCCGACGCGCGGCGCTTGGTCCGCGCCACATGATACGGGCATTCCGGGGGTAACAACATGGCACAAGCGCAAGCCCGCACGGCAGAAGCGGACGCGGCCGAACTGATGGGCGCTATCCCACGCGCTTACAATTTCGCCGCCGACGTGCTGCAAAGCAACCTCGCTGCCGGCCGCGCCAACAAGCCGGCCTATATCGACGCGCGCGGCACGCTCACTTATGGCCAGCTCGCCGACCATGTGGCGCGCTTCGGCGCGGCGCTGCGCGGACTGGGCATCCGGCGCGAAGAGCGCGTGCTGATGGCGATGCTCGACACCGTGGACTGGCCGATCGCGTTTCTCGGGTGCCTGAAAGCCGGCGTCATCGCCGTGCCGGTCAACACGCTGCTCACCGAGGACGACTACCGTTTCATGCTGGCCGACAGCCGCGCCAAATGCCTGGTGGTGTCGGAGGCGCTGTTTCCGAAATTCGAGAAGCTGATCAAGGCCAGCCCAGACCTCGAGCACGTCATCGTATCCGGCGAAAACCCGCACGGCTACCGGCTGTTCGAGGATGTCATCGGCTCAGATGAGCCGGAGGATTACACCGCGCCGACGCTGAGCGACGACATGGCGTTCTGGCTCTACACTTCGGGCTCCACCGGCAAGCCGAAGGGCGCGGTGCATGTGCATGCCAGCTTGAAATTGACCGCCGATCTCTACGGCACACCGGTCGCCGGCCTGAAGGAAAGCGATGTCGTCTATTCGGTGGCGAAATTATTCTTCGCCTACGGCCTCGGCAACGCCATGACTTTCCCGCTCACGGTCGGCGCCACCACGGTGCTGCTGGGCGACCGGCCGACGCCGGACGGCGTTGCCGCGCTGTTGCGCAAACATCCGGTCACGGTGTTCTTCGCGGTGCCGACTTTCTACGCCGCGTTCCTGGCCAGTCCGAACGCACCGAAAAAAAACGAAGTCAAAATCCGCCGCTGCATTTCCGCCGGCGAGGCGCTGCCGGAGGAAATCGCGCGCACCTGGAAGGAGCGCTACGGCATCGAGATTTCCGACGGGCTCGGCACCACCGAGATGCTGCACATCTATCTCACCAATAGACCGGGCGCGACCAAATACGGCACCACCGGCAAGCCGGTGCCCGGCTACGAAATCAAACTGATCGGCGAGGATGGCCAGCCCGTGAAGCAAGGCGAGATGGGCGAACTCTATGCGCGCGGGCCGACCAGCGCCATCATGTATTGGAACAACCGCGAGAAGTCGCGCTCGACCTTCCAGGGCGAGTGGACCCGCTCGGGCGACAAATATATCGAAGACGCCGACGGCTATTACGTCTGCTGCGGGCGCGCCGACGACATGCTGAAGGTGTCGGGAATTTATGTCTCGCCGTTCGAGGTCGAGGCCGCGCTGTCCTCGCACCCCGACGTGCTGGAAGCCGCCGTGGTCGGCTGGGGCGATGAGCAGAAGCTGGTCAAACCGAAAGCCTTCGTCGTGCTCAAGGAGCCTAAAAAGGCCAGCGATGCGCTGATCCGCGCATTGCAGGAGCACGTCAAGGCCAAGCTCGCGCCCTATAAATATCCGCGCTGGATCGAATTCCGCAGCGAGCTGCCGAAGACGGCCACGGGAAAGATCCAGAGATTTAAGCTGAGGGCGGAAGGACAGTAATTATTGTCATCACCGGGCTTTGTCCCGGTGATCCCGATCAGACAGGCACAATGCGTCCCTAAACGAGATGGCCGGGACAAGCCCGGCCATGACAATTTCCTTATTAATGCAGCGAAGATTTACTCCGCCGCTTTGCGCGTGGCGCTCGAATGCGCCGTCACCAGATAATCCAGCGCGGCTTGTACGCCGCCCTTCTTGTGCGGAATGCCGGCGAGCGCCAGCGCCATTTCGGTGGCCGCCAGCGCGCCCATCAGCATGGTGTCGTTGACATCGCCGAGATGGCCGATGCGGAAATACTTGCCGGCATAGGCGCCGAAGCTCGCGCCATATGAGATGTTGAAGTTCTCGAGCGCCAGCGCGCGGAACTTGTCGGCATCGTGCCCTTCCGGCAGCAGAATCGCGGTGATCGTCGGCGAATATTGACTGGCGTTCTTGTTGAGGTTTTCCAGTCCCCAGGCCTTCACCGCGCGGCGGGTGGCTTCCGCCAACCGGTCGTGGCGGGCGAACACATTGTCGAGCCCTTCCTCGTGCAGCATGTCGATGCCGACGCTCAGGCCCTGCAACATTTGCGTCGCCGGGGTGTAGGGGAAGAAACCGACTTTGTTCATGGTCAGCATTTCGTCCCAGGCAAAGAACGACTTCGGCAGCTTGGCGGTCTTGTTCGCCGCCAGCGCCTTGTCGCTGATGGCGTTGAACGACATGCCGGGCGGCAGCATCAGGCCCTTCTGCGCGCCGCCGACCGAGACGTCGACGCCCCAGTCGTCGTGCCGGTAATCGGTCGAGGCGAGCGAGGAGATGGTGTCGACGAAGAACAGCGCCGGATGGCCGGCCGCATCGATCGCCTTGCGGATCTCCGCAACCGGGGTCAGCGCGCCGGTCGAGGTTTCGTTATGCAGAATGCAAACAGCCTTGATCTCTTTGTTCTTGTCCTCGCGCAACCTGGCTTCGATCGCCTTCGGATCGGCGCCCTGGCGCCAGTCGGTCGTGATGAATTCAGGCTTGAGCCCGATCTTCTCGGCCATCTTCTTCCACAGCGTGGCGAACTGGCCGGTCTCCACCATCAGCACCTTGTCGCCGGGCGACAACGTGTTGACCAGGGCGGCTTCCCAGGCGCCGGTGCCGGTGGCGGTGTAAATGATCACCGGGCTGGTGGTCTTGAAGATGGTCTTGATGCCTTCCAGGCACTTCTTGGTCAGCTTGGCGAATTCGGGGCCGCGGTGGTCGATGATAGGGGTATCCATTGCCCGCAGGACGCGGTCGGGAAGCGGGGTCGGCCCCGGAATGTGAAGAAAATGACGCCCGACCGCGCGCGAGGAATTCTTAGCCATTGGTATTCGCTCCTAAACCGCAGCTTTTCATGGATTTTCGTGGCTTAACCACGCTCCGGTCCCGGCGAGGGAGCGGCGCTTGTGGCGTTGAACTATGAATGTAACATTGCGGTCAAGCGGTTTTCCGCACAGCAAACAAGCCCTCTATGCATAGGCTGAACGAGGCCCCAAAAGGAAACACGCCGTGGCAGTGGTAAGGCCCGGCCTGGAACGGCGACTGAAATCCGAATTGAGCGGGGAGGTGCAGTTCGACCGCTTCAGCCGCGGCCGCTATGCCACCGACGCATCCCATTACCAGATCATGCCAGTCGGCGTGGTCGCCCCGCGCACGATCGAAGAAGCCGAACGGGCGATTCAGCTTGCCCGCGCCGAAGGCGTCAGCGTACTGGCGCGCGGCGGCGGAACTTCGCAGTCCGGGCAGGCGGTTGGCGAGTCGCTGGTGGTGGACTGTTCCAAATACCTCACCCGCATCCTCGATCTCGACCTCAAGGCCGCGCGCTGCTCGGTCGAGCCGGGCATCGTGCTCGACGATCTCAACCGCCAGCTCAAGCCGCACGGGCTGTGGTTTCCGGTCGATATCTCGACCTCCTCGCGCGCCACCATCGGCGGCATGGCCGGCAACAATTCCTGCGGCGGCCGCTCGATGCGCTACGGCACCACGCGCGACAACGTGCTCTCGATCGAGGCGCTGCTGGCGGACGGTTCGCTGGCGCATTTCGGCCGCATCGGCGGCAATATCAATGACGTGCCGCCGCTGCTTCGGCCGCTGGCCAGGGACCTGCTGGCGCTGGGCGCGCGCGAGAAGGACGAGATCGCCGAGCGCTTTCCCAAGGTGCAGCGCCGCGTCGGCGGCTACAATCTCGACGCGCTGGTGCCGGGCAAGAACGACATCAACCTTGCGCATGTGCTGGTCGGCTCCGAAGGCACGCTCGGCTTTTCCACCCGCATCGAATTGAAGCTTTCGCCGCTGCTCGGCCGCCGCGCCGTCGGCGCCGTGCACTTCGGCAGTTTCCGCGAGGCGATGGAAACCACCCGGCACATCGTGCATCTGCTGCCGATCGGGGTGGAGCTGATCGACCGCACCATGATCGAGCTGGCGCGCGAGATCCCGATCTTCCGTCCGACGCTGGACAAATTCGTGCGCGAGACGCCGGCCGCGATTTTGCTGGTCGAGTTCGGCGAGGAGAACCACGAAGAGAACCTGCGCCGGCTGCAGAAGCTAAAGCACCTGATCGGCGATCTCGGCTTCGGCTGGGACAAGCCGGGCGACAAGTGGGGTGGCGTGGTCGAGGTGCTGAGCGCCGAGTTGCAGGCCGCGATCACCGACCTGCGCACCTCCGGCCTCAACATCATGATGTCGATGAAGGAGGAGGGCAAACCCGTTTCCTTCGTCGAGGATTGCGCGGTGCCGCTCGAGCATCTCGCCGACTACACCGGGCGGCTGACGGAAATCTTCGAGAAGCACGGCACCCGCGGCACCTGGTACGCCCACGCCGGCTCCGGCTGCCTGCACGTGCGCCCGGTGCTCAACCTGCGGCAGGAGAAAGACGTCCATGCCATGCGCGAGATCGCCGAGGAGGCGTTCGCCATGGTGCGCGAATACAAGGGCTCGCATTCCGGCGAACACGGCGACGGGCTGGTGCGCTCGGAATTCAACGAGCCGATGTTCGGCTCGCGCCTGGCGCGTGCCTTCGAGGAAGTGAAGGACCGCTTCGATCCCCAGGGCCTCTACAATCCGGGCAAGGTCGTGCGGCCGCCGAAATTCGACGATCGCAGCCTGTTCCGCTACGCGCCCGGCTATCGCGGCGAAATGGTCACCACGCATCTCGACTGGTCGGCCTATCCGGGCTCGGGCGGCGGTTTCCAGGGCGCGGTGGAGATGTGCAACAACAACGGCGCCTGCCGCAAACTCGCCGGCGGCGCCATGTGTCCGTCTTATCGCGTCACCCGCGACGAGCGCGACGTCACGCGCGGCCGCGCCAATACGCTGCGGCTCGCCGTCACCGGCCAGCTTGGGCCGGACGCGCTCGCTTCGGCCGAGATGGCCGAGACGCTCAAACTCTGCGTCTCCTGCAAGGCCTGCCGGCGCGAATGTCCGACCGGCGTCGATATGGCGCGCATGAAGATCGAGGTGCAGGCGGCGCGCGCGGCCAAGCATGGCCTCACGCTGCACGACCGGCTGGTCGGCTTCCTGCCGCATTTCGCGCCCTATGCCGCGCGCTGGCCATGGCTGGCTAATCTACGCGATCGCGTTCCAATGTTGCGTAAAGCATCCGAGATGGTCGCGGGTTTCTCCGGGCGGCGCAGCCTGCCGCAATGGCGAACGGACACTTATCGCGACCGTTCCGATTGGGTCTACAGCGCCACGACGGCCGGTGAGCCGATGCGCGAGGTCGCGTTGTTCGCCGACACCTTCAACCGCTATTACGAACGCGAAAATCTCGATGCCGCGCTGAGCGTGCTGGTGGCCGGCGGTTATCACGTGCATGCGGTGTTGCCGACTGACGGCGATGCGCGGCCGCTGTGTTGCGGCCGGACATTTCTCTCGGTCGGGCAGGTTGATCGAGCGAAGCGCGAGATGGAGCGCACGCTGGCAGCGCTCGCGCCTTATGTAGCGCGCGGCGTGCCAGTGATCGGTTTGGAGCCGAGCTGTCTGCTCAGCTTCCGCGACGAGCTACCGGCGCTGCTCAAGGGCGAAACGGTCGACGCACTGGCGGCACAAGCGCTGCTGCTGGAGGAATTCATCGCCCGCGAGCAGAAGGAAGGCCGCTTGAAATTGCCGCTTGGGCCGCTGCCGAAGAAGGCGCTGCTGCATGGCCACTGCCACCAGAAAGCCTTCGACATCATGGGCGCGGTCGAGAGCGTGCTCAGAATGATCCCGGAGCTTACCGTCGAAACCGTGGAATCGAGCTGCTGCGGCATGGCCGGCAGTTTCGGCTACGACGCCGCGACCATCGATGTCTCGCTCAAGATGGGCGAATTGTCGCTGCTGCCGGCCGTGCGCAAGGCGCCCGCGGACGTGCTGATCGTGGCCGACGGCACCTCGTGCCGGCATCAGATCCATGACGGTGCCGACCGCGACGCGCTGCATGTCGCCCGCGTGCTGGCGATGAGTATAGAGGCAGACCGCTAGCCGCCGTAAAACACCTTGATCAGCACCAGCGAGAACCACGGCACGTAGCTGCACAGCATCAGCACGCCGATCAGCACGGCGATGAAGCCGAGATTGGCTTTGGTGGTCTCCCAGATGTCGGACTTGGCGATCGAGCAGGCGGCGATCAGCACCGAGGCGACCGGCGGCGTCTGCTGGCCGATCGCGAGGTTGAGCGTCAGCACCAGGCCGAAATGGATCGGGTCGATGCCGACCTGGTGCACCAGCGGCATCACGATCGGCACGGTCAGGATGATCGCCGCCGCCGAATGCAGGAACATACCGATGATCAGGAAGAAGACATTGAGCAGCAGCAGCACCATATAGGGATTGCTGGTGATGCCGACGATCGACTTGGCCAGCGTCTGCGGCAACTGGCTTTCGGTCAGGAACACGCCGACCAGCGCGGACGCCGCCACCAGCAGCATCACCACCGCGGTCTGCAGCGCCGAATCGACCAGCGCGCGGTAGAACGATTTGAAGTCGATGTCGCGATAGATGAAGACGGAGATGAACAGCGCGGCCACCACGGCCAGCGCGGCGCCCTCGGTGGCGGTGACGAAGCCGCCGAAAATGCCGCCCAGGATGATCACCGGCAGCGATCAGCGCCCAGGCCGCTTCGCGGGTCGCCTGCGATCAAGTTTGCACAGCGAGAAGCGCTGCTCGACCGGGAAATCGTTTTTCCAGGCGTAGTAGTAGCACAGCGCCATCAGCGCCAGTCCGCCGAGGATGCCCGGAATGAATCCGGCGACGAACATCTTCACCACCGATTCCTCCGCCATGGCGGCGTACAGGATCATCGGGATCGACGGCGGGATGATGATGGCGAGGCTGGCGGACGAGGACGAGATCGCGGCGGCGAATTCCTTGGAATAGCCGCGCGACTTCATCGCCGGGATCAGCAAGGTGCCGAGCGCGGCGACGCCGGCCACCGCCGAGCCGGAAATCTCGGCGAAGAACATCGAGGCGCCGACCGTCACCATCGCCAGCCCGCCGCGGATGAAGCCGAGCATGGCGGTCGCCAGATTGATCAGGCGGCGCGAGATGGTCGAGGCATTCATGATGCCGCCGGCGAAAATGAACAGCGGCACCGCCAGCAGCGGGAAATTGGTGGCGCCCTCGAACATCACCAGCGCCACGTTCGGCAGCATGTGCGGCCCTTGCGCGATCCAGATCGCGGCGACCGCGACCACGGCGAGCGCGACCGCGACCGGCACGTTGATCAGCACCAGCGCGAACATCCCGAGCAGCATCAGGCCGATGGTCATGACGGGCGCGCCTTTTCGGTGGCTTCCGTCAGGTCGATGCCGACCGACTCGAGCGCTTCCTTGATCTCGTGATCGACCAGCGGCCCGCGGCGCGCGTCGCGCAACAGCGCCGGGCAGGCGGATCAATTCGGCGATGACGAACAGCACGGCAGCGATCGGAATCACCGACTGCGTCACCTGCAACGAAACGTCCGGCAGCGATACCAGCGTGTCGCCTTTCAGAATCTCGCACCACCGCGATGCCGGTCACCGCCAGCAGGCCGAAGAAGAAAATGGTGATGGCGGAGGCGAGGAAGGTCGCGGCGACGCGCCAATTCGGCGGCAGCGCGTTGACCAGGCCGGGAAATCCGATATGCGCGCCGCGCAGCGCGGCCAGCGCGCCGGCGTAGTAGGTCAGCCAGCACAGCGAGATGGCGCCGACCTCGTCGTACCAGACCAGCGAATAGCCGATCCAGCGGAACACGAAACCGGCGACGATGATCAGCGTCACGCCGGCCATCAGCGCGGCCGCGATCGCTTCGAGCACGCGATCGTAATAGTCGGTAGAACGTTGCGATATTCATGAAGGCGCCGGCTGGGCGGGGACGCGGGACGCTAGCAAAGCTGCGCCGGGCCTATAAGGGTCCGGCGCATAAATTCTTGTTTACGATCCCTTGGCGAGGCTGAGCGACTTGTCGATCAGCATCTTGCCGGCCGGCACTTCCTTGGAGAACTCCTCGTAGACGCCCTTGCTGGCGGCGACGAAGGCCGGCTTGTCGGCCTCGTTCACCTTGATGCCGGACTGCTTCATCTTGCCGATCAGTTCGTCGTCGAGCTTGGCGGCGAGCTTGAGGATGTCCGGCTCCACCTCCTTGGCGGTGTCGGCGAGGATTTTCTGCACGTCGGGCGGCAGCCGCGACCAGCTCGCGCCGGCGGTCAGATAGGCCGGCGTGTAGACGTGGCCGGTCATCGACAGATATTTCTGCACTTCCTGGAATTTCTGCGAGTAAATCTGCGTGAGCGGATTTTCCTGGCCGTCCATCACGCCGGTCTGCAGCGCGACGAACACTTCCTTCAGTTCCATCGGGCTCGGGACTGGCGCCATAGGCCTTGAACATCTTCACGCGCCAGACGCCGCCGGGCACGCGCAGCTTGATGCCTTGCAGGTCTTCCGGCTTCACGATCGGCTTCTTGTTGTTGGTGATCTCGCGGTAGCCGTTCTCCCAGACGCCGAGAATGCGATAGCCGGCTTTTTCCGCGATCGGGCCGAGGATCGGCCGCACCACCGCGTCGGCGATGCGCGCGGCATGGCCGCGGTCCTGCACCAGATAGGGCATCTCGAACACGCCGAATTCGGGCGCGACCGAGGTCATGACCGTGGACGGCAACGCCAGATCGACGGTGCCGAGCTTGAGCTTCTTGAGCAGTTCGCCGTCGCTGCCGAGCTGGCTCGAACCGTAGACCACCACCTTGGCCTTGGTTCCGAGCTTGGCGTTGGCGCGTGCGGCGTACAGATCGGCGGATTGCGCGAACAGCGAGCCGGGCGCGCCGACATGGCCGAACTTGATTTCGGTCTGCGCGGCGGCGGTTCCCGCCGACAGCGCGGTCGCGAAGGCGAATGTGAGCAAGGCTTTTGAAAGCCGCATGAGTATCCTCCCGAGGATTTTATGGTTCCGCTGGCCTGTTTAATTCCAGGCTCAGGCAGCGGTCGATATTGTTTTGATTATCAATGCAAAACTGCGCGGTTTTCGCAAGCGGGCGATTGCCGCGGCGCGGCGGCCCGCCGGAATAAGCCTAGAATCGCAGGTTTAGGCCGACCGTCAGCCAATGGGAATTTTCGCCGGTGATATTGTGGCCGTAGATCAGGTCGAGATCGATGTTGTCCTGCGGCGTGAAGCGCACCCCGATCTGGGCTCTCGGTTGGACGAGGGTGTTGGAGGCCGGCGCCTCGTCGTCTTCGACCGCGGGCAGACGGCCGGCCTGGCCATAGACTTCGCCGATCAGGGTGAGCGGCTTGACGAAATTCCATTCGAAGCCCGCGCCCCAGGTCAGGTAATGGATCTTGGCGCTGTTGTCGTACAGCCAACCGCCGTTCACGTTGACGCGGAGCTTGTCCTGGATCTGGAATGTGACGGGCACGTTGATGAAGCCGCCGGTGCTGGCGCCGGTTATCAGATCCCAGCTCGCGCCGCCGGAAACGCCGAGCCCGAACGGATGGTTCTCGATCGGGATGATGTTGGTCTTGGCCCTGAGCGTGCCGCTGGTGCTCCAGGCTCCGTCGTCGCGCGACCGTTGCAGTTGGCCACCGAGTTCGACCGGGATGCCGAGTTTGACGACACAGGCAGGTGCGGTGACGGCAGTGAAGTCGTGATTGGCCGCGGCCGACATCCAGGATTCTACTTTGCAGTCGCCCGGTTTGCCGACCTCGACGTCATCGACCACGAATGCGCCGCCGGCGGCATGTGTGGTAGCCGGTTGCAGCATGATGCCGGTGACGAGCAACAAGGACGCGAACGCTCGTCCGACTGGTTTGGAATGCATAGAGCTGTGCTGCCCGCGTAACGCCGATCCCGAAAGGGTTTTCGGAGTTCACTCACGACATCATCGCGATTGCGATTCGGCAAGTTGGATTTCTTTAAACCGGATTGTACAACAGCTTGGCCAAGAAAGTGACCCGCCCGGACGGGGACTGGCCGGGCGGGTCTTATCGATCGGCGCGAGGGTGGACGGGGGGCTGGCGCCGACCGTAGCCGATGAATTCGAATTAGTACGGGACGACGTCGCAGACCTTCACGGTACGCAGGTTGCCCCAGCGGTCGTAGCGGCCCACGAAACGGCAAGAGTAAACGGGCTCGTCGTAATAGGCATTCGATGACGCTGCGGCCGCGCCGATCAACGTTCCGGCGACAAAACCGGCGCCGATGCCCCAGCCGTGATGGCCGAAATGCGGGCCGGCTTGGGCCTGGCCGCCGATGGCGGTGAAGGTGGTGGCGAGGGTGAGCGCGGCGAGCGCGGTGGCGATGGTCTTGGACTTGGTCATGGCGGTCTCCATACGGTTAAATTGGAGCGGCCGTCATTGGCCGCGTAACCATGGGTCGCGCGGCCCCCGAAAAAGGTTCAAACCGTCCAAGGGGGGGGGTCAGGTGCCCAGAAAGTGCGCTAGCCATTCGGGCCGGAAATTGAGCCCGACAAAGCCCGTAACCCCGAAAATCATGCCGAGAGCGCCAGAGCCCCAGGCAACGTAGAGCAGCCAATAGCTGTCGACCAGGGACGCGACCGCCGATACCGCAATGGCTATCGATGCAAATGCGTCCGACATGTCGAACTGATCGTCGCGGAAGTTGAGCCGGTCATACTCCTTCTCCAGCGCTTCGGCCTTGGCGCGTGTCTCTTTCGAGCGCCCTTCGTATTTCTTGATGTCAGCCTCGAACTCAGCCGCCTGTTTGGCGGCCAGGGCGCGGTCGAAATCGCCGGCGGTCTCCAACAGCCGCAATTGCGCCAGCCCGTTCTCGTCGACATGCAGCTTGACGCGCGCGGCTTGGTATTCCGCCCAGGCGTCCACCGATTCCGACTTGGCCTTCTGCATGGCCTGATTGATGTTGTCGTCCTTGATCTTGGTCACCGCCATGAAGACCGAGAGGATCACGACAGTAACGGCGACCAGGTCGCTGAGCCGTTTGTTCGAGCTTTCAGTTTTGATGTCAGCGTCCATTTTGTGCCCCCTCCAGAAACTAGGGTAATGTACCGGAAAGCGAGGGGGAAATATGCCGTCCACAAAGCTTTGCGCGCTCGCCGTCGCCGCCTCGCTCGCCGGCCTACAGTCGCTGTCGCCGGTGCACGCGCAACAACTCGACAAAGTCCGCTTCGGCACCAATTGGGTGGCGGAAGCCGAACATGGCGGCTTCTACCAGGCGCTCGCCGACGGCACTTACAAGAAATACGGGCTGGACGTGACCATCGTGCCGGGCGGGCCGAACGTGAACAATCGCATCCTGTTGCCGGTCGGCAAGCTCGACTTCTTCATGAGCGCCAATACGCTGCAGAGCTTCGACGCGGTCGAGCACAACATCCCGACGGTGGCGGTGGCGGCCATCTTTCAGAACGACCCGCAGGTGCTGATCGCGCATCCCGGCAAGGCCGAACTTTTCGCCGACCTGAAGAAGCTCACGCTGTTCATCTCCAAGGAAGGCATGGCCAGCTATTTCCAATGGCTCAAGGCCGACTATGGCTTCGATGAAGCCAAGGTGAAACCCTACACGTTTAATCCGCAGCCGTTCCTGGCCAACAAGAACTCGGCCATGCAGGGTTACGTCACCTCCGAACCGTTTGCGATCCAGAAGCAGGGCGGTTTCAAACCGCAGGTGTTTCTCTTGGCGCATTACGGATTCGACAGCTATTCGACTCTGATCGAGACGCGGCGCGATCTGGTGGATAAGAAACACGATCTGGTGCAGCGCTTCGTCGACGCTTCGATTATCGGTTGGTATCACTACGTCTACGGCAATAATGCTCCCGGCAATGCGCTGATCAAGCAGCAGAACCCGGAGATGACCGATGAATTGCTGGCCTATTCGGTTGCCAGAATGAGAGAATACGGCATTCTCGAGTCATTCGACACGCGCAAAGGCGGCATCGGCGCCATGAGCGACGCGCGCATGAAAAGCTTTTTCGACAAGATGGTACGCGCCGGTGTGGTGCGGCCTGCGCTCGACTACAGACGCGCCTATACGCTGCAATTCGTCAATAAGGGCGTGGGCGTGGAGTTGAGACCGAAATTTCTTGACGTTCCGATCAAGCGGTGAAGCGGCGCCGGCGCGCCGCTACTCTGCTGGAACGGCGGACGCGCGCAGAGCCTGCGCGCTGCGTTCTCGTCGCACCACCAGCCATCCGAACAGCAGCATTGCCGCAAGCACGATAAAGGATCCCGCGGCTGCAATCGGCTCGCCGACCGGATGACCGGTGTGGATGAGGCCGACCCCGGTTGTCAGAATAATCGTGCCCACGATCCAGATGCCGACCTGCGCAATTGCGGTCCGGCTGCGATCGATCGTTGGATGCAGATGATAGAAGATCCCAAAGAGGAAGAGCGAAACCCATCCCAGCAGGTTCAGATGTGCGTGCGCGGGCATGGCCGAGTGATCTTCCGAGATGGCCATGGTGATGCCCCAGATCATTCCTGCCACCACCATCAGGACGGCAGCCGGGAAACTCAGAGTTGATGCCTTCATTTTTCGCCTCCAGGCATGAAAGGGCCGGGCTTGCCCGCCCTATAATGAATACACATGCCTGTGTAATCAAATCATTGCCAGTTGTCAATATGGGAGTACAATAGCGTGCAATGAATCGAAAGCGCGTCTACACCCTCAAGCGGCGAGCGGAAAACCAGGCGGATACCCGCCGCCGCATCGTCGAAGCGACAGTGGACCTGCATTCCGAGCTGGGTCCGGCGCGCACGTCGGTCAGCGCCATCGCCGAACGTGCCGGCGTGCAGCGGCATACGGTCTATGCCCATTTCCCGACCGAACGCAATCTTGCGCTGGCCTGTTCCGGCCTCGCATTGGAGCGCGACCCATTGCCGGACGTGAAGGCGTGGCGAACGGTCGACGATCCCGAACTGCGGATACGGCGCGGGCTCACCGAGGTCTACGCCTGGTACGGCCGCAATTCCGCGCTAGCAGCCTGCGTACTGCGCGACGCCGAGGTCCACGCGCTCACGCGCGAGATGGCACAGCTTCGGATCGGCGCGCGGATGGAGGAATTCCAGCGTGCGCTGGCCAGCGGGTTCCGGCCAAGTCGTACACTGCAGGCCGCGCTGACGCTTGCCCTCGCTTTCAATACCTGGCGTTCCTTGGTGGAGGACAGCAAATTGAGCGCCAGCGCCGCTGTGGACTTGGTGGCGAGTGCGGTAGTCTGCGCCGCCGCTCGGCGATAATGCCGGACGGCTTATGCTCCAAGGCGCGCCTTTGCCCGCTGCATCGACTGATCGAACGATACCAACGCCCGTCGTTTCGCTGCGCAAGGTCGGCAAGATCTTTGCCAACGGCGTGCGCGCGCTGGACAGTCTCGATCTTGACGTGCGCGATGGCGAATTCGTCTCGCTACTGGGGCCGTCGGGCTGCGGCAAGTCGACCGCGCTGCGCATCGTCGCCGGGTTAAGCGCGCCATCCGCTGGCGCGGTCGAGTGGCCGGCGGGTGCCGGGAAAATCGGTTTCGTATTCCAGGAGCCGACCTTGATGCCTTGGGCCGACGTGGCGGCCAATGTACAGTTGCCGCTCAAGCTATCCCATGCCGACGAAGCACAATCGCGCGCTGCCGTGCACAAAACGCTGGAGCGCGTTGGTTTGGCCGAATTTGCGCAAAGCTACCCGCGCGAACTCTCCGGTGGCATGAAAATGCGCGCCTCGATTGCGCGCGCGCTGGTCACCGAGCCGCAATTGCTGCTGATGGATGAGCCGTTTGCCGCGCTCGACGAGATCACCCGCTTCAAGCTCAACAACGACTTATTGAAGCTGTGGCAGGAACTGCGCCGCACGGCGATTTTCGTCACTCATTCAGTGTTCGAGTCGGTCTATCTGTCGCAACGCATCGTCATCATGACGCCTCGTCCGGGCCGCGTGTTCGCCGAGATCGCGATCCCGGCGTCCTATCCGCGCGACGAGCGCTTTCGCACATCGCCGGAATATGCCGGCTATTGCCGCACCGTCTCCGAAGCGCTCGGCCAAGCGATGGGAGGCGCGCCATGAGCGAGCGCGGCTTGCGCATCGGCTTGCCCATATTAGTGCTGGCACTCGTGCTGCTGGCCTGGGATCTGACAGTGCGCGCCTTCGCCATTCCGACCTTCGTGCTGCCCAGTCCGGGCCTGGTGCTGGGCACACTGATCGCCGACGGCGGACTGCTCTGGCAGTCGCTGCTGGTGACGCTCATCACCACCTTCGAAGGCTTCCTGCTTGCCGCCATCGGTGGCATCGGCCTCGCTGTGCTGTTCAGCCAGTCGCGGCTGATCGAGTACTCACTCTATCCTTACGCGGTGATCCTGCAGGTGACGCCAATTGTCGCCATCGCGCCGCTGCTGTTGATCTACCTGCCGCAGCCTCTGGCGGTGCTGGCCTGCGCCTGGATCGTGGCGTTCTTTCCGGTGCTCGCCAACACCACACTCGGTTTGCAATCGGTCGACCACAATCTCCTCGCGCTGTTCGAGCTTTATAAGGCGTCGCGCTGGCAGCTGCTGTGGAATCTGAAGCTGCCTTCGGCGCTGCCGCAGATGCTGGCCGGCCTGCGCATCGCCGGCGGGCTGTCGCTGATCGGCGCGGTGGTGGCGGAGATCGCCGCAGGTTCTGCCGGCGCCGGCTCGGGACTCGCTTATCGCATCGCCGAGTCAGGTTACCGACTCAATATTCCGCGCATGTTCGCGGCGTTGCTGTTGCTGTCGCTCGCCGGCATTGCGATCTTCTTCGTGCTGTCGGCGCTCTCGCATCTCGCCTTGCGCCGCTGGCACGAGAGCGCGGTCAAGCGCGAACGTTAAAGAACGTATTGCGCTAGCGCGCCGAGTGCGGCCATCGACACGACCACCTCGATCAGGCTGCGGTGCAGCCCGAACGCCAGCACGCCTGCTATGACGGCCAACACGGCGGCGCGGATATCGAGCGCGAGCGGATCGAACGCATACCAGCGCAGCGGGCCTAAGTGCATTTCGGTGACCTTGCCGAATAACACGTGCAGCGCAAACCAGACCGACAGATTGAGAATGACGCCGACCACGGCGGCGGTGATGGCTGCGAGCGCGCCGGACAATTGCCGGTTAGCGCGCAGCCGCTCGACGAAGGGTGCGCCGGCGAAGATCCACAACATGGAGGGAACGAACGTCACCCACGTCGTCATGGCCGCGCCGAGCACGCCCGCGGTTACGGCTGAAAACGGCGCCGCCTCGCGAAATGCCGCCAGGAAGCCGACGAATTGCGTCACCAAGATCAGCGGACCCGGCGTGGTCTCGGCGAGGCCGAGGCCATCCACCATTTCCGGCGCGGTCATCCAGCCGTAGGTCTCCACCGCCTGCTGCGCCATGTAGGCAAGCAGCGCGTAGGCGCCGCCGAAACTCACCACCGCTAGCTTGGAAAAAAACATGCCGATGCTGACCAGCACATGCTGGGGACCGAAAACAAGCGCCGCGAGCGCAATCGGTGCCCACCACGCCAACAATCCGACTAGCGATGCGACGGCGAACTGCCGCCAGCGGTCTTTGTCCGGCGGCGGCACGTTTTCGACCTTGGCCGCAATGCCGAGTTGCGCGGGTGCCTGGCGCGCGACCAGGTAGCCCACGAGTGCAGCCGCCGCAACGATCAGCGGAAACGGCAGCGCCAGAAAGAAAATGCCGACAAAGGCCGCCGCTGCCAGGGCGAGCAGCAGCGAGGTCTTGAGCGCGCGTTTGCCGATGCGGATGAGCGCTTCGACCACGATCACCAACACCGCGGCCTTGATGCCGAACAGTATGCCGTCGATGAGCGGCACGCCGCGGCCGAGCGCGTAAAGCAGGCTCAATCCCAGCATCACGAATGCGCCCGGCAGCACGAACAGGATGCCGGCCGCCAGCCCGCCACGCGCGCCATGCAGCAGCCAGCCCAGATAGGTCGCGAGCTTTTGCGCCTCCGGGCCGGGCAGCAGCATGCAGAAATTGAGTGCGTGCAGGAATCGCGCGTCCTCGACCCATTTTTTATCGTCGACCACAATGCGGTGCATCAACGCGATCTGCCCGGCCGGCCCGCCGAAATTGATGCAGCCGATCTTCAACCAGACCTTGAAGGCCTCGGCGAAGCTCGGGTGCATCGTATTTTCAGTCGTCGTCATGCGTTTTCAGGCTGCTTTGGCCGGCCAGTTGTGGCGCTCATCGGCCGCAAAGCGCAGCCAGGCGAACAGGGCATCGTAGACCATGAAACCGCGTTCGAGCAGCCCATGATCGTCGTCGCCGGCGAGCGCCGACAGCCCGAGCGAAATCGCATGCAATCCGGCCGCTTCCGGCGCGATATCGGGCCGCGCGGTGTCGGCGCCGCGCACGATCAATGCCAGCCGCGCGAGCGACGGCTCGCCTTCCAGCCCGAACAGCTTGAGCATGGTATCGAACGTGCAGCGCTCGCCGTCGTGGCTCAATTCGACGTCCTTGATGTCGAACGGCACGCCGCCGCTTTCCCGGGCGACATTCACCACCTCGGTCGGATCGACGAAGAGGATGCGCGCCTGGGGATCGAGGAAGCGCCGGATCAGCCACGGGCAGGCAATGCGGTCGATCTTCGGCCGCCGCCGTGTCACCCAAAGACCGGGACGCGTCGGCGTCAGGCGGTCGAGCTCGGTCTTGGCGACGAACGGCAAACCGGCTTTCGCCCAGGCTTCGTAGCCGCCTTCCAGCACGCGCGCGTCGATAGCCGTCGGCACGCAGTTGCGCGACCGCGGTCTGGCTCATTTCATGGCCGGCCTTGCAGGCAATGACGACAGGCCGGGCGCGGTCGAATTCGGCCGCCCAGCTTGGCGTCTTACCGGCATCGCGCCGGAACGCGCCGGGCAAAAGCTGCGGCGATTGCTCGTAGGCGTCGTGGCGGCGTACATCGACAATCTGCGGCGCCGACGGCGTCGCGATTGCATTCCAAAGATCTTTGGGTGAGATCGAAAAGCTCAGAGACAGCATAGGTCCCCTCCGTGAACGAAGGAGACGGTGCTTGGGCTCGCAAGCCTTGGGGAACGGGGCGACCGTCGTTGGCCCCACCAGAAAAATCTAACTCAGCACTGTTCAGTCAGCAAGGCGCCTCACTTAACCAAACATCGACATTGGTACGACCAGTGACACGCCCGAAATCAGCAAAAGCCATAGGATTACTTTGCGGAAGGCCGCGTCGTCGAGCTTCCCGTAAAGTTTAAGCCCGATCCAAATGCCGGCCGCCAGCGCAGGCAGACCGTACAGGTAGAGTTTGATGGTTTCAGTGGTGTAGGCGCCGGCGATGGCCAATGAAACTGCAGTCATCCCCTGCGCCACCAGGATGACCGGCTGGAAAATGATTCGCTGCACGTCCTTCGGCCAGCCGCGCAGTTGCACCCAAACGGTCACGATGATGCCGCCAAGGCCCGTCAAGCCGCCGAGCAGACCGTTAAAAAATCCGATGCCGAGGTCGGCCGGCATGCCGCCCTGTACCGGCTTGAGCGCCGGCTTTGCCAGACTGTAGATGCTGTACAGCACCAGCAACACGCCGACGCCGAATCGCAGATGCGCCGGGTTGATATAGGCCAGCAAGACCGTGCCGATCGGCACGCCGACCGCACCGCCGATAATGAATGGCGCCACTTTGCGCCAGCTCATGGCCTGCCGGAGCTGCCAGATACTGTAGGTCTGCGCCAGCAGCGCGTAGCCGACGATCAGGGCTGCGGTCTGTATTGGCGTGAGGATGTGCAGCCATATGCCCGACACAACCAGGCCCATGGCGAAACCGGCAATGCCGGTCGTCATCCCGCCGATAAATGTTGCTAGAAGATAAAGTCCAAGAACCGTGCCATCCATAGGTCGCTCCTAAGGAGAAAGAGTGACCAGCGCTTGGATGGATGGCTGCCATCTCGAGGGGAGGCTGCAATGTCCCCTACGATCCGACTATACCAGCAAGCCGAGAAAAATCAATTCACGCCTCATGCCCGACACGACAACCAAGGCGGCCGATCACGCGCACCAGCGCCGCCAGCGCTTCACCGGCATCGCCTTGATGTGCGGGGCGGTGGCGCTGTTCGCCTGCCTCGACACCACGGCGAAATATCTCAATACCCAGATGGACCCCATGCAGATCACATGGGCGCGCTACACCAGCGCCTTGGTGCTGACGCTCATCGTCTCCAATCCGCTGACGCACACAGGCTTGCTGCGGAGCAAACGCCTGAATTTGCAGATCACGCGCTCGGTCCTGCTTGCCGCCTCGAGTGCGCTGAATTTCCTGGCGCTGCGCTGGCTGCAGCTCGACGAGGCTTTGTCGATTATCTTCACGTTCCCGTTCATCGTTGCAATCGCTTCCGGCCCGATGCTGGGCGAATGGATCGGCTGGCGGCGCTGGTCGGCGATCTGCGTCGGCTTCGGCGGCGTGCTGCTGATCACGCGGCCCGGCTTCGGCGGCATGCATCCGGCCGCGCTGATCTCGTTCGCCGCCACCGTCTGCTACGGCCTCTATGCGGTGATCACGCGCATCGTGTCGCGCGTCGACTCCAACCAGACCTCGCTGTTCTATGCGAATTTCATCGGCGCGCTGGTGATGCTGCCGGTCATCCCGTTCGTCTGGACGACGCCGGAGAACTGGACGATCGCGCTCATGATGGTGGGTATCGGCGTGCTCGGCAGCGCCGGACACTTCCTGCTGATCTCGGGCCACCGGATCGCCCCAGCCGCGGTGCTCTCGCCCTTCGTCTATACCCAGCTGATCTGGGTGGTGATCTTGGGCTATCTGGTGTTCGACCACGTGCCGAACGGCTGGACCATGACGGGGGCAGCAATCGTCATCTGCTCCGGCCTCTATTTGCTGTACCGGGAGCGTAAGTTGGGCAAGACCACGACCAGCGAAGGGGTAGTGGAATAGGAGAGTTGCGAGGCCGCGTTCATAGGCGCTAGGTTGCGGTCCTCAATACGGATTTCGACCTTTCGAGGATCATTCATGGCGACAGTAAAGGACCGGGCGCCGGGGCCGGCCGGCTCGGGCTTGAACGACGATATCGGCGAGGACAAGCGCCTGGAGCTGTACCGGACCCAGGTAGTGATCCGTGAGGCGGAGCAGCGCGCCTTCGACTTGTTCCTGCAGAACCTGGTGAAGGGCACCAGCCATCTGTCGCTCGGCCAGGAAGCGGTGGCGGCGGGCTTTGCCGGCGCCATGAAGAAGGGCGACCTTTCCTTCTGCACCTATCGCGGCCACGCCCATACGCTCGCCCGCGGCGTCAGCGTGGAGAAGGTGCTGGGCGAGCTGATGCAGCGCGACAACGGCCTGATGCGCGGCAAAGGCGGCTCGATGCATCTGACCTCGGTCGAGCACGGCGTGATGGGCTCCTACGCCATCATCGGCGCGCATCTTCCGATCGCCTGTGGCGCCGCCTGGCGCGCGCAATACAAGGGCGCCAAGGACGTCTCGGTCTGCTTCTTCGGCGACGGCACCACCAATATCGGCGCTTTCCATGAGGCGCTCAATTTCGCCGCGGTGTGGAAGCTGCCGGTGGTCTTCGTCTGCGAGAACAATCTCTACATGGAATACACGCCGATCGCCGACGTGACGGCGGTCGAGCACCCGGCGGCCGATCGAGCTTCGGCCTACGGGCTGGAGCGCATCGTGATCGACGGCAACGACGCCGACGCGGTCTATCGCACCGCGCAGACGGCCTTCGACAAGGCGCGCGCCGGCAAAGGCCCGTCGCTGATCGAATGCATGACCTACCGGCACAGCGGCCATTCGCGCGCCGATCCGGCGAAATACCGCCCGGAAGGCGAGCTCGACCGCTGGAAGCTGCGCGATCCGATCAAAATCTATCGCGAGCGTCTGCTACAATTCGGCGTCAAGGAAAAGGTGATTGCCGATATCGATACGCAAGTGCGCAAGGTGGTCGACGACGCGACCGAAGCGTGCAAGGCCGCGCCGAACCCGCCGCTCGATATCATCACCACCGACGTCTACGCCGATGGAGGCTGGGCATGGCGGAACTGACCTATCGCGACGCCGTCATCCGCGGCATCGCGCAGGAAATGGCGCGCGATCCCGACGTCGTATTCCTCGGCGAGGACGTGGCGAAAGCCGGCGGCGTGTTCAAGGCCACGGTCGGTCTCTACGAGCAGTTCGGGCCGTTGCGCGTGCGCGACACGCCGATCTCCGAGCAGGCGATCATGGGCGCGGCCATGGGCGCGGCGATGACCGGCCTGAAGCCGATCGCCGAAATCATGTTCTCGGACTTTTTCGCGGTCTGCTTCGACTACATCGCCAACGAGTTCCCCAAGAGCCGTTACATGTCGAACGGCCAAGTCAAATGCCCGCTGGTGGTGCGCACCGGCAACGGCGCAGGTTCCCGCTTCGGCGCCCAGCACTCCAGAGCGTCGAGAACTGGTGCATGATGATTCCGGGGCTCAAGGTCGTGGCGCCGTCTTCGCCGGTCGACGTTATCGGTCTTTTGGCGGCGGCGGTGCGCGACCCCGATCCGGTGATCTTTCTCGAGCACAAGTCGCTCTACGCGACCAAAGGCGAGGTGCCGGACGGCGAAATCGTCGACACCCTTGGCACCGCCAAGATCGTGCGCCCCGGCAAGGACGCCACCATCCTGGCGCTGGCGCTGATGGTTCCGCGCGCGCTGGAGGCGGCCGAGAAGCTCAAGGCGGAACACGGCATCGACGCCGAAGTTGTCGACGTGCGCTCGCTGGTGCCGCTCGACACGCAAACCATCCTCGGCTCGGTCGCCAAGACGCACCGGCTGTTCACGGTCGAGGAGAATCCGCGGCTGTGCGGCTGGGGCGCCGAGATCGTGTCGATCGTGGCCGACGAGGCGTTCTACGACCTCGACGGGCCGCCGGTGCGGATCACCACGCCACATATTCCGCTGCCGGCCGCCGACATTCTGGAAGACGCCGTGCTGCCGACGCCGGAACGAATCGCGGATACCGTGAAGCGTTCATTGGCAGGGTAAAAGAGCAGGGTAACAGCCATGTACGAAAATCTTCTCGCCAACGTCCCGACCGATCTGTGGATCGGCGGCAAATGGCGCAAGGCGTCCGACGGCGCCCGTTTCGACGTGATCGACCCGGCGACCGAGCGCAAGATCGCCTCGGTCGCCAGCGCCACGGTCGACGATGCCAAGGCGGCGATCGACGCCGCCGACGCCGCCTTCGAGGGCTGGGCCGGCCGCAAACCGCGCGAGCGCGCCGAGATTTTGCGTAAGGCCTACGAGCTGATCATGCGCGACGCCGAGCGCTTCGCCAAACTGATTACGCTGGAAAACGGCAAGGCACTGTCTGATTCGCGCGGCGAGGTGGCCTATGCCGCCGAGTTCTTCCGCTGGTACGCCGAGGAAGCCGTGCGCAATATCGGCGAGGTATCGCGCGCGCCGGCCTCCGGCGCCCGCATCCTCGCCCATCACAAGCCAGCCGGCATTGCCGTGCTGGTGACGCCGTGGAATTTCCCGGCCGCCATGGCGACACGCAAGATCGGCCCGGCGCTTGCCGCCGGCTGCCCGGTGGTGCTCAAACCCGCTTCCGATACGCCGCTCACCATGCTGGCGCTGATGCCGGCGCTGGAAGAGGCGGGCGTGCCCGCCGGCGTGGTCAATGTGGTGCCGTCGCGCCGCTCCGGCCCGGTGGTGAGCGCCATGCTGCACGATCCGCGCGTGCGCGTGCTTTCGTTTACCGGCTCGACCGAAGTCGGTCGCAAGCTGCTGCACGAGGCCGCCGACCAAGTACTCAAGCCTTCCATGGAGCTCGGCGGCAATGCGCCGTTCCTGGTGTTCGAAGACGCCGACATCGACGCTGCTATCGAAGGTGCGATGATCGCCAAGATGCGCAACATGGGTGAGGCATGCACGGCGGCGAATCGCTTCTATGTGCACGAGAAGGTGCATGACGAGTTCGCCAAGAAGCTTACCGCCAAGATGAGCTCGCTCAAGATGGGCAACGGCCTCGACGACGGCATTAATCTCGGGCCGCTGGTCAACAAAGATGGCCGCGACAAGGTGATCGAACTGGTCGACGACGCGGTAAAGAAGGGCGCCAAGGTGCTGGTCGGCGGCAAGACTCCGGACGGCCCTGGCTTCTTCTATCCGGCGACCGTGCTCACTAACGTCGCCGACAATTCCAAAATGCTGAACGAGGAAATCTTCGGCCCGGTTGCCTCGATCCAGACCTTCAAGAGCGAGGACGAGGCGATCAAGCGCGCTAACGACACCGAATACGGCCTGGTGGCGTATCTCTACACCAAAGATCTCAGCCGCGGCCTGCGCGTCTCCGAAAAGCTCGATTTCGGCATGATCGGGCTCAATCGCGGACTGGTCTCCGACCCGGCGGCGCCGTTCGGCGGCGTCAAGCAGTCGGGCCTGGGCCGCGAAGGCGCGTCGGAAGGCATGAAAGAATTTCTCGAGACGCAATACGTGTCGGTGACGTGGTAAAGCGCGTCGAACACTTCAGGGGAATCGCGTGGACGTCCTGATGCCGCAACTCGGCGAAACCGTCGCCGAGGGCAAGATCGTGAAATGGTTCAAATCGGCCGGCGACGCCGTGAAGCCGGGCGACAACCTATTTGAGATCGAGACCGACAAGACCTCGATGGAAGTGCCGACGACGTTCGGCGGCACGCTTAGCGAAATCCGCTTTCAGGTCGGCGAGGTGGCCAAGGTCGGCGCCGTGGTGGCGGTGATTTCCGGTGCGGGAGAGCCTCCGAAAGCGGCAAATGTGCCAGCACAAAAAGCTAAACCCTGGTCTCCGTTAGCCCCCGCGAAAGCGGGGGTCCAGAGCCCAGCATCCCTGGGTCCCCGCTTGCGTGGGGACGAACGGATAGAAAAGACATCGTATGCCTATCCTCAGATGGACCCCTTCCGCGAGGTGCGCACGCCCGAGCGCAATTTTGGTCCCGCCAAACTGCCAAGCGGCGTCTTTACCACACCGCTGGCACGCCGGATGGCCGGCGAACGCGGCATCGATTTGTCGCGCGTCACCGGTTCCGGCCCGCATGGCCGTATCGTCGCCAGCGACGTCGAACGGGCAGCGCCGCCCGCTGCCGCGATGGCTACGGGCGTCAGCGCCGCGCAGGTCAAGGCGCTCTACGAGGGCATCGCTTACGAGGAGATTCCGCTCGACGGAATGCGCCGCACTATCGCCAAGCGGCTGATCGAGGCCAAGCAGACCATCCCGCATTTCTATCTGACCGCCGATATGGACGCCGGCCGGCTCATCGCCATGCGCGAGGAGGCCAATGCGGCCGCACCCCAGGACAAGGACGGCCAGCCCGCATTCAAGCTGTCGCTCAACGACTTCATCATCAAGGCCTGGGCGGCGGCGCTGCAGCGCGTTCCCGCTGCCAATGCGGTATGGGCGGAAGACCGCATCCTGCGCTTCGCGCATTCCGACATCGGCATCGCGGTTGCGATCGAAGGCGGGCTGATCACGCCGGTGATCCGTAACGCCGAAGCCAAGTCGCTCACCGCGATTTCGGTGGAAATGCGCGACCTCGCCGAACGCGCGCGCGGGAAAAAGCTGATGCCGGACGAGTACAAGGGCGGCGCCAGCGCCATCTCCAATCTCGGCATGTACGGCGTGCGCGAGTTCTCCGCCATCATCAATCCGCCGCATGCCACCATCCTGGCGGTGGGCACCACGCGCCGCGCACCGGTCGAGACCGAGGACGGCGGCGTGAAATTCATCAGCCAGATGAGCGTCACGCTGTCTTGCGATCATCGCGTGGTCGATGGCGCGCTCGGCGCCGAACTGCTGGCGGCCTTCAAGAGCTTTGTCGAGAAACCGGTTACGGCTCTCGTTTAGCAACAGGAGCTAGATCCATGGGCAAGAAATGCGTCATCTCCGCCGTCGTCATGTTCATCATGGCGTGGGCGCTGAGCTTCGTCGTGCACAACATCCTCCTTGGTGCCGACTACATGACCACAGCGGGCATGCGCCCGCCGGCCGACACGCATGCGCTGATCCCGTTCATCGTGCTTGCCCACGCGCTATTCGGTATCGCCATGGCGTGGATTTATTTCCAGGGCAAGGAAGACAAGCCGTGGCTGATGCAGGGCGTACGGTTCGGCATCGCGGTTGCTTTATTGACCGTCATTCCGATGTATCTGATCTACTATGTGGTCACGCCGATTGTTTTCGCGGTGGTCATCAAGCAGATCATCTTTGACGGTATTCGCGTCGTGCTGATGGGCATCGTGCTGGCTTGGATCAATCGCTAAGGTATGGAGCGACAACACATGGCTGGCGAAAAGCCGGACGTATTGCTGATCGGAGCCCGCAAACCGGTCATTGTCGGCGGCCTCGAGCCGAAGGTCACGCTGCATTACCTGCTGGAGGCCAAGGATCAGGACGCCTTCATCAAATCGATCAGCGGCAAAATCCGCGCTTTCGCCGTCGCCTATACCGCGAACAAAGTCGACGCCGCTTTTATGCAGCGCTTCCCCAAGCTCGAGCAGATCTCGAGCTTCGGTGTCGGCTACGATCACATCGACGCCAAATGGGCGGGTGCGCACGGCATCGTCGTCACCAACACGCCGGAAGTGCTTAACGAAGAAGTCGCCGATACCGCGCTCGGTCTCTTGCTCTGCACGGTGCGCGAATTCCCGCAGGCCGAGCGGTTTCTGCGCGCTGGCAAATGGGTCGGCAAGCAATATCCGCTCACCAAGGCGACGCTGCGCAACCGCACTGTCGGCATGGTCGGCATGGGCCGCATCGGCAAAGCGATCGCGCGCCGCCTGGAGGCTTTCGGCGTGCCGGTCGTCTATCACAGCCGCAATCCGCAGAAGGGCGTCGCTTACAAGTATTACCCGAAGCTCGTCGACATGGCGCGCGACGTCGACACGCTGCTGGTGATCGTGCCGGGCGGACCGGCGACCGCGAACATGATCAATGCCGAGGTGCTCAAGGCGCTCGGCCCCAACGGCATCCTCATCAACATGGCGCGGGGGTCGGTGGTGGACGAGCCGGCACTGATCGAGGCGCTGAAAAACCGCACAATCTATTCCGCCGGCCTCGACGTGTTCGCCAAGGAACCGCAAGTTCCAAAGGAACTGATGGAGATGGATCACATCGTGCTGTTCCCGCATCTCGGTTCCTCCACCGAGGTGACGCGCGCGGCCATGGACCAGCTCGTAGTCGACAACATCCTGGCCTGGGCGGCGGGCAAGCCGCCGCTCACGCCGGTTCCGGAAACGCCGCCCAAGCATTCGTGAATTCCGCAACGGCGGCCCTGTGCTATAGCGTTGTCATGGTTCGCCGCGCGCTCATCTGTTTCGTCATATTCGTGCTCACCGGTGCAGCGTCTGCGCAGACCCCGGCTACGCTCGGCGAGTCCGCCAAGGCGGTGGTCGGCACTTGGGAATTTTCCAATGCCGACCGCGACAAGGTTTGCACGGTGACGCTCAAAAGCGATCCTACACCGGGCGGTTTCAAGGCCGAGTTCGACTCGAACTGCAGCGCTCTGTTCCCGCTGGTGACCGATGTGGTCGCCTGGATCTATCCGGAAAACGATCTGCTGCGCTTGCTCGACGCGCAGGGCAAATCGCTGGTGGAATTCAGCGAGGTGGAGGATGGCATCTACGAGGCACCGACGCCAGGCGTCGGCGTGCTGTTCCTGCAGAATGCCGCGGCTGCGGCTCCGGCAGCGAAGCCGCCGGAGCAGGTGGCTGGCGACTGGACGATGGTACGCGGAAACGGCGCGCCGCTGTGCCGGCTGACCCTGGCGACGACCGCCGCGCAGGACGGTCTGGCGCTGACCGTCAAGCCAGGCTGCGATCCGACGATCGCGCGTCTGAATCTGAAGCTCTGGCGAATCGATCGCGACGAATTGATGTTGGTTCCGGCGCGCGGCAATCCGTGGCGCTTCGAGGAAGTCGACGCAAAGACCTGGCGGCGCGTCCCCGAAAGCAATGTTCCGATCATGTTGGTGCGCCAGTAATATAAGCGACAGCCGTCTTGCCCTGATTAATCAAGACTATATTACCGATTGATCCAAATCATTGCGCTGCAATAAATCGACTACATATTCATAGTCGAATGCCCGTTCCGAAAGAATGAAAGCGTAAAGAATAGGTGCGCCATGACGACTGCAATTCCTACGCAAACGGATGCACCAACTGACGTGAAGCCGGTCACCAGCAAGCCCGCGTTACGCATCGTTCCGAAAGCCGGCGGCATCGCTCCGGTCGAGGAAATCGATGGGCGCGATTCCTACGCGGTAACCGCTGTTGCCGACATCACCGATCGCTCGCTGCACGCTGCGATCGCGCGCTTCACGTTCGGCTTGTCGCCGGCGGCGCTCGCCAAGGCCTATTTCGACTGGGCGACGCATCTTGCAGTGTCGCCCGGCAAGCGGATGCAGCTGGTCGAAAAGGCCGCGAGAAAATCGCTTCGTTTTGCCAACTATGCATTCCGCTTCGCGTCGCAAGGCGGCGTGGCGCCGTGCTGCATCGAGCCGTTGCCGCAAGATCGGCGTTTCGACGGAGCGGATTGGCAGAAACCGCCGTTCAATTTTATGGCTCAGGCCTTTCTGCTGCAGCAGCAATGGTGGCACAACGCGACCACCGGCATTCGCGGCGTCACCAGACACCATGAAGAGATGGTGGAGTTCGTGTCGCGGCAGATCCTCGACATGGTCTCGCCCTCGAATTTTCTGGCGACCAATCCCGAGGTCCTGCGGCAAACCGTCAGCAAAGGCGGCATGAATCTGGTGAGCGGCCTGCGCAATCTGGTGGAAGATTGGGAGCGCACCGTCAGCGGAAAGAAGCTGGTCGGCACCGAGAATTTCGTGGTCGGCCACGATGTGGCGGCAACGCCCGGCAAGGTCGTCTACCGCAATCGGCTGATCGAACTGATCCAATACGCGCCCGCGACCGGCAAGGTGCGGCCGGAGCCCGTGCTCATCGTCCCGGCGTGGATCATGAAATATTACATCCTCGATCTGTCGCCGCAGAATTCGCTGGTGAAATACCTGACCGAACAGGGCTTCACGGTTTTCATGATTTCGTGGAAGAATCCGAATCCGGAGGACCGCGATCTCGGCCTTGACGATTATCGCACGCTCGGGGTGATGGCGGCGCTCGACGCGATTGGCGTGATCGTGCCTGACCAGAAAGTCCACGCCGCCGGCTATTGCCTGGGCGGCACGCTGCTATCGATCGCCGCCGCGGCCATGGCACGCGACGGCGACGATCGCCTCAAATCGATCACGCTGTTGGCGGCGCAGACGGACTTCCACGAAGCCGGCGAGTTGATGCTGTTCATCAACGAGAGCCAAGTTGCGTTCCTCGAAGACATGATGTGGGAGCAGGGCTTCCTAGACGCCACGCAGATGGCGGGCGCCTTCCAGATGCTGCACTCGAGCGACCTGGTCTGGTCGCGCATGGTGCGCGACTACTTGATGGGCGAGCGCGCGCCCATGACCGACCTCATGGCGTGGAACACGGACGCCACCCGCATGCCCTATCGCATGCATTCGGAATATTTGCGGCGGCTGTTCCTGAACAACGATCTGGCCGAGGGTCACTATATCGTCGCCGACAAGCCGATCGCACTTGCGGATATTCACGCTCCGATCTTTACGGTCGGCACCCTGCGCGACCACGTCGCACCATGGCGCTCCACCTACAAGATCAATATTCTGACCGACACGGACGTAACCTATCTGCTCGCGAGTGGCGGTCATAATGCCGGGATCGTGTCCGAGCCTGGTCGCGATGGCCGTAGCTTCCAAATCATGACCAAAGTTGCGGATGCGCGCTACGTCGATCCAGAAGCCTTCCTGGCGCAAGCGCCGCAAAAAGAAGGATCGTGGTGGCCGGAATGGATCGCCTGGCTCAATGCGCAGTCGGGTGCGGCAGTCGATCCGCCGACAATGGGCGCGGCCGATCATGCCCCGCTCGCGGATGCGCCCGGCAGCTATGTGCTGCAACAATAGGCGCGCGGCGGCCGCCGTCGCGAAGCTTTTGAAATCCAACACGAATATTTAGTTCGCGAGTGCGTTTGACCTAGAACAACGCGGCTGCGTCATTTTTATGACAGATATTTTACATGTACGAGCCAACGGGACGGCAAGATTCGCGTCTCGCATTCATGTGGCCGGCGTTTGCCGCAGCCTCGGCCAGTGAATTTGCCGCTGTGCTGGCCAAGCATTTCATCAGCCTCGGAATGGGCGCAGGAGATGGCTCCTGCGGCGCGTGAGCCGGCATGGGCCACGCCGAACACGATCGCGCTCGAATTGAAGACCGTGCGGCTGCGCGATTTCAGCACCGCCAAGGACGGCATCGCCACTTTGCTGTGTGCGCCGTTTGCGCTGCATGGCGCGGTCGTCGCCGATCTGGCGCCTGGTCACAGCCTAGTCGTGGCCTTGCGCGACGCCGGCCTGCGGCGGCTGTTCGTGACCGATTGGCGTTCCGCGACCGTGGAGATGCGTTTGTTGGGCATTGACGACTATCTCGCCGAACTCAATGTGCTGATCGACCGGCTCGGCGGCATCGTCGATCTGGTCGGGCTATGTCAGGGCGGCTGGCTGTCGCTGCTCTATGCCGCGCGTTTTCCCGCCAAGGTGCGCAAGTTGGTGCTGGCCGGCGCCCCGATCGATATCGCCGCCGGGCGATCCGCATTGTCCGCGCTCGCCGACGCCAGCCCCTTGGCGCTGTTTCATGAACTGGTGAAGCTGGGTGACGGCCGCGTGCTCGGCCATAAGGTGCAGAAGTTCTGGGGAGCGGAAACGCTCGACGCCAACGATATTCATCAGATGTTGCAGACGCCGGAGCCGGTCGGCTCGCCCGCTTTTGCCGCGCTGGAAGCGACCTTCCGCGATTGGTACGCGTGGACCGTCGATTTGCCCGGAACCTATTATCTCGAGGTGATCGAGAAGCTGTACAAGCGCAACGAGATTGCGGCCGGTCAATTCATCGCTTTGGGCGAACCGATCGATCTGGCAAAGATGCGGACCCCGGTTTACTTGCTGGCGGCGCGCGATGACGAGTTGGTCGCGCCGGCGCAGTTGTTTGCAGTCGAGCAGTCGGTCGGCACTCCGGCGCATGCCATTCGCAAGGCGATGGCGCCCTGTACCCACGGCGGATTGTTCATGGGACGGACGATCCTTGCCGAATACTGGCCAAGGATCGCGCGCTGGATGCTCGAACCCGACAGCCGAAGTCTGGCGCCGGCGGCCGCCTGAGCGCTAGATCAATCGCAATCCCTTGAAGCTGGCGTGGCCTTCCTTGCCGACGATGATGTGGTCGTGCACAGAAATGCCGAGCGGTTTGGCAACGTCGACGATCGCCTGCGTCATTTGGATGTCGGCGTGCGATGGCGTCGGATCGCCGGACGGATGATTGTGCACCAGAATGAGCGCGGTAGCCGACAGTTCGAGCGCGCGCTTGACTACTTCGCGCGGATAGACCGGCGTGTGATCGACGGTGCCGACCTGCTGCAATTCGTCGGCGATGAGTTGGTTGCGCTTGTCGAGGAACAGCACGCGGAACTGCTCCTTGTCGGCAAACGCCATGGCGGTGCGGCAATAATCGAGCACGCTCGACCAGGATGACAGAACGGGGCGTTTTTTCACTTGGCCGCGCGCTAGCCGGCTGGCCGCGGCGTGCACGATCTTGAGTTCGGTGATGGCGGCATCGCCCAGGCCTTTGACCTCGGCCAGCCGGGCCTGTGGCGCGGCGACCACTTCGGCAAAAGAACCAAATTTGGCGATCAGGTCCTTGGCCAGCGGCTTGACGTCGCGCTGCGGAATGGCGCGGAACAGCACCAGTTCGAGCAGTTCGTAGTCGCTCACGGCTTCGGCACCGGCCTCGCGGAAGCGCGAGCGCAGCCGCTCGCGGTGACCGTGATAATGCGGGGAGGCCTCGGAAAGGCCGATCTTCCCCTCGTTGCCGCTACGCTTTGCCGACATGAAAACTACACCCGCGCCGTCCAAGAGGCGCGATTGTAGTGCAACCGGATGCAATCGACGAGGGAACTTTCAGCCAGTACCGCTAACGCTGGTAGGGCGGTTTATGCAGTTCGGCCGGGGAAAAAGTGAAGACCTCGACGCCTTTATCGGTGACGCCGACGGTGTGCTCGAACTGCGCCGACAGCGAGCGGTCGCGCGTCACCGCAGTCCAGCCGTCCGACAGCACCTTCACATGCGGGCGGCCGATATTGATCATCGGCTCCACAGTGAAGAACATGCCGGGCTTGAGCACGATGCCTTCGCCCGGGCGGCCGACGTGGACGATGTTGGGCTCGTCGTGGAACAGGCGGCCGAGACCGTGGCCGCAGAAGTCGCGCACCACGCTCATGTGCTGGGCTTCCACGTAGGTCTGGATCGCGGCGCCGATGTCGCCGGTGGTCGAGCCGGGGCGGATGGTGGCGATGCCGCGCATCATGGCCTCGTGGGTCACCTCGATCAGCCGCTCGGCGCGGCGCGGAATTTCGCCGATGGCGTACATGCGGCTGGAATCGCCGTGCCAGCCGTCGAGGATCAGCGTGACGTCGATATTGACGATGTCACCGTCCTTGAGCGGTTTGTCGCCGGGGATGCCGTGGCAGACCACGTGGTTGAGCGAGGTGCAGGTCGATTTCTTGTAGCCGCGATACATCAACGTGGCCGGTAGGGCGCCATGATCCATCGCGTAGTCGAACACCAGTCTGTCGATCTTCTCGGTCGGCACGCCCGGCTGGACATGCTCGACAAGCATATCGAGGCAGCGCGCGACCAGTTGCCCGGCCTTACGCATGGCCTCGAAGGCGGCGGGGCCGTGGATCTTGATCTGGCCGGTTTTCCGGAGGGGAGCGACGGCGGCGTCAACATAGGTCATGGCATGCAATGTAAGGCTTGCGGCGAATGGCGCAAGCGCGAGCTTTCCCAGGGAACTAAGCGATCTTGCCACCCAGTTCGTCCTCGATATGGGCGCGAATGATATCGTCGAAAGTCGCCTCGACTTTGAAGCCGAGCGCAATCGCGCGGCGCGCGTCGAAACGGCGCGGCCAGCCGGCGACGATGCGTTCGACCAGTTCGTCCGGTGCGCGCTTGATGCGCCCGGCGACCTTGTCGCCGGCGATGCGGCGCAAGGCGGCGATCTGCTCACCGACGGTGCAGCACACGCCCGGCATGGTGAGATTGACGCGGTCGCCCAGTTGCGCGCGCGTCAGGCCGGCGGCATGAATAAGAAATCCGACCGCCGAGCGCGGGCTAGCGTGCCAATGCAGCACGCTGTCGGCGACCGGCAGGATCGCCTCCTGCCCGGCCAGCGGTTCGCGGATGATGCCGGAAAAGAAGCCCGACGCCGCTTTGTTCGGCTTGCCGGGCCGCACCACGATCGACGGCAGCCGGATGCCGACGCCCTCCAGGAAGCCGCGCCGGGTGTAATCGGCAAGCAGCAGTTCACAGATCGCCTTCTGCGTGCCGTAGGAGGTAAGCGGCGTAAGATGGAAGTCGTCGCCGATCGCTTCCGGAAACGGCGCGCCGAATACCGCGATCGACGAGGTAAACACGAGTTTCGGCTTGTAGCCGCCGCCTGCGGCGCGGATTGCCTCCAGCAGCGTACGGGTACCGTCGAGATTGACGCGGTAGCCCTTCTCGAAATCGGTTTCCGCCTCGCCCGATACCACGCCGGCAAGATGGAAGATCACCTGCGGCCGCTCTGAGATCGCTTTTTCCGCAACACCCGGTGCGGCGAGATCGGCAGCCCGGGTTTTCACATGATCGGAAAAGCCCGCGGGTCGCGCCGGCGCGACAATGTCGACCAATGTCAACTTTTCGATCGGCTGGTCGCCGAGCGCCCGGTCGATGACCAACCGCGTCGTAAGCTTGCGGCCGATCATGCCCGCCGCGCCGGTGATCAGGATGTGCATTTAAGTCCTCGTTTCTTTAGCGTCGGCCGGCTCGAAGCGATCGATGCGGCGCAGATCGGGGAATAGTAGCATCCAGATGCCGGCGATCAGTAGCGAGCCGACCCCGCCGATCAGCACCGAGGGCACCGCGCCCAGCCAGGCGGCGACCACGCCCGATTCGAACTCTCCGAGCGTATTCGAAGAGCCGACAAACAGGTAATTGATTGCGCTCACCCGCCCGCGCTTGTCGTCGGGCGTTTCGATCTGCACCAGCGAAAAGCGGATCACGATGCTCACGGCGTCGGAGGCGCCAAGCGCGGCCAGCACGAGCAGCGAAACCGGAAACGACGTGGACAGGGCGAACACAATGGTCGCCACGCCGTAGATTCCGACCACGGCGAACATCTTACGGCCGATATGGCGCTCGACCGGATGACGCGACAGCACGATCGAGGTGATCAAGGCGCCGGCGGCTGGCGCCGAGCGCAGCAGCCCGAGGCCGATCGGGCCGACGGCCAGGATGTCGCGGGCAAAAATCGGCAGCAGCGCGGTGACGCCGCCGAGTAGGACCACGAACAAATCAAGCGTGATGACGCCGAGCAGCCGGCGCCGCGTACGGATATATTCAAACCCGGCCAAGACCGAAGCAAAAGTCGGCGGCTCGCGGTTGGCGGCCGGGCCTTTGGCGCGCACGAAACTGACGAACGTGATGGAGGCGGTGAAAAATACCAGGCAGATAGCGCTGACCAATATCGGGCTGATCGTGTAGATCAGCCCGCCGAGCGCCGGGCCGCAGATTATTGCGGTCTGGTTAGCGGAGGTCCAAGCGGCGACCGCGCGCGGGACTAGCGGTCCCGGCACCAAGGTGGGAGCCAGCGCATGCGCGGTCGGCGATTCGAAGGCGCGCGCGCAGCCGAGCAGGAACACAGCGCCGAACAGCAGGTCGCGGGTAAGCACGCCTGCAAACAACGCCGCGGTGATCATGACCGCGGCGAGGGCATAAACGCCTTGCGCGGTGCGCACGATCAGACGGCGGTCGTAGCGGTCGGCGGCGTGGCCGATCAGCAGCGTGAGCACGACCGCCGGTACGAATTGGATCAGCCCGACCAGACCGAGATCGAACGCGCTGTCGGTGAGCTCGTAGATCTGCCAGCCGATGGTCACGGCCAGCATCTGGTAGCCGATGGTGGAAGCGAGCCGCGCCAACCAGAACAGCACGAAGGGCCGATGGTGCATGAGGCTGAGCGGCGACTGGACGGAATCGCTCATTCCGTCACGCCGTTCATCGTGCTCAAGCTGGCCTTCTGCCGTCCCTCGGCGGTGAAATTGTCCGGCGCCAGCCAGCGCTCG
>CAVYRR010000003.1:0-108651 GCA_963770985.1 uncultured Alphaproteobacteria bacterium | reverse complement strand
AATGACCGAAAGTATCGTCAAGGCGATGTAGCCCCGTGACGCGACCGTCTCCACGTCCCATTTGGGCGCGCGCTCGGGCGGGTCGGCGATGCGGACGTGACGGCTGCGCAAGGCGGAAATCCGACGCATCTCGTCGTCGCTGAGCGACCAATCGAACACATCGAGATCTTCCTCGATATGCGTCTCTTCGAGCGGACGCGGCACCGCGGCCACCATCGGTTGCTGGATCAGCCAGCGCAGACAAATCTGCCCGATCGTCTTGCCGCGCGCTTTGGCGATGGCGCCGACGACCGGATCGTCGAGCAGCTTGCCGCGCGCCATCGGGCAATAGGCGGTCAGGATCATGCCGTGCCGTTTGAGCGCCGCCAGCATGCGGTCCTGCGGCAGATAGGCGTGGTACTCGACCTGGTTGGTGATCAGCGGCTCGGGGCAGACCCGCACTGCCTCGTCGAGCATGGCGATGGTGAAATTCGACACACCAATATGGCGCGCGAGCCCGCGCCGCTTGGCCTTGGCGAGCGCGCCGAGCGTCTCGGTAAACGGCACCTTTGGCTGCGGCCAGTGCACCAGCAGCAAGTCGACATAATCGAGCTGCAACGCCTTCAGGCTGGCCTCCGCTGAGCGCAGGAAGTCGGCCTCGCGCGCGTCCAATTCGGTCACTTTGGTGGTAACCCACAGCTCCGCGCGCGCAATGCCGCTTAAGCGGATGCCTTCGCCAACCTTCTCTTCGGTGCCGTATTTGCGCGCGGTGTCGATCAGGCGATAACCGCTCTTGATTGCGTAGGCCACCAATTCGGGCCCGCGCTGCGGCAGCTCCATGGTGCCGTAGCCGATCGCCGGCATTTTTGCGCCATGCGCGGTGATAGTGAGGGCTTTGGGTGGTTGCATCGGGGGCTCCGGTGGGAAGGGCAGGGACGAAATACTAGTGCGGCGGCGGCGCAATAGTAAATAAGGCGCATTTTTCCGCGGGGCTTGTTATCGTGCCGGCCGCCATCCGCTAAGGCCGCCGCAAGTTTTCAGATGGTACAAGGATTCCGTTTTGAATATCGCCGGTGAAATCACGGTTGCCGCGCCGCGCGAGGCGGTGTTCAAGGCGCTCAGCAACGCGCCGTTCTTCGCCTCCTGCATCGAGGGGGTGCAGGATCTCAAGCAAATCGACGCCACCCATTACGACGCGGTGCTGGAAACCCGCATCGCTTACATGCGCTTCAAGTTCAAGGTCACTGTCGAGACGACCAAACTGACGCCGCCCGAGGAGATCGAAGCCAAGGTCGAGGGCACGCCGCTGGGTGTGGTGGGCCGCTTGACTGCAACCGCGACCACCCGGCTCGCCGACTTGGGCGGGCAGACCATCATCCGCTATGCGATCGACGCGACGCTGACCGGAAAACTCGGTAGCATGGGGCAACCGGTGCTCAAGGCGAAGGCGAAGGAAATGGAAAAGCAGTTCAGCGCGCGGCTCGCAGCCGCCTTCGCCAGCGGCGGGCCGGGGGCAGCGCCATGACTCCGTTCGAGCTCAACGAGCCAGTCTCACTGAAGGAGGCGATCGCGCTGATCGACCCGGACGATCCCGACGTGCGACCGATCGCCGGCGGCACCGCGTTGATGCTGATGATGAAGGCCGGCGTGTTCCGGCCGCGCCGGCTGGTGAGCCTGCGCAAGCTGGGCGACAAGTTCGCGCGCATCGCGGCGACGCCATCCGGCGAACTGACCATCGGCGCGCTGGCGCCATTGTCCGCGCTCGAGCATTTGCCCGAAGTCGCGCGCCATGCGCCGGTCATCGTGCGCACCATGAAGCGGCTGTCCAATGTGCGCGTGCGTAACGTGGCGACCGTCGGCGGCGCGCTGGCGCATGGCGACCCGCACATGGACCTGCCGCCGGTGCTGATCGCTCTCAATGCTTCGGTTTCGGTCGCGGGATCGAAAGGCGAGCGCCAGATGGCGGTCGAGGACTTGCTCACCGGCTATTACGAAACCGCGCTCGCCAGGAACGAACTGATCACCGAACTGCGCATCCCGGCGCCAGGCGCGACGCGCGCGGTCTACTTCAAGGTCACCGCCGGCTCGGCCGACGACTGGCCGGCGCTCGGCGTCGCGGTCGCGCTCACCGCGGAGGGGTCGACCGTTAAATCCGCCCGCATCGTGGTGAGCGCAGCCACGAGCAAAGCCTCGCGCCTGAAGACCGCCGAGCAGGCGCTGACCGGCGCCGATGTGAACGACAAGACACTTGCAAAAGTTACGGAGGCGGCTGCCGCCGAGGCCGACATCATCGCCGACCTGCGCGGCTCGGCTTCCTACAAGCGCGAACTCCTTCGCGTCTATGCCGCGCGCGCGGTACGCGCCGCCGTTAGTGGAGCCGCGTGATGGCTGCGACCACGACCACAGGCGGACAAGTCGGCCGCTCGCTGCCGCGGCTCGAAGCGCGCGAGAAGGTGACCGGCCGTGCCGAATACACCCATCTGATGCAAGTGCCCGGCATGCTGCATGGAAAAATCTTCCGCAGCACGGTGGCGCATGGCCGCATCAAATCGATCGACACCGAGGCCGCGCGCAAGGTGCCCGGCGTCTTCGCCGTTTACACCAGCGACGACGTGCGCAAGGTCATCCCCGATCCCTATTACGGCCCGGCTTTCCACGACCAGCCGATCCTCGCCATCGGCAAGGTGCATTATGTCGGCGAACCGGTCGCCGTCGTGCTCGCCGCCGACCCGCACGTCGCCGAACAGGCGGCGCAGCAGATCGTCGCCGAGTACGAGGAACTGCCCGCGGTGTTCGACGAGGTCGAGGCGGCCGAGAACAAGACGCTGGTGCATGACGAGCTCAAGCCGGCCGGCACCTTCGCCGATCTCAAGCACCTGAAAGGTCGCAAAGGCACCAATATCGCGCTCGATTTCCGGCTGCGGCGCGGCGACGTCGACAAGGCCTTCGCCTCGGCCGCGCATGTGTTCGAGCACACCTTCCGCACCCAGAAGGTGCTTCATCTCGCGCTCGAGCCCTATGCCTCGATCGCCGATTACCGCGACGACGGCGTCACCATTTATTCCGCGGCGCAGGGGCCATCTTTCGTCCGCACCGAAATCGCGCGCCTGCTCGGCTGGCCGGAAAACCGCGTGCGCATCAAGGTGCCCTATCTCGGCGGCGGTTACGGCGGCAAGCTCTACATCAAGATGGAGGCGCTCGCCGTTGCGCTGTCGATGCTGGCGCGCCGGCCGGTGAAGATCGCGCTCACCATGGAAGAATGTTTCTACACCATCACCAAGCACCCCAGCACGTTCCGCATCAAGAGCGGCCTCGACAAAAATGGCCGCATTGTCGCGCGCAAATGCGAAATCTGGTGGAACGGCGGCGCCTTTGCCGATGTCGGTCCGCGCGTGACGCAGAAATCCGGCTTTACCGCTTCCGGCCCCTACGACATCGACAACGTGTCGATCGATTCCTACGCGCTCTACACCAATTTGACGCCGGCCGGCGCGCTGCGCGGTTTCGGGATACCGCAACTGGTGTGGGCTTACGAGAGCCACACCGACATGATCGCGCGCGCGCTCAAACGCGACCCGCTCGAATTCCGCAAACAAAATCTCCTGCGCGACGGCCGCCCGCAGGCGACCGGCACCATCCTGAAAGACGCCGCCATCGAGAAAGTGCTCGACCGCATCGCCGAGCGGCTCAACTGGAAGGCGCCGTTCGACCACGGCAGCGGCGTGGTGCGGCGCGGGCGAGGTCTCGCGGTCGCACTCAAGGCGGTGATCTCACCGACCACGTCGGTGGCGATCGTCAACGTCGCGGGCGACGGCAGCACGACGCTTTATTGCGGCACCGTCGATATGGGGCAGGGCTCCGATACGGCAATGGCGCAGATGGTCGGCGAAGTGCTCAACATGCCGGCGGAAACCATCCGTATTGTGCCGCGCGACACCGATGTGACGCCCTACGACATGGGTACGCTCGGCTCGCGTTCGCTGTTCCACATGGGCCACGCGGTGCGGCTCGCGGCCGAGGAGGCCAAGGCCAAGATCGCTGCGCTCGCGCGCGAGGTGGGCGAGCCGGAGGGCAGCAACGTCCCGCTCGCCGACTTATTTCGGAAAAAATACGGCATGCAGGCCGGCAACATCGTCGGCACCGGCACCTACAAGCCGGATTACATCCCGCCTGACGCCGACGGCATGACCGCCAATGCGACGCCGTTCTGGATGGTCGCCGGCTCCGGCGTCGAGATCGAGGTGGACACCGAGACCGGACACGTGCGCATCACGCGATTGATCAACGTCGCCGACGTCGGCAAGCCGATCAATCCCAAGATCGTCGAGACCCAGCTCTCGGGCGGCTCGCTGATGCAGCTCGGCTTTTCAATGTTCGAGAAGATGCATCTCGACGGCGGCCAGGTCACCAATGCTTCGCTCGCCGACTACAAGATCCCCGGCATCCACGACGTGCCGGCGGTGATGGAAAACGAGGCGGTCGACACCTATCAGAGCAACGGCCCGTTCGGCGCCAAGGGCGTCGGCGAACTCGCCACCTTCGGCGTGTCGCCGGCCATCGCCAATGCCATCGACGACGCCATCGGCGTGCGGCTGACCGAATTGCCGCTGACCGCGGAATCGGTGCTGCGCGCGCTGCGCGCCAAGGCCGGCAAACCGCTCGGGGATGAATAACATGCCGGCCACCCGCACGATCAGCTTCACGCTCAACGGCCAGCCGGTGACAGCCGAGGTGAAGCCGCATCACAACGCGGTCGAATTGCTGCAGGCCCAGTTCGGCTTGTTCGGCGCGCGTGAGAGCTGCGGGCAGGGACTGTGCGGCTGCTGTACCGTGCTGGTGGACGGCAAGCCGGTCTCGGGCTGCCTTACACTTGCAGTCTTCCTCGACGGCGCCGATCTGGTCACCGTCGAGCACCTAACAGAGGCGGGCAAGCTCGATCCGGTGCAGCAGGCCTTCATCGAATGCGGCGCCTTCCAATGCGGCTACTGCACGCCCGGATTTGTTCTCATGGTGAAAATGCTGCTACGCGAAAATCCCGATCCGGACGATGAAACGATCAAAGATTACCTGTCCGGCAATCTGTGCCGCTGTGCGGCCTATCCAGAAATTGTAAATGCGGTCAAAATGGCCGCACGTAAGACCAAGGCCGGTTGAACCGGCTGAACCAAAACGCGACCGATAGGGAGGGATTGATCCATGACGACGGCAACTGCGGCCGCTTCAGAGCCTTGGTATCGCAGCCTCAACGCGACGCAATGGAAAACCGTGTTTGCCTCGAACCTCGGCTGGATGTTCGACGGCTATGAAACCTTCTCGTTGATCCTGGTGGTCGGCGTGGCGCTGCACGACCTGCTTGCGCCTACGCAATTCGGCCAGATCCCGGCCTATGCCGGCACGGTGATCGGCATCACGCTGCTGGGCTGGGGCATCGGCGGGGTGATTGGCGGCGTACTGGCCGACTATATCGGCCGCCGGCGCACCATGATCTTCGCGATCCTCGCCTATTCGCTCACCACGGGCCTCTCCGCCTTTGCTTGGGACTGGGTCTCGTTCGCGCTGCTGCGCTTCCTGGTCGGCATTGCCATCGGCTCGGAATGGTCGACCGGCGCCTCGCTGACCGCGGAAGTATGGCCGGACAACGCGCGCGGGCGCGGCGCCGGGCTGATGCAATGCGGCCTCGGCATCGGCTTCTTCCTGGCCTCGTTCACCTGGTTGTTCGTCAGCGGCTATGGGCCGGGCGCCTGGCGCATCATGTTCTTCATCGGCGTCATCCCGGCGCTGTTTACCTTCTGGCTGCGCAGCGGCGTGCCTGAGTCGCAGAAATGGGAGCACTCAAACGAAAAGCGGAAATCCGCGCATGCGAAAAAGAAAAGCGGCGTCGCGCTCAATGCAGAGGATCAGCACCTCACGCGCTTCACCTTCGCGGATCTGTTTGCCGATCCGGAAATTCGCAAGATCACCGTCATCGTGTTCCTGATGTCGCTGACGACCACAGTGGCGTGGTGGGGCATCTCGACCTGGGTGCCGCCCTTCATCGCCGCCGCTGCCGGCAAAGCCGGCCTGCCGCCGCAGACATGGGCTAGCTACGCCGGCATGAGCTACAATATCGGCGCCATCTGCGGTTATATCGGCTTGGGTTTCTTTGCCGATAATTTTGGCCGCAAGCCGGTGGTGATGATCTTCTTTGCCGCCTCGCTGGTGCTCACCTTCGCGCTCTATAAGTGGACGACCGACCTGCATCTCTTGTTGCTGGTCGCGGCGGTCAATGGCTTCTTCACGCTCGGGCAATATTCGTGGATGTCGGTGTGGCTGCCGGAACTGTTCCCGACGCGCATGCGCGCAACGGGTATGGCGTTCACCTTCAACAGCCCGCGCTTCATCGCGTTCCTGGGGCCGTTGTTCGCCGGCATGCTGATCGCCCAGTTCGGCGGCTTTAGCGGGATGGCGGTGGCGTTCTCGTTTATCTACATCCTGGGTTTCGTGCTGGTGCCGTTCCTGCCGGAGACTAAGGGCAAGCCGCTGCCGGCATAAGACGGGCACCGGCTTTTACTGAACACTTGCGGCGCGGCGCATTTTGTGCCGCGCCGCTTGTGTTTTCAGCCGTTTGCCTCAGCCGGCGCCTGCTCGACCGACAGCACGCGCATGATGTCCTCTTGCACCTTGCGCCGGTCGGCGTCGGTGGTGCCGGGGCCGAGCCGCGTCTCGTAGGCGATGCGCGCCGGGCGGTGGAATACCAGCACGCGGTCGCCGATCTCCATCGCCTCGTTGAGCTGATGCGTGATGAACACGGCGGTCTTGTTGTTCTGCCGCACCAGCCGCACGAATTCGGCGCGCAGGTCGCGCGCGGTCATCTCGTCGAGCGCGGAGAACGGCTCATCGCACAGCAGGATCTCGGGATCGACCGCGAAGGCGCGCGCGATCGAGACGCGCTGGCGCATGCCGCCCGATAGCGCGTGCGGATAGTCGTTCTCATGGCCGGCAAGGCCGAGCCGCGTCATCCATTGCCGCGCGGTCGTCTCCGCCTGCTTCCGCTCGTTGTCGAGGATCTGCAGCCCGAGCATCACATTGTCGAGCGCCGAGCGCCACGGCATCAGCCGGTCGCCCTGGAACACGATGCCGATCTTGCCGCGGAAGAATTCGAACTCGCGGAACGGGTCGTGGCCGACCACGCGCGCCTCGCCCGAGCTGGCCTCGGTTAGTCCGGCCACAATGTTGAACATGGTCGACTTGCCGCAGCCGGTCTTGCCCAGCACCGCCACGATCTCGCCCTTGGCGATCTCGAACGACAATTTGTCCACAGCGACGAAATCGCCGCGCCCGTCCGGGCGGCGGAAGGATTTGCTCACGTCCTTAAAGCGGATGACAGGGTCGGACATGAGCCTACATGGCCCGCTCGGACACCGCGCGGTAGCGCAGCGCCCAATTTTCGATCGCGTTGATGGTCTGCTGCACCACCAGCACGAATAATACGAGCTGCAGCGTCCAGGCCATGGCGCCGGCCATGTCGAACAGTTGCTGCTGGCGCAGCAACTGGTAGCCGACGCCGCCGGTGGCGCCCACCAGCTCCGCCACCACCACCACGCGCGCGGCATTGCCGAGGTTCACTTTCCAGGCCGTCAGAATGCCCGGCACGATGGTCGGCACGATCAGGAAGCGGAACAAAGTCCAGCGGCTCGGCCGGAACGCCATGGTCATCTCGAACAAGTCTTTCGACATCGAGCGGAAGGCGTCGAGAATCTGGAAGGTGAAAGCGGGCAGCGTCGTCATCACCATAATGAACAGCACGCGGAATTCGATGCCGTGAAACCAAATGATGGCGAACACCACCCAGGACAGCGCCGGAATGCCCTGAAAAAACGTCAACACCGGCGCGACGAAATTCTCCGCGGTCTTCGATTGCCCGATCACCATTGCCAGAATGCCGCCGAGGATGAAGGCGCCGAACAGCCCGCCGAAAATGCGTCCGGCGGTGAGCAGCACGTCGACCAGCAGCGAGCCGGTGATCAGCACCTCGATGGTGCGCGAAATGATCTCCGGCACCGGCGGGAACAGATAGTGCGGAAAAACGTAAGACAAGATCTGCCAGCCGACCGCCAGCACGATCATGCCGGCGGCGGCTTGCAGGACGCGCATGCTACGCGAGTTCATCATTGCATCGGCTTCGTATAGATCGTGTCGTTCGACGGCATCGCCTTGAAATAGCCGACGTCGATGCCGGCCTTGTAGACCGCCTCGATTTGCTTGACGACCTTGCCGGCCGGCACCACGCTCATGCCGAGCCGGTCGTTGGCCTTGATCAGCGACACCAGCGCGGCGCGGTCCTCCGGCGTCGATTTCGGCGCGATCAGCGCGGCGGCTTCCTCCGGATTCTTGGCAATGAAGTCGCCGGCCTCCTTGTAGGTCGCGTAGAGCTTCGGAATCAGAGCCTCGTTTGCCTTGATCCAGTCGTCATGCGCGGCAATGCCGAGATAGGGGATGCGTTCGCCGCCGGCGAACTTGCTCCAGGTCTTGCTCACATCGGTGTCGAGCGCGCGGATCTCCGGCTTCTTGGCCTTCAGCAGCGTATAGGCCGGCTCCCACAGCTGGATGGCGTCGGCGCGGTCGGCCAGCGCATAGCCGACCAAGCCGGGCGGGGCGGTATTGACCACCTGGATTTTCGATTTGTCGACGCCGAGCTGCTTAGCAAAGAATTCGAACATCACGAAATTGGTGGTGGAGGCGGCGGCGGCGAGCTGCTTACCTTCCAGGTCCTTGACCGACTTGATCTCGGGCCGCGAGGTGACGACGGTGCCCCAATAGTCGAACAGGTTGAACAGGTACTTCACCTTGACGCCGCGCGCGTCGGCGAGGCCGACGGTGAGCACCGCGGCGCTGCCGCCAACCTTGAACTCACCCGAGTTGAACTGAGTCGTGTAGGCATCGGGCGGCCGCTCGACGAATTCGATGTCGAGGCCGTGCGCGGTATCGAGGTGTTTGGCCTTGATCACCGGCGGCATGAAGGCGCCGAGCGAGGGGAAGCCGAACACGACAATGGTGATTTTCGACGGCGCCTGCGCGGACGCGGGCGTGGGCACCAACGCGGCGCTAGCGAGCATCGCGGCGCCGCAGGCGGCGGATCGCAACAGCGTCGATAAGCAGTTCATTTTGTTCCTCCTCCAAGTTATGCGTTCAGCTTTGGACCTTTGGTCCCTTGTTTTGTCATTGAATATTGAATAGTCGCGCCGCCAGCCCCCCATTGATTGAATCGGCCTGCGCTTTTGACAAGCCTGCCGCCGTGACAATCTTCATCGGCTCGGTGTCGCCGATCGGGAACGGCATGTCGGAGCCCATCATCAGCCGCTCCGTTCCCATCATCTCGATGACGAATTTCAAGACGCGTGCATCGTGCAGGATAGTGTCGGTGTATATCGCGGCAAGCCCCGCCACCGGATCGCCGATGCCGGGCGTGATCGCGGCGTTGCGCTTGAGGCGGCCGAGCACGAAGGGCAGGGCGGCGGCACCCATCGGCACGAAAATTCTGGCATTTTTGTATTTCGCGACGTGGCCGGCCGAGATCAGTCGCGCCACAGCGATCACCGCGTCGGTGATGCGGCCAAGTCCGTTGGCAAGGCCGAAATCGTTGACGCGCTTGTCGCCGGCATCGAAGCTCGGATGAATATGGATGAGCGCGCCGGTTTCGTCCGCCGCCTGCCAGAACGGGTCGAGATCGGTATGGTCGAGCGTTGAGCCGACACCGCGCGGCAGCGTGCCGATCATGGCGCCGGAGAACCCCGCCTTCACAGCATCCTTGAGCACGGCCGCGGCGCGCATGCCATCGCCCAGCGGCACGGTGGCGAGCGGCACAAAATGCGGCTCCGCCTTCGCCGCTGCGAACAGCGTATCATTGGCGAGCCGGCTCCAGGCCTCGCCCTCGGCGCCTGCCAGCTCGTAGCCGAACATATCGACCCAGCCGCCGACCACCTGTTTGTCGATGCCCTGTTTGCTCATCCAGGCGAGCCGCGCCGGAATATCGGACAGGGGCTTGGACACCGGCCGCGTCGGCTTGGCGCCGGCGAAGGCGAACGCCAGGCTGCCGCCGTCCTCGATCTGACGCACATTGGGAAACTTCGCCGCATCCTTACGGATCGCGGCCACCAATTCAGGCGGCACCAGGTGGGCGTGGCAATCGACGATCATTCAGTTTCCTTTTTTGGTGCGCGCCTCGGCGATCAAATCGCCTAGCGTCGAGACCTTGATCGGTAGCGTATTGATGGAGATGCCGAGCGGCCGGATCGCGGCGTTGATGGCGTTGGCGATCGCCGCCGGCGCGCCGAGATAGCCGCTCTCGCCGGAACCTTTCTGGCCGAGCACGGTATGCGGCGATGGCGTTTCATGATCGACGATGTCGACCGCCGGCACTTCATGCGAGGACGGCAGCAGATAATCCATGAAGCTCTGGGCGATCAGTTGGCCTTCGTCGTTATAGGCGAACTCCTCGAATAACGCGGCGCCGATGCCGTGCGCGATACCGCCCATGGTCATGCCGCGCACGATTTTGGGATTGATCTGTGTGCCGCAGTCGTGTCCGAGCCGGTAGCGCACGATCTCGGGCCGGCCGAGATCGGGATCGATGGCGAGCAGCAGCAGGTGGAATTCGAACGAGAAGCAGGGATACATCTGCACGCGGCCGTCCGCGGTAGGCAACGTGCCGCCGTTCGGCACTTGGTAGACGTGCTCGACCGCTAGCCCCGGCTCCATGCCGGGCGGCATGCGGTGATAATTGCGGAACGCGATCTGCACCAAGTCGGCCCAGCTTCGCTTGTTCTGCGGGGAGTTGCGGTCGTACACGTTGCCTTGCTCATAGACCGCGCGTTCGGCCGGAATACCAAGATCGTGCGCGCCAATCGCCGTCAATTTTACCTTGAGCTTGTGCGCGGCGTGGAACGCCGCGCCGCCCAGCATGATCGCCATGCGGCTGCCGACCGGCGTGCCGCTTGGCAGCGAATTGAGCGAATCCGGCCGCGTCACCCGCACGAGGTCCGGATCGACCTGCAAGACCTCGCCGACCACGGTGCCGAGCAGCGTCTCGTGGCCCTGGCCGGCGGAGGTCGTATGCATGGTGGCGGTGATGGCGCCCAGGCCGTCCACATTAATGCGGCAGGAATCCATGAAGGTGGAAGTGGTGATGGCCGGATTGAGCAGCGCCTCGAAGGTGGCGTTGCCGCCGGACGGCTCCAGGCAGGCGGCAAGCCCGATGCCGGCGAGCTTGCCTTCGCCGCGCAACCGGTCGCGCTCGGCTTTGAGCTCTGCGTAACCGGTGCCGGCCAGCACCTTGTCGATCACGGTGTGATAGTCGCCGCTGTCGTAAGTGGTGCCGCTCGGGATCAGATAGGGGAATTCCTCGCGCCGGATCAGATTGCGCCGCCGCACCTCGAGCGGATCGAGGCCCAGCACATTGGCGACCTCGTCCATGCAGCGCTCGAGCGCCAGATTGGTCGGCCCCTGGCCGAAGCCGCGCACGGCATCCTGCGTCGTCTTGTTGGTGACCACCGCGATGGCGCGATACTGCACGCTCTTGATCTTGTAGGGGCCGACGATCGCGCCGACCGGCTTGCCGAGCTGGAACGGTGAGCGACCGGCATAGGCGCCGACATTCTCCAGTGCGCGCATCTTCATCGAGCGCACGATGCCATTGTCGTCGAAGGCGACCTCGACATCGAACAAGCGCTCCGGCCCGTGCGCGTCGCCGCCGCGCATATTTTCCAGCCGGTCCTCGATCAGCCGGATGGGAAGACCGAGCCGGCGCGACAGGTAGCCGGCAAGCACCGTGTGCTTGATGCCGCGCTTGACGCCGTAGCTGCCGCCGACGTCGATATCGTGATGCACGCGCACTGAGGTGGCGGGGATTTTCAATGCGACCCCGATCTGATCGGCATAGCGCGGCATCTGGATCGAGGCATAGACGTCGAGCAGCTCGCGCCAGGGATCCCAGCTCGCCACCACGCCGAAGGTCTCGATCGGCACCGTCGACGAGCGGCCCCATTTAACCCGCAGCGATAATGTGCGCGGCGAAGCGGCAAAATCCTTCTCCACCTCGCCCCACACGAAGGTCTTGTCGAGCAGCACGTTGGAGCCGTGCGCTTCGTGCACTAGCGGGCTGCCCTTTGCGAGCGCCTGCTCGGCGTCAAGCACGAAGGGCAGCGCCTCGTAGTCGATTTCAAGCGCCTCGGCCGCGTCTTCGGCCAGCGCGCGGGTGTCGGCCACCACAGCGGCGACCCATTCGCCCGAATAGCGCGCGGTGCCCAAGGCCAATGGCCGTCGCGGCACGTTCGGCGTATCGAGCCCGGTCATCAACGGCAGCGTGGCGGCGGCCAGCTCCGCGCCATCCAGCACGTAGTGTACGCCCGGCATTTTTAGCGCGGCGCTTTTGTCGATGCTCTTGATGCGCGCGGCGGCGTGCGGGCAGGTGACCACCGCCACATGTTTCATGTTCGGCAGGTCGACATCGGCGACGAACTGGCCCTTGCCGGCGACAAAGCGGCGGTCCTCGCGCACGCGGCGGTCGGTTGCGACGTAGCGGTGGTGGCCAGCGTTCATTTGTTCAGGCTCCGCGGCCGGTTGACGCCGCGCATGCGCTCGGCGGCGAGCGCGATCGCCTCGACAATCTGCGCATAGCCGGTGCAGCGGCAGATATTGCCCGAGATCGCTTCGACGATCTGTTCGCGCGTCGGCTCCGGCGTGTCGGCGATGAGCGCATGCGCGACCAGGACCATGGCCGGCGTGCAAAAGCCGCATTGCATGCCGTGTGTTTCGCAAAAGGCATCCTGGATCGGCGACAGCTCGCCGGGGCCGGGCGTGACGCCTTCGATGGTCGTGATGGCAGAACCGGCCGCTTGACACGCGAACATCAGACACGAGCGCACCGCCACGCCGTCGAACAGCACGGTGCAGGCCCCGCAGACGCCGTGCTCGCAGCCAGCGTGGGCTCCTTTAAGATCGAGCAGGTCGCGCAGGCAATCGAGCAGCGTGGTGCGCGGCTCGACCTCGAGTTCATGCAGCTTGCCGTTGACATTGAGCTCAATGCGCATGGGTTCTTTTCCCTTGCGCATCGGCGAGCGCATCGGCGATCGCGCGCGCGGCCAGCACGGCTGCGACGCGGCGGCGGTAGGCCGCCGTGGCATGCAGATCGTCGAGCGCCTCGATATCGGTAAGCGCTTCCTCGACGGCCGCGCGTACCGCTTTCGGATCGAGCGCGCCGCCGGTCAATTGCCGCTCGGCGCTGTCCAGGCGGATGGGATGGTCGGTCGCCGCGCCGACCCCGACGGCGATCCGTTTGCATTTGTTGCCGGCGTCAAGCTCGATCTGCGCGGCCGCCGACACGAAAGCAAAATCGCTGCTGCGCGCATTCACCTCATGAAAGCCGGTGCCGATTTTGCCGCCCTGCCAAACCGGAAATCGCACGGCGGTCAGGCAAGCGCCCTCCGGCAGGCTGGTGACCATCGCCCCGACATGGAAGCCGCGCGCCGGAATATCGGCGGTCTTGCCGCCGGCGCGATAGCTCAAGGTGGCGTCGAGCGTCACGACGACTAGCGACAGTTCCGCCGCTGGGTCGGCATTGGCAAGCGAGCCGCCGATGGTACCGCGCGCACGGGTGGCGGCGTGGCCGATGTTGGGGATTGCGCGCGCGAGCAAGGGCACCTGCGACGCAACCAGCGCGTCGCGCTCGATCACGCATTGCCGCGTGGTGGCGCCGATGGCGACGCCGTCGCCGTCGTTGCGGATATAGGACAACGCGGCGATGCGGTTGATGTCGATCAGCCGGCTGGGGCGCGCCAGCCGCATGGCCATCATCGGTACCAGGGTCTGCCCGCCGGCGATCACGCGCGCGCTGTCGTCGGCCGCGAGCCACGCACAGGCTTCGTCGATGTCGGTCGCGCGGGAATACTCGAACGGTGCTGCTTTCATGAAACGCTACGCAAACCCTTGTTGTACGGTCGATTTGATGTGTCCCGCCGGCGTGGCCGCGCCAAGGGCGCCGGCGGCGCGGTGCGATATTGTCGATCCGTCGACGATATGGTTAAAGTCCCTATCGCATTATCGCAACCGCAAAAAACAACAATTCCTCGAACCGCGCCGGTTACAGACCATGATTCGAGGTAACGGGAGACAGTTCACGTGAACGCGCGATCCAAACGCAAGCCTGCGGACGGCAGACAAACGCGGGCCCGCCTGGCCGAAATCCACGACTTCGGCGAGGCGAGAGCCGAGCCGGCGCGTGGCGGCGTGCAATCAATTGGGCGCGGCTTCGCTATCATCGAAGAGATCGCGCGCAACCGCGACGGCATCGGGCTCGCCGAATTGAGCAAGCGCGTCGGCCTGCACAATTCCACTACGTTTCATCTGGTGAAAACGCTGGTGTCGCTCGGCTACGTGCGGCAGTTGAAGGATTCAAAGCGCTACCGCATCGGCCGCCCGCTGTTCGCGTTGGCGGCGAGCGCGCTCGACGAGATCGAAATGATGAGTCTGGCGACGCCCGTGCTCGACGACCTCGCGCGCACGACCGGCGAAAGCGCGCATTTCTCGGTGCCGATGGGCGACGCCGTGGTGGTGCTGGCGCGCACCGGCGGGCCGGGCGCGTTCCAGCTGAACGACCGCGTCGGCGTGGTGCGGCCGGCGCATTGCACCGCGCTCGGCAAGATCATGCTCGCCGCCTTGGCCAGCGACCAGTTCGAGCGCTACCTGCAACGTGCCGAGCTCAAGGCGTATACGCCGAAGTCGATCACCTCGGCCGATCGATTGGCGCGCGAGATCGCCGAAGTGCGGCGCGCAGGGCTCGCCATCGACGACGGTGAATTCGATTCGGAAGTGCGCTGCGTGGCGCTGCCGGTGCGCGATTTTTCCGGCCGGGTGATTGGCGCCATCGGAATATCCGGGCCGGTCTGGCGGTTGTCGACCGAGGCGTTGCACAAGCGCGCGCGGTTGGTGCGCGCCGCCGCTAACCACCTTTCGGCGGAGTTCGGCTTTGGTGGCGAAGCGGAAGCGAGTGTGAAGGCGGCGGTTTGAACTAAAGGAGACACATCATGCCACGGCAGGCGAACTATGTCCCCAAAGGCGTCATCCCGGCGGTGCTGCTGCCGTTCGAGAACGATTTGTCGATCGACGAGGCGAGCTTCCGCAAGCATCTGCGCGATGTGGCCTCGGTCGAAGGACTTTCCGCCATCACCATCAACGCGCATTCGACCGAGGTCGCCTCCTGCACTTTCGAGGAGCAGCGCCGCGTGCTCGAGATCGCGCAGGACGAGATTGGCGGCCGCCTGCCGCTCATCAACGGCATCTGGGCCGACGGCAGCCTAGAAGCGGCGCGCCTCGCGCGCATGGCGGTGCAGGGCGGCGCCTCGGCACTCTTGGTGTTTCCGCCGGCGCCGTTCACGCTCGGGCAATCGCCGCAAATGGCGCTCGCGCATTACAAGCGCATCGCGGATGCCACCGATCTGCCGCTGATCGTGTTCCAGTATCCTTTGGCGACCGGGCAGGGCTATCCGAAAGAAACGCTGCTGAAAATGTGCGAGGAGATTCCGACCATCCGCGCCATCAAGGACTGGATCGGCAACGTTCCGCATCACGAATGGCACATCCGCACGTTGCAGAACCTGAGCCGGCCGGTGAACGTGCTCACCACGCACTCATCGTGGCTATTGTCTTCGCTGGCGCTCGGCCCGAACGGCCTGCTGTCCGGCTCCGGCAGTGTGATCGCCGATCTGCAGGCGCAAATGTTCCGCGCCGTCCGGAAAAACGACATGGCGGAGGCCAGACGCCTCAACGACCGCATCGAACCGACCGCGCGCGTGTTCTACGCCGATCCCTTCGTCGATATGCACAACCGCATGAAAGAAGCGCTTGTGCTGCTCGGCAAACTGCCGCGCGCGGTGGTGCGCCCGCCGCTGGTCAAGCTCGAGCGCGCCGAGATCGCGCGTATTCGTGCGGCGCTGATCGAAGCCGGCCTTCTCGACAAGAACGCCCGCGAGGCGGCGTAGGGCTTTGTCAGCCGTTGAGCATTACCTTGGAATGAATTGCTGCAGGCAAGGATCGTTAGGGGAAATCAGTACCATTCCATTTGAATAAGGAATTGAGATCGGTTGGTTCTGATTCATGTAGTCGTTGCGTATGGTTTCTTTTTCGCGTTCCGAACTCCAAGGACTTGCCGAAAGAGCCTCAAATTGTTGACGGGTTATTTTTGGACGTTGCGGAACCAGTCGCGGATCGATGAAAACGTTCTTGTTGTCGATCGCGCACTGGGCTGCAGCAGATTGAAAGCAACAGGTGGCAATAAGTAAACTGACTGCCAAGATCGATGTGTGTGCAGCATTTTTAAACATAGGTAAGTTTGTTCGTTAGTGCGACTCACATAATCGCAAACTCGGTGTTCTTCCGGTCGGTCACCAGCATGCTGCCAGGATAATGCGTGATGCAGAATTCCGGCTTCACGGTTGCGATCACCGACTGCGGCGTCACTCCGCAAGCCCAGAACACCGGCAACTCGTCGTCATGCACTTCCACCGCGTCGCCATAGTCCGGCTTCATCACGTCCTTGATGCCGATCAGCTCCGGCTTGCCGATATGCACCGGCGCGCCGTGCACGGCGGGAAAGCGCGTGGTGATCTGGACGGCGCGGATGGCGTTGGCCGGCGTCATAGGCCGCATCGACACCACCATCGGCCCATGGAACGGTCCGGCCTCTGCGGTTGCGATCGAGGTCCGATACATCGGAACATTGCAGCCGCGCGTGATATGGCGCAATTCGATGCCGTCGCTGGTCAACGCCTCTTCGAAGGAAAACGAGCAGCCGATCACGAAGCTCACCAGGTCGTCGCGCCAGAATTCGCGCACGTCCGCCGGCTCGGCGACCAATTCGCCGTTCCGCCATACTCGGTAGCGCGGCAGATCGGTGCGGATGTCGAGGTCCTCGCCTAGTTCTGGCACGCGCCCATTGCCGGGCGCCGACATGCCGATCAGCGGGCAGGACTTCGGGTTGAGCTGGCAAAAGCGCAGGAAGTCGGCGGCCAGCCGTTGCGGCAGGATGGCCAGATTGCCCTGCACAAACCCCGGCGCCAGACCTGCAGTCGGCCCGCGATGCTTGTCGGCGCGGATCGCTAGCCGCGCTGCCAGCCCGCTGCCGGACGGCGGCGTATTGTCGCGTCGCATGGGGGTGACGGTCATCAGACTTTAGTCCGGTGCGAGGAACAATCGATCCGCGCCGACAAGTCTAGCATCGGCGGCGGCGCGGTTCGAGGGCGGCTGCACAATAGGCGGGCACTATCCGACGATGTGAGCGGGCGTGCATCGCTATCGAAATAGCGGTTGAAACTTGGCGTAGGATCGCGTTTGCTTACGGGGCTTATAGCCAAGAGCCCGTCAAGGGCCGGCAAGGGAGGAACGGGCAATGCTGCCTCGTACCGTCACGGTGGGGCGTGCGGTGATTGGGCTCGTGGCCATGCTTGATGTCGGGCACAGGACCCGCGCGAGCACGGCGTGCGGCTGCGCCGTTCATTCACACTACGGCTTATTGGCGATGCTTCGACGCCCGCGCGGCCGCGCGGGCGTTTCGATTCGAACAAACTGAAATCGAGAGGGAGGACTTGCGATGACTGAAAAATGGAAAGACGAGGCCTGGGCGCAAGACATCTGGTACCGCGGCAAGCTCACCCGCCGCACGCTGGTCGGCTGGGGCGGCGGCGCGATCGGCGCGATGATGCTGGTGCCGGCGCCGTGGCGCGCCGCCTTCGGCGCCGCCACGCCGTACAAGATCGGCTCGGAGCAGCCGCTTTCGGGCGCGGCAGCGCTCGGCGGCAAGACCGCGGTGGTCGGCTTGATGATGGCGATCGACCGCGTCAACGAAGCTGGCGGCGTCAACGGCCGGCCGCTCGAAGCGATCATCGTGGACGACGAGTCCAAGCCGGACGTCGGGCGCCGCAAGACCGAGAAGCTGCTGGTCGAGGACAAGGTCGACGTGCATGTCGGCGGTTTCCTCTCCAACATTTGTCTCGCCTGCATGCCGGTGTTCGAAGAGAACAAGGTCGTCAACATGATCAGTGTGTGCCTCGACACCACGCTGACCACCAGCAAGTGCAACCGCTACAGCTTCCGGACCTACGATTACGCGCCGGCGCAGGCGGTGGCGATCGGCCCCTATCTCGTCAACAAGATGGGCAAGAAATGGCACCTCGCCTATGCCGACTATTCCTGGGGCCAGTCCACGCGCGACGCCTATGCGGCCGAGATCAAGAAGCAGGGCGGCGAAGTGGTCGGCACCACCGGCATTCCGCTCGGCACCGCCGACATGACGCCGTTCCTGTCGAAGATCCAAGGCAACTTCGATGGACTGTTCGGCATTTTCTTCGGCAAGGACGGCATTACCATCGGCAATCAGGCCTACGACCTCGGTCTCACCAAGAAATACAAGTGGGCAGGCGACGGCGCCATTGCCGAAATCCACCAACCTGCCGGCGCTCGGCAACAAGATCGAAGGGTTCATCGGCATCAACCGGTATATTCCGGTGTTCGAGGGTGCGCTCGATACGCCGGCGCATCATAAGTTCTTCAACGAAGCCAAGGCGCGGTTGGCGAAGGTCGACCCGTCCGGCCCGCTGCCCGACCGCTACGTGCAGTCGAACTACGAGGCGATCAACGCCCTCAAGCTCGGCATGGAAAAGTCGAAGTTCCAGGGCCGCCAGGACACCATGAAGCTGATCGAAGCGCTCGAAGGTCTGGTGATGAAGGAAGGCGACGACTTCCCGCAAGGCGGCGGCGTCATCCGCAAGGAAGATCACCAGGCGTTCATCCGCCAGTTCATCTTCGAGATCAAAGGGGGCAAGCATCACATCGTCGAGATGATTCCGGGCGACAAGACGATCGTGCCACCGGCCTGCAAGTTCCCCTCGGCGTAAGTGAGCGCGCAGTCTGTAACCGATCTGGGCTCCCCGGCAAGCAGCCGGGGGGCCGCGTCGGCGCCCATCCTGAAGACCGAACTGCTGACCGTCCGTTTCGGCGGACTGGCCGCGCTTTCCAACGTCAATTTCGAGATCCGACGCAGCGAAGTCCGTGCCATCATCGGACCGAACGGGGCGGGCAAGAGCACCTTCTTCAATTGCCTGACCGGCGCGCTGCGGCCGACCGGCGGGCGCATCATTTTCGACGGCCAAGATATCACCGGGTTGCCGCCGAATATGATCTCGCAGATGGGCATCGCGCGCTCCTACCAGATTACCAACATCCTGCCCAATGCCACCGCGCTGGAAAACGTGCGCATCGCGGCACAGTCGCGCCGGCACGGCTGGAATATGGCCAAGCACCATGGCGCCTTCCCCGACATCAATGAGAAGGCGGAAAAGGCGCTCGCCTCCGTCGGCCTGCTCGGCAAGGCGGACGAACTCGCCGCCAACCTGTCGCATGGCGAGCAGCGCAATCTCGAGATCGGCATCGCGCTCGCAACCGAGCCGACCTTGCTGTGTCTCGACGAGCCAACCGCCGGCATGAGTGCGTCCGAGACCCACGACACAATGCAATTGGTGCGGCGCATCGCCAAAAATCTGACCATCCTGATCGTTGAACACGACATGCAGGTGGTCATGGAGCTTTGCCATCGCATCACCGTGCTGCACTACGGCGAAATTCTCGCCGACGGCACGCCGGCGGAAATCCAGCGCAATCTCAAAGTGCAGGAGGTCTACCTCAAGACATGATCGAAGCCTCCATCAGCACGCAGCCGCTCGTCCTGGTCGAGGACGTGCACACTTATTACGGCAAGAGCCACATCCTGCATGGCGTCTCGCTTACCGTTGGGCCGGGCGAGGTGGTCGGCCTGCTTGGGCGCAACGGTGTGGGAAAAAGCACGACCTTGAAGACTATCATGGGTCTGGTGCAGCCAAGCCAGGGCCAGGTGCTGCTCAGCGGCAATGCTATCGGCGGCTTGCCCGCGCACAAACTCGCTCGCCTCGGTATCGGCTACGTGCCGGAAGACCGCCGCATCTTCCGCCTGCTCAGCGTGATGGAAAACCTGCGCACCGGGCTCGACCGCAGCGGCGTGACGGAAGAGAAGAAACGGGCGTTGCTCGACAAGGTATTCACCTATTTTCCGGTGCTGAGCGAGCGGCGAAATCAGGCCGGCGGCACGCTATCGGGCGGCGAGCAGCAGATGCTCGCCATCGCGCGGGCCATGATGCTGGAGCCCAAGATCATCCTGCTCGACGAGCCGACCGAAGGCCTCATGCCCAGGATGGTGTCGCAAATCCGGGAGATCATCGGGGCGCTGCATAACGAGGGCGTGGCAATCCTATTGGTCGAGCAGAACGTGCCGCTGACGCTGGCAGCCAGTCAGCGCGTCTACATCATGGAGAAGGGCAGCGTGCGCCACCATTGCGCGGCCTCCGACATCAGCGTGAACGATCCGGTCATCAAGCAGTATCTGGGAGTGTAGGCGATGGACGCCGTGGTCCATTTTTTTCAAACTTTCCCCTACGATCTGCTGGTGATCCAGACGATGAACGGCATCGTCACCGGCATGATCCTGGCGCTGGTCGCCTCGGGCCTGACGCTGATCTTCGGCATCATGGACGTGGTGAACTTCGCGCATGGCGAATTGTTTATGCTGGGCGCCTATATCGGCGTGCTGGTGCTGACGGCGACGGGGAGTTTCTGGCTGGCGCTGGTGCTGGCCAGCCTCGTGGTGGCGATCCTTGGCGCCGCCATGCAGATAGTGACGTTGCGGCCGCTGATCGGGCGCGATCCGCTGACCACGATCCTCGCCACCTTCGGCATTTCGCTGATCTTGCAGAACTACGTTCTCTGGCAGTTCGGTCCGGTGGCGCGCAAGATCAACGAGCCGATCACCGCCCATTTCAATCTGTTCTATCTCGAATATCCCTGGTATCGGCTGCTGATTGCGCTGCTCTCCGCCTTCATCATCGGCGGTTTCTATCTGTTTCTTAAATACGGCAAATACGGAGTCTGGATCAGGGCCACCACGCAGGATCGTGTGATGGCGCAAGCCATGGGCATCCCGGTGCCCTGGGTCTACACCGGAGTATTCGCGATCGGTGCGGCCATGGCGGCGGCGAGCGGGGTGTTGTTCGCCCCGCTGGCCGGGGTCAGCCACACCATGGGGCTCGATTGGGTGCTGAAAGCCTTCATCGTCGTCGTGGTCGGCGGCATGGGCAATCTCGGCGGCTCGATTCTCGCCGCCATCTTCATCAGCCTGCTTGAATCCTATTCCTCGATCTGGGTGAACCCGTCGCAAGCGGTGATCGTCTCCTTCGTCGTCCTGATCCTCACGCTGTTGTTCCGGCCGACCGGCCTGTTCGTCCCGACACCGAAATGACAATGGTAACCGCGCCCCTCGATAAGGCGATGCCGCTCAAAAGACCCAAATTGAGCCATACCGCCGTTTACTGGATCGGCTTCTGCGTGGTGATGGCGATGCTCATCGTGGCGCCGCTGGTGTTGCCGGAATTCTGGCGCCGCTTTCTGACGGAAGTCCTGATCTGGGGCCTGCTGGCGATGTCGTCCGATCTGCTGATCGGCTACACCGGCATGATCTCGTTCGGCCATTCCGCCTTCTTCGGCCTTGGCATGTATGGCGCGGCGGCGGCGCTTTTGCTGGTGAGCCCGCCCAATCTCTGGCTGGCGATCGGCTTCGGCCTGTTCGGCGCGGGCGCCGCCGCGTTGTTCGTGGCCTATTTCTCGACCCGGCTGCGCGACATTTATTTCGCGATCACGACGCTGATCTTCAGCCAGATCTTCTACGTCATTATCTTCACCTGGACCGAAGTCACCGGCGGCGAGAATGGCCTGATCTTCACGCGCCCGCATTTCACCATTCCCTTCCTCTACGACACGCGCTTTACCTCGACGATCATGCACTGGTTCGTGCTCGCGGTGGTGACGGCGTCCTATCTGATCCTGCGCCGGGTGACGCAGTCGCCGTTCGGCATGGTGCTGCAATCGATCCGCGAGAACGAAGGGCGCACGCGCGCCATCGGCTATCCGGTCGAGCGCTACAAGATCGTATCGGTAATGCTGTCCGGCCTGTTCGCGGGGCTCGCCGGCGTGCTCTATGCGATCCAGAACGAATTCGCCGCGCCGGATTTCGTCTATTTCATCACCTCGGGCGATACCGTGATCTTCAACGTCATGGGCGGCATCGGCACGCTGGTCGGCCCGATCGTCGGCGCCGGCTTCTTCCAGCTGCTGCGTGAGCTGATGTCGCGCATCTTCGGCGACCAGTTCCCCTATCTGGTACCGCTCGGTTTCATTTTCATCGCGATGATTATCTTCCTGCCGCAGGGCCTGCTCGGCTTCGCGCGGCGGTGGCTGAACCGCTAGCCGGCGCGTCGCCTCAAAAGCGCCCGGCCACGCGGGCAGGGCAAGAGCGCAAAACTTATCCACTTTGTGATCTGCTTCACACTGGCCTGCACGTCGGGCGGCGTAGCGTCGCGTCATGCTGCTCAGATCTGGATTTAACCACTACTGCGAAGTCGTCGGCCGGGCCTCGGCGATCATCATGCTCGCTGGCATGGGATCGATTGTCTTAGCAGCGACCGCGCTCGACGTTCTGCGCTAGCCGAACGCGCGTTGCCGAAGCGATCCCTGGAGTGCGCTATGGAAAAAATTGTCCTGCTTGCCGCCCTCATTAGCGCGATTCTGGCAATGGCCCAGTTCCCGGACGGGCTGCACAAGCGCCCGCTGGCGTCGGCAAAACCTAAGCGCCGGAATCATAGCTTCGGCTGAGACTGCCGAGCTTAATCGCAGCGCACCGTCATCCCGCCATCAACCACGATTTCCGTGCCGGTGACGAAGCGCGCCTCATCGGAGGCGAGGAACAGCGCGGCATTGGCGGTATCGCGGCCGTCGCCCATGAAGCCGGCCGGAATGCGCTTGAGCCGCTGCGCCAGCAGGGCTTCGATGTCGCCGCCGGCGCGTTGCTTGGCCAAGCGCGCCTCCACCATGGGCGTATGCAATTGCCCGGGCACCACGGTGTTCACGCGAATGCCCTTGGGCGCATATTGCACGGCCACCACGCGCGAAAGCTGGATAACGCCGGCCTTGGTCGCGGCATAGCCGACCTGGAACGCGCCGGTGAAGCGGATGCCGGACGTCGACGCCACGTTGATGATGGAGCCGGCTTTTTGCTTCTCCATCACCGGCAGCACGTGCTTGCAGGTGAGGAACACGCTTGTGAGATTGGAATCGACCTGCGAATTCCACACCTCTTCGCTCATTTCCACCGGGCCGCCATGCGCTGAGCCACCGACATTATTGACCAGCACGTCGATGCGGCCGAAACGTTTGACGCAAGCGGTGACCATGGCTGCGACCGAAGTGTTGTCGGTGACGTCGCATTGATGGGTGACGATCTCGCCGCCCGCGGCCTTCACCCGCTCGACCGTCTCGGCGGTGCTGCCGAGATCGCGATCGACCGCGAAAATCTTGGCGCCTTCCTCGGCAAAACGCACGCATGTTGCGCGGCCATTGCCCCAGCCGGGACCGACGCAGCCGGCGCCGGTGACGAGGGCGATCTTGTTCTGCAAACGTCCGCTCATGGTTTTGCCTCCTTGGCCGGGCCGAGTTTGCCGAAGCGGTAGAAGCGCTGCGGATTGTCGACCAGCAACGCCTGAAGCTCAGCCTGCTTGGGCGCGATCTGCGCCAGCAAATCGACCAGTTCGCCGTCGTCGGGTATGTGATTGTGAGTTGGGATGCGGAAAATCGGTGCCCCAGACGCAGCGGTCGCCGAATTCCTCGACCAGCTTGCGCGCGAACGGCACTGCATCGGCATAAGGCGGGCCCTGCCGCGTGGCGCGGTCGGCGCCGCTCAGCTTGATCCATACCTTGCGGTCCTGCATCAGCGACAGCAGGTTGCGGAACGGCTCCTGCGCGAGGCCGCGCGAGGCGTCGATGCGGCCTATGTGGTCGATCACCACCGGCACCGGCGATCGCTTGAGCGCCGGTGCCAATTCGCCGATGCGATCGGCCGCCATGTGGATCTGCAAATGCCAGCCGATCTCGGCCAGCCGCGCGCCGAACTTGATGACCTCCTCGATCGGCGCGCCTTTGGCGAGATGGTCCATGTAATGGAAGCGTACGCCGCGGAAGCCTTGCGCGTCGCGCCGCTTGAGCTCGGCGTCGGAGACGTCGACCGGCATCAGGGCGACGCCGAGATAAGCGCCGCCTTTGGCGGCCAGCGCGTCGGCGGTGGCGGCGAGGTCGAAGCCGTGCGCGGCGCTATGCACGATCACGCAGCGCTCGATGCCGAGAAACTGGTGGCGCGCGAACAGCGTCTCCTTCGGCGCGTCGGACGGCGTGTAGCTGCCGCCGAAGGGAAAGCGCGCGCGCGGCCCGAACACGTGCACATGGGCGTCGCAGGCGCCGGCCGGCAGCTTAAGTTTCGGCTTGCTCGGCGTCGACGTCCAGGTCGGCGGGACGGCGGGGGTGTCGGCGGTCTGTGTCATGGATGATCCTTCACGAAGCGGGCGCGCGCGTGCGCTCGAAGGCCGGCTCATGCGCGGCGAATTGCGCGAGCCAGTCGACGAGGCCAGGGTACACCGGACGCCAATCGACCTGCTTGCGCCAGTCGAGATAGCCGAGCGCGCAGGCAAGACCGATGGACACGATGTCGGTTTTGCGCGGGTCGGGCGGCGCGGCCTGAAAGGCGGCCAGACCGCGGTTGATCTTGCCGCGCTGATGCGCGAGCCAGCGCTCGGACGGCGGCTCTCCGGGCCGGAAGCGGCTGTCGTAAATGACCAGGATCGAGGCGTCCATGATGCCGTCGGCGAGCCGCGCCAGTGTGAGCGCCTTGAAGCGCGTCAGGCCGCGCAGCGGGATCAGTTTGTCGGTGCCTTTGAGCTCCTGCAAATAGTCGATGATCACGCCGCTGTCGTAGATCGATGTGCCGTCGCTCAGGACCAAGCAGGGCATTTTGCCGAGCGGGTTTTGCTGCCGCAGCGTGTCGTTCTCGTCGAGCGGGTCGGCCGGCACCAGCGTGATGCGGTCGCCTAAACCCAGCACCTCGATCGCCATGCGTACCTTGCGGCCGAACGGCGAAGTCAGCGTCGAGCGCAGCACGAAAGTCTCGGGATGGGCGGTCATGGCAGGCCTTCACGACGGGGGCTGGGACGGATAGAGCCCATCTGCGCTAAAAAGTACAAGACCCTTGCCGCGGCGGCCGGGGGCGTGGGGAGCGATTGAAATGGGCATGAACGACGGCGCCTTGCGCCTACTGGTGCTGGAAGGCGACGGCATCGGACCGGAGATCATGGCGGCGACGCTCGCCGTGCTGCGCGCGGCCGACGCCAAGTTCGGACTCGGTCTTGCCTACGAGACGGCGGCGGTCGGCTGGGCGGCGCATAAGGCCGCCGGCACCACATTCCCCGATTCCGTCGAGCAATTGGCCAAGGCCGCCAATGGCGTGCTGCTCGGGCCGGTGTCGCACAACGAATATCCGCCGGTCGCCCAAGGCGGCCTCAATCCGTCCGGCGAAATGCGCAAGCGGCTCGCGCTCTACGCCAATATAAGGCCGGCGCGCTCGCGCGAAGGTTTTCCGCCGCGCTGCGGCAAGGCGGTCGATCTGGTCATCGTGCGCGAGAACACCGAAGGCTTCTACGCCGACCGCAACATGTTTCAAGGCTCCGGCGAATTCATGCCGACGCCGGATCTGGCGATCGCCATGCGCAAGATCACGCGCGAAGGCTCGACCCGCATCGCGCAAGCCGCTTTCAAGCTCGCGATGCAGCGGCGCAAGAAAGTCACCGCCGTGCACAAGGCCAATGTGCTGCGTGTCTCCGACGGGCTTTTTCTCGAATGCGTGCGCGCGGTCGCCGCGCGCTACCCGCAAGTCCAATACGAAGAGCGCATCATCGACGCCATGGCGGCGCTCTTGATCCGCGACGCCAGTCCGTTCGACGTCGTCGTCACCACCAATATGTACGGCGACATTCTCTCCGACGAGGCGAGCGAGATCGCCGGCAGCCTTGGGCTCGCCGCCTCGCTCAATGCCGGCACCGAGCATGCGGTGGCGCAGGCGCAGCACGGCTCGGCGCCCGACATCGCCGGCAAGAACATCGCCAATCCGTCCTCGCTGATCGGCTCGGCGGCGATGCTGCTGGCCTGGCTGGGCGAGCGGCGAGGGGACAAGAAACTCGAAAGCGCCGCGCAGGCGATCGAGGCCGCGCTCGACCGCGTCATCGCCAAAAAGGAATGGCGCACGCCCGACCTGGGCGGCCCGCTCGGCACCGATGCGTTCGGGGAGCGCGTGGCGCAGGCGGTGGCGGCATAGTCGGTTGTCCGCTCTAGGACTATAATCACAATGTCGTGAGAACTTATCCCCGCGCACTGGGGCGGCCTTATCATGCGGGCGTCCTGCTCAATTGAGGGCGTCGTCTAGAGGCGTCTTGATGATGGAGCAGGACGCGGCGCCCGCGCGGGGGAGACGAACGCTCCTCCCCCTCCCGGGCGGCGCCGGGGCTCCGCCCGCAGGCACTATGACCTGCCGCGAGGAGCTCGCTGACGGCCGGGCCGCTCGGCCCGCTTAAGGCGCGATGGCGCGGCTGCCCAAAAGGGGCCGTGCCGGAGGGCCGAAGGCGGGGCGAGACAGTCGCCGGAAGCGCGGCCCGGCGCCGCAACGACGCCGCGATGGCGCGCCGAGAGGCGCCACACCTTCGCAAGAAGGTGTGACTTAGACTGCATGACGCGCCGCTTGGCGCGCCATCCCCTCATTTTTTTGAGGGGTTAAGGAAGGGACTACGGCCTACCCGGGGCCGCCAAGAATACGGGCGATGATCTATGCGCGGGTGACGGGAAGGAGAACAAAAATGGAGATCGACCTGCCGGAGGTCGTGGCCGAGGTGCGCGAAGCCTTCGCGCTTTACGAAAAAGCGTTGGTTGCGAACGACGTCGCCGCGCTCAACGCGTTTTTCCACGACGATGTGCGCACCATCCGCTACGGCGCCGGCGAAATCCTCTACGGCTATGACGAGATCAAGGCGTTCCGCACCGCGCGTTCGCCGGTGGCGCTCGGGCGCACGATCTCACGGACCGTCATTACGACTTACGGGCGCGAATTCGCGGTGGCCTCGACGCTGTACGAACGCCCCTCGGCGCCCGGCAAGACCGGCCGGCAAATGCAGACCTGGGTGAAATTCCCGCAAGGCTGGCGCGTGGTGGCCGCGCATGTGAGCCTGATCGACGCGCCAAAATAAATCCTTAGAGCGCCGCGACCGCCGACACCTCGATCAGGAACTGCTCCTGCACCAGGCGGTCGATCATCAACAGCGTGTTGGGCGGATAGGCGCCGTCGGCAAACATCTTGGGAAATTCGCGCAACCGGTACTTCATGAATTTCGCAATATCCTGCGAGTGCACCAGGTAAGTGGTGAACTCGACGATGTTGCCCCAGCCGGCACCGACCGACTTCAGCGCCGCCTCGATATTGGCGAAGGTCTGCGCGCATTGCGCCTCGAAGCCGCCGTCGCCAGCGAGCTTCCCGTCCTTGAGGACGCCGACCTGGCCCGCGATGAAGACGAATTCCGACGCCTTCACGCGGGTGAGATGCGAGTATTGGCCGAGCGGCTTGCCGAGCGCGTCGGGATTGAGAATCTTGATGTCGGCCATCGTCAAACTCCTTCTCCTGCGCGCCGCGGCCTGCGCTAAATCATTCCACCTGTACGCCGCTCGCCTTGATCGGCGCTTCCCATTTCTTGACTTCGCTCTTGACGAAGTCGCCGAGCCATTGCGAGCTCTGCTCGTCCTTCTTGGCGACGGTGGCGCCGAGCTTGCCCAGGCGCTCCTGCACCGACGGCGTCTCGATTGCGCCGACCGCCGCCTTGTTCAGCACAGCTACGACATCGGCGGGCGCGCCCTTGGGCAGGAACAGCGCGCTCCAGGTATAGGCCTGCACGTCGAGACCCTGTTCGCCGGTGGTCGGCAAATTCGGCAGCACTGGCGAGCGATCCTTGGTCATGATCGCAATGCCTTTCACCTTGCCGCCGTCGATCTGCGATTTGGCGGTGGCGATGATATCGCACAGGAAGTCGATGCGGCCGCCGAGCAGGTCCTGCATGGCCGGGCCGGTGCCTTTATAAGGGACATGGGTGATTTTTGTGCCCATGGCGCTGTCAAGCACGACGCAGCCGAGATGCGTGGCGGAGCCTGCGCCGGCCGAGCCGTATGTCATCTTGGCCTGGTTCTCCTTGGCGTAGGCGATGAACTCCTTGAAGTTGTTTACCGGCAAATCCGACCGCGCGATGATCGCGATCGGTGTCACTGCGAGATAAGCCACCGGCGTGAAATCGGTCACCACGTTATAGAGTGGATGCTTGTAGAGCGTCTGGTTCTGCGCATGCGTGCCGACGCTGCCGAGAATCATCGTGTAGCCGTCGGGCCGGGCATCGGCGACCTTCTTGGAGCCGGTCATGCCGCCGGCGCCGCCGATATTCTCGATGATCACCGATTGGCCGAGCAATTCGCCCATGCGCTGACCGATGATGCGGCCGATGGTGTCCTGCGGTCCGCCGGCGGCGAACGGAATGACCATTGTCACCGTGTGGTTCGGAAAACCTTGCGCGCCGGCAAATCCGGTCAGCGCCAGCAGCATCGCCAGCGCCGTTATGATTGAGCGTTTCATGGGTACTCCCTTGTGCGATTTGCGCGGAATGCTTGCGCTGCCGGCGGCAGCGGTCAAGCGGGTCGTCGGTATGGCAGCTATCCGACTTCGACGATCTGTTCCGGAAACTGGTGCAGACGGTCGCCTGGGCCGTTGCCGCCGATCAAGTAATTGTCGCACAGCCAGTTGAGATAACCGCCGTGAATATACGTCGGGTGCACGACGATGTTCATGTCCTTTTCGATGGTCATCGGCTCGTCGTTGCGGATCAGCGGCCGCTCGACCAGGTCGTAGCCCTGGCCGTGGCAATAGAGCCGCGCCTCAGTGGGCCGGCCGTTTTTGCGCATGAAGGCGTTGAAGGCGTCCCAGATGTCTTTGCAGGACGCGCCCGGCTTGAGCAGGTCGAGGGTGAGCTTGCGCGACTCCATGCAGAAAGCGAGCTCGTCCTTCATCGCCTGCGGCACCTTGATGCCGACTACGCAGGAGCGGCCGAGTTCCGTGTACATGCCGCCCGGCCCGTTATCCTCGACCAGCAGCGCGATCTGGTCGCCGTTCTGGATGACGCGGTTCTGCAGATGGCGATTACCGAATTTCGACGGTTTGCCGAGCGGCATCGAGGCGCAGAGATAGATGCCGTTCTCGCTGCCGTGGCACTGGCTGTAATGTTGCGCGACCGCGGCCACTTCGGTGTCGCGCATGCCAGGCTTCACCGCCGCGAAGGCGGCGCGCATGGCGCCGTCCTGCATCAGCGCCGCGCGCTTGACCAGCTCCATTTCCTCCGCGCTCTTGATCACCTTGATGCGGTCGACCAGGTCGGAAGCATCGACATAGCGCGCTTTCGGAAACGTATGCTTGATGAAGTCGAGCAGCGCAAAGGACATCTGATAGGTGCCGACATAGCCGATGGTGGCGTTGCGGAACGGTGCCAGCGCCTTGGCGGCGAGTTCCGGATCGTAGTCCTTGGTGTAGTGCGCCGAGGCATAGCTCGGCGTGGTGAGGATCTGCCTCACGCCGCGCCATTGCGAGAGGCGTCCCTTCAGATCGAAGGATGTATCGCCCGTCTCCTGCGGGGTGATGGACTCTCCGATCATGTCGCCCTGAGCGGTGGGTTCGCTGCCGCCGAACGGGCCCTGACACACCACCGTCATCTCGCCGTCGCGTGGAAAGATCACCGTGTTGGGATAGCCGTTGGTCGCCGGCATATCGGTGAAATAGCGCACATAGCCGCCCATGTGATCGTTGTTGTTCTGCATCAGCAGCACATCGATTTTGTCGCGCTCCATGGCGGCGCGAACGAGACGCCAGCGGCGCTCCAATTCGGCGGTGGAGATCGGCGTGTTCAGGCGTTCCGACAAAGCCATGACTTCAATCTCCCCAGAAACTTACCAAGACGCAGGCTTGCGCACGATATTGATCATGTTCTTGAGATCGCCGGCTAGGAACTTGGCCATGTTGCCGGCGATGGTCGGCATGGCGCGATCCTCGTAGCCTTGCGAATAGCCGCCGAGATGCGAGAAGATCGTCACGTTCTTGGTCTTCCACAGCGGATTGTCCGGCGGTAGTGGCTCCTGCGAAAACACGTCGAGGCCGGCGCCGGCGATCTGGCCGGCCTCCAGCGCCTTGATCAGCGCCGGCTCGTCGACCACGCCGCCGCGCGCGACATTCACCAGATAGGCGGTGGGCTTCATGGCGGCGAGCAGTTTCGCGCCGACGATATTACGCGTCTCGGGCGTCAGCGGTGCGAGCACCACCAGATAGTCAAGTTCGCCGGCGACCTTCATGAGTTCGCCGCGCGCAACCATGCGGTCGAAGCCGGGCGCCGCGCGCGGGCTGCCGCTGATGCCGACCACCGTCATATGAAACGTCTTGCAGATCGGCGCCAGATATTCCGCGATCAACCCGACGCCAAGAATGCCAACGGTCTTGCCGGCCAACAGCGCCGACGGCCAGCGCTCCCATTTGGCGTTCTCTTGCGCGCGCACCGAGCGTGGCAGGTCGCGGGCCAGCGACAGCATGAATGCGATGGTGGCTTCCGACACCGGCGCGCCATGAATACCGCGGATATTGGTGACCAGCACTTCTTTGCCGAGCGAGGGCAGGTCGACGATGTTGTCGACGCCGGTGCCGAGCGCCTGGATCCACTTCAGTTTGGGCGCATCACGCACCACGTGGTCAGCCATGGGCGGGGAAAAGCACAGCAGGATGTCGGTGTCGGCGATGTAGGGCTCTACCAGAGTATGGTGGCCGACCACGTTGATGGTCAGCTGCGGGAACTTCTCCAGCAGCATGGCCTTGTAACGGGCCCGCATCGATTCCTGGACTTCGGTGAGGATGAGGAGATTTGGCATGGCGGTGGATGTATAATCACAAACCAGGGTTTGGGGAATGACCGGACGCAGGTGACCCGCATTGCGGGTCTGGGCTAACATTCGGCGGCAATGCCGGGAGGAGAGTGAGTGCTATGAATTCCATGCCGATCGATCTGGCGACCGTGGACTGGCTCTATGTCGTCGTCCTGGCGCTGTTCGTCTTCCTCGCCACGCTGATCGCCGGTGTCCTGTCCTTCGGCCGCCGCGTCCTGGGCGCCGTGCTGTCGGCGGTATTGTTCGCGGCGGCCTTCGTGTTCTGGACCTACTACCCGCACCACCTGCCGTTGCCGACCGCGCTGACGCCGCCGAAGGCCGCGGTGACGACGGCGCCTGCGCCGGCCGCTCCGGCCGCGCCGACGCGCCCGCGCAATCCGGTGACCGACATCACACCGCCCGCCGCTCCGGCACCGCCGCCGGCTACCGCACCGGTCAATCCGCCGGCGCGCTAGGCTTGCGTCCAACCGTCTTATTGATGTTCTCTGTCGTTTCGTTAGGTTCAAAACTGTCCGGGAGAGTGGTGGTATTGCATGAAGAAGGTTTATCCCGACGCTAAAAGCGCGCTGGCCGGTCTGCTCAAGGATGGCATGTTGATCCACGCGGGCGGCTTCGGCCTGTGCGGCATCCCGGAAACGCTCATTCTGGCGATCCGCGATTCCGGCGTGAAGAATCTCACGGTGGTGTCGAACAATGCCGGCGTCGACGGCGCCGGCCTCGGTCTGCTGCTGGAGACCAAGCAGGTCAAGAAAATGATCTCGTCCTACGTCGGCGAGAATAAATTGTTCGCCCAGCAATATCTCGGCGGCGAACTGGAGATCGAATTCAATCCGCAGGGCACGCTGGCCGAACGCATCCGCGCCGGCGGCGCCGGCATTCCGGCCTTCTTCACGCGCACCGGCGCCGGCACCGACATCGCCAAGGGCAAGGAAGAGCGCGAGTTCGACGGCGAGCGCTACATCATGGAGCGCGGCATCGTCGCGGATTTGGCGATCGTGCACGCCTGGATGGGCGATACCGAGGGCAACCTCGTCTATCGCAAGACCGCGCGCAACTTCAATCCGATGATGGCGACCGCCGGCAAAGTGACCGTCGCCGAGGTCGAACACCTGGTGCAGCCGGGCGACCTCAATCCCGATCACATCATCACGCCGGGCGTTTACGTCAAACGCATCGTCCACGTGCCGAATGCGACCAAACACATCGAGCAGCGCACCGTGCGCAAGCGCGTCGCGCCGGCCGGAACCGGAGAAGAGGTGTAACCATGCCCTGGACCCGCGATCAGATGGCCGAACGCGCCGCCAAGGAATTGCGCGACGGCTTCTACGTCAATCTCGGCATCGGCATCCCGACGCTGGTGTCGAACTACATCCCGGACGGCATGACCGTGCAGCTGCAAAGCGAGAACGGCATGCTCGGCTTCGGACCGTTCCCTTACGAGGGCGACGAGGATCCCGACCTGATCAACGCCGGCAAGCAGACCGTCACCGAACTGCCGACCACCAGCTTCTTCTCGTCCGCCGATTCATTCGCCATGATCCGCGGCGGGCACATCGACATCGCGATCCTCGGCGCCATGCAGGTGGCCGAGAACGGCGACCTCGCCAACTGGATGATCCCCGGCAAGATGGTGAAGGGCATGGGCGGCGCCATGGATCTCGTCGCCGGCGTCAAGAAGGTCGTCGTGGTGATGGAACACACCGCCAAGGCCAAGGACGGCAGCATCGATCCGAAGCTGCTGCACAAGTGCAATCTGCCGCTCACCGGCGCCGGCGTGGTCGACATGGTGATTACTGACTTGGGCGTGTTCGACATCGACCGCAAGAAGGGCGGCATGACGCTGATCGAGACTCGCCCCCGGCGTCACGGTGGATGAGATCACCCAGAAGACGCAGGCGAGCTTCAAGGTCGACGCCAAGCTGAAACATTGAAGGTCACCGCTAACTGTCGTCACCTGCGAAAGCGGGTGACTCAGTAGCTGCAAGCCTTGAGAGTCGATCCGCAGCGCTTGTGATTACCGGATTGCCCGCTGGAGTTTATCCCCGCGTCGGCGGGGACGGGCAATGACAGTAGAGCACGAGGACCGTCATGCCGGAAATGCCACGCAATGCCTTCAAAGCTGCGCTCGCCGCCGGCAAACTGCAGATCGGCCTGTGGTCGAGCCTGTGCAGCAATATCGCGGCCGAGATCATTTCCGATAGCGGCTTCGACTGGATCCTGCTCGACACCGAGCATTCGCCCAACGAAATCCCCGACCTGGTCACGCAATTGCAGGCGATCCAGGCCGGCAGCGCGACGCCGATCATCCGGCCGGCGTGGAACGACGCGGTGCTGGCCAAGCGCTGCCTCGATATCGGCGCGCAGACGCTGCTGTTTCCTTACGTGCAGAACGCCGAAGAGGCGAAACGCGCGGTCGCCTCCACGCGTTATCCGCCGCAGGGCATTCGCGGCGTGTCGGTGGCGGCGCGCGCCAGCCGCTACGGCCGCGTGCCGGGTTATCTGACCAAGGCCAATGCCGAAATCTGCGTGCTGGTGCAGGTCGAAACCCGCATCGCGCTCGACAATCTCGAAGCGATCGCCAGCGTCGAGGGCATCGACGGCGTATTCATCGGGCCGTCAGATTTGGCGGCTTCGCTCGGCCATCTCGGTAATCCGCAGCATCCGGAGGCGCAGGCGGCGATGAAAGATGCGGTGACGCGCTTGAAGAAGCTGGGCAAGCCGGCCGGCATGCTCACCGGCAACGAGGAAGAAGCCCGCCGCTACATCGACTGGGGCTATCTGTTCGTGGCGGTCGGCGCCGATGTCGGCCTGCTCGCCAAGAATGCCGATGCTTTGGCCAAGAAGTTCAAGGGCTAACGCGGCGGGCGGTGGGCAAAGCGGCATAGGCTATTTAAAACACGCGCGAATCAGCTTAAACGGCAAGAGTTATCCACAGGTACGCGTCGGCGTTTTTGTGCACCTGCTGGCCCGCAATCAGTCCGTTGCCGGCTCAGCGCACGCCACGGACCACGCATGCCGGCCACGCCAGGCGCAGCTCGTTTCGATGCGATATCGCGCAAATGGCTCGATTTTGCCGAGCGCCGGCTGGCATATTTCGCCGAGCTTTATCGCAGCGGCCGCTGGCAACGCTATTACACCAAGGAGCGCTTCGCGGTGCTCATGCGCGACGTGATCGACGCCGTGAAGGTCTGGCGAGGGCTGGCCGGCGAGGCGCCGCCGCCTGCCGCCGAGAAGACCGATCTGCGTCCCGCCGCATGAAAGCGGTTCCGGCAGTCTTGTCGATGGTGCTCGGCATGACGGCGGCGTTGCAGCCGGCGGCCGCCGCCGTGGATCTCAAGCGCGGCGAAGCGCTGCTCACGCGTGCTTGCGGGTCTTGCCATGCGGTCGGCCGCGACGAGAGTCTTGATAAGGACGCCCCGGCGTTTCGTACCCTGGGCCGGCGCTATCCGGTTGAGGACTTGGAAGAGGCCTTGGGCGAGGGCTTCATGTCCGGCCACCCCGACATGCCGGAATTCAAGTTTGACGCCGACGATGTCGGTGCCATCATTGCCTACCTGAAGTCCATCCAGCAGCGCTGAGCCTTCGCGCATGATCCCGAAAAGTGGGAACCGGTTTTCGGATAAGATCATGTGCTGGCAATAGTGCCCGCTCCCACAGTCGAGTATCCCCACCCATGAGCAGCGCCCTTTTCTCGCCTTACAGACTGGCCGGCCTTGAGCTTGCCAACCGCATCGTGGTCTCGCCCATGTGCCAGTATTCGGCCGACGACGGTTGCGCCAACGACTGGCACCTGATGCACCTCGGCATGATGGCGCATTCCGGCGCGTCGCTGGTGGTGGTGGAGGCAACCCATGTCGAGCGCCATGGCCGCATCACCCATGGCTGCCTCGGCTTGTACAATGACGACAACGAGGCCGCACTGGCGCGCGTGGTCGCGCAGGCGCGCCGCATGGGCAACGCCAAATTCGGCATCCAGATCGCCCATTCCGGCCGCAAGGGCTCGGCGCAGCGTCCCTGGGAGGGCGGTGGCGCGCTCAAGCCGGAGGCCGATCCGTGGCCGACCATGGCGGCGTCGCCGATTCCGTTCGGCGACGGCTGGCATACGCCGCGCGAAGTGACCGAAGCGGACATGGAACGCGTGCGCGTCGCTTTCGTAGCCGCCGCGCAGCGGTCCCTGCGCATCGGCTTCGACGAGATCGAGTTGCACATGGCGCACGGCTATTTGGCGCACGGCTTCATGTCGCCGCTCTCCAACAAACGCACCGACCAATATGGCGGCTCATTCGAGAACCGGCTGCGCTTTCCACTCTCGATCGCGCGCGCGGTGCGTGGCGTCGTGCCGAAGGGCGTGCCGCTCGGCGCGCGCATCACGGGGAGCGATTGGCGCGAAGGCGGGCTCACGCCCGACGACGCGGTGGCAATCGCCAAGGCGCTCAAGGCTGAGGGCCTCGACTTCATCTGCATCTCGTCCGGCGGCGTCGCCGCCGATATCCGCAACCCGACCGAGCCGGGCTACAACGTGCCGATCGCCGCGCGGGTTAAGAAAGAAGCCGGCATCCCCACGCGCACCGTCGGCCTGATCGTCAAGCCCGACCACGCCGAGGCGATCGTGGCCAAGGGCGAGGCCGACATGGTGTCGATGGCGCGCTGCTTCCTCGACGATCCGCACTGGGGCTGGCATGCCGCCAAGGCGCTCGGCGCCGAGGTGGCGCGGCCGCCACAATATGCCCGCGCCGGCCCCAAGCTGTGGGCGCCAGCGGCGGCGAAAGCTTAAGCATTGGAAAACATCGTCTTCCTTGCCGTCTTGTTTGCGGCGCTCTGTCATGCCGGCTGGAATGCGCTGATCAAAGTCGGGCTCGACCCGCTTTCGACCACAACGCTGATCGCAATCGGCTCCGCGGTCGTAGGCCTCGTATGCCTGCCTTTGGTGGGGATGCCGGAGACCGCGGCCTGGCCTTGGCTGATCGCCTCGGCCGTCATCCACGTGTTCTATTTTGCCGCGCTGATCGAGAGCTACCGCACCGGTGACCTCGGCCAAGTCTATCCGATCGCGCGCGGCTCGGCGCCATTGATGACCGCGGCGGCGAGCCTGGTCTTTGTCGGCGAGCATTTGAGTTTTACGAGCTGGATTGGTATCGTGGCGCTCGCTGCCGGCGTCTTGCTGCTGTCGGCGCGCGGCGGCCGCGCGCTCGCGCATATCGACCGGCGCGCCGTCGGCTTTGCGCTGCTGACCGCGCTCACCATCTGCGCCTATTCGGTGGTGGACGGCATCGGCGCGCGCGCCTCGCGCAACCCGCAGTCCTACGTGCTCTGGCTGCTGATCGGCAATGCGCTACTGCTGACGCCCTATGCGCTGTGGCGCGACGGCCGTGACGTGATCCCGGCGATGCAACGCTTCTGGCTGCGCGGGCTCGCCGGCGGCGCGCTGCAGACGTTGTCCTACGGCATCGCATTATGGGCGATGACGCTGGCGCCGATCGCCATCGTCGCCAGTTTGCGCGAGACCAGCGTGCTGTTCGGCGCCGTGATTGCCGTCGTTGTGCTCAAGGAGCCGCTGCGCGCGGCCCGCATCGGTGCAGCGTTGCTGATCGTATGCGGATTGATCCTGATAAGGCTGCAGTAATCAAAGCGCCATTTTCGGAAACATCTTTTCAAATCGCGCGAGGTCGGCTTCGATATCGACGTCCCACAGGGCAGGGAGTTCGGTGACGCGAAGTCGTAAATCTGAAATTCGCGCTCTTGTCTCGGCCAGAACGCTCGTGCTGCCCCAGGCGATGCCGGCAAATAATTGCGGATGCGCCGCGCGCGCGCCGATCAGCACATAGCCGCCGTCTTCCGCCGGAATCAGCACCACATCGGCGTCATCGAGTGCCTTGGCGGCTGCGCGTAAAATCTCCGCTGTAAATGCCGGGCAGTCGGTTCCAATCACGAGGGTAGGGCCGTCGCCAGCGGCGATGGCGCCGAGCATGCGCGCGCCGAGATCGCCATCGGGCTGCCGTTTGATCGTCACCGCGTAGCGCAAGACCAGTTCGCGGAACGACGGGTGGCTAGGATCGGGCGCACACCACAGCGTCACCGGGCCGATCTGTGCGGCGCGCGCGGTCGCGACCGTGCGTTCGGTCATTCGTTCTTGCAATACGGCTGCCGCGTGCGCGCCGATCGACGGAATCAGGCGGGTCTTGGTGGCGCCGGGGACCGGCGCCTTAGCCAAAATGGCGATGGCGACCGGGCTAGTCTTGGCTGTCGGCATAGCCGTAGGACCTGCCTAACCCATTGGGATCGCGGCCGAAAAAATAGGCGAGCCGCAGCCGCCACATCAGCAGCACGGTGCGCAGCGTACCTTGCGTCCGCCAGCGCCGCGCCGAAGTGGTCACACGCGCCCGCAAGGCGAGCGGCTTGCTTGCGCGTTTGAGCTTTGCCGACAACGCCACGTCCTCCATCAACGCGATCGGCGGAAAGCCGCCCACGTTGTTGAAAGCGGCGCGGGTCATGAACATGGCCTGGTCGCCGGTGGCGATGCCGGTCAAGCGCGAACGCAGGTTCATCATCGCGGCGACGACGCGCAGCAAGCCGCCGTCGTCGAAGCGCACGTCGAAGCGGCCCCAGCTTCTGGCGGTACACGCAAGGCCGTCGAGCACCAGGCGGTCGGCGTTCTCGGGCAGACGCGTGTCGGCGTGCAGGAACAACAACACGTCGCCGCGCGCGGCGCCGGCGCCGGCATTCATCTGCAAGCTGCGCCCGCGCGGTGCCGCGATTACGCAGTCGGCGAGCGGACGCGCGAGTGCGGCCGTGCCGTCGCTACTGCCGCCGTCGGCCACAATCACCTCGACGCCGCGCGCCCGATAGGGCGCGAGCGTAGCCAAGGCCGCTTCGATCTCGGCGGCTTCGTCGAGCACCGGCATGACGATGGAGAGCTTTGTCATTCCGCCGCCTCTTTCAGCGCGCCGCCGCAGCTCGAGCCTTGCCCGGCGGTGCAACCGTAGCAGTGGCCGGCGGTGCGGATCGGGTTGCCCTGAATGTCGTGGTCGATGAGATCGGACAGATGCACGCGCGCGCGCGCGCCGCGCGTCAGCGGCAAATCGAGCATCTGGTTGAAATCGCAATCGTAGACGAAGCCGCGCCAGTCCACCGAAATCAGATTGCGGCACATCACGCCGTCGAGATTGGCGTCGAGATGGGCGTCCTGCAGCAGTTGCAGATAGCCGTCGAATTCGCCTCTGTTGATCAGCATGGTGCCGAAACGCTGGATCGGCATGTTGGCGAGCACGAACAATTTATTGAACACGATGCCGTAGGTCTCGCCCAGCACGCGCTTGTAGTCAGCTTCGAGCGCAGCCTGCGGCGGCGGCAGCGCCGGCCCCTGCGGATTGTAGACCAGGTTAAGCACCAATCCGGGATCGCGCCCGAAGCCGAGCGCATTGAGCTTCTGCAAGCCGCGGATCGAGCCGTCGAACACGCCCTTGCCGCGCTGGCGTTCCACATTGTCCTGCAGATAGCAGGGCATCGAGGCCACCACCTCGACGCGGTTCGCGGCCAAGAATTCGGCGAGGTCTTCCTGGCCCGGCTGCTCCAGGATGGTGAGGTTGCAGCGGTCCATCACTTTGACGCCGAGCCGGCGTGCCGCCGTCACCAGGCGGCGGAAATTGGCGTTGAGCTCGGGCGCGCCGCCGGTGATGTCGAGCGTTCCGATGCGCCGGCGCTTGACGAAGTCGAGCACCAAATCGGCGACCTCTGCCGACATCTCCTCGGTGCGGTTCGGCCCGGCATTGACGTGGCAGTGGAAGCAGGACTGGTTGCAGCGATAGCCGACATTGACCTGCAACGTATCGAGCTTGCCGCGGCGGATGGCGGGGAACGGAACCTGGTTGAGCAGTGGCAGCGTGTCGCGCATGGGACGCCAACTTGCCATGGGCCGCGGGTTTCCGTCACCCCAAATTGGCGTGAGCTTATTTGGCGAGCGCGGTGGCGACCGGGGATTCCACGCCGATACGGCCGAATCCCGGCAGCTTGACGCCGGGATGGCGCAGGTCGAGCCCGGCGACCAGCCCGAGCAGATCGACCTCAACGCCCTCGACCCAGCCGAGCTTCACGGCGGCAAAACCGGCGAGATTGAGCTCGACCCCGGTGCCGCTATCGGTGCGGCCGGCATAGAACCGCTCGCGGAAATCGCGGCCGACCGCGTTCGGCGGCAGCGCCACGCTGAGTTCCGGTACCGCGCGCAGGATGGCGGCGGTGAAGCTGTTGCTGTTCGGCCCCGGCCAGATGCGATAATCGCCGGCGTGGCGGAAGCTATAGGCACGCACGGCCGCCTCGATGCGCGGGATCAGCTTTTCCGCGTCCGGCCCGGACACATCGGCAATCGCCACCGGCATATTGCCGAACCAGCGGCCGTCCGGCGGCCAATTGTTGGCGCGTACCGGGTTGCCCCAGCCGACCACGTCGTAGCGAGTCCACTCGCGGGCGCCCGCCGGCTTGAACACGACCCAGCTGTGCACCGCGAAGATGCCTTTCCATGCGCCCGCCTTGCCGGTGAAAACGATGACGCGCGCCGGCGTGTAGTCACCGGCCGGCGGCAGCGTGCCGGTGCTCGACCAGTCGGCGTCGCGCCATGAGCGCGGGCCGTCGCCGGCGGCATAGAGCGCGGCGCGGGCGATGAGCGGCGCCAGAAATACGACGAAGATCGTAAGCATAATGAGCTTTCGGTGAGAAGGACGAGCAGTGAGCATATCGTTCAGATAGTCGCGCTTTCCGGCCTAAACATGGCGGGTGCGGGCGACAGTCACCAGCAATGCGACGCCGGCGCGGCTGAGATCGGCAAGCGTCGTCGCTCGCCGCTTGCCCCGCCGCCGCGCAAGACGCGCCACCTTCGGCACATGGACGAAAGCAGCGAGACGCGGACCATCTATCCGACGCGCGGCTTCGCTCGCGCGCCAGCACAGGTAATTGCACAGATAGCGCCCGGCATCGCGCGACAGCGCGGCCCGGACGCCCGCTGCACGAGCAGCCGCGAGCAGGCTGCGCGCCGGAGTCGGCATAACCAAAGCCTGCGGCCCGTCTGCCGTGATTGTCAGCCGCCGCCGCGCTATACCGCCGGCGTCGGGCAGCAGCGACACGGAATTACGCGCGCGCGTCTCGATGCGGATCGTCTTCGCCCGCGGCGCCAGCCCGAACATCAACAGCGCATCCGGCTTGTGCCGCGCGATGAGCTTGGGTAAGTCGCGGTCCACCGCCGCATAGCTGGTCGGGAAAACATGCGAGACGATTTTGGCATGCGCCAACGCCGGTCGCCGTAGCCGCGCCAAGCGTTCAACCAGCGGCCCGGTCGGGTTGAACGGCGCGCCCGGAAACGGCCCGAAGCCGGTGACGAGGATGGTGGTCAAAGGTCACTGTGGCGCAGGGTGCCAAGGCGTTGCCAGGGGCTTGCCTTTCTCGACGACGTACATGGCGAGCACCTTGGCTGCACCGTCGCCCGCCTTCACCTCATGCACGACGCCAGGCCGGACGTGCCAAGATTGGCCGGGACGGATCGGCTTCGCTGGTTGCCCGCGCTCCAGCACGGTGAGGTCGCCATCTAGCAAATAGGCAGCGTCGAAGCCGGGATGCGTGTGCAGTCCGGTATTGGTCTGAGGGGCGATTTCGACATGCATGATCACGGTTTCATAGTTGCTGTTAGGAACGTCGAATCTTTCGAGGATCGTTCGTTTCATCGGCTCCGTCATGACAGCCCTCCCGATCTATACTCCGAGCAATTGCGCGATCTCTTCCACTGCCAGCGTCGGCGCCAGTTTGCCGGCGGCGACCGCGGCCTCTGCCTGTCGCACTTTTCCGCGCACGGCCGGATCGCTGCGCAGCCGCGCGGTGAGCCGCTCCTCCAGCATGCTCCACATCCACTTCACCTGCTGCTCGCGCCGGCGCGCGGCTAATTCGCTGGACGCGGTCATCTTCTCCTTGTGCTCAAGCACCTTGGCCCACAACTCCCCGACGCCATTACCGGTGAGCGCCGAATAGGTGAGCACCGGCGGCGACCAGGTCGCCGACTGCGGCGTCAAAATATTGAGTGCGGCGCGATATTCGGCGGCCGCCACCTTGGCGCGCGCGATATTGTCGCCGTCGGCCTTGTTGACCGCGACCATGTCGGCCAGCTCGACGATGCCTCTCTTGAGGCCTTGCAACTCGTCGCCGGCGCCCGGCAGCATCAGCACCAAAAAGAAATCGGTCATGTCGGCGACCGCGGTCTCCGACTGGCCAATGCCGACGGTCTCCACCAGCACGACATCGTAGCCGGCGGCCTCGCACAACAGCATGGTCTCGCGCGTCTTGGCGGCGACGCCGCCGAGCGTGCCGGAGGCGGGTGAGGGCCGCACAAAGGCATTCGGGTCACTGGCGAGCCGCGCCATGCGCGTCTTGTCGCCGAGGATCGAACCGCCGGTGCGGCTCGAGGACGGATCGACCGCCAGCACGGCGACTTTGTGGCCCTTTCGGGTGAGCGTGGTGCCGAGCACGTCGATAGTGGTCGATTTGCCGGCGCCGGGCGCGCCGGTGATGCCGAGCCGCACCGCCTTGCCGGTCGACGGCAGCAATTCCTGCACCAGCAGGTGCGCCTGCTTGCGGTGATCGGCGCGCTTGCTCTCGATCAGCGTGATGGCGCGCGCCAGCGTCGCGCGGTCGCCGGCTTTTATGCCGCGGGCGAGGTCGGTGGTTTTAAGGGTGCGCGCGGCCATCGGGTTCCGCCTAGTGGCGGCGCTTCGGCGCGTCTTCGAGCCGGATGGCGAGCCCGCCGTCGGTTTTCTTTTTCGCCGCAGTGGCACGCGCGAAGGCGAACAGTTGCTCACGTGTCTCGATGCGGCAGGCCGCGCCACCCGGGTGCTTGCATTCGGCCGCGCGGGTTGCTGCATCGGCGTCGTCTTCGTCGATGGCGATCACCTGATAGACGCCCTCGGCCAACTGATGCATCAGCGCGTATTCGGTGATCTGCGGGTGCCGCGTCGGCGACGACTGGATGATGTAGTCGCCGCCTTCGAACGGATGCACGGTGAAACCTTTGACGTCGTTCATGCCATGGCCGGATTGCAGGTAGAGCTTGCCGTTCCAGGAAAAACGCGCTCGCTCGGGGTCGTGCGCGTGGCCGTCGCGCAATGCATAAAGCTGCAGATTGAGATGCTGTCCCAGCACCGGCTCGCCACCCGTCAGGATCGGCCCCGACGAGTTCGACGCAGCCAGACAAAGCCAGGCCGCAAAGCGCGGCCAAAGCCGCGCGGACGAGGATGGATCTCACTCCGCCGCCTCTTTTCCGTGGCCTAATCGTTTATTGAGCGACTTGAGCAATTTCTCGGCCGCTTCCGCGATCACCGTGCCGGGCGGGAAGATCGCCTCGCGCCGGCCTTCATCAGCGCGTCGTAATCCTGTGGTGGCACCACGCCGCCGACCACGATCATGATGTCGTCGCGGCCCTGCTTGGCGAGTTCGGCTTTCAGCTCCGGCACCAGCGTCAGATGCGCGGCGGCGAGCGAGGACACGCCGAGAATGTGCACGTCGTTTTCCACCGCTTGACGCGCGGCTTCCGCGGGCGTGGCGAACAGCGGCCCGATATCGACGTCGAAGCCCAAGTCGGCGAAAGCCGAGGCGATCACTTTCTGCCCGCGGTCGTGGCCGTCCTGGCCGATCTTGGCGACCAGCAGGCGAGGGCGTCGGCCCTCCGCCGCCTCGAACGCCTCGACCGCAACGCGCACCCGTTCGACCGCGCCGGTCATGCCGACCTCCCGCTTGTAGACGCCGGTGATCGCTTTGATCTCGGCGCGATGCCGCCCATACACCTTCTCCAGTGCCATGGAAATCTCGCCGACGGTCGCCTTGGCGCGAGCGGCGTCAACTGCCAATGCAAGGAGATTGCCGTTGCCGCGGTCGGCCGCGCGGGTCAGCGCGTCGAGCGCCTCCTTGAGCGCCGCCGGATCGCGTTCGGCGTGCAGGCGCTTGAGCTTGTCGAGCTGCATGTGCATAACGGCGGAATTGTCCACCTTGAGCACGTCGATCGGCGCCTCATCGGTCGGCTGATATTTATTGACGCCGATCACAGACTGCACGCCGGCATCGATGCGCGCCTGCGTCTTGGCGGCGGCCTCCTCGATGCGCAGCTTGGGAATGCCGGCCTCGATCGCTTTGGTCATGCCGCCGAGCGCTTCGACTTCCTCGATATGGCCCCAGGCCTTCTTCGCGAGTTCGTAGGTCAGACGTTCGACATAATAGGAGCCGCCCCAGGGATCGACGATGCGGGTGGCGCCAGCTTCCTGTTGCAGCACGATCTGGGTGTTGCGCGCGATACGCGCGGAAAAATCCGTCGGCAGCGCCAGCGCCTCGTCGAGCGCGTTGGTGTGCAGCGATTGGGTCTGCCCTTGCGTCGCCGCCATCGCCTCGATCATGGTGCGCGACACGTTGTTGAACACATCCTGCGCGGCCAGCGACCAGCCCGACGTCTGGCAATGCGTGCGCAGCGAGAGCGAGCGGGCATCCTCCGGCTTGAACGGCTTCATCAGCTTCGCCCAGATCATGCGGGCGGCGCGCAGCTTGGCGATCTCCATGAAATAATTCATGCCGATCGCCCAGAAGAACGAGACGCGCGGCGCGAACTGATCGACGGTGAGCCCCGCCTTCAAGCCGGCGCGCACATATTCGACACCGTCAGCAAGCGTATAGGCGAGTTCGAGATCCTGCGTCGCGCCCGCCTCCTGCATGTGATAGCCGGACACCGAAATCGAATTGAACTTCGGCATCTCGGCCGAGGTGTAGGCAAAAATATCGGAGATGATGCGGATGCTCGGCTCGGGCGGGTAGATATAGGTGTTGCGCACCATGAATTCTTTGAGGATGTCGTTCTGGATAGTGCCCGACAACTTGGCGTGCGGCACGCCCTGTTCCTCCGCCGCGACGATATAGAGCGCCAGCACCGGCAGCACGGCGCCGTTCATGGTCATCGACACGCTCATCTGGTCGAGCGGGATGCCGGAGAACAGCGTGCGCATGTCGTAGATCGAGTTGATCGCCACGCCCGCCATGCCGACGTCGCCGCTAACGCGCGGGTGGTCGCTGTCGTAGCCGCGATGGGTAGCGAGATCGAAAGCGATAGAGAGGCCCTTCTGGCCGGCGGCCAGGTTGCGCCGGTAGAAGGCGTTAGAATCTTCCGCGGTGGAGAAGCCGGCATATTGCCGGATGGTCCACGGCTGCGCCGCGTACATCGCGGGGTAGGGACCACGCAGGAACGGCGGCTTGCCGGGATAAGTGTCGAGGAAATCGAGCCCGGTGAGATCGGCCTCGCTGTAGCCAGGCTTCACCGGGATCGCCTCAGGCGTCATCCACGGCGCACTCGACCCGGTGCCGGCCACGACCGGCGTATCGGCGAAATCGACCGTGGTGAAGTTGGGAACCTGACTCATTTGACAGCCAGAATATCATGCGCGGCCTGCAAGGTCGAAACCACGTCGCAGCCCATGAATATGAAGGATTTTACGCCGGCCGCCCGCCAGTTGGTCTCGTTTTCACCCGGCCTGCCGGCGAGATGCACGGTCGCGCCGGCTTCGGTCAGCGCCTTGGCGGCCGCGGCGGCTTGCGTCTCATAAACTTTATCGGACGAGCACAGGCATGCGAGCTTGGCGCCGGAAGCCTTAAAGGCGGCGATTACCTCGGCCTGGTCCTTGAAGCCGTCATTGCCTGGCGCCTCGATGCCGCCGGCCTCGTAGAAATTCTTGGCGAACATGGCGCGCGCGGTGAACTCCGGCAGTTTGCCGAGATTGGCGAGGAACACTTTTGGCCGGCTGCCCGTTTTCGCCAGAACCCGGTCGGAGGCGTCGCGCAAGCGCTCGAATGGCTCGGCCAGTCGGATGCTCGGCAGCGGTTCGGCGGTAATGGCCGCAGCGCTTTCCTTGGGCGTAACGACCGGCGCTACATCGAGCACACTCGCGGCGTCTTCCTGCAGGTTGGGATAATCGCTGGTGCCGGTCAGCGCATCCTTGCGGCGCGCCGCGGCTTTCTGGCGCTCGGCGCGGACGGCCGCGACCTCGCGCTGGATCAAGCCGCTTTCGAGCGCCGCCCAGGCGCCGCCCGCTTTCTCGATCTCCTGGAATTGCGCCCACGCGGCGGCGCAAAGCTTGGCGGTCAAGTCCTCGATAGCGCCGGAGCCAGCGGCAGGATCCGCGACCTTCGCCAGGTTCGATTCTTCCAGCAGAATGAGCTGGGTGTTGCGCGCGACCCGGCGCGCGAAAGCGTCGGGCAGACCAATGGCGGCGGTGTGCGGCAGTACGGCGATATTGTCGGCGCCGCCGAGGCCGGCGGCGGTGACCGCGATGGTCGTGCGCAACATGTTCACGTAAGGGTCGCGCTGGGTCATCATGCGCCAGGCGGTCTCGGCGGCGACCGTCACTGGTTTCGGCGTAAGGCCGCAGGCCGCTTCGACGCGCGCCCACAATTTCCGCACCGCGCGGAATTTGGCCATGGTGAGGAACTGGTCGTCGTCGGCGGCCAGCCGGAAATAGATCATCCCGCGCGCAATATCGAGCGGCACGCCGCTCGCGTCGAGCGCGCGCAGGCAGTCCACTGCGGCGGCGATGGCGAAGGCCAGCTCCTGCGCTTCCGAGCCGCCGGCATTATGGATGATGCGCCCGTCCGCGACCGCGAAGGGTCCGCGAAAGCCTTGGCCGGCCAGTTCGCGGATCATGGCGGCGACATATTTCGACAGTTCGCCCCACGGCCGCGGGCTCACGCCAGTCGCTGCAAGCCCGCCGATCGGATTGATGCTGGCGCGCATGTCGACCGCGTCCGGCGGCAACTTGCGGCTTTTCACGAAGGCGGCGAAATGCTGCACGGCGGTCCGCGTCGCCGGGCTGAGGTTGAAATCGATGGTGATGCCGGCGTCGAGCATCACGCCGTCGAGCAGACGGGCAATCGTTTCTGGCGAAGCATCCAGTCCGTAGCCATTGGCGTTGAGCGAGCCGGCGAATACCAGCGTCAGCCCGTTCGCGCCGTTCTCCAGGTCCTGCAGCACCTGCGCATTGGCGGCCGCCGGATCGGGATGATCGACCCGCTGCATCAGCGTCCAGGCAGCGCCGGCCTTGCGCCCGGTGATCGGTATTGCTCCCGCCGCACGTGGATAGAGCGGCTCGATCCGCAGGCCGTCATAGGTCTGGCTGGTGAGCGGTTTGTCGAACGATGCGCCCTTCAGCGCCGCCTCGACCAGCTTGCGCCAGTCCGCTTGGCTGGTGGGCGGAAACTCGGCGGCGAGGGGAAGATCATCGATCATCGGCGCAAAATGCCACAGTCGGTGCGGGGCCGCCATTGAGCTAAAGCAAATTACGTACCCGTCATTACCGCGGCGGCAGTCGCTCGATTCCGGTTGTATCGACGCCGGCGAGCGCCTCGCGCACGCTGCGCCCGCCGATGACGAGGTCGGGCGCGATTTCGGCGAGCGGCAGCAGCACGAAGGCGCGCTCGAACAGGCGCGGGTGCGGCACTGTCAGGCCGAGTTCGTCGACCGCCAGGTCATCATAGACGACGATGTCGATATCGGCGGTGCGCGGGCCCCAGCGCTTTTCGTGCGCCCGGTCGCGGCCGAGCTGCAGTTCGACGCCTTGCGCATGCAGCAACAGGTCGCGCGGGGCGAGCGTCGTCTCGACCGCGATGCACAGGTTGATGAAGGGCGGCTGATATTTGAAGCCCCAGGGCGGCGTGCGGTAGTCGGAGGAGCGCGCGGTTAGCCGCACTTTAATGCCGTCGCACAGCAGCGCCACCGCGCGATCGAGGATGGTGCGGCTGTCGCCGACATTACCGCCCAGCGCCAGCCAGGCCTCGGTCATGATCTGCCATCGCCACGCGCCCGCACCAACGTGACGCCGACGTCGCTGAAGGTCGCCGCGATCGGGGCGTGCGGCTTGTGGATCGTCACCTTGATCTGGCGCACGCGCGCGAACGCACCGAGTACCGCGCTGGCGACATGGCCGGCGGCGGTCTCGATCAGCTTGCAGCGCTGCGCGCAGAACGCCTTGCTCGCGCAGTCGACCACCTTGTCGTAGGAAACCGTGTCTATCACTTTGTCCGAGCGCACGGCGTCGGAAAGATCGATCTCGAGCTCGAGATCGATGGTGAAGGTTTGCCCCACCTTGGCCTCGTAGGGCATCACGCCGTGATAGGCGTGCAGCGACAGTCCGTTGATGAAGATGCGGTCGCTCATCGTGCCGCCTCGATGGTCGCGGCGACGCGCAGCGCCTGCACGGTTTCGGCGACGTCATGCGCGCGCACAATCACCGCGCCATTCTTCACCGCTTCGAGATGGCTGGCAATCGAACCGCCGAGCCGCTGATCGGGCGAGGACGGCGTCACCGCATTGATGAATCGCTTGCGCGAGGCGCCGACCAAAAGCGGGAGCCCAAAGCGTTTGAATTCGGAAAGCCGCGCGATGCAGGCGATGCTCTGCTCCGGCGTCTTGCCGAAGCCGATGCCGGGATCGAGCACGATCTTGTTGCGCGCGATGCCGGCGCGCTCCGTGATCGCCAACGAGCGCTCAAAGAATTCTTGGACATCGGCGATGATGTCGATGGCCGGGTCGGCCGCCTCGCGGTTATGCATGACGATCACCGGCACGCCGCGCTCGGCGACCAGCTTGGCCATGTCGGCATCGTGCTGTAGGCCCCATACGTCGTTGATGATACCGGCGCCCTGGTCGAGCGCCCAAGCGGCGATGCCGGCCTTGATGGTGTCGATCGAAACCGGCACCCCGAGCTTGAGCGCCGCCGGCAGGATCGGCTTAAGCCGCGCCATTTCCTCGTCGGCCGAGACCGGCGTCGCGCCGCCATAGGGTCGCGTCGAACTCCGCGCCGATATCGAGGATGTCGGCGCCCTGTTCCGCCATCGCCGCAGCCTGGGCGATGGCTTTGGCCGGATCAATGAAGCGGCCGCCGTCGGAGAAGGAATCCGGGGTCACGTTGAGTATGCCCATGACCAGCGGCCGCCCGAGCGCCAATAACGCCGAAAGCGCGTCGCGCGCGGGCTTTTGCGCTGGGTCAGCGGCGGTTTGGAAGGTGCGGGCGAGCCCCATAGCGGTCGCTTTGCGCTGGAAGGCGCGGGGCTGTCAAGAAGCCCCGAAACGCGGTTGGGGCGAACTATTTATAGCTGATCTTGAGCTGCAGCTTCTTGGCATTTTCGATCCAGGTACCGACCACTTTCTCGGACGGCAGCAGGCGGACCATTTTGCGCTTCTTATTGGCCTCGGCCATCGCCTTGGCGAGATTTCCCGGATTGCGATACTTGAGTTCCTTGACGGTATCGACGCCGGCAGCGTGCAGCAGCTCGGCATATTCCTTGCGGATGCCCTTGATGCGCATGCGGTCGGCGACATTGGCCCAGCACAGCCATTGCTTTTCGTCGAAACCGGTCTTGAGGGCGAGCATTTTGCGCCCGCGCACGGTGCGCGCCACCTCGAGTAGTCGCCCGGTCGATCGAATCCCCACCGACTTGAGGATCGCGGCCGCTTCGCCGTCGATCCCGTCGATATCGGTGATGGGATAGGACATCCGGACTTCCTCGCCTGCTTCTTACTTCTGTCTACTGTCTACGCCGTCAATTGGAACGTTCAAACGAACTGACTCAAGCCCGGAATCGCGCCGACGACTTCCCCGACGACGTCTTCACCGGCTTTTTCGCGGATATAGGCGAGAACTTCCTTGGCCACGCCTTGCACCTGGCCCATGCTCAGCCCGGCCCCCATCATTTTAGTGCCGGCGCCCATCACGCCGCCCATGGCGAACATGCCGCCGCCGGTGTCGCCGGCTTGCTGGGCTTCGATCAGGGCCTTCGCCCCGGGAAGTTTGTCGACGAGGGTCTGGACTTTGTCGGGCGGACCTTCCTTGACCAGGAAGTCGAGGATGATACCGACGGATTTTTCCGCGGCGATCTTGTCGACGCCAACATTGACGACGAGACGCGCAATCAACTCGTCCATGACCCCCTCAGCTTCCCCACACTGGCGGTGGATTGTCGCCATATTGAACGTCGTTGACGGCTATGACAAGCGCGTTGCGTTGTGGCGGATAAAAAGTTGCCGGTGTGCTCACACACTGTTGCGGCAGCCTGTCAAGTAAAATGTAGCGTGTCTTGTATTTTGACGTGAAACTGTTGGTTCGCGCACACACATGCGGTGGTACGCGATCTGTAAATCGAAAAGCCCGCCGGCAGTACGTTCGGTAGTATCCAGAGAACGAGACCTGTCATATTTTCCGACAAAGCAGGTGTGCCGGCACGCTATGTTTGAGAAATTCTAAAAAGAAAATCGAAAAATCACGCTAGATCGCACAAGTTCGCTGCTACAACTTGCAATCCGGCGGCAAATTCGAACGTTTGTGCATACCTGCGGCGCTTTTCAGCCTAAGAAAGCATTGCTAGTTTGCGTTTCCCGCCTGCAGGAGCCCGTCATGAGCACACTCGACGCGGTATTGAGCCGCATCGACCAGGACATCGACCAAAGTGTCGAGCGTTTGTTTGCGCTGTTGCGCATCGCCTCGGTTTCCACCGACCCGGCGTACAAGGAGCAATGCCGGACCGCCGCCGAGCACGTCGCCGCCGACCTGCGCAGCATCGGTTTTGCCGCCGACGTCCGCCCAACCGAGGGCCATCCGGTGGTGGTGGGCAAAACGAACGGCGTTTCCGGTCCCCGCGTGCTGTTTTACGGCCATTATGACGTCCAGCCGATCGATCCGCTGAACCAATGGAAGACCCCGCCGTTCGAGCCGCGTATCGAGACGCTGCCCGGCGGGCGCAAGATCATCGTCGCGCGTGGTGCCTGCGACGACAAAGGCCAGGTCATGACCTTTATCGAGGCGTGCCGAGCCTTCAAGGCGGTCACCGGCAAGCTGCCGCTGCCGATCACCACCATGATCGAGGGCGAGGAGGAGTGCGGCTCGAAAAACTTGTTCAAATTCGTGCGCGACAACGCGGCCGAGTTCAAACTCGACCTAGCGCTGGTCTGCGATACCGCCATGTGGGACGCAACGACCCCGGCTGTCACCACCTCGTTGCGCGGACTGGTCTATGAAGACGTCAAAATCACCTGTGCCGACCGGGATTTGCACTCCGGCGTGTTCGGCGGGGCGGCGCAGAACCCGATCCGGCTGCTGGCCAAGATTCTCGGTGCCCTATGGGACGACAACGGCCGCGTTACTATTCCCGGCTTCTACGACGGGGTGAAAGACCTGCCGGCTGACATCAAGGCCGACCTCAAGACGCTCGGCCTGACGCCGGAGAAGTTCCTCGGTCCGATCGGTCTGAAGACGTCGGCCGGCGAGAAGGGCTACCTGCTACTCGAGCAGATCACCACGCGGCCGACCGCCGAAATCAACGGCATCGTCGGCGGCTATACCGGCGAGGGCGCCAAGACCGTCATCCCAGGTGTGGCGTCGGCAAAAGTCTCGTTCCGCCTGGTCGGCGAGCAGGACCCCGTGAAAGTGCGCGACGGTTTCCGCGCCTTTGTGCGCGCGCGCCTGCCGGCCGACTGCCAGGTCGAGTTCGGCAATTTCGGCCTGGCGCCGCCCTTGCAGCTTTCGTTCGACAATCCGGCGCTCAACAAGGCGCGCGCCGTGCTGGCCGAGGAATGGGGCCACAAGGCGGTGGCGGTCGGCGCCGGCGGCTCGATTCCCATCGTGGCGGATTTCAAGAGCGTGCTCGGGATGGATTCGCTCTTGGTCGGCTTCGCGCTTGATGACGACCGCGTGCATTCGCCGAACGAGAAGTTCGACCTCAAGTGCTACCACAAGGGTATTCGGAGCTGGGCGCGGATCCTCAGCGCGCTGTCAGCAACGTAACCCGTGCGGCATTATCACTTGAGCTGGTCGGCCACCTTGTCGATGCCGGCCTGCGAGCAGACGTCGTCCTTGCCGGGCGAACCTGACACGCCGATCGCGCCGATTACCTCGTTGCCGACCTTGATCGGCAGGCCGCCGGGCAGCGCCAGCACGCGGTTATAGTGCACCGAGCCAGCCGTATCCGGCCGATCCTTCAGGCGTTGGACGAAATCGGCGGACGGCTGGCTGAAGGTGCGGGCGGTGAAGGCCTTGCGCTCGGCACCTTCCGGCGTGTGCAGCCCGGCGCCGTCGCTTCGCAGCATGACAATCGTCTGTCCGCCGCGGTCGACCACCGCCACTGCGACCTTGAACCCCATGCTCTGGCATTGTGCGAGCGCGGCATTGGCGATGGTCTGCGCCATCGACATGGAAACGTTCTTTTGTGTAAGGACCTGCGCGCCCGCCGGCGATGACAGCGCGGCGGCAACGGCGAGACTTCGCGAGACCCTTCGAAATCGGCGACATGAGGTAACCTCCCGGATGTTTTTTGTCAGGGGCGGATGGCCCCCTGATCTGAACATACCCCAACCGCGACCGTTTTATTCGCGCGCACGCCAATGTGAGGGGGCTAATTTTTGAGCCGGTAGCCGGTCTTGAATATCCACCAGACAGTGGTGAGGCAGACCGCCATGAACACCAGCGTCATGGCGAGGCTGATGGCGGGGCTTACATCGGCGATCTCGAAGAAGCTCCAGCGGAAGCCGCTGATCAGGTAGACGACCGGGTTGAACAGCGTGATTTTCTGCCAGAGTGGCGGCAGCACGCTGGTCGAATAGAAGGTGCCGCCGAGGAACGTCAAAGGTGTGATGATCGAGCAGCGGCACGATCTGCAATTTCTCGAAATTGTCGGCCCAGATGCCGATGATGAAGCCGAGCAGGCTGAAGGTCGCCGCCGTCAGCACCAGGAACACCAGCATCCAGAACGGATGCGCGATGTGCAGTGGCACGAACAGGAACGAAGTCGCCAGGATGATCAGGCCGAGGATGATCGACTTCGAGGCCGCCGCCCCGACATAGCCGAGCGCGATCTCGAGCCCCGACACCGGCGCCGACAGGATTTCGTAGATCGTGCCTACAAAACGGGGAAAATAGATGCCGAACGAGGCGTTCATCGTGCTCTGGGTCAGCAGCGTGAGCATGATCAGCCCCGGCACGATGAAGGCGCCGTAGGCGACACCCTCGATTTCGGTGATGCGGGTGCCGATGGCGGCGCCGAACACCACGAAATAGAGCGAAGTCGAGAGCACCGGCGACACGATGCTCTGCCAGATGGTGCGCCCGGTGCGCGCCATTTCGAAGCGGTAGATGGCCTGGATGGCACGCAGGTTCATGGGCGGTCACTCACCAAGCCGACGAAGATGTCTTCCAGCGAACTCTGCTTGGTCTCCAGGTCGCGAAACTGGATGCCGGCGCGGTTCAAATCGCTCAACAGCGCCGCGATCCCGGTGCGCTCGAGCTGGGTGTCGTAGGTAAACACCAGCTCCATGCCGTCTTCCCCGAGCGCGAGCGGATGCCCGGCGAGTTCGGCCGGCATCGCGTCGAGCTTCTTCTGCAGATGCAGGGTCAATTGTTTTTTGCCGAGCTTGCGCATCAGCTCGGCTTTGTTCTCGAGCAGGATGATCTCGCCTTTGTTGATCACGCCGACGCGGTCGGCCATATCCTCGGCTTCCTCGATGTAATGCGTGGTCAGGATGATGGTCACGCCGGAGGCGCGCAGGTCGCGCACCACCTGCCACATGTCCTTGCGCAATTCGACGTCGACGCCGGCGGTCGGCTCATCGAGGAACAATACCTGCGGCTCGTGGCTGAGCGCCTTGGCGATCAGCACGCGCCGCTTCATGCCGCCGGACAGCGTCATGATCTTGGCGTCCTTCTTGTCCCACAGCGACAGCGCGCGCAGCACCTTCTCGATGTGCGCCGGATTGCGCGGCTTGCCGAACAGGCCGCGGCTGAAACTGACGGTGTTCCAGACGCTCTCGAAGGCATCAGTGTGCAATTCCTGCGGCACCAGCCCGATCAGCGAACGCGTCGCGCGGTAGTCTTTGATGATGTCGTGACCGTCGACCGTGACGGAACCCTGGGATGGATTGAGGATGCCGCAGATGATGCCGATCAGCGTGGTCTTGCCGGCGCCGTTGGGGCCGAGCAAAGCGAAGATCTCGCCGCGCCGGATGTCGAGATTGATGTCGTTGAGCGCCCGGAACCCGGTCGCGTAGGTCTTGGAGAGATTGGCGATGGAAATGATGGATTGCATGGGAGGGCCGTGGCGACTGCAGCGCATATAGGCGACTGCACCAAAGTGCGCCAGCCCCGTTAGCCCAAAGTCGCCAGCGCGCTGAGATCGCTCAGCGTCTGCCGCGGCGGAAAATCGAGATATTCGTCCGGCATCTTGCTGCGGTTCACCCACATCGTCCGGAAGCCGACCGATGTTCCCGCCATCACGTCCCAGCGGTTGGACGACACGAAATTCACCTCGCTTGGCTTGCATTGGTAGTGGTCGGTGACGAGCCGGTAGACCTCCGGCCGCGGCTTGAACATCTTCAACACGTCGACCGACAGCACGGCATCGAGATCGCCGCCGACGTTCGCCGCATCCACCGCGCCTTTCAGCATATTGGGCGAGCCGTTGGACAGAATGCCGGTCCGGTGGCCCTTGGCTTTGAGCGCGCGCAACGCCGCGCGCGCGTCCGGGAACGCGTCGAGCTGGAAATAGGCGTCGAGCAGTTTCGGTTTAAGGGCTTTCGGCACCGACGGCACACGCGCCAGCGCATGGTCGAGCGCCCGCTCGGTCAGCGTCCAGAAATCCGTGTAATGGCCGGCGAGCGTCAGCGTCCAGGTATATTCGAGCTGCTTGCCGCGCCAGATTTCCGATAGGCGATCGGCGTCGGGCCCGGCATCTGCGCGAAAGCGCGCAATCGCCGCATGCACGTCGAACAGGGTGCCATAGGCGTCGAAGACGAAGATGGACGGCATGGTATCCTCCGGGTCGGGCCGCTAAAGTGCAAAGCATGGCCGGCCAGGCAAATAAAGCCTGCTGCGGTCACATTCGAGTGCGTGCCGGGAGAGGCGGAGATGGCGGCGGACTGGTCGCAGACCTGGACTTTCTACGAAGGTGAATGGCGCGAGGGCAACGTGCCGCTCTGGGGCGCGCGTACGCATGCGATCTGGCTCGGCTCTTCGGTGTTCGACGGCGCGCGGGTCTTCGAGGGCGTGGCGCCCGATCTCGATCTTCATTGCGCGCGCGTCAACGCCTCGGCCAAGACCATGTTTCTCAGGCCCAGCGTTTCGGTCGACGACATTATCGGCCTCACCCGCGAGGGCATGAAGAAGTTTCCCGCCGGCACCACGCTCTACGTCCGCCCGATGTATTGGGCCGAGCGGCCGGGCCCCATGGCGCTGCCGCCGGATCCCGATTCGACGCGGTTTGCGCTCACGCTCTACGACGCGCCGATGCGCAAGCCGGATGGCTTCTCGGTCACGCTATCGCCGTTCCGTCGGCCGACGCAGGACACCGCCCCGGTCGACGCCAAGGCCGGCTGCCTCTATCCAAACAACGCACGCGCCATGCTCGAGGCCAAGTCGCGCGGCTTCGACAACTGCATCGTGTGCGACGTCGCCGGCAATGTGGCCGAGCTCGCGAATTCCAACGTGTTCATGGTCAAGGACGGCGTCGTATTCACGCCGATCCCGAACGGCACATTTCTCGCCGGCATCACCCGCCAGCGCGTGATCGGCCTGCTGCGCGACGCCGGTATAACGGTGACTGAAACCGTGATGCGCTATGCCGATTTCGAAACTGCCGACGAGATCTTCTCGACCGGCAATGCGTCCAAGGTGCTGCCTATCACGCGCATCGGCGAGCGCGCATTGCAACCCGGCCCGCTCTACCGCAAGGCGCGCGAGCTCTATTGGGCCTTTGCGCATTCCACCCTATGACCTGGATGCTCGACCGCGTCGGACGCAGGATCGCCGGCTATCTGCAGAGGCCGGCGTCGGGCTACGAGCCGTTCACGCCCGCCGATCCGGCGGCGTTGCGCGCCTGCATCAAGCCCGGCGATATCCTGCTGATCGAGGGCCGCAACCATATTTCCGGCATTATCAAATACCTGACGCAGTCGACGTGGTCGCACGCGGCGCTTTATGTCGGTCCGATCGCGGGCTGTGCGTCGGCGGATAGCGAGCCGTGCGATCTAGTGGAGTCCAATCTGGATGACGGCATTATCGGCGCGCCGCTGTCGAAATATATCCAATTTCACACCCGCATCTGCCGGCCGGTCGGCTTGTCTGCCGAGGATCGCAAGGCGGTCTGCGACTACGCCATCGAGCGCGTCGGCCTGCAATACGACCTCAAGAATTTCATCGACCTTGCCCGCTATCTGTTGCCGCTGCCGGTGCCGCAGCGCTGGCGGCGGCGGATGATCGGGCTTGGCTCTGGCGACCCGACCCGGCTGATTTGCTCGGTGCTCATCGCGCAGGCCTTCGGGAAAATCGGCTATCCGATTTTACCGGCCATCACGCGGGTGGAAAGCGAAAGCGCGCGCCAGGAGATTTATCACATCCGCGACTCTTCGCTTTATACGCCGCGCGATTTCGACATCTCGCCTTACTTCGCGGTGATCAAGCCGACGATCGAAACCGGCTTCAACTACAAGGCCATCAAGTGGTCGACCGACGACCGGCAGGCGGGTCGGTGAGTGCGACCGCTACGCCTGCCTGACGGCGGCGTTCTCTGCTTAGCGAAGGGCGATGACCCGAACGGTCCGCGCTTCGCTCGCGGGATTTCTGAAATCGAATTGACAGCGCCGCTCGAAGTCGGGCCAGCCGTGCTGCGAGCATGCCGCTCCATTTGCACGCAGGGGCAGACGATCGCTTTTTGCGGACGCCTGCGGCAGCGTATCGACGGACGCGCTCGCCTGTGGCGCGGCGGCTGTGGCGAAAGCGAAAAGCCCCGCGATGACGGCGGCGACCGTCATACTGATGATCGGCTTGAACATTCTGTTGCTCTGGGCATCTGGGCCGCGCATGGCGAAACAACACTCGAACAGATCGATCGTTCCGGTTTTGCAAGGCAAAATTTAAATAGGCGGAAAATATTGTCTTTGGGCGTCTAAGTATTACGTGGATAAATATTTGCCATTATTGATGGAACAATAAGCTCACCGCAGACGTTGATTGAGGTAAAACGTCGTGAAGAGCGATTTATTCTTGCGCTTGCAAGCCAGACTTACAATCAACGCCCGTCCAACATTTACTGAGGCCGACTCAGCGCGGTTACTTCACGGGGTCGCAGCAGTCGGTTTGCTTTGACACAGCGGATACTCACGTTAATTGAGTTTAACCAAGGAGTTTGCCATGCGCTCTGTAATCAAGACTGGACTGTTCGTGCTGATGCTGGCGGCCGCGCCGCTCGCGGCCCAGGCCGGAACGCTGGAAGGCGTCGCCATCGGTGCCGGCACCGGCGCCGTCATTGCCGGACCTCCCGGCGCGGTTGTCGGCGGAGTTATCGGCGGCGTGGTTGGCGGCCCCAACATCGTTGGGCACCGCCATCGCCACTGCTGGATCAACGACAGCGGATATCGCCACTGCGCATGGCGCTAAGTGCTAGTTAAAGCGCGCCATGCGGCGGCCCCGGAGCGGCCATTTGCCGCTCCGGGCTTTCTCGAAAATTGAATTGAATTTGGCTTGATCCAGGAGCAGTGGCATGGCCACAGAGCTAACGAACGAATCTTGGTCCGGTTACCTGCGCTTACAGGCTGATCGTTGTCAGCGACTTTCGCGCAACTGCATGGATCTCGGGACGGCGAAAAACCTCCGCCTTATGTCCGAGGAGTATTTTTTTACAGCCTCGAAAATGGAAGCTGGAATTTCGACGCCTGCAGTGCCGCAGGAACGATAGCAACTGTTACACGCCCTATCTCGTCATGAGCGAGACGCTAACAACGGAGATAAGACCATGTCACTTGGCCTCATTCTTATCATTCTTCTCGTCATCTTCTTGCTCGGCGGCTTCAGCGGCCGCTTTGGCGGCTATGGCTATGGTTATGGCCACGGCGGCGTCGGCGTCATCGGCACCATTCTGATTATCATTGTCGTGCTGATGCTGCTCGGGCGGATTTGATCCAGCCAAACTTCACGGCGACGGCACGGTGAGCAACTTCGGCGTCGGGCCGCCGCGCAGGTCGTACACATTGGCGTAAACCACGCCTTCGCGTTCGATCGTGGCCATGATCGGCGCCTGCAAATGCCGGCAGTAGAAGGTGCCGAGCGCCAGGGCGAAGTCGGCTTTCTTTTGGTCGAAGGTGGTTTCGAATTGCGGCCCCAATTCCTCCTGCGCCGAGGACTGCGGACCGCAGATCGCCACCACCCAGCGCCGCCCTGGCGGCGGCTGTTCGGCCGCGGCGGCGAGCCGTGCGCGCAATTCGTCGGTCGCCTGTTTGAAGGCGAGGCCCCAGTAATCCAGCATGTATTTGTCCTGCGCCGCGCGCACGCCGCCCGAGAACAAATTGAACGCCGTATATTGGTAGGGATGTAGCCGCACCATGTCGCTCACCGGCAAGCTGACGCCGGCGATGACCATGGCCGCCAGCGCGGCGAGCGCGGCCTTGCCATGCCGGCGGGCGCTGTCGGCGAGCCAGGCGATGGCGAGACCGCCGAGCGCCGCGAAGGGCGGCACCACGAAAATGAAATGGCGCACTCCATTGTAAAGCGCCGGCCGTGCCGCCATGGCCAAGGCGATCGGAAAAATCGCGGCAAGCGCCACCATCATCAGGTTGGCGCGGCGGTTGAGCGGCACGCTGCGCCGTGCGGCGGCAATGAAGGCGCCGAACGTTCCGATTGTTCCGAGCGCCAGCATGATTTCCGGCAGCTTGAGCAGGAACAAATGCGGCAGGTAGCTTGCCGGCATGGCGGGCACGTCGATCAACCGGCCTTCGTAGAGTTCCTGCCACGGCTTTTCGAAAAACGTGTCGAAATATTCCGCCGCGTGCAGCGGATTGAGCGGCGACTGCACCGACCAAGGCCATAGCAGGCCCATGATCAGGTAGCCGAGGCCCAAGGCCGGCAGCAGGGCCCAGAGGAATTGTCCGCAGCGAAGTGTCGCCTGTTTCCAGCCGCTGGCACGGCCCTCCGCGATCAGCACGAACAGCAGCGCGGCGAGCCCGGCCGGCGCGGCGATCCCGGCCAGCACACGCGAGCCGAACGCAAGTCCAAGGCCGACGCCGGCCAGCGCGACCGTGCGCGCGCTCGGGCCGGGATATTCGTCGACGGCGCGCACCAAACCGAGCAGCAGCACCGCCATGGCCATGGCGAAGGGCGCGTCCTTCGCGTTCATGAACATATGGCCGTAATAGAGCGGGCAGGTCGCGAGCAAAACGAGCGCAGTCAAGCCCGCGGTCGGCCCGCCGATGCGGCGGCCGATGCGCCAGGTGACGAACAGCCCGAGCATGCCGACCGCCGCGCCGATCAGTCGCCGCGTCTCGAATAGTCGAACGGCAGCACTTTGGCGGCGAGCGCCGCCGTCATGTCGAAGCCGCCGCCGTATTTGTAGAGGTTGACGAAGGAGAGCGCGCGGGTGTCGGCAAAGCCCGAGCCGTAGAGCTTGAGCAGCAGGTCACCGTATTGCGAATGGGTGTAGTCGTCCCAGCCGAGCCCGTAGTCACGGAAGGTTATCCCCGCGGCGATAGCGACCGCCGCGAGGATCAGGACGGCGATGCGATCGGCAGAGACCATGACCGATCGCATTCAGAACATGTCCGCTCGGAAGACGAAGAAGAATACTTTGTTCTTCGTCGAGGTTTCTATTCTCTGCCGCGACGTTTACTTGCTCGCCGCTACAAGCATCTCTTCGACGTGGTCCCAATTCACCAGGTGATCGAGGAACGCCTTGAGGTAGTCCGGCCGCCGGTTGCGGTAATCGATGTAGTAGGAATGCTCCCATACATCGCAGCCAAGCACCGGAATAGCCCCGTGCACCAAGGGGTTCTCGCCGTTCGGTGTCTTGGTCACGATCAGTTTGCCGTCCTTGACCGCGAGCCAGCACCAGCCGGAGCCGAACTGGGTGGCGCCGGCTTGTGCGAAATCTTCCTTCATTTTGGCGACGCCGCCCAAATCCGAGTCGATCTTCGCCTTGAGTTTGCTGGGGATTTTGTCACCGCCGCCGCCCGGCTTCATCCATTTCCAGAAATGAATGTGGTTGTAGTGCTGGCCCGCATTGTTGAACAGCCCGGCATTCTTGCCGAACGAGCCTTTGACTATCTCATCGAGCGATTTTCCCTCCAACCCGCTGCCGGCCAGCAGCTTGTTGCCGTTATCGACATAGGCCTTGTGGTGCTTGTCGTGGTGAAATTCGAGCGTCTCGCGCGACATGTAGGGCGCCAGGGCATCATAGGCATAGGGCAACTCGGGCAGCGTGAACGACATCAGATCCTCCTCGATCCACAAGCGGTGATTGGGAAAAAACCGGTTTCACAATAAAACCGGGATGTCCCGGGCCAGTTCCTCGATTGAGTTAATTAGGCTCTGGCGCGGGCCGGGGCAACGCCTTGACGGCCGTGTGCCATAGGTATCGGCAGGCTAGGGCGGGCAAAGTCCTGGAAATGCCTTGAAATGGGCCCCTCCGGCGACTGACCGGCATTAAACCGGTTTGCGGGTAAGCGCGGCTATATTAACATAAACAGTTGCCGCCGGTGCCGCGAACGGCCAAAATTCGCCCGCCGCCGGAAGGCTTTAGCGGGCATATTTATCGCGGCTGCTTAAACTGTTGCTTCACAAAAGGTCGTAACGCGTATGTCAGTCCTGTTGTTTATTATCGGCGCTATAGTCGTCATGATTGGCGTCGGGATGGTCGGATACGGCATCCCGATCAACGAATTCAGCTTCGGCAACACGCTCATCGTCGCCGGGACCACGGCCGTGGTCGGCGGCCTCATCGTTATTGCGATTGGCGTCGCGGTTGGCCAATTGCGACGGATCAACAATGCGCTGGCGACGCGCATGCCGGTACGGTCCGGCCTCCCCGTTGAAATGTTCGAGTCGGCGCCCGGCGCGCCGCCGAGTCGGGTTCCGTTCCCGCCCAAACCGAAATCCGAGCCGGATATCCCTCAAGCCCAACCGCCTGACGAAACCGCCGTCGAAGACCACCCGGTCGCCGCCGCGGCGCCGATGCTGCGAAATCCGGATCGCCCGGCCGCCGCGGTCGAGGAATTCAAAGTCGAGGAATACGAAGCTGTTTCGCTCTCGCCGCGGCACGCTGTTCCCGCGCCGGCGCCGGCCGGACTGAACGAGCCTGCGCCATCGCCGGTCGCCGACGATGTTTTTCCGGTGGCCGGAATGCGCTCGGAGCCGGATCTCGGTGCGCCATGGCATTCTTCGGCGCCGCCGCCACCGCTGGAGCGCCAATCCCAGTCAAGCTATTTCGACGCCATGTGGCCGGCGGAAGTCAGACCGGCAAAACGTCCGGTCCTCGATGAGGCCAAGCCGGAACCGAAACCGACTGTGACGCCGGCTCCGGCCCGCGCAGCGCCAAGCGAACCGGTTGCGATCCTGAAATCCGGCGTCGTCGACGGCATGGCCTACACGCTTTATGTCGACGGTTCGATCGAGGCCGAGCTGCCGCAGGGCACGCTGCGTTTTGCCTCGATCAACGAGCTGCGCGACCATCTCGCGAAGAATTCTTAAGCCGAACTGAGCAGAATAAGTCCGCCTGTCTTGGTCGCGGGCAGACGTGTTTTTGGGCAGTTAACCCCAAGTCTAACCAAGCTTTTGACTTTCTTTTTCTTGCAGTCACTGATTTTGGCTAGTAGAATTGAAAGAAATCGCGCCAGAGCATCGCTATTCACCGCCAGAAGAACCCTTGATCGACCGCGAGGATGGTTTTCTTCTGACTGGTCTGCGGCGCGATGTTCTGCGTCCGCGTGATGAGTGGGGGAACGTCGATGACCGATACGCCGGCTAGCGCAAACTACATCGAGCTGACGGCGGAAATCGTTTCCGCCTATGTAAGCAACAATACGGTGCCGGCCGGCGAGATTCCGAGCCTGATCAGCCAGGTGCATGCCGCGCTCGCGCGGGTGTCGGGAAAATCCGGCGATGCCCCGTCCGAGCCGTTGCGGCCTGCCGTGTCGGTGAAGAAGTCGATCACGCCCGAATATATCGTGTGTTTGGAAGACGGCAAAAAATTCAAGTCACTCAAGCGGCATTTGCGCACGCAGTACAACATGACGCCCGAGCAGTACCGGGAAAAATGGGCACTCGGCGCCGACTATCCGATGGTCGCGCCCAGCTACGCGGCCGCGCGCTCGCAACTGGCCAAGCAAATGGGCCTCGGCCAGCAGCGCCGCCGCCGCGCCAAATAAAGACATCAAGCGCCAAGGCGCTCGGCCTCACCGTGCCGCCGTCGCTGCTCGCGCGCGCTGACGGGGTGATCGAATGAAGCGCGGAAAACGCATCGCCCTTATTGAGAACGGGGCTTGCACCGCCGTGGTCGGGTTGATGCTCATTGCATTTCCCTTTTCATCGGCGAATGCGCAGCAGCCCCCGCGCAACGGGTGCGTTGCCGTTTCCAAAAGCGAATATGACAGCGCCAAAAGAGGCAAGTTGCTGCGCAACAGGTACGGCAGCTATGTAAGAACGGGTCGGTTATTGCGGCGCTTCTACTGGTATTGTCACTGATCCCATCACGGCTTGGCTGCAGCGAATTCCTTGGCCACACAATAGTTGCGGATAAAAATCCTATTTCTGTGGATAGATCACCGCGTATTTTACGCTAAAAACTTAAATACACAAAGTATATCAATTAGATAGCTCCACATTCGCAAACTTATCCCCGCCGCCCTAATTTCGACGATGATCGGGAAAATAATCCTAGTCGAGGAGGCGTTTAAATGACCCTGGCCGAAGTCCACTGCAAGCCTTTTCGCGCGCGGCAGCCATTGCGCCGGGTGCGGCGCCGGCCGCCGCCGCACGACGACACCGCCTGCATCTGTTGGCTAATGGAAGCGGCGACGGCGGCGGCATTCGCCGTGCCGGTGGACGAGCTGCGGGCGCCGTCGCGGCGCGCGCCGGCCGCCGCCTTCGCGCGGCAATGCGCCATGTATCTCGGCCATGTCGTGCTCGGACTGCGCTACAGCGAAATCGGCCGGCTGTTCCGCCGCGACCGCACCACCGCCGCCTATGCTTGCGCGTTGGTCGAGGAACGCCGCGACGATCCGGCGATCGACCGCGTGCTGCTCACGCTCGAAGGCTTGTGCGGCGATCTGGTGCGTGGCGTGTGCGCGCGCCCTCAGGTGCGGCCATGAGCGGCCCCACGGGAAGACCCGCCGCCCGCGTGGGCGAACCGCCGACGCCGGAGATCGACGGCTATCGCGGCCAGCATCTCGACCTGGCGGAACGGCAGATCGCGACCGAACTCGGCCGCGCCAACGTCACTGTCGACGAATCGGAAAGCCCGCTCGCCTGGCTGGCGCGCCGGCGTGGACGCAATGGCCGCGCCTTGATCGAGCCACATCAGTTTCAGGCCGGCGAGCGGCTGCGTGCCGATTTCACCTGCGCTCACATGATGCCGCGCACGACCTCGAATTGGGCGAGCCCGATTTCGTCCGGCCGCCGCAGCGGCGAGCCCGCCGCGATGTTCACCGAGACCATGATCGCCGCGCGCCGGCGCGTGCACCAGGCGCTCGACGCGGCCGGGCCGGAATTCGGTGGGTTGCTGCTCGATGTCTGCTGTTTCCTCAAGGGCCTCAACGATATCGAGCGCGAACGCGCCTGGCCGTCACGCTCGGCCAAGGTCGTACTACAACTCGCGCTCGACCGGCTCGCACGTCATTACGGATACGCGGCACAAGTGAAGGGCCCGGCCTATGCGCCGATTCGCACTTGGTTGGCTGATGGTGCGGCGTTCACTGTCGATGGGGGGTAATCAGGCCGGCGCCAGCGCCGCCTTGGCTTCGGCGCGGACGCGCTCGACCATCGAGCGCAGGCCGTTCGAACGTTGCGGCGTGAGATTCTCGCGCAAGCCGATGCGGTCGAACAGGTCGAGCGCGTCGGTTTCCAGGATCTCTTTCGCCCGCTTGCCGGAATAGAGCGCCAGCAGAATGGCGATCAGGCCGCGCACGATATGGGCGTCGCTATCGCCGTCGAAGGTCAGCGTCGGGCCGGCGGCGCCGTCCGGCTTCACATGGGTGAGCAGCCAAACCTGGCTGGCGCAGCCGCGCACCTTGTTGGCTTCGGTGTAGGCGCTTTTCGGCAGCGGCGGCAGCGTACGGCCGAGCTCGATGACATAGCGATAGCGGTCGTCCCACTGATCGAGCAGGGTGAAATTCTCAACGATTTCGTCGATTGTCGTCATGCCGCCAATATATAGGGCGCGGCGCGCCGATGGCCAAAAAAGATCGCGGCGGGCGTCTCAGGCCCGCGAGAAACCACCGATTTATGCGCGTAGTCTAGGCGGCCGGCCGGGCAGTTCGTGCCTCGCGGCGCGGCGGCAGCGGAACCGGTGTATGCCAGGCTGGCTGCATGTCGGCTGGGCTCAGCGTGCCTTGGCCGGGCACGGTAACGGTGTCGACTTTGGCGGCTGTCTTTTCCGGCGCGGACTTTTCGGAGAGCTTGGTGGTGATGAAATCGTAGATCGTGCGAGCGCCGGCTTCGGCCTTGTGGCCGAGCGCGACCGCGACCTTGCCGCCGGCCACGCAGGCGTCGGGCTGCCGGTCGCAGAAGCCGCGCGCATCGGAGACCGCCGCGCTCGCCAGCGTCACCGCCTGCTTGGCGTCGATATTGGCGTCCGGCGACGTCGATTTCGTGCCGCTGGGCAACAGCACGCAAACGACGGTCAGCCAGAACGCCATTCGCAGCAGAAAGAACATGAACCTACCCATTATCCCCGACGGCTGTTCCGCCGCCTTTGAACTAAACGGTAACAGACAGGCTTGAAGCCGGCGTTGGGATTGAAACGAGGTTTTTGGGTAAAATCGACGCGAATGCGGCGCAAATTTTCGTCAAATTTGACAGTGTCGAATTCGATTAAAATCTTAAACATCGGCCCGTGCTACGTCGGCGAAGCGACTTCTGACAACCGTGTATGGTTACCGCAACGGTAACGATTGGCTTGGGCGAGGGCGCTGGCGCGGTGTGGCAACAGAAATTTCACCATGCCCGGCGATTGGAACCGGACCTTGGCCCGGAACGGGCCAAAGCCGCCAGCAACGGGCCTCGCATCGACCCTGCTTTAGCGTTCGCTTAAGCCGCGCTGGCTACGATTTCCGCCACGAAAAAGGGGCGCGTCTGTTTGTACAAGACGTGAAACAGGAACCGTGAGTCTCCTCACGCCAGTGTGGAACTACGTTGACGCGCTGGTGCATCCTTCGGCGCAGGAGGACGCGCTGACGGCGGCGCGCCACCGCGCCTTCATCGCGCCGCGCCTGCTCGGCAGCTTTGCCGCGCTGGCCAGCTTCCCGGTCTATATCGCCATTCGCGGCGTGCCGAGCGCGCTCGAACTCGGCGTCTTCGGCTGGCTGGCGGCGCCGATCCTGATCGCCTATTTCCTCTCGCGCACCGGCCGTTACGAGGCTGCGCACGTGATGTCCTCGTTCTCGCTCACCGGCCTGGTGGCGGTGGTTGCCTGGTGCACCGGCGGCATCAACTCTTTTGCCGCGATCTGGCTGGTGGTCGTGCCGCTGGAAGTCGCGCTCTCCGCTTCGCGCCGGGTGGTGGCGCTGGCTTCGGGTTTCGCGCTCGCCGCCGCCGGATTATTGCTGAGCTTGAGCGCGCTCGGGCTGCAGCCGCCGGCGACCACGCTGGCGAGCGAGCATGACGCGCTGGCCGCGCTCGCGATCATCTCCGCCGCGCTCTACGCCACCGGCCTTGCGCTCGGCGCCGAGCAACTCACGCGCACCAGCGCCGGGCTGCTCAATGCCGAGGAGGAACGCTATCGCCTGCTCGCGCGCAACATGACCGACGTCATCACCCGGCACGGCAAGAACGGCGCCGTACTGTTCGCTTCGCCGGCGGCCGAACCGCTGTTCGGCGTCCGCGCCGGTGAACTTGCCGGGCACGGACTGTTCGACCGCGTGCATGTGACCGACCGGCCGGCTTATCTGACGGCGCTCGCCGATGCAGCCGCGCTCGGCGAGGACCGCTCGGTCGAATTCCGCATCCGCCGCGATAGCGAAGGTGTCCGTGGAGGCCAATTTGCCTGGATCGAAATGCGCTGCCGGCCGCTCGATCCCGCCGCCGATGCCGCGAATTCACCCGAGCGCGAAGTGGTCGCGGTGCTGCGCGATGTGACCGAGCGCAAGGTGCAGGAGCGCGCGCTTGAGATCGCCCGCAACGAATCCGACCGCATCAACAATGCGAAAAGCCGCTTCCTCGCCACCATGAGCCACGAACTGCGCACGCCGCTCAACGCCATCATCGGTTTCTCCGACATGCTGAGCAACGAGTCGATCGAGCTCGATCGGGCGCGTGAACGCGAATACGCCCAGTTGATCAACAATTCCGGCCATCATTTGCTGTCGATGGTCAACGGCATTCTCGACATGTCGAAGATGGAAAGCGGCAACTTCGAAATCACCCCGGAACCGCTCGAGCCGGCGCAGGCGATCAGGAGTTGCTGTGATCTCTTGGTGCTCAAGGCGCAGGAAGCGGGCGTCGAGCTTAATGTCCGCATCGCCGCCGATTTGCCGGAAATCGTGGCCGACCGGCGGGCGGTCAATCAGATCCTGATCAACCTCATTTCTAATGCCATCAAGTTCACCCCGCGCGGCGGCCGCGTCAGCGTGAGCGCTTTGTGCGACGGCCCCAAGCTCGTGGTCGCGGTCGAGGACACCGGGGTCGGCATCGGCGAGGCCGATCTGCCGCGGCTGGGCGAAGCGTTCTTCCAGGCGCGCGCGTCCTACGATCGTCGGCACGACGGCACCGGTCTCGGCCTATCGATCGTGAAGGGCCTGGTCCGCTTGCACGGCGGCGATATGGATATCCGCAGCCGGCTGGGCGCCGGGACGCAGGTCACGGTGCGGCTGCCGATCGATTGCGAAGGCATTCGCCGCGCCGTCGAGCCGATCAAACTGGTCACCGAGCAGGTCCGCGAATTCGCCGCGGCCGCCAACAGTCAGGCGAAGAAAAGTGCGTAGCCGCAGCCGACGCGAGCGAATGGCCGATTTCGACGGCGGCGCCGGCCGGCTGGCCGCCGCGATCGGCCGCCACCCGCGCGAATTCGTCGGCATTCTGATGGCGACCGCGGCAGCCTTTGCAATCTTCATCAATGCGCTGTTCCTGCAGCGCGGTCCCCATCCGGCGCCGATCTTCGCGACCCGGCCGCCGGTGACGCTGGCAACGCCGGCCGCGTTGCAGCGCCCGCGTACGGTGGCGCCGGTTGTAACGCCGGCCACGGTCGCGCGCAGCCAGGCGCAGATCATCGGCGACATCCAGCGCGAGCTGAATCGCAAGGGTTTCTATGACGGACCGGTCGACAGCATCTGGGGCGCCAAGACCGACGCAGCGGCGCGCGATTTTGTGCAAGCCGCCGGATTGAAGATCAACGCGGAGGCGAACGAAGGCCTGCTGCACGCTATCGTCACGTCCAACGCCAAGGCGCAGAGCGGGCGCCCCGCCGCACCGGCGCCGGTCCGCAACGACCCGATCGCCGAACTGATCGCGCCGAGCAAGCAGGTGCTCGCGATCCAGCGCGCGCTGGCCGATTTCGGTTACGGGCAACTCAGGCCGACCGGCGTGTACGATCCGGAGACGAAGGACGCGATCGAAAAATTCGAGCGCGCCCGCCGCCTCCCGGTGACCGGCCAGATCTCCGATCAGGTCGTGCGCGAACTCTCCGTCATGACCGGGCGTCCGCTGGAATAGCGGACGACCAAAGCCTCGTGTTACTGAAGGTCATGCGGTTGAAATCCGGCATCTGGGTGGCGGCCTATCTGCGCCGCTGCAACATCGAAGGCGCATTCGCGGCGGTGCGCCGGCGCGGCGCCGAAGAGGCCGGCGCGGTGTTCATCAAGATCAGCCGACTCGACGGCACCGCCACTTTGTACGGGCCGGCGGCGCAATCCACCTTCGACCAGGCGCAGCCGGCCGACCGCAATTTCACCGCCGTGCTCGGCGGCGATCAACCGATATCGGAAGCTGATATCGAAGCGCGCCTGGCGCGTGAAATCCGCTTCGATCCCGACCTATGGATCGTCGAAGTCGAGGATCGCGCCGGACGGAATTTCCTCGACGGCAGTGTGGTGGCTTAACGCCGTTTATTTCCCGCCGGTCTTGACGTGCGAAGGCTGCACGACGCGGCCACGATCCGAGCGATAGCGCGCCGGCGTCGACAGCGAACGGGCGTCGCGACGCTCGTCGTCCCAATGCACCGGCTCGTGCGGTGGCCGTGACCGGCCGCCTGCTTGCCGCCAAATCGTCAGCATGCGCTCGGCCGCGGCCGGCGCGAGGTCGTCGTAAAGGCGGGCGAGGTCATAGACGCGCTCGACCGATTGGCCGATCGCCGGATTGAGGAACAGCAAAATGCGATGCAACACCGCGGCGGTCATGCCGATGGCGCGAGCGGCGACCACGATCGGCTCGCCGGACGGGTCGCGTACGATGCGCTCGGCCAGCGCCCGGCTGATGCCGAGCGCGCGCTCGAGCATGCGGGCGAATTCGCCGGGGTTGTGCTGGAGCGCTGCGTTTTCCAGGCGGCGGATGACTTCAGACGAGGCCGGCGCCGGCCGGCGCGCCGCCGCTTCGTCCGCCACATCGAGGTTGGTCAGGATCAGGCCGCGTTCGTCGCTGTTGGCCGCAAAGAATATTTCCAACAGGTCGTTGCCGGCGATTGGCGTGGCCCCGGTTTGCGGTATGGGCTGGGCGACCGGCCGCGAGGACGGGGTGCCGAGCCTGGCAAGGATCGCCGCCGGCGCGGCCGGGTAGGCCGACAATCTGTCTGTCACCACGGCGAGCGTCGTCGCATCGACGGTATCGATCAGTCCGCGCGCGAGCTCGACGTATTGGGTTTCTTCCTCGGCGCTATGGACCGGTTTCTGCACGTAGAGGTCGGTGAGGACGCGCAACAGCGTCGGCCTGATATCGACGCCATCCCGGCATGCCAGATCGACCAGACTGTCGAGAGGGGGGTACGCGGAGAACTTCGCCATGACGATTACGTACTTTACCGGGGCTAGGATGGCTCACATTAGTCACGGCGCGTTAGCAGACCGTTAACCTTGCAACCCGTTTAATTACCAACAGGCGCCGACCCGGCAGTTCCGAACAAGGCTTTACGCCGCGGTGGCAAGGGGGTTGCAATGGGCGAAGTTATTCGATTTCCCGACGAAACGGGCTGCGGGCGCAGCGGCAGGTATGTCGACGCCAATACGGAACCCGCGACCGTCATTATTCTTCCGGTGATCCGCGTCGAGCGCGAGACTGACGGCCTCGAACCGGATACCGGAAATTCACCCGGCCGCCGCCGCCGCCGCCGTCTCGGCCGCTGAACTTAACCGGTCCCGGGTTATCGATGCGAAATCCGCCGTTGTCGGTGGCGACTTGGGTGCTCATTTTGGGCCGATATTTTTTCGTCGCCGCCGCCCTCTCGCTGCTCGGCGCATGCGGCACCACCAACGGTGATTTCGGCGAAGTGCAGCCGTATCTGGTGACCGATAGCATCCACGACTGGGTCGGTCCCTATGCCAGCGGCGCGAAGAAACCGTCGAAATTCGATCTCACCGACGACGAGCGCCAACTGCGCGATCTCGCTTACCCGCTGATAGATCCTCCCTACGATCGGCAACAATGGTATTCCGTCGCGGGCGAATATGGCCTCTACCGGCCGGCGCGCGGACCGGCGTTTGACCGCACCGCTTATGCGAAGTGGCTGCTCTCGGGCGATGGCCCTTCGCCACTGGCGCGTTATTCGCCGAATTTGGAAAAGGTGCGCCACGACGTTACGATCTTTTTGTCGCCGCACGACCGCTCGCCGTCAGCGCGCTATTCGCGCCTGATGGATGATGTGCGCAACGACATCACAAGTCTGCCGGAGTTCTTCGAAACCGCCACGCGCGTGATCGATATCGACCAGAAGCGGCAAAAGAGTCTGGCCTTGATCTCCGCGCTGTCGCCAGCCGAGCGCAAGAACGCCGAGCTTCGCATGCGTGAAAATGCATCGATCGTCGCCTTGACGCGCGAAAAGCTGGCCGAACGCATGTCGTGCTATCGTTTCGCGCTTGAGCGCCTCGTTCTCACGACGCCGTCGGAGCAGGCGGCCGACGTCGAGCGCGCCATCAATCAACTGCAAGCGCAGATCGAGCGTTATCGCGGCCCGGCGCCGACATGGATACGCGAGCGGAGTTTGGCCGCGGCGCGCTGACTATTTTGGCAATTCCGTCGGCGTGCATAGAGCGGTGGCGATCGCCCTTTGGGCCATCGCCATCAATCCAGGCTCAGGTGCCAGACTGCGAATGGCGATCAGACCTGTGACCGTCGGCGAATCCACGATCAACCGGTCGGCGGCGGTAATTTCCTCGTCCTCCGGCATTTGATTGTGCTGCTCAACCGTCATCAGATTCGAGCTCGATCAAGCGCCGGCCGGCGGCGCGGTCGTTGATGGCGTAATAGGCCACGTCGTAACGCGTGTAGAATGAGACCGAGGTGTAGGCGAGGCTCACCGGGACGCTGAGTTTCAACGGTCCCTGCGAAAGATCGTAGCGGCAGATGGCGCTGGCGAAGGCCGGATCCATGAACGGCATGGCTGCGGATTCCGGTGTCGGCGCCGGCAACGCGGTCACGCTGTTGACGGGAGCGTTGCGTGACAACCGCGAATAGGCGTCCTGTGTGGCGGTACGCGGCAGGATAATGATCGTCGCCAGGTGCACGATTCCGCCCAGCAAGGCACCGCCTAAAGCTAACAGCAGCCACCGGATCATGGGCAACTCCTGACATTGACGGTCGGCATCGGCACTTCACGGCCGGCTTTGGTCGAGACGCCGACGGCCGTGTCGTAGAGGCGGAGCAAGAGGATGTAACGCTCGGCCCCTCCGGTCGGCAACCAGTTGCCCGGATTTGCACGCGGCGCCACGACGATCTCGAAGCTGCCGTCGGCGTGACGGACGATTTCCTGGCTGGTGAATCCGTAGCGATTGGTTGAATTGGCCACCAGCTCGCCGTCGCCGTTGTAGAGCGTCAGCGTCCAGAAACGTGCCGCTGGCGTGACGCCCGCGAGCACCACATCGCATCGCCCGTCGAGCGGGCGGCCATTGTCGTCGGCCGAGGCGGTAAACGCGACGCCGTCGCCGAGCGCGGTCGGCAATCGGCCGACGCGCGCGATCGATGCCTGCGCGTAAGGGTCGGCGTCGACGGTGCCGGTTTTCGGCCAGGCCGTCCAACTGCCGATCGTCAAGGGGCTGAAGGCGGCGCCGCGGGTGAGTGCGAGATAAGTCGCGCCGAGGCCGACGATGGCGGCCACAACCAGGGCAAACAGCGATCCGAGAAGCAGCCGCACGTTTCGTTCCGCTGGCGGTGAGGGGGACGTTAATTCGCGAAAGGGAGACTACGCCGGCCGCCGGCGAGCGGCTAATCAGTTGCGGCTGCCGAACGCATGTCCCTCCAACGCGGAGGCGAGGGCCTTGCTATCCTGCGGCGCTTCGGCCTGTTTCTTCTTGCTGGTGGAAACCGTCGGGCGCAGCGGCCCCATGGCGCGGTTGGCGTCATCCATCATCCGCTCCACGCGAACGAGGATGTCGGCCCCCCGCTTGGTCAGGACCGTCGGGCGCGGCGGCGGCGCGCCGGTCTTCGATTTGACTTCGGCAACCGCCGGCTCCGGGCGCACCGCCGGCACAGGAACTCCGGGAAGCTGTTTGACCTCGATGCCCTGGTGCGCATAGTCCATGATGGTGTGCCATGTCATCGCCGGTAATGAGCCGCCGGTCATGCGGTTGGTCGACTGGTAGTCGTCATTGCCGAACCAGACGCCGCAGACGAAAGTGCCGGTGTAGCCCATGAACCAGGCGTCGCGATAAGCGTTGGTGGTGCCGGTCTTGCCGGCGGCGGCAATACCGTCAAGGCGCGCGCGCCGGCCGGTGCCGTTCTCGACCACGCTGTTCATCATCTTGATCATGTCGGCAGCCACGTGCTCCGGCAGCGCTCGGCGCGGTTTCGCACCGTCGCGATCGAAGCGCCAGATCAGTTTGCCGTCGCCGGTGCGCACCTCGAGGACGGCGTGCGGGGTCATCTTCATGCCGAGATTGGGGAAAGTGGCGTAGGCACCGGTGTGATCAAGCAGGGTCACCGCATCGGCGCCGATCGGCAGCGACGGCGTGTCGGGCAGCGGCGTGCGAATGCCCATGTCATGCGCCGTCTTGATGATGCGTGCGCGGCCGAGTTTGGGGTTGCCGTCGCCGACGGCGACCGACAGGCGCACGGCGATGGTATTGATCGAATGGGTGAGCGCATTGATCAGCGTCATCGACCCGCCATAGCCGCGGCCGTAATTGTGCGGACACCAGTTGCCGAGGCAGATCGGCGCATCGACCACGATCGAACTCGGTTTGAAGCCATGTTCGAGCGCGGTAGCGTAGACGTAAGGCTTGAACGAGGAGCCGGGCTGACGCATCGCATCGGTGGCGCGGTTGAACTGGCTGGCACCGTAGTCGCGCCCGCCCACCATGGCGCGCACCGAGCCGTCGACATCCATCAGCACGGCCGCGGCCTGTCCAGCGTGATATTCCTGACCGTATTGGCGCAGCGAATTCTCGATGGCGCTGTCCGCCGCATGCTGCAGATCGACGTCGAGCGCGGTGCGCACCACGAACACACGCTCGGTCATCGACTTCGGGAAGGTGTCGACCAGCTTCTTCATCTCGTCGAAGGCCCAATCGAGGTAGTAGTTCGGCGCGCGATCGTCGCGGCGGTCGACGGGGGTGGCGGGGTTGCGGCGGGCGCCGAACACCTGGCCTTCGGTCATGAAGCCGGCGTCCACCAAATTGTCCAGCACCACGTTGGCGCGCGCGCGCGCGGCCGGCAGGTTGACGTTGGGCGAGAACTTGGATGGCGCCTTGAACAGGCCGGCGAGCATGGCGGCTTCGGCGAGGTTCACGTCGCGCGCGGACTTGTTGAAATAGTATTGCGCCGCGGCGTCGACGCCGAAGGCGCCGCCGCCCATATAGGCGCGGTCAAGGTATAACTTGAGGATCTCGTTCTTGGTCAGGCGCGCTTCCAGCCACATCGCCAGGAAGGCTTCCTTGATCTTGCGCTCGAGCGTGCGTTCGTTGTTCAAAAACAAGTTCTTAGCGAGCTGCTGCGTCAGCGACGAGCCGCCCTGCGCGCACGCCGCCGGCCTGCACGTTGGTGACCAAAGCGCGCATGGTGCCGGCGATATCGATGCCGAAATGCTCGTAGAAGCGGCGATCCTCGGTGGCGAGCACCGCCTTGATCAGGTTGTCGGGGAACTGGTCGAGCGGGATCGAATCGTTGTGGCGGATGCCGCGGGTGCCGACCTCGTTGCCGTAGCGGTCGAGGAAGTTCACCGCCAGTTCCGACTTCTTCAGCCAGTCGTCGTCCGAGGTCTCGTGGAAGGCGGGGATGGCGAGCGCCAGCATCAGGATGGCGCCGCCGGTGCCCAAGGTGGCGGTTTCCGAGGCGAACTCGTTGAGCGCGCGCCGCCAGCCGGCGACGTGGAAGCGGTCCATGAAGGTGGAAAACCGCTCATAGGTCTCGCGCAGGCCGGCATAGCCGCTGAACAGCCCGGAATCGACGAGGGCGTCGAAGCCGAGCAGCAGCTTCTTGATTTTCGGCTTCCAATCGGCCGGAAAAAGGTCGCGCAAGGGGTCTCGCTCGCTTTAAGGCTCGGGTGTCGCCCCGGGCGCCGATTCTAGCCGATCGGCGCTGCGGGGCCAAGGGTTGCTAGCCCGGGGTTATCCCCGGTAGAATGGGGGCCAATTGCGGTGAAAAGTGGCCGGATTCCGTGGTCGTCCCGGCCGAGCGCCAGCGAGGGCCGGAGCCCATAACCCGGGCGTTTAACGAGTTGGACGGGGAGGGGTTATGGGTCCCCGCCTTCGCGGGGACGACAACAAAATGAGTGCCGCCATGACGGAATCGCTGCCAAAGGCTACAACGCGGCCAAAGGAACCCCTTTAATGCCCGACGCGAAAGTCCCGCAGCCCGCCCCGTTCTGGCGCACCAAAAGCCTGGGCGAGATGAGCAAGGCCGAATGGGAGAGCCTGTGCGACGGCTGCGGCCGCTGCTGCCTGAACAAGCTGATCGACGAGGACACCAACCGCACGGTGTTCACCGACGTGGGCTGCAAGCTGTTGGACGGCGAGACCTGCCGCTGCACCGACTATGCCCACCGCCAGGCGCGCGTGAAGGACTGCGTGCGGCTCACCCCGCGCAATGTGCGCCGGCTGTCCTGGCTGCCGCCGACCTGCGGCTACCGATTGGTGGCCGAGGGGCGCGACCTGTTACTGGTGGCACCCGCTCAAGTCCGGCAGCGCGGAGACGGTGCACGCGGCCGGCGTCTCGGTGCGCGGGCGCGTGACGGCGTCCGAGGCGGACGTGCCGGACGACAAGCTGGAGGAGTACATCGTGAGTTGGCCGGGGAAGGTGCCGAAGGGGGCGAAGCGCAAAAAAACAGGGTAAACTAGGCTTCTAGCTCTAGCGCGGTTGCAAAGGCGCCAAAAATGTCGTCCGCGGGCAATGAGAACTTCTTTAGCGAGTTCAACCCAAGCAGCACTAATCGCTGATCCGGATGCCATGATGCGCATGGCCGCTTTCGAACGGGTCCAACGACTTAGCCAAATTCACGATCACCTAACCGCCACTGAACTGAGGCCTGGATTCGTTTTTCAGGGTGAACGCATTCCGCTCATCAATCCTCAGCGCGGTATCTTCAAGCCGCAACAAATGCGCTTCCTGCTTTCAATCAAAACCGTATTCCCTAAACCAGGTGGAAAGATTTGGTATGACGATCAGCGCAAAGTACATCGACAGATTTTCGAAGGCGAGGAGACGATTGACTACGCGTTCATGGGTCAAAATCCGGACGCCGCTGATAATCGTTGGCTGCGCGAGGCATTCGAGAGTTGAGTCCCAATCATATATTTTCTTGGCATTGCTCCGGGCCGGTATCAGGCAATTCTTCCGGCATTCATTTCAGACTGGGATCCGGGCGCTCTAACGGCTCAAGTTGCGTTTGGGATGCCGGGTCAACCATTGTTGACGCCTCCTCAAAGCATGCTGGAACGCCGCTACGCTCTGCGTGCGGTTAAGCAACGTCTGCATCAGGCGTCATTTCGAGAGGCGGTCATCAGCGCTTACCGCGGGCGTTGCGCATTGTCGGGATTGCCCGAGCCACTACTTCTTGATGCCGCCCATATCATCGCTGATAAGAACGAAGAATTGGGCCAGCCTGTGGTTACTAATGGCATACCGTTATCCAAAATTCATCATGCCGCATTCGATGCACACCTGATCGGGATAGACGCAAACTATCGCCTCCACGTGTCCGAGCGGTTGTTGGATCGTAAGGACGGCCAGATGCTAGACGCGCTCAAGCAACTCGACGGCAGGACAATTCTTCTGCCGGATCGCGAGAAGGACTACCCGGATCGTGATCGATTGGCATTGCGCTTCGAGCAGTTCAGCAATGTTTCAGACTGAACTGCTCGTGGGCTAAACTTTTCGCGGTCCGGAGAAACACATTAGGGTAGACGTCTGACGATATCGTCCACGAAAATTGGCTCAGACGGTTTCATTGATAGGAATATAAGCTTGACAACCGTGACGGTGCTTTGCTAGCGTTCGGGTATCCTCCACAATTGCATCGGACATCCCATGACCCGCCGCTCGTCGCAGCGCGCGCTGGCGCGCGAGATTTATCGTCAGATGGTGGCGGCGAGGGCCGCTACAGCGGGTACCCCCACCCCCGACCCCTCCCCACAAGGGGGAGGGGAGAAGAGCGGCGGTCTCACCGCGCAAAATCTCACTGAAAAAGTGCGCGCGCTCTACGAAGACAGCGCGGTGCCGGTGCGCGAGATCGCCGCGTTGGCCGGCGTCACCGAGCGCACCATCTACAAATATGCCGCCAAGCATCATTGGAAGCCGCGCTACCGGTGGACGCCCAATCGCGGCTGGCGCGCCGGCGCGGCCTTCGTGCCGGTGCGGGGCGCCGGCAGCCGCTTCATCCGCCGCGCCGACAAGGACAAGCCGGTCGCCACCGGCCTCAAGGCGACCGATCCGGAAGGCGCTGCGCGCGCCGCTGCCGCCTGCCGGCGTGCCGCCTGGCTGTCGCGTCGGGCGCAGCTCAGGGCCGAGGCGGACCAGCGCGAAGAGGCGCGGCTGCGCGCACTCGAGATGGTGAACCGCGCTTTGGCGGATCTTAACCGTCATCGCGCCGCGCGCGCCAAGGACGGGCAGCCGGTGCTACGCGACGACGACCGGGTCGCGCAGCTGCTGGTGCGGACGGTCGAAATCGCGACCGCGCGCTGGGAATGGCTGCAGGCGCACTAAGGCGGGGGATTGTCAGGCGCTCGGGCGCTATGGGTGCGGCGCGATGACAAAATCATAAGCCTGCTCCCCGCGCGTGCCGAAACCGAAGTGCCACCATTCGCGGACATAATTGTGCAAGCCGCGCTTGCGCATGGCTTCGATGAGAATGACGCGGCGGTGATTTTGCTCGGACGTGGTCGTGCTGGCCAAGGCCGAGCTCTTCGCATCGAAGCAGTCGAAGCCGGTGCCCATGTCGAGCGAATTGTCGGGCGCGCGTTGCTCGGCCGGCCCGTTGCAGGGGCCGTAAGCCGCATTGCGGTCGAAGGCAGGCGCGGGCGGGGCGGCGAGCTGCACCAGCGTGAGATCGACCGCCGTGCCGGTCGAATGCCGCGAATGCGCGGCGATATAGCCTTGCGCGAACAGGCTGCGCTTCTCCAGCGCGGGGTAGAAGCGCTTGCTGGCGCCGTCGTCGGCGCTTTGCGCCCAGCGCACAAAGGCGGCGACCGCGCGGGCCGGGCGATAGCAGTCGTAGACTTTCAGCCCAAGATTTTCGCGCGCCAGGTCGGCCTGCACACGGGCGAGCGCCTGCGCCACCGCGCGCCGCAGCACGCATTCGGGTGCGTCGTAGCCGGGCAAAGGGCGGCCGGTGAAATTGTCGAAGCCGGCATAGCGCATGTCCTGCACGATGCCGGGCGCGACCTCGCGCAGATAGACGAAGCCTTCCGGCAGGCGCTCGGCCGCGCCGGCCGGCACGGCCAAAAACAAAGCCAAGAGCAATCCTGGCGCGTTTCTAACTCTGAGCATCATAAGTCTCTTTCTGTCATCATCCGCGACAGCGGATGATCCAGTATCCACCGAGTTGCCATTGCGGCTCACCGTGTACTGGATGCCCCGCTGGAGTTTATCCCCGCGAAAGCGGGGACGGGGCATGACAACAGAAAACATAGCACCCCCGCGTTGGCGGCCATTGCCAAGACGCGACCTTAGCGGCATCAAGCGCGCTCATGACCGCCAAGACCAAAAAATCGAAGACGCAGACGCCGGCTCAGCCGCGCCCGCTCACGCATCCGGAAGTGCGCGCCATCGTGCTCGGCATCATGCTGGCGATGTTCCTGGGCGCGCTCGACCAGACCATCGTCGCCACCGCCTTGCCGACCATCGGCCGGCATTTCGCCAATCTCGGCGAGCTCGCCTGGGTGGTCACCGCCTATCTGCTCACCGCCACCGCGGTGACGCCGCTGTTCGGCAAATTGTCCGACATCCACGGCCGCCGCGTGATGATGCTGATCGCCATCGTCATTTTCGTGGCCGGCTCGTTGATCTGCGCGCTGGCGCCGTCGATGAGCGTGCTGATCGCCGGCCGCGCGGTGCAGGGCCTGGGCGGCGGCGGGCTGATGGCGCTGGCGCAGACCATCATCGCCGACATCGTTTCGCCACGCGAGCGCGGCCGCTACCAGGGCTATATCGGCGCGGTGTTCGCGACCTCTTCGATCGGCGGGCCGGTGCTCGGCGGCTTTTTGACCGAGCACCTCGACTGGTCGTTGATCTTCTGGATCAACCTGCCGCTCGGCCTCGCCGCGCTCGGCATGACCTCGAACGTCTTGAAGCGCGTGCCCTATCATCCGCGCAAGCACCGGCTCGACGTGATCGGCGCGCTGCTGATGATGGCGGCGGCGGTGGCGCTGCTGCTGGCACTGTCCTGGGGCGGGCGCAAGTTCGACTGGATCTCGGCCGAGTTCGGCGCGCTGCTGCTGACGTCCGCGATCCTGTGGGGCCTGTTCGCCTGGCGGCTGGTGGCGACGGAAGAGCCGTTTCTGCCGCTCACCGTGCTCGGCAATCCGGTGGTGCGCTGCGCCGCGCTTGCCGGCTCCTGCAACATGGCGACGCTGGTCGGCATGACGATTTTCGTGCCGCTTTATTTCGAAACCGTGCTGCATCTGTCCGCCGGCCAGTCCGGCCTCGCATTGATTCCGCTGATGGGCGCGACGGTCGCCTCGTCCACCATCACCGGCCGGCTGCTGATGCACATGAAACATTACAAGCGTCTGCCGCTGGTCGGACTGGTGCTGTCGTTGCTGGCGCTGGCGGCGCTCTCGATCTGGCCGGCTGCGATGCCGACCGCGCTGGTGCTGTTGCTGCTGTTGCTGATCGGCGCGGGGCTCGGCACGCTGTTCCCGATCTCCACCGTATGCATGCAGAACGCGGTAACGCAGCACCAGATGGGGGTGGCCACCGGCGCGGCCAATTTCTTCCGCTCGCTGTTCTCGGCGCTGGCGGTGGCGGTGCTGGGCGCGATCGTGCTGGGCGGGCTCGGCGGCGTCACCGGCATGTCGGTAGAAATGCTGGCGCGCGCCGCTTCCGCGCACGAGCTCAGCGTCGCGTTCCGCTTCGTGTTCATGGCTTGCGCGCTGGTGCTCGCCTTCGGCATGGCGTTCCTAATTGCGATGGAGGAGCGCGTGCTCAAGGGGCCGTCGACGCCGGCGGCGGAAGCGCCCACCGGCCCGGCGACGCCGATCCCGGCGGAATAAAAACCCCGGCCGCGCGGCCGGGGTTTTGCTTTGTCGATCGGGCAAGTAGTCTGCGTCTATTCGCAGAATTTACAGGGCGGGAAGTCGCGGCTATAGACCGGCTGCTTGAGGAAGGCGTCCTTGCCGTAGGTCCAGAACTGGCCGACGTTGGGATAGGTCTTGATCACCGTGTTCCAGAGTTCGGGCTTGTCGTAGCCGAACATCTTCTTCTTCTCGACCTTCTTGATGTAGATGTTCTGCACCGGGTTCCGCATGTCGTCGAACGACACCGGCCCGCGCACGGCATCGAGCTTCAACCCCGCCATGGTCTTGATGAAGTCTTCCGAGCCCGGCCATTTGCCGCCGGATTTTTTAATCGTCTCGTCGATCATCTGCGCGGTGGTGTAATTGCTCTCCGAGAAGTAGGACGGCACCTTGCCGTATTTTTCGCGGTACTTTTTCACGAAGGCTTCGTTCTTCGGTGTCGTCAGCGCGGCGCTGTATTGCAGCGCCGAGAAATCGCCGACCACCTCGTCGCCCATGAAGGGCAGGGCGAATTCGTCATAGCTGGTGCCGCCGCCAAGGATCGGCTTCTTGTAGCCGGCCGCGCGCAGCTGTTTGGGGAATTGCGCCGCCATCGGTCCCACCATCAGCGAGAAGACGGCGTCGGCGTCGGCCTTGATGTTTGGGATATAAGGCCCGAAGTCCTTGTTGCCGAGCGGCGGCCAGATTTTCTGGATGACCTTGCCGCCACAATCTTCGAATGCCTTCTGGAATCCGCCGACCTGCTCGTAGCCGAACGCGTAGTCGGCGCCGACCGTGACGACTTTTTTGTAGCCCTGATCGCAGGCCCATTGTCCGTACGGGTGATTGGGTTGCGAGGAGGTCCAGCCGGTGCGGATCAGATACGGGTACTTGCCGGCTTCGCGCTGGGTGAGGTCGTCGGCGGCCGGGATCGACGGGATATAGATGGTCTTCTCGGCGGTGGAAACCGGCGCCAGCGCATAGCCGGTGGAGGCCAGCACGCCGCCGATGAACATGTGAACCTTGTCCTGCAGGATCAGCTTCTTGGACTTGGTGACGCCGAGATCGGGCTTGGCCTGGTCGTCCTCGACGATGAACTTCACGTCCATCCCGCCCAGCTTGCCGCCGTGCTCGTCGAGATACATCTGAAAGCCGTTGACCATGTCTTTGCCGACCTGGGCAAAGATGCCGGTCATCGGCGCGATGAAGCCGATGCGCAATTCGTCCGCGTGCGCGTTCGATGGAATGTTGAATGCGGCGGCGAGCACGCCGCCCAGCAATAAGGTCGCGGCGTTTTGCAAGAGTCCTCTGGTCATTGGTTCTCCCTCCAAGTCGGCGATGCCGCTTCCCGTTCAGTGCAGAAATGCGGACGCCCGTGACGCCTGATACCGGCGGGCAAAGTTAACATCATGACGGTGCTAGACGGAAGCCCATACAGGCGAACGCAACCATGTGCCGCGGCTGCGCCGCCGCCGTGACGGGGAGGGTAACGGGTGCGTCGCGAAACTCGCAGGACGGCAACGCCGGTGAGAGCGTGGACCAATAAGTTAAGGCCGGTGAGCAACGCTGTTAGCCAATGTCCGCTGAGCGCCATAAACTGCCGTCGGGCTCGCCGCGGGCAATGACGAAACAGGCCGCCAATCGAGCTGGTCGTCATTTATTTTTTATAAAGATTGAAAAGATAGACTTGATGTCATGGGCACATTTCTCAAATTGGCTGTCTTGATCGGAACGCTCTTGGCAGTGGACGCCATCGCGTTCGGCGGGCGCTATCGTACGGCTGTTTTGCAGGAAGCCAGCTATCAAGGCCAAACCGTCAGATCTGGAATTCAGGATTGGCTCAAAGGGATCGGCCTTTGAACGATCCACTTAGCGAACGGCAATCGTAATCGCTGAATGTCGCATTTGGGTCATTCGCGACCGAGCCATTCAGCGCCAACTCCCGCCAATGTCCGCTGTTAGTCCAATAGCGGACATTGGCGGGTGCGGTTGGATTGTCCGCTTTGTGCCAATAGCGGACATTCTGGGATCAATGAAATTGTCTGTTCAGGCCATTTGCAAACGCTATTTCGGTAATGGGAGGCCAATTTCAAACGCCATCCCGCGGCCATGCACACGCCGAGCGTTCAGCCGCCCGCCATGAGCCTCGACGATCGAGCGGCAAATCGACAGGCCCATCCCCATGCCTGTCCCCTTGGTCGTGAAGAACGGATCGAAGATACGTTCCATTTTCTCGGGCTCGATTCCAGGACCAGAGTCTTCGATCACGACAATACATTCTCCGGCGTCAGTTGCCGCCGATCTGAGCCATAAAATGCGCTCGCCCGCCGCAGTCGAACTCATAGCCTCGCTCGCATTCCTGATCAGGTTGAGAATAACCTGCTGCATCTGAACGCGATCGGCGAGTAGGTGCGGCAATCCTTCCGCCAGTGAAGTCTTCACCACAACGCCATGCCCATCCAGTTCGACACGGAGTAGCGTCAGCACTTCGTGGATGACGTCGTTGATATCAAGCAAAATGCGGTCGGGGGTGTCTTTTTTGGACATCGCTCTGACCGACGCGACCACCTGGCCAACTCGGAGGCAATCGCTTACAATTGACTGGACTAACTCGGTTACCTCCTTGAGGTTTGGGGCCTTCTCAGCAAGATATATCAAGGCCGTTTCACCGTTTAAGGTGATAGCGGTCAGCGGCTGATTGATTTCGTGGGCAATCGAGGCTGACGTTTCGCCAATGGCGGAACGACGGTTCATGAGCGCCAGTTCCGCTATCCGGCGGCGTGTTTCCACTTCCGAGTTGCGGCGGCGACGGTGCTCGTAGAACAGACCCCCTATTAGAAACGATTGCGCAACCAGCGCGGCCGCGATCAGTAGAATCTGCCACCGGTACTGGTCCCACACGGTCGGCTCTCGGAACCGAATTTCGCTGCCCGCCGGCAGCCTTGACTCGCTAATGCCCCAGCGCTGCATTTCCCGCCAGTCAAACACTGGGCTTGCAAATTCGACTGGTGGTATCCTGATTTCGCCCGGCTTCTCTCCGCCAAGGATGCGAATGGCAACGGCAGCCGTCTGTCGGCTGCTATCGGCCACCAAGAGCAGCGGGCCGCCTACGGTCGCGCTGCCGAAGAAGGATTCGTCATAAGAAAAAATCGGCGCGTTAGCGACGGCATGAAGTCTTGTTAATGGCGCGTCGCTTTCGTGTACGACGCCCGCCGCATCGACAATCATCAATTCCCAGAAAATCGCAGTGTGCGGCGGGAGCGCCGAGGCTTGTTTTAGCAGCGATTCAAATGACAACTCATCTGTCCATGAAAGCTTTATTCGGTTTGCAAGAGGCTCAACCTCCTTTCCGATCGCTTCCTTCCAAAATTTCTCAATCGGAGAAGTCCCAACAACCACGATCACATCTTTGGTGTCCGGCAACACTTGCAGGATGTTCTCGAAGGCTGACAAATAGTTGATCCTGACCGCGACGACGGCGTCGTTCGCGGTGAGATTAGAATACTGCACTCGACGTTGATCTACTGCCGTGAACACCATCGGGGTGGCTGCAAAAAGTTGCTGCCGGTTTCGCTGGACAAACGCTGCCGCGGGGGCGCCGACGCTCACGATCAGGTCAAGCGGGCGTTTGGCAAACACGGCGCGGAGATACTCGACAAACGGAGCCTCCGGGTCCTCATCGCTGAAACGGGCCGTGACCAGTGAATAGTCAATGATGTCCAGCGGCCACGGTGATTGCCGATCCAGTTCTGAGCGGATGGCTTGGCCATATTCGCTCCAGGGCTTGAAAGTCTGGCCAAAAGAATGAAGCAATAATCACCCGTTTGGACTCAGCCGCGAATCCAGCCGGGCAACCAAGCCACGCCGCTAGGAAGACAACGAGCGACGCAACTGGGCTGATACGACGGATGTGACCCCAAATGGCCATGCGTTGCCCAGACCCTTGTGCGCAACCAGCGCGTCGTTGAATCCCCAAGTTCGCATCCTGACGCTATCTGCACAATGGGAGAGTTAAAAAGGGAGCAGGCCGCCCGCTTTGGGTCATTGGCGGACAAACCGTCGCGGCTCAAAATCCACTTTTGTCCGCTTTGGTCCGAAAACGGACAAACCTGAACGCGGTTTGATTGTCCGCTATGTGCCAATAGCGGACATTCGTCAGTGGATCATCCCGGCTTGCGCACGTTATCGTAACGTCATCCGGAACCATTCAGTATCTGTAGGCATTTAACTTAGTTGCCCTCTGAGTGTGCCGAGTGCGTCGCAGCATTGATGAAACATTCCGACCGATATTTAGCGTCTTTAACGAACGAAAAACGTTATCGCCTCCTCATTGAGGCTGTGACGGATTACGCCATCTACAGTCTGGACCCCTATGGTGTTGTGACCAGTTGGAATCCCGGCGCGGCGCGGTTGAAGGGGTACACAGCCGCCGAAATCATTGGTCAGCACTTCTCGCGGTTCTACAGCGAGGAAGACCAGAAAGCTGGCCGGCCGGCCCATGCACTGGAAACCGCCGCCCGTGAAGGAAAATTCGAGGCCGAAGGCTGGCGCGTCCGCAAGGACGGCACGCGCTTTTGGGCCTACGTCGTCATTGATCCGATCCGCGGGCCGTCCGGCAAGATCATCGGCTTTGCCAAGATCACGCGTGACCTGACTGAACGCAGGGATGCTCAGGAGAAACTCGAAAAGTTGCGTGAGATCTCGCTCCAGTCGCAAAAGATGGAGGCGATCGGCCAGCTTACCGGCGGCATCGCCCACGATTTTAACAACCTGCTGACGGCGGTGCTTGGCAGTCTCGAACTCCTGCGCAAACGTTTGCCCGCCGACCCTAAAAGCATAGCGCTGCTTGAAAACGCAGCCCAGGGTGCACAGCGGGGCAGGACCCTGACCCAGCGCATGCTCGCTTTCGCTCGAAACCAGGAACTCAAACCGGAAGTGTTAGACATTCCTGAACTCGTGCGTGGGATGAAAGAGCTCCTTCAACGGTCGCTTGGCCCGACGTTCAGTATAGAGACCCGTTTTCCGCTCGTTCTCCCGGCCGTCGAGGCGGACGAGAACCAGCTGGAGCTCGCGCTGCTCAATCTGGCTGTCAATGCCCGCGACGCCATGAACGATGGTGGCGAGATCATAGTGGCCGCGCGGCAAGAAAACATTGCCGCCGGCCACAGTATTCAATTGAAGCCCGGCTCCTACATTTGCCTCAGTGTGACCGATACGGGTGAAGGGATGGATGAAGAGACGCTGCGCAGGGCGACGGAGCCTTTCTTTACGACTAAGGGGCCTGGCAAAGGAACCGGGCTTGGCCTTTCGATGGTGCACGGCTTTGCCGAGCAATCCGAAGGGCGTCTCATGCTGCACAGCCAGCAAGGCAAGGGTACGATCGCCGAGATTTGGCTTCCGGCGGCCAAAGTCTCCAGCCAGACGGTCGAGACGGCCTCGTCCGCGCAAGCAGCTCCAGCGAAGACAATCCGTCCGCTCACGGTCTTGGCCGTGGACGACGACGCCCTTGTTCTCATGAACACGGTCGCCATGCTCGAAGACCTTGGTCACACCGTTTTCGAGGCCTATTCCGGCAGAGAAGCGCTCGAAATTCTCCGGCGCGAGGATTCCGTCGACTTGGTCATTACCGATCAGGCCATGCCCCACATGACCGGGACTGAACTTGCCACAGCCATCAAGCACGAATGGCCGGATATTCCCGTCCTACTCGCGACTGGCTATGCAGACCGTGTTCCAGGGGACGACATCGGTTTGCCGAAGGTTACGAAGCCTTTCCTTCAGACCGAACTCGCGGACGCGATAGTACGTATTAACCCCGCGCGCCGGAAGGGCGAGCGAGCAATGCAGCCGGGAACTTTGGGTAGCACCGCGCGTTAAATTTGCATGCCTCTACCTGTAAACGTAGACCGCGCCCGCGCTGAGCGGCTCTTCAAAACGCGCGAGCAGCAAAAAGCTGACGCTCCAAAAGCAACTACAGATTACTATGCGGCCGAACAGGCGGTGCGTGATCGAACCCGACAGCTAAGACGATTACGGCTCGCTCGCGACGCCAAAAAGAAGCGCGATTTGGCCAGCTAGTAGGCCCCGGTTTAGTCGAAGTCATGCCGCGCGCGGAACCAACGTCATCGGTTTAAGGTCATCAGTTTAATGTCCGCTTTGGGTCATTAGCGGACAAACCGTCGCGGCTGAAAATCCACTTTTGTCCGCTTGGGTCCAAAAGCGGACAAGCGCGGGTGCGGTTGGATTGTCCGTTTTGTGCCAATAGCGACCAACAGCACAAATGAAAAGACTGCCCGTAGCGATCCTTCTGAAAATCAATTTTGGTAAGAGCAATTCTGGCTACAACCGTTTAAATTTATGTTCTGATTTTGGATTTACCTATCGGTCTGTTCCTACTACCTGCTCTATCGCCTTCATGATGAGAACGTCAAAATGTTTCTCTTCATAGCAAAAATGCTCCATCTTATTCAGGGTTGCTTCGAAATGTTGTTTGTCGATGATCGGGTTGTCCCGCTTCCCATTGTAGAAACCGCTGAACCAAGCAGCAAGCAATCTAGGGCTACCAATTTTGGAATGAACCCATTGATCACAAGTGACCTTCGAAGCATCTAACGTCACTTGCGCTTGGACAGAGGAAACAAAAGACAGTGTAAGAATAAACCCTAATATAACGAGTTTGGGACGCATGGGTGCCTCTCCTTTAGACAAATGTCGCTCGAATACGAATTGGAATAATGGCGTGAAATTCGATACGCATATAACTCTGCCCGTACAATTGCACCTAAGGGCAATAGGTCGCCGAATTTATAAGATCGCCTGAGCAGCTAAGTGTGATGACAAAAACCTATAGCTCTGTGGTTCTGATAGAATTGTACCAGCCGGAGCATCGTCCCCGCTATTCGTCCGCTTTGGGTCATTAGCGGACAAACCGTCGCGGCTCAAAATCCACTTTTGTCCGCTTTGGTCCGAAAACGGACAAACCTGAACGCGGTTTGATTGTCCGCTAAGTGCCAAGAGCAGACATCGCGACTGTAGCTTGGGCAAAACGAAACAGGGGTAGTGGGTCAGTTTAAAATAGGATTAAACGCTGCGCTATCTATGAGTTCCAATTCGGCGTAGATATTCCGCACGGGGGATTTATGCCGATTAGAAAGTATATTCCGGGCGCGACATTCGGCCCCGAAACGATAAAGGACATGACTGACGCATTCGAGCGAATACGAGTGATTTTGAATCTGGACGATCCCAACGACCCGTTGATTGAAATTATAGCGAAGAAAGTTGTCAGTCTGGCATCTCAGGGTTGTTTGGACCCAAAAGAAATCGAACGTCGCGTGATAGCTGACACCGAAGGCCGCTAAATCTTTTGTCGCGATCGCGATATCTGCTCTACCGCCAATAGCGGACAAACGCGGGGGCGGCTGGATTGTCCGCTAAGTGCCAATAGCGGACAAGCGCAGGGCGGTCGGCTGGGCCGCTAATTACCACGCCTCGATTACGAACCGGTCGCGGACTCTAAAATGGGCCGCTCAAATTGGGCAAAGATAGAAATAGGTGCAGGCGAGTGTAAGGTTCCCAGCTTGTTTGCTCCCGATGCCCGAGGCAGTCTCCAGCGCTTCGTCGGAGACTTCGTAAGTCAGGATTTCTTCGTCAGGCCGGTCAATTCCGATCACGGCGGTGTCGTTCATCGATATCTCCAGGTGCCCACTTAGGCCGCGCCTCATGAAGGAGATGGACATGTTTCCCTCCGTCGCTTGAATTTTATAGTTGAAATCTAGGAGGGAGTACACATCCCGAAGGTGATCGGGTTCACAGAGCTATAATGTTTTATGGGCTTATTGCGCACGTCGCAGACGGGTCATTTGCTACCGAGAGGCCAAGACCGACGCACTTGTCTGTCCGCTGTGCACCCAATAGCGACCTTGCGCTGCAACGCAGCAAAGGCCGCGATGCGCCAGAAGCAGACATTGCTCACTCGGCCTGGAATGAAAGAGGCCGCCAAAATAGGGCGGCCTCGCCAATGTTCGTGATCACTTTGCGGGTTTAATGTTCTGATTCACATGGAAAAAATTGGCTGGGGTCGTAGCGCTTTTTGACCTTGGCGAGACGGTCGTAGTTCTTGCCATAGGTCGCGCGAATTCGGTCGTCTCCCTCCTCCATCATGAAACTTGATGTAGGCGCCGCCGGCCGAATAAGGATGCAGGGCCGTCCAGTAATCCTTCGCCCAGTTTGAGATTTTTTCCTTGTTCGCAGGGTCTGGATCGCCTCCGACGGCTCGACGGTCCATTGCCGCGGCGCGTCGTTGGCATCGCTGATCAGCACCACGGCGTGGCAGTCTTCGTTACCGTGCTTGCTTTTCCGTCGATGGGATAAGAGACATGCAGGTCGACTGCATCGGTTGGCAGCAAGGCGCCGTGCTTCACATGCAACGCAATCGCTTCATCGCTGAGCTCGCGCCGAAATCGGCCTTCCAGTACCATTGCAGTCCCGGCGGGCCGACGAGCCGGTCGCGACCGGATCGCCCGAGCGGAAAAATCGGGTCGAAGCCATGCTTTGCGGCGCCGGAGCGGTATCGGACCGACGAAATCGAGCGCGGGTTTGAATTCTGCTCGGGACATCGGCCGATCACGCGTTCTGCGTTCTCGAGCCGGTCCGGTGTAGCACCACACAACCCCGCATTTTCTTGTTGTGCAGGTGAGTCGGGAACGGCGGGCCCGGCGGCACGGTCAGGAACGCGAAAAACCCGTTGAGCGCATTGGGCACCTTGCCGATGAAGCCGCGATACCAGCGCAGGATTTCCGCCGCGTCCTCCATCGACCACAGCATCGGACCTGCATAGCTAGTGTGAATAGGGTGCGCCTTGAAGAGAAACGCGGTGACGACACCGAAATTGCCGCCGCCGCCGCGCACTGCCCAGAACAGATCGGGATTTTCCTTAGCAGACGCCGTGACAAAGCGGCCGTCGGCCAGCACCATGTCGACCGACAGGAGATTGTCGACGGTGAGGCCGCATTGTCGCGTCAAATGGCCGATGCCGCCGCCAAGCGTACGTCCGTAGACGCCGCCGTATCCGACAAGTCCGCCGACGCCCGAAGTTCGAATTGATATATCGCGGGACCGCTGCGAACCCCAAGCCCGAGCTGCGCGCTCCGCCTGATCAAGCATCGTTCGCCCCATAGCGCGTCCGCCGCCTGCAGACGGACTAGTCGCAGCTGAATCGATGCGTCCACTGACAAACCGTCAGTCGCAGCCAAGGTGCGATCGCCAACCCAGTCGCTCGATAGATTTTGGCACGTTTCGCATCGGCCGAATTGACTAGCGCGGCCAGATTGTCGCGTGCGACGAGTTCGTGCAAGATTCCAACGCTTCGGCCGTGATGACGTCCGCCACATCGGCGCAGCTGGCGATCAGAAGCGCAAGCCCATCTCGACGGTCGATCCCGCCGGTGAAGACTTTGCGATCGCGGCGTTGCTGCCTTTGCCACCAATGTCGTAACGCGCGGCTCGCTTTGTTTGATGAGCTCTCCGCCGTACGCAAGCTGCCGACGATTTGAAGGTAGCAATGGTAGTTTCGTTCAACATGATTTCCTTCCCCTGAACGACCAAGAATCGTGCATTCGGCCCTGCACCGAAACGCACCGGATAGCAGCCGGCCCAGCTGTTGGCCTTCGCGCCGCGTTGCATAGGACCGGCGCCGCACTCGACCTCGACCAGGGACGCAGCGACGGCTCACAGCGCCGCATAGGGCTACCGGCAGTGCAACAATTCCGCTCACGGCCAATGTCGCTGTTGGGTCATTCTCGGACAAGTCATCGCGGGCTAAAATCCACCTTTGTCCGCTGTTACCCCAATAGCGGACAAGCGCCGGTGCGGTTGGTTTGTCGGCTAAGTGCCGTGCTGGACACTCATTTACAGCTTCCTGCCAGACATTGCTTAGCATCCCGGACAACAGGATTGCCTGATAGCGAATGCTTCCGGATATTTGCTCAGCGCATAGACTGCTGTTGCAAATTAGCCGCAATGTCAGAAGAATCCACTTTTTGAAGGGGAAATTGCTGTTTCAGCGTCGGATTTCGGCCTTTTCCGCCGAAAGTATGCGCAACATTTCGGTCTATACCGTGTTCGCTTGATCTGAGGGAGAACACGTGAAAAAACTTCTTGTGCGGGCATTACCGCAGCGGCATTTTGTCAGCGAGCCTACTTTTGCCGCCGACATGCCGGTCAAGGCGTTTAAAGCGCCCGTCGTGGCACCAGCGGCCTTCTCCTGGACCGGCTGCTATACGGCGCACACGCCGGATTCGGCTGGGGTAGAACCACCCCGACTTCGGCAGCGCGGTCTTCGATCGTGATTCTTACCCGAACTCGGCCGATACAGTCATCGTACAATGGCGGTGTCGTTGGTGGTCAGGTCGGCTGCAACATCAATTCCAGCAAAATTGGGTCGTCGGCGTCGAGGGCGAGTGGCTGGTGGTCCGGGAGAAGGGGAGTGTCACTACTCCTGAGGATGCAGCCACCCTGGAACCTTTACAACAATTCGAGTCCAAAAAGCGTTGGGACGGTGATATCGCGTTGCGTTTTGGATACGCAATGGATCGGAGTTTGTTTTGCGCAAGACAGTCACCTTCGCCGCGTCGATTACTTAGCAACACACGACGACTTTCCGACAACTCATGCATGTGCCGCGTGTACTGTGACATTATCCAACACGCGAGCTGGTTTACTGTTGGGGCTTGCTGGGAATATGCGCTGGCGCATAATTGGTCGTCAAGGCGGAGTACAACTACATAAACTACGGCTCTGCGAGTACGCCTTGTAGCCGAGTGCCGGCATCATCGGCCGCGGGCGCGCCGGACGCGCCTAAGGTCGCTAATGGGCCAAAAGCGGATATGGCGCCCGCGCATCCGGATGTCTGCTCTTACCCCGAATGCGGACGCTCGATCGTAGTCGCGGATTGTCCGCTAAGTGCCATTAGCGACCAACGGCCAAGTTTCCTTTCTTAATCTGTGAGTACAAATAGAAAGACCGCCTTGTGGCGGCCTCTCCGAATCCAATCGGGTATTTTAGCGATGGCGATGTCGGGCCCTACAGACAATTCACATTTCACATTGCGCTCAACGGCAACAGAAAAACGAGGCCGCCATGCGGGGGGTGCGCATTGACGGCCTCGGGGTTAGACAAGGGCTGGGTTCGGGTATGGGGGCACCCTTGTCACCTATGCTGCATAGATCGATTAACTCTACCTGATAATCGGACCGCTGCGGTCGGTGAAGACCACGGGCGCACCGGCCTTGATCACGGTGGGGTCCTGTGCGGTCATAATATCGATGCCGAGATTGAACTGTTGCACCGCGATCCCGATTACGGCGATCAGCAGCGCGGCTGCAAGGCCAACCGACACGATCTTGAGATGAGTGGTGCGGTCTGCGGTGTATATTGACCAGTTCATGGCAATCTCCGACGCCAACGCCGATTTGTCGGGCTTATCCCTTGAACAAACGATCCTTCGGCATGCAATACATACGTCCAAAGCTGCCAATAAGAAGTGCGAAAAGTCACAGACCAGCATAAGCACGCATAGGGCTTTGAATTAATCATCCCCCAAGATGCTCGAATGGGTCGCGCATATGGGAAGTGTCGCATAGGAACAACGCCATGCAACTCGACGCCCGCGGCCTCCCCATCTCGACCGCCAGCGCCAAGGCGGCCGCTGCCTACGACCATCTCATCACCGGCTACCTCACCCAGCGAGCCGATACGCCTGCCCGTCTCACCGCCCTGCTGGAAGCCGATCCGGACTTCGCGCTTGCGCATTGCATGCAGGGCTATTTCGCCATGATGGCCTACAAGCAGGCCACCGTTCCGGCCGCCGTCCAGGCGGCGCGCACCGCGCTGTCGCTTGCCGCCGGCGCCACCCCGCGCGAACGCAGCCACATCGCCGCCCTGACTGCCTGGGCCGAGGGCGAGCTCGATCGCACCATCGCCTTATGGGAATCGATCCTGCGCACCCATCCGCATGATGTGGTCGCCTTTCGTCTCGCCCATTTCGCCAATTTCTGGCTCGGCCGCCCGCAGGACATGGTCAGCTCGGTCGAGCGCGTGATCCCGGCCTGGTCGGAGGACATGCCGGGCTTTGCATCGATACTCGCCTGTCACTCCTTCGCTCACGAGGAGGCCGGGAACTATCTCGCCGCCGAGCCATCCGGGCGCCGCGCCATCGAGCTCGACCCCGGCGATCTCTGGGCCGCTCACGCCGTCGCCCATGTGATGGAGATGCAGGGCCGCCGCAGCGAAGGCATCGAGTGGCTCACCATGCTCGCGCCCAACTGGGAGGGCAGTCACAACCTGCAGCACCATCTCTGGTGGCATTGCGCCCTGTTCAGGCTCGAATACGGCGACACTGCCGGCGCGCTCGAACTCTACGATACTCGCTTCCGCAACCTCGCCGCGCCGCTCACGGTCGCCGCGCCGGATGTCTACATCGACGTGCAGAACGCGGCGTCCGCGCTGTTCCGCCTGCAGCGCCTCGGCGTCGATGTCGGCAACCGCTGGGACGAACTGGCCGACAAGGCCGAGGCGCGGATCGGCGATTGCGTCTCCGCGTTCACGCTGCCGCACTGGCTGATGGCGCTGACCGCCACCGGCCGCACCGCCGCTGCGGAGCGCATGATCGAGGCCATGCGCGCTTTCGCCAATGGCCGCGGCACCGTCCCCCGCATCGTGCGCGACTACGCGCTGCCGATCGCCGAGGCCCAGCTCGCCTACGCCGCCGGACGCCACGCTGAGGCCGTCGCCCTGATGCGTCCGGCGATCGGCGGCATGTACCGACTTGGCGGCAGCCACGCCCAGCAAGACGTGCTCGAGCAGCTTTTCGTGGACGCCGCCCTCAAGGCCGGCAGCGCCGCGGATATCCGCCTCGCCCTCGAGCGTGTCGCTGGTCGCCGGCCGATTTCGCCCGAACGTTTCATCGGCTGGCGCGAAGCCGCTAAGCGGGCGGCAGCGTTATAGGCGCGCTGCGGCATGAAATGTCCGCTTTGGTCATAAGCGGACATCCCGCGAAGCCGGAGCCATGTCTGCTTTACCCCTAAAAGCGGCCAATCCGACGAACAGCACCGTCAAGATCAGGAACGTCGTCGGCAAAGCTCATTACCGTCGCTTGGGATCGCGGCTTGCACGTTTCTTTCGGCCTATCGAGTCGGCCCGGGCGTGCCGATGCCGCGAAGACGCACCCGCAGAAAACCACCCGGCGGAGCATTTTCCTGCCGGCTGTTAAATTGGGGACGATGTCATAAATATCTGATTTTATTACATATTTTAAGGAAATTCAGGTCCGGGGAGCGCTTTTTCATGCTGTGACTTTTCACACTTCAATAGTGCCGGCTTCGGGAGCATCTTCAAATCCAAGATAAAGGAGACACCGTCATGCACCACCAGACGCAACCCACCCAGGTCTTCACGGTTTTTGGGTCCTACGTTCTCGACGGCGATTGTTCCCGTAACGAGAATGCCCGGTCCAGCAACCAGGTCCGCTGCGACGCGCGCAAAGCGGAAATGACCGACGCGCTGCGGGAAGAGGTGTGCCAGTGAGAAGCAATGCCGTCATTCCTCGTGCAGCCGTTGCAACAGACGTGGGACATCGGTGATGACGAAAGCACCCCGCCGCTTGCTCAACAGCCCCTGGCGCTCGAGTAATTTGAGTTCGCGCGCCACCATCTCCCGGCGCGTACTCACGCAAGCGGCAATATCGGCGTGCACCGGCGGCGGCGAGACCACCGCCTGGTGAGAATTGTTCGGATCGGCACGCGACCGCCGCAGCAATTCCGCATAGATCCGGTGTTTCACATCCATTGAACTGAATTCATTGATCCGCTGATCGAGCGTCCTGATGCGGGCAACCAGGTGCTTGAGCAATTGCTCGCTCACGTCCGGATGGTTGCGGAGAATCTCGCGAAACACTGAAGCCGGCATGCAAGCAATCGTGGCATCGGTGATGGCCAGAATTCCCGCCGAGCGCGGCTGCCCGTCGATGGCGGCCATCTCGCCGAAATAATTGCCGGCATTGATATCGGCCAGAATGACCTCGCGATCGGGCGAGGGCGTTATCAAGACCCGCACGGCGCCGCTGGTCAGGAAATAAATGTCCGTGCCGATTTCGCCTTCCTCAAGCAGCCATTCTTTAGCGCGCGCGTGACGCCAGAGACAGCGGCGATCGAGCACCGCGATGTCCTTGGCGTCGAGCGAGCGCAAGATGGCGATCTTCTCGAGAGTCTCGTGCGGCTTCATGACCGGAAACCCCAAGCGGCTTTGGCTGACGGCGATTCAATTCAGCGGGCAACGGCACGTCGCTTTTAGGATCGGCAGGTCAAAATACACTGTCGGTCGACACGCTGGAAGCCGATTTTTTTCCCGGCGCCCGGCGGACAACCCGCTGGCGCGCGCTGTTTTTGAGCGAATAGCGCTTAGGCCTTGATGAACGTGCCGTTCTGCAACTCGCTCACGGCTTGTCGCAATTCGGCTTGCGTGTTCATCACGATCGGCCCGTACCAGGCGACCGGCTCCTCGATCGGCTTGCCCGACACCAGCAGGAAGCGGATGCCGTGCTCGCCGGCCTGCACGGTGACCTCGTCGCCCGAGTCGAACAGCACCAGCGAGCGGTCGCCGACCGGTTCGCGGAACAGGATTTCCTCGCCGCCGACCTGCTTCTCGCTCAGCACGCCGAACGGCTTCGACGCATAGGCGAACTTGCCGTCGCCCTCGAACACATAGGCGAAGGCGTGGCGTTCGGTCTCGACCTTGAGCGTCTTGCGTTTTCCCGCCGGCACGAAGACGTCGAGATAGCGCGGATCGGCGGCGACGCCCTCGACCGGGCCTTTCTTGCCCCAGAACTCGCCGCAGACGACGCGCACGCGGGTGCCGTCGTCGTCGGTGATCTCGGGAATGGCGGCGCCTTTGACGTCCTGATAGCGCGGCGCCGTCATCTTGAGCGAGGAGGGCAGATTGGCCCAAAGCTGGAAGCCGTGCATGCGGCCCTGCGCGTCGCCCTGCGGCATCTCCTGATGCATGATGCCGCGCCCGGCGGTCATCCATTGCACGTCGCCTTTACCGAGTGTGCCATGGCTGCCGAGGCTGTCGCGATGTTCGACGGTGCCTTCCAGAATATAGGTGACGGTTTCGATGCCGCGGTGCGGATGCCACGGGAAGCCGGCGAGATAATCGGCCGGCCGGTCGTTGCGGAAATCGTCGAGCAGCAGAAACGGATCGGTCTCCGCGGTCTCGCCGAAGCCGAAGGCGCGCCGCAATTTCACGCCGGCGCCCTCGATGGTGGGTTTCGACTGCGCGATGCGTTTGACGGGTCGGATGGACATGGCTTCGGGCCTTTCGTTTAATCTTATCACGCACGCGATTGGCTGACTTCACCCTCCCCCTCCAGGGGAGGGTAAGGACTACGCCGCTTGCTTTGCGCGTTCGGGCGCGAAGCGGACGGCGAAAGCGGCGAACTGGCCGATGAAGCTCTGCAGGAAACTCCGCACATTGTCGTCGGCGACCGTGCCTTGCGCGTCGATGAGGTCGGATTTGAACGCAATATAGGCTTCGCCGCCGGCGACATGAAGACCGAGGTCGCCGAGCACGGCGCGCAAATGCTGCTGGGCGACGGCGGTGGAGATGGCCCCGCCCGACGTTCCGATGATGGCGGCCGGCTTGCCGGGCCAGGAAGTCTTGCCCCAGGGCCGCGCGCCCCAGTCGATGGCGTTCTTCAGCACGGCGGGAATCGAGCGGCTGTGCTCGGGGGTGACGAACAGCAGGGCGTCGGAACCGCCAAGTTCCGCCTTGAAGCGGGCGGCCGGCGCCGGGACCGGCTGCTCATTGTCCTGGTTGTACATCGGCAGGTCGTCGATTTGGATGAACTTGGCGTCGAAGGCATCGGAACCCAGCTTCGGCCAGCGCCTGGGCGAGCTTGCGGTTGATCGACTCGCGCCGGTTGCTGCCGACGATGATGCCGAGCTTGAATTTGGTCATGGGGACCTCTAGCTTCTTGGTTTGAGGTTACAAATGAATACCAAGGCTAGATAGATGACCAGGCCGAAGGCGCAAGAAGGCACAAGGCGCATACCAGGTAACCTGCATGTGCCTGAGGACTGCCGGGCGGTGAGCGAGGTGCTGGCGCGCGTCGGCGACAAATGGACCGTGCTGGTGGTCTCCACGCTGGGCGACGGGCCCGAAGCGCTTCAACGAATTGCGCAAGGCGCTCGGCTCGATCTCGCAACGCATGCTGACGCTCACGCTGCGCGCGCTCGAGCGCGACGGACTGGTGACGCGCACGGTGCTGCCGAGCAATCCGCCGCGGGTGGACTACGAACTGACCCGGCTCGGCCGCTCGCTGCTCGAGCCGGTGAGCGAACTCGGCCTCTGGGCGCGCAAGAACCGCCCCGCCATCAGCGAGGCGCGGCGGCGGTTCGATGCGGGAGAGATGCGGCGCTAAGCGGCGGCGTCAATTGCCGGTTCATGACCTCTTTTCGGCCAGTGTGAACCGGCTCACATTGAATCGAATGCGGTTCACCTACAATCCCCGGCGACAAATGGGTCGGGGACTATAATGGCGAAAAGATCAGCGGTCGAAACGGCGGAATATGTTCGTTCGCAAGCCCAAGAACTGGCACGGCTTGCGCGCGAAGCCGGATTGGTGACGCTGGCCTATTGGCTTGAGGTGGCCGAGTTCGAAGCCAAAACCCAGCTCAAGGGCAACAGCGACCCGAACTTTACATTGGATTAGGCCGAAGGCCTTGATCCGCTTAGGGTTTATTCGAAGACCGCCGCGGTTATCCACAGCCCGGCGCGGCTGGACCAAAGTCCTAGGAAAAAACTCCTTGACAGCCGCACGCTGCCTTGCTAGCAATCGGGCACGCTCTACAGCTGTGCGCCGGTTGCCCCCGCCATGGGCGGGGAACGCCGCTGCCCCGATCGCGTTATCGGGAGCCAATATGCCTCGGAATTGACGCCAGGGACTTGTCCGGCGGTGGAAGGAGCTCTCGAAAAGGTGGCAAGGATTTTGGGGAGGAAGTAAGGGCAGGCGGGCGCTTGGCATTGAGCCGGCCGCCGGTCACACTCTCCGCGAATCCCGCGGAGCCCTCCATGAACGTCCTCGACGCCGTTGCCTCCCGATACTCATGCCGTGCGTTCTTGCCTACGCCAATTCCCGAAGCGACCGTGCGCGACATCCTCACGCGCGCGGCGCGCGCGCCGTCAGGCGGCAATGTGCAGCCGTGGCGCGTCGATGCATTGGCGGGCAAGAAACTCGAAGCGCTCAAGGCGCTGGTGCGCGCGCGGCCCGAGCTGCTGCCGCGCGGCGAGGGCGCCGAATACGACATCTACCCGCGCGATCTGAAAGAGCCCTATGAGACGCGCCGCCGCCAGGTCGGCGCCGCGCTCTATCAGTCGATCGGCATCACGCGCGAGGACCGCGCCGGCCGCTATCGGCAATACGCGCGCAATTTCGAATTCTTCGGCGCGCCGGTCGGGCTGCTGTTGTCGATCGACCGCAGCATGGGTCCGCCGCAATGGTCGGACCTCGGCGGCTATATCCAGACGGTGATGCTGCTGGCGCGCGGGCACGGGCTGCACACCTGCGGCCAGGAAGCCTGGACCCACTGGCACAAGACCGTCTATTCCTTCCTCAAACTTCCCCCCAAATACATATTATTCTGCGGCCTGGCGCTCGGCCACGCCGATCCGGACGCGCCGATCAACAAATGGCGCGCCCCGCGCGCGCCGCTCGACGCTTTTGCGTCGTTTGCGGGCTTCGAGGGCTAGCGGTTTACGCGCTCTTAATACTGGCGTTCAGCCCGCGTTCACCGGCGCGCGCTTACATCCCCTCCCATGCCGGTCTCCCGACTGCTCTTATTTAGCTTGCTTGCCGGCCTGCTGACGGCGCCGGCTTTGGCCGCCGATCCGCCGGATAACGCCTGCCTGAACAAGGCCGAACAGCGCGCGGCGGTTGCCGACCACAAGGCCATCCCGCTTGCCCGGGCGATCAAATTGCGGCGCGCGCGCGGCCACCACGCCGAATTGGTGCGCGCCCGGCTCTGCCGTCATGGCGAGGACCTGGTCTATGTGCTGACTCTGCTCGGCCGCAGTGGCAGAGTGATCCGCGAGACCGTTGACGCCGCGAACGGCGAGCCTATCAACGGGCGCTGAGCGCATGATCCCGAAAGGCGGGAACCGGTTTTCGGATAAGATCATGCGCAAGGTCTAGCGGAGAAAAACCTTGCGCCTGCTCGTCGTCGAGGACGACCCCGACCTCAACCGCCAGCTCTCGACCGCGCTGACTGAAGCCGGCTATGTCGTCGATCGCGCCTTCGACGGCGAGGAGGGGCATTATTTGGGAGAGTCGGAGCCGTACGACGCCGTTATCCTCGACATCGGCCTGCCCAAGATGGACGGCATCTCGGTGCTGGAATCCTGGCGGCGCGGCGGGCGCGCCATGCCGGTGTTGATGCTGACCGCGCGCGACCGCTGGAGCGACAAGGTGCAGGGCTTCGACGCCGGCGCCGACGATTATGTGGCCAAGCCCTTCCATCTCGAGGAAGTGCTGGCGCGCGTGCGCGCGCTGCTGCGCCGCTCGGTCGGCCACGCCAAGAGCGAATTCGTGTGCGGGCCGGTGCGGCTCGATTCGCGCACCGGGCGCGTCACCGTCGACGGCAATCCGGTCAAGCTCACCAGCCACGAATACCGGCTGCTCGCCTATCTGATGCATCACGCCGGGCGCGTGGTCTCGCGCACCGAGTTGGTCGAGCATCTCTACGACCAAGACTTCGACCGCGACTCAAACACCATCGAAGTGTTCGTCGGCCGCATCCGCAAGAAGCTCGGGGTCGAGATCATCCAGACCGTGCGCGGCCTCGGCTATCTGCTTAACCCGCCTGACGCGCGCTGAAGCATGCGCGCCAACTCCCTCGCGCTGCGCCTGTTCCTTTCGGCTACCGCCTGGGCGGTGGTGATCCTGCTCATCACCGGCGTCGTGCTCTCGTCGATCTACCGGCAGGCGGTGGAGCGCGCGTTCGACCGCCGGCTCGGTGTCTATCTGCGCACGCTGGTGGCCGACGTCGCCTCGCCGGAGGAAGCGGGCGACAAATTTCCGCAATCGCTCGGCGAGCCGCTGTTCGAGCTGCCGCTGTCGGGCTGGTATTGGCAGGTGACGCGGCTCGATCCCGACAAGCACGACGTGCGCGCCTCCCGCTCGCTGTGGGACGCCGGTCTGCCGCATCTGCAGGACCGCGGCGTCGCCGCCGGGCCGGACGGCTCGCGCCAAGGCTACGTGCCCGGCCCCGAGGATCAGCGGCTGCGGCTGGTCGAGCGCAATATCGATCTCGGCGAGGAGGGGCATTTTCTCGTGGCGGTCGCCGGCGACGCCGCCGAGATCACCGACGAGGTGCGCTCGTTCGATCAGGCGTTGACCATCACGTTTTCGATCCTTGCCGCGGTACTGCTGCTCACCACCATGTTCCAGGTGCGCTTCGGCCTCGCCCCGCTCAAGCGCATCACCGGCAGCCTCGCCGCCATCCGCTCCGGCCACGCCGAGCATCTTGCCGGGCAATTCCCCGAAGAAATCGCGCCGCTCGCGCGCGAGACCAATGCGCTGATCGACGCCAACAAGGAAATCGTCGAGCGCGCGCGCACCCATGTCGGCAATCTTGCGCATGCCTTAAAGACGCCGCTGTCGGTGATGGTGAACGAGGCAGCGACCCGCACCAACGATCCGTTCGCCAGCAAGGTGCTCGAACAAGCCGACATCATGCGCGACCAGGTGGCGCGTCATCTCGAGCGCGCGCGGCTGGCGGCGCGGCTGACGGTGGTCGGCTCGATCACCGACGTCGCGCCGGTGGTCACCGCGCTCGCCCGCACCATGGAAAAGATCCATCACGATCGCGGCGTCGCCATCGAGGTGCATGCCGACGAGCAAGCGCGCTTCCGCGGCGAGCGCCCCGATTTGGAAGAGATGATCGGCAATCTGGTCGACAATGCCTGCAAGTGGGCGTCGGCGCGGGTGGCAATCGAGGTGGTGCGCGAGCGGCCGGAGCCGGCGAGCGCGGCCGAGGTGGTGCGCATCGTGGTCGACGACGACGGCCGCGGGCTGTCGCCGTCGGAACGCGAGCAGGTCGCACATCGTGGCCGGCGGCTCGACGAGACCAAGCCGGGCTCGGGCTTGGGGCTGTCGATCGTGGTGGAACTCGCCGGCCTGTACGGCGGCGAACTCAAGCTCGGCACCGCGCCGCTTGGGGGCTTACGGGCCGAGCTGGTGCTGCCGGGGGCATAAAGGCAATTGGGTTGGATGCGGACGTGCCAGATGATGGCACTATCGAGAACGCGAAAAAATTTATTCGGTTTTCTTGGTGCCAAAATAATATCCGATCACAAGAGTGAGAATTGGCAAAATAGAAACTTTGATAATTTCGGAAATGCCTGAAGACACATCTTCGGCGAAGTAAATGCCGCGATAAATTAAATATAGAATGGCTGCGGCGATCGACAGGGTATAAATTGTAACGACGCATTGAACGATTAACGATCTATCTTTGTCTTGACGATATTTGCCGATTGCGCCGATTTTCGAATCCAGTTTTTCTTCACCTGCGGCTGCTTTCTTAAGCAGATTGTTGATCTCTTCAATGTCGTCCATCGACTATCAGGTGCTCAGACCACCTACTATATTAATGGCAGACGACGAAGTCGTTGATGCGTTGGTTGCGAGGTCGCGGGCAACGCGCAAGAATTTCTCTTTTACGGTTTTGAGGTGTTCCTGCATTTTCGGATCAGTAGTGTCTTGCAGGAGACCGTCGATCCTTTTGGCCTCTTCAAGAGCGACCTGCGCAATTTCCCGCTGCCGCTTTACGTCATCGGTCAGAAAGCTAAGGTCTTTCACTGGTTCCATTTCGAACTCCTTTGATTGAAGAATACCATATTTAGGCCGACGCGTCGAAACCGCTAGCTCGCGAGTTATTCTTCTTCAAACTTTGCGCCCATGATTTCGGGCCGATTTTGGCCACGAAATGCCATATGGATCAATGCGGTAGATTGCGGCTGCCATTTGCCGGACTTTCGCCCGAATCCTCCCGTCTCGATGGGCTGAATGTTTCGCCACTGACGGCAGGCTTGCGTTCCAGCACATCGATTTTCGGGATCGACATGTCCGCGTCCAAATTCGCCGCCATCACCGTCATTGGTCTTACGCTCGCCGCTTGCGCCGGCAGCCCGGACGGAATGGGCCCGGGACCGAAGGAAAACACTGGCACATTGTTCGGCGCCGGGGGTGGCGCGTTGCTCGGCGCGGCGGTCGCGGGCGGCGGTGCGGGAAATCGCCTGGCCGGCGCGGTTGTCGGCGGCTTGCTCGGCGGTCTGATCGGCAATCGCATCGGCGCGAGCCTCGATGACGAGGACAAACAGCGCGCTTATGCCGCACAGATGGACGCGCTCGAACGCGGCACCTCCGGCGCGCCGGTGTCATGGAAAAATCCCGATTCCGGCCGCTACGGTACCGTGGTGCCGGGTCCCGCTTATGTGGAGAGCGGCCGCAACTGCCGCGCCTACACCCACACCATCTATATTGACGGCCGCCCGCAGACCGCCCGCGGCACCGCCTGCCGCAACCCGGACGGGAGTTGGACGTCGCTTGGCTGAGCGGCGCCCAAATGTTCCACAAAAGGCGGGTATTTCGACCCATCGCCGGGCCCTTGATCTTGCTCAATAACGCCCCGATGACGCGTTGTAAGTGAGCGTGCCGCGGGCTAGACCGGGACTATGGTAGAGCAGGACGTGAGGTGAAATGACCCGCAAGCAGCGACGACTAATTTTGATCGGCGGCAGCGTCGGCGTTCTGGCGCTCGCGGTTGGGCTTGTGCTCAACGCGCTGAGCGGTTCCATCGTGTTTTTCAATTCGCCGACCGATGTGGCCGAAAAGCACATCGCGGCGGGCACCCGCATCCGCATCGGCGGGCTGGTCAAGGAGGGCAGCGTGCAGCGCGGCGACAATATGCGCGTCAGTTTCGAGGTGACCGACGGCAAGAGCGACGTTCCGGTGCGCTACCAGGGCATCGTGCCGGACCTGTTCCGCGAGGGGCAGGGCGTGGTCGCGGAGGGCAAGCTGGCAGCCGGCGGAACGCTCGATGCGGATACCGTGCTGGCCAAGCACGATGAGCGCTATATGCCGCGCGAGGTGGTCGACGCGCTGAAGAAATCGGGACGCTGGGAAGAAACCAGCGGCGGACCCGCCGGAGGCAAGACGCGATGATCCCGGAACTCGGTCATTATGCCCTGGTGCTGGCGCTGGCGCTCGGGCTGATCCAGTCGGTGGCGCCGATTGTGGGCGCGCTGACGCGCGATACCGCGCTGATGCGGCTGGCGACTTCCACCGCGCTGATGCAATTCGTGATGGTCGCGTTTTCCTTCGGCGCGCTGGTCGTTTGCTACGTGACCTCGGATTTCTCGGTCACGACCGTGTTCGAGAATTCCCATTCGATGATGCCGCTGATCTACAAATTCACCAGCGTATGGGGAAACCACGAAGGCTCCATGCTGCTCTGGGTGCTCATCCTGTCGGTGTTCGGCGCGCTGGTGGCGGCGTTCGGCGTCAATCTGCCGGCGACCTTGAAGGCGCATGTGCTGGCGGTGCAGTCATGGGTCGCGACCGCGTTCTACCTGTTCATTTTGTTGACCTCGAACCCGTTCCTGCGTTTGCCGCAAGCGCCGCTCGAGGGCCGCGATCTCAATCCGATCCTGCAGGACCTCGGCCTCGCGATTCATCCGCCGCTGCTCTATCTCGGCTATGTCGGCTTCTCGATCTCGTTCTCCTTCGCCATCGCGGCGCTGATCGAAGGCCGCATCGACGCCGCCTGGGCGCGCTGGGTGCGGCCATGGACGCTGATGGCCTGGATGTTCCTGACGGTCGGCATCGCCATGGGCTCGTACTGGGCCTATTACACGCTCGGCTGGGGCGGTTTCTGGTTCTGGGACCCGGTGGAAAACGCCTCGCTGATGCCGTGGCTTGCCGGCACCGCGCTGTTGCATTCCGCTGTGGTGATGGAAAAACGCAACGCGCTCAAGGTCTGGACCATCCTGCTGTCGATCCTGACCTTCTCGTTGTCGCTGATCGGCACCTTCCTGGTGCGCTCTGGCGTGCTCACCTCGGTGCATTCCTTCGCCAACGACCCGGCGCGCGGCGTCTTCATTCTCGCCATCCTGGTGCTGTTCATCGGCGGCGGCCTGTCGCTGTTCGCCTGGCGCTCGTCGACCTTGAAGCAGGGCGGGCTGTTTGCGCCGATCTCGCGCGAAGGTTCGCTGGTGTTCAACAATCTCTTCCTCACGACCGCTTGCCTGACGGTGTTCGTCGGAACGCTTTATCCCTTGGCGCTCGAAGCCTTCACCGGCGGAAAGATTTCGGTCGGCGGTCCGTTCTTCAATCTGACCTTCGGTCCGCTGTTCGTGGCGCTGATGTTCGCGATGCCGTTCGGGCCGCTGCTGGCCTGGAAGCGCGGCGACCTCTTGGGCGTAGCCCAGCGGCTGATGACGGCGTTCGCCGTCGGCCTCATCGCGGTTGCGGCTGCTTTCGCGATCAAAGGCGGGGGTTCGATACTGGCGCCGTTCGGCGTCGGCCTGGCGTTTTATGTGATGATGGGCGCGGTGGTGGACCTGGTGGAGCGCACTGGCCTGATGCGCTTGCCATTGGCGACCGTGTGGAGCCGTGCGGTCGGGATGCCGCGTTCGACCTGGGGCACGGCGGTGGCGCATTTCGGCATTGCGGTGTCGATGCTCGGCATCATCAGCGCCGGCACCTGGGGTACCGAGCGCATCGTCTCGCTCAAGCCGACGCAGATCGTTTCGCTGTCCGGCTACGATCTGAGCTTCGACGGTATGGAAGAGCGGACCGGCCCAAATTACAACGCGATAGTGGCGAAGTTCACCGTGCGCGAGGGCGGCGTTCCGCTCGGCGTGATGGAGCCGTCGAAGCGCAATTTTGCCGCGCGCCAGACCTCGACCAACGAGGCGGCGCTGATGGCGCGCGGCGCCGGCCAGCTTTATCTGTCGCTGGGCGATTCCAATCCCGACGGCTCGATCGCGGTCAGGCTCTACTACAAGCCGCTGGTGATGCTGATCTGGCTCGGCGCCTTGGTGATGATGTTCGGTGGCGCGTTGTCGTTGTCCGACCGGCGGTTGCGCGTCGGCGCGCCCAAGCCGGCGGCTAAGGCAGCGCTGCAACCGGCGGAGTAGAATGATGCGTCGTCTTGCACTGATCGCATTGCTGGTCGCGTTGGTCGCGCCCTCCGCGGCGCTCGCAGTCGAACCCGACGAAATGCTGAAAGACCCGCAGCTCGAAGCGCGCGCGCGCGATATTTCAAGCGAGTTGCGCTGCCTGGTCTGCCAGAACCAGTCGATCGACGATTCCGCGGCGCCGCTTGCCCGCGACTTGCGGCTGCTGGTGCGCGAACGGCTGACCCAGGGCGATAGCGACAGGCAAGTGCTCGACTATCTGGTGTCGCGTTACGGCGAGTTCGTGTTGCTCAAGCCGACCTTTGAACTGCACAATCTTTTGCTATGGGGCCTGCCGCCGATCGCGCTGGTGGCCGGCATGATCGCTTTATTCATGGCGGGACGCCGCCGCCAATCCGCGAATTTGCAGACACCGGCGCTCAGCGCCGCCGAGCAGCAGCGGATTGCGACTTTGGTCGAGAACAAGGCCGACTGAGCGTTGATTAAATTATTGAATTCCAACAAAAAACAGCTTTTCTCCACCTTACAAAAGTTTAATCCCTCCGACAGGACGCTGTAAGGCTCATCCCCCCATCTTCAGCTTCGAAACGGCGTGCCACCGCGCCCTCGAATCGAGATGGAGTTTTTGCGATGAACCCGGGCGTTCCCCCCGCTCTTACAGCCCCCAAGAAACCGCGCGTGCTATCGGCGCGTCGCGTTATTCTCCTCGCCACCACCATCGCCAGCCTCGGCGCCGCCGCGCTCGTGGTCGCTCCCGGCCTCAATCTGTCGGGCGGCTATCCGGCTGCACTGGCGCAGAACCTGACCGAACAGGCGCACAGACTGCAGGCCCCGGTTGGATTCGCCGACATCGTCGAGAAGGTCAAACCGGCGGTGATCTCGGTGCGCGTCAAGGTCGACGGCGGGGCGCAAACCAACGGCCTTGCCAACAACGACGTTCCGCCGGGCCTGCGCGAATTCTTCCGTCGCTTCGGCATGCCCGACATGCCGGACAGTCCGCACGGCATGCCGCAAGGCCACGGCCGTAACGTCATTACCGGCCAGGGCTCGGGCTTCTTTATTTCCGGCGACGGCTATGCGGTGACCAACAACCACGTGGTCGACAAGGCCGAAAGCGTGCAGGTTACCACCGACGACGGCAAGACCCATACCGCCAAGGTGATCGGCACCGATCCGCGCACTGACTTGGCGCTGATCAAGGTCGAGGGCGGGCCGTTCCCCTATGTGAAGCTTGCCGACAAGGCGCCGCGCATCGGCGACTGGGTGCTTGCGGTCGGCAATCCGTTCGGCCTCGGCGGCACCGTCACCGCCGGCATTGTCTCGGCGCGCGGCCGCGACATCGGCGCCAGCGCCTATGACGATTTCATCCAGATCGACGCGCCGGTGAACAAGGGCAATTCCGGCGGGCCCACTTTCGACACCGAAGGCAATGTGATCGGCGTCAACACCGCGATCTTCTCGCCGTCGGGCGGCTCGGTCGGCATCGCCTTCGCGATCCCCGCCGATACCGTCAAGAGTGTGATCAGCCAGCTTAGGGAGCATGGCACAGTTACGCGCGGATGGATCGGCGTGCAGATTCAGCCGGTAACGCAGGACATCGCCGACAGCCTCGGCCTAAAGAAGGCGGAAGGCGCGCTGGTCGCCGAACCGCAGGCCAATAGCCCGGCGGTGAAGGCCGGCATTGAGGCCGGCGACATCATCACCGCGGTTGACGGCAAGCCTGTCAAGGATGCGCGCGATCTCGCCAAGAAGATCGGCGCTATGCCGCCGAAGACCTCGGTCAAGCTCGCGATCCTGCACAAGGGCTCGGAGAAGACGGTCACTTTGACGCTCGGCGAAATGCCGGCCGCTAAGGAGGCGCGCGCCGAGGGCAACTCGCCCGATACCGGTGCCGCCGATATCGCCAAGCTCGGCCTCACGCTGGCTCCGGCCAGCCGCGTGGCCGGCGCCGGCAGCGAAGGCGTCGTGGTCACCGGCATCGACTTTTCGGGCGTGGCCGCCGACCACGGCTTTTCCACCGGGGACGTGATCCTGGAAGTCGCCGGCAAATCCGTTTCGACACCCGCCGAGGTGCGCAACGTCATCGCCGGCGCACGGACCGACGGCAAGCGCACCGTGCTGATGCGTGTCAAGAAGGGTGACAACACCCGCTTCGTCGCCCTGCCGGTCGGCAACGGCTGAGTTCGGGGTATGCCGCTGGCATCCGTCGCCCCCGCCGGCGGCACACCTCAACGGGACGGGCCTTGTGCCCGTCCCGGCATTGTCCGGGAAAACGGCGGGCCGCGCGGAGCCGGCCGTTTTTCCAAAGCAACTCCAACCCTGGCATTCGTCGCCCCCGCCGGGGTGGGGTCGTTGAGGGGGTGGCGGGCCAAATCCGCCACCCCCTCGCGTACGAAATGGGCGCTAAAGCGCCGGCTGGCCGTGGATTGGCCGGTAAACGGTCGGAGTTTTGACCTGCCTCCGAATTGACTGGAATTGGTGTGACCGATGCCCACTTATGCGGATATTCAAGGGGCTCGCGCCTTCGGCCGGACGGCCGATGCGCAACCGGATCGGGTCACTATGCGCCTTCTGGTCATCGAGGACGATCGCGACGCCGCCGACTATCTGGTGAAGGCATTCCGCGAGGTCGGCCATGTCGCCGATGCCGCCACCGATGGTGAAGACGGCCTGGCGATGGCGCTCGACGGGAAATATGACGTGCTCATCGTCGATCGCATGCTGCCCAAACGCGACGGGCTGTCGCTGATCGGCATCCTGCGCGATAAGGGGATCGAGACGCCAGCGTTGATCCTGTCCGCCCTCGGCCAGGTCGACGACCGGGTCAAAGGCCTGCGGGCCGGCGGCGACGATTACCTGCCCAAGCCCTATTCGTTCGCCGAGCTATTGGCGCGGATCGAAGTGCTGGCGCGCCGCCGCGGGGCGCGCCAAGAGGAAACCGTGCTGCGCGTCGGCGATCTCGAACTCGACCGGCTGTCGCACCAGGTGCGACGCGGCGAGGACGAGATTACGCTGCAGCCGCGCGAATTCCGCCTACTCGAATATCTGATGAAGCACGCGGGCCAGGTGGTCACCCGCACCATGCTGCTGGAGAACGTGTGGGATTACCATTTCGACCCGCAAACCAATGTGATCGACGTTCACATCTCGCGCTTGCGCTCGAAAATCGATAAAGGTTTCTCCCAGCCGCTTCTGCATACGGTTCGCGGCGCGGGATACATGATACGTGACGGCGCTCGGTAAACTATTTCGCACCACCACGTTCAAGCTGACGCTGGTCTATTTGACCGTGTTCGCATTGTTCGCGGTGTTTTTGCTCGGCTATTTCGCCCTCAATACCCGCCGCCTGATCGACGAGCAGATCACCGATACGGTCAATGCCGAGATCACCGGTCTGTCCGAGCAATACCGGCAGGGCGGCATCAGGCGGCTGGTGGTCGTAGTCGATGCGCGCGCGCGCCGGCCAGGCTCGAGCCTTTATATCGTCACCAATTTCGCCGGCGAGGCGCTCGCCGGCAACGTCACCGCGCTGGCGCCGGGCATCCTCGACAATCCGGGCTGGACCGAAACCGTCTACCGCCGGCTTGATGAGGTGGAGGCGCCCGAGCATCCCGATCATCACGCATTGGTGCGGGTGTTCCAGTTGCCCGGCGGCTTCCGCCTGCTGGTCGGCCGCGATCTCGAGGAGCGCGAGCACCTCTATAACATCGTGCTCGCCGCCGGTCGCTGGTCGGTCGCCATCGTCATCGTACTGGGGCTTGCCGGCGGGCTGTTCGTCACGCGCCGCGTGCTGCGCCGCGTCGATGCCATGACCGAAACCACCCGCACCATCATGGCGGGCGATCTCGGCGAACGGCTGCCGGTCGCCGGCACCGGCGACGAACTCGATCGGCTGGCCGACAACCTCAACGTCATGCTCGAACGCATCGAAGCGCTGATGCATGGCTTGAAGGAGGTGTCCGACAATATCGCGCACGACCTCAAGACGCCGCTCACCCGTCTGCGCAATCGCTCCGAAGCGGCGTTGCGCACCGCCAAGAGCGAGGCCGAATACCGCGCCGCGCTGGAAGGGACAATTGAGGACTCCGAGGGGCTGATCCGCACCTTCAATGCGCTTTTGATGATCGCACGCGCCGAGTCCGGGCAGGCGCGCGACGACATGAGCGAATTCGACGCCGCCGAGGTTGCTCGCGATGTTGGCGAGCTGTACGAACCGCTGGCCGAGGAGAAGGGTATCGCGCTCAAAGTGGAGGCCGCCGCGCCGGCCAAGGTCAAAGGCAACCGCGAGTTGGTCAGCCAGGCGCTCGCCAATCTGGTCGACAATGCCATCAAATACACCGCGCCGCGCGATGCCGCCGTCAACGGCGCCACGTCGGAAATCGTGGTGCGCGCGCTCGAGGAGGGCGACCGCATCCTGCTCACCGTCGCCGATGGCGGGCCGGGCATTCCGGAAGCCGACCGCGCGCGCGCGATCGAGCGCTTTGTCCGTCTCGAGCAGAGCCGTTCGCAACCGGGCTCGGGGCTCGGTTTGAGCCTCGCCTCGGCGGTGGCGCGGCTGCATGGCGGCGAATTGATTCTTGGCGACAACCAGCCGGGGCTCAAGAGCGTCATTGCCTTACCGCGCGGAGGACCCGTACAAAGTGCGGGATGAGGCGGCCCGCCAAGAAGAGAGTCGTTCGCAACAAGGCTGACCGTAAGCCGGCCGCCGCCGCCAAGCGCGTGCCGCCGAACGGCGCAACGCTGGCCGCGCTCATCGGTACAGCGCCGTATCTGTTCGACGCCAAAGCGGCGCGCGCGCGTGTGGCCGAATGGCTGGCCGACGTGCCGGGACCGCAAGCCAAGTCGCTCAAAGCGCTGTTTGCCACCTACCCCAAAATCAGCACGCTGCTGCAAAGCCTCGCTGAAAGCTCGCCTTTTCTGTGGGACCTGGCGAGCGGCAACCCCGCGCGCTTGCTGCGGCTGTTGGGCGCCGATCCGGAGCGGCATTTGGCCGCGCTGCTGACCGAGACCGGCCGCGCCGTCGCTACGACCGAAGACGAGACTCAAGCGATGCAGCTGCTTCGCGCGATGAAGGCTGAAGCGGCATTGTTGATCGGGCTCGCCGATATCGGCGGCGTGTGGCCGGTGATGCAGGCCACTCGCGCCTTGACCGATCTCGCCGACACCGCGGTCGATGCCGCCGCCCGCTTCGTGCTGGCCGAGGCTGCGCGCGACGGCCGCCTCACGCCAAAAGACAAAGCGCAGCCGCAGGTTGACAGCGGTTACATCGTGCTGGCCATGGGCAAGATGGGCGCGTTCGAGCTCAATTACTCGAGCGATATCGACCTCATTGTGTTCTACGACCCGGCGGCCGTGCCGGAGGATGCAGCGCCGGCCGCGTTGTTCGTGCGGATGACGCAGAAGCTGGTGAAGCTCTTGCAGGAACGCACCGCCGACGGTTACGTGTTCCGCACCGATCTGCGGCTGCGGCCAGATCCGGCCTCGACCGGTATAGCCATCTCGACTGCGGCGGCGCTCTCTTACTACGAGAGCGTCGGACAGAATTGGGAACGCGCGGCCATGATCAAGGCGCGCGCCTGCGCCGGCGACATCGCGGCGGGTGAAGCGATCCTCAACGATTTGGCGCCCTTCGTGTGGCGCAAATACCTCGACTTTGTCGCGCTCGCCGACGTGCACGCCATGAAGCGGCAGATCAATGCCTATCGCGGCCATGGCGAAATCGCGGTCGAAGGCCACAACATCAAGCTCGGCCGCGGCGGCATTCGCGAGATCGAGTTTTTTGCGCAGACCCAGCAATTGATCGCAGGCGGGCGCAATCCGGCCTTGCGCGACCGCGACACGCTCACCACCCTCGACAAGCTCAGCGATGACCGCTGGATCGACGAAAGCGCGCGCGACGACATGAAGGCGGCTTATGTCTTCCTGCGCATGGTCGAGCATCGCTTGCAGATGGTCAACGACGAGCAGACGCAAACACTGCCGGCCGAACGCGAGGGCGTCGAGCGCTTCGCACGCTTCCTGGGCTATGCCGACCGCGACGATTTCGCCAAGGTGCTGCTCGAACACCTCGACAAGGTGCAACGCCATTATTCGCGCCTGTTTGAAAAGGCGCCCGGCGTCGACAAACCGGAGCTGGCTTTCCCGCCGGACGCCGACGACCACAAGACGTTGGACCGGCTGGCCGAGCTCGGTTTTCGCGCCCCGCTCGAAGCCTCGACGATCGTGCGGCACTGGCTTGCCGGTGGTCACCGCTCGCTCAAGGGCGAGGCGGCGCGCAGTCATCTCGAAGCCCTGCTGCCGGTTTTGCTCGAGCAGTTGGCGCGCACCGACAATGCCAACGCCACGCTGGTGTTGTTCGATCATTTCCTCGCCAATCTGCACGGCGCGGCGCGGCTGTTGTCGCTGTTCCGGCAAAATCCCGATCTGATCGCGCTGATCGCCTTCGTGCTCGGCATCGCGCCCAGGCTCGCCGACACGCTGGCGCGCAATCCGCAGGTGATGGACGCGCTGGTCGATCCGAGCTTTTTCGGCGCCTTGCCGGACGACGTGGAGCTCGGCAAGCGACTT
>CAVYRR010000002.1:0-337627 GCA_963770985.1 uncultured Alphaproteobacteria bacterium | reverse complement strand
CGGGGCCTTCGCACCCGCGACAAGTTCGCGTCGCATATGCCTTCCTTTCGTCGTTTTCGACCGGTCAAAGTTGCAATTGCCATTTGCGTCGGGTGGGCGCAAGCGGTTCCACGTGCCATGGGCCGCGCTGGACGAATTCCAGGACAGCGGCAATATACGTGCAATGCGCCGGACGAGGGGCGCCCCATAGCGCATGACACCGAGCGACCACGATCATAGGCATCCAGCCCATCGCGCCACGGCTGCGGGCCATCGACCGCGTCATCGTCGCTATCATGCGGCGCTCGGCTCTGTCCGCCGGCAGTGGAACGCCCTGCGCAACGGCGCGATCCAGCTTTTGCACTGGCGGTTAGCGCAGCGGATCTTTTGGATCGCGACCCTTACTTTTGCAGTCGTTGCGGTCGCGATCGCCGGCCTGTGGTGGCGTCTTACGAGCGGGCCGATCGAACTAGATGTCGCTACCCCGTGGTTGAAGGCGGCGATCGAGAAGAACTTCGGCGGCAAACAGACCGTGTCGGTCGGCGGTACCCAGATCGAGCGCGACGAGAACGGCCGCACGTCCTTACGCTTGCGCGACATCATTGTACGCGATGCCGACGGCACCGTGGTCGCGACCGCGCCGAAAGCCGAAGTGGGCATTTCCGGCACCGGCCTGCTGACCGGCAATGTGCGCGCCTCAAGCCTCAACCTGGTTGGTGCCGAATTGTCGGTGCGGATCGAGACCGATGGCCGGGTTACCGTGTTTGCCGGCGCCAATAAACGGCCGATAGCTACCGCATCTTCGACGATGTCCGCGGCACAGCGCAATCAGCCGGCCAATTCCACGCCGCAGACACCGCCGCGGGCAGGCCCGCAGGACATCGCCGGCATCCTCAGCTGGATTGACGGCCTGGGAGCGACCGGTCTCGACGGCCATGATTTGCGCGAACTCGGTCTCAAAAACGGCAACCTGATTGTCGATGACCAGCGCAACGGCAAGCGTTGGACATTCAGCCGGATCAATGTGAGCCTAACGCGGCCGCACCAGGGTGGCGTGATCTTTCGTTTGGCGTCGGACAATCCCGAACGCCCGTGGGTGTTGAGTGCTGCAGTGCGGCCGCTCGACGAAGGCGTGCGCGCGGTCGGCATCGAGGCGCGGCATGTTTCGTCCAAGGATATTCTTCTCGCCATGCGCCTCAGCGAAGGCGATTTCGACGCCGATTTGCCGCTGTCGGCGAGCGTGCGGGCGGAAATTTCATCCGAAGGCACGCTACAGCGCTTGCAAGGCCAAGTGCTTGCCGAACAGGGCACCATCCTCGATCGCGTCGGCAAAGATACCCATGTGAAAATCGATCGTGCCGACATCCGCTTCAATTGGGACGGGCGGGCGCGGGCATGGGTCATTCCATTTCAGATCCAGTCGGGCGGCGATCAGTTCACGTTGCGTGCCGCGCTGGAGGCGCCCGCCGGCCAGAACGGAGTTCTGGCTGTTCAGCCTGACGCGCGGCGATCCGGTGATCGACCCGGTGATCCTGGTGTCGCCGGACAGGCCCCAAGAAGAGGGCTTCGCTCTTAACCGGCTGATAGTGCGCGCGCGCATCGACACCGTTCGCCGCCGCATCGATCTCGAACAGGGCGATTTGAGCCGCGTCGATACGCGACCCTCGCACAATATCGCCGTCGCGGTCACTGGCAGCCTGGATTATTCTGGCGCCGAGCCGCATCTGGCATTCGGCGTTGCCGGCACGCGCATGCCGATGGAGGTGATGATGCGGCTCTGGCCGGTGTTCACCGCGGTCGAGGTGCGCCAGTGGGTTGTGGAGCACATCTCCGGCGGCACCGTCGAGCGCGTTGTGGTCGCCGGCAACGGGCCGCTGAAGAACTTCAAGGCCGATGGCCCGCCTATGCCGGACGAAGGGCTGTCGGTCGATATCGAGACCAGCGGCACCACTTTGCGTCCGCTCGCCACCTTGCCGGCAATCCGCGACGCCGATCTCACGGCGCACATCACGGGCGGCTTCGCCAATCTCAGCCTCGGCCGCGGTACCGTGGAAGTAACGCCGGGGCGAAAGCTCAATATTGCGAACGGAGTTTTTGAAATACCGAATACTCACCTCAAACCGCAGCCGGCGCGGGTGAACTTTCGCATTGACGGATCGATGCCCGCAGCGGCGGCGCTGCTGGCCAGCGAAGGGTTACGCGACAATGTCGGAATCGTGCTCGATCCAGGGGCGAGCCGCGGGACGGTCGCAGCCCAGGTCACCGTCAATCTGCTGGTTGGACACGACGCTCCGAAAAATTCTGCGACCTACACCGTTGCTGCAAATCTGACCAATTTCGCCGCCGACAAGATGCTGATGGGGCAAAGGGTCGAAGCTTCGGCGCTGAGGGTGACTGCGTCCTCTGACGGCTACCAGATCACCGGCGACGTTAAAATCAACGGCACGCCGGCTACGATTGATTTGAGCAAGAGAAAAGGCGCCGCGGACAGCGAATTGCGAATGCAGGCGATGATTGACGAAACCGCGCGCCGCCGGCTCGGCATCAATCTCGGCGGCGCCGTCACCGGTACGATTCCCGTTAAGATCGTCACCCGAACCAGCAACGATAGCAACGATCCGCCGATGACCGTGGACGCCGATCTCACGCCGGTAAAGATTGACGATCTGCTGCCGGGGTGGGTGAAGGCGGCCGGCAAGCCGGCGCGTGCCACCTACACGCTAGTCAAGACCGCCCAATCCCTGAGGTTCGACGATCTCACGATCTCAGGTTCGGGCACGAACGTGAAAGGCTCGGTCGAACTCGACGCCGCGAGCGATATCGTATCGGCGAATTTCCCGGTTTTCAGCCTGGCGGAGGGCGACAAGGTCTCGCTTAAGGCCGACCGCGGCAGCGACAGCGTACTGCGCGTTACGATGCGCGGCGACGTCTTCGACGGAACCCATTTCGTAAAGACCTCACTCGCCGGCGCGGTACCTGACAAAGCCGGTCAAAAGCAGACGGATCTCGATCTCGATATCAAGCTCGGCATCGTCGTCGGCCACAATGGCGAGACGCTGCGCGGACTTGATCTCAAAGTTTCGCGCAGGGGCGGCCGCATCCGCAATTTCGCGATGAGCTCCAAGATCGGTCGCGACGCGCCGCTCAATGGCGACTTGCGTGTGCGCAGCCGCGACAATCACCAAGTCGTCTATTTCGAGACCGATGACGCCGGCGCATTGTTCCGGTTCACCGACATGTATCCGCGTATGTTCGGCGGACAAATGTGGGTAGCAATGGACCCGCCGTCGCCGGAACATCCGCCGCAAGTCGGCACCCTCTATATCCGCAATTTCGCCGTGCGCGGCGAACCCGGGCTCGATCGCGTAGTTTCGGGCGCGCCTGGCCAGGGCAACGCCGGCGTGCAATTCAGCGAGGCGCATTGCGAATTCACGCGGGTGCCCGGACGTATGGCAGTGAGCGACGGCGTGGTGCGCGGACCGGTGGTGGGCGCGACCGTCGAAGGCCAGATCGACTACGTCAAGGACGACATGCACCTGCGCGGAACATTCGTGCCGTTCTACGGTCTCAACAACATGTTCGGGCAGATTCCGATCGTCGGGCTGTTCCTCGGTGCCGGCAGCAACGAGGGCCTTCTCGGCATCACCTACGAGGCGGTTGGTCCGCCGGGCGCGCCGCGCATCACGGTCAATCCGGTGACCGCAATTGCGCCCGGGCTATTGCGCAAATTTATCCCGTCGCCCGACAATATGGACCGCAATTTCATTCCGCCGTCGCGGTAGCTTCGGTCATTCGGACGGGTGAGTTAAGATCGCGCGCTTTTTTGCACCGACGCGAAACATCGCTCGACCGCCGTCGTCGAAGTCGTCGTTTTGCAGACGATAGTTGGGATCGTTGACTTTTGTCTCGCCCAGATAAACGGCGCCGTCCCTAACCAGTTGGCGCGCCTGGCTGTTCGATCTGGTAAAGCCCAGTTTTGTGCTGATCGCCAAAATTCCATCACCGACATTGACGGCGAGCGTTGGCAAGCTGGCTCCCATGCCGCCTTGCTCAAACGTCGTTTGCGCCGTTTTGGCAGCTTTGTCGGCCGCGGCGCGGCCATGCACCAGCGCGGTGGCTTCAGTCGCGAGCACCTTCTTGGCCTCGTTGACTTCTTGGCCTTTCAACGTGGCGAGCCGGCCGATTTCGTCCAGTGGCAGCACGGTGAACAGCTTGAGAAAGCGCACCACGTCGCCGTCCTCGGTGTTGCGCCAGTATTGCCAGTAGTCGTAGGAGCTCACCAGGTCGGCGTTGAGCCAGACCGCACCGGCAGCGGTCTTGCCCATCTTGGCGCCGGACGAGGTGGTGATCAACGGCGAGGTGAGCGCGAACAATTGCGCGTTCAGCATGCGGCGGCCGAGATCGATGCCGTTGACGATGTTGCCCCACTGATCGGAACCGCCCATCTGCAACACGCAGCCAGTGCGTTTGTTGAGTTCGACGAAGTCGTAGGCCTGCAACACCATGTAGTTGAATTCGAGGAACGACAGCTCCTGCTGACGGTCGAGCCGCAGTTTCACCGAGTTGAAGGAAAGCATGCGGTTGACCGAGAAATGCCGGCCGACGTCGCGCAGGAAGTCGATGTAGTTGAGCTTGTTGAGCCAGTCGGCATTGTTGGCCATGATGGCATTGCCGCCGGCGCCCTCGAATTTCAGAAATTTCGAAAAGATCGCGCGGATGCCCTTGAGGTTCTGCTCGATCATTTCGTCGGTGAGGATGCGCCGGCTTTCGTCCTTGCCGGACGGATCGCCCACGCGTGTGGTGCCGCCGCCCATCAGCGCGATCGGCCGGTGTCCGGATCTGCTGCATCCAATAGAGCATCATGATCGGCAGCAGCGAGCCGACATGCAGCGAGGCGGCCGTGCAATCGAAGCCGATATAGCCGGTGATCGGGCCTGCCTTGGCGCGCGCATCGAGCGTGTCGGGCTCCGACACCTGGTGGATAAAGCCGCGGTCGGCAAGAACGTTAAGGAAATCGGATTTATAGGCGCTCATTGCTTTCGTCTCGCGCGACGGTCGCTTCCCGGTGGCGGGTGGTGTAACAGGTCCGGCGTAAAGGAAAAGGGGTTCGGACTTGGGCATGGTGGGGGCAATCGGGCTAATGAGCGGGACATCGCTCGATGGCGTCGACGTGGCGCTGATCGAGACCGATGGCGAGCGCATCGCCCATTTCGGGCCGACCGGCTACCGACCCTATTCGGACGACGAGCAGGCGCTGTTGCGGCAGGCACTGCAAGAAGGCACTACCTTGACCGACCGTGCGGCGCGGCCAGGCATATTGGCGCAAGCCGATGCCTTCGTGACTCGTGTCCATGCCGAGACGGTGGAATCCTTTCTCACAACCGAAAATATCGACAAATCCAGCGTTGCCGTTGTCGGGTTCCACGGCCAGACCGTGCTGCACCGGCCGGCGGTGCGGCTGACCGTGCAGATCGGCGATGGCGCGGCGTTGGCACGCCGGCTTGAATTGCCGGTGGCCTATGATTTTCGTGCCGCCGATGTCGCCGCTGGCGGGCAGGGCGCACCGCTGGTGCCGGTGTTTCACCAGGCGCTGGCGCGCGATCTCAAGCACCCGCATCCGATTGCCGTGCTCAACGTGGGCGGCGTCGCTAACGTCACTTTTGTCGACGGCGGCGATCCGATCGCGTGCGATACCGGTCCGGGCAATGCGCTGATCGACGATTTCATGCGTGCGCGCACCGGCGCGCCGCTCGATCGCGACGGTGACCAGGCGGCCAGAGGCCGCGTGGACGAGGCCTTCGTCGCGCGCGTTTTGGCCGATGGCTTCTTCGCTCTGCCCTATCCGAAATCGCTCGACCGTAATGCTTTCGCCTTTGCCAATATCGGACTGCCGGACTTTTCCGTCGCCGACGGCGCCGCGACCTTGTCGGCGCTGACTGCGGCATCGGTGGCGCGCATCGTATCGCATCTGCCGGCGCCGCCGCGCGCTTGGATTGTGGCGGGCGGAGGCGCGCGCAATCCGACGCTGATGAGGATGCTGGCGGAGCGGCTGCAGCCGGCGACGGTGGAGACCGCCGACACGGTCGGCTGGTCATCGCAATCGATCGAAGCGCAGGCGTTTGGTTATCTGGCGGTGCGCACGCTTAACGGCCTGCCGATCACGTTTCCGGCCACGACCGGCGTAGAGCGGCCGCTGCGGGGCGGTATCGTAAGCCGCCCCCATAGTTGACCAGATGTCCGATCTAGCGCAGGTTCGCCGCCCTGTTATAACCGTTTTGCCGTGACCCCGCGCCGAGCTAACTACCGAGAATTACACTCAGAATTCATGCGAACCAAAGACATCGCAGAGGCGCTTGCGGGCCGGCTCGACGGCGACGGCGCAATCGAGATTGACCGCCTCGTGCATCCCGCGCGGGCTGAACGGCCGTCCGACCTCGCGCTCGCCATCAGTGCGGATGCGGTTGCGGCACTTGCGCGCAGCAAGGCGCAGGCGGTGGTCGTTTCGGCTGAAAACCCGGCTCCGTCCGGCTCGTTCCGGGCCGTTATCACGACCGGCGCGCCGCGGTTGGCGTTCGCCAAGCTTACGGCCATGTTTGACCACGGTCCGGCGGGGGAAAAGGGCATTCATCCGACGGCGGTTGTCGCGTCCGATGCCGAACTGGGCGCGGGGGTTAGCATCGGCGCCTATGCGGTGGTGGGTGCGCGCAGCCGCATCGACGCTGGAACGGTGATCATGCCGCAGGTAACGATCGGTGCCGATGTCACGATTGGTGCGCATGGCGTGTTCCACGCCGGCGTGCGCGTTGGTGACCGCAACACGATAGGCGACCGGGTCATCGTGCATGCCAATGCCGTTATCGGTTCCGACGGCTTCAGCTTCGCGCCCGATCTGATGTCGGCGGTGGCCTTCACGCCGGAGGTAAAGTTGACGCGGGTCCACTCGCTCGGCAATGTCGCGATCGGCGACGATGTGGAGATCGGTGCCTGTACCACCATCGACCGCGCCACCCTCGAATCCACGCATATCGGGCGCGGCACCAAAATCGACAACCACGTGCATATCGGTCACAATGTGACCATCGGCGAAAGCTGTATCGTATGTGGCATGGTGGGGATTTCCGGCAGCGTGACGGTCGGCGACCGCGTCCGGATCGGCGGCAGGGTCGGGATCGGCGATCATCTGCGGATCGGCGATCAAGCGGTGGTGGCGGCCGGTTCCGGCGTTGCCGGCAATGTGCCGGCCGGCGCCTTCGTGTCGGGTTATCCGGCCCAGCCGCATCAGCGTTCATTGGAACAATTTGTGTACGCGAGCCGGCAAAAACGGCTACATGAAAAGGTGGAAGGCCTAGCGACGCGTCTCGACGCGATGGAACAAACGAACAAGAAGTGATGAGGGCTCTAGCGCTATGAGTGATGTAGCGGGCGATGTGATCGCAATTATTGCCAAGAAGAAACGGGTGGAAAAGCCGAATGTCGAGCTATCCGACCGGCTCGAGGATCTGGGCCTCGAGTCGCTCGATGCCGTCGAGATGATTTTCGATCTCGAAGAAAAGTTCGATATCGAAATCCCTTACAACGCCAATACCAATAATCCGCGCAGCGAATTCGATACCGTCGCGGACGTCGTCAAGTTGATCCAGAAACTGGTCGACAAGAAGTCGTGAATGACTTGAACCGCGTCGTTGTCACCGGCCTCGGCGCCGTCACGCCGCTTGGGCACACGGCCGCTGTCTATTGGGAAAACCTCAAGCAGGGCGCCTCCGGGCTCGGGCCGATCACGCTGGCGGTAACACCGGAAGAGCTGACCCAGAAAATCGCCGGCGAGGTCAAGGACTTCGACCCGCTCAAGCATTTCGAAGAGCGTGAGCTCTCCACGCTCGACCGTGTCTCGCAGCTCGCCGTGGTGGCCGCGCGCGAGGCGATTGCGCAATCCGGTATCACCTTCGACATGCCGCTCTCGCTGCGGACCGCGACCATTATCGGCACCGGCGCCGGCGGCCAGAACACCCTCGATGAGAGCTTCCGCCGTGTCTATCTGGAGAAGAGGACGCGGGTGTTTCCGCTGAGCATTCCAAAGCTGATGGTCAATGCGCCGGCCAGCCAGATATCGATGCATTGCGGATTGCGCGGACCAGCCTTCGTGGTGGCGAGTGCCTGCGCCTCGGCGACCCATGCGATCGGCGTAGCGTTGCAGATGGTGCGCTCGGGCGCAGTCGAGTGCGCCGTCACCGGCGGTACCGAAGCCTGCATTACGTTCGGAACGCTGCGCGGCTGGGAAGCGATGCGAGTGATGGCGCCGGATGCCTGCCGTCCATTTTCGATCGATCGCAAAGGTTTAATCCTCGGCGAGGGCGCGGCGATGCTCGTGCTGGAGCCGCTCGAGCGCGCGCGCGCGCGCGGCGCCCAAATCCTCGGCGAAATCATCGGTTTCGGCATGAGCGCGGATGCCGCCGATCTCACGGCGCCCGATCCGGGTGGCATGACGCGCGCGATGGAAGGCGCGCTGGCCGACGCCAAGCTGACCGCGCAAGATATTCAATACGTCAACGCCCATGGCACCGGCACTGCCGCCAATGACGCGACCGAAACCCAGGCGTTGCATCAGGTGTTCGGAGAGCACGCCCGCAAGCTGGCGGTGTCGTCGACCAAATCCATGATCGGCCATGCGCTCGGCGCCGCCGGCGCGCTTGAGTTGGTGGCGACTTTGCTGGCGTTGCGGGACGGAATCGTGCCGCCAACTATCGGTTTTCTCGGCCCGGATCCGGCCTGCGATCTCGACTACGTGCCGAACGAGGCGCGCGCGGTACCGATCGACATCGCGCTGTCGAACTCCTTCGCCTTCGGCGGGCTCAACGCCGTATTGGCCGTGAAGAAGTTTTCGTAAGCGGCTTACGCCGCGCTCGGCTTGCGGTCGGTCTTCAGCCGCTTGTCGAGATAGGCGCAGATATTGGTGAGCAGCGGCTCCACCTTGCCGTCGAAGAAATGGTTGGCGCCCGGGATCACCTTCTGCTCGATCACAATCCCTTTTTGCGTCTTGAGCTTGTCGACCAGCGTGGTGACGTCCTTGGGCGGCACCACCGCGTCCTTGTCGCCGTGGATAATTAAGCCCGAGGACGGGCAGGGCGCCAGGAATGAGAAGTCGTAGAGATTGGCGGGCGGCACGATCGAGATGAAGCCTTCGATCTCCGGCCGGCGCATCAGCAGTTGCATGCCGATCCAGGCGCCAAACGAAAAACCGGCGATCCAGCAGCTCTTGGCTTCCGGGTTGATGGTCTGCGCCCAGTCGAGCGCAGCAGCGGCATCGGACAATTCGCCGGTGCCGTGGTCGAATGAGCCCTGACTGCGGCCGACGCCGCGGAAATTGAACCGCAGCGCCGAAAACCCGCGGTGCACGAAGGCATAGTACAGTTGGTAGATGATCGGATGATTCATCGTCCCGCCGAATTGCGGGTGCGGGTGCAGGATGATCGCGATTGGCGCGTTCTTCTGCCGCGCCGGATGGTAGCGGCCCTCGATCCGTCCGGCCGGACCGGTGAAGATGACTTCAGGCATAGCGTTCGACCTCAAAGCGGGCTTGCCGCGACCGATTCGCAGCATGGGATTTTGCGCTCGACGCCTGATGGCACTTGCGGACCAGGCGCTAGTTTAGAATTGTTCTAAATATTTGAATTCCGCTGTTCACGGCCGCAACACAGGCTATAAGTTGCCGCGTGATGGCGGCTTCTAACACGATCCCCAGGGCAAAAAGCAAGCTTTTTGCGGGATCTGAGACCGTAACGGTAGCTGGGTACTGATAGAATCCATGAGCGAGCGGGCCTATTTCGATTGGAATGCCACCGCGCCGCTACGGCAGGAGGCGCGCGCTGCCATGGTCACCGCGCTAGCCCTGACCGGGAACGCGTCCTCCGTGCATGTCGAGGGCCGGGCTGCACGGCGCCTAATCGAGCAGGCACGCGAGCAGGTGGCCGGCCTGGCCGGTGCGCAGCCTAAGAATGTCACCTTCACCAGCGGCGCCACCGAAGCCAACATGCTGGCGCTGACGCCGGCGATCGATACCGGCGGCAAGAAGGCGTTGCGCGACAAGCTCTTCGTATCGGCGATCGAACATCCGTCGGTGCGCAGCGGCGGGCGCTTTCCCGCCGACGCGGTCGAAGAACTGCCGGTGACCGGCGACGGCGTGCTCGATCTTCATGCTCTTAGAAGCGCCATTGCTCGGGCCGAGCGTCCGCTGATCTCGGTGATGCTCGCCAATAACGAAACCGGCGTACTCCAGCCGATTCGCCAAATTGCCGACATCGTCCACACCGTCAACGGCGTGTTGCATGTGGACGCGGTACAGGGCCCGGGCCGCATCGATTGCCGGATCGGCGAACTCGGCGCCGATCTCATGAGTCTTTCCGCCCACAAGCTCGGCGGGCCGCAAGGGGCGGGCGCGCTGATCAGCCGCGGAGACATCCATATCGCCGAGCCGCTGATCAAGGGCGGCGGCCAGGAGCGTTCGCTGCGCGCAGGAACCGAGAACGTCGCGGCCATCGCGGGCTTCGGCGCCGCGGCTGCGGTTGCTGCAAGTCCGGCTGACGCCGTGCGCATGGCGGGTCTACGCGACCGCCTGGAAGTGGCCATAAAGGCGGCAATGCCGGAGGCAGTGATTTTCGGAGAAAACACGCCGCGGCTGCCCAATACCACGCTGTTCGCGGTTCCCGGCATGAAGGCGGAAACGGCCATAATCTCTTTTGATCTCAATGGTATAGCTGTATCGTCTGGATCCGCCTGCTCGTCCGGCAAGGTGCAGGCCTCGCACGTGCTGGCAGCCATGGGCGTGGAACCGGCGCTGGCGCAGGGCGCGGTGCGCGTCAGCTTGGGCTGGTCAACGACCGAGAGCGATATCAACAATCTGCTCAATGCTTTGACTAAAGTCAGTTCGTCATTACTTAAGAAGCATGAGAATTCACGCTTGAACTCGGGCTTGGCCGCCTGAATCGCCACCACAAGGAATGATCGCAACGCGCTAGCGAACCGACCATAACCGACAAATCCAACCCGCGGTCCTTGAAACCGTAGCGGAGGAAAGAATGCCGGCCGTACAAGAGACCGTCGAGCGCGTCCGCAGCATCGACGTTGACCAATACAAATATGGGTTCGTCACCGATATCGAATCCGAGAAGGCCCCCAAGGGCCTTTCGGAAGATACCGTCCGCTTCATCTCGGCCAAGAAAAACGAGCCGGAATGGATGCTGGAGTGGCGGCTGGAAGCTTTTAAGCGTTGGCTGACCATGCGCGAGCCGACCTGGGCGCGCGTCGACTACCCGAAGATCGATTATCAGAACGCCTATTATTACTCGGCGCCGAAAAAGAACGTGCTCGCCTCGCTCGACGAGGTCGATCCGGAAATCCTGCGCACCTACGAGAAGCTCGGCATTCCCCTGAAGGAACAGGAAATCCTTGCCGGCGTGCGCAAGCAGGGCGAACCGAGCAAGCTCGACGACGAGGCCACCGGCGGCGAATTCCGCTCCGGCCGGGTCGCCGTGGACGCGGTGTTCGATTCGGTTTCGGTTGCCACCACCTTTAAGGCGGAGCTGAAAAAGGCCGGCGTGATCTTCATGCCGATCTCGGAGGCGCTGCAAGAACATCCCGATCTGGTAAAGAAATACATCGGCTCAGTCGTTCCGATCACCGACAACTTCTTCGCCACATTGAACTCGGCGGTGTTCTCCGACGGCTCGTTCGTCTACGTGCCGGCCGGTGTGCGCTGCCCGATGGAGCTCTCCACTTATTTCCGCATCAACGAGAAGAACACCGGCCAGTTCGAGCGCACGCTGATCATCGCCGACAAGGGCGCTTACGTGAGCTACCTGGAGGGCTGCACCGCGCCGATGCGCGACGAAAACCAGTTGCACGCCGCCGTCGTCGAATTGGTTGCGCACGACGATGCAGAGATCAAATATTCCACCGTGCAGAACTGGTATCCGGGCGACGCCGACGGTAAAGGCGGCATTTTCAACTTCGTCACCAAACGCGGCGATTGCCGCGGGCCGCGCTCGAAGATTTCCTGGACCCAGGTGGAGACCGGTTCGGCCATCACCTGGAAATATCCGAGCTGCATCCTGCGCGGCGACAATTCGCGCGGCGAGTTCTATTCGATCGCCATCTCCAATGGCCGCCAGCAGGTCGACAGCGGCACCAAGATGCTGCATCTCGGCAAGAACACCACGAGCCGCATCATCTCCAAGGGCATTGCGGCGGGCAAATCCAATAACACCTATCGCGGCCTCGTCTCGGCGCACCGCAAGGCCACGGGCGCGCGCAATTTCACCAATTGCGACTCGCTTCTGATCGGCGACCAGTGCGGCGCGCACACCGTGCCCTATATCGAAGCGAAGAATTCCTCCGCCACTTTTGAGCACGAGGCCACCACCTCGAAAATCTCCGAGGACATGCTGTTCTACTGCCGCCAGCGCGGCATGTCGGCGGAGGAGGCGACCGCGCTCGTCGTCAACGGCTTCGTCAAGGACGTGCTGCAGCAATTGCCGATGGAATTCGCGGTGGAAGCGCAGAAGCTGATCTCGATCTCGCTCGAAGGCAGCGTCGGATGAGCGAAAAGCCCGTCATCAATGTAAATGACGTGCCGCTAACGGACCGCGGCAACGGCAAGTCGTTTGCCGTCAAATGGGGCCGTGTCGGGCCGGTGATCGGCCTCAACTCGCTGGGCTGCGCCGTGCATGTGGTGCCGCCTGGCAAAAAAGCGTTTCCGTTTCACCGCCATCATGTGATGGACGAATTGTTTTTCATCGTATCGGGCGAAGGACAATATCGTTGGGGCGAGGACGTGCTGCCGGTCAAGGTGGGCGATCTTGTGGCGGCGCCCGCCGGCACCAAGGCGCATCAACTCATCAATACGGGCAATGTCGAGCTACGCTATCTCGGCATTTCCAGCGTGGCGGCGACCGAGGTCGTGGATTATCCCGATTCCGGCAAAATCGGTGTGATGGCCGGCGTCAAGAATGGCGATTTTCGCAGCGCGAGCTATTCGGGCATGGGACGCATGGAAAAGGCCGACTATTACGACGGCGAAGAGAAATAGGACGGAAAAATAATGTCATTGCTTGAAGTTAAGAATCTCCGCGTCGAGGTCGAGGGAAAACAAATTCTCAACGGCCTCACGCTGACCATCGAGAAGGGCCAGGTCGCGGCCATCATGGGCCCGAACGGCTCGGGCAAATCCACGCTCGCTTACGTGCTGGCCGGCAAGGACAACTACCACGTTACCGAGGGCGAGGTGCTGCTCGACGGCGAGAGCATCCTCGATATGGCGCCGGACGAGCGCGCCGCCAAGGGCGTGTTCTTGGCATTTCAGTATCCGGTCGAGGTGCCGGGCGTCGCCACCATGACCTTCCTGCGTACCGCGCTCAACGCGCAGCGCAAACATCGCGGTCAGTCGGAATTCTCCACTCCGGAGTTCATGAAGCGGGTGCGCGAGACCTCCAAGCTTCTCGGCATCGATGCGGAGATGTTGCGCCGCGCGGTCAATGTCGGTTTCTCCGGCGGCGAGAAGAAGCGCAACGAGATCCTACAGATGGCGGTGCTGGAGCCGCGCCTGGCGGTGCTCGACGAGACCGATTCCGGCCTCGACATCGATGCGCTCAAGATCGTCGCCGACGGCGTCAACCGGCTGCGCTCGCCCGAGCGTTCGATGGTCGTCATCACTCATTACCAACGGCTCTTGAATTACATCGTGCCCGACGTGGTGCACGTGCTGGCCAAGGGCCGCGTGGTGAAGTCGGGCGGCAAGGAATTGGCGCTCGAGCTCGAAGCCAGCGGCTATGCGCAATTCGCGGACGAGGCGGCCTGATGAACGTGGAACTGCGCAACACGAAGACGGCGGCCGAGCAGGCGCTCAGCGCTGCCTTTGCGGCGGCGCGCGATACGCTGCCGGGCAAGGGCGCGGTCGTCGCGCTGCGCGAGGAAGCGTTCAAGCGTTTCGACGCCAAGGGTCTGCCGCACCGGCGTGTGGAGGAATGGAAATACACCGACCTGCGCGCGCTGATGCGGGAGGCCAAGCCGCTGGCGGGTCCGGCCGGCGCCAAGCCGAAGGGCGACATTGCGCCGATCCTGACCGGCGTCGACGCGGATCACATCGCCATCGTCAATGGTCGCTATGAACCGACATGGAGCGATTTCAACAACAGCGATCCGGGCGTCACGCTGCTCGAATTGTTCGCTTTCCTTACCGAAGAAATGATCCACCGGATGGACCAGATCCCTGACCGCAGAGATGTGGCCTATGAACTCAACACGGCCTTCATGTCGGGCGGCGTGGGCTTGTGCGTCAAGCGGGGCGCGAAGCCAGCCAAGCCGATCCATATCGCGCATGTGTTTTCCGGCGATACCGCCGCCGCGATGTATCCGCGCTCGGTGGTGATCGTGGAGCCCGGCGCGCAGCTGACGCTGATCGAGTCGTTCTCCGGTCCGGAGGGTATCGACTATCAAGTCAATTCGGCGCTCGAACTGGTGATCGGCGACGCCGCGCGTGTTGATCACATCAAGATCGGCTGTGACGGCGGCGCGGCCCTGCGGGTCTCGACGCTCGGCGTCACGGTCGGAGCGAAGGCGGCGTACAAGGATTTTGCCTTTACCATCGGCGGCGCCGTGGTGCGCAACCAGGCTTTCGTGCGCTTTGGCGGCGAGGGCAGCGAAGGCGCGATCGACGGCGTCAGCCTGCTCAAAGGCCGCCAGCATGTGGACAACACGCTGGTGATCAGCCACGCCGCCGGCCATTGCACCAGCCGCGAGCGCTTCAAGTCGGTGCTCGACGGCGAAAGCCACGGCATTTTCCAGGGCAAGATTATCGTCGAGCCGCACGCGCAGAAGACCGACGGCAAGATGATGACGCGCGCACTGCTGCTGTCGGACGAGGCGGAAGCCGACAACAAGCCGGAGCTGGAAATCTTTGCCGACGACGTGGTCTGCGGTCACGGCGCCACTGCCGGCGCGCTCGATCCCGGCCTGAAATTCTATTTGATGTCGCGCGGTATTCCGGCGAAGGAAGCGGAAGCTTTGCTGATCCAGGCCTTCATCGACGAGACCCTCGAAGAAATCGCGCACGAGGGCGTACGACACGCGCTGATGTTTGCTGCGCTCAAGTGGCTGGGGAGCCGGTCATGACGCACCCAGCGGTCAGCAACGGCTCCTACGACGTCGCGAAAATCCGCGCGGATTTTCCCGCGCTGGCGCTGCAGGTCTATGGCAAGCCGCTGGTCTATCTCGACAACGCGGCCTCGGCGCAGAAGCCTCGCCAGGTGCTCGACCGCATCCAGAAGGCCTATACCGAGCAATACGCCAACGTGCATCGCGGGCTGCATTATCTGGCGAACGAGGCGACGGAAGCCTACGAGGGCGCGCGCGAGACGGTGCGCGGCTTCCTGAATGCCGGTCGCCCGGAAGAGATCATCTTCACGCGCAACGCCACCGAGGCGATCAATCTGGTGGCCTATACGTTCGGGCGCGAGCGCATCCAAGCGGGCGACGAGATCGTGCTCTCGATCATGGAGCACCACTCCAACATCGTGCCCTGGCATTTCCTGCGCGAGCGGCAGGGCGCGGTGATCAAATGGGCGCCGGTCGACGATGAGGGCAACTTCCTGATCGACGAATTCGAGAAGCTGCTCGGCCCCCGCACCAAGATGGTCGCCATCACGCAGATGTCGAACGCGCTCGGCACGGCGGTGCCGGTGAAAGAGGTGGTGAAGCTCGCGCATGCGCGCGGCATCCCGGTGCTGGTCGACGGCGCGCAAGGGGCGGTGCATCTCGACGTCGACGTGCGCGACCTCGATTGCGATTTCTACGTCATGACCGGCCACAAGCTCTACGGCCCGACCGGGATCGGCGTGCTGTACGGCAAATACGATCTGCTCGCGGCTATGCCGCCGTTCAACGGCGGCGGCGAGATGATCCAGGATGTGTTCCAGGACCGCATCACCTACGGCGTGCCGCCGCACCGTTTCGAGGCCGGTACGCCGGCGATCGTGCAGGCGATCGGGCTTGCTGCCGCCATCGACTACGTCAACTCGATCGGCAAGCCGCGCATCCGCAGCCACGAAGGCGCGCTGGTGAAATACGCGCAGGAGCGGCTGCGCGCGATTAATTCGCTGCGCATCATCGGCAACGCGCCGGACAAGGGTCCAATCGTCTCCTTCGAGATCAAGGGCGCGCATCCGCACGATGTCGCCACCATCATCGACCGCGCCGGCGTGGCGGTACGTGCCGGCACCCACTGCGTGATGCCGCTGCTGGCGCGCTTTGGCCTTACCGCGACGTGCCGCGCTTCGTTTGCGATGTACAACACCAAGGATGAGGTGGATGTGCTGGCCGCCTCTCTGGTCAAGGCGCAGGAATTTTTCGCATGACCGACGACACACCCGCGACTGAAAATGCTCCCTCGGCGGATAGGGCGCCGGAGAACGCCGCCATAACCGGATCGTCCACGCTGCCGCAGGCTGAACTCAATCGGCTGACCGACGACATCATCGCCGGCCTGAAGACCGTCTACGACCCGGAGATTCCGGCCGATATCTATGAGCTCGGGCTGATCTACAAGATCGATATCGGCGACGACCGCGCGGTGAAGATCGACATGTCGCTGACCTCGCCCAATTGCCCGTCGGCGCAGGAACTGCCGGTGATGGCGGAAAATGCGGTCGCCAGCGTGCCGGGCGTGCGCGACGTCAAGGTCGAAATCGTGTGGGACCCGCCTTGGGACCCGAGCCGGATGTCGGACGAGGCCCGACTCGTGTTGAACATGTGGTGAGTTGCGTTTGAGGGGCTGAGACTACAGATAGGATTGGACGAGGACTGCCATGGCCACTGCACGACCCCGACCCCAAGTGATGAAGCTCACCGATGCCGCCGCGCTGCGCATCAAGGACGTGATGGCGCGCGCCGATAAGCCAGTCGCCGGCGTGCGCGTCGGCGTCAAGAACGGCGGCTGCGCCGGCATGGAATATACCATGGAATATGCCGACGCGGTCAGGCCGACCGACGAGGTGGTCGAGGACAAGGGCGTCAAGATCATGGTCGATCCGAAGGCGGTGCTGTTTCTGCTCGGCACCGAGATGGACTACAAGGCTGACAAGCTGTCGGCCCAGTTCGTGTTCAACAATCCGAACCAGACCTCGGCCTGCGGCTGCGGCGAATCCGTGCAGCTCTCGCCGGCCAAGGGCGCGGCGGAGTAGGGCTCTGCCGCGGGGCGCGCAGCCTGTGGACCCCGACTATATCCGTGAACTGTTCTCAGCTTTCGGCGCCGTTTCGGTGCGCCGCATGTTCGGCGGCGCAGGGCTGTTTGCCGACGGCCTGATGTTCGGATTGATGTGGGATGGGCAGATTTATCTCAAAGCCGACGTGACCACGGTGGTGCACTTCGAACGCGAACGCTGTTCGCCGTTCGAATATGACACGCGCACCGGCAAACGGTCGCTGACGTTATATTGGCGGCTGCCCGACCGGCTTTACGACGATGCCGACGAGCTTGCGCAATGGGCGCGGCAAGCATTCGCGGTGGCGCGCAAGAGTGTGCAAAGCAAACCGGCGCGGGTGGCTCGACAGAAGCGCAGGAAGACAAGGCGCTGAGGTTCAGGCGACCTGCATCGCGGTGCCGCCGGCGGTGACTTCCGGGTCGGTCTCGCACATCACCCGGTTGCGGCCGTGGCGCTTGGCGGCATAGAGGCAGCCGTCGGTTCGCTCGAGCAGCGATTGCAAGGTGTCGGTGTTGTGCAAAGTCGCGACCCCGATCGAGATCGTCACGCGGCCGAGATGCTCGCCGGTCGAACGCTTCATCAGTTCTTTGGTCATGACGGCCCGGCGGATGTGATCCGCCACCGTGATCGCCGAGCGCAGCACGGTGTTCGGGAGAATGACCGCGAATTCCTCGCCGCCGTAGCGCGCGGTGGTGTCCTGGCCCTTGACGTTCGCCTTCATGGACATCGCCACCAAGCGCAGCACCTGGTCGCCGGTGAGGTGGCCGAAACTGTCGTTGAAATTCTTGAAATGATCAATGTCGGTCAACATCAGCGACAGCGGCTCGTTCTTGGCGCGCGCCTCTTCGATGGCGTTTTCCAGCGTCGTGTCGAAGAATTTGCGGTTGGAGAGCTGGGTTAAGGGGTCGGTCAGGCTTTCGCTGCGCACCGCCTCAAGGTTGGCGTGCAGGTCGAGGATTTCGCGCTTCGAGGCGTTGAGCCGTTCTTCCAGCTTGATATTGGAGACTTCCATCTCCTTGGCGGTGTGCACCAGGCTTTCGACGATGGTGCGCAGGCCCTCACGGTCCTTCGACTGGCCGATCTTTGCGGACATATCGACGAGGCTCTCGGTGTAGCTCGAGGCGGAGCCGGCGGCGCTGTCGATCATCGACATCACCTGCTCGATCTCACCCTTGACCTGGCTGCCGACCTCGTCGATCCGTTCGGTCAGCCGCGTCGGCGACAGATAAGTCGCGTAGATGTTCTCAAGATTACTCTCGGCGAGGACGCCGCTGTTCTTGAGCGTCTCGTTGATCCGCTGGTTGAGCGAAGGGTGATAGCCGGTGGCGTAGGCGTACCAGATCTCGTAATTGCGCGGGGTGGCCGCCTGGCGCAGCGCCTTGATCTGGCCGAGCGCGATTTCCGCGAACGCCATGGTGCGTTCGTGCTCGTCCGCGTACTCGGCCATCGCAAACCCCCGAAAGCGGGCCTCTGCCCGAAAGTCTGCACGCACGCAGCCGAATGGCCGCGTCGCCCCTGGCCGGACGGTAGGGGACGGAGATGAATCGCCGGTAAATTTGGAACCGGTTGCGCCGCAATATTTCGCAACTTGAAATATAGCCGTTGCGAATATCGGCCGGTATCAGGCCTTGAGTGAGACCGGGCGCAGCAGGAAGGCGGGCAGGTGACTGCCGTCGGAATCCTCGGCGGCTTCGCGCTGCGGCTGCGAATGCTGTTGGTGCTGCGGCTTGGCGGCGTGCGGGCGGGCCTTCTCCGGACGGGGTTGCGGATGGTGCTCGCGGCCATGGCCGCGGTTGCGCCCGCCGCGATGACTGCGCTCGCCCTCGCGTGGCCTGCTCTCCCGAGTCTCGGCCGGCGCCGGCTCGCCCATCCACGGGATGGTCTGGCCGATCAGCCGCTCGATGGCGGCCACCGACTTGCCGTCGATCGGCGCGACGATGGTGATGGCGGTACCGCTCAAGCCGGCGCGGCCGGTGCGGCCGATCCGATGGACGTAATCGTCGGGATGATGCGGCACGTCAAAATTGAAAATGTGGCTGACCGCCGGGATATCGAGGCCGCGCGCGGCGACGTCGGAGGCGACCAGCAGTGTGACGTCGCCGTTGCGGAAGGACTCGAGCGCGGCGGTACGCGCTGACTGGTCCATATCGCCGTGCAGCGCTGCGGCATTGAACTTGTGTTGCAGCAGCGAGCGGTGGAGTTGCGCGACCTCGCGCTTGCGGTTGCAGAACACAATGGCGTTTTTGAAGCCCTCGGCCGAGCGGATCAACCGGCGCAATGTCTCGCGCTTGTCGGCCGGATCGCGGCCGGTGGCAACCAGCAGCTGCGTAATGTTCTCGGCGGTGGTAGCGGGTTTCGACACTTCCACGCGTACCGGATTGTGCAGGAAATTGTCGGCAATGCGTTGGATTTCCGGCGGCATGGTTGCGGTGAAGAACAAGGTCTGGCGCGTAAACGGCACCAGCTTGCCGATGCGCTCGATGTCGGGGATGAAGCCCATGTCGAGCATGCGATCGGCTTCGTCGATAACCAGCAGCTCGACTCCGGAGAGCAGCAGGCGGCCGCGTTCGGAATGGTCGAGCAGGCGGCCGGGCGTCGCGATCAGCACGTCGACGCCGCGGATCAGCTTGGCGTCCTGATCGCCGAACGATACGCCGCCGATGATCAGCGCGACGTTGAGCTTGTGGTTCTTGCCGTACTTTTCGAATTGTTCGGCGACCTGGGCGGCGAGTTCGCGTGTCGGCTCCAGAATGAGCGTGCGCGGCATGCGCGCGCGGGCCCGTCCTTGTTCGAGCATGGTGAGCATCGGCAACACGAAAGCGGCGGTTTTGCCGGTGCCGGTCTGGGCGATGCCGAGCACGTCGCGGCGGGCGAGGACGTGGCCGATGGCTTGCTCTTGAATGGGAGTGGGGGTCTTGTAGCCGGCCGATTCAATGGCCGATAAAACTTTGGCGGATAAGCCAAGATGAGAAAAAGACATATAACCTCTAGTTGGGACCGCCCGGCGCCCGCACCGGAATTGAAAAACGGGTTTCGATGCGCGGGAATGGACGGTCGAATCTTCAGATCGAACCGTTTGACGGGAACATAGGCGCGCGGGGGCGAAAGTCAATGCTACGGCAGTGCAATAAGTCGCGTTAACGCTTAATCTTTTAGCTATTGGAGCATCACAATGTTGCAATCTTTACCGCTCCTCCTGCTGCCCGGCCTGACCTGCACGGCGCGGCTTTATGGCCCGCAAATTGCCGCGCTCTGGCCGTTCGGGCAGGTGGCCGTCGCCGATCACCGGCGCGACGCCGACATCGCGGCGATCGCTGCGCGAATACTCAAGGATGCGCCGCCACGTTTCGCGCTCGCCGGCCTGTCGATGGGCGGCTACATCGCCTTCTCCATGCTGCGGCTGGCGCCTGAACGGATTGCCAAGCTCGCATTGCTCGACACCTCGGCGCGCCCCGACACGACGGAGCAAACCGCGGGGCGCAACACGCAAATCGCCATGGCGCAGTCGGGCCGCTACGGAGAGATTCCGGATCTGTCGATCCCACGCTATCTGAATGCGAAGCATCAGCGTGACGAACGCCTCACCGGGATCGTGCGGCAAATGATTGCGGAGACGGGATCGGAAGCGTTCGTGCGTCAGGTCAAAGCGATCATGTCGCGGCCGGATTCGCGGCCCTTGCTGGCATCGATCCGCTGTCCGACGCTCGTGCTGGTCGGCGACGGCGACATCGCGACGCCGCCGGAACTCAACAAGGAAATCGCCGACGGCATCCCGGGCGCGAAGCTGACGATCGTTCCCGACAGCGGCCACCTCACCACCCTCGAGCAACCCGAAGCGGTCAACGCCGCGCTCGCCGAATGGCTGGGCGCGTGAACCGGCGCACTAGTCGCGCGTTGTAACGGAGCCATGGCCATGACCGAGACCCGCGATAATGCCGGCGTGATCGCTCCACCGCCTTTGCTGGCGCTGGCAGCGGTTTTGCTTGGTCTCGCGCTCGATTGGCTGATGCCGGCTTATTTGTTGATGGTGCTGCTGACCTGGCCGGAGCGCATCGTGATTGCCATCACCCTCATTGCGGCGGGTGCTGGACTCGCCATCCCCGCCATGCGCCGATTCCGTTCGGCCGGCACCCATGTGGAGCCGTGGAAGCCGGCCACCGCGCTAGTGACCGGCGGCATCTTCGGCCGGCTGCGCAATCCGATGTACGTCGGCCTAACTTTGCTTCTCACAGCGCTATCCATTCTGCTGGCATCCGACTGGATGCTGGTAATGACGATATTTTTCGCGCCAGTGATCCATTTCGGCGTGGTTAAACACGAGGAGCGCTACCTCGAAGTCAAATTCGGCGACGCCTACCGGCAATACAAAGCGCGCGTGCCGCGTTACGGCTGGCCGCTGTGAGCCGCGGCGCGATTTTATTCCAGCCTTTCCAAGCATCATCCCTTTGCCAGCGTGAAAGCGAGCGCCTATAGGGAGCGTGACATCAGACTGCCGGGAGAAGACGCATGCGCACGCAGGTCGGCATTATCGGAGCAGGGCCGGCCGGGCTGATGCTGGCGCGGCTGCTGCATCTTGCCGGCATTGAGTTCGATCATCATCGAAAACCGCAGCCGCGATTACATCGAGAACCGCATCCGCGCCGGGTTGATCGAACACTGGGCCGCCGATCTTTTGACCGATATCGGCCTCGGCGCGCGCATGAAAGCCGAAGGCGTTCTCCACCACGGCATCAATATCGGCATCAACGGCGAACTGCACCGCATCGACTTCAAGGCGCTGGTCGACAAGCGCGTCACCATCTACGGCCAGCAGGAAGTGGTGAAAGACATGGTGGCGCGCCGGCTCGCCGACGGCGGGCCGCTGCTGTTCGAGGTCGACGGCGTCAGCGTCCATGACATGACGACGAAGCAGCCCAAGATCCGTTTCACGCACGCGGGCAGGTCCCGGGAAATCGCCTGCGACTTCATCGCCGGCTGCGACGGTTTCCACGGCATCTGCCGGCCGAGTTTCCCGGACGGCGTGCTCAGCGTGTTCGAACGCGACTATCCGTTCGGCTGGCTCGGCATTTTGACGGAATCGCCGCCACCGGATCACGAGTTGATCTACTCCTACACCGACCGCGGTTTTGCGCTCTACACCATGCGCTCGATGTCGGTCGCGCGGCTTTATCTGCAATGCGATCACGACGAGGAGATCGAGAACTGGCCGGACGCGCGCATCTGGGATGAGCTGCACAAGCGGCTGGGCGGCGCGCGCAAACTCACCGAGGGCAAGATGCTGCAAAAAGGCATCACGCCGATGCGCAGCTTCGTGGTCGAGCCGATGCAGCACGGTCGGCTGTTCCTCGCCGGCGACAGCGCGCATATCGTGCCGCCGACCGGCGCCAAGGGCATGAACCTGGCGTTCGCCGATGTGGTGGTTCTGTCGCGCGCGCTCGACGCGTTTTATAAGAGCAAGAGCGATAATCTATTAGAGAATTATTCGGCGACCTGTTTGCGGCGCGTTTGGTATGCGCAACGTTTTTCGTGGTGGATGACGCAGATCCTGCATCGCTTCCCGCATGAGTCGGCGTTCGATCGCCGCCGTCAGCTCTCCGATTTGGGCTATATCACCAGCTCGCAAGCCGCATCGAAAACGCTGGCCGAGCAATATGTCGGGTTACCGCTGGATTAGTCTTTTAGGATTGACCGCAGCGGGCGATTGAGCAGCGCGATCATCAAACTCGCCACGGCGGAAATAACCGCCAGCATCAAAAAGAAATCTGTCTTCGCCAGGCTCGACCAGAAGGTGCCGAGATAACCGGCGAGAAAGCCGCCGATAAAGCTGGTCGCCAGCCACACGCCCATCATCATCGACAGCAAATGCAAAGGCGCCACTTTGGTCACCAGCGAGAGTCCGACCGGCGACAGATAAAGTTCGCCGACGGTGATGACGACGAAATAGACGAACAGCCAGAGCCAACTCGACTGTGTGCCGCCCGCGAACCACGCGGCGGAGGCCATCACGAGATAAGCGGCGGCGTTGAGCAAGCAGCCGATCGCCATCTTGGCGACGGTGGACGGCTCGCGCGCGCCTTGCCGACGCCAGAGCGCGACGACGAACGGTGTGAAGGCGAAGATCATGAACGGATTGAACGCCTGGAACCAAGTGACCGGGATTTCCGCGCCGAACAAATGACGGTCGGTGTGTTCGCTCGCCCACAGCGCGATGGTGTTGCCCTGCTGTTCGTAGGTTCCCCAATAGAGGCTGACCGGCAGCATCAGCGCCACCAGCGCGCCGATCGCAAGCCAGGCCTCGCGGCCCATGGGCGCCGTCTCGCGTCTGGCGAAGCTGTCCTTCGGCAGCGTCGGTGTGGCGGCGAGATAGATGATCAGCCCGGTGGTCATGCCGACGCCGGCAGCGGCAAAACCGTAATGCCAGCCGAGTTCCTCGCCGAGCGTGCCGCACACCAGCGGCGCCAGGAACGCGCCGAGATTGATGCCGACGTAGAAGATCGAGAAGGCGCGGTCGCGGCGGCGGTCGCCCGGCGCGTAGAGCGCGCCGACCTGGGTCGAGATGTTCGGCTTGAAGGCGCCATTGCCGAGAATGAGAAAACCGAGTGCGAACAGAAACAGATGCTCGAACGCCATCATGAAATGGCCGATCGCCATCAGCGCTGCGCCGATGATGACGGTACGGCGCGCCCCCAGCACGCGGTCGGCCAGCAATCCGCCGAAGATCGGCGTGAGATAAACGAGGCCGGTATAGAAGCCGTAGATCTGCGAGGCGAACGGCTGCGGGGCGAGGGGGCCGAATACGAATTCCAGGGCGTGCTGAAAGGCTGAAAGGCCGAGCACCTGGCCGGCGCGCTGCGGGTCGAGCAAATATTTGACCATGTAAAGCACGAGCAGCGCGCGCATGCCGTAATAGGAGAAACGCTCCCACATCTCGGTCGCAAACAGGTAGGTGAGGGCGCGCGGATGGCCGAAGCGGTCGCCTCGTGCTTGCGGATTGCCGGCAATGTCGGGGGCGGCTGCGGTCATCCTGGCTCGGCGGGATCGTTGCTGGGGCGACGATAGCACATCGCGACGACGACATTTCCCAATGGCGGCGGCCGGTGTAGGCTTTGGCTCACACGTTCCGAGAGAGAACGGGGGAGGGATCACGATGAGGATACGCAGCCTTTTTGCTTGCTTGTTTATGGCCCTGGTTTTGGCCAGTGCCGGCGAAGCGCGCGCGCAGGACAGCTATCCCAACCGCGTCATCCGCTTCATCGTCGGTTTTGCCGCCGGCGGCGGCAACGATCTGTTCGCGCGTCTGGTGGTGAACAAGTTCCAGGAGAACACCGGCGCCAGCGCCATTATCGAGAACAAGCCGGGCGCCGGCGGGCGGATTTCCTCCGAATTCGTGGCGCATCAGCCGCCCGACGGCTACACGGTATTGGTCGCCGCCACCGGACAGATGGCGATCGCCGCCGCCATCTATCCCAATCTCACCTATCATCCGACCAAGAACTTCATCGCGCTCAACATGATCGCCTCGTTCCCGCTGGTTCTGGTGGTGCCGGCCAACCATCCGGCCAAGAACGTCAAGGAACTGGTGGCTTGGGCGAAGGCGCATCCCGACAAGTCGAATTACGGCACGTCAGCACCGCCCTTCACCATCGCCAGCGAACTCTTAAAACTCAAGACCGGCATGCCCGCAGTGGCGATCCCGTTCAAGGGCACCAACGAGTTCGAATCTGTGCGTGGTCAGCGAACAGTGCCTGTTTACCATTTCCGACGGAGGGCCGGCGGTTCCGCTGGTGAAAGGCGGCAAGACCCGCGCCTTGGCGGTCACCGGCGCCGAGCGCTCGCCCGAGCTTCCCGATGTGCCGAGCATGGCCGAGGCCGGCTATCCGGATATCAATACCCACCTGTGGAGCGGTTTCTTCGTGCCGGCCGGCACGCCGGCGCCGATTGTCGACAAGCTGACGAAGGAACTCGGCCGCGCGCTCGCCGATCCGCACGTACGGGATGGTCTGAGGAAAATGGCTGTGACGCCTGGCGGGCCGACCGGCGCCGCGTTCGCGAAGCAAATCGACGCCGACATTAAGACGTTCGGCGATGTGGTGACGGCGGCGAAGCTGACCTTCCCGCAATAAACATGTCACAAGGTTAACGGGGCGGGGCGATCGCGCGCGCGCCGATTGCGGTCGCGCGCGGCACTGCTATTGTTTGATTCTGAATTCTCGAGTTTGGAGCGGCGACATTATGCGAATTGTGGCGGTCATATTGCTCGTTGCTGCGACCGTCACGCCCGCGACCGCCCAAACTGCAGCGGTCGACGCGTTATTCCAGCAGTTCGGCTTGTTCGGTACCTGGGCGCTCAATTGCGGGCAGCCGGCCTCGCCCGCCAATCCGCATGTCAGCATCACGATACCGAGCCCGGGCCTGGTAACGGAGAGCCACGATCTCGGCCGCGATTACACGGTCAACCGATACAGCGTGTTGTCGGCGGAGCGCCTTTCCGCCGAGCAGTTGGCGGTGGCGGTGATCTTCCAGCCCGGCACCGACGACGAGGAACGCCAGAAACTGGTGTTTCTTGTCCGCAAGGACACGCGGCGCACATTGTTCAACCAGCCGGACGGCGGGACCGTGCGCGTCAAGGACGGGATCGTCGTCTCGCGCGGCAGCAAGACGCCAATGCTGAAGAAGTGCGAGTAGGGCGGGGCGGCGTTACACGTCCAGCAATGCCTCGCTGGCGAACTCCGCGTTCTCCTGGATGAAGTCGAAACGCGCTTCGGCTTTGTTGCCCATCAGCCGCTCCACCGATCGGGCGGTCGGCTTCATTTCCTTCTCCGCCAGCACTACCCGCAGCAGCGTGCGCTTTGACGGGTCCATGGTGGTTTCCTTCAACTGCGCCGCCATCATTTCGCCGAGGCCCTTGAAGCGGCGACACCTCGACCTTGGCATTGGCGTTGAACTCTTTCTTGAGCAACTGCTCTTTGTGCTTGTCGTCGCGCGCATAGACGATCTTGCCGCCGTGCTGCAGGCGATAGAGCGGCGGCACCGCGAGATAAAGCCGGCCGGCTTCGATCAGTTTCTGCATCTGGCGATAGAAGAAGGTGATCAAGAGCGAAGCGATATGCGCGCCGTCGACGTCGGCGTCGGTCATGATGATGACCTTCTCGTAGCGCAGATCCTTTTCGTGAAAATGCGCGCCGGTGCCGCAGCCGAGCGCCTGGATCAGATCGGCAAGTTGCGCGTTCTGCGCCAGCTTGTCCTTGCCGGCCGACGCGACGTTCAAAATCTTGCCGCGCAGCGGCAGCACGGCTTGCGTGCGGCGGTCGCGCGCCTGCTTGGCGGAGCCGCCGGCCGAGTCGCCCTCGACGATGAAAATCTCCGAGCCTTCCGAGGCCGAGCTCGAGCAATCGGCGAGTTTGCCGGGCAGGCGCAGCTTGCGCACCGCAGTCTTGCGCGCGATGTCCTTTTCCTGGCGGCGGCGCAGCCGTTCGTCGGCGCGCTCGATCACGAAATCCAAGAGCTTGTTGGCCTGCAGCGGGTTGCCCGACAGCCAGTGGTCGAACGGGTCCTTGATCGCGTTCTCGACGATTTTCTGCGCCGCCGCGGTGGCGAGGCGATCCTTGGTCTGGCCCTGGAATTCCGGCTCGCGGATGAACACCGAGAGCATGCAGCCGGCGCCGGTCATCACGTCTTCGCTGGTCACGGGCGCTGCGCGTTTTTCCTGGCCGGCGCGGGCGGCGTGATCCTTCAAGCCGCGCAGCAAAGCGGTGCGCAGACCGGACTCGTGGGTGCCGCCATCGGCGGTCGGAATCGTGTTGCAGTAGGATTGCAAAAATCCGTCGGCATCGGCGGTCCAGGCAATAGCCCATTCGACCGTGCCGTGGCGGCCGGTTTTGCCTGAGCTGCCGGTGAAGATGTCGGGATGCACCAGCGTGGCGTCGGAAAGGCTTGCGGCGAGGTAATCCTTCAGCCCGTCGGCGAAATGGAACGTGGCCTTTTCCGGCAGGTCCTTGACGCCCTTGAGCAGCGCCTTGTCGCAACGCCAGCGGATCTCGACGCCGCCATAGAGATAAGCCTTGGAGCGCGCCATCTTGAACACGCGCTCGGCCTGAAACGCAGCCTTCGGTCCGAAAATCTGCGGATCGGGCCGAAATCTGATCTTGGTGCCGCGCCGGTTGGGCGCGCGACCGGCCTTTTCCAGCTTGCCCTTCGGCTTGCCGCGCTCGAACGCCATCTTGTAGAGCTGCTGCTCGCGCGCGACCTCGACCTCCATGCGCTCGGACAGCGCATTGGCGACCGAGACGCCGACGCCGTGCAGGCCGCCGGAGGTCTCATAGACCTTGGAGTCGAATTTTCCGCCGGCATGCAGCATGCACATGATCACTTCGAGCGCGGACTTGTTCTTGAATTTCGGATGCGGATCGACCGGAATGCCGCGGCCGTTATCGGTGACGCTGACGAAGCCGTTTGCCTCCATCTCGACTTCGATCCAGTCGGCATGTCCGGCGAGCGCCTCGTCCATGGAATTGTCGATCACCTCGGCGAACAAATGATGCAGCGCCTTCTCGTCGGTGCCGCCGATATACATGCCGGGGCGGCGACGCACCGGCTCGAGCCCCTCCAGCACCTCGATATGTTTGGCGGTATAGCCGGACTCCGCGCTGCGCCCGCGCGCCGGCTTGGCGGCGCGACCCGAGGCCTTGGCCGCGCCACGGGCGGCGGGCTTACGGGCGGCCGCTTTCGCCGACCGCGGCAGTGCATCGAACAAGTCGGGCTGTTTCGACGGTTTCTTCTTGGTCGCGGATTTGGCCATGCGGTCCAGGAGACGGGGCTGAATCGATTCGTTTGCCGGTAACTATGCCACAGCCGCGGCGGAACCGTGGCCGGCGTCCGCAGCAAGTTCCGGTGGCTGGGGAAAGCGGTGCTAAAGGCTGGGCAGGAAGGTGGCAAGCTGTCGGAAATGCCGCCAGCGCCACGACCACCGACCAGCAGCACGATCCAATAGGGGACCGAGCCGCGGAAAATCTCGGCCAGTTGCACGCTGCGGTCGGGCACCGCCGCTTTGACCGTGAACACCAGGATGCCGAAAGGCGGGGTGAGCAGGCCGGTCTCGATCGCGACGATACCCATAATGGCGAAGGCCAGCGGATCGAAGCCGAGATGGATGGCGATCGGGGCGAAGATCGGCACCGTGAGCAGAATGATGGAAATCGAGTCGATCAGACAGCCGAGCACGAACCAGATGGCGACCATGATCGTGAGAATGCCCCAGGTGCCTGCTCCGGTGCCGAGCAGGAATGCCTTGGCGGCTTCCGTAAAGCCGGTCATCGACAAAACGCGCGAATAGAGCTGCGCGCAAAACAACAGCAGCAGCAGCGGACCGCAAGTGCGGCCGACGTCGAGCACCACGTGCCAGACCTCGCGCGGCTTGATGCCCTTGATGACCGCCAGGATGAGCGCTCCGACCGCGCCGACCCCGGCGCCCTCGGTCGGTGTGCAGACGCCGAGCCAGATCGCGCCGAGCGTGCCGGCGACGAGCAAGATCACCAGCAGCGTGCTGAACAACATCTCGCCGAGCGGCTGCTCGTCGATTGGCGACGCCACGGTCGGTGCGGCGCTGACATCGGCACCGACCGCGCCGGTCGCCAGCGGCCGGCGGGTTTCGCCGACCAGCTCAGGCTTTAGGATGGCCGCGATCACAACATAGACGATCATGCCGCCGGCGGCGAGCAAGCCCGGAATCACGCCGGCGAGGAACATCTTGCCGATCGATATCTCGGTCAGCACGCACCACACGATCATCAGCACCGACGGCGGGATCAGCATGCCCAGGCAGGCGCTGCCAGCGACCGAGCCGAGCGCGAAATCGCGCCGATAGCCGTAGCGGCGCATTTCCGGATAGGCGATGCGCGAGAACGCGGCGGCGGCGGCGATGCTCACGCCGGTGACGAAGCCGAACAGCGCATTGCTCAGGATCGTCGCGACGGCGAGCCGGCCGGGCAGCCAGCGGCTCAGCCGGTTGGCGAGCGCATAGATGTCGCGCGCGGCGCCGCATTTGGCGAGAAAGTCGCCCATCAGCATGAACAGCGGGATGACCGCGAACACGTAGTCGCGCAACGACTCATAGGCGGTATTGGCGATGAAATTGCGCACCACCTCCATATCGCCCTGCATGAGGTAGATGCCGAGCGCGGCGGTGATGCCGAGCGCGATCGCGATGTGCACGCCGGCGAACACCAGCGCCAGCACCACCACGACAATAATGATCATATCGAAATGGCCGAGCACGGTGCGACGTCCTCAAATATGAATTTGCGGCCGCGTATCGGCTTCCGCCTGGCCGGACACCAACCGCGCGGCGGCGGAAATCCCGATCAATGCATAGCTGAAGACGACCAGTGCCGAACCGATGAACACGATGCTGCGCGCTGGCCAAGCCGGCACCCGCAGCGCGCCTTCGCCTTCGAACTCGCCGCTGGCAATGGCGTGCAGCGTCGGCTCGAAGCTGCCCCAGACGATCAGCCCGAAGAACAGGATGCCGAGCACCGCCGACATCAATTGTCCGAAGGCCTGTCCGCGATTGCCGAAAAGGCTGGTCACCGCATCAGTGTAGATCATGCTGCCGCTCTGCACCGCATAGCCGGCGAGCAGGAAACAGATGATGACGATCGACATCGACACCATCTCCGGCGTGCCTTTGACCGGAGAGTTGAAGACGCTGCGCCCGATCACGTCGGCGCATACCAGAAAGCCAAGCGAAAGAATGATTACTGCTGCGGCGAGAAGCAGTACGCGCACGATCCGGGCATTCATGTCATGAATCACGAGCAGCCCTCGCCGGAGAACCAAAAATAGCGGGCGGCCGAACCGTCGGCCGCCCATTTCGCGCTCTATTTGATTTTATAGCGAACCGGCCATTTGTAGCCCAATTCCTCGGCCGCCTGCAGCGTCGCTTCCAGTACCTGCGTTGCCGGCAGGCCCTGGGCGTCGAGCTCCTTGGCTTTCTGGGCCGGCCAGCCGGCGAGCGAGTTCGCCCATTCCTGGCGGATCTTATCCGGCAGTGTGCGCACGTTGACGCCGTGGGCCTTCAGCTCGGCGATCTGCTTGGGATAGTTCTCCTTGTTCACCGTGCCGGTCTTGATTTCGTATTCCTTGGCGACCTCGAGGATGATGTCCTGCACTTCCTTCGGTAGCTTGTTCCAGCGTGCCAGATTGACCGTCATGCCGTGCCAGGTAATCGCGCCGAAGCCGATCTCCGTATAGAACTTGCCGACTTCATAGAGCTTGAAGTTGGCATAGCCGGACGGGAACATGATCCAGCCGTTGTAAACGCCGGTCTTCATCGAAGTGTAGGCCTCGGGCAAAGACGATTGCACCGGCGTCGCGCCGGCGAATTCCAGCCATTTGAGATTGAGGCCGGCGCCGGCGATCTTCTGACCCTTGAGGTCGGCGACACTGTTCCATTCGAACGTGGTGCCGAGGTTGTAGCCATTGTCGGCGATCAGCGCGAGCAGCTTCTGCTTGAACTTGTCCTCGAGCACTTTCGACAGATACGGCACTTTGTTGTACACGGCCCGGGCGATCTTCAGGCTCATCTCCGGATCCATGGTGCCGAACGGCAGCATCACCTGGAACGGGTGCAGCGGCAGGTTCGACGGTTCGAAGCCGAAGTTATAGCCGCCGATGTCGATGATGCCGGACTGCACGCCTTCGAGCGTGTCGGCGACCTTCACCATGGCGCCGCCATAGCCCTCGACGAACTCGACTTTGTATTTGGTCTTGGCGGCGACCCGCTTGGTCACCTCCGGCACGAAGAAGCCCTGCATCAGGGCGACGTAAGTGTTCGCCGGCGGGTGGCCCGAGGCGATGCGCAGTTTGATGACCTCTTGCGCCATTGCGGTGGTACTGGCAGCAGCCAGCGCCACAAAGGCGGTAACGCGCAACATGGTCCGAATTGTCATGATGTTTCCCCCGTTTCGCCGGTGACCGGCGTCTTTCTTATGAAGCGCCGACCATCGGTCGCATCGCGGCTGGCTGTCAATCCCTCCGCTGCCGTCTCGGACATCGCATGGCGGGTAAATTCATCGATGGCGCGTGCGTGTTGCGAAGCATTGGCAATCGCACAGCGTGCGGCGGGAAATCGAAAGGATCGGCGTTTCGCGGCATGAAACCGCTGCGACGGTGCCAGCAACATCCGGGTACCGACCGCGCCGCGGCGCTGGCAGGAAACGCGCGGCCGGGCTAGAGACGGCGCTTAGTCGCCCATGCGGCCCGGCACATACCGCCTATGGAATTCCAGGCAACCGTCCAAAACATCGTCGAATTCGTGCGTCACAACGCGGCCTGGGCGCCGCCGATCGTGTTCGCGCTCGCCTTCGGGGAATCGCTCGCCTTCGTCTCGCTGCTGATCCCGGCCTGGGGCGCACTGGTCGCGATCGGGGCGCTGATCGGGCCGAGCGGTATTAGTTTCTGGCCAGCGTGGATCGCGGCCGCGCTCGGCGCCGCCTGCGGCGACTGGCTGTCCTATTGGGTTGGGCTTGAAGCTCGAGTATTCGGTCGCGCACATGTGGCCGCTCTCGCGCCACCCCGACCTGATCCCGCGCGGGGAGGCCTTCGTGAAGAAATGGGGCATACCCGGCATTTTCATCGGGCGGTTTTTCGGTCCATTGCGTGCGGTGGTGCCGCTGGTCGCCGGCATTTTCGAGATGCCGTATTGGCGCTTCCAACTGGCGAATTTCTCATCGGCCTTCGTGTGGGCCGCCACGCTGCTGACGCTCGGCGACGTCATTTCGATCGGGCTGCAGTGGCTGTTTGGCTGGTGACGAAGCGCGCACAAAAATCCGCCGGGATTTTCATCCCGGCGGAAACCGACGCGGTTTAGTTGCGCGTTCGGCATTTCGGGTTTTTGTTCGATTATTTGCCGAGCTGCACGAAGCGGATCTCGCCTTTCACCAGATCGGGCACGGCCACCAGCAGACCCTGCTTGTTCGGCACGACGCAGAAATCGGCGGGACCTTTGAACCCGATCGCCAAATCCTTCTTGCCCATTTTCTTGTTCCATTGGAACAGCGAGCCGGAAACCCAATCGGTGGCCAGGATGTCTCCGTCCGTCGTTTGGTAGAGGCCGTCGAGCATGCCGATCTTGTCCGACAGGGCGACCGGGTCCTTGCCGGGCGCCATCGAATAGATGCCGTGCGGCTTGTCCTTGCCTTCGAATCCGACCATCAGCAGCGCGCCGCCTTTGCCCGGATAGAGACCATTGGGGAACACGCCTTTGCCCTTGAACAGCACGGTGATCTTGGGCGGCTTTTTCGACTTGAGGAAATCCGCCGGCTCGACGCGGAACAACTGATCGGACCGGTTGTCGCTCACATAGAGCGCGTTACCCATCGATGGTCGGATCGTTGGCGAACTGGATGCCCGGCAGCTCGAGCTTCTTGCCCTCCTTGGTCTTGAGATCGAACACCCAGACCGAGTCGATGTCGGTCGCCCATAGCCGGTCGCCCTTGATCCAGAGGCCTTTCGGCTTGTTGAGCACCTGGCCCTTGGCGGGAAGGAAGCCGTCCTCGAGGATTTTGCCGTCGGCCGAGACCTTGGTGATCTTGCCCTTGCCGTCTTTGTCGGCCGGCTTGAGATCGGGGCCGAAGTCGCTGGTGTAAAACACCTTGCCTTTGGGATCGTAGGCGACGGATTCGACGTGGCCGAAGCCGGTCGTTGTCTTCTCCGAAATCACCTTTAATTCCACGGCCGAGGCGGCGGGCGCAATCGCCAGCTGCAGGCCGATGAGACAGGTTCCGAGCACTATTCCGGTTGAAATTTTTCCGATCACGGCATCCCTCCCGATGCAATAGGAAACTCCGCCGGGATTTTCATCCCGGCGGAAGTCAATGCGAGGTTGCGAGTCCTACTTGAGCGCCGCAGCGCCGGCCTGCGAAATCGCATCATCCTGCGAACCGCTGCCGCCACTCACGCCGATGGCGCCGATGATCTTGCCGCCGACGATGATCGGATTGCCGCCGCGCGAGCCGATAAAGGCGTCGCCGAGCGTCGGCAGATAGGCGAAGAAGGCGCCTTTGCCGATTAGTCGTTCGAACACGAGGGTCGGACGGCGATAGCGCGCCGCTGCGCGTGCCTTGTGTTGCGAAATAGTCGACCGACGCATACTGGCAAAGGTCCGGCTTTTCGAAATAGACCAGGTCGCCCGCTGGGCCGACAACCGCGATGCACATGCCGGCCCATTTTCGTTTGGTCGCTTCCGCAGACGCGGCTGCGGCAACCTTCTTGGCGGTTTCAAGATTGATCGGCTCACCGTACGGTGTGTTCGGCTGCGCATCCGGTATGGCTTCGTTCGGATTGGCCGGATCGGGCGGCACCTGCGCGAAGGCGCCCGAGCTCATCAGCAGCGCGACGCCCAAGGCGCCCGCCATCATAGTCAAACGACGCATCTCTATTCCTCCCAAGTGGTGAGCCGGTCGTTGCCGGCATTGTTTGACCCGGCGGTTTTCGTGCCGGACCGTCGAGGTGGGCAGCTTAACCAACAAGTGGGCGTTCGCCTATATGGGTCGCTCGCTGTTACATGCGACAACCGCACTGCGGAATAAAATGCAGGCTAGGGGGTTTACACGCGCTGGCCGGCGGGCCGTCGAGCCAGTAGAGTTCTTCTCTGCCACTGGAATCGGGTTTTTCATATGACCGAAACCGCCTTCGAAACAGCCCTGGCCGCGCGCACGAACGAGATGCTCGACGCCTGCACGCGTGCGGCAAGTGCGTGGAAATCTGCCCGGTGACGGCGCCGGCCGGCGTCGGCGACGCCGCGCCGAAGGCGGTGATTTCCGGCGTGCTCGACATCCTGCGCGGCGGCGAGGGGCCGCAGGCCTCGAAAGCCTGGGCCAAAGGCTGCGCGCTCACCGGCGACTGCATCGCGGCCTGTCCCGAAGGCATTAATCCGCGCTTTCTGCTGGCGATGGCGCGCGTGGCGATGGCGCGGCAATCTTCCGACCTGCGCGACCGGCGCAAGCGCGGCATCGAAAACTTTCGCCTCGTCGCCGACGGCGTCAATGTGCTCTCACGCATGCAACTCGATGACGCGGAACTCGCGCGGCTCGGCCAGCAGGTGAACGCGCGTCTGGAAAACGGATCGACGGCGAAGCCGGGAGAGCGACCCGACTTCGTTTTCTACACCGGCTGCAACGTGCTCAAGACGCCGCATATGGCACTCACCGCGCTCGACATCATGGACGCGCTCGGCGTCACTTACAAAGTCATGGGCGGGCCGACCCATTGCTGCGGTGTAATCCAGCTGCGCACCGGCGACACCGAAGTGTCCGGCCGGGTAGCAGAGAGTTCGCTTGACAAGCTGGCGGAAGGAAAGACCGGGGTGATTTCCTGGTGCGCGAGCTGCCACGTGCAGTTCACCGAATACACTCTACCGACGATCGAGAAGGCGAGAGGCGCGCGGCCGTTCGAAATGACGCCGTTCCTGCTGTTTCTGGCGACGCGCTTCGAAGATTTGCGGCCGATGCTGACGAAGCCGGTACCGTTGCGGATTGCGCTGCACAAGCATCCCGGCGTGAAGGGCGTGGTGGAAGCAGGAACCGCCTTGTTGCGCATGGTGCCGGGCATTGAGATCGTCGATCTCGGACAGCCGGCGGTCGGACTGATGAGCAACTCGCTCAACGCGCTGCCCGACTACAAGCGCGGTCTGCAACTGGCCGAGCTGGAAGCGGCCGCCGCCGCCGGCGTCGATGCACTGGTCGCGATCTACCACGTCGATCATCGCGAATTGTGTGCGCATGAGCGCGACTGGCCGTTCCGCATCATCAATATTCTCGACATCGTCGGCGCCAGCATGGGCCTGCATCACGACGACCATTTCAAGCGCCTGAAGATCATGCAGGACGCCGATGTGATCGTCGCCGACTGCAAGGACATGATCGCCGCGCGTGGGATCGACCCGGCGCTGGCGCGCGAGGTGGTGGTCAAGGCCATGCTGGCCGAGCAGCCGCTGCCTTTGGTCGGGCGCAAGGTTGACGGGTCGGGGGCGGGGGCCTATATCGCCCGCCCATGACGACATTTTTGACAGTATCGGAGCTCCGCCGCCGCCGTATCGCCACGGCACGGGCGCGCTTTCGCGTGTAAAAAACGTCCCCGTGCCGCCGGATTTCGGCCGCGGCACTTTACTTTCCATCCACACCCGCGCGTTGGCCTTTGTCCGGTAGTTCTTTAAGACTCTGGATGAGGATCGATTCATGGCCACCAAAGCGAAAATCGGCGTGCTTGGCGCCTCCGGCTATACCGGCGCCGAGCTGGTGCGGATGCTGTTGCGGCACCCGCGCGCCGAGATCGTGCTGCTGACCGCCGAGCGCAGCGCCGGCAAGGCGATGCGCGACGTGTTCCCGCAATTCTCGCCGTTCGACTTGCCGACGCTGGTTGCCATCGACGGGCTCGACTGGGGCAAGGCCGGGCTCGACGTCGCGTTCTGCGCGTTGCCGCATGCCACCACGCAGAAGGTGATCAAGGAACTGCTGACGCAGGCGCCGGCGACCAAGGTTGTCGACCTGTCGGCCGACTTCCGGCTGCACGACACGGCGGCTTACGCGAAGTGGTACGGCCACGAGCACCACGCGCCCGAACTGCAGAAGGAGGCGGTCTACGGTCTCACGGAAATCCACCGGCGCGAGATCAAAAAGGCGCGGCTGGTGGCCAATCCGGGCTGCTACACATCCTGTGCGCAGCTGCCGCTGATCCCGTTGATCAAGGCCAAGGCAATCGAGCTCGACGAAATCGTGGTCGACGCCAAGTCGGGCATGACCGGCGCGGGCAGGGCGGCCAAGGAGGCCATGCTGTTCTCGGAAGTGTCGGAAGGCTTCCACGCCTACGGCGTGGGCCATCACCGGCACATGGCCGAGCTCGACCAGGAGTTTTCGCTCGCCGCCGGGCAGGAGGTGATCGTCACCTTCACTCCGCATCTGGTGCCGATGAACCGGGGCATTCTCTCGACCATCTATGTGCGGGGCCGGCGCGGGCGGACGGCGGAAGATCTTCATGCAGTGCTTTTAAAGTTCTACGCGAAGGAACCTTTCGTGCATGTGCTGCCGTTCGGCGAAACGCCGCAGACCCGGCATGTGCGCGGCTCGAATATGACGTTCATCGGCGTTGCCAAGGACCGGATACCGGGCCGCGCCATTATCATCTCGGCGCTCGACAATCTGGTCAAAGGCGCCTCCGGCCAGGCGATCCAGAATATGAATTTAGTGCTGGGCTATCCGGAGGCCATGGGGCTGGAGCAGGTGGCGCTGTTTCCCTGACAAGGCGGGTGCATTAGCCTTCGCCGAAGGAGACCCGACTCATGTTCGAGGTCAGCAACCAGCCGCCGCCGCTCGAGCCCTATAATCTGTTTGCAAGCGATATTGTACTGCGCGAGGCGGTCAGGCGCGAAGGCGCCGGCTGGGCAGAGACTCTGCTCGGTACGTTCGGCGACCGCCTGGGCCAACCCGAAGGGGTCGCGCTCGGCTTTGCCGCCAACCGCAACCTGCCGCAACTCCAGACTTACGATCGTTTCGGCCACCGCATCGATGAAGTCGAGTTCCACCAGGCGTGGCACGATCTGTTGCACATCGCGTGCAGCTTCGGCCTGCATTCCGGCCCGTGGCGTAATCCGCAACCCGGCGCGCACGTCGCGCGCGCCGCCGGTACCTATATGCTCAACCAGATCGAGAGCGGGGTTTATTGCCCGCTCGCCATGACCTACGGTTCGGTGCCGACCTTGCGGCACGCCCCCAAGATTGCCGAGCAATGGCTGCCGACGATTTTCGCGCCACGCTACGACCCGCGCTTCATTCCGGTGCGCGAAAAGACCGGCGCGCTCATCGGCATGGGCCTGACCGAGAACCAAGGCGGCTCGGATCTGCGCACCAATTCGACGCGGGCGGAACCTTCGGGCGACGGCTACTTCCGCTTGCATGGCCACAAATGGTTTCTGTCGGTGCCAATGTGCGACGCCTTCCTGGTGCTAGCGCAATCGCCCAAAGGCCTGAGCTGCTTCTTCATGCCGCGCTGGACGCCAGACGACACGCTCAACGCTTTGCGCATCAACCGCCTGAAGGACAAGCTCGGCAACAAGTCGAACGCATCGAGCGAGGTGGAATTCGACGGCGCCTATGCGCAGTTGGTCGGCGAAGAAGGGCGCGGCATTCCGATCATGATTGAGATGGCGGGCTACACAAGGCTTGATTGCTGCATCGGCTCGTCCTCCTTGATGCGGCAGGCGGTGGCGCAGGCGGTGCATCATGCGCGCCATCGCACCGCGTTCCAGAGGCGGCTGATCGACCAGCCGCTGATGACGAATGTACTGGCCGATCTCGCGCTCGAATGCGAGGCCGCGACCGTGCTGAGCATGCGGCTGGCGCGCGCCTATGACGAAAACGATGAAACAGCGCAGGTGTTCCGCCGCGTGGTGACGCCGGCAGGTAAATTCTGGATCTGCAAGCGCGCGCCGTTCGTGACGCTGGAGGCGATGGAAGTGCTAGGCGGCTCCGGCTACATCGAGGAAAGCATCATGCCGCGGCTTTATCGCGAGGCGCCGGTCAATTCGATCTGGGAAGGATCGGGCAACGTGATGTGCCTCGACGTGCTGCGCGCGATCGAGCGTACGCCGAAGGCGGCGGAGGTGCTGCAGCATGAACTCGCGGACGCCAGCGATCCGCGCTTGAAGACCTTCGCCGAAAGGCTGCAAAAACGCTTGCGTGCCGCCGATCGTAATGACGAATCACAAGCGCGCGTACTGGTACGCGATCTGGTGCTGGCCTTGCAGGCATCGCTGCTCATCAAGCATTCGCCGCCGGCGGTAGCGGATGCATTCTGCGCGTCGCGGCTCGACGGCGAGGGTGGCGGCGCCTTCGGCACGCTGCCACGCGGGCTCGACCTGCGTGCGCTCGCGGAGCGCGCCGCACCGCTGAACTAAAGCTTCCCGAATACCGCCAGCACCAGTGCAACCTGCGCCAGGAAGCCGACCGCGAAAGCGAGCGTGCGCAGCACCGGAATGCCGAGCGCGTAGATGACGGCATGCGCCAGCCGCGCCCAGAAATAGACCGCGCAGGCGATCACCGTACTTTCGGTGGAATGGCCCTGGGTGTCCAGGATCAGCACCAAGGTCGCAAAGATGACGAGATTTTCCACCGCATTGGTGTGGGCGAAATAGAGCCGCTGCGCCCACGGCGACTGCGGCTTGTCGTGGCGCGAGGGGTTGGCCATCGCGCCCATCAGCCCGCGCACCACGATGCGGTCGAGAATGTAGGGTATCCACAACAGCCCGGTCAGGATGACCGTCAGCGTCAGCCACATCAGTTCCCTGGACATCGCCATCCCCTGTCTTGAGTGAGCCAGCAGCCTGAAGATTAACGGATACCGGCGCGCCTGTCGCGCCCGGCGGCATCAATTGGCCGTCATGGGTTCACGCGAGGATCGATTTCACGATGACGTAGAGCCCGACAATGATGATGATGCCGGAAAAAGTGAGCGTGAGCGCGTGCTTGTAACCGGCAAGATGATGGGCGAGCCGGATGCCGGCGAGGCCGCCAAGCGCGCCGCCGACGATGAACAGGAAGGCGAGCGACCAATCGACCAGCCCGGACCAGGCATAGCTCGCCGCGGTGGTCAACCCAAAGGCGGTGACAGAGACCAGCGACGAGCCGATGGCATTGATCAGTGGCATGGCGGTGGCGCCGATCAGTCCCGGCACGATTAGGAAGCCGCCGCCGATGCCGAAGAAGCCCGACAGCGCGCCGACCGCAAAGCCGACACCGATCAGCAGCGGCAAAAGTTTCGGCATGCTCTCGGCGTTGAGCGTGACGTCGGGATTGCCCCCCGACTTGCGCGGTCGCAGCATCGTCAGGCCGACGACAACCATCAGCACGCCGAACAGCATCAGCAGGCGGCTGCCGTCCACCGTCTTGCCGAGTTGCGCGCCGCCCGCCGCCCCGACGATACCGGATATCGCGAACACCAGCGCGCAGGGCCATTTCACCGTGCGCGCTCGCGCATGGCCGGCGAGATTGGCGGCCGCGCTGGCGGCAACCGCGATGGCGCTGGTGCCGATGGCGATATGGGGGGAAGGGACGCCGACCACGTAAACGAGCAACGGCACTGCCAGGATCGAGCCGCCGCCGCCGACCAGGCCGAGTGTAAAGCCGACCAGGCTGCCGGAGGCAACCGATAGCATCGCTTGCAGGATCGTCATGGAGCGGCGGCGCTGGGCATCGGCATCAAGTCCAGCTTTTCAGTTTCACATAAGACCCCGGCGCGTCCTCGACGGCCTTGAGCTTGCCGCTGCCGATCACGCGCGCCGGCACGGTCTCGCCGCCCTGGGCCTTGATCCAGTCGAGCCAGTTCGGCCACCACGAACCGGGGTGCTCGGTCGCGGTCGATAGCCACTTCTCAACGTCGGAACCGCTCGGCTTCTCGCCGGTCCAATACTGGTATTTCGACTTATTGCTGGGCGGATTGATCACGCCGGCGATGTGGCCGGATCCGGCCAGCACGTATTTTACCGGGCCGCCGAAGAATTGCGAACCGTACAGCACCGATTTTGCCGGCGCGATGTGGTCCTCGCGAGTGGCGAGATTATAGATTGGCAGCTTCACGTTCTTGAGATCGAGTGTGACGCCAGCGATCTCCATTTTTTTCTGGCTGAGATTATTGTCGAGATAGCAATTGCGCAAATAGAACGAATGGTTCGCCGCCGGCATGCGGGTGGCGTCGGAATTCCAGAACAGGATATCGAAGGCGAGCGGATTCTTGCCGCGCATATAGTTGTTGATCACATAGGGCCAGATCAGGTCGTTGGAGCGCAGCAGATTGAACGCGGTGGCCATGCTCGAAGCCTCGAGATAGCCTTGCTCGCGCATGTGCTCTTCCAATTGCGCGATGCGGTCCTTGTCGACGAATACCATGAGGTCGCCGGCATAAGTGAAATCGACCTGCGCCGCGAACAATGTGGCGGAGAGCACGCGGTTGTCCTGCTTGGCCGCAAGATAGGCAAGCGTGATCGCAAGCAGCGTGCCGCCGACGCAATAACCGATGGTGTGCACTTGACTTTCGCCGGTCGCCGCCTCGACCGCGTCGAGCGCGGTCATCACGCCGTCGCGCATGTATTGCTCGAAGCTTTTCTCGGCGAGTTTGGCGTCCGGGTTGACCCAGGACATCACGAACACGGTGATCCCGTTGTCGACGCACCACTTGATGAAGGATTTTTCCGGCGTCAGATCGAGGATGTAGAATTTGTTGATCCAGGGCGGCACGATCAGCAATGGCGCCTTGAGCACTTCAGGTGTGGTCGCCTCGTATTGCAGCAGCTGGATCAATTCGTTCTGGAAAATCACCTTGCCGGGGGTGAGCGCGAGATTGCGGCCCACCTCGAACACGCCGGGGTCCGATTGGCGAATTTTGAGATTGCCATGCCCGGCCTGGATGTCTTCGGCCAGCATTTGCATACCGCGCACGAGATTCTCGCCCTTGGCGGCAAGCGTCTCGCGCAGAAGCTCCGGATTGGTTAAGCACGAAATTCGACGGCGCGATCGCATTGCCGATCTGCTTGACGTAGAACGCCGCCTTTTGTCGCGTTTGATCGTCAACTTCGGCCTCGCGCACCAGGCGCTCTGCCCATTGCACGGTGAGCAGATAGACCTGCTTGAGGAAATCGAAGAACTGGTTCTGCGACCATTCCGGATCGGCGAAGCGCTTATCCTTGGGGTCGGGTGCGACCACCGGTGCGGCCGGCTCGCCGGCCATGCGTTTGACCGCGCCCCCCCACAGATCGAGGTAGTCGCGGCCGAGACTGGTCTGCAGCTCGAGTGCGCGCTCGGGGTCCGCCAGCCAATATTCCAATACCTGGCCGACGGTCTTGACCACGTCGGCGACGCCGTCGGCCGTTTCGTCTTTGATTTTGCCTTCTTCGCGCGGCTTCAAATAGGCGGCGAGTGCTTTGCCGCCTTCTTCGACCAGGCGGGCGATATTATGCGCGAAGGCCTCGACCTCGACCGAGCCTATCTTCGCCGGCTCTTTGACTGATTGCTTGGCCGGTTCCTTTGCCGGTTTGGTGCTGGACTTATCCATCGGCTTCATGTCGGTCCCCGCCGTGAGAATTGGCCAGGACCTCGTCCTCCCGCAAGGTGCGTTTCGTGTATGGCTTTACTGGTTATCGGTTTGTTACGAGACGTTTACCCAGCTCGTGACCTTGCTGCGGCCATAATAACCGGTTACGCGGCTTGTGGTATAATTCATTGAGTGCGCATCGATTTTCCGTCTCGAGCACAGGTTTTGCGGCGCATGGTGCGAACCTTTGACCGTTTCACTTTGGCGGGCTTGGTCTTGGCTTTGGGCCTGACCGCAGCGCTTTCCGGCTGCGCTCCGGGAGCGATTATCGACAAGCTGCCGGGCGATTTAGGGCTGCCGGCCGGCGCCCCGGAGCGGCCCACGCAGCCTTACGTATACCCGGCCGTTCACGATATGCCGCCGCCCCGGCCGGCCCCAACTATGACCGAGGAGCAGCAGGTAACGCTGGAAAAGGAGCTGAAGACGGCGCGCGACAAGCAGGAAGCGCAGATGCGTGGGAAGGCGAGCGAAAAGGAGCTAAAAAGCCCCCGGCCGCCAAAAAAAGCCAGACCACCGGTGCCGAGGATGGCGCTAAGACCAACCCGTGATAAAAGCCTGCCGGGGTAAAGCCGGCCGGCTGGACAGGGCAGCCGACCTAAGGGTCTGAGACTATGGAAGACTTCTACCGCATCCGCCGCTTGCCGCCTTACGTGTTCGAAGAGGTGAACCGGGCCAAGGCGCGCGCCCGCAATGCGGGAGCCGACATCATCGATCTCGGCATGGGCAATCCGGATTTGCCGGCGCCCGCGCATGTCATCGAGAAGCTCAAGGAGACGCTCGGCAAGCCGCGCACCGACCGCTATTCCGCCTCGCGCGGGATTCCCAAACTGCGCCTTGCGCAAGCGAAATATTACGAGCGCCGCTTCGGGGTGAAGTTGAACCCTGAGACCCAGGTCATCACCACACTCGGCTCCAAGGAAGGCTTCGCCAACGTGGCGCAAGCCATCACTGCACCGGGCGACGTCGTGCTGGTGCCCAATCCGAGTTATCCGATCCACGCCTTCGGTTTTCTGATGGCGGGCGGCGCCGTCCGCTCGGTGCCGTCGGAGCCGACGCCGAATTTCTTCCATACGCTGGAACGCGCGATCATCCACTCGATCCCGAAGCCGACCGCCGTGGTGGTGTGCTATCCGGCCAATCCGACCGCCTATGTGGCGAGCCTCGACTTCTACAAGGATCTCGTCGCTTTCGCGAAGAAGCACGGCATCCTGGTGCTATCCGACTTGGCTTATGCGGAAGTCTATTTCGACGGCGATCCGCCGCCCTCGCTGTTACAGGTGCCGGGCGCGATCGATATCGCGGTCGAATTCACCTCGATGTCGAAGACGTTCTCGATGCCGGGCTGGCGCATCGGCTTCGCGGTCGGCAATGAGCGCGTGATCGCGGCGCTGGCGCGGGTAAAATCCTATCTCGATTACGGCGCCTTCACGCCGGTGCAGGTGGCGGCCATCGCAGCGCTCAATGGTCCCGACGATTGCATCAAGGAGATGCGCGAAACGTACAAGCGCCGCCGCGACGTGCTGGTCGAAAGTTTCAGCCGCGCCGGCTTTCACGTGCCGTCACCGCGCGCCTCGATGTTCGCCTGGGCGCCGATCCCAGAGCCGTTTCACAGTCTCGGCAGCGTGGAGTTTTCAACACTGCTTGTCGAGAAGGCCGAACTCGCGGTCTCGCCCGGCATCGGCTTCGGCGAATATGGCGAGGGCTTCGTGCGCATCGCATTGGTGGAGAACGAGCAGCGCATCCGCCAGGCCGCGCGCAATGTCCGCCGCTTCCTTGAATCCGCGCCGGAACACCTTCACAACGTGGTCCCGCTCGCCACGCGGCGTTAGTCCTCATGGTCAAGTCTCTAAAAGTAGGCGTTGCCGGATTGGGCACGGTCGGCGCGGCCTTGATCGCCCAGATGGCGCGCCAGCAGGAGGCGCTCGCCGCGCGTTGCGGCCGCGCGATCGAGATCGTCGCAGTCTGCGCGCGCGCGCGGGCTAAGGACCGCGACGTCGATCTCAAGAAAATGAAATGGTATTCCGATCCGGTCGCGCTGGCGCGCGCAACCGACATCGACGTTTTCGTGGAATTGATCGGCGGCGCCGGCGATCCCGCCAAGAGCGCCGTCGAAGCGGCCTTGGCGTCGGGCAAATCGGTGGTCACCGCCAACAAGGCGCTGCTCGCCAAGCACGGTGTCAAGCTTGCCGCGCTGGCGGAAAAGTATCACGTTGCGCTTAATTTCGAAGCCGCGGTCGGCGGCGCCATTCCGATCGTGAAGACCTTGCGCGAAGGAATGGCCGGCAACTCGTTCGAGCGCATCTACGGCATCCTCAATGGCACCTGCAACTACATCCTCACCCGGATGGAGCAGGACAAGCTGCCGTTCGCCGAGTGCCTTAAGGAAGCCCAACGTCTGGGCTATGCCGAGGCCGATCCGAGTTTCGATATCGAAGGTTACGACACGGCCCAGAAGCTCGCGATCCTGGCGAGCCTCGCTTTTGGCACCAAGGTCGACCAGAGCGCGATCTATGTGGAGGGAATTTCCTCGCTCGCGCCGGCCGATCTCACCGCGGCCGACGAACTCGGCTATCGCGTGAAACTGCTCGGCGTGGCGGTGAAAACCGACAAAGGAATCGAGCAGCGCGTACATCCGACCATGGTGCGCAAGGACTCGGCCATCGCCCAGGTGATGGGCGTGACCAATGCCGTGACTGTGGACGCGGAAGGCATCAACCCGCTCACGTTGATCGGGCCGGGCGCCGGCGGCGCTGCGACCGCCTCGGCGGTGCTCTCCGACATCGGCGACATTGCGCGCGGGGTACGTACCGCGCCATTCGGACGTCCGGCGGCGCGGTTGCGCAGCGTGCGCAAGGCACCGATGCAGCGGCACGAGGGCGGCTATTACATCCGGCTGCTCGCGCGCGACAAGCCGGGAACCGCGGCCACTATCGCCAAGCGGCTCGCCCAACAGGAAATTTCTCTGGAGTCCATTGTGCAGCGCCACCAAGCGCACGCCGAAAGCGACGCCAAGGCCGGTTCCGTCCCCGTTATCCTCATTACCTATGCGACAACTGAGGACGCCGTTCGCAAGGCCCTTGCGGCGGTGGGGCGCGATAGGGTGATCTCCGGCAAGCCGCAGGTGATCCGGATCGAGAAGAACTGAGCGCATGATCCCGAAAAGTGGGAACCGGTTTTCGGAATAGATCATGCGTAACTAGTATTCGAGTCGGCTTGCAAGCCGGATTCGTCCAGGGGGAGCTGAAGAAATGGCGTCGACGAGCGAGACTTCCAAGCAGGTATTAGACCGCATTTTATCGATCGAGATCGTGCGCGTGACCGAGCGCGCGGCGGTCTCGGCGGCCCGCCTGCGCGGCCACGGCAACGAGAAGGCCGCCGATCAGGCCGCCGTTGACGCCATGCGGCGCGAACTCGGAAAGCTGTCGATCGGTGGTACGGTGGTAATCGGGGAGGGCGAGCGAGATGAAGCGCCGATGCTGTTCATCGGCGAGAATGTCGGAACCGGGAAGGGACCAAAGGTCGACATCGCGGTCGATCCGCTCGAAGGCACCACGCTGTGCGCCAAGAACATGCCGGGCGCGATCGCGACTATGGCGATGGCGGAAAGCGGCACCTTGCTGAATGCGCCCGACGTCTACATGGAGAAGATCGCCATTGGCCCCGGCTATCCGAAGGACCTGGTCAATCTCGATGCCTCGCCGGCCGAGAACATCACGCGGCTGGCCAAGGCCAAGGGCGTCAAGCCTGCGGAAATAACCGCGCTCATTCTCGACCGCACACGCCACGCCGACATGATCGAGGCGGTGCGCAAGACCGGCGCGGCGGTAGCGCTGATCACCGACGGAGACGTCGCCGGCGTGATCCACACCGCGCAGCCGGATGCCACCGGCATCGACATCTACATGGGTATCGGCGGCGCGCCGGAGGGCGTGTTGGCGGCTGCCGCGCTCGCTTGCATCGGCGGTCAAATGCAGTGCCGGCTGGTGCTCGATACCGAAGAGAAACGCACCCGCGCCGCCAAGATGGGCATCAAGGATCCGCGCAAGAAATATGGCATCAATGACATGGTGAAGGGCGATTGCGTGTTTGCGGCCACCGGGGTCACCGACGGCAATATGCTGCGCGGCGTCAAATTCCGCCAAAACGTCATCGAAACCGAAACCGTGGTGATGCGCTCGGTGACCGGTACGGTGCGCTGGGTGCGCGCCGAGCACCGGGAGTTCAAGAAATTTCATTTGGATTGAGGAAGCGCCGGCAGCCTTCCCACGTCCGGTGATGACGGCAAACGGAGGCTCGCATGAAACGCTTGATCGCAACGGTATTGCTGTGCGTGTGTGTGACGCTGCCGGTGCGGGCGCAGGATGCGCCGTCGCCGGACACGTTGAAGGCGGCGCAGGAACTGGCCGGCATCATGACCGGCGACACCGTCCAGCAGATGACCCGGGCGCTGGTCGCCCAGATGTGGCCTGGCATCGAAGGCCAATTGAGCAACAAAGTTGACGCGGCGACGCTCACCGACATCCGCGCCGAATTGGAGCGACTGCTCGGCAAATTCGTCAGCGACGCCCTGCAGGACGTGCCCGCCCTCTATGCGCGCCATTTCACCGCCGGCGAACTGCACGATCTGGTGGCATTCTACAAATCACCGACCGGCGCCAAGACGCTGCGGGAATTGCCCAAAGTGACCGCTGAGAGCTATGGCCTGATCGTTCCGCGCCTGCCGGCGTTCCAGCAGGAAATCGCGGCCAGCGTAGAAACGGTGATGAAGAAGCACGGCTACAAGGATTAAGCGCGATGGCGGCTTTGCCCGCAACAGCGATGCCGGCAACCGATCGCTTCTTCCTCGGCGTGGAGAAATCCGCGAGCGGGCGGGCTTGGCGCGACCGCTTGGACGAGCGCGGGCAGGCGCGCGCTCTCACCATTGCGCAAAGATCCGGCGTGCCGGAACTGCTGGCGCGCGTGCTCGCCGGCCGCGGCGTCGAGCCGAACGAGGTCGCGGCTTTTCTCGATCCCAGCATCAAACACCTGATGGCCGACCCGCATGAGCTCACGGATATGGAGGCGGCGTGTGCGCGCTTCGCACATGCCGTTATCCACGGTGAGAGCGTCGCGATTTTCGGCGACTACGACGTGGACGGCGCCACCGCTTCGGCACTGCTGGCGCGCTATTTGCGGCACTGCGGGCTCGATCCGATCGTGCATATTCCCGACCGGATTTTCGAAGGCTACGGGCCGAACGTGGACGCCATCCGCGCCTTCGCCGAACGTGGCGTCAAGCTGCTGGTCACCGTCGATTGCGGGACAACCAGCCATGACACGCTCGTAGAAGCCAAGAAGCTCGGCCTCGACGTGGTGGTACTCGATCATCATCAAGCCGACGAGGAACTGCCGCCGGCGCTGGCGATCGTCAATCCGAACCGTGCCGACGATCTCTCCGGCCTTGGCCATCTCGCCGCGGTGGGGCTGGTATTCATCACGCTGGTCGCGCTGACGCGGGAGCTGCGCGGTCGCAATTTCTGGACCGGCGCGCGGCCGGAACCTGACCTGCTGTCGTTCCTACATCTGGTCGCGCTCGGCACCATCGCCGACGTGGTGCCGCTCAAGGGCCTCAACCGCGCCTTCGTCGCCAAGGGTCTCATCGCACTCAGGCGGCGCGATCAAATCGGGCTGACCGCGCTGATGGATGCCGCGCGCCTTTCCGGCCCGCCCGAGGCGTGGCACCTCGGCTTCCTGCTCGGGCCGCGCATCAACGCCGGCGGCCGCATCGGTCGTGCTGACTTAGGCGTGCGGCTGCTGCTGGAGGAAGACCCGGGCGAAGCGGCGCGCATCGCCGGCGAACTCGACCGTTTGAATCGCGAGCGCCAGCAGATCGAGCTCGCGACCGTGGCGCAAGCGGAGGCCGAAGCCATGGCCGCGCTCGGCTTAGAAGAGAAGGGCGCCGTGGTGGTAACCGCGGGCGAAGGCTGGCATCCCGGCGTGGTTGGGCTGGTGGCGGCGCGGCTTAAGGAACGCTATGGCCGGCCGGCTTTTGCGATTGCGCTCGAGCCGGGCGGCACCGGCACCGGATCGGGGAGATCGATTGTCGGCGTCGATCTCGGTCAGGCGGTGCGGCAGGCGGTGCGCGAGAGATTACTGCTCAAGGGCGGCGGTCACGCCATGGCGGCCGGCATCACGCTCAGAAAAGATGCCTTGGCCGCGTTCCGCGCTTATTGCGAGGACGTGTTGGCTGCGCCGGTCGAGGCAGCGCGGCGCGAAAGCGGGCTTGCGATCGATGGCGCGGTGAGCGCCGGCGCGGTCAATCTGGCGCTAGTGGAGCTGCTGACGCGCGCGGGACCTTACGGCGCCGGCAATCCGGAGCCGCTGCTGGCGCTGCCGGCGCATACGCTTATTTACGCCGATCTGGTCGGCGAGAACCACATCCGCGCGCGCTTCAAGTCCGGCGACGGCAAAATTGTGAACGCGATCGCGTTCCGCGCCGCCGGAAAGCCGCTCGGCCAGGCGCTGCTCGACAATCGCGGCCGGCCCATGCACGCTGCCGGCAGCCTCGCGATCGATCGCTGGCAAGGCGAGGAACGCGTGCAGATGCGGCTCACCGATGTGGCCATGAGCTAGCGCGACAGAGGATTCAAGGATGGCTCAGATACGCACTTCAATCTTGTTACTAGCATTGCTGATGCTGGTCGCGACGGGGTCTGCATTCGCTGAAGATCAGACGCCGGCCAAAACGGCGGTAAAGCCGATCGCCGCGGTTACGGAGAAAATGGAAGACATTTCAAACTGGACCAAGAAGCAGTGGTATGCAGCGAAGGCGAAATGGATTAAGGAAAAGATAAAATGGGCCGATTGCCAAACACAGGCCGCTGAAAAAAAGCTATACGGTCGCAAGAGCTGGCCGTTTCTCTACGGCTGCATGACTAAGTAGACCAGACATAGCGTTCGACGGCTGTTGGCGCAACGCCGGCGCGTCAACGCATCCAGAACAATCGGGCGCGACAGGGGGAACGACATGCCGATCAAACGGGTTTTCAAACACGCCGTCATTATTTTGGCCGTGCTCAGCGGCGCGCTGGGTGCACGCGAGGCGGGGGCGCAGACCTATCCGGTACGCGACATTACTTTCGTTGTCGCGTTTGCGCCCGGCGGCGTCGCCGATACGTTGGCGCGTTTTGTCGGCAAAGGCTTGAGCGAGCGGCTGGGTCGTACAGTCGTCGTCGAAAACCGCGGCGGGGCAGGCGGCAACATCGCCGCGGCGGCGGTGGCGCGCGCAACTCCCGACGGCTACACGCTGCTGGTCACCACCACGGCAGTTGCGATCAACGAGACCTTGCGGCCGAACAAAGGATTCGCCGCGAGCGACCTGAAGCCGATCGCGATCGTGGCCTCGTCGCCGGAATCACTGGTCACTAGCCCGGGCAATCCGGCCGCCAGCCTTGTCGATTTCCTGAAAGCGGCAAAGGGCAGGAACATCACGTTCGGCTCGGCCGGCGTCGGCAGCGGTTCGCATATCGCGGCCGAGTATTTCTTCAAGGAGATCGCCAAGATTTCGGCAACGCATGTGCCGTTCCAGGGCGGCGCGCCGGCGATCGCTGCGACCATCGGCAATCAGATTGACGTGCTGGCGACGACCTTGGGTGGCGGCGCGGCGGCGCAGATCGCCAGCGGCAAGCTCAAGGGCTTGGGCGTCGCCAGTGCGAAGCGCGCGGCGGTCACGCCGAACGTGCCGACTTACGCGGAGGCCGGTTATCCCTTCGAAGCGTCGTCCTGGGTCGGCGTGTTCGCGCCGGCCGCCACCAGTCCGGAGATCACGGCTAAGCTCAACGCCACCATCGAAGAGGTGATGAAGGATCCGGCGCTGCGGCAGAAACTCACCTCGATCGGCTTCGATCCGATCGAAGGATCGCAGGCGCAGGCGGAGAGCTACTTCAAGGCCGAAGTCGCGAAGTGGGGCAAGATGGTCAAGACGCTCGGGCTGGAAATCAAATAAGGCGCCAGAACGCTAGCGCCGGCGCGGCTTTTTGCAAAACACGTCATAGATCGCGCCGATAATGATGCGCGTTTCGTCGCTGGCGAGACTGTAATAGATGACCTTGCCGTCGCGCCGCGTCGACACCAAGCCGTCCGCGCGCAGCCGCGCTAGCTGCTGCGACACCGTCGGCTGACGCAGGTCGAGCTCGCGTTCGAGTTCGCTCACCGACATTTCGCCTTCGGCGAGAATGCAAAGGATGATAAGGCGGCTTTCGTGCGCGAGCGCCTTGAGGAAATTGCTGGCGCGTTTGGCGTTATCGATTATGCGTTCGAGTTCGTGTGGGCGGCCGCGTGATTCTGAACGTTGCAATTCCATCGACACACCCATTATCGCATTCGCGCGGTGCAAGACTACAGACGATTAGTCAGTCGCGCGCAATGTTTTTTCAAGCAGCTGCGCGCGTTCCCCGCTCGCCCCGGAAGCGTGCTAACGTTTTCATCAACGCGCCGAGCAGGCCCCAGAAGTGATCCTCGCCGGGATAGCCGCGAATACGGCCGATCTCGCGGCCGCGGTCGACCAGGACGAACAGCGGCGTCAGCCGCTCAGTTTCGATGAACGCCAAGTCCGGCGGCAGACGCTGCGAAGTATCGACACGGCGCAGCGGCGCGCGCAAGCCCTCGTCGGTCTTGGGGTAGATCGGCGCGATCTCGCGGTCGAAGGCTTCGCACCAGGCGCAGCCGGCTTGCTCGAACATCACCAACTCGGCCGCACGCGCGTTCGACAAGCTCAACGCGATAAACATTGCGCCGAACAGCGCGGCACGAGAAAAAAATTCTTGTATGCGTGGTTTGTGCGGCAACTTCGTTCTCTGGGCGAAAACGCGAGTTTTGAATCGTCCGGAAATATATCACACAAGCAGAATATGTCGATGCAGGGGGACGCTATCCGAAGCGGAACGCCAGCAGATTATCGAACGAGCGCAGTTCGATCAGGACGCGATGCAAGAGGTCGCTGTCGCGGGTGGCGATGGCTTTCGGGATCAGCGTCAGGCTGGCTTTGGCGCCGTCGACCAGGCGGCGGAATTCGCCCGCCTTGCGCACGGCGTCGTCCGCCATGCCGTCGCAGCGATCGAGCACGGAGCCGTACGTCGAGGCCTTGCTGGCGACGCCATCGCGCGTTTCGGCGTTCGTCCAGTCGAGCGCGCGGTCGTTGTAGACCATCAACGCGTCCATGGCGGCATTGGCGTCGCGCACGCAGTCGGCCAGCACGACGACGCCGGCGGCCTTGCGCAAGTCGTAGAGATCGCCGCGGATGGCCTCGAGCGATTGGCGTACCGCGTCCGGTTTGCCCATTTTGACCATGAGATCGACCGCGACCAGGCGCGCGTTCATCCTGGTCCAGAGCGCGCCGTAGAGCGCGATGCCGTCGAAGGCATCCGGCCGCTTGCCGGCGAAGCGTTGCTCAACCACATTCCAGGATTCGCGCAGGCGGTCGATTTCGAGCAAGGCCAGATCGAGATTGCCGGTGCGCAAATAGCCGATGGCCACCCGGTTATGAGATTGCGCCTGTTCCACCGCGGCATTGAATTCGGCCAAATCGTCGGCCATGGCCGAGCCTGCCACCAAAGCGAGCGTGAGGCATGCGACGCGGGCAAGGCTGGACAGCATCGATCTTCACCGGATTTTGACGCGAAGATATATACGGACGAGAATATAAGCGGCGTGGGGGCAGGGCGGCGAGGCCGCTTTGTCCACGTGGTTTACAAAACCGGTATTACGATTGGCCCCATGACGACACGACGAAACCTGCTGATCGGCGCGGCATCTTTGGCGGTGCTGGGCGCAGCGCGTGCCGCGCCGATGCTGACCGACGATGGGCTCTACAAGGAGCCTTGGTTTCTGGAGAGCTTCCTCGAACTCGCCGACGATCTCGAAGGCGCGCACAAGGAAGGCAAGCGTTTTGCGATCATGTGGGAGCTCAAAGGCTGCCCCTATTGCAAGGAGACGCATTTCGTCAATTTCGCGCGAGGCGACATCTCCGACTACATCAAGGCGAATTTCGAAGTATTGCAACTCAACATCATCGGCGCGCGCAAGGTGACCGATTTCGATGGGGCCGAATTGTCGGAAAAGCAGATGGCCGCGAAATATGGCGTGCGCTTTACGCCGACTTTCCAGTTTTTCCCGGAACGGGCCGCCCCGCTCAAGGCGCTGGAACCCGCTAAACGCGAGGTGGCGCGCCTGCCGGGCTATATGCGGCCCGACGATTTCCTCGCCATGTTCCGCTACGTCCGCGAAAAAGCCTATGAGAGCAAGAGCTTCCGCGATTTCGTCAAATCGCTGCCGAGTTAATCCAGCGGCCGGGCAGTGGAATGATATTCTTTTTTGTGAATATGATTTGAACCGGTGCCCGCTCGTGGTTATGGTCGCGGTCGGGCGGGGCCTCATCTTCTGCCCCAAGACGATAAACTGGGAGGATGAACCGATGCGACAGCTATCCCGTCGCGCAACACTGGTACTCGGCGGCGCGGCACTCACCGTTCTCGGCTGGGGCGGGCGCGCTCAGGCCGGGGTTAAGGAAGCGGCGGAACAGATCGCCAAATTCACCGGCGGCAAGGCCGCCGAGAAGGGTAAGATCTCGATCGAACTGCCCGAGATCGCCGAAAACGGCAATACCGTGCCGTTGTCGGTGGCGGTCGATGCGCCGATGACGGCCGACAATTATGTGAGCGAAGTGATGGTGGTCGCCGAGGGCAATCCGAACCCGGGCGTCGCCACGTTTCATTTCTCGGCGATGTCGGGCAAGGCGCAAGCCTCAACCCGTATTAGACTTGCCACCACGCAAAACATCGTCGTGGTCGCTAAGACCAGCAAAGGCGAATTCTTCACCGGCCAGAAGCTGGTGAAGGTAACCATCGGCGGCTGCGGCGGCTGATCGCACAACAAAAAGATCCAGGAGAGGTTCATGGCGGATAAGCCAAGACTGAAGCTTCCCAAGGAAGCCAAGAAAGGCGACGTCATCGAGATTAAGACGCTGATGCCGCACATCATGGAGTCGGGTCAGCGCAAGGATAAAGACGGCAAGCCGATCCCGCGCAAGATCATCAACAGGTTCACCGCGGAGTTCAACGGCAAGCCGGTGTTCAGCGCCAATCTCGAACCGGCGATCGCGGCGAACCCGTATATGGAGTTCTTCGCCAAAGTGGAGGAGAGCGGCGCGTTTAAGTTCACCTGGACCGACGATGACGGCACAATCACCACCGCGGAAGAAAAAATCACCGTGGGCTGACGAGCGTTCCGCCTCGATGCGGAACGACGTAACGACAACAATTCGTTCAGGGAGGATGTAATGACCCGTGGAGGGATTCTGGCAAGCGGCGCCACAGCCATTGCGGTGATCAGCGTTGTCGCGCTTGCGGCCGATGCCAATGCGCAAGCGACGAAACGAGCAGCGCCGCTCGAGCTCAAGGATGACGCTTCGGCGCGACCGTGGAAGCGCTATCCTGGCTGGCCCGCGCGCGACGAGTCGAAATTCAACACGCTCGCGAATCTGGCCTCGTCGCCGGCGCCCACGGCGCCGCGCAAGCTCGGTGGCCCGATCACGGGCGATGCGGCCAAGGGCGCCAAGCTGGTGGCCGACCGTAACCGCGGCGGCTCGTGTCTCGCCTGCCATATTATGGGTCAGGCCGGTAACGCCGACCTGCCCGGCAACGCCGGACCCGATCTGTCGGAAATCGGCAATGCAGGGCGCGAGGACGAGTGGCTGTTCAACTATATCTATGATGCGCGCGTCTATAATCCCGAAACGATAATGCCGCCTTGGGGCGGCCACGGCGTGTTTAACGATCAGGAAATCGGCGACATGGTCGCGTTCCTGAAGACGCTGAAAGCCCCGGCGGTGTTCAAGACCGCGCTCGACGATCCGGCCAAGCGTCCGGCGCCGGTCGAAAAACGCGATAATCTCGACGCTATTGAAAATCCCGGCATGTGGGCGATCGACAAGGCACAGGAGCTTTGGAAGCTGAAAAGCTCGATCGGCTTTTCCTGCAACACCTGCCACAGCGAGCCGAAAGAGACGTTTAAGACCTGGGCGGCGTCGATGCCGAAGTGGGAGCCGCGGCTCAACAAGGTTCTGGGCGTGGAAGAGTTCGTCGCCCGCCATACCAAAGCCACGACAGGGGCCGTGTGGCTGATGGAGACCGACGAGAACCGCGTGATGTCGGTCTATCTGCACAATCTCGCCAACGGCGCACCGATCGCGGTCGACACCACCAGCGCGGAATCGAAAGCGGCGATCGAGCGCGGCAAGGCGCTCGCCAGCCGCAAGCTCGGCGAGCTCAATTTCGCCTGCACCGACTGCCACGGCAAAGCGGCCAATCACTGGATCCGCGGGCAATGGCTGGGCGAGCCGAAAGGCCAGTACGACCACTTCCCGACCTGGCGCACCAGCCTCTTGGCTATCTGGGACATCCGCCAGCGCTTCCAGTGGTGCCAGGTCAACATCCGCGCCGACGAACTGCCGCCCGACGCCAAGGAATACGGCGATCTGGAGCTCTATCTCGCCTCGCAGAACGAAGGGCTGAAGCTGAGCGTGCCGGGGATCAGGCACTAATCAATGATCTCCCGCCGCGAACTGCTGCAAGTCGGCGCCGCCACCGCGGCGCTGACCGCGGGTGGGGCTGGATTCACGCGCGCCATGGCGCAGCAGCGGCTGAGCGAGACCGAGCTGTTGAAGTTCGACGCGCTCGGCAATGTCACGCTGCTGCACGTCGCCGACATCCACGGCCAATTGGCGCCGGTCTATTTCCGTGAGCCGTCGATCAATCTTGGTATCGGCGAGGCGAGGGGACAGCCGCCGCATCTGACGGGCGGCGACTTCCTCAAGCGCTTCGGCATCCCTGCAAAATCCGCCACGGCCTATGCACTGACGTCGGAGGATTTCTCCGCGCTGGCGAAAACCTACGGTCGCATCGGCGGGCTCGACCGGCTCGCCACTGTGGTCAAGCGCGTGCGCGCCGAGCGCGGTGACAAGGTACTCCTCCTTGACAGCGGCGATACCTGGCAGGGTTCGATGGGCGCCAACGCGAGTCGCGGCCAGGACATGGTCGACTGCATGGCGCTCTTGAAGCCTGACGCCATGACCGGCCATTGGGAATTCACCTATGGCGAGGCGCGCGTCACTGAATTGATCAAAGGGCTCGGCTTCCCGTTTCTCGCGCTCAACATCCGCGACACAGAGTGGAACGAGCCGGTGTTCGAGCCGATGAAAATGTTCGAGCGTGGCGGCGTGAAGATAGCCGTGCTCGGGCAAGCGTTCCCCTATACGCCGGTTGCCAATCCGCGCTGGCTGATGTCGAAATGGTCATTCGGTATCCGCGAGGAGGACGTGCGCGCCAATGTCGAGAAGGCGCGCAAAGGCGGCGCGCAACTGGTCGTGCTGCTCTCGCACAACGGCTTCGACGTCGACCGCAAGCTGGCCGCGCGCGTTGCCGGCATCGACGTGATCCTCACCGGGCATACCCACGATGCGATCCCCGAAGCAATTAAGGTCGGTAACACGCTGCTGATCGCGTCGGGCAGCCATGGCAAGTTCGTGTCGCGGCTGGATCTCGACGTGCAGACCGGCGTGGTGAAGGGTTTCCGCTACAAGCTGATCCCGCTGTTCGCCGACGCGATTGCGCCCGATGCCGAGATGACCGCGGCGATTACCAAAGCGCGTGCGCCTTATGCCAAAGACTTGGCGCGCGTCGTAGGCAAGGCAAACTCGCTGCTCTACCGGCGCGGCAATTTCAACGGTACCTTTGACGACGTGATCTGCTCGGCGCTGCTTAAAGAGCGCGACGCTGAGATCGCTCTCTCGCCCGGCTTCCGCTGGGGCACCAGCGTGCTGCCCGGTCAACCGATCACGGTAGAAGATATCCACAACGCCACTGCCATCACCTATCCGCAGGTCTATCGCGTGACCATGACGGGCGAACGGCTCAAAGAGGTATTGGAGGACGTGGCGGACAATCTGTTCAACCCCGATCCGTATTACCAGCAGGGCGGCGACATGGTGCGCTGCGGCGGGCTCGGCTACGCCATCGACGTGTCAAAACCGATCGGCCAGCGCATTTCGGCGATGACGTTGCTGACAACCGGCAAACCGATAGAGCCCAAAAAGGAATACGTCGTGGCCGGCTGGGCCAGCGTGAACGAGGGAACCCAAGGCCCGCCGGTGTGGGAACTCGTCGAACGCTATGTCGCGGCGGAGAAAACCGTCCGCGTTGCGCCCAACTCAAGCGTCAAAATTTCCGGAGCCTGAGCGGTTTTCGCTATTACATTCATGAATTAGAATGTGATAAGAGCGGACCTGGATGGCATCCGCCGGGAGCTGCCGATGACAGAGCCGACCGACAAGACGAAGGCCTCGCGCCGCCGATTTCTCGCGGGCGCGGCGGGTCTAGCGGCCGTGGGGGCGAGCGTCCGGGCACTCGCCGATAATGCCAAGAACCTGCCGCCGAACGTGCCGGACTGGACGCGTCAACTCGGCGACGGCGTCGGCGTGCGTGCCTACGGCAATCCGTCGAAATACGAAAAAGAAGTCATCCGCCGCACCGTGCCATGGCTCACCGCGACGCCGGAATCGTCGGTCGCATTCACGCCGCTGCACGAACTCGACGGCATCATCACGCCGAACGGTCTGTGCTTCGAGCGTCACCATGGCGGCATCGCCGAAGTCGATCCGCATGATTACCGGCTGATGCTGCATGGTCTGGTCGACAAGCCGCTGATTTTCACGCTCGAGGACATCAAGCGGTTGCCGCGCGTCAATCGCATCTACTTCCTGGAGTGTGCTGCCAATACCGGCATGGAATGGCGCGGCGCCCAGCTCAACGGCGTCCAATACACCCACGGCATGGTGCATTGCGTGCAGTACACCGGCGTGCCGCTCAGGCTGTTGCTGGAACAGGCGGGCGTCAAGCCGAACGCGAAATGGATTTTGGCCGAGGGCGCCGACGCCGCGGCGATGACGCGCTCGATCCCGATGGCCAAAGCGCTCGACGATTGCCTGGTCGCCTATCGCATGAACGGCGAAATGTTGCGTCCCGAGCAGGGCTATCCGGTGCGGCTCGTCGTACCGGGCTGGGAGGGCAATGTCTGGGTGAAATGGCTGCGCCGCCTTAAGGTCGGCGACCAGCCCTGGTACACGCGCGAGGAGACCTCGAAATACAGCGATCTGTTGGAGAACGGCAAGGCGCGCAAGTTCACCTTCGAGATGGACGCCAAATCGGTCATCACTTTGCCGTCGCCGCAGACGCCGTTGCACGCCAAGGGCTTCACGGTGATTTCCGGACTGGCCTGGTCCGGCCGCGGCAAGGTCAAGCGTGTGGACGTTTCGCTCGACGGCGGTCGCAACTGGCGCAGCGCGCGCATCGATGGGCCGGTGTTCGACCGAGCCTGCGTGCGCTTCTACGCCGAGATCGAGTGGAACGGCGAGCCGCTGCTGCTGCAATCGCGCGCCATGGACGAGACCGGCTATGTGCAGCCGACGAAGGACGCGTTACGCAAAATCCGCGGCGTCAATTCGATCTACCACAACAACGGCATTCAGACCTGGTCGCTCAAGGCCAACGGGGAGGTCGAAAATGTCGAAGTTGGCTAAGTACGCGCTTGTCGCGGTGCTTGCATCGGCCGGGCCCGCGCTGGCGCAAGGCAAGAAAGACGCAGTGCGCAATTTCGGCATCGGCCACGCCGCCACACCGGCCGAGATTGCCGGCTGGGACATCGACGTGCGGCCGGACGGGCAGGGCGCGCCGCCGGGCCACGGCTCGGTGAAAGACGGCGAGAAAGTTTACATGGATAAATGCGCCGCCTGCCACGGCGAGTTCGGCGAGAGCGCCGGGCGCTGGCCGGCGCTCGCGCAAGGCAAAGGCACGCTCGCCTCCAACGATCCGGTCAAGACCGTCGGCTCTTATTTTCCGTACCTCTCTAGCGTGTTCGACTACATCCGCCGCGCCATGCCGTTCGGCGATGCCGAGTCACTCAGCAATGACGAGCTCTATGCAGTTACAGCCTATGTGCTCAACCTCAATGACATTGTGGACGACAAATTCGTGCTGTCGAAGGAGACCTGGGCGAGCGTGAAAATGCCCAACCAGGGCGGCTTCTTCGATGACGACCGCGGCCGGGCCGAGAAGGCGTTCTGGAACGCCAAGCCCTGCATGAGCGACTGCCGGGGGCCGGTGAAGATCACCGGGCACGCGCAGGCGGTCGATGTGACCCCGGACGACAAGGACAAGAAGCGCGGCGGGGTGGAGTAGCGTCCGGCCGCCATTTCGCTTATGACATTCACCCGAATGTCATTGCCGACCAGCCCCATGGCCAAGCTCAATCTATCCGTCGCCGTGCGCGACTATGACCGCACCCGGCCGCTCAGCGACGGGCTGGTGCAGATCGACGGCGTCGATCCGGTATTCATGGCGCTCGATCCGGAGGAAATCTTCTTCCGCGCCTTTCGCCATGCCGAATTCGACATCTGCGAATTGTCGATGTCGAGCTTTACGGTCAAGACCGCGCAGGGCACGTGCCCTTATGTCGGCGTGCCGGCCTTCGTGTCGCGCGCCTTCCGCCACACCTCGATCTATGTGCGCACCGACCGCATCAAGAAACCGGCCGATCTCAAGGGCAAAAAAGTCGGCGTGCCGGAATATCAATTGACCGCCAATGTGTGGGCGCGCGCCATTCTGGAAGACGACCACGGCGTCAAGCCGTCCGATATGCACTGGATCCGCGGTGGCCTGGAAGAGGCGGGTCGGGTGGAGAAAATCGCTATCACGCTTCCCAAGGGTGTAAAGCTCGAGAACGCGCCGGAAGGGCGCACGCTGTCAAGCATGCTGGAAGCCGGCGAGATCGACGCTTTCATCGGGCCGCGCGTGCCGTCCGGTTTCGGGCGTCATCCGCATATTGGCTGGCTGTTCGCCGATCCGGTCGCCGCGGCCAAGGACTACTACAAGCGCACCGGCATCTTTCCGATCATGCATCTGGTCGGAGTGCGGCGCGAACTGGCCGAGCAGCACCCGTGGCTGCCGGGCGCGGTGCTCAAGGCGTTCGATCGCGCCAAAACGATCGCGCTGGAAAAACTTTCCGATACGTCATCGACCAAGGTGACGCTGCCGTTCGTCGAGGAGCGCTTGATGGAAGCGCGCGCGCTGATGGGCGAAGATTTTTGGTCCTATGGCATCGCGCCCAACCGCAAGACGCTGGAGACCTTCCTGCGTCATCACCATGCGCAAGGCCTCTCGTCGCGGCTGCTGACCCCGGAGGAGATGTTCCATCCCGGCACGCATGAATCGTTCAAGCTCTAACGACAGCGAGACCTCAGCATCGATGGCAAACATTCGGGTCATGAGCGGTGGCGCGCCGAAGGAAGTATTCGCGCAACTGACGCCGCAATTCGAGCAACGCAGCGGTCACAAAGTTGATTTCGTCTTCGCGGTGATGTCGGCCTTGCGTGACCGGCTTGCGGGCGGAGAGAAGGCCGATGTGCTGGTCATGCCGACCAATATACTGGACGGATATCAGCAGAGCGGTGTGGTGCGCCCGCAAGGTCGTGCCGTCCTCGGCCTCGTCAGCATCAATGCGGTGGTGCGCATCGGCGCAGCCAAACCCGACCTGTCGACGACGGACAAGGTCAAGCAGGCGATCCTTAACAGCCGCGCCATCGCGCATGCCACGCCGGGCGAGACGCCGAGCGGCACTCACATGGGCAAGCTGATCGAAAAACTGGGTATCGCCGGTTTGATGAAAGGCAAGATCATTCACCGTCCCGCGCTGGCGGGTGGTGTGCAACTGATTGCGAGCGGCGAGGCGGAGATCGGATTCTACCCGAAGAGCGAGGTGGTCAACACCGACGGCTTGGCCGTCGTCGGACCGCTGCCAGCCGAAATTCAACTCACGACCATCTACGGCGCAGCTGTGAGCGCGAGCAGCGCCACCCCGGAAGCAGGTGCGGCTTTCATCGGCTTTATGTGCGATCCGGCGCATCGCGCGGCATGGACGCGCGCGGGCTTTGATCCGACCGTAATTTAGGCCTTCGCCGGCTTCAGCTTCACGTGGATATTCTTCTCCTGTGTGAAACTCAGCATTTCCTCGAAGCATTCCTCGCGCCCTAAACCGGACTGCTTGAAGCCGCCAAATGGCGCACCGAGGAAGTGCTTGCCGACCTCATTGATCCATACGTAACCGGCTTCCACCGCCATGGCGGTGCGATGCGCGGTCGACAGATCATTGGTCCAGATCGAGGCGGTCAGCCCGTATTCGACCTGGTTGACCTCCGCCAGCATCTTGGCCTCGTCGCTCCACCTAAACACGCCGAGCACTGGCCCGAAGATTTCTTCGTGCGCGATCCGCATCGACATGGTGACGTCGGCAAAGACGGTCGGTTCGACGTAGAAGCCCTTGCTTAGCGCGGGATCGGACGGCGGTCCGCCACCGGCGATCACCTCGCGCCTTCCTTCTTGGCGGCGTCGATATAGCTCACTACACGGTCGAACTGGGTCTTGGAGATGATCGCGCCCATGGTGGTGGCCGGATCGGTCGGAATACCCGGCTTGAAATGCGCGATGCGCGCCTTGATGCGCTCGATCACCGCGTCGTGGATTTTCTCGTGGATAAAGGCGCGGCTGGTGGAGCCGCAGCTCTGCCCGCACCAAGTGAAGTTCATCCCGCCGATGACGGCACCGGCGACCTCGTCGGGATCGGCATCGCCATAGGCGATCAGCGCGTTCTTGCCGCCGAGCTCCAGCATGGTGCGCTTCACGGTATCGGCGGCGGCTTTCATCACGGCGCGCCCGGTCGGCACGCTGCCGATCAGCGCGATCATCGCCACGTCCGGGTGGCTGGCGAGTCTTTGTCCAGCCTCGCGTCCGCCCGGCACCACGTTGAACACGCCGGCCGGCAACAGCCCGCCGATCAGTTCGGCAAGCCGCAGCGAGGAGAGCGGCGCCTGTTCTGGCGGTTTGACGATGACCGTATTGCCGGCGGCGAGCGGGGCTGCCGATTTTCCGGCGCAAAACATGAATGGGTGATTGAACGGGATGATGCGCCCGACAACGCCCAGTGGTTCGCGCACCGAGAAATTGACCACGTCCGGCCCCATCGGGATCGACGAGCCCTTCATCTCGGTCACGAAGCCGGCGAAGAACTCCATCTGCGCTGCCGCCACCATGGCGTCGCTCACCATTTCGCGCACAGGATTGCCGCAGTCGGCGGCATCGATCATCGCGAGTTCATTGGCGTTTTGGCGGAGGATTTCCGCGATCCGCCGCAGGATCTTGGCACGCTCAAGCGGCAGCACGCGCCGCCACTCCCTGAACGCCGCTTTCGCCGCCGCCACAGCGGCGTCGATATCGTCCGCCCCGCTATCCGCGACCTTGCCGAGAGACAGGCCCGTGCCCGGGTTGATCGTGTCGATGAAGCGCCCGGATTTCGGATCGTGCCAGGCGCCGCCATAATAGGCGCCGCGGTTGCTAGGCAGCACAACGGCCTGAGCGGTGGCAGATTGCGGAGAGACTGCAGTCGTCATGTCTGGCGTTCCTTTCCGCTGGCGTGGCAGGGCACATGTTGCCCGCCTGCCGACTAGGATTTGTGCTCGTTGCCGTTTATTTGGCGATCGAGGTCTGAACCAAATCGGCGACCTGCTCCTTGGTCAGCGGCTTCGACGCATATTTCAATTCGACCGCGTCGATAAGCATCTGATCGATGCCCTTGATTTCAGTCATCTGCAGTAGCGATTTCGGGAAAAACTCGTCGCGCACGCGCTTGGCCATGGCCGAGGTGACCTGAGCAAATTCGGCATAGTCGGCCATGACCTGCGGATTGTCCGAATACATGTAGTCGATGGTCTCGGCGTAGGCCTGCATGTAGCGCCGGATCACGTCTTTGCAATTCTTTAGCGCGTCGGCGTTGGCGATGATTGTGCGAATGGTTTGCCCGCGCACGACCTGTGCGTCGCTGCCGCGCGCCACCAGGTGGATTTTGCCTTCGTCCATTTCCTTCAGGCCGAACGGCGGTGAGGCCCAACCGATATCGATCTGGCCGGACATAACACCGGTCAGGGTCGCCGGCGGGCTTCCGGTCGCGGTCGGCTTCACGTCGAGATTGAACTCCTTGATGAAAGCCAGCACCATCGAATGGGTCGACGAGCCATTGGTCGAATAGGCGATGGTTTTGCCTTTGGCGTCTTTGAGCGTTTTAATTCCGGAATCGGTCTTGGCGTACCAGTAGTCGGCGGCGCCGGTGGCTTGTGCCGCGACGATATGGATCGGCGCGCCCTTGGCGTAATAGCCGATGGCACCGAGCGTGCCGACGGCGAGGCCGAGGTCGACATTGCCGGAAATCACGGGTTGCACGGTCTCACCGCTGCCGCGGGTATAGACCATTTCAAGCTTCAAGCCGTGTTTCTTGAAGATGCCGGCCTTTTCGCCGAGATGAGGAACGGCGGTATCCCAATTGCCATGCTGGCCAATGGTCATTTTCACCAGATCATCGGCCGCAGCCGGGCTGGCGAGAGCAATCGCGGCAATCGCCGCAACGCCGGCAAGACGGTGCACGTGTCTCATGATAGATCGCCCCTCTTGTTGCTGAACGCTCAGTTTCTCTTGATGCTGTCGAGACCGCCCAAGCGGCCGACCAGCGCATTGGCGCCGATTGCTAGCACGAACAGCACGATCAACATGGCGTACATGCGCGGCATATCGAAAATACTGTAGGCCTGGATGATCAGGAAGCCGATGCCTTTGTTCGACAATTTGGTCTCCGCCAGCAGCGTGCCGATCAGCGCCACGCCGAGGCCGAGCCTGATGCCGTTGATGATCGGATGGCGCATGGCGGGGAGGTAAATCTTCGTTACCATCTGCCAGGTGTTGGCGCGGAAGCTGCTGCCGACGCGGATCAGCACCCGGTCGATTCCGCGCATGCCGGCGGCCACGCTGAGCGCGACCGGAAAGAAGCACGACAGCGTGCCAAGCGCGATCTTGGATTCGGGCCCGACGCCGAACCACATGATCATGACCGGGAAGAAAATGATCTTGGGCGTCGGCCCGAGATAATAAATGTAGGATTCGAACGCCTTCGACAGGAACCGGTTGGCACCGAGTAATATGCCGACCGTCAGCCCCGACAGCCCGCCGATCGCGAGTGCAGTGCCGATTTCGGCCGCGGTGATGCCGAGATTGAAGTAATAGTTCTTGCTGGTCAGAAGGCCTGCCAAGGCGCGCCCGATCGCCAGCAGGGAGGGCACTACGTCGCGGTAGAGCCAGCCGGAATACGCGAGCAATTCCCACAGCGCCAGAACGCTGAGGATAATAGCGATGCGTAGCAGCGTCACCAGGCTTGACGCCGGAGCGGTCGCCGCGGCTCGCGTCAGTCGACCGGTCTCAGCCATCGCTCGGCCTTTTCTAGCGCCATGAAGAACAACACGCTCACTAAAATCACGAAGCAGATCGCGGCATAGGTGCCGGCCAGATCGTAGCGCTCGGCCAAGTCTTCGATGAGTTGGCCTAGCCCGCCGTAATTGATCAGGAACTCGACGCCGACGACATTGATCAGCGCGAAGATCAATCCGAGCCGCAGGCCGACGAAAATGGTCGGCAACGCGGCGGGAAACAAGATCTTCCAGAACTGCTGCGTTGGCGTCAAATTAAAGCTGCGGCCGACATTGATCAGCACCTTGCGGGTGCCGGCAATGCCCTCAATCGTTTTCAGGATGACCGGTGGCAACGCGGCGACGAAGCCGATCATGATGATGGTCCAGGCGTTGCGCCCGAAGATCACCATGAACAGCGGATACATCAACACCACCGGCGCCGAGGCCATGGCGGCGACCCAGGTCTCGCAGGCCTGCTGCAACAGCTTGTAGCGATGCATCAACACGCCGCCGGCGACGCCGAACACCGTGATCATGACGCCGGCGGTGAGACATTCGGCGGCGGTGAACAGAAAGCGGCTGAACACGCGTTCTTGCGTCACTACGCGGTAGAAACTGCCGATGACCTCCGAAGGCGGTGGGACGATGAAGCGGTTGATCACGCCGATCTGGATGACAATCTCGACGACCAGGAGGAATGCCACGAGCGCGCCAAGTCCCACGACCTTGGCGGCAGAATCGCCGAGGCTTGCGCGTCTTGCGAGCGCGGCAGAGGTCACGACGAGGAGCTTTCGTGATGCAGCACGTGAGCTTCCTCGTCGCGCATGCCGCGGCTCGCCTCTTCGCGCAGGTCGCTCCAGATTTCAGCGACGTAACGGCCGAAGGCCGCGCTGCTGACGACTTCCGAGGTGCGCGGGCGCGGCAGATCGATAGCGACGATGCGCTTGGTCTTGCCGGGTCGGTAGGTCATCACCAAAATGCGGTCGGACATCTGCACCGCCTCAGTGATGTTGTGGGTGATCAGCAGCGTGGTTTGCTTCAACTGCTGTTGAATCTGCAGCACCTTGTCGCCGAGCAGCAGCCGCGTCTGTTCGTCGAGTGCGGCGAACGGTTCGTCCATCAGCAGGATCTTTGGTTCGGAGGCGAGCGTGCGGGCGAGCGAGACGCGCTGGCGCATGCCGCCGGAGAGTTCGCCGGGATAGCGGTTCTCGAAGCCGTCGAGGCCGACCAGCGCGATGAAATGTTTTGCTCGCTCGGCGCGTTTGGCGCGTGGCATACCGACGAGTTCAAGCGGGAAGGCGACATTGTCGAGCACCGTGCGCCAGGGAAAGGTGGATTCCTCCTGGAACACCATGCCGATCGATTGGTGCGGGCCGGAAATCGTCTCGCCAGCGACGCTGACTACGCCTTGATGGTGGCTGAGCAGCCCGCCGATCACATTGAACAAAGTCGATTTGCCGCAGCCCGAAGGGCCGATGACCGAGAGGAATTCACCCGGCCTGACCTTGAACGACACGTTGTCGACCGCGGTGATCGGGCCTTCCGCCGTCTCGTAGCGCACGACGATGTCGTCCACCACCAGGATGGCCTCGTCGGCATTTTGTCCAATGGCAGCCATTGCTACTCGCTCTTGCGCGTCATCGCCGCGGTCATGGCGGCAGTGTAGCCCGGTTCCACCCGCACATCGACGACCGCCACGGCTCCGGCTCCACCGCCGCGATAGCCTGCGCGAAGGTAGGCGCCGAGATCGCCGTTCGCCGTGAGCGGGCCGAAGCCTTGCGCGCCTTGTGCGCGCGCGATGCCGCAATGTCGATGTCGGGTTCGGAAATGCGCTGGCCGACCCAGCGGTTCTCGATCGGGCGGTTGCGCATGCGGGCGACCCGTTCCTGGTGCAGTTCGTCGTTGAAGAACGAGCGATTATTGGCCACCACGATCAGCAGCGGAATCTTGTAATGCGCGGCCGTCCAGAGCGCGGTGCAGCCCATCATGAAATCGCCGTCGCCGCAAACCGCGACCGCCAAGCGGCCCGTACCTTTAAGCGCGAGCGCGGCGCCGACTGAAATGCCGGGTCCGCCGCCGACGCCGCCGCCGCCGTCGGAGCCGAGATAGTCGAGCGGATGGCGGAACAGCCAACTGGCGCCGTTCCACGATAGCGATACATGGGTGAGGGAGGTGGGGCGGTCGCCGACCGCGCGTCGCAGAGCGTCGGCCAGATGATCGACGGTGAGATTGCCTTCGGCGAGCTTGGGAAATTCCCGCGCCACCGATGCAAGAGCGCGCGGGCCGCCGGAGCCGAGGGCGGCGAGCAAAGCCGGCACCGCGGTGTCGGGCTCGCAGGCGATCATAACATCGACCGGCGGCAGGCTCTGATAGTCCATGCTCCAACCATTGTGCAGATGGTGATCGACCGAGACCTGCACGACTTTGGCCGCGATCGTGCCGCCGAGACCCTTGAAGGTGCCGGCGATGTCGACCCAGTCGAGGCTGAGGATGACATCGGCGGACCGGATCGCATCGGCTGCCTCGGGCGCCAGCACGCTGCCGGCGGGCGCGCCGGCATGCAGCGGGTGATCGGTCGGGAAGGCGGCACCCACTTTGATGTCGGTGACGACGCGCGCGTTCAATCGCTCGGCCAGCGCGACGCGCGCTTTCCAGGCGTCGTGATCACGCGAGACGCGGCCGGCGAGCATGACCGGATGCTCGGCATTGCGTAGCAGGTTGGCGGCCTTGTTGACGGCATCGGCCGGCGCGGCGTTTCCGACCTCCGGCATGTAGCGATTGGCGTCGATCGGGGCGACCGGTTCGGCCAGTTTGGATTCCTGCATCTCGGCATCGAGATTGATGTAAGTCGGACCGCGCGGCGCGGTGTTGGCGATCCAGCCGGCGCGCAAGACCGCTTCGCGCGCGGCGACCGGGGAGGCCGGTTGGTCGTCCCACTTGGTGTAGCCGCGAATGAGCGCGCCCTGGTCGCGCGCGGTGTGGATCCAGTCGATCCACGGCCGCCGCTTGGTGGCGTCGACCGGGCCAGTAGCGCCGAGCACGACTATCGGCATGCGGTCGCACCAGGCGTTGAAAAACGCCATGGTGGCGTGCATCAGGCCGACATTGGAATGCACCGCCGCCGCCATCGCCTTGCCGGTAACCTTGGCATAGCCGTGCGCGATGGCGACTGCGCTTTCCTCGTGCAGGCAGAGCAGCATCTGCGGCCGCTCGTTGCCGAGGTAGTTGACCAGGCTGTCATGCAGGCCGCGATAGCTGGCACCCGGATTGAGCGCGATATAGGGGATGTCGAGCGCACGCAGCGCATCGGCCACCACGTCGCTACCGAAGCCGGGGGCGTTGACGCCGGCCGGGACGGGGCGGTCGAGCTTGGCGATGTCGGCGTCGCGTTGGGCTTTGCTGCTATCGCGTTTGGAATTCGGCACTATTGGACCCCGGCATCGCCCAATAATGGGCGGTGGACGGCATCCAACCGGATCACGAGCCCTGACGCAACCGGGCTAGCACCTTCAGTCCGGCGTAGCCGTCGGCCGGCTCCATGCCGACCTTGCGCTGGAAGGCGAGGATGGCCTTGACCGTGTCGCTGCCCGTGCGGCCGTCGATGCCGTCGGTCTTAAAGCCCTGTTCGTTGAGCCGGCGCTGGATTTCCTTGACCTCGTCCAACGTGGGGACGCGCTCGCCGCCGGGGAACAACTGGTGGAATGGCGGATCGCCGCGGATGAGATCGCCGAGATGCAGCAGCGCCAATGTGTAGCTGGTGGACGGGTTGTAGGAATAGACGGCACGGAAATTCTGCCCGACCAGGAAAGCAGGGCCGCCAGCGACCGGAAGCCAGAGCTTGACCTGATCGCTGGGGCGCGCGAATGCGGCGCCGTCGGCGCGCTGCACGCCGAGCTCCTGCCACTTGGCGTAACTGCGCATGGTACGGTTGTTGGCCAGCCGCGCATGGCGGGGACTAAGCTTTACCTCGCAGCCCCAGGCTTCGCCGCGCCGGTATTTGCCGCGCTCGACCAGGTAGCGCGCGGTGCCCGCCAATGAATCATCCGGCTTGCCGAATGGCGAGGCGCGGCCGTCGCGGTCGTAATCAACGCCCATGTTGAGCCACACCTCCGGCATCCACTGGGTGTGACCCATAGCGCCCGCCCAGGAGCCGATCATCTCGGAGGCTTGCGCCCAGCCGCGATCGACGATGGTCAGCGCATTGAGCAACTCGGCTTCCCAATAGGCGCGCCGGCGCGGCTCGCCGAAAGCGAGCGCGGCGAGTGCCGGAATCACCGGCCGCATATATTTCAGATTGACGATGACATCGCCGAATGACGACTCCATGCCCCACAGCCCGAGCATGATGTAGCGGTCGACGCCGTAGTCTTTCTCCACGCGCGCCAGCAGGCCGGCATATTCCTTGGCGCGCTCTTTGCCGGTGATAACCCGCCAGTCCGAGCAGCGGCGGTTGATGTATTGCCAGACAGCTTCAGTGAATTCCGGTTGCGTGCGCTGTTGCTCGATCACGCTGGTGTCGGGCGTGACTGCGCTCATGATGCGGTCATAGGTCGCCTCCGAAATGCCACGCCCGATCGCGCGGGCGCGAAAATTGACGACCCAGCGGGCAAAAGCGGGAGATTGCGTGGCGAGCGAAGGGCCGCCGAATGCAAGGCTAGCAGTCGCACCGAATGCGCCAGCCAGCCACGCGCGGCGGTTCAATTTGTGCGCCGAAGTTCCAAACCGGGAGAATCGCGGCATGCGGCATTGTAGTCATGCCGCCTGAGCAAACAATCGGGCGGATCACTCGTCTTCTTTATGCCGGCGTCTGTGCCGGATGCGGTGGCGGCGCTTGTGCGGCTTGGAGCGCTCGGCAGATTTTTCTTCCATTTTGACCGGTGGCGTTGGCGAGGCCGCGGGCGTTGCCGGCGGCCCGGCCGCGGTGGCGGGAGCGTCCGGTGGCGGTGTGGGGTGCAGGATCACCGGCAGCTTGAGCGGAACCGGCGGCGCTGGCTCGCCCGGTTTGATCTCGGTGCCGCGGCCGCCGATCAGCCGCTCGTAGGCGGCGACTAGCGTCATGTAGGGATTGACCCACACCCAGCCGATGTTCGTGAATACCTGGATGTTGAAATGAATGTGGTACGAGGTGCCGTTTTCGTAATCGCCCCAGGTCGCGACCTTGCCGATGATCTCGCCTTCGCTCACTTGCCGGCCGTTGAGCAGGCCTTCGGCGTCCATGATTTTCGGATTCATGTGCAGATAGCGAAAACGGACGTGCTCGTTTTCGCTGTTGACCACGATGTAGGCGCCGAGATTTCCGGGCATGCGCCGGATCACCCCGTCGTGCACGGCGGCGACGTAATCCTGATAGGGCAGGCAGCGGTCGGCCTCGGCGTTATTGAGTACGCATTTTGATGCGCGAATGTCTTCGCCCTGGTGACCGTAGCCGCCGGGGCACTGGCCGACCAGAAAGTCGCGCTGTTCGCAGAAATTGTCGCGCCATGGATAGGTGAAATTCACCGCCGCCGATTCATCGAACACCAGCGGCAGGTCGTTGACCTTGCAACGGTAGGGCGCGCCCTTCCTGCCCATGCGGCCGACCATTCCGGTGCGGTAGCAATCGCCCCACGGCAGGAACGATTGCGACTTCACGTAAGATGGCGCATAGGCGATTGGATAACGCATGCGGGAATAGACGTGATAATCGACGCGGCCGGGCATTTTTCTCCAGCCGGTGTTCTCGATCAGATCGCCCGGGCTGTAATAAGTAAAATCCGATTGGCCTTGCGGCCGGCTGAGATCGGTTTTCGGTTCTTGAATCTTTGCCGGCGTGCCGCCGGCGGTGCGCAATTGGCGCAGGAACGCCGTCGCGATCGGATCGGCTTCGCGGCAGGAAAGATGTTTGGACGACGGCCTCATGTCATAGCACTGGATCGACAGCACGTAAGGCACGCCGAAGCGCTGGAACACATAGCGCACATGGGCTTCGCTCAAGACGCGCCGGATGCCGGGAAATTTCTCGATCAACCCCTTCGGCGGGGGGTCTTCTTTTTCAATGTTGTTGGGGCCGTCGAGCGCGTAGACGAAGGCGGCGCCGGTGATTTCGACCACGATCGGCTTGCTAAAATGGGTGTCGAATCCGCTGGCGACGAAGGTGGCGTCGTAGCCGGCTGGCCCGGGCAGAAAGAATTTCGTGGGATGGAATGAAGCGAAATATTTGTCCGATGTTTCAGCCTCCGGCTTGCCGTCGGCGACATCCTTGCGGAAGGCGTCGACGTCGAACGGCAGCAGCACCGGAACCATGCTCTTGGCAATGCCAGCAAATCGCTTATCGGTGATGGCGTTGAGGCGGGCGAAGGCCTCGGCCGGCGGTTCCGCCGCGTGGCCTGGTAAAGTCGCCGCCGCCGCGTCCCAATCGACGTCGCTCAGCGTGATGACGGGGCTTTCCATCTCGGCCGCGATCAGCGGTCCGCCGACGAGCAACGCCAGGCTTACAACAACGGCACGTTTCAAAAGCGTCCCTCATGCGGCCCGCCAGTCTTGCTGGCACATGAGTTAACGGCATCGTTGTTCGGCATACAAGACTGGTGCCGTGGTGTAAGCTTTGCCCAAGTGGAATAAACGGAGATCAGGCGCGAATGACGGTCAATGAAGCGAGCAGGATGGGGGCCGCGGGCGCCGAGCGCGCGCCGGAAATCATCGAGAGCGGCGGCACGGCGCGGCTGCATCTGACGCTGGCCACCACCGATTACGACCATGTCCGCGACCTCACCAATGGCGTGGTGCGGCCGGAAGGCATCGTGCTGACGGGTTTCGTGCTGCCGGTCGAGGAAGTCTTTTTCCGCTTCATCAAGAACCGCGAGTGGGACGTTTCCGAAATGTCGTTCGGCAAGTTCATCGGCTTTGCCTCGCAGGGCAACTCGCCGTTCGTCGGCATCCCGGTGTTTCCGTCGCGGGTGTTTCGCCATTCGGCGTTCTATGTGCGCGCCGACCGCGGCATCATGTCGCCGAAGGATCTGGAAGGCAAATCCGTCGGCATTCCGGAATGGGCGCAGACCGCCGGCATCTATGCGCGCGGTTTTCTGGCCGAGACCGCGGGCGTCGATCTCACCAAGATCAAATGGGTGCAGGCCGGTATGAACGAGGCCGGACGCGAGGAGAAGGTCGAGTTCAAACTGCCGCCGGGCATTCAATACCAGCAACGGCGCGACACCAGCATCAGCGCCATGTTGCTGTCGGGCGAGATCGACGCGGCGATTTCGGCGCGGGTCCCCGATGCCTTCGACAAAGGCGGGGCTAAGATCGTGCGGCTCTATCCGGACTACCGCAAAGACGAAATGGCGTATCACGCGGCGACCGGCATCTATCCGATCATGCATGTCATCGCCATGCGCCGCGCCGTATTCGAGCGCTATCCCTGGGTAGCGATGAATCTGTTCAAGGCGTTCGACGAGGTCAAGGCGCGCAGCCTCGAACGCATCCGCGATCTCACCGCCTCGCGCATTCCGGTGCCGTGGGCGGCGGCGATCGCCGATGAATTCGGCAAGGGCTTCGGTGCCGATCCTTTTCCTTATGGCCTGGAAGCAAACCGCAAGACGCTCGACGCCTTCTGCCGCTTCTCCCACGACCAGGGCATCACGGCGAAGAAGCTTTCGCCGGACGATTTGTTTCCAAAAGAACTGCGTGCGAGTGTGCGCATCTAATCCTTGGCGCGCTCGACATAGCTACCGTCGGCGGTCATCACCACCACGCGGGTGCCGGGCACGATATGGGTTGGCACCATGGTGCGCACCCCGTTCGACAGGATCGCCGGCTTGAACGAACCGGACGCGGTCTGCCCCTTCATGGCCGGCTCGGTCTCGGTGATCTCCAGCGTGACCTTTTGCGGAATCTCGAGCGAGATCGCGATCCCCTCGTGAATGGCCAGCTGAACCTTCATCCCTTCCTGAAGGTAGGCGGTCATGTCGCCGACGATATCGGCTTGCAGGGCGACCTGGTCGTAGGTCTGGTCGTTCATGAAATGGAAGCCGTCGCCATCCCGGTAAAGGTAGGAATATTCCACTTCCTCGACATGGGCGCGCTCGACCTGGTCGGTGGTCTTGTAACGCATCTGGGTCTTCACGTCGTCGGAAATCCGGCGCATATCGACCTGCGTGGTGGGTGTGCCCTTGCCGGGATGAAAACTTTCCGCGTTAAGGACGACATAGAGTTTGCCCTCGAGATCGACGATATTGCCTTTGCGGAGCTGGCTAGCGATGACCTTCACGATAACGATCCTTAAGTGGGAGACTTGCCTTCGGTGGGAGGCGGGTTTGCGGCCGCACCATAGCGATCTTCTCGCGCGATGCCAGTCTTTCCCGTACGCCATTTCGTTGAGGTAAATGTGCGGACAACCCCGCCGTTTTGGCTGCCCGGCCCGCATGGCGCCCGCCGTCCATATCTTGCGGCGCGCGGCCGCATCGCGTACGCCTTGCGAGCCTGGTTCGCAGGCGCCGGTTTTATCGAGGTCGAAACCGCCACTTTGCAGGTTTCGCCCGGCAACGAGACCCATCTGCATGCTTTCGCCACCGAGTTGATCGGTCCGGGCGGGGAGCGGCGGCCGCTTTACTTGCGGACCTCGCCGGAATTCGCCTGCAAGAAGCTGCTGGCGGCGGGCGAGTCGCGGATTTTCGATTTCGCGCGCGTGTTCCGCAATCGCGAGCGCGGCGCGCTGCATCATCCTGAATTCACCATGCTGGAATGGTACCGGGCAAACGAGCCTTACCAGACGCTGATGGACGACTGCACGGCATTGCTGGTCGAGGCGGCGCGCGCAGCCGGCGCCAAGCAGTTCAAGTTCCGCGACAAGACCGCTGACCCTCATGCCGCGCCGGAGCGCCTGACGGTGGCGGAGGCCTTCGAGCGCTATGCAGGGATCGATTTGCTGGCGACCATCGCCGGCGGCCAGGGCGACCGCAAAAAACTCGCCGCTGCGGCGGCCAAGGCCGACGTTGCCACCACGGCCGACGATACTTGGGCCGATATCTTCAGCCGAATTTTGGCCGAGCGGCTCGATCCCCATCTCGGCGTCGGACGGGCGACATTATTATATGAATACCCGCTGCCGCTGGCGGCGCTGGCACGGGCAAAACCGGGCAGCGATAAGGTGGCCGAACGCTTCGAGCTCTATGCCTGCGGGGTGGAACTCGCCAATGCCTTCGGCGAACTTAAAGACGTCGCCGAGCAGCGCGCGCGCTTCGAAAGCGCGATGGCCGAGAAGCAGCGCATCCATGGCGAACGCTACTCGGTAGACGAGGATTTTCTGGCCGCGCTCGCGGCGATGCCGCAGGCGTCGGGCATTGCGCTCGGCTTCGACCGGCTGGTGATGCTGGCCACGGCTGCGCAACGCATCGAGCAGGTAATATGGACACCGGTGGTCGACAATTGATCGAAGAGGATAGACGATGACAACGCTCCGCATGCCAAAACAATTTTGCGATCACGGCCTGGCACCGCCCAAGCAACGCACTGCGCTGGAAGCGGTGGCCACGCGCTACGCGGTGGCGCTGCCGCCGGCTTTGGCCGATCTAATCGATCCGAACGATCCGCATGATCCGATTGCACGCCAGTTCGTCCCCGATGCGGCGGAGCTCGATCACAAACCTGAGGAACTCAGCGACCCGATCGGCGACGGCGCGTACTCACCGCTCGAAGGTATCGTGCATCGCTATCCCGATCGCGTGCTGCTCAAGCTCACGCCGATCTGCGCAGTCTATTGCCGCTTCTGCTTCCGGCGCGAAATGGTCGGTCCGGAAAAGGGCAGGGCGCTGTCGGCTGCGGCCCTTGAGCGCGCGTTTCGTTACATCCGCAGCCGGCCGGAAATCTGGGAAGTAATCCTCACCGGCGGCGATCCGCTGGTGCTGTCTGCGCGCCGCCTGCGCGCGGTGATGAAGGAACTTGCCGGCGTCGAACACGTCAAGGTGCTGCGCATCCACACCCGCGTGCCGGTGGCAGAGCCGGCCAAGGTGACGACGGAACTGGTGCGGGCGATCAAGGTCAAGAGCAAGCCGACATACGTGGCGCTGCACATCAACCATCCGCGCGAATTGACGCCCGCCGCACGCGCGGCTTGTGCACGCATGGCGGACGCAGGAATCGTACTGCTCGCCCAATCGGTGCTGCTCGCCGGCGTGAACGACACACCGGAGGCGCTCGGCGGTCTGATGCGCGCCTTGGTCGAATGCCGGATCAAGCCCTACTACCTGCATCACGGCGACCTCGCGCCCGGTACCGCGCATTTGCGCACCGATATCGCGACCGGACAGGATTTGATGCGTGCCTTGCGCGGGCGATTGTCGGGCCTATGCCAGCCGACCTACGTGCTGGACATTCCCGGCGGCCACGGCAAATCTCCGATCGGCCCGGACTATCTGGCGCGTACCGGTTCAAACGGTACGGCGCATTTCGTGGTCGAGGATTTCAACGGGCGGCGGCATCGCTATCCGCCGGCGGTTAAGGGGCGCTGATCAGTGCCGCAGCGCCAGCAAATCATACAGGGCGGCCGCCACCGCGATGCTGGCGAAGCCGATGAAGACTACAGAGATCACCGCATTCATGACGTAATGCGCGTCGCGCCGCAGCTCCGCCATCACATCTTTGCTCTTGATCATCGCCTGACGCTCCCGGGAGAGCTTCGTTGCACGTCAACGCAAATGTAGGTGCAAGGACTCATCCGGCCCATAATTTCTACGTTAAATAATGCGTGAAATGCAGAACATCTCTGCATGGCAGCCATAACCCCGGCTCGCGCGGAACTTTGGCGCGCCCTAGGGGATTCGAACCCCTGTTACCGCCGTGAAAGGGCGGTGTCCTAGGCCTCTAGACGAAGGGCGCAAGCCGGATCGGCGCGACGTATAAAGAGCTTCGCCGCCAGCGGCAAGCAGACGGTTTTGCGTTACCACTTGCCGGTATTCGGCATCGATTTCCACGGTTCCTGCGGCGGCTTGGCGGCGCCTTTCTGCAGCAACTCGATGGAATGCTTGTCGGGCGAGCGTACGAAGGCCATGACCCCGTCGCGCGGCGGCCGGTTGATGGTGACGCCGGCCTTCATCAGCGCCTCGCAGGTGGCATAGATGTCGTCCACTTCGTAGGCCAGATGGCCGAAATAGCGCGCCTCGCCATAATCCTCGCTGTCCCAATTATACGTGAGTTCGACCTCCGGTCCGGGGCGGCCGTTCTTCTTGCTATCCTCCACCAGCTTCTCGTCGCCCGGCGGGGCCAGGAACACCAGCGTATAGCGGTTCTTCTCGTCTACCCGCCGGCGGGTTTCCTTGAGGCCGAGCTTGTTGCAATAAAAATCGAGCGCGGCATCGAGATTGCGTACGCGCAGCATGGTGTGCAGATATCGCATGGTTCAAACCTCACGAACGATGGGCCCCTGACCGTACGACTATATAACAATGATTGCTCCCGATCTTGAGACAGCGATCCTGCGGCTGCGCGCTCTCATCGAGGACGCGCGGACTATTGCCCCGTTCACCGGGGCAGGGATCTCGACCGAATGCGGCATCCCGGACTTCCGCTCGCCCGGCGGGTTGTGGACCAAGAACCAGCCGATCCCGTTCGACGCCTTCATGGCCAGCAGCGAGATGCGCGACGAAGCCTGGCGCCGGCGTTTCGTCATGGAGGAGAGTTTCGTCAAGGCAAAGCCGGGGCGGGGACATCGGGCGCTGGCGAGCCTCTATCGCGCCGGCAAGGTGCCAGCGCTGGTGACGCAGAACATCGACAATCTGCATCAGGCTTCCGGCATCGCGCCCGAGGACGTCATCGAATTGCACGGCAATACCACCTACGCCGTGTGCCTGGAGTGCGACCGCCGCTATGAATTGCCGTGGGTGCGCGAAAAATTCGAGGCCGCCAGCGAGCGCGCGCCGGATTGCGCCTGCGGCGGCTACATCAAGACCGCCACCGTGTCATTCGGGCAGGCGATGCCCGCCGCGGCGATGCAGCGGGCCGAGCAATTGACCCGCAATTGCGATCTGTTTCTGGCCATCGGGTCGTCACTGGTGGTGTGGCCGGCGGCGGGATTTCCGCTGATGGCCAAGCGCAGCGGCGCCGCCCTCGTCATCATCAACCGCGAGCCGACCGAGTTCGACGATCTCGCGGATCTGGTGGTGCATCACGACATCGGCGACGTGCTCGGCCCCTTCATCGCAAACTGATTCGCTTGCTGCTGCGCTGTGTATAGACCTGTGCGCAAGCCCATTTTGCACTTTGCCGCCTGAGACCCGGTGTTATCTTGAATTCCACAGATTCGGTGAAGCGCCCTTGAAGAGGCGCCTAAAAAGCGGCGGCGTGCGGCGTCATGGCGTCGGACGGGGTTGAATCAAAAATGCCTGGAAGCAATCTCCGGCCGGGTGCGGTCGCAGACCTCGTCGACGAAACGACAGCCAACCTGATCGAAGTGGCGGGCGTTATCAAGTGGTTCGATGTCGCCAAAGGATTCGGATTTATCATCCCCGACAACGGCATGCCGGACGTGCTGCTGCACGTGACCTGTCTGCGTCGCGACGGCTACCAGACGGCTTACGAAGGCGCACGGGTGGTGTGTGAAGTGCTGCAGCGTCCCAAGGGCCTGCAGGCGTTTCGCGTTTTATCGATGGACGAGACGACCGCGGTGCACCCGGCGCAGCTGCCGCCGCCGCGCACCCATGTCACGGTGACGCCGACCAGCGGGCTCGAGCGTGCGGTGGTGAAATGGTTCAACCGTTTGCGCGGGTTCGGATTTCTGACCCGCGGCGAGGGCACGCCCGACATCTTCGTCCACATGGAGACGTTGCGCCGCTACGGCCTGGCCGAGCTGCGCCCCGGTCAGACCGTGCTGGTGCGATTCGGTCCTGGGCCGAAGGGTTTGATGGCGGCCGAAGTCCACCCCGACGGCGGATCGCTCGGCCCCGCTTCGCATTGATCCGCGGCTTTTTCCCACCAAGGCGTTTGGCCATTTTTCCATTGCCGCTTGACGTTCCTACGCGTAAAGGCGAGGCGCATGCGCGCCTTGCGGTGGACCGCTTTTGTTCTGATCGGGCTTCTGGTCGCCGCCGGTCCGGTCCGGCCGGCCGGGCTGCAGACGCTGGAAATCGCCAGCAAGACCGGAGTGCACGCATTTGCAGTCGAAATCGCGGACACCGAGGCCGAGCGAGAGAAGGGCCTGATGTTCCGCAAGGAACTGCCGGAAGGCCGGGGAATGCTGTTCGACTTCCACCGCGAGCAGGAGGTCGGTTTCTGGATGCAGAATACCTACATCCCCCTCGACATGATCTTCATCCGCGGCGATGGGAGCATCCTGCGCATTGCCGAGAACACCGAGCCGCTGTCGACGCAGATCATTCCCTCGAACGGCCCGGTGCGGGCGGTGCTGGAAGTGATCGGAGGTACCGCACGCAAAATGGGCATCGCGCCGGGTGACCGCGTGGCGTCCCCGATCTTCAAGGCCCCTTGAGTTGCTGCCTAAGGCGCAAGCGTGTATCGCGTCGTCGGTCGGGGCGTAGCGCAGCCCGGTAGCGCATCTGCTTTGGGAGCAGAGGGTCGCAGGTTCGAATCCTGCCGCCCCGACCAGCCAACCCCCTGATTTTGCAGGAAATCATTGCAATGTTTGCTTTTCCGTACGGTCCACGTTGCCAGGGCCTAGCCTTGGCCTTATACCCGCGCGCTTAGACCCTAACCGGTTCACATCCCATGACCGCACGCATCTACAAGCCAGCCAAGACCGCTATGCAGTCGGGTCTCGCCAAAACCAAAGCATGGGTGCTCGATTTCGAGCCCGAGGCGCCACGCACGGTGGAGCCGCTGATGGGCTGGACCTCGTCCGGCGACATGCGCCAGCAGGTGCACCTCCGCTTTCCAAGCAAGGAAGAGGCCATCGCCTATTGCGAGCGCCACGGCCTTGCCTATCAAGTGTCCGAAACGCCGCCACAGGTGCGGCACGGCATGTCCTATTCGGACAATTTTTCGTTCAAGCGTCGCGACGCCTGGACTCACTAACGTCAAATCGGACTAGCGCGCCGCCGTCGGCAGGTCACGTGCTGGCGTGGTTGAGCGCCGCTGCAGCAGCGCGATGAAGCGCTCCTCCGGCATCGGCTGCCCGAGCAGGAAACCCTGACCGAAATCGCAGCCCATGCTGGCCAGCGCCAGCGCGTCGGCGGCCTTTTCGATGCCCACGGCGACCGCATTGCGCCGGAAATTGTGCGCGAGGTCGATCACCGATTTGCACAGCGGCATGTTGACCTTGTCGGAACCGCAGTCGGCGATAATTTTGTGAGCGAGCTTGAGTTCGACAAACGGCATTTCGCCGAATTGCGCCAGCGCCGAATAGCCGCTGCCGAATTCGTCAATTGCGAGCCGCACATTGTGCGGCTCCAAGCGGTCGTTCAGTCTTCCTGCCAATGCAAGGTCGGCAATGATGTCTTCCTCGCGCAGGTCGATGATCAAGCCGGGCCAAGTGTCGGTTTTCGGACGATGCGCCTTTACGATGTCCTCGATCGCCAGCTTGGCCACGATCGCGGGCTGAATATTGACCGTCAGTGGAATATTGACGCCGAGCTTGGAAAAAATAACGCCGGTGTTGAGCGCGCTGGCCAAGGCCAACTCCGATAATTTAATGACATTGGCTTCCGAAGCACCCGGCATAAAGGCTGCTGGCAGCAAGACACCGTGTTGCGGATGGCGCGCGCGCGCATAGGCTTCCGCGCCGGCGAGCTGCTTTTTACGCAGGTCGATCTTCGGCTGATACCAGAACTCGATCCAATTGTTGGCGAGCGCGTGATCGAGCTCGATTTGCGCGGTGCCCGTCGGCATTCCGAGCTTGAGCTCCTGGATGATCTTGACCACCGCCTCGGTTTCGTACGGCTTCTTGAGCACCGGCAGCATGTTAAGCTTGTGTTTGATGCCGACGCTCTTGACGTGCTTGAGCACGGCGGCGCCGCGGTTGCTCGTCAATTGCACCGCACCGCGATAGCTGCGCGCCCCGAGGGCGGCCATCAATTCGATGGCGTCGGCGGCATCCAGCGAAACGTTGTGAAAGATAAGATCGGGCGCGCGCGTTTCCGCCGATTTGCGCAGCGCCGCCCCATCGGCAAATTCGAAGGTGTCGATACCCGAGCCGTGCAGCACCAGCGACAGGAATTGTCGGATGCTGGAGTCCTCGTCGACCAGGTAGCAGAGTGGGGCGCCGCCCGGCACAAGCGGGGGTGCCTCGACGACATCGGCGGGTTCGGTGGCAGTCTTGCTCGGCGATTTTGCTGGAGACGCGGGCATGAACGGCTAAGGGCATTCCGATTGCAAATTACAGGGCTTGGGTCACCCCTATTGGTGTTCCAAACTTATTAAATATGGGTTTCCCATGCACTTGGGCGGCCGGCCGGCCGAATGGCCTAACTCCCTCAGAATGTTGAAGTAATTTGGCGACCCCGGCTGGATTCGAACCAGCGACCCCCAGCTTAGAAGGCTGGTGCTCTATCCGGCTGAGCTACGGGGTCATGCCTAGCCTTCAGGTTTACCCGCGCCGCGCGTCCATTGAAAGGTGCGCGTTGGGCGTTGCGCGGCTAACGTTGCGCGGCTGCGAGGACCCGCGATGAGCGTCATTGCCGATCTAACCTGCGCCGGATTGACGGCGGCCTATCGGCGCGGCGAGTTATCTCCGGTCGACGTCGCGCGCGATTGTCTGGCGCGCATCGATGCGAGCGCCGCGATCAATGCTTTTTTGCCGATCGAGTCTGCTGCCGTGCTGCAGGCCGCCGCCGAGTCGGAAGCGCGCTGGCGGTCAGGTCGGCCGCTCGGTCCGATCGACGGCGTGCCGGCCTCGATCAAGGACAATATCTGGGCCAAAGGCCTGCCAACCCGGCGCGGCTCGAAAACCAGCGATCGGGCGCCAGCGGTCGAGGATTCTCCGGCGGTGGCGCGGCTGCGCGGGCAGGGCGCCGTCATGCTCGGCAAGACCTGCATGCCAGAGCATGGCTGGATCGGCGTCTGCCATAGTCCGCTGACCGGCGTCACACGCAATCCGTGGAACCTTGAACACACGCCCGGCGGCTCGACCGGCGGCGGCGCAGTGGCCGCGCTCTTGGGCCTTGGCGTGCTGCATCTGGGGACCGATGGCGCCGGCTCACTGCGCATCCCGGCCGCCTTCACCGGCGTATTCGGCATGAAGCCGAGCTTCGGCCAGGTGCCGATCTATCCGGCGCTGATGCTTAACGTGCTTTCACATCAGGGGCCAATCACCCGGACGGTCGTCGATGCCGCGCTGATGCTCTCGGTGATCGCGCAGCCGGACGCGCGCGACATGGCGGCCTGGAATACGCCGGTACCGGATTTCAACGTCGGCCTCGACGACGGCGTGCGCGGCCTGCGGGTCGCGCTTTCGATGCGGCTCGGCCATGTTACGGCACTCGACCCTGAGATCGAGGTGGCGACGCGCAAGGCGGCGCGCGCGTTGGAAGAGCAGGGCGCTATCGTCGAAGAGGCCGATCCGCAACTCGCACGCGCGCCCGATCTCATCCGCGCCATGTGGTGGCCAGTGGCGACGGCGATCGTCGATGCAGTGCCGGCCGCGCGTCGCGTCGACATGGACCCGGGCTTGCTGGCGATCGCCGAACGCGGGCGTGCGTTTTCGGTTGGCGACTACCTCGCCGCCTATACCGGTCGTGCCGAACTCCACACCACCATGCTGCGCTTCCACGCGCGCTACGATCTGCTGCTGACGCCGACCATGCCGGTCACCGCACTGAAAGTGGGGCGGGAAGGGCCGGACGGCGGTGACTTCGACGACGACTGGATCAATTGGTCGCCTTACACCTATCCGTTCAATCTGACGCAGCAGCCGGCCGCTTCGGTGCCTGTGGGGCTCGCCGCCAATGGCCTGCCGATGGGGGTGCAGATCATCGGTCCGCTGCGGGCCGACGACGTCGTGCTACGGGCGGCACGGGCGATCGAAAGGGCGGTGCCGATGCCTCTGCTACCGGATCATGCCTAAGTCTATTTTCTGTAGGTAATTTAGTGCGTTAGAACAGATTATTGCGTTACTTAATCTAATTTCTCAGATATTTCGACTAGGAGCTTGGCGGAACGACCCGTTACGCTGTCAGCCAAGCTGAACAGCACGTCGGGCCATTCGGCTGCGTCCGTCGCTATCCGTTCACAAGGCGGCCACGACCTCGACACCATCCGGCGCTGAACTGATAGTGGCGACCGGCGACTAACAAAGACGACCTGTTGCCACACTGGGAGGCTTCCCCGATGTTCACGTCCGTCCGCGCCGGCCTTGCCGCCGCGTTCATTGCTCTCGCCTTCATTCCAGCACTAGCCGCCGACAAGGCCTTCAAGCGCAGCGATCTCGACGACGCGGCGATCAAGCTCGAAGCGCAGATCAAGAACGATGCCGGCACGGTGAGCAAGCCAGCCGCCACCTTGCGGCACGACGCCGACGCAGCTTTCCAGAAGAACGATTTCCGCACCGGCATGACGGTGCTCGGCCAGCTCGTCACCGTGGCGCCGGCCGACGCATCGAACTGGCTGCGCCTCGCACGCACGGTGCTGCAGATCCGTCCGCGCGACGATCGTGAGCGTGCGCTGTTGCTCGATCGCGCCTCGACCGCGGCCTATATCGCCTACAGCCGCGCGACCGCGCGAGACCTGGAAGCCGATAGCCTCGGGCTGCTCGGCAAGACCCTCGCCGACCGCAAGCTTTGGCGGCCGGCGCTCGACTCCATGCGGCTCGCGCTCGATCTGCGCGAGAGCGCCGACCTGCGCGGTCAATATGAACGCCTGCGTACCGAGCACGGCTTCCGGATGCTGGATTACTCGGTTGATTCCGACGCCATTTCGCCGCGCGCCTGCTTCCAGTTCTCTGAGGAGTTGCCCAGCCGGCGCACCGATTTCTCGCCCTTTGTGGCGGTGGCGGGACAGGACAAACCGGCGATCTCGGCTAACGACAAGCAGCTCTGCGTGGAAGGCCTCAAGCACGGCGAGCGATACCAAATTACGCTGCGCGCCGGCCTGCCGTCGGTGGTGCGGGAGACGCTGGTGAAATCGGCCGACTTCACCATCTTCGTGCGCGACCGCAAGCCTTTCGCGCGTTTTTCCGGCAAGGCCTATGTACTGCCGCGCAACGGCCAGCGCGGCATTCCGGTGCTCAGCGTCAACACCAGCGCGGTTTTGCTGTCGGTCTACCGGGTCGGCGACCGCAATCTGATCGACACCGTGCTCGGCTACGATTTCCAGCGAAATTTAAGCCAATACCAGGCCGAGCAATTGGCCAATGAGCGCGGCGCCAAGGTGTGGAGCGGCGAACTGACTGTTGCGCCCAAGCTCAATACCGAAGTCGCCACCGCGTTCCCGGTCGACCAGGCGCTCGGCGATCTCAAGCCCGGCGTCTATGTGATGACGGCGGCGCCGAAGGATGCGATTTCGAACGACTACGACCAGCGCGCCAGCCAATGGTTCATCGTGTCCGACTTAGGGCTAACCGCCTATAGCGGGCATGACGGCATCGACGTCTTTATTCATTCGCTGGCGAGCGCCGAGCCGCTCGGCTCCGTCGAGGTCCGTCTGGTCGCGCGCAACAACGAGGTGCTGGCGGTCAAGTCCACCGACAAAGACGGCTTCGTGCATTTCGAGGCAGGCCTTGCGCGCGGCGAGGGCGGTCAGGCGCCGGCCGCGATCGTCGCCGCCGACAAGGCCGACTACGCGTTCCTCAGCCTGAAAACAACCGCCTTCGATCTCACCGATCGTGGCGTAGCCGGCCGGCAGGTGCCGACGGGCCTTGACGCCTTTGTCTATACCGAGCGCGGCGTCTATCGCAGCGGCGAAACCGTGCACGTGACCTCGCTGCTGCGCGACGCGCGCGGCATCGCCGCTACATCGCCGCTTACGCTGGTAATGGAGCGTCCTGACGGCGTCGAATATCGCCGCGTCGTGGCGCCCGACCAGGGCCTCGGCGGCCATAGCTGGAGCGTGCCGATCGTCCCGTCGGCTTCGACGGGTACCTGGCTCGTGCGCGCCTATACCGATCCCAAACGCCCGCCGGTCGGCGAGGCGAGCTTCCTGGTCGAGGACTATGTCGCCGACCGAATCGAATTCGATCTTACCTCCGCGGCCAAAATTATCCCGCGCGCCGCCCCGGCGCAGTTGAGCGTGGACGGACATTTCCTCTACGGCGCGCCGGCCTCCAATCTCGATCTGCAAGGCGCGGTGACGATTGCCGCGGCCAAGCAGCGGCCGGGCTTTGCCGGCTATGTGTTCGGGCTCGCCGACGACGAGGTCGCGACCGTGCGCCAGGAACTCGGCGATCTGCCGACGACCGACGCGACCGGCAAGGCGAGCTTCCCAGTCACGCTCGAAAAGATTCCGGCGACCTCCCGCCCGCTCGAGGCCACTATCACGGTGAGCATGGCGGAATCCGGCGGGCGCGCGGTCGAGCGCAAGCTCACGGTACCGATAGCACCCGATGCACCGATGATCGGCGTCAAGCCGGCCTTCTCCGGTCGCTCGCTCGGCGATGGTGCCAATGCCGATTTCGACGTGGTGATGGCCGCCCCCGACGGCAAGACGCTGGCGCAAAGCGGCCTGCGTTACGACCTGCTGCGCGTCGAGACCTCGTATCAATGGTACCGGCAGAGCGGCCAATGGCAATATGAGCCGGTCAAGCGCACCGAGCGCGTCGGCAACGGCAGCGTAGACGTCACCGCCGACAAGCCGGCGCGGATTTCACTGCCGGTGAAGTGGGGGCGCTACCGTCTGGAAGTGTCGACCGGCGCGCCGAACGGCCCGATCACCTCGCTTACTTTCGATGCCGGCTTCTACGCGGAAGCCAACGCCGATACGCCCGATCTCTTGGAAGTCGCGCTCGACAAGGCCGATTACAAATCCGGCGACGCCATGACCGTATCGGCGACCGCGCGCACCGCCGGCCGCCTCACGCTCAATGTGTTCACCGACCGGCTGGTTGCCAGTACATCGCAAGACGTGAAAGCGGGCGCAGTGCGCTTGCCGCTGACCGTTGGAAAGGACTGGGGCACCGGCGCCTATCTGGTCGCCACATTGCGCCGTCCGCTCGACGCGCCGGCGCAACGCATGCCTGGCCGCGCCATCGGCGTGCAGTGGTTCTCGATCGACCGCTCCGAGCGCACGCTCGCGCTCGACATGAAACTGCCTGGCACGCTGCGGCCCAATACCGTACTCAATGTGCCGATTAAACTCGCCGGTCTTAACGCGGGCGAGGAGGCCCATGTCGTCGTCGCCGCCGTCGACGTCGGCATTCTCAATCTCACCAATTACAAGCCGCCGGCGCCAGACAATTACTATCTCGGGCAGCGCCAGCTCACCGCCGAGATCCGCGACCTCTATGGGCAGTTGATCGACGGCATGCAGGGCGTGCGCGGGGCGATCCGCTCGGGCGGCGATGTCGGCGCCGAATTGAGTGGCTCGCCGCCGACGCAGGCGCCGCTCGCGCTTTATTCCGGCATCGTGCAGGTCGGCGCCGACGGCACCGCGCAGGTGGCGTTCGATATCCCGGCCTTTGCCGGCACCGTGCGGGTGATGGCGGTCGCCTGGAGCAAGGGCAAAGTCGGCAAGGCATCCGGCGACGTGGTGGTACGCGATCCGGTGGTGCTGACCGCGACACTGCCGCGTTTCTTGCGCACCGGCGACCGCGGCGCGGTGCAGCTTGAGCTCGACAACGTCGAAGGCGCGGCCGGCGATTACAGTATCGCCGTGAGCAGCGACGGCACCGTCAAACTCGACGGCGACAAGCCGTTCACACTCAAGCTCGCCGCCAAGCAGCGCGACCGTGTCGCGGTGCCGGTATCAGCTTCGGGCGCCGGACCAAGCACGGTCAGAGTGAACGTGAGCGGGCCGAATGGCTTTGCGCTCGAACGTACCTACGCCCTCGACGTGCGACCGGCGAACCAAATTCTCACGCGCCGCACCGTGCGCGCGCTCGGCCCCGGCGAGACGCTAACGTTATCGAAGGACATGTTCGCCGATTTTGTGCCGGGAACCGGCCGCGTCGGCCTGTCGGTCGCGATTTCGGCCTCTCTCGACATCGCCACGCTGTTGAGCGAACTCGACCGCTATCCGTTCGGTTGCTCCGAGCAGATCACCAGCCGCGCGGTGGCGATGCTCTACGTCAACGAGCTGGCCGTGCAGGCCAAGCTCGCGCTCGACGGCGACATCGACCAGCGCATCAAGGACGCCATCCAGCGTCTGCTGGCGCGCCAGGATTCGAACGGTTCGTTCGGCCTGTGGTCGGTCGGCGGCAACGATCCATGGCTCGACGCTTATGTCACTGATTTTCTCACCCGCGCGCGCGAGCGCAAATTCGAAGTGCCGGCGGGAGCGTTCACGTTGGCGCTCGACCGGCTGCGCAATTACGTGGCGAGCACGCCCGATCCGAGCAAGAACGGCGGCCGCGATCTCGCTTATGCGCTCTACGTGCTGGCCCGCAACGGCGTCGCGCCGGTCGGCGACCTGCGCTACATCGCCGACACCAAGCTCAATGATCTGGCGACGCCGATCGCCAAGGCGCAAATCGCCGCCGCGCTCGCCATGCTCGGCGACAAGGCGCGCGCCGACCGCGTCTATCTCGCTGCGCTCGATGCGATCGCGCCGCAACCCAAACTCGATCTGGGACGCGCCGATTACGGGTCGGCGCTGCGCGACTCGGCCGCGCTGGTGACGCTCGCCTCGGAAGGGCGCGCCACCCAGCGAACTATCGACGACGCGGTCGCGCGCATCGATGCCGCCCGTGCACTCACCAGCCGAACCTCGACGCAGGAAGACGCCTGGCTGGTGCTCGCCGCGCGCGCTCTCGCCAAACAGCTCAACGCCATCTCGCTTGTCGTCAATGGCGAGACCCAGCAGGGCACGTTCTATCGCAGCCTGCGCGCCGACGAGCTTGGCGAGCCGCTGGCGGTGAGCAACCGCGGCGCCGGCGCGGTGCAGGCAGTGGTGTCGGTGAGCGGTTCGCCGCTCATGCCGGAACCGGCCGCCGAACGCGGCTTCAAGATCGAGCGCAGCTACTTCACGCTCGATGGCGAGGCGGCCGATGCGACCAAGGCCAAGCAGAACCAGCGTTTCGTGGTGGTGCTGAAAATGACCGAGCCGCAGCCGCAGTTCGGCCGCGTGATCGTCGCCGACTATCTGCCGGCCGGCTTCGAGATCGACAATCCGAAGCTGGTATCGTCGGGCGAAACCGGGACGCTCTCCTGGATCACCGATGCGGCCGAACCGGCGAACAGTGAATTCCGCGATGATCGCTTCACCGCGGCGTTCGACCGCAGCCAGCAGTCGCCGCCAGTGTTCGCAGTGGCCTATGTGGTGCGCGCGGTGTCGCCGGGCAGTTACGTGCTGCCGCAGGCCGTGGTCGAGGACATGTACCGGCCCGACCGTTTCGGGCGCACGGCGACAGGTAAGATCGAGGTCACGGCGGCAAAATGAAGTCGCTTGCGTTTCACTCTGGCGAGTCTTGCCGGCGCGGCTTTTCTGGCCGCGCTGTCCGGAGCTGCATGGGTGTACTCGCTTGGCTCTCCGCCGCTCGGTAAGGACCTAGAGACCTCGCACGTCGTGCTCGATCGCGATGGCAAGCTGCTGCGCGCTTATGCCACCAGCGAAGGACGCTGGCGGCTGCCGGCGACCGAGAAAGACGTCGATGCGCGATTCCTCAAATTACTGTTCGCGTATGAAGACAAACGCTTCCGGGCTCACCACGGCGTGGACGTGGCGGCGCTCGCGCGTGCGCCATGCAATTCGCCACCAGCGGCCACATCGTCTCCGGCGGCTCGACCATCACCATGCAGGTGGCTCGCCTTCTGGAGCCGCGCGAGCATCGCAGCCTTTTCGCCAAGCTGCGCCAGATCGCGCGCGCGCTGGAGACTCGAACATGCGCTGAGCAAGGATCAGATTCTCGCGCTCTATCTGACGCTGGCGCCCTATGGCGGCAACCTGGAAGGCATCCGTGCCGCCTCGCTCGCCTATTTCGGCAAGGAACCGCGCAAGCTTTCGTTGCCGGAGGCGGCGCTCCTGGTCGCGCTGCCACAGTCGCCCGAATTGCGCCGACCTGACCGTTTCCCGGACGTGGCGCGCGCGGCACGCGACCGCGTGCTCGACCGCGCGGCGGCGGCCGGCGTCGTACCACGCGACGAGATCGTGCGCGCGAAAACCGCGAACGTGCCCCGCGAGCGCAAGCCGTTGCCGGTGCTGGCGCCGCATGCCGCCGATCAGGTGGTCGCGGCCGAGCCAGGCCAGCGCATTCACCGGCTCACCATCGACGCCGGTTTGCAGAAGACTTTGCAGGAACTGGCGCTTGAGCGGGTACGCGCGCTCGGGCCGCTGATTTCCGTCGCCATTCTCGCGGTCGACAACGAAAGCGGCGAGGTGCGCGCGCGCGTAGCGTCGGCCGATTATTTCGACGAGCGCCGCGCCGGCCAGGTCGATATGACGCAGGCGCTGCGTTCGCCCGGCTCGACCTTGAAGCCGTTCATCTATGGCCTCGGCTTCGAAGACGGCCTGCTGCATCCGGAAACCCTAGTCGATGACCGGCCGGCGCGCTACGGCAGTTACACGCCGGAGAATTTTGATCTCACGTTCCAAGGCACGGTGACCGTGCGGCGCGCGCTACAGATGTCGCTCAACGTTCCTGCCATCGCGGTGCTCGGCAAGGTCGGCGTCAGCCGACTGAGCGCGCGCTTGACGCAAACCGGCGCCGCGCTGGTGCTCCCTAAGGGCGAGGCGCCCGGCCTCGCCATGGGACTAGGCGGCGTCGGCGTCAAATTGTCGGACCTGGTGATGCTCTATACCGGTCTAGCGCGGATGGGCTCGGCGGTGCCGCTGATCGAACGGGAAGGCGATGTGGCGCAGAACCCGCGCCGGCTGCTCGATCCTGTTGCCGCTTGGTATGTTGGCAATATCCTGATCGGCGCGCCGCCGCCGGACAACGCGCAGCCCGGCCGTATCGCGTTCAAGACCGGCACCTCATACGGCTATCGCGACGCTTGGGCGGTCGGCTTCGACGGCCGCATGACGGTGGGAGTATGGGTCGGGCGGCCGGATGGAGCGCCGGTGCCCGGTCTGGTCGGCCGTGCGGCCGCGGCGCCAGTTTTGTTCGATGCTTTCGCGCGCAGCGGCAATGCGCCAGCGCCGTTGGCGCATGCGCCCAAGGGCGCGGTCTTTGCCTCCACCAACAAATTGCCGCCGCCACTTCAGCATTTCAGCTCCGACAGAGATTTGAGCGCCACGTCCGAGCCGCCGCGCATCATGTTCCCGCCCAACGGCGCACACATAGAACTCACCAAGGGCGCAACGCACGAGCCGGTTGCACTCAAGATCGCCGGTGGCGCCGCACCGCTTACCGTCATGGTCAATGGCGTGCCGCTGGCTCCGCAAGGCGGCCGGCGGACTGTGTTCTTCGAGCCCGACGGACTGGGCTTCGTGCGGCTCACCGTCATGGATGCCCGCGGCGCGACCGACAGCGTCAGCGTCCGCCTGCAATAATCTGAGCGTAAGCGCGGCGAATGACAGCGCTGAGGCTTAGGCTTATTGTCCGGGCCAATGCGCAGAATCAGCCCAAAACCGGTCGCCCCATGAACACGGCCACCAATCATGCGCGGAAATCGCTGCGCCCGACGCTCGGTCTGGCCACGGTGCTGGGTTATGCCGCGGCCTCGCACCGGCGCGTTTGTGGATTGCTGATCGTCTTTTCGCTGATCGCGTTCCTGCCGGGTTTCTTTCAGATCTCGCCGGTCGACCGCGACGAGCCGCGCTTCGCGCAGGCCACTAAGCAGATGCTGGAGAGCGGCCAATACGTCGATATCCGTTTCCAGGATGAGGTCCGCTACAAAAAACCGGTCGGCATCTATTGGCTGCAGGCGCTGGCGGTGAAGGCGGGCGAAGCGGTCGGCGTGCCACAGGCACGAACGACCATATGGCTCTACCGGCTGCCGTCGCTCGCCGGTGCCATCGGCGCCGTGCTGCTGACCTATTGGACTGCGCTCGCCTTTGTCGGCCGCCGCACCTCGCTGCTGGCGGCGCTGATGATGGCGAGTTCCGTGCTGCTCGGGGTCGAGGCGCGGCTCGCCAAGACCGACGCCGTGCTGCTGCTAACTTGCGTGGCGGCGATGGGCGCGATGGCGCGGATTTATCTGATGAGCCGACGCACGCCGGACCTAGCGGCGGGGTGGTGGCCACCGGCGATCCTCTGGACCGCGATGGCCGCCGGCGTGCTGATCAAAGGCCCGCTGATCCTGATGGTCGTGGGGCTCACGGCACTCACGCTGTCGATCGCCGACCGTTCCGGCCGCTGGCTTTGGTCGCTGCGCCCGCTCGCCGGCCTGACGTGGTTGCTGCTGCTGGTGCTGCCTTGGTTCGTCGCGATCCTCATTAAATCCGGCGGCGGATTTATCACGGAGTCGGTTGGCGAAGACATGCTATCCAAGGTGATCGGCGGACAGGAATCGCATGGCGCGCCGCCCGGATATTACTTTCTGTTGTTCTGGGTGACGTTCTGGCCGGGCTCGATTCTGGCGGGACTGGCCGCGCCACGGGTGTGGCAGGCGCGAAGCGAACCGGGTGCCCGGTTTCTACTGGCGTGGCTGCTGCCGTCCTGGGCGGTGTTCGAGGCGGTGATCACCAAGCTGCCGCACTATGTGTTGCCGCTCTACCCCGCGATCGCGATCCTGATTGCCGGCATTCTCGAAGGCGGCGGTCTCGTGACCAAGCGCTGGGTGGTGCGCGGCACGGTCGGATGGTTTCTCTTTCCGGCGGTGATCGCGATCGGCGTCGTGGTGATCTTCATTATAGTCGGTCGCGATCTCGGTCTCGTGGCCTGGCCAACGGCCGCCGCCGCAACGATTTTCGGTCTGTTCGCCTGGTGGCTTTACGAAGTGGATGGCCCCGAGCGTGCGCTGTTGCGCGGCATGGTGGCCTCGGTGCTCGTCGCCATTACCGTCTATGCCATAACGTTTCCCTCGCTGCCGGCTTTGTTCCCGAGCGCGCAGATCGCAGACGAATTGCGCACCGGCGATTGCGCCGAGCCGAAAGTGGCGGCAACCGGCTATTATCAGGAGCCGAGTCTGGTATTCCTGCTCGGCGCCGACACAAGATTTACCGACGGCACCGGCGCCGCGATATTTCTCGGACAGGGGCCATGCCGTTTTGCGCTGATCGACGCGCGCGGCGCGCGCAACTTCGTGGAGCGGGCAAACGCGATCGGGTTGCATTATACGCTCAGCCAGCGTGTCGAAGGTTACAACATCAGTATCGGGCGGCCTGTGGTGCTTAACGTGTTCCGCTCGACGGAAAAGCCATGACCTCGGCCAACGGGATCAATCGCGACGAGGGCGCGGCGCAGACGGCGCTGCGCCGTTGTGCCGCCAATGTGGCTGCGGCTTTCGTGATGCTGGTGCGCCCGGTGCGCATTCACGTGCGAAATCGATGGCCGCTGGCGCCGCAGCAGCTCGCCATCGCGGCTGGACTGGCAGTGCTGATTTTCCTGCTGGCGATGTTTTTGATCGACGCCGCCGCCATCAGGGGGGTCGATCATCTGCCGCGCTGGATCGTTTGGTTTTTCGACCAGATCACCGACTTCGGCAAGTCGGGCTGGTTCCTCTGGCCGCTCGGGGTTTTGTTGTTGGTGCTTGCGGCGCTGCCGAGTCTGCCACACGTGCCCCAGCTTGTGCTGACGGCGGTGATGGTGAGGGTCGGATTCCTGTTTGTCGCGATCGGTGTGCCCGGCCTGTTCGTGAACGTGGTCAAGCACATCTTCGGGCGGGCGCGGCCAGGGGTAAGCGGCAACCTTGATCCTTATCTATTTAGCCCGTTCAGTTGGCCGGCCGCCTATGCCGGGCTGCCGTCCGGCCACGCAGCCACGGCGTTCTCCGCGCTGGTGGCGTTCGGCACGCTGTGGCCGCGCGGGCGTACGCTATTGTGGATCTATGCCTTGCTGATCGCGGCGAGCCGCGTGGCGGTGACCGCGCATTATCCGAGCGATGTGCTGGCCGGCGCCTTGGTCGGCGTGGTGGGCGCACTGCTGGTGCGCCGCTGGTTCGCGTTGCGAGGCTTGGGATTTTCCATCGCGCCGGACGGCGTTTTGCATCAAAAACCGGGCCCGTCGCTGCGCCGCATCAAATCGGTTGCCCGCGGGCTATTGGGTCAATAATAAGCACCCCGAATGGGCGGCCGCGCCGGCTGACGGGACCTTAAGAATGAGTGCCAACGATCCAGCTGTTGCCGTCGTCGTGCCGGTGCGCAACGAGGCCGGCAATATTGCGGGCCTGGTCAAGGAGATCGCCGCCGCGCTCGCCGGGCAATGGCGGTTCGAGGTCGTCTACGTCAATGACGGATCGAGCGACGACAGCGAGGCCGAGCTCAAGCGGTTGATGGCGATTGCATCCCTGGCTGCGCCGCGTGCGACACAAGCAATCTTGCGGCCAGTCGGCGGCGGTGTGCAGCGGAGTCGCAGCGGCGCGCGCGCCGCTGATTGTCACACTCGATGGCGACGGGCAGAACGACCCGGCTTTCATTCCGGCGATGCTGCGCGCGCTCGAAGCCGGCGGCGGCAAAGTCGGGCTGATCGCCGGCCAGCGAGTGGGGCGCAAGGCGTCAGGCTTCAAGAAATTTCAATCGCGCATCGCCAATGCGGTGCGCGGTGCGGTGCTGCGCGACGGTACCCGCGACACCGGCTGCGGGCTCAAGGCATTTCGCCGCGAGGTGTTCCTGAGGTTGCCGTATTTCGATGGCTTGCATCGCTTTCTGCCGGCGCTGGTGAAACGAGAAGGTTATGAGATCGGGTATGTCGATGTGATCGACCGGCCGCGCGGGGCAGGCGTGTCGAATTACGGGATGTGGGACCGCCTGTGGGTCGGCATCCTTGATCTTGCCGGTGTGTGGTGGCTGATCCGCCGTAAGAAACGTGTTCCGGAAATCGTAGAGGACTAAACTCAAATGCTCATCGATATCACGCGCGCCGTCGGCGGCTACCTGCACGACGTGTTCCTCGGCAACATCGATATAGGAATCCTGATCGGCTATATCGCGCAGACGATGTTCGCCATGCGCTTCGTGGTGCAGTGGATCGCCTCGGAGCGGGCGGGCAAGAGCGTCGTGCCGACCGCATTCTGGGTGTTTTCGATCGGCGGCGGCTTGATGCTGCTCGGCTACGCGCTCTACCGCAAGGATCCGGTGTTCATCATTGGACAAGCGTTCGGCGTGTTCGTCTACCTGCGCAATCTTCAATTCGTCATGCGCGGCGGTGGTTCCGCGGCAGCGGCATAAATTCTATTTCGCGGCGGCCATCGCCGCAAAGCCATGATCGAGATCGGCGATGAGATCGTCGGGATCTTCCAGGCCGATGTGAAAGCGGAGCGCCGGCCCGCCCGGCGCCCATTTGGTCGCGGTGCGGTACTCGGTGCAATCGAACAGGATCACCAGGCTCTCGAAGCCGCCCCACGAAAAGCCCATGCCGAACAGCGAGAGCGCATTCATGAAAGCGTGCACAGCTTTCTCGCCGACTGGCTTGAGCACGATGCTGAACAGTCCGCAGGCGCCGGAAAAATCCCGCTGCCAGATTTTGTAGCCGGGATCGCTTTCGAGCGCCGGATGCATTACACGCAAGACTTCCGGGCGGCCCTCGAGCCAGCGCGCGATGCGCAGGCCGGACTCGTTGTGGCGGGCAAGCCGCACGCCCATGGTGCGCAGGCCACGCAGCGCGAGATACATATCGTCGGGGCCGACGCACAGGCCCATGGTGGTAACAACGGTCTTGAGCGCCGGCAGCGTCTTGGCGTTGGCCGCCACGCAACCGAACATGACGTCGGAATGGCCGCCGATATATTTGGTGCCGGCCTGGATTGACAGATCGACGCCTTTCTCGAAAGCGCGAAAATAAAGCGGCGTCGCCCAGGTATTATCCATCAGCACGACCGCGCCCTTGTCGTGCGCGACCTTTGCGATTGATGGAATGTCCTGCATCTCGAAACTTTGCGAACCGGGCGCCTCGACGAACGCCGCGCGTGTATTGGGCTTGAACAATTTGGCGATGTCGGCGCCGATCAGCGGATCGTAATAGGTGGTCTCAACGCCCATGCGCTTGAATACGCCTTCGCAGAAATTGCGGGTCGGCCGGTAGACGCTGTCGGTGACCAGGATGTGATCGCCTGAGCCTGCGACCGCAAGCAATGCGGTCGAGATCGCGGCCAAGCCCGACGGCAGCAAGGCGACGCCGGCACAGCCGTCACCCTCGATCGCCGCGAGCGCTTGTTCCAGCGCTTCCGAAGTCGGGGTGCCGCGGCGGCCATATTGGTAGCGCGAGCGGTGCGCCACCTGGTCCTCGGCGGTGGGATAGAGCACGGTCGAGGCGTGATAGACCGCCGGATTGACGAAACCGTGCTGGCCTTTGGTGTCGCGGCCGGCGGTGACTAGGCGGGTAGCCGGCTTGAGCGGGTTTTTGGGAGTCTTCGCCATGGCTATTGGCAGGTCCGTAGAATGGGGCACGCGGAACCGCGGCACCGGGCGCCATATACGGCCGCATCGGCGGGAAGCGTCAACCCCTTGACCTGGGAACCCGGCCGTTCTGAGATGCGAGCCGTCAAGGGCTCGGGAAAAAAGGCCAGGAACTTACATTTTCCGCGCTAGGCTCGGGCCCGACGACGGTTGAAACGATGGGCCGATCCGGCCGATCCCGTAACCGAATTTGCGTCAAAGAGGTCGCGTCATGAAACGCTTCGCCAGCATGCTCGCTCTTGCTCTCGCCGTCTTCGCGCAGAGCGCGTCCGCCCAGACTCTGAAGGCGGTGACCGACCGTGGCATCCTCAATTGCGGCGCCAACGGCACGCTGGCAGGCTTCGGTCTGCCCGACGCGCAAGGCAAGTGGACCGGCCTCGACGTCGACCTCTGCCGTGCCATCGCCGCGGCGATTTTCAACGACGCCAATAAAGTCAAGTTCGTGCCGCTGTCGGCGAAGGATCGCTTCACCGCGCTGCAGTCGGGCGAGGTCGACGTTCTTATCCGCAACACCACTTGGACCTCGTCGCGCGACTCATCGCTGGGCCTGAGTTTTACCGGGGTCGACTATTATGACGGCCAGGGCTTCATGGTGCGCAAGGCGCTCAAGGTCAACTCGGCGCTCGAGCTTAACGGCGCCTCGGTCTGCGTGCAGCAAGGCACCACGACCGAGCTCAATCTGGCCGATTACTTCCACGCGCATAAAATGCAGCTGAAGAGCGTGACTTTCGCGACCGCGAACGAAGCGGTGAAAGCCTATGACGCCGGCCGCTGCGATGCCTATACCACCGACGCCTCCGGCCTTTACGCCGAGCGGCTGCGCCTCGCGAACGCGAACGACCACATCATCCTGCCCGAGATTATCTCGAAGGAGCCGCTCGGCCCGGTCGTTCGCCAGGGCGACGACAAGTGGTTTACCGTCGTGAAGTGGGTGTTGTTCGCCATGATCAACGCCGAGGAACTGAACATCACCACCAAAAATGTCGATGAAATGGTTAAGTCGGCCAATCCTGACATCAAACGCTTTGTCGGCACAGAGGGTAGTTATGGCGAACAGCTCGGCCTGCCCAAGGACTGGGCGGTCCGCATCATCAAGCTGGTCGGTAACTACGGCGAGGTGTTCGAACGCAATGTTGGGCAGGGCTCGCCGCTCAAGATCGACCGCGGTCTGAACAAATTATGGAACAAGGGCGGCATCCAATACGCGCCGCCGATCCGTTGACCGAACGTTGATGCCGCATCGCCGAAGGCCGCGCGCGGCCCCGGCGATTCGGCGGTCGACGCCGTCAGCGGCGTCGCGAGGCCGACGAGGGGCATATGTCGATTGACCTTCCGACGGGGTCGCTCCCCGCGCGGGTCGCGTTCTACAACGACCCTAAGGTCCGCAGCATTGCCTATCAGGTCGCGCTTTGCGCGGTCATTGGGTTTCTCGTCTACGGGGCCGCCCGCAATGCCATCGACAATCTGGAGCGCGCGCATATCGCCTCCGGTTTCGGTTTTTGGAACCACACGGCCGGCTTCGACATCAGCCAGACTTTGATCAGTTTCAACTCGGCGACGTCCAGCTATGGCCGCGCCTTTTGGGTTGGGTTGCTCAATACGCTGCTGGTGGCCGGGATCGGCATCGTGATTGCGACCATTCTCGGTTTCATCATTGGCATCGCGCGGCTGTCGAAGAACTGGCTGGTGGCCAAAACCGCCACCGGCTACGTCGAGATCATCCGCAATCTCCCGCTGCTGCTGCAATTGCTGTTCTGGTACAACGCCGTGCTTAAGGCGCTGCCGGAGATGCGGGAAAGTTTTGTGGTCCCGGGCGGCATCTTTCTCAACAATCGCGGCCTGTTTATTCCGGCGCCAGTGTTCAAAGACGGGTTTGGCTGGGTGCTGATCGCGTTCGCCGCCGGAATCATCGGCGCGATCGCCTTTTATGTCTGGGCGCGCAAACGGCAGGAACAGACCGGTCAGCAGGCGCCGGTCTTTACCGCCGGCCTTGCGCTGGTGATCGGCTTGCCGCTCCTCGCGCTGGCGCTTGCCGGTTTCCCGCTCGGCTTCGAATTTCCGTCGGCCGGGCGGTTCAATATCAACGGCGGCATCGAGGTCTTGCCGGAATTCGCCGCCTTGCTGTTCGGACTATCGATCTATACGGCGGCGTTCATCGCCGAAGTGGTGCGCGCCGGTATCACCGCGGTGTCGCGCGGCCAGACCGAGGCGGCCTATTCGCTGGGCTTGAAGGCTGGCCCCACCTTGCGGCTGATCGTGGTGCCGCAGGCGATGCGCGTCATCATCCCGCCGCTGACCAGCCAATATCTTAACCTGACCAAGAATTCGACGCTGGCCGTGGCGATCGGCTATCCCGATCTGGTGCAGGTGTTCACCGGCACGGTGTTGAACAACACCGGGCAGGCGGTCGAAGTCGTCGCCATCACCATGGCGGTCTACCTCACGATCAGCCTGGCGACCTCGCTGCTGATGAACATCTACAACAGCCGCATCGCGCTGGTGGAACGGTGAGGGCGCCATGACCATGGCCGAAGGCGATCTCGCCGTCACCGAAATCAACTTCGTGCGCGGCGTCACGATTGCGGCCGCGGCCGGCGCCGGCGGCGATGACCGGCGCGCTCGGCTGGCTGCGCGCCAATTTGCTGTCGAGCCCGTTCAATATCGCTTTGACTATTTTGATCGTGCTGCTGCTGGCCTGGGCGATCCCCGAACTAATCAAATTCCTGCTGATCGACGCGGTATGGACCGGCGCCGACCGCGACGCCTGCCGCGAAGTCGTGCAGCATCGCGAGATCGGCGCCTGCTGGCCGTTCGTCTGGGAGCGCTGGTCCTATTTCGTCTATGGGTCCTACCCGATCCCGCAACGTTGGCGGGTCGACGTGTTCTTCACCATGCTTGCGATCGGCGTGATCTGGCTGCTCTGGCTGGAAGCGCCGCGCCGCAGCCTCGGCACCGTCTATTTCTTTGTCGTGCTGCCGATCTGCTCCTACTTCCTGCTCCACGGCGTCGGCGCCGTCAGCCTGCCCACCTGGCATATCGGCTCGTTGAAAGTATTTGCTTACGGCGGTTACGTACTGTTCGAAGGCCCGCCTATCGTCGATACCGTGCTGTGGGGCGGCATGCTGGTGACCATCGTCGTCGCCTCGGTCGGCATCGTTTGCTCGCTCCCGCTCGGCATTTTACTGGCGCTCGGCCGGCGGTCGCGTATGCCGGCGGTGCGCCTGTTTTCGGTGATCTTCATCGAATTCGTGCGTGGGGTGCCGCTGGTGACGGTCTTGTTCATGGCGAGCGTGATGCTGCCGCTGTTCGTGCCGGAAGAATACTCGCCCGATAAATTGGTGCGCGCCTTGATCGGCATTGCTTTGTTCGCGTCGGCCTATATGGCGGAGGTTGTGCGCGCCGGCTTGCAGGCGATCCCGAAGGGGCAGTTCGAAGGCGCCATGGCGGTGGGCCTCGGCTATTGGCAGATGATGCGGCTGATCGTTCTGCCGCAGGCGCTCAAGATCACCATCCCGAATATCGTCAACACCTATATCGGGCTATTTAAGGACACTACGCTGGTCTTCATCGTCGGGATTTTCGATTTTCTGCGCACGGTCGAGGTCGCCCGCATCGATCCGAAATGGGCGGCGCCAGTCACGAGCACGACCGGTTACGCGGTCGCGGCGATCTTCTACCTGATCTTCTGCTACGCTATGTCGCGCTATGCCCGCGCGACCGAAGCCAGGCTCGCGCTGAGCGACAAGAGGTAGCGCATGATTCCGAAGAGTGGGAACTGGTTTTCGGGAAAAATCATGCGCAACCAAAAAGAGGTCATGCAATGAGTCCCGCCGCTAATTCCGCGCTCAAGCTCAAACCGACGCAGCTCACCACCGCCGTGGCGGTGGAACTCATCGGCCTGAACAAGTGGTACGGCGATTTCCATGTATTGCGTGACATCGATCTCAAGGTGACGGGCGGCGAGCGCATTGTGATCTGCGGGCCGTCGGGATCGGGCAAGTCGACCATGATCCGCTGCATCAATCGGCTCGAGGAGCATCAGCAGGGCAAGATCATCGTCGACGGCGTTGAGCTGACCAACGACCTCAAGAAAATCGACGAGGTGCGCCGCGAAGTCGGCATGGTGTTCCAGCACTTCAACCTGTTCCCCCACCTCACGGTGCTGGAGAACTGCACGCTGGCACCGATTTGGGTGCGCAAGATGCCGAAGAAAGACGCCGAAGAAATCGCCATGCACTACCTCGCCCGGGTCAAGATTCCGGAGCAGGCCGCCAAATATCCTGGCCAGCTGTCCGGCGGTCAGCAGCAGCGCGTGGCGATCGCGCGTGCGCTCTGCATGAATCCGAAAATCATGCTGTTCGACGAGCCGACCTCGGCGCTCGACCCGGAAATGGTCAAAGAGGTGCTCGACACCATGGTTGGCCTCGCCGAGGACGGCATGACCATGTTGGTGGTGACCCACGAAATGGGCTTTGCCCGCCAGGTCGCCAACCGCATCGTGTTCATGGATAGCGGGCAGATCATCGAGGCCAACGTGCCGGAAGAATTCTTCAATCATCCGCAGCACGAGCGGACCAAGCTTTTCTTGAGCCAAATCCTGCGCTAGCGCGCGAGCGGGCCCTGCGCCCGCTTCCAGGCATCGATGCCGCCTTCGACGTGCAGGGCGGACAACAGTCCGGCGTCCTGCGCGGCCTGTACCGCCATGGCCGAGCGCTCACCGTACGCGCAATAGAACACAATGCGCTTGTCGCTCGCGCGCGCAAGCTCGCGCAAGATTCCGCCGGCGCCGATATTATCCTGCAGTTCGCCGTAAGGCGCGTGCAGCGCGCCCGGAATGCTGCCGTGCTTTTGGCGCTCGCTCGCCTCGCGCAGGTCGATGAAGGCGACGTCCGGCCGGCCGACCAGCGCCACGGCCTGCGTAGCGTTGAGCGCCCAGCCGCGGCGCGCGATTTCCTGTTGTGCCATACCGATCTTCATATTGGACGGCACTGCGACGTCCATCATCTTCGGGTTGGGCAGATGCAAGTTGGCCATCAGCGTCACGTAGTCGTCGATCGACTTGACCTGCAGGCGCGGATTGTAGCGCTTCTCCTCGCCGATGGTTGACACGGTGTCGCCTTTGTAGTCGTGCGCGGGAAACACCAGAGTCTCGTCGGGCAGTCGCAGCAGTTTTCCGAACAGCGATTCATATTGCGCGCGCGCGTCGCCGTTCTGGAAATCGGTGCGCCCGGTGCCGCGGATCAGCAGCGTGTCGCCGGTGAACACGCGGTCCTGCATCAGGAAACTGTAGGAGTCGTCGGTGTGTCCGGGCGTATAAAGCACGTCCATGCTCATGCCTTCGATGGTGAGCTTGTCGCCTTCCGCAAGCCGCATCGAGACCACGTCGGCCTTGGTGTTCTCGCCCATGACGGTGATGCAATGCGTGCGGTCGCGCAACGCGCCCAAGCCGGTGATGTGGTCGGCGTGCAGATGGGTATCGACCGCCTTGACCAATCTTAGGTCGAGCTCGCGGATCAATTGCAGATAGCGGTCGACCTTTTCCAGCACCGGATCGATGATCAGCGCTTCACCTCCGCTGCGGGACGCGAGCAGATAGGAATAGGTGCCGGAAACGCTGTCGAACAATTGGCGAAAGATCATCGGGGCCTCGCGCCGCTGTGCCGATTTACATGCAAGTATTCATATATAATGGCAGACGCTCTTTGATGCCTAGGCGCTGAGCGACAAAAAGCCGATCGGGGACGGGGCTCATTCGATCACCTTGTCGGCGAGCGTGAGCAGTGACGGCGGTACGGTGACGCCGAGCGTTTTGGCAGCTTTCAGGTTGACGATGAACGTAAATTTACTCGGTTGCTCGATCGGCAGGTCGGCCGGTTTGGCACCCTTAAGAATCTTGTCAACGTAGATGGCGGCGCGCTTGTGCATGTCTTCGTAGCTCGGTCCATAGGACATCAGGCCTCCGGCCTCGACCAGTTCCTTGTACGCATTCACATTCGGTAAGCGCTGTTCTTCAGTGAAGTCCATCATGCGTTGCCGATTATGCAGAAACACGCGGTCCGCCAGGATGAGCAGTGCGTCCGGCCGTTCCGTGCGGATTGCCGCGAAGGCGCCGTCGAGGTCTTCCGATTTGCGTATGTCGTGCTGTTGCAGCTTAATTCCCAATGTCCGGGCGGCAACGTGCGCCTGCCGCATCGACACGACATGAAACGGATTGAGCGAATTAAAGAATACCGCGACATGTGAAAGTGTAGGCACGACTTCGCGCAGGAGATCCAGCCGCTTGCCCTCGAGGTCCGGCGCGATCGAGCTCAATCCCGTGAGATTGCCGCCGGGGCGCGCCAGAACTCGATACCAGACCAGTGCCGACGGGATCGCCGACCGCGACCATGACCAGTGGCACGGTTGTCGTCGCCTTCTTCACCGCGAGCGACGCAGGCGTGCCGGCAGTGACGATCACGTTCACCTTCGCCGCAATGAGTTCCGCGACGAGTGCCGGAAACCGTTCATACTTGCCGTCCGCCCAGCGATATTCGATGACGATATTGCGGCCTTCTTGGTAGCCGTGCTCGCGCAGGCCCTCGCGGAACGAGTCGACGAGATTGGCTTCGAGCTCCGCGGTGGAATTTCCCATGAATCCGACACGGGGAATTTTCGGCTGCGCGTGCAGCGCAACCGGCCATACAGCCACCGCGCCGCCGAGAAGTTTGATGAACTCGCGCCGCAGCATGCGCCCTCCGTTTCGACTACGTCTTGTTTATTCCGCGAAATTTAGCAGCCTTAAACAGGGTTGCGCGAGGCATATTGGCGCACGGTCGGCCTTAGCGGCCAGCCGCAATCGACTACGACGCCCTTCAATGGCGCCGTCCGCTACTCAGCGAAGGGGAGGCAGATTATTGCGGACGGAACCGTGGGGTTTGCAACTTTTTGTTTCCCCGAACCCGCCGCCATCTCCAGCTCTTCGTCGGAAACTTCATCATGGAGGATAGCTTCTTCGGCTTGCTCTAACCGGATGGTGGTGTGGCTCATTGCTTGGGTCCTCTGGTTCGCTGGCAGTGCCGGCCCTCGGCAGGCTGCCGTTTCTATCGACGCGAAAACCTCAGTGTCTCGCCATTTTTGAGGCTGCACTCACATAACCAATGCGCTTGCGATTGACCAGATCTAATGCGTGTAGTTCGGGTTTTTCAAGCGCCGTTTTAATTTGCCTGCAGACGGCGAACATACTCCGTCAGTGCAAGAATCTTGGCATGCGCGAACGCCAGGGGATCGTTGCTAGGGTTCAGGTTGCGGCTCTGGAATTCGTACGCTCGGCCCCAGATGGGCATATCCGTTGGGCCGTGCGCCCTAATCGGCCACCTTCCATCAATCGTATCGTAGACGCGCTGGAACGGAAATACATCGCCATTCTTTTTAGAAAGTTCGGTGAGATTGGGTAGAACGATGCCTGCTGCGAGGAGCTTCACATAAGGTCCGTCACCCATACCACTCAAGCCATGGCATACAGCGCAGTGCGATTCATATTCATACTTGCCCACATCAATAGTTTGCGCTGTGGAGCCGCTCTGTTGCGCATGCGCTATTGCAACGGCACCGACTGCAATGATGGCGACGGCGAATGCACGGAATAATTTAGAAATCATTATTTCCTTCCGGCGGATAAATGCACAGGATGGATCGTGGCGAATGAGATCACCTCAGTCGCTCAGCGCATTGATGCAGATCAACCGACTTTCGCACTTTCGCACTGAGCCGACCGTTTACGGCTCCGCGCCCTAGTCCTTCGCCACCGGCAAATCCGGCCGGCCGCCCCATTCGGCCCAGGAGCCGTCATAGATGCGCGGCAGCGGCTTGCCGAGCGCATCGAGGCCGAGCGCGAGCACCACGGCGGTGACGCCGGAGCCGCAGGTGGTGATCATCGGCTTGTCGAGATCGACACCGGCTTTTGCGAAGGCCTGCGCGATTTTTTCGCGCGAGGCGAGGCGGCCGTTCTCCAGGATATCGGCGAACGGTACGTTGAGCGCGCCCGGCATATGGCCGGGGCGCAGGCCCGGCCGCGGATCGGGCTCACGGCCAAAAAAGCGCCCGGCCGCGCGCGCGTCCACCACCTGGGCGCTGCCGTCGTTGAGCGCCACCTGCACGTCGGAGACCATGGCGACCGCGCCGGTATCCATGGTCGCCTTGAATTCAGCGGCCGGGCGCTTGACCTCGCCGGCTTCGCTCGCGCCACCTTGCGCCTTCCAGGCCGGCAAGCCGCCGTCGAGCACGTAGACGTTCTTGGCGCCGAAGATCCGGAAGGTCCACCACACGCGCGGCGCCGAATAGAGGCCGGTGGCGTCATAGACCACGATGGTGTCGGTCTCGGCGATGCCGAGCGCGCCCACCGCCGCGCCGAACTGGTCCGGCCCGGGCAGCATGTGCGGCAGATCGGTAGAGGTGTCGGCGATGGCGTTGAGGTCAAAGAACACCGCGCCCGGAATATGCGCGGCGAGGTATTCAGCCTTGGGGTCGCGCTTCTGGATGGGGAGATAATAGGAGGCGTCGACCACGACGACTTTGCCGAGATTGGCGGCGAGCCATTGCGCGGATTTGAGCCAGCGGCTGGCGGAGGTAGTTTCGCTCATGAGCGTCTCGCTTTCCTGAAAGGGCCGGGTGTCACTATACCAACGCCAGCCGCACGCGGCGGTTCTGCTTGCCCTTCTTTTCGATTTGCGTCACCCGCACCGCGCCGATTTCCTTGGTCGCCCGTACATGCGTGCCGCCGCAAGGCTGCAAATCGAGGCCGGCGATCTCGATCAGCCGCACGCGGCCGGTGCCCATCGGCGGCTTCACCGACATGGTCTTGACCAGGCCGGGATTGGCTTCGAGTTCCTCGTCGCTGATCCAGCGGCTCAAGACGGTCGCATCGCTCGCGATCATCTCGTTGACCTTCGTGGTGATCGCGTCCTTGTCGAGGCCGGCTTCCGGAATGTCGAAGTCGAGCCGGCTTTCGCTCTCGCCGACTGAACCGCCGGTCACCGCATAAGGCAGCACGGCGGATAAAAGATGCAGCGCGGTGTGCATGCGCATGCGGGCGTAGCGCTTGTCCCAGTCGATCGCTGCGGTAACCGAGTCGCCGGGTTTGAGGGCAGGCGAGCCGGCGGCAGGCACGTGAGCGATCTCGCTTTTCGCGGCGTCGGTATAGACCGCGTTGTCGATCGCGATGCGCGTACCATCCGCCATGGTGAGCGCGCCGGTGTCGCCGGGCTGGCCACCGGAATTGGCGTAGAACACCGTGCGGTCGAGCACGATGCCGCCTTGCTCGGTTACGGCGACCACGCGCGCCTCGCATTGCTTCAGGTAGGAGTCGTCGCGGAACAAACATTCGGTCGGCATGAAAGTTTTCCCTGGCGCATGATCTTATCCGAAAACCGGTTCCGATTTTTCGGGATCATGCGCTCTCACGTCTTCTCGAACGGAATGGAAATCGCGGTCTTGCGTTCCAGCCATTCCGGCACCGGCAGATTTTTCGAGCGCAGGAACGCCGGGTTGAACAGCTTGGACTGATAGCGCGAGCCGTAATCGGCGAGCACCGTCACGATGATGTGGCCGGGGCCGAGATCTTTCGCCAGCCGGATGGCGCCCGCGACATTGATGCCGGAGGAACCGCCAAGGCAGAGACCTTCGCGCAGAAGAAGATCAAAGATGATCGGGACAGCCTCTTCGTCTGGCACGAGGTAGGCCTTCTCTGCCTTCATGTCTTTGATGATCGGGGTCACGCGGCCGAGCCCGATGCCCTCGGTGATTGAGCCGCCTTTGCTCGCTTTCGCTTCGCCATGTGCGAACAGATTGTACATGGCGGCGCCGCGCGGATCGGCCACGCCGATCACGATGTCCTTTTTCATCTCTCGCAGATAGCTGGACACTCCGGCGAGCGTGCCGCCGGTGCCGATGGCGCAAATAAATCCGTCAATCTTTCCATCGGTTTGCTGCCAGATTTCCGGACCGGTGGAGACGTAATGGGCCTTGCGGTTGTCCAGATTGTTCCATTGATCGGCGAAGATGACGCCGTTTTTCTCGGTCTTCTTGAACTGTTCCGCCAAACGCCGGCCGATATGTTGGTAATTGTTCGGGCTGCTGAACGGCGCCGCCGGCACTTGCACAAGTTCGGCCCCGCACAGCCGCAACATGTCCTTTTTCTCTTCGCTCTGCGTGTTCGGCATCACGATGACTGTGCGATAACCGCGCGCATTGGCGACCAGCGCAAGGCCGATACCGGTATTGCCGGCGGTTGCCTCCACGACCAATCCGCCGGGGCGCAACTCGCCTCGTTTCTCGGCTTCCAGGATCATCTGCCGGCCGGCGCGATCCTTCACCGAGCCGCCCGGGTTCATGAATTCGGCTTTGCCGAGGATGGTGCAGCCGGTCGCCTCGGACGCGCCACGCAGCTTAATCAGAGGGGTATGGCCGATGGCCTCAACGATGCCGTCGCGGATCTGCATGCCGCGACCCTAGTAGACCCATTTTGGGGCGACAAGACCGGGCTTGTCGGCCAAAACTGCCGGTCCGGTCGGGTTAGGCGGGAGCGAAATCGTTCACTTAGTTCAACTGCCGGGCTTTCTGGAAACGTCTTCGAAACCATGTCGACGCATTGGCCAAAGGTAATATTGCACATTCACGACTTTTTACCGGCCGCAGCATCATCGTAACGGCCAGGGGACGCGGCAAAAAAGCAGGCTCCGGACATAGTTTGGCGGTATCGTTTGATGAACCTCGACGTCAATACCCTTTTCATGGTGACGATCTATGTCGAGGCCATTCTCGGATTGTTGCTGCTGTTCGTGTGGGTGCAGAACACCGCGATCCACGCCGTCGCCTGGTGGGGCTTCGCCCATCTGATCCGCGCCGCCTCGATCGTGCTGTTCGGGATGTACGGCTCGGCGCCCGATCTGATCACCATCGATCTTGCCAACGCGCTGCTGTTCACTTCCTTCGCGGCGACCTGGACCGGCGCACGTTTATTCGACGGCCGCCAAGCCGAGCCGGTATATCTGGTGACCGGCGCGGTGCTCTGGCTGTTGGTCTGCCGCCTGCCGGTTCTTGCCGAAGCCACCGATCTGCGTTCGATGATCGCCTCCGGCATCATCACCACCTACACTTGGCTGACGGCTTACGAATTCTGGGGTGGGCGCCGCGAGCCGCTGGTGTCTCGTTGGCCGGCGATCTTCATGCTGTTCGCGCACGGTGCGCTGTTCCTGCTGCGCACGCCGCTGGCGGCGATACTGCCGTGGTCACCCGGCAACCGTATGCTCGGCAGCGTGTGGCTGACCGTCCTCTCATTCGAAGCCTTGCTGTTCACGATATCGATCGCATTTATCCTGCTGGCGATGGCGAAAGAGCGCACGGAATTGCTTCACCGCACCGCTGCCCTGGTCGATCCACTCACCGGCATCGCCAACCGCCGTTCGTTCCTGCAGGACGCCGCGCAACTGGCCAAGCGCCATAGCGCCAATCCGCGGCCGACCGCCGTGCTGCTGATCGATCTCGATCACTTCAAGTCGATCAACGACCGCTTCGGCCACGCTCTCGGCGACCGCGCGCTGGAGATTTTCGCCGACGCCGCGCGCCAGTCGATGCGCTCGTCCGATCTGCTCGGGCGCCTCGGCGGCGAGGAGTTCGCTGCGGTACTGTCCGATACCAGCCGCGACAAGGCTGTGGCGGTGGCCGAACGGATTCGCGCGAATTTCGCGCAAGCGGCTCTCGAGGTCGACAACCGTCCGCTCGGCGCGACCGTGAGCATCGGGCTAGTGCATTGCGAGGATGGCGCGCTTGACGTGTCCGAGCTGTTGGCGCAGGCCGATCAGGCGCTCTATTTCGCCAAGGAAAATGGACGCAACCGGGTCGAGGTGGCGTCGCTCGATATGATGCTAAAGCGTGATGACGAGAATGCCGTCGCCGCGGCGGCGCCCGCGACGGCTGCCGCCAAGTCCGCGGCCTAAGGCGCGCTGCGCTCACCGCGAGCACGATCACTAATCGGTTTCATCAAGCCAAGGCTGCCGTTGGGGCGCTGCCCACGTCAGCCAAGTTTGCCCATGCATTGCCTTTGGCGTGCCGCGCGGGCATAGCGGTTGCGAACATTTCCAAAGGATTCCGGACATTCTTAGACAACCGCAAGAGCTGCGTCCTATGAAGAGAAGCCACAACCGAATTCTCACCAGCCACGTCGGCAGTTTGATCCGGCCACCGGCTTTGCAGGAGTTCTTGCGCGCCAAGCAGGCCGGCAAGCCTTATAATGAAAAAGCCTATCAGAACTGCCTTGCTGACTCGGTCGGCGAAGTGGTGCGCCAGCAGACGCAGGTCGGCATCGACGTTCCGAGCGACGGCGAGTTCGGCAAATCGATCAGCTGGTCGCAATATGCGCTGGAGCGCCTTTCCGGCTTCGAACGGCGGCCGATCAAGCACGATGCCGCCAACCCGTTCAAACGCGGCGCCGACCGCGAGCGTTTCGCGGAATTTTATGCCGAGCTCGACGCGCGCGAAGGCGTCGCTACCACGACCGAAGCGATTTGCGTCGGACCGATCAAATACACCGGGCAAGCAGAGCTGCAGCGCGATATCGACAACTTCAAGGCCGCGCTGAAGAACGTAACGGTGGAAGAGGCGTTCCTGCCGGTGGCGGCGCCGGCGAGCGTAATCCCCGACCGCAAAAACGAGTTCTACAAGAGCGAAGAGGAATTGCAGGCCGCGATCGCCGACGCGATGCGCACCGAATACAAGATGATCGTCGACGCCGGCTTTCTGGTTCAGCTCGACGATGCTCGTAACGCCGTCACCTATGACCGCATGGTGCCGCCCGCTACCTTCGAGGATTATCGCCGCTGGCTCGCGAATCAAGTCGATATTATCAACCACGCCATCGCAGGGCTTCCGGCCGATCGTATCCGCTATCACGTGTGCTGGGGCAGCTGGCCGGGACCGCACGTCAGCGACGTGCCGCTGAAGGATATTGTCGACCTGATCCTGAAGGTGAAAGTTGGCGCCTATGTGATCGAGGGTGCCAACCCGCGCCACGAGCACGAATGGCAAGTGTGGAAGAACGCAAAGCTCGGGGCCGGGCAGGTGCTGATCCCCGGCGTCATCAGCCATGCCACCAATGTGGTGGAACATCCCGAGCTGGTGGCCGAGCGCATTGTGCGACTGGCCAAGATTGTCGGCCGGGAAAACGTCATCGCCGGCACCGACTGCGGCTTCGCGCAGGGGCCTTTCCATCGCCGCGTGCACCCGTCGATCATGTGGGCGAAGCTGGAGGCGCTGGTAGCCGGCGCGCGGCTTGCGAGCAAAGAACTCTGGTCCTAGTCTTGCGGTTGACCGGCCGAAGAAGCCAGCGATCAGGGAGCCAGCCATGAATGTCAGCGCTCAGCCGCAAGGCGGCCTCGCGATTCCGTTTGACCACGCCCGTCTCGACCGACTGATGGACGAAGCAGGCATCGACGTGGTGATCGCGACCTCCAAGCACAATGTGCAGTATCTGCTCGGCGGCCACCGCGCCAATTTCTTCGACTACATGGATGCGACCGGCGTCACCCGCTATCTGCCGGTGCTCGTCTATCCTAGGGCTAAGCCGGAAAAGGCCGCCTATTTTGGCCACCGGCTGGAAAAGTTCCAGCGCGAAGTCAGGCCGATGTGGACGCCGGAGACGCAGACCAGCTCGAATGGCTCAGCCGACGCCATGCAGACGGCGTGCGACTACATCCGCAAGGCCGGCCTGAAGACCAAACGCATCGCCACCGAATTCGGATTCCTACCCTACGACGCCTCGATCGTTCTGCGCGGTGCGTTTCCGGATGCCGAGTGGGTGGACGCGCTCTATGTGCTGGAGCGCCAGCGCGTCAAAAAATCCGCCGATGAGCTGGCGAAATTAAAGATCGCCTCTGAAGCCGTGCTGGCGTCGATGCAGGCGGTGATCGCCAGTCACGGGCCGGGCGCGACCAAGGCCGAGGTGGTCGAGGCGCTGCGCCGCGAAGAGACCAATCGCGGGCTCACCTTCGAATATTGCCTGATCACTTGCGGCACCAGCCTCAATCGCGCGCCCTCCGAGCAGAAGTGGCAGAAGGGCGACATCATGTCGATCGATAGTGGCGGCAACTACCACGGCTATATCGGCGATATCTGCCGGATGGCGATCCAGGGTGAGCCCGACGCCGAATTGCAGGATTTATTGGCCGAGATCGAAAGCATCCAGCGCGCGGCCATGAAGCCGGTGCGCGCCGGCGCAATGGGGCGGGAAATCTATGGTGCCGCCGAGCCGCTGCGGGCGAAGTCGAGGCACCACAATCACATGGAATTCCTGGCCCACGGCATGGGCCTGGTCAGCCACGAGGCGCCGCGGCTCACCGATCGCGGTCCGGTACGTTATCCGGCGGCCGACGCCGACATTCCGCTCGAAGCCGGCGAGGTGATCTCGGTGGAGACCACGCTGCTGCACCCCAGCCGCGGCTTCATCAAACTGGAGGACACCGTGGTCGTCACCGATAGCGGCCACGAGGTCTACGGCGAGGGTGCGCGCGGGTGGAACCGGGCAGGGACGGCGGTGTAATCCCGGTCGTCCCCGCGAAAGCGGGGACCCAGTGTATCAACGCGTTGCTCTGAAGTTATGTGCTGGGTTCCGCTTGCGCGGGAACGAGCGGAAATTTATCGCCGTGCTTTGGCGTCGATCTGCTTGGCGAGCGCGCTGAGCGCTTCCGCGACGTTCACCGGATATTCGAAGCCGCTTTCCAAACGCGCCAGCGGGCCGGCGAGGCGCTTAAGATCGCGCGCGGCGTGTTCGCGGATTTGCACGAGCGTCGGCGCCGGCGCGATACGTTTGCCCGCGCGCATGACCGGGACGACGAGCGCCTCACCCGGCTGCTTGTCGCTTTCGAGCGACAGGATATCGCCGCGCATGCGGCCATCGGCATCGTAAGCGCGCCACACCTGTTTGCGGCCCGGCCAGGTCACCTTGCCTTCCGATAATTTGCGTTTCGGCTTGCCGGCATATTCCTGCAGCTTGTAGGCGCAGTCGAGCGCGGGCACGTCGACCGAAGCGGCGAGATTGACGCCGATGCCGAAGCCGTCGATCGGCGCTTTCTCCTTCATCATGCCTTGCAGCACATCCTCATTGATGCCGCCGCTCACCAAGATGATGACATCGCGGAGGCCGCCGTCGTCGAGTATACGCCGCACCTTCTTCGACATCTCAGTTAAATCGCCGCTGTCGATGCGCACGCCGCGGATGGCGATGCCGTCCGCTTGCAGGCGCGGCGCCAGTTCGACCACTTTGCGCGCGCCTTGCTCGGTGTCGTAGGTGTCGATCAGCAGAATCACACCCTGCGGCCGCGCGCGCGCGAAATTCTCGAACGCGGTCATCTCGTCGTCGTGCACCTGCACGAAGGAATGCGCCATGGTGCCGACAATCGGCACGCCGTAGCGTTCGCCGGCGAGCACATTGGCGGCGCCGGCAAAACCGGCGAGGTAGCTCGCGCGCGCCGAATAGAGTCCGGCCTCGGCGCCGTGCGCGGTGCGCAGCCCGAAATCGGAAAGTATTTTGCCCGGTGCCGCCAGCACCATGCGCGCGGCTTTCGAGGCGATCAGCGTCTGAAAATGCAGAATGTTGATGAGGCGCGATTCGACGAGCTGCGCTTGCGGCAGAGGCGCGGTGATGCGGATCAGCGGCTCGTTCGGAAAACAGACGCTGCCTTCGGGGATCGCATGCACGTCGCCGGTGAAGCGAAAGGTCGAAAGGTAGTCGAGCAAATTGTCGCGGAAGCGTCCGGTGCTCTTGAGCCAACCGATCTCGGCGGCGGAAAACCGCAGCGTCTCCAGATAATCGAGCGCGTCCTCGAGCCCGGCGGCGAGCAGAAATCCGCGCCGCGCCGGCAGCCGGCGCACGAAGAACTCGAACACGGCCTCCTTATCCTCGGCCCGATCCAGATAGGCCTGGATCATGTTGAGTTCGTAGAGATCGGTGAGGAGCGGACTGGTCGAGGGCATCATGGCCTCTCGCAATAGGCGGGAGTTTTGGAATGTCGAACGGAAAAGAATGGCTCCCTGGGCTGGGATCGAACCAGCGACATTTCGATTAACAGTCGAACGCTCTACCGCTGAGCTACCAGGGAATAGTCGGGAACTACAAGCCACGCGCCTATAACAAAGCCGAACTGCTTTGCAAAGCTTGAAGGGTCCGCGCGAAGAATGCCCGCCGTCGCTAAAGCTATGGCGGGCACCCGCTACGCGAAGGGCTTGCCCGCCGAAGCCTTGGCGAAGGCGGGTGGAGGCCACGGCCGGAATCGAACCGGCGTGCACGGATTTGCAGTCCGCTGCGTAACCACTCCGCCACGTGGCCGTCGGAAGACGCAGCCCACGCATGCGCAGGCCGCGCACTTCCCCAGAACGCAAGGCTATATAGGAGCTTGCGGCTAACGACAACGCCGCTGGCTCGCTTGCCTTTTGCCGAGGCTTGCCGCACAAAAGCCGCGCATTCCCCCGCTTTCGCCGAGGATAACGATGACCGACTTTGCAGCCGCGCGCCGCCACATGGTGGACGGCCAGGTCCGCACCACCGACGTTACCGATTTGCGCGTGATTTCCGCCATGCTGGAGGTTCCGCGCGAACGCTTCATGCCGCAGGCGTCGGCCGCGCTCGCTTATCTCGATCTCGACGTGCCGGTAGGGGGCCCCCGCCGCCTGCTGAGGCCGATGGTGCTCGCCAAGCTGATCCAGGCGGCCGAACTGGAGGCTACCGACCGCGTCCTCGATGTCGGCTGCGCCACCGGCTATACCGCCGCCGTGCTCGCCCGGATCGCAAGCCAGGTGGTCGCGCTCGAGCAGGACGTTGGCCTCGGCAAGGCGGCGAAAGAGGCGTTGTCGTCGCATCCAAATGTTACCGTGGTTAACGGAGCGCTTGCCGAAGGCTGGCCGCAAGGCGCGCCTTATGACGTGGTGGTGCTCGATGGGGCCACCGACGTCGTTCCGCACGCGCTCTGCCAGCAGCTCAAGGACGGCGGTCGGCTGGTCTGCGTGCTGGGCTCGGGGCCCGGCTCCAAAGCCATGCTTTACCGCCGCAGCGGTGGGGATGTGGGCGGTCGGCCGGTCTTCGACGCCTCCGCAGGGCTGCTCCCGGGCTTCGCCAAAACGCCCGTTTTTGCCTTCTGAACCTGCCTCCCGACCCCTCTGTGGCGAAAATGACCCAGGTTGCCGCCTTTTCGGTGGGTGGCGGCCACCGGGGGGTTTCAACCCCGCGCGGGTCCGCATAATGTGCTTAGTTGGACTTGGGGGAGCGCGACTCGTGCATAGCGCCGGGCGTGCGGTAGCTTTGATTATGTCTCTTTCTCGACGCAGTATTTGGCTTGGCGGGGTTGCGGCTGGCGCCATCGCATGCGCGACATTGCCGTTGGCCGCGCCGGCGCAGGGCGAGCCGCTCGAATCCGCGCTGGTGCACGCCTATCAGAATAACCCGTCACTCAATTCGCAGCGCGCCGCTACGCGCGCCATCGACGAAGGCGTGCCGCAAGCGCTGGCCGGCTACCGGCCGAGAATCTCAATCGTTGGAACTGGCGGCGAGCAAACGTCGTCGACAACGACAAAAGCGGCAGCGGGCGCCTCGCTGATCTACTCCACGATCGCCGGCTACAATTCGCCGGCCTCGATCGGCGGCACCATCACGCAGACGCTCTACAACGGTTTCCAGACCGCCAACAGAACGCGCCAAGCCGAGAGCGCGGTGATGGCCTCGCGCGCGACCTTGCGCACCACCGAGCAGACCGTGCTGCTCAATGCCGCGACCGCCTACATGAATCTCCTGCGCGACAGCGCCATCCTCGATTTGCAAAAGCGCAACGTCGAAGTGCTGCAAGAGCAACTGCGGCAGACCCGCGACCGCTTCAATGTCGGCGAAGTGACGCGCACCGACGTGGCGCAGGCGGAGTCCAGCGTTGCTTCCGGTCGCTCGCAGGTGCTCCTTGCCCAAGCTAATTATACCGCCTCGATGGCGACCTATCGGCAAGTGATCGGCACCGAACCGGGCAAGCTCACACCGGCCACACCGGTCGACCGCTTCTCGCCGAATGAACTGGCGGGTGCGATCGCGGCCGGCACCGCCAACAATCCGGGCGTGACGACGGCGGAATACAATATGGATGTGGCGCTGCAGCAGGTGAAAGTGGCCGAGGGCGCGCTTTATCCGACGGTATCGGTCCAGGGTAGTTTCACGCAGAATTGGCTGAGCCCGTCTAGCCTCAATACCATGAACAGCTATAACGCCTTGGTGTTGGGTACGTTGACCGTCCCGATCTATCAGGGCGGCGCCGAATATTCCGCGATCCGCCAGGCCAAGGAGACGCTCGGGCAGAAGCGCCTCGACCTTGATGTCGCGCGCGACACGGTGCGCCAGAACGTGGTGCAAGCGTGGGGCCAGCTCGACGCGACCAAAGCCAATATCGAGGCGACGCGGGCGCAGGTGACAGCCGCCGAGATCGCGCTCAACGGCGTACGCGAAGAAGCCCGCGTCGGCCAGCGCACCACCCTCGACGTACTCAATGCCCAGCAGGTTCTGGTGAATGCGCGGGTAGCGCTGGTTACCGCCCAGCACGACCGGGTGGTGGCGTCTTATACTTTGCTGGCGGCGGTGGGCCGGCTGTCTCCAGAGGTGCTCGGGCTGAAGGTTCCGGTCTATAACGCCACCGTGCACTACCAGCAGGTGCGCGATAGCTGGGCCGGCGTGCGCACGCCGGACGGACGCTAAGTCTCGATCCCGGTCGGGACCGGGCGCGTCGTAGGCGCCGGTGTCCACAGGTCATTGCGATCAGCCGAATTTCTGCCTGCTACACCTGCATGCCGCTAGCGTATAAATGAGACTCAACCGGCGATTCGCTCATGCCGACGCCGCGCGGGCGTATTGACGGACAGGAGTGCGAAAGCTGCGGTCGGGAATGCAGGTATGAGCCAAACGGCAAAGGTCCAAGAGCCCTCGATGGAGGAAATTCTGGCCTCGATCAGGCGCATTATTGCCGATGACGACGCCAGCAAGACGGCCAAGCCGCCTGAGCCGGCCGCCGCGCCGAGCCGGCCGGCGCCGACCGCCAATAGCCAAGACGACATCGATGCCATGCTGGCCAACGTCGATCCACCGGCCGTCACGCCGGGGGCCGACGTGCTCGATCTGACCGAGGCAATGGCGACGCCGGCACGCGCTGCGGACGCCGGCCCGGCGCCGACTTTCCGCACCATCGATGCTGCCTCCGACGTCATATTCACCGACCGGGCGCCCGACCCGCCGGCCGAGCCGGCGGTGCGGATTATCGAGGAGCCGCGCCGGCCAGTGCCGCCGCCTGCGCCACCCCCGCCAGCCGCCGCTCCGCCGCCGGCGCCCGACCGCGCGCTGATCTCGGCGTCGACCGTGGCGGCGGTGGACAGCGCGTTCAATACGCTGGCGCATACCGTGATCGGCCAGAACGCGCGCACGCTCGAGGACCTGGTGAAGGAAATGTTGCGCCCGCTGCTCAAGTCCTGGCTCGACGACAACCTGCCCGGCGTGGTCGATCGTATCGTGCGGGCGGAGATCGAGCGCGTCTCGCGCGGCCGGTCGTAATTTCATCGGTCATTCCGGGGCGCGCCGAAGGCGCGAACCCGGAATCCAGAAATACACAACAGGAGCTGCGTGTTTGGCTCTGGATTCCGGGTCCGACGCTTCGCGTCGTCCCGGAATGACAAAGAAACTTTACGTCCGCCGGCACTTGAGCTGGCGTGCGAACCACAGCGCGAGCGCCAGCAGCACGGCTGCCGCGACCAGAAACAGCGGCACCGCGGTGAAACGGTCGAATACCACGCCGCCGGCGGCGACGCCCGCGGTCTGTCCGAGATAAAGCGCGGAGGAGAAAATCGCGACCGCGGTGCCGCGCGCTTCCGGCGCCATCTGGGTGGCGTTGGTCTGCAGCGTGTTGTGCAGCATGTAGAAGCCGAGGCCGATTGTCGTGATGGCTGCGGGCGCGATCCAATAATACGGTTCGAACGCCAGCGTGACATAAGCGAGCGCCAGCAACGCGCCGCCGCCGGTGGCAATGCCGATCGGACCGAAGCGATTGACCAGCACGCGCACCGACAGGCTGTAGATCAAGCCGCCGATCGCGAAGGTGCCGACAAATAGGCCGACCAGCGCGAAGTTCACGCCGAAGCGCAAATGCAGATCGGCGCCGACATAGGTGAAGGCGCCGAACATGACGGCGCTTTCGACGAAGGCGATGGCGATCACCGCGCGCGCCCAGGGCGAGCGCAGCACGGTGGAATAGTCGGCAACGAAACCGCGGCCGGGCTGCGCCGAGGCGTGGCTTGCATGCGTGATCGGGTTGCGCCACAGCTCGTAGAACAGCCCGAGCGTGGCGGTCGCCAGGATGGCGGCGAGGATGAAGAACACGTTGCGCCAGCCGAAATAATCGCCGAGCACGCCGCCGGCGGCCTGGCCGAACAGTTGACCGAGGATCTGCCCGGACAGGAAGCGGCCGATCACCTGCTGGCGGCGCTCAAAGGGGATGACGTCGCCGACGAAGGCGAGCGCGAACGGAATGATCCAACCGGTGGCGAGCCCGCTGCCCAACCGCGCGGCGACCAGCAGCGGCAGCGAGGGCGCCAGTCCGCACAGCGCCACCATGACTGACGCGGCGGCGGCGGCGAGCGCGACGCAAAGGTATTTGCCGAAGCGGTCGCCGATCGGACCGATCACCAGTTGCACCGAGCCGTGCGCCAGCAGGTAGAAGGTGACGATGACCGAGGTCGCGCCCACCGTCACCTGCAAGTCGGCGGCGATCTGCGGCAGCAGCGAATTGGTCGAGCGCACCATGGCCTGAGCGGCGAAGGAGGCGAGCGCCAGCAGCGTGATCGCGCGGGTCGCGCTGCCGCTCGGCGGGGCTGGGCTTGGCTTGTCTGGATTTGCCGGCAAAAGTTGACTCTCGATGAGGGGCGGGCTTTCTAACCCACCACATAAACAGAACAAAACGACAATGATTGATAAGACCTATCAGCCCTCGGAGGTCGAGGGCCGCATTTACCGCACCTGGGAAGCAGGCGGGCGCCTTCAAGGCCGGCCGGCCCGAGCGCGCCCAGGCCAAGCCGTACTCTATCGTCATTCCGCCGCCCAACGTCACCGGCTCGCTGCATATGGGCCATGCGCTCAACAACACGCTGCAGGACATGCTCTGCCGGTTCGAGCGCATGCGCGGCAAGGACGTGCTGTGGCAGCCGGGCACCGACCACGCCGGCATCGCCACGCAGATGGTGGTCGAGCGGCAGTTGATGGAACGCCAGCAGCCCGGCCGCCGCGAGATGGGCCGCGAGGCGTTCTTGAAGCGCGTGTGGGAGTGGAAGGCGGAGTAGCGGCGGCACCATCGTCAATCAGCTCAAGCGGCTGGGCGCCTCCTGCGACTGGTCGCGCGAGCGCTTCACCATGGACGAGGGGCTGTCGCAGCGCGGTGCTGAAAGTTTTCGTCGAGCTTTATCGCGAAGGGCTGATCTACAAGGACAAGCGGCTGGTCAACTGGGACCCCAAGCTGCTGACCGCGATCTCCGATCTGGAAGTGGTGCAGGTGGAGACCAAGGGCCACCTCTGGCACCTGCGCTATCCGATCGAGGGCAAGACCTTCAACCCGGAAGACCCGTCGACATTTATCGTCGTCGCCACCACGCGGCCGGAAACGATGCTGGGCGACACCGCGGTGGCGGTGCATCCGGACGACGAGCGCTACAAGGCGCTGGTCGGCAAGAACGTGATCCTGCCGCTGGTCGGCCGCAAGATTCCGATCATCGCCGACGAATATTCCGATCCCGAGAAGGGCTCGGGCGCGGTGAAGATCACGCCGGCGCACGACTTCAACGATTTCGAGGTCGGCAAGCGGCACAGGCTGCCGCAGATCGACGTATTCACGGTCGAAGCGAAGCTGATGCTCGCCGACAACGCCGATTTTCGTCATGGTTTTGTGGACAATGAATACGGCCATCGCGTTTCCAATTTACGCAGTGGCGACCGCAAGGTTATGCGCGAGCTTGCGGTGTCGCTGCTACGAAAAAAGAACTTGAATGAGATTGCTACCACTGTCGAAACTCTGGATGGCGTTGATCGCTTTGCTGCGCGCAAACAAATTGTCGCTCGGCTGGAGGAAAGCGGCATGGTCGAGAAGATCGAGCCGCACGCACATGTCGTGCCGCACGGTGACCGTTCGAACGTCGTCATCGAGCCGTTCCTCACCGACCAGTGGTACGTCAACGCGAAGAAGCTGGCCAAGCCTGCGATCGCCGCGGTGCGCGACGGCAAGACCAAGTTCATCCCGAAGAATTGGGAGACGACCTATTTCAACTGGATGGAAAACATCCAGCCCTGGTGCATTTCGCGCCAGCTCTGGTGGGGACATCAGATTCCCGCTTGGTACGGGCCTGGTACGAAGATACTTTCGTCGACTGAGACGGAAGCGGCTGCCATCATAACAAGCCGAAGAGAAATACAATTGCCGCTATAACGTTCTGCCGCCATCCTGCGACTGGACGCAATGAAGATACCGGAACAATTGCGGCGCCGACATTGCAAATGCCAGAACGAGAAGCTGAAGGCGTGATGTCGATCTGGCGCGACGAAGACGTGCTCGACACCTGGTTCTCCTCGGCGCTGTGGCCATTCTCGACGCTGGGCTGGCCGGACGAGACCAAAGAGCTCGCGCGCTATTATCCGACCACGACGCTGGTGACCGGCTTCGACATCATCTTCTTCTGGGTCGCCCGCATGATGATGATGGGCCTGCACTTCATGAAGGACGAGGCGGGAAAGCCGGAGATGTCCGTTCCACGACATCTACATCCACCGTCTGGTGCGCGACGCCTCCGGCGCCAAGATGTCGAAGTCGAAGGGCAATGTCGTCGATCCGCTCGGCGTCATTGACGACTTCGGCGCCGACGCGCTGCGCTTCACGCTGGCGCGCAACGTCGCGCCCGGCCACGACATCAGGCTCGGGCCGCAGGACGTCGAGAACAACCGCAATTTCGCGACCAAGCTGTGGAACGCCGCGCGCTTTGTCGAATTCAACGGCGCGGCGCGCGTCGAAGGCTTCGATCCGAAATCCGCGAAGGAAACGCTCAACCGCTGGATCGCGCACGAGACGGCAAAGGCCGCCACCGAGATCACGCAGGCGATCGAGGCCTACGGCTTCAGCGAGGCCGCCGGTGCGGCCTATCGCTTCGTCTGGAACGTCTATTGCGACTGGTATGTCGAACTGTCGAAGCCGCTGCTGACCGGTCCCGATGGCGCCGCCAAGGACGAGACGCGCGCGATGGCGGCCTGGGCGCTCGACGAAATTCTCAAGCTTCTGCATCCGTTCATGCCGTTCATCACGGAAGAATTATGGGCCGTGACGGCGGAGCAGGGGCCGAAGCGTTCCAATCTGCTCGCGCTCAGCGATTGGCCGAAGCTCGAAGGTCTCGTCGACGTTGCCGCCGAAGCCGAGATCGGCTGGGTGATCGATCTGGTCACCGCCATCCGCTCGATGCGCGCCGAGATGAACATCACCGCGGCGATCCCGCTGGTGCTGGCCGGCGCGTCGGCAGAAACAAAAGTCGCGCGCCGAACGCTGGGCGGACTTCATCAAGCGGCTGGCGCGCGTGTCGGAGATTTCATCCGCCGCGAGCGCGCCGCAGGGCTCGGTGCAGCTCGTCGTGCGCGGCGAGGTGGCGGCGCTGCCGCTCAAGGGCGTCATCGATCTCGCCGCCGAGCGCGCGCGGCTTGCCAAGGAAATGCAGAAGGCCGAGGCCGACATCGCCCGCGTCGACGCCAAGCTCAACAACCCGAAGTTCATGGAGCGCGCGGCGGAAGAGGTGGTCGAAGAAGAAAAAGAAAAGCGCGAGGAGGCGGTCGGGCGCAAACAGAAAATCGCCGAGGCGCTGGAGCGCTTGAAGGGCGCCGTTTAGTTTGCTGCCGCGCGCGGGCAAGTCTGCATGAAAATATTTCTGGCCGGAGCGGGCGGAGCGATTGGGCGTCGATTGACGCCACTGCTGCGTGCGGCTGGGCACACCGTCATCGGCACCACACGGGCTGCCGACAAGGTCGAAGCGCTGCGCGCTCTCGGCGCCGAGCCGGTGGTGGTCGATGTGTTCGATGCCGCGGCGCTTGCGCGCGCCATACTCGCCGCTGCGCCGCAGACCGTCATGCATCAGCTCACCGATCTGCCGCATGGTCCGGGCACTCCGGGCTACGATGCAGGCCTTGAGCGCAACGCGCGCCTGCGCATCGACGGCACGCGCAATCTGGTTGCCGCGGCGAAGGCCGCCGGCGTGCGGCGTCTAATCGCGCAGAGCATCGCCTTCGTCTATGCGCCGGGCGATGGCGTGCGCATCGAAACCGATCCGCTTGATCTTGCCGCGACCGGCGTTCGCAAGCGGACGGTGGAAGGCGTGATGGCGCTGGAAGATGCGACACTGGAAATGCCGGAAGGAATCGTGCTGCGTTACGGCTTGCTCTACGGCCCCGGCACCTGGTTTGAGCGCGAAAAACGCGGCAAGCCGGGCTTGCATGTCGATGCGGCGGCGCAGGCGGCGCTGCTCGCGCTGACGCAAGGCAGGCGTGGCATCTACAACGTCGCGGAAGACGATGGCGCGATTTCGAGCGAGAAGGCCAAACGCGAATTCGGCTTCGATGCAGGATTTCGGATCAAGTTTTGAAAGGCTTGCTCAAGAACCGCGAGTCCTTAAGCCCAAACCGCCAGGGATGCTCAATCGCCTTTGTGATACCAATGCGGACGCCGACTACGATTTCGGGCGTTTCTTTGCGCGCGCGCAATTCGAACGGCGCCCGGTCGAGCGCCAGACCGTTGTGCTTGATCGTCACGCCAAGCGCCTGACACAATTTGCCCGGCCCCGAACAGAGCGCCCGCTCATCGGCCACCCCGCGCCGTCGCCGCATTGCAGCAATTCCAGCCAGCGGCTCCAGCGCCCGGATCAGCACCGCGCTGGCGCTGCCTTCGGCCTCGCACACGAAGTTGAGACACCAGTGGATGCCGTAGGAGCGGTAGACGTAAGCCACGCCGGCCGGCCCGAACATCACGGCGTTGCGCTCGGTTGGGCCCCGGTAGCTGTGCGCGGCCGGGTCGGTGTGGTGATAGGCCTCGACCTCGACAATCCGCCCGCCCACCCCGTTAACCACGAGCGTGGCCCCGATCAGTTCGGGCGCGACGCTGAGCACCGGCCGGTCGAAAAAGCTTTGATTCAGCTTGGGGGGCAGGGGCATTTTGCAGTGCGGGGATGTGGCTAAGCTGCAACACGTTTAGAACATTTAACCGATCGGCACCTATCATCCCCGCGGTGCCGCGATTTGGCCATACCCTTCCCCGACATCGAAGGTCGCCAAGTGGCGGCACAAACCGTTGCAGGGCTTTAAGGTTTTAGTCCCGGGCCGGGGGGCCTCGGAATAAGCCGGATCGATCCGGCAGCAATTGGGGCTGGGGGGTACGGCAAGGTTATGGACGCCAAGTTCGATAACAAGAGTAACCTGAAAGCCAAGCTGCCGAGCCGGCACGCCACCGAAGGGCCGGACCGCGCCCCGCATCGCGCGTTCTATTACGCGATGGGGCTTTCGGCCGAGCAGATCCACGCGCCCTTCGTCGGCGTCGCCACCTGCTGGAACGAGGCCGCGCCCTGCAACATCGCGCTGATGCGCCAGGCGCAGGCGGTCAAGAGGGGAGTCGCCGCGGTCGGTGCCACGCCGCGCGAATTCTGCACCATCACCGTCACCGACGGCATCGCGATGGGCCATTCCGGCATGAAGGCCTCGCTGCCCTCGCGCGAAGTGATCGCGGATTCGGTCGAGCTCACCATGCGCGGCCACGCCTATGACGCGCTGATCGGGGTTGCCGGCTGCGACAAGTCGCAACCCGGCATGATGATGGCGATGTGCCGGCTCAACGTGCCCTCGATCTACATCTATGGCGGCTCGATCCTGCCCGGAAAGTTCAAGGGCAAGGACGTCACCGTGCAGGACGTTTACGAAGCGGTCGGCCGGCACTCGGTCGGGCAGATGTCGGACGAGGATCTGCAAACGCTTGAGGAAAACGCCTGTCCGTCGGCCGGTGCCTGCGGCGCGCAGTTCACCGCCAACACCATGGCAACCGTCTCCGAGGCGATCGGCTTGGCGCTGCCCTATTCGTCCGGCGCGCCGGCGCCCTACGAAATCCGCGACAAGCTCTGCATGCTGGCGGGTGAGATGATCATGGACCTGATCGTCAAGAACATCCGCCCGCGCGACATCGTTACCCGCAAGGCGCTGGAGAATGCCGCCGCCGTGGTCGCCGCCACCGGCGGTTCCACCAATGCCGCGCTGCATCTGCCGGCGATCGCTCACGAATGCGGCATCGAGTTCGATCTGTTCGACGTCGCCGAAATCTTCAAAAAGACACCGTATATCGCAGATTTGAAACCGGGCGGCCGTTATGTTGCCAAGGATATGTTCGAGGCTGGCGGCGTGCCCCTACTTATGAAAACGCTGCTCGATCACGGCTACATGCACGGCGATTGCCTGACCGTCACCGGCCGCACCATCGCCGAGAACATGAAGAACGTGAAATGGAACCCGGACCAGGACGTAGTGCGTCCGGCCGATAAGCCATTGCTGGCGACCGGCGGCGTGGTGGGCCTGAAAGGCAACCTCGCGCCCGACGGCGCCATCGTGAAAGTCGCCGGCATGACAACGGCGCTGCAGTTTACCGGCCCGGCGCGCTGCTTCGACACCGAGGAAGCTTGTTTCGAGGCGGTCAAGCGCAAGACCTACAAAGAAGGCGACGTTCTGGTGATCCGTTACGAAGGGCCGAAGGGCGGCCCCGGCATGCGCGAAATGCTCTCCACCACGGCCGCGCTCTACGGCCAGGGCATGGGCGCGAAAGTCGCGCTGATCACAGACGGCCGTTTTTCCGGCGCCACCCGCGGCTTCTGCGTCGGCCATGTCGGTCCGGAGGCGGCGGTGGGCGGGCCGATCGGCCTCATCCGCGACGGCGACATCATCGCGCTCGATGCCGAAAAAGGCACCATCAACGTCAAGCTGTCGGACGACGAATTGGCCAAGCGCAAAGCGGCGTGGAAGCCACGCGAGAACGACTACGGCTCTGGCTATTTGTGGAAATACACCCAGCAGGTGGGCCCCGCAGTCGACGGCGCGGTCACCCATCCGGGCGGGGCGGGCGAGAAGGCGTGTTATGCGGATATCTGAGTTCCTGTTGCGCGTGGTGGTGATCGGCGCCGGCCTGATGGCGGCGCCCGCTATTGCGTTCGACGGAACCAAGTCGACCGACGCGATGGCGGCGGCGCCGCCGTTGTCGGCGATGGAAGCTTTCAAATCCGGCGCGCATTGGCTGAAAGCCGGCGAGAAGGCCAAGGCTGTCCACTCGCTCGAATACGCTGCCGAAAAGGGCCATGCGCTGGCACAGTGGAAACTCGCGCGCATGTATGCCGAAGGCGACGGCGTGACACAGGACGACCTCAAGGCGTTCCAATATTTCCGCGGCATCGCCGACACGCATGCCGAGGACAATCCGGACACGCCGCAATCGCGCTTCGTCGCCAATGCCTTTGTCGCGCTCGGCCACTATTATCTCGACGGCATCCCGAAGACCGCGATCAAGCGCGATCCCGACCGCGCACGCGAGATGTTCGCCTATGCCGCCTCGTATTTCCGCGATCCGGAAGCGCAATATTATCTCGCGCGGCTCTATCTCGACGGCGTCGGCGCGCCGCACGACCCACGCCAGGCCGCGCGCTGGTTCGGCCTCTCGGCGCAGAAGGGCCAGTGCCAGTCGCAGGCCATGCTGGGCGCCATGCTATTTGCCGGCGATCACGTGCCGCGCCAGGCCGCGCGCGGACTGATGTGGCTGACGCTCGCCAAGGACAACGCCAAGGACGGCGCCGCCAGCGATCAGGCCTGGATCAACCGGCTCTACGACAGCGCCTTCCAGCAGGCGACCGAAGACGAGCGCGCGCTGGCGCTGGTCTATCTCAAGCGCTGGATGGAAACGCGGCGGGAGTAATGATCCCGTTCGGATTTTCGCTTGCGCGGGAATGAGCGGAGTTTGCGTTACCGCCCCTCGATATCGACATCGATCCACACCGGTACGTGGTCGGATGGCTTGTCCCATGAGCGCACATGGCGGTCGATGCCGGCATCGACGAGCCGATCGGCGGCCTGCGGCGATAGCAGCAGGTGATCGATGCGGATGCCGTCGTCTTTGGCCCAGGCGCCGGCCTGATAGTCCCAGAAGGTGTAGAGGTCGCGGGCATCGCTGACGGCGCGGATGGCGTCGGTGAGGCCCAGATTAGTCAATGCCCGGAACTTCTCCCGGGTCTGTGGCAGGAACAACGCGTCCTTCTCCCAGGCGGCGGGGTTGCGGGCGTCGGCGGCAGTCGGGATGACGTTGTAATCGCCCGCCAAAACAAACGGTTCTTCCAGCTTTAATCGTTCAAGTGAAAAAGCAATAAGCCGGTCCATCCATTTGAGTTTATAAGTATATTTATCCGTGTCGGGCGGGTTTCCATTGGGCAGATAGAGGCTCACCACCCGCAGCGCGCCAGTCCGGGTGGAGACCAACGCCTCCAAGAAACGCGCCTGTACGTCACCGTCGCCGCCGATCAGCCCGGGCGCCACCTCATCGAACGGCAGTTTGGACAGCAAAGCTACGCCATTGAAGGCCTTCTGGCCGTGCACCGCGACGTTGTAGCCAAGGCTTTCGAACGGCTCCCGCGGGAAGGCCTCGTCGACGCATTTGATTTCCTGCAGGCAGACGATGTCTGGCGTACTTTCCTTCAGCCAGGCCAGCATATTGTCCAGCCGCTGGCGGATCGAATTGACGTTCCAAGTGGCTATTCTCATGACGTTAAGGTCCGAAGGATAAGAATAAGGCGCGTCCTGGCGTGTTTACCTGAGAAGCCGCAGGGATATGCACTGAGATGCGTTTATATGCTAGGTAAGCCGCTAACGCGGCCCCAGATTGGTACAAGAGGCAAGATTCCGCGGAATTAGGGAGCGCCTGGGCAGGGCCATCTAGAGCCCAGGCCGACAATCGCAGATGACGAAGCGAAAGTGGCTATTTGGGGTGGCGGCGCTCGCCCTAATTGGCATTGTCTTGCTTATCCGTGGCATGTGGACCGGCGATGGCGCCGCAGCACGCTTGCAAGCGAATGCCCGCGTGGTTCCGGTCGAGGTCGCCACCGCCGAGCGCAAAGCGGTGCCGGTGCGCCTCGAATCGCTCGGCAGCGTCACTCCGATCGCCAGCGTTGCCATCAAAGCGCGGGTCGATACCGCGATCACGGCGGTTCATTTCCGCGATGGCGCCGCGGTGAAGAAGGGCGACATTCTGTTCACGCTCGACGGCCGTCAGATCGAGGCCGACATGAAGCGTGTCCAGGCGGTGATTGACGGTGCGCAGGCGATGCTCGAACAGGCGCAGCGCGATGTCGAGCGTTACACCGATCTCGTCGCGCGCAACGCGACCCCCATCGTCACCCTTAACAACGCACAGACCCAGGTCAATGTGTCGCGCGCGACCGCAGAATCGAACCGCGCACAGCTCGAGAACCTGAAAGTGCAGCTCGATTTCTGCACGATCCGCGCGCCGATTTCCGGCCGCATCAGCATGGCCAACGTGAAGGTCGGCAATTTCGTGCGGCAGGCCGATACTGCGCCGATGGCGACCATCAACCAGATGGCGCCGGTCTATGTCAGTTTTACGGTGCCGCAGAAGGTCCTGCCTGAAATCCGTCAGGCGCTGGCGGCGGAAACCGCCACCATCGAGGCGGTCATCCCCGGCGAGCAAAAGCACGCCAACGGCCAGGTGACGATGATCGAGAATACCGTCGACCCGGCCACCGGCATGGCGACGATCCGCGCCACCATGCCGAATGAGCAGGAAGTGCTCTGGCCCGGAACCTTGGTCACCACCGAACTAACCTTGCGGACCGAGCAGGCGGTGGTGGTCCCGTCGAATGCCGTCCAGGTCAGCCAGACCGGAAACTTCGTGTTCGTGATCAACGACAATGTCGCCAAGGTACAGCCGGTGAAGGTCGAGCGTACGGTCGGCAACCTGTCGGTGATCGGCAGCGGGCTCACGGGCGGCGAGACGGTGGTGACTGAGGGGCAATTGCTGCTGTCGGATGGCACGCGCGTCAATCCGCGCAATGCAAAAACCGCCGGCAGCTGATCCATGAATATCTCGGAAACCTGCATTCGCCGGCCGGTGTTGACGACGCTGATGACGGCGTCGTTGATCGTATTCGGCGCCTTCGCCTACCGGCTGCTGCCGGTGGCGGCGCTGCCGGCGGTCGACTTCCCCACTATCCAGATCACCGCGACATTGCCGGGCGCCAGCCCCGAAACCATGGCCGCCTCGGTTGCCTCGCCGATCGAGCGGCAGCTGTCGACCATCGCCGGCATCTCGTCGATGAGTTCAGCGTCGTCGCTCGGGATTTCGCAGATCACCATCCAGTTCGATCTCGGCCGCAACATCGATGGCGCCTCGCTCGACGTGCAGACCGCGCTGGCGGTGGCGCAACGCCGGCTGCCGGTGGAAATGACCACGCCGCCGTTCTTCCGCAAGGTCAACCCGGGCGACTTCCCGGTGCTCTACGTCAGTATGCGGTCCGATACCATGCCGCTGTCGGCGGTGGACGACTATGCCGAAACCGTGCTGGCGCCGCAGATTTCGCAATTACCCGGCGTCGCCCAGGTGCTGGTGTTCGGCGCGCAGAAATTCGCGGTGCGTGTCCAGGTCGATCCGGTCGCGGCGGCCGCGCGTAACATTTCGCTTGACGATATCCGCAGCGTGGTTGCCAAGGCCAATTCCAGCGCGCCGGTCGGCACCTTGCAGGGCGAGCAACAGGCGGTGACGCTGCTCGCCACCGGCGCCATGAACCACGCCGCTGACTACCGCGACGTGGTGGTCGCCTACCGCAACGGCGCGCCGGTCAAGCTCAACGAAGTGGCTCGCGTCATCGACAGCGTGGAGAACGACAAGATTGCCACTTGGTTCAATGACGCGCGCGCCATTGTGCTGGCGATCCAGCGCCAGCCCGACGCCAACACCGTCGAAGTGGTGGACCTGGTCCGCAACAAACTGCCGGCCATGCGCGCACAAATCCCGCCCGCCATCAACATGGCGCCGTTGTTCGACCGCTCGATCTCGATCCGCGCCGCGGTGCATGACGTGCAGGTAACGCTGGCGATCGCGATTTCGCTGGTGATCATGGTGATCTTCCTGTTCTTGCGCAAAGTGTCGGCGACCATCATTCCAGCCCTGGCGGTGCCGGTGTCGCTGATCGGCACCTGCGCGGCGATGTACGCTTTCGGCTTCTCCATCAACAACATGACGCTCTTGGCGCTCACGCTGTCGGTCGGCTTCGTGGTCGACGACGCCATCGTCATGCTGGAGAACATCGTGCGCCACGTCGAGGGCGGCATGCGCCCGTTCGAGGCGGCGCTGAAGGGCTCGCGCGAGATCGGCTTCACCATCGTATCGATAACATTTTCGCTGATTGCGGTGTTCATCCCGGTGCTGCTGATGGGCGGCATGGTCGGCCGCGTGTTCCGCGAATTCGCGGTGTCGATCTCGGTGGCGATCATCGTCTCCGGCTTCGTTTCGCTGACCCTCACGCCGATGTTGTGCGCGCGCGTGCTCAACAGCCATCACGAAGGCGAGAAGCAGAATTTCGTGCTGGGCGCGTTCGAGCGCTTGTTCGCGCTGATGCTGCGGACCTACGAATTGACGCTCGACCGCGTACTCAAGGCCAAATCGATCATGCTTTACCTGACGCTGGCGACCATCGTCGGCACCGTCTGGCTCTACATCGTGGTGCCCAAGGGCTTCTTCCCGCAGGAAGACACCGGTTACGTGATCGGCATCACCGAGGGCAATACCGACATCGCCTTCCCAGCCATGGCCACCCACCAGCGCAAGGTCGCCGACCTTGTGCGCTCCGATCCGGCCGTGGCTTACGTCAATTCCACCGTCGGCGCCGGCGGACCGAACACGGTCGGCAATAGCGGCCGCATGCTGGTGGCGCTCAAGCCGCGCAATGAGCGCGAGGCGCTCTCAGTGATCCTCGCGCGCCTGCGCACCAAGGCGAACGTCGTTCCCGGCATGCAGATCTTTTTCCAGCCGATCCAGAACATCAATCTCGGCGGCAAGCTGGCCAAGAGCCAGTACCAGTACACGCTGCAGTCCAATGACACCGAGGCGCTTTATCGCATCGCGCCCGAGTTGCGCGACAAGATCGCCAAACTGCCGGAACTGCTCGACGTCACCACCGATCTCTACGTCAAGAACCCGCAGGTCACCGTCGAGGTCGACCGCGAGAAAGCAGCCGTTTATGGCGTGAGCATCGATCAGGTGCGTCAGGAGCTTTACAACGCCTTCGGTTCGCGCCAGGTCGCCACCATCTACACGCCGGCGAACGACTATCAGGTCATCCTGGAGACCAAGCCGGAGTTCCAGCAGAGCCCGAACGATCTCAGCCGCATCTACATCAAGACCACCAACGGCACCACGGTGCCGCTGTCGGCGGTCACCCATTTTGTGCAAACGGTCGGGCCCTTGCTGGTCAATCACCAGGGTCAGCAGCCGGCGGTGACCATTTCGTTCAATCTCAAGCCCGGCGTGTCGCTCGGCCAGGCGGTCGATGCGATCACCCAGCTCGAACGCGAAGATCGCCTGCCGGCCACCATCACCACCGGCTTCCAGGGCACCGCGCAGGTGTTCCAGGATTCATTGCGCGGGCAGGGCATTTTGATTTTGGCCGCGATTTTCGCCGCCTATGTCGTGCTCGGAATTTTGTACGAAAGTTTCATCCATCCGATCACCATCATTTCCGGCTTGCCGTCCGCCGGCATCGGCGCGATTTTGACCCTGATGCTGTTCAGGATGGATCTGTCGGTGATCGCCATGATCGGCATCGTGATGCTTGTCGGCATCGTCAAGAAGAACGCCATCATGATGATCGACTTCGCGATCGAACGCCGCCGTGTCGGTCTGTCGGCGGAGGCCGCGATCCGCGAAGCTGCGGTCTTGCGCTTCCGCCCGATCATGATGACGACCTTCGCCGCCATCTTCGGCTCGCTGCCGATCGCGCTCGGCACCGGCGCCGGCGCCGAACTGCGTCAGCCGCTCGGCGTCGCCGTGGTCGGCGGCCTGGTGCTGTCGCAACTGCTCACGCTTTACATCACGCCGGTGATCTATCTTTACCTCGATCGCTTCGACCGCATGATCAAGCGCCGGCTCGAGCCGCAGCTCGAGGAAGTGGCGGAAGCGCCGCCCGCGGTGGCGGCGGAGTAGTTTTTTTCGTCGTCCCGCGTGAGCGCGGAGCGCGAGACCCGGGACCTATATCCGCAGATTATCGATAGGGCACGGCGTATGGGTCCCCGCTTTCGCGGGGACGCATCGCAGGCTGTTGCTTGTTGCCGGAAAACCTACAGCGCGAAGCTGGTCCCGCAGCCGCAGGAGGCGGTGGCCTTCGGGTTTTTCACCTTGAACGAGGCGCCGATCAGGTCGTCGACGAAATCGATCTCGGAGCCGGCCATATAATTGACCGAGACCGGATCGATCAGCACCACGGCGCCGGCGCGCGCGATGACGATGTCGTCGTCGGCCTTGGCGCGCTCGACGCCGAATTTGTACTGGAAGCCGGAGCAGCCGCCGCCTTCCACGCTCACGCGCAGCATGGAACCATCCGGCTCGCTTTTGAGGATCTCGCCGATCCGCCGCGCCGCGCGCTCGCTGACTGTGACGCTTTCGCTCATATAACGGCTATCCTATTGGCAGACGGCCTTACGGATAGTTAAGTGCGCTGAACCGCAAGGTCAATGCGGGCGCATGATCCCGAAGGGCACGCATGGCGATCGAAAACGGGCGCGCACGGGCCGCCTACGCCGCCGATCCGGCCAAAAGCCGGGGCCGACGCTATGCCGAGTCGGCCAGCCCAACCCGCAACGCGTTCCGGCGTGATTGCGACCGGATCATCCATTCCAGCGCGTTTCGCCGGCTGGCGCACAAGACGCAAGTCTTCGTCTATCACGAGGGCGACCACTACCGCACCCGGCTCACCCATACGCTGGAGGTTGCGCAGATCGCCCGGTCGCTGGCGCGCGCGCTCGGCTGTGATGAGGACCTGGCCGAGGCGCTGGCGCTGGCGCACGATCTCGGCCATCCGCCGTTCGGCCATGCCGGCGAGCGCGCGCTCGACGAAGCGCTCGGCCGCTTCGGCGGCTTCGATCACAACGCGCAGGCGCTGCGCATCGTCACCGAGCTGGAGCGCCGCTACGCCGCCTTCGACGGGCTCAATCTCACCTGGGAGGCGCTGGAAGGCCTGGTCAAGCACAATGGTCCGCTCACCGACCGGGCCGGCGCACCGGTCGGCCGTTATGCCGAGCACGGCGTGCCGGCGGCGATCCTCGCCTACAACAAAATCCAGGACCTGGAGCTGTGGTCGCAGCCGAGCGCGGAAGCGCAAGTCGCCGCATTGTCGGATGACATCGCCTATGACGCCCATGACATCGACGACGGCCTGCGCGCCGATCTGTTTACGCTCGACGATATCGCCGCGGTGCCGCTCATCGGTGACATCCTGCGCGGGATCGACTCGGCATTTCCCGCGCTTGAGCCGGCGCGGCGCGTGCACGAGACCGTGCGCCGCCTGATCACCCGCATGATCGAGGACGTCATCGCCGAGACCGACCGGCGGGTGGCGGCGCACAAGCCCTCGGCCGGCGAGGTGCGCAAAGCCAAGGGGCCGCTGGTCGAATTTTCGCCGCCGATGAAAAAAGCCGACGCCGACATCAAGGGCTTCTTGAGCCCGCGCATGTACCGGCACGACCGCGTGATGCGCGTGATGGACGATGCGCAAGCCGTGGTGCGCGACCTGTTCGCGCATTTTGTCGAAACGCCCGCCGACCTGCCGGCGGAATGGGCGCACGCGGCCGCGCTCACCGACGAGGGCGCTCGCACCCGCCACATCGCCGACTACATCGCCGGCATGACCGACCGCTATGCGCTGATCGAGCACGCCAAGTATTTCAAGGCGACACCGGAATTGCGCTAAGGCTGGCGTACCCGCGCGCGCGTGCTATCCTGACCGCGCATGACGCGATTGGCCGGGAAAGTAGCGTTCATAACGGGCGGAGGCGCCGGTATCGGCCGTGCCACCGCCGAACGCTTTGCCGAGGAGGGCGCCAAGGTCGTTATCGCCGAAATAAACAAGGAGAGCGGCGCGGCAGCCGCGCAATCGGCCCGCGCACGGGCTCAGAATTCCGGCGGCGACGCTCATTTCATTCATTGCGACGTACGCGAACGCACAAACGTCGAAGCCGCCTTGACGGAAACCGTAGCGCGGTTTGGCGGCCTGCACGTCCTGCACAACAATGCCGGCGGTTCGACGCCGCAGGACGGTCCGGTCACCGAGGTGTCCGAGGAGGAATTCTGGCGCGCCATCACGCTCGACGTGTACGGCACGTTTCTGTGCTCGAAGCTTGGCATCCCGCACCTCATCAAGTCGGGCGGCGGCTCGATCATCAACATGTCGTCGATCGTCGCGCTACGGGCGTTGCCGGGACGCGATTGCTACACCGCCGCCAAGGGCGCGATCGCCGCGATGACGCGATCGATGGCGGTGGAATACGCGCCGCACAAAATTCGCGTGAACGCGATCGCGCCCGGCGTCGTGCTCACGGAACGGGTCAAGAAGTTGATGGAAAGCGCCAAGGACATCGAGAAGCTCGCCGCCACGCACCTGCTCGGCCTCGGCCTGCCCAGCCACATCGCCGACATGGCGGTCTATCTCGCCTCGGACAAGTCGGTAATCACCACCGGACAGGTCTTGTCGGTCGATAGTGGGGTGTCGATCCGTTAGGGCTGCGGCGTTTAGGGCGCCGAATATGCGCCGCGCTTTGACTCACCCGCAGAATTACATTACCGGCACCATCACTATGCCCTCGGTCACCGCGCCCCCACACCTCTTCGCCATTATGCTTGCCCGCGTGCGCGCGGCCTGCGCGGGCGTGCTTGGGCCGGATGCGGACACCTCGCGCGTCGTGGTCGAGCCGCCGCGCGATCCGACCCACGGCGATCTCGCCACCAACGCCGCCATGGTGATGGCCAAGGATGCCGGCAAAAAGCCGCGCGAATTGGCTGAGAAAATCGCCGAGGCGCTGCGCGCCGACGATCTCGTCGCCAAAGTCGACGTCGCCGGGCCCGGCTTCATCAACATGGCGCTCAAGCCGCATGTCTGGGGCGAGGAACTGCGGGTTGTGCTGGCGGCGGGCAAAGACTACGGCCGCAGCGACATCGGGCAGGGCGAGAAGGTCAATGTCGAATATGTCTCGGCCAATCCGACCGGCCCGATGCATGTCGGCCACGGCCGCGGCGCGGTGTTCGGCGACGCGCTCGCCAACCTCTTGGCCTTCGCCGGCTATGCGGTGACGCGCGAATATTACATCAACGACGCCGGCGCGCAGGTCGACGTGCTCGCCCGCTCGGCCTTCCTGCGCTATCGCGAGGCGCTCGGCGAGGATATCGGCGCGATCCCGGACGGGCTTTATCCGGGCGATTATCTCGTGCCGGTGGGTGGCGCATTGGTCGCCGAACATGGTGCGGCGCTTAGCGCCAAGCCGGAGGCGGAATGGCTCCCGATCGTGCGCGCCAAAGCCATCGCGATGATGATGGACATGATCCGCGACGATCTCTCTGCGCTCAATGTCCGCCACGACGTGTTTTTTTCCGAGCGCTCGCTGATCGAGAGCGGCAGCGACCTGGTCGCCGCCACCATCGCGTCATTGCGCGCGAGCGGCGAGGTCTACGAGGGCCGCCTGCCGCCGCCCAAGGGCGGCAATCTCGAAGATTGGGAGGATCGCGAGCAGACCTTGTTCCGCTCGACCGACTTCGGCGACGACGTCGACCGGCCGCTGTTGAAATCGGACGGCAGCTATACTTATTTCGCTAGCGACATCGCCTATCACAAATCCAAATTCGACCGCGGCTTCCGCAATTTGATCGACGTGTGGGGCGCCGATCACGGCGGCTACATCAAGCGCATGCAGGCGGCGGTGAAAGCGGTGAGCGCCGGCAAAGCTGAACTGGACGTGAAGCTGGTGCAGCTCGTGCGTCTGTTACGCGCCGGCGAGCCGGTGAAAATGTCCAAGCGTTCCGGCGAGTTCGTCACTTTGCGCGAGGTGGTGGACGAGGTCGGCAAGGACGCGGTGCGCTTCGACATGCTCTACCGCAAGAACGACGCCGTGCTCGACTTTGATCTGGCCAAAGTCATCGAACATAGCCGGGAGAACCCGGTGTTCTACGTCCAGTACGGCCATGCTCGCGGCGAGTCCGTGTTCCGCAATGCGCGCGCTGAGATGCCCGATCTGCCGGCCGGGTCGCAGGAGCGCGCGCGCTTTTTCAAGGACGCAAAGCTCGACCGGCTCACCGATTCCGGCGAGTTGTCCATCCTACGCCGCATCGCGCTCTATCCGCGCCTCATCGAGGCCGCGGCGCAGGCCCATGAGCCGCACCGGGTTGCATTCTATCTCTATGAATTAGCAAGCGAATTTCACGCGCATTGGACGCGGGGAAAAGACTTGCCTCATTTACGCTTCATTATCCAGAATGATCCAGAAATGACGGTAGCCCGGCTCGCTTTGGTGCAGGGGATCGTTACCGTTCTCGCCTCGGGTCTGGCGTTGCTCGGGGTCGAAGCGCCGGAAGAAATGAGGTAAATCTCATTGGGCGAACCGCGTTCGACGCCGGTTCGCCAACAACGGGCGGGGCCGCCCTCAAATCATCGGGGACCGAATGGCGGACGATCAAACCCAACGACCCTATCGTTTGAATGAACCGCCGGTGCGCCGTGCGCCGGCCGCCACCTCCACTTCCGGTAGCGATCCGCTTGCCGAACTTGCCCGACTGATCGGACAGACCGATCCGTTCGGCGAATTCGGTCGCGACAATGCGCGGCGTGCCGCGACCCCGCTGCCCGTGAGCGGCACACCGCCGGCCGCTGTGAAATTCGGCGCCGACGACTATTTCGGCGCCACGACGGCGCCGGCCGCGCATCCGCCGCTGCCGGAAGCGCGGACCTTTGCCGCGCCTGGCGCCGCCACCGAGAGTTTCTATCACGACGATCCTGACACGCAGGGCCATCCGGCAGCCGAAACCGACGGCCACGAGCCGGGCTCGTATCCTCAGAGCAACCCGCACCTCGCGGGCGAGGAAGCGGACTTCTACGAGGATGCCCCGGCGCCGAAACGGCGCATGGGCGTCATGGTAATCGCTGCGGTATTTGCGCTTGCCGTGATCGGCACCGCCGGCGCCTTCGGTTATCGCGCGCTGTTCGGCCCGTCGCGTTCGTCTACCCCGCCGCCCGTCATCAAGGCCGACACCGCCCCAAGCAAGATCGTGCCGGCGTCGGCGAGCAAGACGCCTGGCAAGCTGATCACCGATCGGGTCGCCGATCACGCGCAGGGCGAAAAGATCGTGTCGCGCGAAGAGCATCCGGTCGAAATAAAGAATAGTCCGGTTGCAACGCCGGCGCCGCAGGCGCAAGCCAGCGTCCCGGCGGCTGCCCCTCAGGCGGCACTCGGCAGTGGGGTCATCTCCAGCGAGCCGAAGAAAGTCCACACCATCGCGATCCGGCCCGATCAGCCGAGCGCCGATAGCCAACCGGTGACGGCGGCAGCCGCGCCGCCGGTTCCGGCGCCCGTCAAACAGGCACCCCCGCCGCCGCAAGCTGCCAGCAATCCTCCTGTCGTGGCCAGCCCGCCACCGCCATCGCCGCCGCCACGCCCTGTGGATGCGCGCGCCGCTGCGCCGGTGCATCAGGCCCAGGCGTCGGCGCCCCGCAATGCGCCGCTCTCGCTGAGCCCGGACGCGCCCGCTGCCGCAACCGCGGCGCGAGCTCCCGCGCGCACCGCGTCGGTGGCCGCCCCCGCCACAGCCAAGACCACCGCTGCCGCCGGTACCTATGCGGTGCAGGTGTCGTCGCAGCGTAGCGAAGCCGACGCGCAGGCGTCTTTCCACAGCCTGCAAGCCAAATATCCGAACCAACTCGGTGGCCGGCAGGCGTCGATCCACAAAGTGGAATTGGGCGCCAAGGGCACCTATTACCGGGCCATGGTTGGCCCCTTCGCCACTGCCAATGAGGCGAGCACGCTGTGCAGCGGCCTCAAGGCGGCCGGCGGAGCGTGCATTGTCCAAAGAAATTAGCGCGTCTTTGCTTGAACTTACCGTGGGTGCGGGCTAATCCGCGCCGATGGCGGCGCGCGCATTCATTACCGGATTGAGCGGGCTCACGATCTCCGGCAATGAGCATGCGTTTCTCCGCTCGGCCCATCCCTGGGGCCTGATCCTGTTCAAGCGAAATATCAGCAGTCCAGATCAAGTGGCGGAACTTACTAACTCATTTCGCGATATCGTGGGCTGGGCCGCGCCCGTTTTGGTGGATCAGGAGGGCGGCCGGGTGCAGCGGCTCGGGCCACCGCATTGGCCGGCCTACCCGCCAGGAGCACGCTACGGCGCCTTGTTTGACCGGGAGAGGTCGCGGGGAATAGCCGCTGCTCGGCTCGGAGGTCGCTTGATCGCGGCAGACCTCAATGTTCTTGGGATAGACGTCGACTGCCTTCCTCTGGCCGATGTTCCAGCGCCCGGCGGCGATCCGGTGATCGGCGACCGCGCCTATGGAACCGAGCCCGGCAAGGTCGCGGCCATCGCTGTCGCGATCGCCGAAGGCCTACTGGACGGCGGGGTCCTGCCGGTGCTCAAGCACCTGCCGGGCCATGGCCGGGCGACGGCCGACAGCCACCACCGGTTGCCGGTGGTCGATACCGACCGCGCCACCCTGGAAGTCACCGATTTTGCGGCATTCCGGCCGCTTAGCCATCTGCCGCTCGGCATGACCGCGCATGTCGTATTTTCTGCCATCGACCCCGTCGCGCCGGCCACCACTTCGGTCACAATGGTGCGCGAAGTGATTCGCGGGTTTATTGGATTTCGGGGCCTGCTGATGAGCGATGATGTCTCGATGAAGGCGCTGTCCGGTACCATCGCGGAGCGCAGCCGCGCCGCATTTGCCGCCGGCTGCGACGTCGTGCTCCACTGCAACGGCGATCTCGCCGAAATGGGTGCGGTCGCAGGCGATAGCGCCGGAGCTCGCGGGCGACGCCGCCAAGCGCGCGGACGCCGCGCTCGCCCAGCGCAAGGCGCCGGAAGAGTTCGACGTCGACGCCGCGCGCAAGATTTTCACGCAGATGGTGGACGCCGAAGGGCCGCCGACGCAATGGAAGACCGGTTCATGACGCCTGACGACTTCGACACCACGCTGGAAGCCGATCGCGGCACCACCGAGCCGGCAATGATCGTGGACGTGGAGGGTTTCGAGGGCCCGCTCGATCTTTTGCTGGCGCTGGCGCGCACGCAGAAAGTGGATCTGGCGAAAATTTCGATCCTGGCGCTGGCCGATCAATATCTCCAGTTTATCGACGCGGCGCGCCAGTTACGGCTCGAACTCGCCGCCGATTATCTGGTGATGGCGGCCTGGCTCGCTTATCTCAAATCGCGCCTGCTGCTGCCGGATGCAGGCCCGGGCGAGGGGCCGAGCGCGGAAGACATGGCGCTGGCGCTGGCCTACCGCTTGCGCCGGCTGGAGGCCATGCGCGACGTCGCGCAGCGCCTGATGCGGCGGCCGCAGCTCAATCGCGACGTGTTTCCGCGCGGCAAACCGGAGCCGATCGACGAGATCAAACAGCCGGAATGGACCGCGACGCTGTACGATCTGCTCAGCGCTTACGCCACGCAACGTGCGCGCAGCGCGCTGTCGCGCGTGCGCTTCAAGAAGCGCACCGTGTGGTCGCTGGCCGAGGCGCGCGCCGCGCTCGAGCGACTGATCGGCATGTCGACCGACTGGTCGCGCATCGACTCGTTCTTGATTTCCTACGTGGTCGAGCCGGCGCTGGCGGCGACCGTGATGGCATCCTCATTTGCTTCGGCCCTTGAATTGGTGCGCGAAGGGGTCGCCGAAATTCATCAGAAAGAGTCGTTCGCGCCGATCTACATGCGCAAGCGGGTCGGTGTGAACGGAAGTGCTTTGACCTATGACGCGCAAGAAAACACATAAGGGGAAGGATTCGATGCCGAGCGTGGCCAAGAAGCTCGTTATTGTCCAAAACAACGACGCGCCGGCTTCGCAGCCGGCGGCGGAGTCCATGGCGGAAGCGGCCGCGCGGCCGGAAGAACTGCGGCTGCTCGAAGCGCTGCTGTTTGCCGCCGGGCAGCCGCTCGACGAACCGACGCTGGCGCGCCGACTGCCCAAAGACATCGACATCAAGGATGCGCTGGCGCGGCTGAAAGCCGAATACGCGACGCGCGGCGTCAATCTGGTGCGCGTCGGCCGCAAGTGGATGTTCCGCACGTCGGACGATCTATCCTGGCTGCTCACCAAAGAGACCGTGGAGACGCGCAAGCTGTCGCGCGCGGCGATCGAGACGCTTGCCATCATCGCCTATCACCAACCGGTCACGCGCGCCGAGATCGAAGAGATCCGCGGCGTGGTGGCGGCGGCCGGCACACTCGACGTGCTGTTGCGCACCGGCTGGATCCGCCCGCGCGGACGCCGCAAGGCGCCGGGGCGGCCGATCACTTACGGCACGACGGAACAGTTCCTCGCCCATTTCGGGCTGGAAGAGGTAGGCGATCTGCCCGGCCTCGACGAGCTCAAAGGCGCCGGCCTCCTGGAAGGCAATCTGCCGCCGGGCTTTGCGGTGCCGATGCCGTCCGACGACAGCACCTTGCGCGACGACGAGGACCCGCTCGACCCCGGCGATCTCGACTTAGGGTTAGCGCCGCCGCCCTCGCGCGAGACCTAACGTCCGGGAACTTAAGGTAAATATCGCCGCCTTTGCGACCTGACGGCCTCATGACCGAGGTCCGAAGTCCTTGTTTTTGCCGCTTGCGGAGCCTAGTTTCACAGTCAAAGCACGGGCGGGGCGCGTATCGAAGCTACTGCCGCGGAGGGTTCGACCAATGGGTTCTTTAAGTATCTGGCACTGGATGATCGTCATCGTCGTGGTGATGCTTCTGTTCGGCGGCCGCGGCAAGCTGTCCAACCTGATGGGCGACTTCGCGCAAGGCATCAAGGCGTTCAAGAAGGGCATGTCGGAAGACGACAAGGTGGCGGAAGCCAAGCCCGAACCGGCCAAGACCATCGAGGCCGCCGGCAGTGCGCCGAAGACCGAAACCGAGCGCGCGCGCTCCTAATAACGCTTGGCAGCGGCGGCATCGTAAGCTGACGGGCGAAGATATTTTGCTTGCGCATGATCTTGTCCGAAAACCGCTGCACATCCCCGATCGGGGTCGAGGACAAGCTTTTCGGGATCATGCGCTGGAGTTGACTAATCCATGTTCAATTTTGGTTGGGGCGAGCTCGTCGTCATCGGCATCGTCGCGCTGATCGCGATCGGGCCGAAGGAGCTGCCGACCGTCCTGCGCACGCTCGGCCAGTGGATGGGCAAGGTCCGCCGCATGGCCAACGAATTCCAGGGCCAGTTCCAGGAAGCGCTGCGCGAAGCCGAGTTCGCCGATCTCAAGAAGCACGCCGACGAAATTTCAAGCTCGGTCAGCGAACTGTCGACCATCGATCCGCTCGCCGACGCGCAGAAAGACGTCGAGCGCGCCTTCGAGGAAACACCGGCGGCAGATAGCGCGCCGCCCGCCGCGCCAGCGGTTGACGCGGCCAACCCCACGCCGGCCGCCTTGCCGGAACCGACGCCGGTTCCCGCGATCGACGTGCCGCTGCCCGAGCCGCCGGCCGCCGTTAGCGAGGCTGATTTCGCGACCGTTGAGCCGACGCCCGCCAAAATGGATGAGAAGAAAGCCGGGGGCGGTGCATGAGCGAACAGGACGAGGCCGAGATCGAGGCCAGTAAGGCGCCGCTGCTCGATCACCTGATCGAGCTGCGCTCGCGCCTGATCAAGGCGCTGATCGCCTTCGGCGTGATGTTCGCGCTCTGCTTCGTGTTCGCCAAGGACATCTATAATGTCCTGGTCTGGCCGTTCGTCTGGGTGGCGGGGCCGGAAAATTCCAAATTCATCTACACCGCGCTGTTGGAATATTTCGTCACGCAATTGAAGCTGGCGATGTTCGGCGCCGCCTTCCTGTCGTTTCCGGTGGTGGCGGCGCAGATCTACATGTTCGTGGCGCCCGGGCTCTACCGCAACGAGCGCAAGGCGTTCCTGCCGTATCTGATCGCGACGCCATTCTTCTTCACGCTCGGCGCGGCCGTGGTCTATTTCGTGGTGCTGCCGATGCTGATCCGGTTTTCGCTCGGCATGCAGCAGCCGGGAACCGCGAATGAAGCGAGCATCGCGCTCTTGCCCAAGGTCGGCGAATATCTTTCGCTGATGATGACGCTGGTGCTCGCCTTCGGCGTCGCATTCCAGCTGCCGGTGATTCTGACGCTGCTCGGCCGTATCGGGGTAATCACATCGCAGCAGCTCAAGGAGAAGCGGCGCTATTTCATCGTCGGCGCCTTTATTTTGGCCGCCGTGCTCACGCCGCCCGACGTGATCAGCCAGATGTCGCTGGCGGTGCCGCTGATGCTGCTGTACGAGGGCTCGATCTGGTCGGTGAAAGTGGTGGAGAAGAAGGCGAAGGCCGAGGAAGCCGCCAAGGCGGCGGCCGCCGCCGCGCCGCCGGATGACGCCACCGCCAAGCCGGCGGAGTAGCCGATATTCCGCTCGTCCCCGCGGAAGCGGGGACCCAGCGCTTAAGAGCTGCCTCAGCCAAGGACTGGATGCCCGCTTTCGCGGGCATGAGCGGGGAAATGACGAGCCTCTACTTTAACATCCCGCCGATTCCGACTAAGAACCCCCCATGTACGACATCAAATGGATTCGCGAGCATCCGGAGGACTTCGACCGCGGGCTCAAGCGGCGCGGGCTGACACCCTTGGCTGGCAAACTGCTAGCTGCTCGACGAGCGGCGGCGGGCGGCGATCACCAAATGCCGAGCAGGCGCAAGCGCGCCGCAATTCGGCGTCGAAGGAAATCGGCGAGGCTAAGAAGAAGAAAGGACGAGGCCGCAGCGCTTAAGCTGATGGCCGAAGTCAACGAGCTTAAAGTCACACTGCCGGCACTGGAAGCCGAGCAGAAGAAGCTCGGCGACGAGCTCGACAAGGAGCTGGCGCAAATCCCCAACACGCCGGCCGACGACGTGCCGGACGGCGCGGACGCCACCGGCAATGTCGAGCATCATGTGGTCGGCAAGAAGCGCGACTACGCGTTCAAGCCCAAGCAGCATTTCGAACTGGGCGAAGCGCTCGGCATGATGGATTTCGAACTGGCGGCCAAATTATCCGGCGCGCGCTTTGTCGTGTTGCAGAAAGGCCTGGCGCGCATGGAGCGCGCGCTCGGGCAATTGTTTCTCGATGTGCATACGAGCGAGAAGCACGGCTACACGGAAGTCAATCCGCCGCTGTTGGTGCGCGACCGACATATGTTTGGCACAGCCCAATTGCCGAAGTTTGACGACGATCAGTTTCAAGTTCGTATGGCGAATCGAGTCTCACGATGAGATCGCAAGTGCGATGCCGATAATCGAAGCAGTTCAAGTCGAACATGTGAGACATTGATAGAGATATGACGGCTGAGTAGGCAGCGAAGTCTAATGATCGCGTTAAACCGTATGGATGAATATCGGGAGATGTCGAACCAACGGAAATCGCGCCTCTGGCTCATCCCCACCGCCGAAGTGCCGCTCACCAATCTGGTGCGCGAGTCCATCGTCGACGAAGACAAATTGCCGATGCGGCTGACCGCCTGCACGCCGTGCTTCCGCGCCGAAGCGGGCGCGGCCGGCAAGGACACGCGCGGCATGATCCGCCAGCACCAGTTCACCAAGGTCGAACTGGTCTCGATCACCACGCCCGAGCAATCCAAAGCCGAGCACGAGCGCATGCTGGCCTGCGCCGAAGAGGTGCTTGAAGAAACTCGACCTGCATTACCGCGTGGTCACGCTCTGCACCGGCGACATGGGTTTCGCGTCGCAGAAGACCTACGACATCGAGGTCTGGCTGCCGGGCGAGAACGCCTATCGCGAGATTTCTTCCTGCTCCAACTGCGGCGAGTTCCAGGCGCAACGGATGAAGGCGCGTTACAAAGGCAAGGACGGCAAAGTCAAAGGTCACGTCCACACGCTCAACGGCTCCGGCGTCGCGGTCGGCCGCGCGCTGATCGCGGTGATGGAGACCTATCAGGACGACAAAGGCGCGATCGTGGTGCCGGACGCGCTCAAGCCCTATATGGGTGGCATGAGCAAGATCGAGCGGGCGTAATGCGTATCCTCATCACCAATGACGACGGCATCCACGCGCCGGGGCTCGAGGCCTGCGAACAAATCGCGCGCGAACTGTCGGACGAGATCTGGATCGTGGCGCCGGAAAGCGACCAGTCCGGCGTGTCGCATTCGCTCTCGCTCAACGATCCGTTGCGGCTGCGCGAAGTGGCCGAGCGGCATTTCGCCGTGAAAGGCACGCCGACCGATTGCGTGATCATGGGCGCGCGCCATCTCATGAAAGAAATGCCGGACCTGGTGCTGTCCGGCGTCAACCGCGGCCGCAACGCCGCCGAGGACGTCACTTATTCGGGCACGGTCGCCGGCGCCATGGAGGGCACCGTGCTCGGCATCAAGTCGTTCGCGCTGTCGCAGGCCTATGCCGCCAGCACCAAGCGCATGCCGCATTGGGAAACCGCGATCAAATTCGCCCCCGACCTGATCCGCCGCGTGCTCAAGGCCGGTATGCCGCGCGACGTGCTGGTCAATGTCAATTTTCCCGATTGTCCGCCGGACGAGGTCGCCGGCACCGCGATCGTCACCCAGGGCAAGCGTGACCAGGAACTGCTGCGCATCGACGCGCGCCACGACGGGCGCGGCAATCCCTATTACTGGATCGCCTTCGGCCGCGGCGGCATCGCGGGCGCGGCCGCCGGCAGCGATCTCGCCGCGCTCAACGACAAGCGCATCGCGATCACGCCGCTGCGGCTCGACATGACCGACGCGCCGTTCATGACGAAACTTGCGGATGTCTTCAGCTAAGCGGCGGCGAGAATTTGGTCGAGCGCGGCTTTGAGCTGCTCGGCCTGGAACGGTTTCTGCAGCGCCGGGCGATCGCGATAGGACGCGGGCAGGTTGCGCTCGCCATAGCCGGTGACGAACACGAAGGGCAGGCCGCGCTCGGCCAGAATCTGCGCGACCGGATAGACCTCCTGGCCGTCGAGATTGACGTCGAGAATGGCGGCGGCGAATTCGCCCTTCGCCGCGAGTTCGCTCGCCTCGGCGATGGTGCCGACCGCTGCCGCCACGTCGTAGCCAAGGTCGGCGAGCATGTCTTCGAGCAGCATGCGGATGAGATATTCATCCTCGACCACGAGAAGGCGCGGCGTCGTTCTCGAGGACTCGCCCATTATCCGCTCCCGCCCTACATAACCGGTCAAGCTTACATGTATTGCCGGCAAACGTGCTAAATTTGCGGCGAAGGGGGTGCCGTGCCGAAACGACCGTACGACGCGCAAGACGAAGACCGCATGGAATTCCTGCTGACGCTGCGCCGGCGCGGGATCACCGACCAGGCGGTGCTGCGCGCCATGGATGAGGTGCCGCGTGGGCAGTTCGTCGAGCCGGATTTCGCCGAGCGCGCCTATGCCGACCAGGCGCTGCCGATCGAATGCGGCCAGACCATCAGTCAGCCCTATGTGGTCGCTTATATGACCGAGCAATTGGCGCTACGGCCGCATCATCGCGTGCTCGAGGTGGGCACCGGCTCGGGCTATCAGGCCGCCGTGCTTTCGCGGCTGGCGCGCGAGGTGGTGAGCATCGAGCGTTACCGCACGCTCGCCGAGCAGGCGAGGGGGCGATTGCGCGCACTCGGTTACGACAATGTCGAGGTCGTCAGCGGCGACGGCTTTGTCGGCGTGCCCGCCAAGGCGCCGTATGACCGTATCATCGTCACCGCCGCCGCGGAGCAGGTGCCGCAAACTTTGCTCGATCAGCTCGCCGATGACGGGGTGATGATCTTGCCGCTCGGGCCGCATGGCGGATCGCAACACATTATCAAGCTTACCAAATCGCAAACGGGCGTCGCCCGGGAAGATCTGATTGCGGTGCGTTTCGTGCCGTTATTGCCGGGCAAGGCGCAGGAACTGTGACGTTTGCTTCTTTGCGCGTGACTCTGTCCCAAACTGGTGCGCGCTCATTGTGACAATTATGCCGGACTCGCTGTCCGCGTGTAACGATCGGCTAATTCTTAAAACCTTATTTACTCGCTGCTGCTTTATTCAAAATCTACCTTTGTTGCGTATGAGTGAGTAACCACATGCCGCACATCAACGTGCCGTCTCGCTCGCGTTTCTGGCTCCGTGTTGCAGTCCCCGCCTTGCTAGGTATTGCCGTCGCCGGTTGTGCGGACTCCGCCCGCTTCAATTCCAATCCCTACGCTTCCAACGGCCGCAGTTCGTCGCAAGAGACGACCGGTTCGACCTCGTCGCGCCCGGCCTACAGCCGCGTTGACTCGCAGCCACTGCCGGCGCCGAGTCGACCTGCCACCGTCGCCGCCACCAGCGCGCCGGCTTTGGGCGCTTACCGGCCGCACTCGTCCGACGTGACCGGATCAGTACCCGCGCGTCGCGCGCCCGCGTCGACCGGGCATTGGACCTGGGACGGCGGCTCGCCGGTGACGGTCAGCTCCGGCGAAACGGTTGAGAGCATTGCGCGCAAATACGGCGTGCCGGCGTCCGCCATCATCGAGACCAACGGCTTCCGCGAAGGCGCGGCGCTCAGGCCAGGCCAGCGCGTCGTCATTCCGCGCTACGTTACGGCCAGCGCGACCGGTACGTCGGCGTCAACAACGCCGCGGACCGCTGAAAATGTTCACATCGTCGAGCCCGGCGAGAGCCTGCTGGGCATTGCGCACAAGCACGGCGTTTCGCTGAAGGCCTTGGCGAAGGCGAACAACATCCAGCCCTACGCCAAGATCAGCATCGGCGATCGCCTGACAATCCCGGGCGGCCATCCGATCGCCGCGCGCCAGACGCCGGCGCCGCAGCTGGCGCAGCCGCGCACGGTTCCGACCGAAAAGGTTGCCAGCGCCCCGATGCAGACGGCGCGCATGGCGACACCCGAAACCCACCCCACCGAAGATGTCACCAAGACCGCGGAGGCCACCGGCAGCATGCCGTCGTTCCGCTGGCCGGTGAAGGGCCGCATCATCGCCGCCTTCGGTGCCAAGGCGAACGGCGGGCAGAACGACGGCATCAACCTGGCGGTACCGGAAGGCACGCCGATCAAGGCCGCCGATGACGGCATCGTCGCCTATGCGGGCAATGAGTTGAAGGGGTACGGCAACCTGGTGCTAATCCGCCACGCCAATGGTTTCGTCTCGGCCTACGCCAATGCGAGTGAGCTCTTGGTCAAGCGCGGCGACACCATCAAACGCGGGCAGGTGATCGCGCATGCCGGGCAGACCGGCAACGTAACCTCGCCGCAACTGCATTTCGAGATCCGTAAGGGCTCGACCCCGGTCGATCCGACCAAATATCTCGGCGGGGCGTGAACCAAGACGTGGTGCTGAGACGATAAGCACCAGAACCGGGGGCAGAAATGGCGGACCAGTTGGGGCGGTTTGGCATGGCCGTCGCCCTCATCGCGCTCATCGCAACCGGGCTCTATCAGTTCAGCGGGAGCGTCAGCGCCGTTGAACCGGGCACCGTACGCAGTGTCTTTTATTCTCCGCATTAGCGGATTCGGCTGTACCGCATTTTAGTCGGTCAGCGTCACGCCGAGCCGGCCAGCAAGATCCTGCACGAACTGCCAAGCCACGCGGCCGGATCGCGAGCCGCGCGTGGTCGACCATTCCAGTGCGTCGCGCTGCAACGCTTCGCCGCGCGCCGGAATTTTGTAGTGCGCGACATAGCTCTCGACCATCGCGAGGTATTCGTCCTGGCTGCAGCGGTGGAAGCCGAGCCAGAGCCCAAAGCGGTCGGACAGCGACACTTTCTCCTCGACCGCTTCGCCCGGATTGATCGCGGTCGAGCGCTCGTTCTCCATCATGTCGCGAGCCATCAAATGACGGCGGTTCGACGTGGCGTAAAAAATCACATTGTCCGGCCGGCCCTCGATGCCGCCTTCCAAGAGCGCCTTGAGCGATTTGTAGGTGGTGTCCTCGGCGTCGAACGACAAATCGTCGCAGAACACGATGAAGCGATAGGCCGCACCGCGAATGATTCCCATCAGATCGGGCAGGCTTTCGATGTCCTCGCGGTGGATCTCGATCAGCTTGAGCGGAGTACTGTTGGCCTGGCGCGCGAGCGTTACGTTGACGCCGGCATGCGCCGCCTTCACCAGCGACGATTTGCCCATGCCGCGCGCCCCCCACAGCAGCGCATTGTTGGCCGGCAGGCCTTTGGCGAAGCGCTCGGTATTCTCCACCAGCACGTCGCGCACGCGGTCGATGCCCTTGAGCAGCGACATCTCGACGCGGTTGACGCGTTTGACCGGCGCCAGCCGGCGTCCGTCGGGATGCCATATGAAGGCGTCGGCGTCGGCGAAATCGGGCGCGGCTGCGTGTTGCGGCGCTAGCCGCTCGAGCGCGTTAGCGATACGGTCAAGCACATCGGCGCCGCCCGCGGCTTTGGCCTTGGCGTTGGACTTGGGCTGCGATTTGGACTTCGATTTGGCCATTGGGGACTGCTTTACGAAAGTGCGCTGCTCTTAGCGGTCCTGTATTGCCCCCGCAAGCGGGCTTGCGTGAAATAGGCCAAAAATGGCCGTTTTTGAGGGGTCTGGCGGCGTTGCAATTGGGGCGGCGGCCGCTATAGTCCGCGCGAAATTACGCCATTGATGCCGGGCCGGGGACGTGGGCCTGGCGTGTCCCAGAAAACCGCTAAGGAAAACTTCGATGTTCATTTCGACCGCGTTCGCGCAAGGGTCGCTGTTCGGCGGTGCCGGCGGCGACAGCGGCAACATGATGATATCGCTGCTGCCGTTCGCACTGATCTTCGTCATCATGTACTTCCTCATCCTGCGCCCGCAGCAGAAGCGGGTGAAGCAGCACGCGGAAATGGTCAAGAACGTGCGGCGGGGCGACACCGTCATCACCAATGGCGGGCTCGTCGGCAAGGTCACCAAGGTGATCGACGACGATCAGATCGAAATCGAGATTGCGGACGACGTGCGCATTCGCCAGTTGCGGCAGATGATCACCGACGTTCGCGCCAAGGGTGAACCGGTGAAGGACGAGGCGGCGGCCGGCTGATCGCTGCGCCTATGTCTTTCAATCCTGGTTTTCCGGATTAAGTCGGGACGTCATGCTTTATTTCACGCGCTGGAAGGCGGCGGCGATCGTTCTCACGGCATTGTTCATTTGCCTGTTCGCCGTTCCTAATTTCTTTCCTGAGAAAATGGTGCAGAGCTGGCCGAAATGGGCGCAGCGCCACGTCGTGCTCGGCCTCGACCTGCAGGGCGGCTCGCACATCCTGCTCGAGGTCGATACCAAAACGGTGCGCAAGGACATGCTGGAGACGCTGCGCGATGACATGCGCCGCGTGCTGCGCGATGCGCGCATCGGCTATACCGGGCTGGTGGTGCGCGGCAACAGCGTCGAGGTCCGCATCCGCGAGGGCGCCAGCGCGGAACAGGCGCAGGTCAAACTCGCAACCCTGTCGCAACCGCTCGGCGGACTTCTTGGCGGCACCGGAGGGCGCAACATCGACGTCACCGCTGAGGCCGGCGGGCTGATCCGGCTCACGCTGAGCGACCCGGCGATCATCGAGCGCGTGCGCCAATCGGTCGAACAATCGATCCAGATCATCGAGCGGCGCGTCAACGAACTCGGCACCGTGGAGCCGCTGATCCAGCGCCAGGGTACCGACCGCATTCTCGTGCAGGTGCCCGGCCTGCAGGATCCGACCCGGCTCAAGCAACTGCTCGGCAAGACCGCCAAGCTCGATTTCCGCATGGTCGACACCGGGGCATCGCCGGAACAGGCGGTGCAAGGCCGCACGCCGCCGGAAGACGATCTCCTGTACAGCGCTAGCCAGCCGAAGACGCCCTATCTGGTCGAGAAGCGCATTCTGGTGTCGGGCGGCGATCTCACCGACGCGCAGCCCGGCTTCGACCAGCGCACCAGCGAGCCGATCGTGTCGTTCCGCTTCAATACCAGCGGCGCGCGCAAATTCGCGCAGGTGACGCAGGAAAACGTCGGTAAGCCCTTCGCCATCGTGCTCGACAACGAGGTGATCTCGGCGCCGGTGATCCGCGAGCCGATCCTCGGCGGCTCGGGGCAGATTTCCGGCAGCTTCACCGTGCAGAGCGCCAACGATCTCGCCATCCTGCTGCGCGCCGGCGCGTTGCCGGCCCCGCTCACCATCATCGAGGAGCGCACGGTCGGCCCCGGCCTCGGCGCGGATTCGATCGCCAAGGGCAAGATCTCGTCCTATGTCGGGGCGCTGATGGTGATCGTGTTCATGCTCGCCACCTATGGGCTGTTCGGACTGTTCGCCAATATCGCGGTGGCGATCAACGTCGCCATGATCTTCGGCGTGCTGTCGATGCTCAATGCCACGCTGACGCTGCCCGGCATCGCCGGCATCGTGCTCACGGTCGGCATCGCGGTCGACAGCTAACGTGCTGATCTACGAGCGCATCCGCGAGGAGGTGCGCGGCGGCCGCACGCCGATCAATGCCATCGATGCCGGCTTTACCCAGGCGCTGCGCACGATTCTCGATTCCAACATCACCACCTTCATCGCCGCCGCGGTGCTGTTCTATATCGGCACCGGCCCGGTGCGCGGCTTTGCCGTCACGCTCGGCATCGGCATCATCACCACGGTGTTCACCGCCTTCACCGTGACGCGGCTGATCGTCGCCACCTGGGTGTGGTGGTGGCGTCCGCAACGCGTGCCCATTTAGGATTTGCCAGTGCGCCTGCTCCGCATCGTACCCGACAACACCAAATTCGATTTCATGCGCTTCCGGCGCATCAGCTTTCCCATTTCCGCGCTGATGTCGATCCTGGCGATCTCGCTCTATTTCTTCCACGGGCTGAATTTCGGCATCGACTTCAAGGGCGGCACTGCTGATCGAAGTGCAGACCAAGGCAGGCGTAGCCGATCTCGCCAACATGCGCTCCACGCTCGGCGCGCTCGGCTTAGGCGAGGTGCAGCTGCAGCAATTCGGTGCGCCCGATGACGTGCTCATCCGCATCGCCGAGCAGCCCGGCGGCGATGCCGCGCAGCAGGAGGCGGTGAGCAAGGTGCGCGGCGCGCTCGGCAGCGCGGTCGATTACCGCCGCGTCGAGGTGGTCGGCCCGCGCGTGTCCGGCGAGTTGCTCTCGTACGGCGTCATCGGGCTGGGCTTAGCGATTTTCTGCATCCTGATTTATCTGTGGTTCCGCTTCGAGTGGCAGTTCGCGCTCGGCGCCATGATCGCCAACGTGCACGACATCGTGCTGACCATCGGCTTCATGTCGATCACGCAGATCGACTTCGACCTCACCAGCATCGCGGCGCTGCTCACCATCCTCGGCTATTCGCTCAACGATACCGTGGTGATCTACGACCGCATCCGCGAAATGCTGCGGCGCTACAAGAAGCTGCCGATGCCGGATTTGCTCAATGCCTCGGTCAACCAGACGCTGTCGCGCTCGGTGATCACGCACGTGACCGTGTCGCTGGCGTTGCTGTCGCTGCTGTTGTTCGGCGGCCAGGCGATCCACAGCTTCACCGCCACCATGATGTTCGGCGTGGTGCTGGTCGGCACCTATACCTCGGTGTTCATTGCGTCGCCGATCCTGATCTATCTCGGCGTCGGCACCGGGCGCGACGCGATGACGGCGCCCGGCAAAAAAGACGACAAGCCTTAAAGCCATGGCCGATGGCGTGAAGCCCGATGCCCCGCATCTGCCGTACCCGGTGACGATCGATGCCTATGGCAATGGCGGCTTCCGCTTTGGCGCCATGTCGCATCGCGGATCGTTGCTGTGCCTGCCGGACGGCATCTGGGCCTGGCCGGTCAAGAATGTGAGCGAGCTCACCGAAGCGGCGCTGGCGCCGGTGTTCGAGCGGGCTCCGGCGCTCGATCTGTTTCTGATCGGCGCCGGGCGCGACCCTTACGCGCTGCCGGAGCCGTTGCGGGCGCGCTTTCGCGCCTTGTCAATTTCGGTTGATTGTCTGGGCACCGGGCCGGCGGCGCAGACCTACAATATCCTGCTGGGCGAAAAGCGCCGCGTCGGCGCGGGACTGATCGCGGTCGAATGACCTAGACTGTACCGATGCAGACCCATTTCGAGCACTGCGCCGCGCTGGTGCGCGAGGCCGACCGGGACCGTTATCTCGCCACGCTGTTCGCGCCGGCCGAGCATCGCGACGCGCTCTATGCGCTCTATGCCTTCAATGTGGAGATCGCGCGGGTGCGCGAGCTGGCACGCGAGCCGATGCCGGGCGAAATCCGCCTGCAATGGTGGCGCGAGGCGCTCTCCGGCGAACGCGAGGGCGAGGCGGCCGCACATCCGGTGGCGGCGGCCTTGCGCGAGACGCTCGCGCGCTACGGGCTGGCGACGCGACCGGCTCGTGGCCTTGATCGATGCGCGCACCTTCGATCTCTACGACGAGCCGATGGCGACGGCGACCGATCTGGAAATTTACGGCATCAAGACGCAATCGGCGCTGTTCGCTATGGCGGCTGATATCCTCGGCGGCGGCGCGCCGCCCGAACTGCTTACCTTGGATGCCGGCATCGCCTATGCCATTGCCGGAATCCTGCATGGCCTGCCGCGACACGCGGTGCGCCGGCAGCTATTTGTGCCGCTCGACCTGCTCGACGCGCCATCGAGTCGATCCGAACCGAGATTCTTGCCAGGCAAGCGAACGATGGATTGCGCGCTGCGCTCGCCGAACTTCGCATTCTGACGCGCCGCCATCTGGCAGCGGCGCAAACAAAACTGGACTCCGCCCCGCCGGAGGCTCTGCCGGCCTTGCTGCCGGTCGCGCTCATCGGTCCGACGCTGCGCCGGATGGAGCGCGTCGGTTATGAGCCATTCAAAATCGAGCCGGCGTCGCCCTGGCGCCGGCAATGGCAGCTGTGGCGCGCGGCGCATGATCCGACCCGTATTTTCCGTCCCTGATCTACTCCGCCGCGGCGGCCGGCAGTTCGCCGGCAATCCAGCGATCGAGATCGGCGAGCGCGCGCTCGCTGAGCGCACTCTTGCGTGCCAGATTCTTGGCCGAGCCGCGGCCGAACTTGCGGCCTTCAGGCGCGGTGGGCGCGGCGATCGGCGGGAACAGACCGAAATTCACGTTCATCGGCTGGAACGAGGACGGCCCGGCGTCGATGGTCTCGATATGGCCGCCGGTGATATGGGCGAGCAGCGCGCCATGCGCGGTGGTCGGCGGCGGCGTGCTCGGCGCTTCGCCGCGCCGCTCGGCGGCGGCAAAGCGCGCCGCGATGAGGCCGATGGCGGCGGATTCCACATAGCCCTCGCAGCCGGTGATCTGGCCGGCAAAGCGCCAGCGCGGATTGGCCTTCAGCCGCAGCGTGTCGTCGAGCAGCTTGGGCGAATTGAGGAACGTATTGCGATGCAGGCCGCCGAGCCGCGCGAATTCCGCGTTCTGCAGGCCGGGAATGGCGCGGAAGATGCGCACCTGCTCGCCGTGTTTCAGCTTGGTCTGGAAGCCGACCATGTTGAACAGCGTGCCGAGTTTGTTGTCCTGGCGCAGCTGCACCACCGCGTAGGGCTTTGCCTCGGGCGCGCGCGGATTGGTCAGGCCGAACGGTTTCATCGGCCCGTGGCGCAGCGTTTCGCGCCCGCGCTCGGCCATCACCTCGATCGGCAGGCAGCCGTCGAAATAGGGCGTTGAAGCTTCCCAGTCGTGGAACACTGTCTTGTCGCCGGCGATCAGCGCGTCGACGAAAGCGTCATACTGTTCGCGTGACAGCGGGCAATTGATGTAGTCGGCGCCGGAACCGCCGGGACCGGCTTTGTCGTAGCGCGACTGGAACCAGGCCTGTTCGAGATCGATGCTGTCGCGATGCACGATCGGGGCGATGGCATCGAAAAAGGCGAGCGCGTCTTCGCCGGTGAGGGCGCGGATCGCGGCGGCGAGATCGGGCGAGGTGAGCGGGCCGGTGGCGATGATGACGCTGTCCCATTCGGCGGGCGGCACCGCGACTTCGCCGCGCTCGAGCGTAATGAGCGGATGCGCGGCCAGCGCCGCCGAAACGGCGGCGGAAAAGCCGTCGCGATCGACCGCCAGCGCGCCGCCAGCCGGCACCTGGTGGCTGTCAGCCGCGCGCATCACCAGCGAGCCGAGCCGGCGCATCTCGGCATGCAGCAGGCCGACCGCGTTGTGATCCTTGTCGTCGGAGCGGAACGAATTCGAGCAGACCAGCTCGGCGTAGCCGTCGGTCTTGTGTGCGGCGGTGGCGCGCAGCGGCCGCATCTCATGCAGCACGACCGGCACGCCGGCTTGCGCGAGCTGCCAGGCGGCCTCCGAACCGGCGAGGCCGCCGCCGATGACATGGACGGGCTTCAGGGTCATGGGCGGAAGCTAGGCGTCCACTCCGGACGGGGCAACAGCCTGTAAAAACGAAAACGCCCGCGGCGGGCGCGGGCGCTTTTCAAGCAGATCAGGGATCGCTTAGCGGTGCGTAGCGTTCCAAGCCACCCGCGGGATATCGCAGCGGCTGATGCCGATGTCGGCAAGCTCGCGGTCGCCCAGGCGGGACAGTTCGGTCAGGCTCTGGTTGTACCGCTTCCACTGCCGGATCATGCGGACGATGTTGGCAAACATAACGGGGCTCTTTCTGTTTCTCTCGAATCCGGCGTTGCGCCGGCGATTTGAATTACCCGCAAAATAGGGATGTTCGCGGGCTTTAAAAGCAATAATGTTGCGCTGCAGCAATGTGGAAAACGCATAGCTTAAGCAACTGATTATTAATGCAAACGACGATTTTGCGGCATTTTCACCTAAGGTAATTAGCCGCTTGTCCGGCGGAATGAGCTGGAGCGCGAAATCGGGACCGGTTCGTGTAGATTGATGGGTCGACCGGGGAGAAAAATCATGAAAAGCCATCTGCTCAGCGCAGCCGTCGCCGGAATGCTGACACTCGCCGCCATGCCACCAGCGAACGCAGCCGAGATCAAAGTGCTGACCGCCGGCGCCTACAAGCAAGTCGTGCTGGCGCTGGTGCCCGATTTCGAAAAACAGACCGGTCACAAGGTCGTCGTAGACAACGGCACCACCGGCCAACTGAAGAAACGCATCGAAGGCGGCGAAGCCTTCGACCTCCTGGTGATTACCCCGGCCGTGGTCGACGAAATGATCGCGAGCGGCAAGCTCGTTGCCGGCAGCCACATCAATCTCGCCAGCGTCGGCGTCGGCGTGGTGGTGAAAGAGGGCGCGCCCAAGCCGGACATTGGCACGGTCGACAAGTTCAAGCAGGCGCTGCTCACCGCCAAATCGGTCGCCTATATCGATCCGGCGAGCGGCGGCTCGAGCGGCATCTATGTCGACAAGTTGCTGGTGAAGCTCGGCATCGCCGACCAGATCAAGCCGAAGGCCAAGCTCAAGCAGGGCGGCCATGTCGCCGATCTCATCGTCAGCGGCGAAGCCGAACTCGGCATCCATCAGATCAGCGAGATCGTGCCGGTGAAGGGTGCGGCACTCGTCGGACCGTTGCCGAAGGAAATCCAGAACACCACCACTTATGCGGCGGGCTTGAGTGCGTCGGCGAAAAGTAAGGACGCCGCCGAGGCGCTAATCAAGGCGCTGTCCGGGCCGGCCGCCGCCGCCGTGCTCAAATCCAAGGGCATGGAGCCGGCGACGTAAGGAAACGCTTTTGTCGTTGGAAGCAGAGGCGCGCCCGCTCGACCGCCGCGTCGTCATCACCGCGCTGGGCATTGCGCAAATCCTGGCCTGGGGTACCTCGTTCTATATTCCGGCGGTGTTTGCCGAGCCGATCGTCAAAGATACCGGCTGGTCGCTCGGTTGGGTAGTCGGCGGCACCTCGATCGGACTACTAGTCGCCGGGCTGATCTCGCCGCAGGTCGGCCGCATCATCGACGTCCATGGTGGGCGGCCGGTTCTTTTTGCCAGTTCCATTTTCTATGCGGCGGGCTTGACCGGCATTGGTCTCGCGCCGGCGCTGCCGGTTTATCTGTTCGCCTGGGTGCTGCTCGGCATCGGCATGGGCACCGGGCTCTATGACGCGGTGTTTGCCGCGCTCGGCCGCATGTATGGCAGCGCGGCGCGCGGGCCCATCACCAACCTGACGCTGTTCGGCGGCTTTGCCAGCACGGTCTGCTGGCCACTGAGCGCCTTCATGATCGAGCACATCGGCTGGCGCAACGCGTGCTTCGTCTATGCGGCGCTACATTTGCTCCTGGCTTTGCCGCTGGTCATGGCAGTGATCCGCCAAACGCCCACGGCCTCTGCTGCGAGCACGGCGCCGGCGGACGAGATGCAAGCGGCATTGCCCGCGCGGATTCCCCACGAAACCTTGATCTTCTCGCTGCTGGCGCTAGTGCTCTCGCTCGCCGCCGGCATCGGCTCGATCGTGGTCGTGCATCTGTTGATCTTTCTGCAGGCGAGGGGTGTCGACTTCGCGCTGGCCGTGAGCCTCGGCACTTTGTTCGGTCCGGCGCAGGTCGGCGCCCGCGTGGTGGAGCGGTTGTTCGGGTCCCGCTACCACCCGATCTGGACCATGATCGCGTGCTGCATGCTGATGGCGGCCGGGTTACTGTTGCTTTCCACCAAGGTCGGTGCGCTGCTGTTGATCATCCTTCTGTACGGCGCCGGCTACGGCATTTCCTGGATCGGACGCGGCACGTTGCCGCTGGCGCTGTTCGGGCCAATTCGGTTTCCGCGCTTGATGGGCAAGCTGGCGTTCCCCAGCCTGATCGTGCAGGCGTTGGCGCCATCGGCCGGCGCGCTGCTCATAGAAGCCAGTGGAGCCGACGCGACCATCGGCGTATTGACGATAGTGGCGCTGATCAATGTGCTGCTGGTCGGCCTATTATGGGCGGTGTGCCGGCCGCTTCTATCCACGGGCGCGTGACGATGCTGACCTTGCGGACGCTGTATTTCGAGGATCTCTCGGTCGGCATGACCGAGCGGTTGAGCAAAACCGTGGCGTCATCCGATGTGGTCGGCTTCGCCGAGGTCACCGGCGACCGCAATCCGATTCATTTGTCCGAGCATTTTGCCGCCAAGACGCCGTTCGGCACGCGCATCGCGCACGGACTCTATACCGCGAGCCTGATCTCGGCCGTGCTCGGCACGCGGCTACCGGGCCCTGGCGCGGTCTATATCTCGCAGACGTTGAATTTCCGCGCGCCGGTGAAAATCGGCGACACCGTCGAGGTCAGCGTGGCGGTGGTGGAATTGCTGCCGAAGAAATCCCGCGCGCGGCTCGCCTGCACTTGCTCGGTCGATGGCGAGCCGGTGCTCGACGGCGAAGCCTGGGTGAAAGTGCCGGCGCGCGCCGCCGGCGGACGACCGCTGCCGCGGGTGTAAGCCGGGCGATAGCCAGACAACGCTTTCAGCTTCCCGGCGGCGGCGCGAAGAAGCAGCGCGGCGAACCATCCGGCCGCTTGCAGCGCCAATAGGCGCCGTCGGGCGAGGGCAGCGACTGGCTATAGGGCACGACCTCGTTGACGTTTTCCTGGCGTGTCGGCCCGTCCGCCTCGTTGCCGGTTACGCCCATGCCGTAAGTGACCGGGCCGCGCAGCGAATAGCCGCCGATACCGGCTTTCACGGCATCGCGCGATACCACGCCGCAATCGTCGGCGCCGCAGCACCATTCACCGGCGGGATTCTTGTAAGCGCCACGGCTGATCCAAACGTCGTGGGCAAGCGCGGCAAAGCTGAACACGGACAGAACGAGCACGAGCAGTGAGCGTACCAAAGTTCGCAACATCGGTGGCCTCCTCGAAGTGGCCCGGCGGCGTTACGAAGGTTTCTTCTCTGCTCCTCCTTCTCCCGAATTGGCTGCCATTGGTCGTTGCCCGGCAGCGGTAACCTCGTTGCGCGCAACCTTGTGATCGGCTGCGACGAATCGATTCAACCTAAAAAAGGCTAGCACAATCCCCCGTAACTGACGGATAAATTGTGCAGCGCGGTATGGCGGTCATTCGCCGCCGAGTAACCGGAAACTCCCGGCTATTTTACATCGCCTTTGTTTTTTACCGGCCCGGTCAAGGCCTCGAAGCGCTTGCGAAGATAGGCCACCAATTCGGTATTGCTGATGAAGGCCGGGTATTTATTGGCGAGTTTGAGCGAGAACAGCGGCGGCAGCCCGGCCGGCGGCGGCACATCCTTGCGCGGCGACCAGGTGTCGAGCTTGCTCTGCTGCTCTTTGTCCAGGAACCAGGTCAGGAACAGCCGCGCCGCATTCGGATGCGGCGAATCCCTGAAGGTGGCGGCGGTTTGCGCCCAGACCGGCGTCGGATCGATTTTCGAGAAAGCGATCTCGACCGGCTTGCCGGCGCGCTGCTCACGCAGCGAAAAGTTCGGATTGGAGTCGAGCGATACCATGCTCTCGCCGGACGCCAGGCTGCGCGACACGCCGAGGTGGCCCTGCACGAATTGCGCGCCGTTGGCGATGTACTTGTTCACCCAGTCCCAGCCGTGGCGCTCCAACGCCGTATAGAACAAATAGAGCGTGATATCGTCGTCGTGCGGATAGCAGGTGATCATCTTGCCTTTGAATTCCGGCTTGAGAAAATCCTTGGCCGACGTCGGCACATCGGCCGGCTTCACCAGATCTTTGTTGTAGGCGTAGGATACCGAAGTGACGAACACCCCGACGTAGTAGCCGTCGCGGTCCTTGAACGACTTGTCGATCTCCCGCCAACCAGCCGGCTTGAAGCGGGCGAGCACGTCTTCTTTCTTCCATCGAATGAAATCTTGCACCGTCTGCAGGATAGCGAGATCGACGTCCAGCTTCTTGCTCTTGAGCTGTTCGTTGATCTTCTCGTCGAGAACGTTGCTGAAGCCGGCATGGATGGTCACCTTGATGCCGGGATATTTCTGCTCGAACGCGCGCGCCGGCACCTCATAGAGCGTGGTCGGCCCGCCACCATAGATGACAAGCTCCTTCTCGATCTTGGCCTTCTCATAAAGCTGATCCGTGCTTTGCGCCTGCGCAAAGCTGGCCGCGGCGCAGACGATCGCGCCGAACGCGATGGTTGCAAAGCTGCGAAATTGCCGGCTCATGTCGCCTCCCGATCGCGCTTTTGTGCGTGGTTTTGAAGGAATCGTAGACCCGGCGCGTTCACAAGTAAATCGGCTGCTGGGGTGAGCAGGGACCTTCGGCTTGCGCCATGTCAAAGCGGAACGGGCGGGTACGGCTATCCTTGCCGACGAAGCGATAGGGGGTGCCCATGTCGAAAATCGCCATCGTGGTCGGCAATCCGATGCTCGACAGCTATAGCGAGGCGCTCGGCCAGGCCTATCTGCGCGGCGCCGAAAGCGGCGGACACGAGGCCAAATTGTTCGTGCTTGCGCGCATGCAGTTCGACGCCATCTTGCGCGAGGGCTATCGGCGCGAGCAGCCGCTCGAGCCAGACTTGGTTGCGGCGCGCGCGGCCTTGCATGCCAGCGATCATCTGGTATTCGTTTTTCCACTTTGGTGCGGCGACATGCCGGCGATCCTAAAGGGCTTCATCGAGCGCGTGCTGCAACCCGACCTGCTGGCGATCCAGGACAGCCACGACAGGGCGAGCTGGAGTATCCTCAAAGGCAAATCGGCACACATCATTATGACCATGGGCATGCCGGGCTGGTTCTATCGCTGGTACTACGGCGCGCACGCGCTCAAACTGCTCAGGCGCAACATCCTGCATTTCACCGGCGTTACGCCGGTGCGCTCGACCGTCTACGGCATGGTCGTGGGTGTCGGCGAGGAAACGCGCAAGCAATGGCTGCGCGAGATCGAAGCGCTTGGGCACCAAGCCAGGTGAATTTGTTGAAGATTGAATTTTCCACTAGGTGATGCGCGCGAACTTTGCCGTTAGCGCACCAAATCCGCGTATTCCGGATGCTTGGCGATGTAGCCGGCAACGAAGGGGCAGAGCGGCTTCACCGTCGAGCCCTTGCGCGCGCGCGATATCGAGCAGGCCGCGTGCCAGCGTGGAACCGATGCCGCGGCCGTTGAGTTCCTTTGGCACCTCGGTGTGCATGATCGTGAGGGTGGCGCCGTCGCGCTTGTAGTTGGAGAACGCGACGTGGCCGTCGGCGTCGAGCTCAAAACGGTGGCGCTCGGTGTTGTCGCGAACGTCATTGGACATGGTCACACTCCCAGCACACTCTCGGCACAGTTATAACGTTGTTTGGAACCGTCCCCTTTGCAAGGTGTCCCATGGCAGATCTCACGCTCTATCATGCTTCGCCCTCGCGCTCCTCCGTCGTCTTGTGGATGCTGGAGGAGCTCGGTCAGCCTTACGATCTCAAGCTGCTGAGCTTGAAGCAGGGCGACAACTTGAAGCCGGATTATCTCGCCATCAATCCGATGGGCAAGGTGCCGGCGCTCAAGCACGGCGATACGATCATCACCGAGCTGGCGGCGATCTGCACTTATCTGGCCGATGAATTTCCGCAAGCTAAGCTGAACGTGCCCATCGGCACGCCGCGGCGCGGCGTCTATCTCAAATGGCTGTTCTTCAATCCCGGCTGCCTCGAGCCGGCGGTGATCGACCGCGCGGCGCCGCGCAAGGAACCGGCGCGGCGTGCCATGCTGGGCTACGGCGATTTCGACACCACCATGAACGTGCTTGCGAAAGCCGTCGAGAAGGGTCCCTGGCTGATGGGCGAGCAGTTCACCGCCGCCGACGTGGTGATCGGCGCCAATATCCGCTGGGGCATGATCTTCAAAATGATCCCCGAACGGAAGGAATTCACCGACTATGCCGCGCGCATCGCGGCGCGGCCCGCGGCGCAGCGCGCGCAGGCGAAGGACAAGGAACTCGCAGAGAAGGCGGCGTGAGAATTCTTGGTCGCGTCGTGGTGCCGGCGCGATTGCCTGACGATTGTTCGTATTGCAGCGCACAAGGCGACGCAGGCGCGCGCTGAATTGCGGTTGAATTACGTCATACCGGAGCCAATGCTAGGTCTTTCCGTTCAGGGCGCGTTCACGTCGCTCTTCCGATAATGCGACATCGTGGGCTTGTTCGAGACCAGAGCCGAGCGCGGCTTGCAAGTTTCGAACATGGATAGAGCCCCAACACTCTAGAGGAGGTGACGACATGCTGAAGAAGGTTTCTCTCGTTCTTTCGGTTATTGCCGCGCTTGGATTCGCTTTTGTGGTTTCGGCGCCGGCGGATGCAAAGGAGCAGCAAGGCGGCAGCAAAAACGTGCACGTCAACAAAAACGTTCAGGTCAACAAGAACGTCAAGGTGAACAAGACCGTCAAAGAACGTCAAGGTCAACAAAAACGTCCAAGTCAACAAGAACTACAAGGGCGGTAAATACGTCGTCGGGCAAAAATATAACGGCCACATCTGGTACGGCCACAACCGCCACCGTTGGCATGGCCGCTGGTATGACTACGGCGACGGCCCGTGCTGGATCAACGTCGACGGCGAATGGTTCTGGAACATTCTGGCGTGCCCGATCTGACCGCTTGACGATCGGCATCCGCCGCAAAGCTCAAAGCGCCCGCCCGGTTGCCGCCGGGGCGGGCGCTTCGTTTATTTGCCGGCGGTGAGCGCGATCCCGTTGACCGCCTGATTGAGCGAGGCGGTCTGCACGGCGTCGAGCCCCTGCGAGATCAGCAGCGTCTCCGTGGCCCACAGATCCGGCTCGAGCGGGATGATCACCAGTTTCACGTCGAGCAGCAGACCGTTGGCGTTTTTCATCTGCCCGTAGAAGGCGGTGCCCTTCTTGCCCGAGATGGCGGCGGGCTCCTGCTTGGGGAATTGCGTGATGCTCGACGCCTTGCCGATCGCCAAGGCCAGATCCAGCAGCGGCTTGCCGGCATAGGCCGCGTCGCGCACGACCGACAGATAGACCGAGCTGCGGCGGTCGTCCGGCAACAGCTGCATGCCGTTGTACTCGTCCGGCTTCGCGGTCCAGCCCGCCGGCATGTTGATGAGGAACGCGTTCGCCCCGGTTTTCGGGAAGCGGATTTCGGCGGCCTGCACGGCGCCGGCCACGAGACCAGCCAGAACGAATAACAGCGCGACGGCGTGACGGCGCATGGTGCCCCCGAATGATGATGCCGCGCCCGGCGCGCCGACGTTATCCGCTTTGCGGCGCGCGTTAAAGCCGGACGGGCGGCCGACGATGGCGCTCATTGGCTGGTGAGCGTGATGCTGTTGAGCACCTGATCGATCGCCCGTTGCTCGACGTGATTCATTCCCGGCTGCGTCACCGTCCAGGCCTGCGCCCAGGTGCCCGGCGCGAGCGGGAAGATCACGATCCTGGCTTTGCGCGCCAGCCCGCGCCTTTCCGGAATCTTGCCGTAGAACGCGGTGCCGCGGATCACCGCGCCGCCCGGAATGGTCATGCGCGCCGGCTCCTCTTTGTCGAAGGCCACGACGCCGGCGGTCTTGGCGGAGGCGGCGGCGACCGCGCTCATCGGCTGGCCGCGCAATTTTTCGTCGACGATGATGCCGAGATAGATCATCGCGTGCTGGCTCGGGGCGGGCGGGATCAGCAGCAGCCCGCCGCGCGCGTCCGTCTTGCTGTGCCAGGCTTTCGGCAGATCGACCAGAAAGGCGTATTTGCCGGTCTTCGGAAAGCGGAATTCGGCGGCCTGCGCGGGCAGGGCGGCGGCGGCAAGCAGACAAAAAACGGCAAACAGACGGCGCATCCTAAGCCTCACGCATGCAAGGACCGCATGATCGCCAGTTTTGCCGGCTCTGTCCATGATTCCGCAGGCATGCCCCATCATTCGGGGATAAATTTTTTGAAATGAGCGCAATCGACTGATGCTATTCTCGAAACGGCGGGGATAAATTTTCACGCGTCCATGCGCCGATGCGAGAGGAGGCGGACAATGTCCGGACTGTTTTCGCCTTCCGCGCTGTCGCTGCTCGCCGTCAATCTCGGCGTCATCGTCTTCGCCGTCAATGACGCGTGGTCGCTGCCCACGATCTTGGCGAGCTACCTGCTGCAAAGCGTCATCATCGGAATTTTCCAGGCGAAAAAGATGTCGGATCTGAAAGTCTTCAGCACCGACGGGCTCAAGATCAACAACCGGGCGGTCGAGCCCACGCCGGCGACGCAACGCACGGTCGTCATATTCTTTTTGCTGCACTACGGAGTTTTCCATGCCGCCTATGCCGCCTTTGTCTTGAGCGAGGGCAGGCCTTATTGGCCGGACGTGCTGCTGTCGGGAGCGGCCGTTTTTCGCCAATCATCTGTTTTCGTATGTCGTCAATCGAAACCGCGCAAGCATGCGCATTCCGAACATCGGCAGCATGATGTTCTTCCCCTACGCTGCGCATCGTCCCGATGCATGCGTTTATCATGCTCGGGGCCTTCGTCGCCGGGCTTTCCCGGCCGCCGGTGGGCGTGCTGCGGTCCTCAAGACGGCTGGCCGACGGCGATGCACGCCATCGAACATCTATAGCGACACGCTATCGGGTGAGGGCGGGCGGGGTAGCGCGCGCGGCGGCATTGACCCGCGCGATCCAGGCCTCGACCGCGGCGACGTCGTCGGGCGCGTCCGCGCGCACGTCGTCATAGCTCAGGCCGTATTGCTTGCCTTCGAGCATGAGCTGGACGCCGGCGCGCGCGTCCTCCGGCACCAGCGGCGCGTAGCGCGCCAGACAGTCGCGCGGATTGCGCTTGCAGCGCCGCGCGCGCCGGCAGGCCGGCTTGGCGCACAGGCCCCACAGGCAGATCATGTTCGCCATCCAGCGCAAGGCCGAGGTGAGGGCGGGGGCGTTGGGGTCGGTGGGGTTCATGTCGTGTGTCGTGTGTTGCATTTCAGGCAAGCTCCTTTGGTGTTGCGATTATTCTTCCGGCCTCATGGTGAGGAGGGCCGAAGGCCCGTCTCGAACCATGGGGCCGCCCTCCTTCGAGACGGCCGCTTCGCGTGCCTCCTCAGCATGAGGCGGGTCGAGGGCGGCGTGTGTCTCGCGGTGTCATCCAGGCAAGCTCCTTCGTTCTCGCGGCGCGCATGCGCCCGAGGTGTGGGGAATTGCCCCCGCCTCGAAAGGCGAGGGGGACGGCGCGCCCAGGGGCGCATCCAGTCCGTCTGTCACGCGGTCTTTGCGACCGCGTGGCGCCTCTCGGCGCGCCGTCTCGGCGTTTTCCTTGCGGCGCCGGGCCGCGCTTTCGGGGTCCGCTTTCGTCCTGCCTTTGGCCCGGAGCTTGCGGCGCCTTCTGGGTCAACCGCTCCTTCCGCGCCGCGGGCAAGCCTTGGCGGCCCGCCCGTCAGCGAGCTCCTCGCGGGGGGTCCTAGTGCCCCCGGGCGGAGCCCGGCGCCGCCCGAGTGCGTGCCGCTCGCCACGCCCGCGGGCGCCGGCCCGAACCCCACGAGCCGGAGCAACCGGTTCGCGTCCCCTCACGGGGTCGGGCGGGAAGGATTATATGCCTAGTTTGGAAGGCGGGGGATAAGTTATCACGAGAATGAGATTATAGTCCTAGACATTGCCGGAATTAGGTCTCCACTTCAATTTTTACAAATTCATCCTTGAGTCGAGTCTGCGGACTAAATCACAGTAGCTGGGGATGTGCTTCTGAACACTGAGTTATTTGATGGTCGACAAAAATCAATTCAAAGCTGCTTCGAAACAAGCCGTCCAAAATATAATTAAACATGGCGACACTGATGTTTTCCCATTTCCATTCGAAAATCACGCATTCTTCGACAAGCAGGATGAAATTATCGATCTGATAGTCGAATACGATGAAAAGTTTGATGAGTATCTTACCCGTTTTTCTCCGTTGAATGTCAGCTCACTGACGCCCGTTACGTATTCGGGATTTCGATGGGCAACTCAGATTGATCCAATTTGGAATGCTCATTTTTTAAGCTCGGTGTTAGCGTTGTCGAACAAGATCGAGAAGGCTCGACTGCCAATAGAAGACAATATTGTTTTTTCCTATAGGTACAAGCCGAACAAAAATACTGGTGATTTGTTCAATCGCGACTTTGGCTGGTACCAATTTATGAAAAGATCAATATCGCAATCCAAAAAATACAAATTTGTAGTTGCGTGCGACATATCGGAGTTTTATCCGAGGCTAGGTCATCACCGACTTGAAAATGCCCTTGAGCAAGTAGCTGGCGATACAAAATATCCTAAGCAGATAATTAGTTTCCTGACAAATTATTCGAATAGACGATCTTTCGGATTGCCGATAGGCGGCCCCGCCGCGCGAATTCTATCTGAAATAACCATCAATCAAGTGGATCGCTTACTACAAGGCAACGGCATCGTATTTGCTCGTTTTGCCGACGACTACCACCTCTTTGCTAAATCGCGAGAAGATGCGTACAGGAACTTAATTTTCTTGTCAGAAAAGCTTTTCGCAAATCAGGGCCTGTCGCTTCAAAAATCAAAAACGAGAATTATAAGTTCAGCTGAGTTTAGGGCAACGAGTCCAATCAACATTCATAAACGAGAAGAGGCTCCGGAACAGGAAGGCGTGGTGGCCGCGAAAACACATATGCGCGGGCAACTTATGCGGTTCTCGTTGCGATTTGACCCCTATTCTCCAACGGCTGATGATGATTATCGGCGGCTGAAGAAAGAGGTGAAAAAGTTTGACATAATAAAACTCTTAAAAGAAGAACTCGCAAAAAGTCGATTGCATGCTGCTTTGGCGCGAAAAATAATTTCAGCAGTTAGATATCTTGAAGGCACAATCAAAGATGATGCTATTTTATCGATCTTAGAAAATAGTGAGATATTGTACCCAATATTTTCTTCTATTCTGTTAATGTTTGGCCAAGTGTTCGGCGAGCTTACGCCTAAAACTCAGGTTGCCATCATAACTGAGTTGCAGAAGCTAATAAGGGGGCACTCACACATTTTCCGAGTTGATATACATCTCAGTTTTGCAATTCGGGTGCTTGCTCACGTGAACTCAGCAGATAATCAATCGCTCCTTCAGCAATTGTACGAAGAGCGGACCTCGCCACTTATTCGGCGTGACATCATCTTAATTTTGGCGCGATGGGGGGAGTGGTCTTGGATATCAGACCGTTCGAACCGATTTCGTGATCTTAGTGGCGCGGAGCGCCGGGCATTTATATTGGCCTCGTATATTTTGAGAGACGAGGGAGATCATTGGCGCAATCACATAAAAAAGGAGCTTAATCCGTTCGAAAAGTTCATCCTTAAATGGGCAGGCGAAAAAGCGAATAAACGAAATTGGATTATCCCGCTGTGATTGATGCGTCGACTTTCGCAAACTCATTTAACGCATTTTGGAATGCGTATGCGCCAACGTGCGAGCATTTTGTTCGTCGATTAAATCTGGACGGAGTTGAAAGATATCAAACGCCAATGACCGTAGCTAAACATTCAGGACGACGTGCGCTTGTCGCTGAATTGTCTTTTTCAATATTTGCGGAGAAAGTGACAAGCGTTTCTAATGGCGCGAACGGAAAGGCTGTGCGCTCGATTGAAAATGCCGCGTGGTTGGCTGCAAAGAAACGACTTTTGCCGTATGCTCGTCAGGGACTAGATCTTACGCGCAAATTGAATAAGGCTGAGCGGTCCGAGGTAAATGAACTATCAAGCCGATTGGAAAGATTTTTTGGCGCACAAAAATCCGCAATAGTCGTAAGACCGAATTTCAATGGGTGCGGTTTTGTCGATGCATCTGAGGGCGATGTGATTAGTGGAAAAACGGTTTTTGAAGTGAAGACCGTCGAAAGACCGTTTCGAAGTAATGACATAAGGCAAGTAGTTACATATGCCGCTTTGAACTTTGCGTCTAAACAATTCGAAATAACAAATATTGGACTTTATAATCCTCGGCACGGGTTGTATTGCGATTTGGAATTAGACTATGTGTGTTCAGAAATATCTGGCAGGCCAGCTCAGGAATTGCTCTCTTTAATTGTTCAAACGCAATCGAGTGGTGAGATGTCACGCTAGCGAAACCGAACCCAGCCGTTTGGTGATCGGTCACGATCTACCTCGCCAAGTGAGCCGCTCCAACGAGCACGCCCGCGAGCGCGATCAACAAGCCGCACGCGGCAATTATTACGGCAACACGCTGCCAAATGAATTTTCTTCGTTCATATTCTGCCTCCAGTGGCGGCCGGCCAACTGAACCAGGATGCGCGTCGCCAAGCCAACTCATCAGTTCCGTGAGACTGAATTTGCGCTCTCGTTCCCCCATTGATTGAGCCTCCATTTGACCTGTTATTAGCCAACAAAGTTGAAAAAATCACTCCGCCGCCTGTTGCCCGCCCTTCTTGCGCTTGTTCTCGCGCCGCCCCAGCACCGGCTTCAAAAACTGCCCGGTGTAGCTGCGCGTGACCTTCACAATATCCTCCGGCGTGCCTTGCGCGACGATCTCGCCGCCGCCGTCGCCGCCTTCCGGGCCGAGGTCGATGATCCAGTCGGCGGTCTTGATCACTTCCAGATTGTGCTCGATCACCACCACCGAATTGCCGGTCTCCACCAGCTCGTGCAGCACGTCGAGCAGCTTGGCGACGTCGTGGAAATGCAGGCCGGTGGTCGGCTCGTCGAGAATATAGAGCGTGCGGCCGGTGGCGCGCTTGGACAGCTCCTTGGCGAGCTTGACGCGCTGCGCCTCGCCGCCCGACAGCGTGGTGGCCTGCTGGCCGACATGGATGTAGTCGAGGCCGACGCGGTGCAGCAGCGCCAGCACGTCGCGCACGCGCGGCACCGCCTTGAAGAACTCGAGCGCCTCTTCCACCGTCATGTCGAGCACGTCGGCGATCGACTTGTCGCGGAACAGCACCTCCAGCGTCTCGCGGTTGTAGCGCTTGCCCTTGCAGACGTCGCAGGTGACGTAGACGTCGGGCAGGAAGTGCATCTCGATCTTGATGACGCCGTCGCCCTGGCAGGCCTCGCAGCGGCCGCCCTTGACGTTGAACGAGAAGCGGCCGGGCTCGTAGCCGCGCGCTTTCGATCTCGGGCAGGGCGGCGAACCATTCGCGGATCGGCGTGAAGGCGCCGGTGTAGGTCGCCGGATTGGAGCGCGGCGTGCGGCCGATCGGCGACTGGTCGATGTCGATGATCTTGTCGATGTGCTCGAGCCCCTCGATGCGGTCGTGCGCGGCGGGCGCGAGCGAGGCGCCGTTGAGCTTGCGCGCCACCGCGTTGTACAGCGTGTCGACCAGCAGCGTCGACTTGCCGCCGCCGGAGACGCCGGTGACGCAGGTGAACAGGCCGAGCGGGATTTCGGCGTCGATGCCTTTGAGATTGTTGCCGCGCGCGTTGACGATCTTGAGCGCGCGGCGCGAGCGCGGCTTGCGCTCGATCACCGGCACGCTCAATTCGCCGGAGAGATATTTGCCGGTCCAGGAGCGCGGCGCGGCGATCAGGTCGTCGACCGTGCCTTCCGCCACGATGTGGCCGCCGTGGATGCCGGCGCCGGGGCCGATGTCGAGCACGTAATCGGCGCTGCGGATGGCGTCCTCGTCGTGCTCGACCACGATCACGGTGTTGCCGAGGTCGCGCAGGCGTTTCAGGGTTTCCAGCAGGCGCGCGTTGTCGCGCTGGTGCAGGCCGATCGAGGGCTCGTCCAGCACATAGAGCACGCCGGTGAGGCCGGAGCCGATCTGCGAGGCCAGGCGAATGCGCTGGCTCTCGCCGCCGGACAGCGTGCCGGAGGCGCGCGAGAGCGTGAGATAATCGAGGCCGACGTCGACCAGGAACTTCAGCCGCTCGCGGATTTCCTTCAGCACGCGCACGCCGATTTCGTTCTGCTTGGCGCGTGAGGTCTTTCGGCAGCGCGGTGAACCATTCGCCGGCGCGCTTGACGCTGACAGCTCGGCGACTTCGGAAATGTTCTTGCCGGCGATCTTGACGCACAGCGCCTCCGGCTTGAGCCGCGCGCCGTGGCAGGCGGCGCAGGGCACGTCGGTGAAATATTTCAGCAGGTCCTCGCGCGCCCACTCGCTTTCGGTCTCCTTGAAGCGGCGCTCCAGATTGGTGATGACGCCTTCGAACGGCTTCTTGGTCGTGTAGCCGCGCAAGCCGTCGTCATAGACGAACTTGATGTCGTCCTCGCCGGAGCCGTACAGGATGGCGTCCTGCGTCTTCTTCGGCAGGTCCTTCCATTTGGCGTCGAGCGTGAAGCGGAAATGCTTGGCCAGCGCGTCGAGCGTCTGGATGTAATAGGGCGAGCTTGATTTCGCCCAGGGCGCGATGGCGCCTTTGCGCAAGCGTGGCGTCGCGGTCCGGGATCACCAGATCGGCGTCGATGTGCTGCTCGAGCCCGAGCCCGCCGCAGGCCGGGCAGGCGCCGAACGGATTGTTGAACGAAAACAGCCGCGGCTCGATCTCCGGCAGCGTGAAGCCGGACACCGGGCAGGCGAATTTCTCCGAGAAGATAATGCGCTCGGCGTTTTCGTTGCGGCCCTTGTTGGCTTTCGAGCCGGAGGCCTTGGTGTCGGCCAGTTCGACCACCGCCATGCCGTCGGCGAGCTTGAGGCATTGCTCGAGCGAATCCGCCAGCCGCGTGCCGATGTCGGATTTCACCACCAGGCGGTCGACCACCACGTCGATGTCGTGGGTGAATTTCTTGTCGAGCGGCTTGACGTCGCCGATCTCGTAGAACGCGCCGTCGATCTTGACGCGCTGGTAGCCCTTGCGCAGGAAATCGGCGAGTTCCTTGCGGTACTCGCCCTTGCGGCCGCGCACCACCGGCGCCAGCACATAGATGCGCGTGCCGTCCGGCAGCGCCAGCACGCGGTCGACCATCTGCGACACGGTCTGGCTTTCGATCGGCAGGCCGGTCGCCGGCGAATAAGGCACGCCGATGCGCGCCCACAGCAGGCGCATGTAGTCGTAGATCTCGGTGACGGTGCCGACGGTGGAGCGCGGGTTTTTCGAGGTGGTCTTCTGCTCGATGGAAATGGCGGGCGACAGGCCGTCGATCTGGTCGACGTCCGGCTTCTGCATCATCTCGAGGAACTGGCGGGCGTAGGCCGACAGGCTCTCGACGTAGCGGCGCTGGCCCTCGGCATAGATGGTGTCGAAGGCGAGCGAGGATTTGCCCGAGCCGGACAGGCCGGTGAACACCACCAGTCTGGTCGCGCGGAATCGTGACGTCGATATTCTTGAGGTTGTGCTCGCGCGCGCCGCGGATGGCGATGGTGCGGGCGTCGCGCGGCGGCTGGCGGGGGCGTTCGGGCATGCCGCCAGAACGTAGTAAGAACGGGCCGCTTTTGCCAGTGCGGCCCGTGGATATCCCGAAAAGCATAGGGCCGGCGCTTAAGGCCGGCCCCGCTCAGGCTTTGCCGGTGCCGCGGCTAGAAGTGGTAGTTCACCCCGCCGCGCACGATGCTGGTCTTGAACGTGACGTCGTTGCCGACGCCGCAGGAGGCTGCGTTGCAGCTCGCCTTACCGAGATCGACATAGAGATATTCGATCTTGGCCGACCAGGCGCCCATGAAGGCGTATTCGAGGCCGCCGCCGGCGGTCCAACCGAACCGGGTGTCGGTTTGCGATGCGAACCCAACCGGCGTCATCTTGACGTCGCCAAAGGCTCCGCCGCCGGTGAGGAATGGCATCCAACGATCGAAGGCATAGCCGATGCGGGCGCGCGCCGTTCCCAGCCAACTGTTTTTCGTTTCGCAGCAGACGGTGGCGTCGGTGCCCTTGATCCAACTGGCATCGACGTCGGCTTCCGCGCCCAGGACGATCTGGCTGAATTGCAAATTGTAACCGATGGTGCCACCGACCAACGCGCCGGTGAAATTGAAGTCGCCGGTGGTGGCGAGAGTGACCGGATCGGTCCAGCTCGACTTGCCCCAGGCGTAGCCGCCGTTGATGCCGACGTAGAACCCGGTCCAATTGAACGGCGAGGTAGGAGCGGGCTCCATGAGGCTGGGGCGCGACATGTCTGCGGCGAGCGATGGCCCCGCCATCACTGTGACCAGCAAGCCCGCGCACGCCGCGAGAGTGAAACGCTTCATCGTGTGATCTCCTGATCGGTTCAACCGAAGCGAACTCGGGAACAGGTGACAGACCCTATATGTTGCGGCTGATTCGCGCTGTGACTTTTACGCCACAGAAGAGGCAAATTGTTGAGCCGAATCAAATACCTAAATAGTTAATATCAACAGGAACAAAAAAAGAACAAGATTGCCTCTTTGGATGGCGTTACAACCCAGATGGCGTGTCAGAAGCCCTGTGGATGAAGGCCGAACGAAGCTTGCCGCACGAGGGGCAACCTCTAGGGTGAAAAGTTAATTTTCGGGGTCGTGCGCGGCGGACGGCCCCATTACCGGCGAGCGGCGGCGACTTGGCAACGAGGTCGCGCGACCGCAAATCGCCACGCGGAGAGCATCATGGCAGGTAGCGTCAACAAGGTGATCCTCATCGGCAATCTCGGTGCGGATCCGGAAATTCGCCGCACCCAGGACGGCCGTCCGATCGCGAATTTGCGCGTGGCCACCTCGGAAAGCTGGCGCGACAAGACCACCGGCGAGCGCAAGGAAAAAACCGAGTGGCATCGGGTGGTGATTTTCAACGAGGGTCTGTGCAAGATCGTCGAGCAATATCTCAAGAAGGGCTCGAAGGTTTATCTGGAAGGTGCGCTGCAGACGCGCAAATGGACGGATAAAGACGGCCACGAGCGCTACTCGACCGAAGTGGTGCTGCAGGGCTTCAACTCGCAGCTCACCATGCTCGATACCCGTGGCGGCGGGGGCGGCGCCAGCGCCGACAACGGCGACGACTTCGGTTCCAGCGGTCCGAGCGTTGCGCGCGAGCGTAAGCCGGCGCTGGCCGGCGCCGGCAAGTCGGCCGACATGGACGACGAGATTCCGTTCTGACGGACCGGGATCGGCGTTCTGCAGCGCGAGGCGCTGTTGTTATGACGATGCGGCTTTCGGCGCGCGCCGCAATTGCATCGTCAGGCCCACAAAGAAAAGCGCGAGCCCGACGGGTATCAGCAGTACGCCCCATCGCAGCGCAAAATTTTTGAGAGCTTCGATCGGGCGGCCGGTCAATCGAGCCAAACCGCGCTGCTGCGCGCGCGCGGCGCTGGCCTCGCCGACCAGCGCCGGCGGCAGCAACGCGCGGATAACGGGCTGCGAAACGACAAGCGCCAAGCGGTTAGGGTCCGGATAGGGAACGTGGAGATTGGGCTTGTTTTCAAGGTTGCGGATGTCTCCCGTGTCGAGATAGGCCCGCAAATTCTCCGTCGAAGCCCTGCCGGCAACACCCAAATTCGCCATTAGCGGTATCGAAAATCGAAGGGTTTGCGTTATCGCTCCTAAAACAATCAAGGCCAGCCAAAGCCCGAGTGCTCCGCAGGCGAGCTGGCGTCGCATTCCCGACTGCTTGAGAACGCTGAAGAGGTAGAGCGAGCAAGCACCGTTGATCAACAAAAATATCGAAAACAAGTCGAGATAGCGCGATGAAGATGGCACTGCGGCGCGAGCATAGGCCGTCGCGGCCATCTGCAGTGCCGCCCAGCCGACGAATGCGAGCAACAGCCAGCGGCGGTCCGCGAGCGGCGGACGCAGCTTGATTACATGGATGGCGACAAGCAGGGCGGGGGCATTCAGGAACGCTCCCCGTAACAGGTTGAGGATGGCAGGCTGACGCCCTGGCGGCGCCGGCCAACTCATGATTTCCAAAAGGGCGTGAAGATATTGCCCGACTGAGTTGGCCTTGTACGGCACGTGATGCGTGAGCGCGGGAATGTACAGCGCCATCGCGACCGTCACGGCGGCGAGGATGGTGAGCGCCAGCAATTCGCGCGCACCAGACCGGCGGCGGACAACGAATTGAACCGTGCCGACTGCGAATGCCGCAGCCATGGCCAGCACACCTGCGGCCATACTGAAATAGCTGAGGATCAGCAGCAGCGCCGCCAACCACCAGCGTGCTGTAAACGCCACAGCGTCGATGACGACGGCGAGGCCGGCAATGCTGAACAGCAACAAGAAGTACCACTGCGAATGAAATCCCGAGAGAGTGTTATCGAAACCGAAGGGAAGCGAAAATATCACCGTCGAGAACAGCGCGAATGCGAGCCATGACCAGCGGTCGAGGACCGGGCGGAATGCTGCGATAAACAGTGCGACGACGGCGCCGAGGATCAATGTGTTCGCCACCATCTGCAGGATGGGATCCCAATAACCTCCCAGCTCCAGCAGCAAGAGCGACCACAAGCGAGTCATGAGAATACGGTGCTCGTTGTGCGGGGTGATCAAATCGTAAAAATGCAACGTGCCGCCGAAAAGGCTCGGATACAAACCGGCCGCTTCGGCATCCCATTGATCCCAGAACGGCGTCGGACTGCCGTAGAGGGCGATCATCCAGCACTTGCTGCCGATGACGACCAGGGCACCGGCCAGGGGAAAGATCATCCAGGACAGGAGCGGGTTGTGGAGCTTGAGCGAAATTTGACGCATCGGCCGACATTGCGCTCGCTACCGCGCAAAAGTAGCCCCGCGGGTTGCGCACTATATAACATAATAACATACCACCAGTGTGAGGTAGCCCGGAGCAATCGACCGAACCGGCAGCCGATGCACAACCGCTAAGATAACGCCATCCGTCAACTCCCGAACGCAATCCGAACGCGGTCGATGACGCATTGTACGAAAAGCGTTGCGCACGAGCGCAAGACGGCGCTGGCCGGCGCCGGCAAGTCGGCCGATAGGGACCGAGATTGCGTGCTGAGCGTGGCGGATCGACACTCGGCCGCGTAACGCGCGCCGGGTGAGCGGATATTGACTATCGATGGGCCAATGCCCTTCATCGCAACCTTCTCCTCCAATGGGAGAGGGAGACCGTCTGTAACCGCGGGATCTTATGCGGCCGCCGTTAATCGCAGCCATAATCTTGTTGGCGGGCTCGCTGGTGGCGGGCCTCGGCTTTTGCGCGTTGTTGCCGCCGTTCGAGGGATTCGATGAGACGGCGCATTACTCTTACATTCAGCAGATCGTCCAAACCGGTACACGGCCACGGCTGAACAACGCAATCACGGCCGATGTCGACGATTATTTGAAGGTGGCGCCGGGCGCGCTCGCACTAAAGGGGCGCTGGTCATATCCGGCTTTTTTTAAAGCATCCGCCGACATGGTGCATGGCCGGCGCGGCCGCCGTTCATGGCGAGCGCGATCCCGCGCGGTCATGGCGTGCCGGCACCCAGAATAATTGGGAGGGCCAGCATCCTCCGATCTATTACGCCCTGCTGGCGCCGGCTTGGTCGGTATCCAAAGGGTGGAGCATCTACGCGCAACTCGTCCTGCTCAGAGCGGTATCCTATCTGTTCGCTTGGAGCGGCCTCGTCATTGCGACATTTTCGATCGCACGGGCTTCAGCCGCATGGCCCAAGGCTCCGCTGCTTGTTGTCGGTCCGGCGCTTTGGCCGGTGTTATTTCCGATGTGGTTTCCGGAAATGGCGCGGCTTGGCAACGACAGTCTAGTCTTGCTTCTGCTGTCCTTGGCATGGCTGGTGACGCGCAAGGCCTTCGACCAGAGCGGAAAAACTTTTCATTTTGCTCTGCTCGGCGTGGTGTGCGGATTGGGCTTGCTCACGAAAGCGACCGTGCTGCCGTTCGTTGCTGCGCTCGGGCTGTTCCTGGCTTGGCGGATATGGCGCGCGCGCGGCGATGCCGCGGCGGTACGGACGTCGGCTTCGCGATTGGCCGCATTCGGTCTTGTGACTGTCGCAATCGCAGGCTGGTGGTACGCAAATAACCTGATCGTTTACGGCAGCATTGTCGGCTCCAATGATGCCATCGCGCTGGTCCGGCAAGGCGGCCTGCTCAAGGGGTTGATTGAAAATTTCTCGTTGCCGCGGAGCCTTCTTGGCATGGTCGGCAACATCGAGTCGTTCTTGTGGGCAGGCACGTGGTCGTTCGTCCATCCGTGGCGGGTGATGGAAATCCCGCTCATCATTCTGCTGATCGTGGTGGCTGTAGGCTGGATTTGGCACGCGGCGAGGGCGAGAGCGATTTCGAGTCTTGACGCCGTCACGGCATTGACACTTGCCCTGTTCGTCATCGGTTTGCTGCAACACACGCTCATTTTTATTGCGTTGCTTGCCGCATTTTCCCCTGGCACTTGGTATCTGCATAGCCTCGCCCCGCTATTGGCGCCTTGGGTCGCGCGCGGGCTAGCAGAAGCGGGTGCATGGCCGCGCGCGCGGCCATTCATCGGCGCCCTTGTCATTTATCCGGTGCTGTTCCTGCCGTTCGCAACCGCGCTGGCTTTGTTTTATTTCGCCGGTTGCTACGACGCTCCATCCGACGTCGCCCGTATTGGCCTGACGGTCGTAGCGACCTGCGCCGCATACCCGCGCGAGGTATTTAGCCATCTGACGGTGCTGGGGAACCCGGTGGTTGCAATTCCCCTGTTTGGCGCAGGCTGGGCAGCGATGCTGATTGGGGTCGTGTTTGTCATTAAGCGGCGCTTTTTTATACCGGAGCGGCGCGAGCTTCCGGCAGGCCGTGGGTGATGGCGACAAAACTTGCCAGCAGACCGAGCGGATCGACCACGACGGTCAACGTGACCAAAGCCGAGATCAGAAATTCGAGTGGCATGGGCTTCGCCTAACGGTCGCTGTTAATGGGGTCAAATGGCTCATGAGGCGGCTGCCTCGCGTGGCCGTTTTGCGGCCCGTTGCAGCAACCAGCGAACGTCGCCTAAGCTATTGAAAAACAAAGTATATTAAGGCTGTATTCGATGCGAATTCGGGTGGCGTTGCGGGGGTGAATCAGTTAAGAAAATTGGGCCTTAGAAAACTCGCGGGAAGCACCCTTTGCCCGATACCGAAAATCCAAAATCGGGGGACGGAAGTCCCTCCGATACTCGCCCCGTCTCGATCACCGAGGAGATGAAGCGCAGCTACCTCGATTACGCCATGAGCGTGATCGTGTCGCGGGCGCTGCCGGATGTGCGCGACGGCTTGAAGCCGGTGCACCGCCGCATCCTGCACTCGATGAACGAGCAGGGCCACACGCCCGACAAGAAATACGTCAAATCGGCGCGCGTGGTCGGCGACGTGATGGGCAAATATCACCCGCACGGCGACCAGGCGATCTACGACGCGCTGGTGCGCATGGCGCAGGATTTCTCCATGCGCCTGCAGCTGATCGACGGGCAGGGCAATTTCGGTTCGGTCGACGGCGATCCGGCAGCGGCTATGCGCTACACCGAATGCCGGCTGGCGAAACCGGCGATGGCGCTGCTCGACGACATCGACAAAGACACCGTCGACTTCCAGGCCAATTATGACGGCAATGAGCGCGAGCCGGTGGTGTTGCCGGCGCGCTTCCCCAATCTCCTGGTCAATGGCGCCGGCGGCATCGCCGTCGGCATGGCCACCAACATTCCGCCGCACAATCTGGGCGAACTGATCGACGCCTGCGTGGCGCTGATCGGCGATCCCGGCTTAAGCATCGACGACCTCAATGCGATCATTCTGGGTCCGGATTTCCCGACCGGCGGCATCATCCTCGGTAAAGCCGGCATCCGCAGCGCCTATCAGACCGGGCGCGGTTCGATCATCATGCGCGGCAAGGTCGCGTTCGAGACAATTCGAAAAGAGCGCGAAGCGATCGTCGTCACCGAGATTCCCTATCAGGTGAACAAGGCCTCGATGGTCGAGCGCATCGCCGAACTGGTGCACGAGAAGAAGATCGACGGCATCGCCGATCTGCGCGACGAGTTGGATCGCGACGGCTACCGCGTGGTGATCGAACTCAAGCGCGACGCCGAGCGCGACGTGGTGCTCAACCAGCTCTACCGCTTTACGCCGCTGCAGTCCTCGTTCGGCGCCAATATGGTGGCGCTCGACGGCGGCCGCCCGCTGCTGATGACGCTGAAGGACATGCTCGCCGCCTTCATTGCCTTCCGCGAAGAGGTGGTGTCGCGGCGCACCAAACATCTGCTCGGCAAGGCGCGCGACCGCGCCCATATCTGGTCGGCCTCGCCATCGCGGTCGCCAATATCGACGAGGTGATCAAGCTGATCCGCGGCTCGAAAGACGCCAACGAGGCGCGCGAGGCCTTGATGGCGCGCGAATGGCCGGCGACCACGGCGGCCACGCTGATCGAATTGATCGACGATCCGCGCCACAAAGTGAGCACCAAAGGCACCGCGCGGCTGTCGGTCGAGCAGGCGAAAGCGATCCTCGATCTGCGCCTGCAGCGGCTCACGGCCTTAGGGCGCGATGAGATCAAGGCCGAACTCGACAAGCTCGCCAGCGAAATCGCCGATTATCTCGAGATTCTTCGCTCGCGCGCGCGCATCCAGACCATCATCAAGGACGAGCTGGCGGCGGCGAAAAAGGAATTCGCCACCCCGCGCCGCACCGTGATCGCCGAACAGGAGGCCGAGGTCGAGGACGAGGACCTGATCCAGCGCGAGGACATGGTCGTCACCGTCTCGCATCTCGGCTACATCAAGCGCGTGCCGCTTTCGACCTATCGCGCGCAGCGGCGCGGCGGCAAAGGCCGCGGCGGCATGCAGGTGCGCGAGGAGGATTTCGTCTCGCGGCTGTTCGTCGCCAATACGCATACGCCGGTGCTGTTCTTCTCCTCGCAAGGCCAGGTCTACAAGGAGAAGGTCTGGCGGCTGCCGCTGGCGGCGCCGCAGGCGCGCGGCAAGGCGCTGATCAACATCCTGCCGCTCGATCCGGGCGAGACCATCACCACCATCATGCCGCTGCCGGAAGACGAGAAGACCTGGGGCGAGCTCGACGTGATGTTCGCCACCACCAGCGGCACCGTGCGGCGCAACAAGCTCTCCGATTTCGTCGACGTGCGGCCGTCCGGCATCATCGCCATGAAGCTCGATCCGGGCGAGGCGATCGTCGACGTCGCCATCTGCACCGAGAAGGACGACGTGCTGCTCACCGCCAATGGCGGCCAGTGCATCCGCTTCGCGGTGCCGGAGGTGCGCGTGTTCTCCGGCCGCACCTCGCGCGGCGTGCGCGGCATCACGCTCGCCGACAAAGATCACGTGATTTCGCTCACCATCCTACGCCACGTCGACGTGACCGCCGAGGAGCGCTCTGCCTATCACAAGCGCGCCAGCGCCATCCGCCGCGGCACCGGCGCCGAGCTCGAGGCCGCGCCCGAGGCGGAGGACGCCGCGGAGGCGGGCGCAACGGCGTCAACGGCGGCATCGAACTGGGCGAACAGCGTTATGTCGAATTGTCGGCGGCCGAGCAGTTCGTGCTCACGCTGTCCGAGCGCGGCTACGGCAAGCGCTCGAGTTCGTACGAGTACCGCACCACCGGGCGCGGCGGCAAAGGCATCGTGGCGATGTCGCTGACGGGCAAGACCGGCAAGATCGTCGGCTCGTTCCCGGTCGAGGAGATCGACCAGGTCATGCTGGTCACCGACCAGGGCAAGCTGATCCGCACGCCGGTCTCCGGCATCCGCATCGCCGGGCGCTCGACGCAAGGCGTGATCGTGCTCAACACTGCCGAGGACGAGCACGTGGTGTCGGTCGAGCGGCTGAGCGAGGAAGAGGAAGAGTAGTTTGTCGTCATTCCGGGGCGCGAGCGCAGCGAGCGAACCCGGAATCCATAACTTCAGTGCTGCGGCGTATGGATTCCGGGCTCGCGGCCTGAAGGCCGCGCCCCGGAATGACGAGTAAGAATGAACCCCCAGCTCTTCTCCGCCTTCCTGCTGATCACCGTCGTGCTGTTCATCACGCCGGGGCCGATCGTCACGCTGATTGTGGCGACCGGTGCGCGGCAGGGCACGCGCGCCGCGCTGCTGACGGTGGCCGGCGCCTCAACCGGCAACGCCCTGCTGGTCGGCTGTATCGCCGTCGGCTTGGGATGGATCCTTAAAACCTCGGCGGAGATTTTCGATTATTTGCGCTGGGTCGGCGCCGCCTATCTGGTGTTCCTCGGCATCCAGGCCTGGCGCCATGCCGGTGCAACAAGCGAGGCGGTGGCGCCCGCCGCCCATGTGCACGCCTGGCGCGGCTTCATCGTCGCCATCACCAATCCGAAGACCATCGCCTTCTTCACCGCGTTCCTGCCGCAGTTTCTCGATCCCACGCTGCCGGTCGAGCGGCAATTACTGGTGATGTGCGTGGTGTCGGTGACGCTCGGCGCCTGTCTCGATTCCGGTTGGGCCGTTGCCGCCGGCTTCGGCCGCGCCTGGTTCATGAAGCCGAAGCACAACCGGCTGCTCGCGCGCCTGTCCGGCGCGGTGCTGATCGGCGGCGGCATCTGGCTCAGCCTGGCGCGCCGGCCGGGGTAGCGGCGCTCAATTCACCTTCAGATCGATCGACTCGACGATCGGCTTCCACCGCTTCGTTTCGTTCGCCATGTGATCGGCGAGCGCCTGCGGCGTGCCGCCGCGCGGCTCGGCGCCGAGCCGCGCGAGCGTGCTTTTCATCGGCTCGGATTGCAGCGCCTTGTTCACGCCGTCGTTGAGCTTGGCGATGATCGCCGGCGGCGTGCCCTTGGGCGCCAGCAGCGCGGTCCAGGCGCCGACGGTGAACGACTGGTAGCCGCTTTCGGCCATGGTCGGCACGTCGGGCAGGGCGGCGACGCGTTTCGGGCCGGCGATCGCCAGCGCGCGCAGCTTGCCGTCCTTGATCAGCTGCAGCGAGGTCGCGACCGGATCGAAGGTCATCTGCACTTCGCCCGCCATCACGCCGGTCAGCGCCGGCCCGCCGCCTTTATAGGGCACGTGCACGATATTGATGCCGGTGGTCTTCTTGAACAATTCGGCGGCGAGATGCGGCAGCGTGCCGCTGCCGCCGGTCGAATAGTTCAGCTTGCCGGGATTGGCCTTGGCGTAGGCGACGAGCTCGGCGAGGTTTTGTACGGAAGCTGCGCATTGATCACCAGCAGCTGCGGCGTCTCGGCGATCAGCGCGATCGGCGCGAAGCTCGCCGCATCGTAGCCCGCGGTCTTGTAGATGATCGGGCTGATGATCAGGCCGCTCGCCGCCGACACCATCAGCGTGTAGCCGTCCGGCGCGGCTTCCGCCGCCAGCCGCGAGCCGAGCGTATTGCCGGCGCCCGGCTTGTTCTCGACGAAGACGTTTTGCCCGAGGTTCGGCGATAGTCCGGCGGCGATGAGCCGCGCCATCACGTCGACCGGGCCGCCGGCCGGCGTCGGCACGATGATGCGGACCGGGCGGTCCGGATAGGACTGCGCCAAAGCGGGCGCCGCCGCCAGCAAGGCGAAAGCAACAAACAATAGCCGGCGCATGACGTCCTCCCGTCGGGATCTTGGGTGTCCCTGGCCGGGAGCCTAACGCGCCAGAGCGTAAGCGGCTAGTTGAGCCGGTCGGTGCTCACCAGCCGGATATGCGGATTGCCGAACTCGGTGCCGACGCAGCGCAGATAGGGCCAGGCCCGTTGCGCGCAGGCTTGCATCGGCGCGGCCGCGGTCTTGGCCAAGGGACTGGCGTCCACCTGGGTGGTCGGCGCGGACAATACGGTCACGGCGGCGGCGACGGCGGCTGCGACCATGACGGCGGTGGTTGTTTTCAGCATGACGGCCCCCTGTTTTGGCGTCTTGCGGGTTGGTCGCGGGGGCCAGGTTCAAGGAGGTTCAATCGGGAACCGGCCTTGCGGGGGGCAAAAACCCGGGCTAGACCCCGCTCTATGCCGCGGATCGCCCTTTACGCCGGGTCATTCGACCCCGTCACCAACGGCCATCTCGACGTGGTGCGCCACGCCGTCGGGCTTTGCGACCGGCTGGTGCTGGCGGTCGGCGTCAATCCCGGCAAAGCGCCGCTATTTTCCGCCGACGAGCGCTTGGGGATGCTCAAGGACATTTGCGCGCCGCTCGCGCGCGCGGCCAAGTGCGAGCTGGACTACGTGACCTTTTCCGGCCTGGTGGTGGAGGCCGCGCGCAAGGCGGGCGCCACGATCCTGATCCGCGGCCTGCGCGATAGTACCGACTTCAACTATGAAATGCAGATGGCGGGCATGAACGAGGCGATGGCGCCCGCAATCCAGAGCGTGTTCCTGCCGGCCTCGCCGGCGGCGCGCCCGATCACCGCCACATTGGTGCGCCAGATCGCCGGCATGGGCGGCGACGTTTCCGCTTTCGTGCCGGCCGACGTGGCGGCGCGGCTGAAGAAGAAGTTTTCGCCGCTAATCAGGAGCTTTCATGATCCGCATTCTCGCTGTCGTATGCGCACTCGTTTGCGTCGGCCCCGCGCTGGCACAAGTGAAATTGCCGGCCGGGCTCGATCCGCAGAACACCGTGCTGCTCGACACCAAATACGGCCGCGTCATCATCAAGCTGCGCAACGACATCGCGCCCAAGCACGCCGAGCGCATCAAGCAGCTTGCGCGCGACGGCTTCTACAACAACGTGCCGTTCCATCGCGTGATCGCCGGCTTCATGGCGCAGACCGGCGATGGACAGAACGGCGACGGCACCGGCGGCTCGAAATATCCGCCGCTCAAGGCGGAGTTCTCCAACGTGCCCTACGTGCGCGGCATTGTCGGCATGGCGCGCACCAACGATCCGAACTCGGCCAATTCGCAGTTCTTCATCATGTTTGCCGAGAATTCCAACCTGAACGGGCAATACACCGTGATCGGGCAGGTGGTGTCGGGCATGGACGTCGTCGACAAGATCAAGAAGGGCGAGCCGCCCGCCGATCCCGACAAGATCTTGAAAATGCAGGTCGCGGCTGACGCGAAGTGAAGACAGGCGCTGCATATGTTTCGATCGCCGCCACCATGCTGGCGTGGAGCGGGGTGCCCGCGTTCGCCGCTTGCAGCCTGTTCGACGACGCGCCCTGCATTCCGTCGTTCTGCAGCGTGGAAAGCGGTGAGCCTTGCCAGCCCGACGTCGCCTACAAGCCGGACGAGGTCGATCAGATCGCCGTTCATTCGGCCGCGCCGGGCGGCGCGGCGGCTGAGCTCAATTCGCCCAGCGATACCGCGCGCTTTTTGCGCGGCTGCTGGAAACCGCCGCAAGGTGCCGCATTCGATGGCTTGCTGATGGACGTGAGCTTTGCCTTCGACCGCGGCGGTGCCTTGCGTTCGACGCCAAACATCACCTTTTTCAGTCCCGGCGCGCCGGAAGCGGCGCGCATGCTTTACGGTCAGACGGTGCGCGAGGCCATCATACGCTGTAGCCCGCTGCCGTTTTCCGCAAGCTTCGGCAGGCTTATGGCGCGCCATCTGCTCGCCGTTCGTTTCATCGTCGATAGCACAAAGAGGTAGACCGCCAATGACCACCAAACCGGAAGACACGCTCACGCTGGAAACCACCAAGGGCAAGGTGGTGATCGCCATGCGGCCCGACCTCGCGCCCGGCCACGTCGCGCGCATCAAGCAACTGGTGAAGGAAGGTTTCTACGACGGCATCGTGTTCCACCGCGTGATCGACGGTTTCATGGCGCAGACCGGCTGCCCGCAGGGCACCGGCACCGGCGGCTCGGGCCAGAAGCTCAAGGCCGAGTTCAACAAGGAACCGCATGTGCGCGGCACGGTGTCGATGGCGCGCGCGGCGAGCCCCGATTCCGGCGACAGCCAGTTCTTCATCTGCTTCGACGACGCCCGCTTCCTCGACAACCAGTACACCGCCTGGGGCAACGTGATCGAGGGCATGGAGAACGTCGACAAGATCAAGCGCGGCGAGCCGGTGCAAAACCCGGACAAAATCGTCAAGGCGACGATGGGGGCGTAGGTCCATCTCCCGGCGTGCCGGGAGATGGTGGCGAGCCAACGGGTCCGCGCGAAGCGCGCCCGATGACAGGCTCCGCAGCCGGATGAGGGGGCGTTTCAGCCCGCGTCTACCTCACGTCATCGGGACGCCGCCACAAAGTATGGCGCCGGCTCCATATGGCGTAAGCGACCAGGACGAAGGTTACACCGGCGCCGGCGTCCATGACGGCGCCAAAAAACTCATAACCGCGGCCTAAAGCACCGAACATCACAGTCGCGAGACCGACGGCAACGCCTGCCACCATCGCCGGACCAAAGCGCAGAATGTCTTTCCGCGCGCGGATCGTCAGGTGGATAAAATACGCGATCACTAACGACGCAAGTACCGCCGTTGACGCACTCATACCCGTATCTCCTCCGCAGCGCGGCGGGGATTGGACAAACTGAATATGCCTTTTATGGCCTGAGACTGGCTAATACCTCCTTACTTTCCGCGATTGGATTAGAAACTGTGGTGGTTTGGCTCCTGAATGCCGAAAAACGGCTTGGTTTCGGGCCTTCAAATGGCGTTGCGGTTGCCCGTTCTGACGGGCAATGGCACTGAGGGCTATGCGCACCGACCTGTTCGACTTCGAGTTGCCCACGGACCGCATCGCGCTGCGACCGGTAGCCCCGCGCGACGCCGCGCGGTTGCTGGTGGTGCGGCCGGGCAGGCGGCGGATCTGGAAGACCGCAAAATCATCGACCTGCCCGACCTGTTGCGGCCGGGTGACTGCCTGGTGGTCAACGACAGCAAGGTGATCGCGGCCCGGCTCACCGGCCGGCGCATCGGGCGCGGCACGACCGAGCCCGAGATCGAGGCGACCCTGCACAAGCGGCTCGACGGCTCGCACTGGCGGGCCTTCATCCTTGGCGCCAAGAAGGTCCAGGTCGGCGACACCCTGCGCTTCGGCACTGAGGGCAAAGTCTGTTTCCTCGGCGAACTCGATGCTCAAGTTTCACAGAAAGATGAGGGAGGGGAGGTAACCCTTTCATTTTCCTTCCATGGTCCGGTACTTGACCAGGCCATTGCCGAGCGCGGCGCGATGCCGCTGCCGCCCTATATCGCCTCCCGGCGCGAGCCGGACGAACAGGACCGCGCCGACTATCAGACCGTTTTCGCCGTTCCCGAGGGTTCCGTGGCGGCGCCAACTGCCGGCCTGCATTTCACCGAAAAACTGCTGGCGCGGCTCAAGGAGCGCGGTGTCGCCTTGCACAAAGTGACGTTGCACGTGGGCGCTGGCACCTTCCTGCCGGTGAAGGCCGGTGACACCTCGGAGCACAAAATGCACGCCGAGTTCGGTTCTGTTTCCCGTGAAACAGCCGACGCGCTCAATGCGGCGCGCGCGAAAGGCGGGCGCATCGTGGCGGTCGGCTCGACCGCGTTGCGGCTCTTGGAAACTGCGGCTAGCGAGGATGGGAAATTGCGCGCTTTTGCGGGCGAAACCGCGATTTTCATCACGCCCGGTTACCGCTTCCGCGCCGCCGACCTGATGCTGACCAATTTCCACCTGCCGCGCTCGACTTTGTTCATGCTGGTGGCCGCGTTCAGCGGGCTGGATGTCATGAAAAGCGCCTATGCGCATGCGATTAAGGCCGGCTATCGCTTCTATTCCTACGGTGATGCCTGTTTGCTTTATCCTGCCGGCACAATGAGCGAGCCCTTCTCCTTCCACCTGCTGAAATCCGACGGCGCCGCGCGCCGCGGCGAAATCGTCACGCCGCATGGCGTCGTGCAGACGCCGGCCTTCATGCCGGTGGGCACGCAGGCGACCGTGAAAGGGCTTATGCCGGAGGCGGTAGCGGCGACCGGCGCCGAGATCGTGCTCGGCAACACCTACCATCTGATGCTGCGGCCGGGCGCCGAACGTATCGCAGCGCTGGGTGGGCTGCACGCCTTCATGAACTGGCGGCTGCCGATCCTGACCGACTCCGGCGGCTTCCAGGTGATGTCGCTATCGGACTTGCGCAAGCTCGACGAGAAGGGCGTCACCTTCCGCTCGCATCTCGACGGCGCCATGGTGGAACTCACGCCTGAGCGCGCCGTCGAAATCCAGGCACTGCTCGGCGCCGATATCTCCATGCAGCTCGACGAATGCCTGAAGCTGCCGGCCAAACGCGACGAAATCGAACGCGCCATGCAATTGTCGCTGCGCTGGGGCGAGCGCAGCAAGCGCGCCTTTGAAAGCGTGCGCGGCGGGCGTGCTTTGTTCGGCATCGTGCAGGGCGGCGACGATCTGGCGTTGCGCACGGAGAGCGCGCGGGCGCTGGTCGATATCGGCTTCGATGGTTACGCCATCGGCGGCCTTGCCGTGGGCGAGCCGCAAGCGGTGATGCTCAAGATCGTCGCCGAGACCGCGCCCATGCTGCCGGCCGAGCGCCCACGCTACCTGATGGGCGTTGGCACGCCGGACGATCTGATGTCGGCGGTGGCGCGCGGCATCGATATGTTCGATTGCGTGCTGCCGACCCGCAACGGCCGCCACGGCATGGCGTTCACGCGCTACGGTTCGATCAATCTCTCCAACGCCCGCCACGCCAATGACCCACGCCCGCTCGACGAACAAAGCTCACATCCGGCCGCGCGCACTTATTCGCGTGCCTATTTGCATCACCTGACCAAGGCCAACGAAATCCTTGGCCAAGTGCTGCTGTCGACCATCAATCTCGCTTACTACCAGGCGCTGATGGCCGGCATGCGCGAGGCCATTGCCGGCGGGCGCTTTGCCGAGTTTCAGGCGGCCACCCAAGCGCAATGGCAGCAGGGCGATATTGCGACAATGTGAGAGACTGTTCGGGGTTGTCACAATGCGTCGCCTTGGCTAAAGCCAAGCCATGAACGTGCAGCCATCCTTCCTCGCCAAGCGCCGCAAGCCGCGCTTCAAGTTGCCGCCCGGCGCGACCGATGCGCACTGCCACGTGTTCGGACCGGGCGACAAATTCCCTTACGCGCCCAACCGCCGCTACACGCCAGCCGATGCGCCCAAGGAGATGCTGCGAGCGCTGCATGAACATCTTGGCATCGGGCGCGCGGTGATCGTGCAGGCGAGCTGCCACGGCACCGACAACCGGGCGATGCTCGATTGTATTGCGTCGGATCCCAAGCGCTACCGCGGCGTCGCCATCGTGGACGACAGTTTCACGGACGCCGACTTCGACCGGCTCGATGCTGGCGGCGTGCGCGGCGTGCGCTTCAATTTCGTCAAGCACCTGGGCGGCGCGCCCGACATGGCCGTGTTCAACCGCGTCATCGACCGCATCAAAGGGCGCGGCTGGCACGTGGTGCTGCATCTCGACGCGCCCGACATCGTGCCGCTTTCGCCCATGATCCGCGCGCTGCCGCTGCCGTTCGTCATCGACCACATGGGGCGCGTGCCATCGGCGGCCGGTGTCGAGCAGCCCGGCTTGCGCGCCCTGATCGAGCTTTCACGGCTGGAAAACTGCTGGATCAAGGTGTGCGGGGCGGAGCGCATTTCCATGCCACCCTATGAGATGGCGGTGCCGATCGCCCACGCTTTGGTCGAAGCGGCCCCGACACGCGTGCTGTGGGGCACCGATTTCCCGCACCCCAACGCCACCCACGAGGCCGACGAGGCCGACCTGGTCGATCTGGTGCCGCGATTTGCCGCAACCCCGCTGGCGCAGCAGCGCTTGCTGGTGGACAATCCGGCCCGGCTTTATGGTTTCGACTAACGATAAGAAACGAGGACGAAAAATTCAGGGAGGATCGTGATGAAGAAGGCATTTTTCGTAGCTCTGGCGCTGCCGGCGGCTTTGATCTTGGCGCTGGCGCCGTTCGATCAGGCGCAGGCGAAATGGCCCGAGAAGCCGGTGCGGATCGTGCTGCCGTTCGGCGCCGGCGGCGTCGCCGACGTCACCTCGCGCATGCTGGCGGCCAAGCTCACTGAAAAGTTCGGCCAGCAGGTGTTGATCGAGAACATGCCCGGCCCCGGCGGCATCAATGCCGCGCGCGCCGTAATCAATGCGCCGCCCGACGGCTACACCATGGCGCTGGTCACCAACGGCACCTCGATCAGCGTGGCGGCGTTCAACAAACTGCCGTTCGACCCGGTGAAAGACTTCGCGATGGTGTCGATGGTCGGCACCTTCGATCTGGTGTTCGCGGTCAATGCCGCGTCCGAATACAAGACGCTCGGCGATTTCATCAAGGCGGCGAAGGCCAATCCCGGCAAGTTCAATATCGGCACCACCTTGCTGGGCGGCACGCAGAACCTCGGCGCTGAATTGTTCAAGATCGTGGCCGACCTCAACGTGCAGGTCGTGGTCTACAAGACGTCGCCGGACATCGTGGTGGCGCTGTTTCGCCATGACGTGGAAATGATGATCGATTTCCCGCCCGCGGTGCAGGGCCAGGTCAACGACGGCAAAGTGCGCCTGCTGGCGAGTTCGTCGCCGAAGCGCTCGGCTTTGCTGCCGAATACTCCCACGGTCGAAGAAAGCGGCGTTAAGGGCTACGAGGTGGTCTCGTGGAACGGCATCGCGGCGCCGAAGGGCACGCCGCAGGACGTCATCGATACCATGAACAAGGCCATCCACGAGGCGCTGGCGTCGCCCGAGCTCAAGGCGCAATTCGCAAAGGTCGGCGTGGAAGCGCATGCCTCAACGCCGGCCGAGCTGATGGACCGGCTCACCGTCGACATCAAAAAATGGGATGCGGTCATCACCAAAGCCGGGATCGCGAAGAAGTAGGATTGCCCCGGACGCGGTGTGCTGCGCTGCGCCCGGGACACATCAGCAACAATTACGGCCCGCCATACAGCCACGCGATGCCGTCGTAGCTTTGCTGCGGCGTGCGGTCGGCGAGCGCGAGATCGCGCAGTTCGGCGGTGACACCGCGCGCGTGATAAAAGTCGCCGTAGACCCGCGCCATGATCTGCACGCGGCCGGTGCGCAGATAGCGCTCCTGCTCGTAAGCCTTGAACGCCGCCGGCAGATCGTTCGGCATGGCCGCCGCTTTCTCGGCCAGCACCACCGCGTCCTCAGCCGCCATGCAGGCGCCTTGCGCGAGATATTGCAGCATCGGATGCGCAGCATCGCCGAGCAACGTGACGCGGCCTTTCGACCAGTTCTTTACCGGCTCGCGGTCGCATAGCACCCACATGCGCCAAGTCTCGATGCGCTCGAGCATGCGCAGCACTTCCGGGCGCTGGCCCTTGAAATGCTGCCAGAGCAGGTCGGTACTGCCTTCCTCGTTCCAGCCTTCCGCGTAGCGATCGGAGTGGAACACCGCGACCAGATTGTAGAGTTCGCCCTTGCGTAACGGATAATGCACGAAATGGGTGCGCGGGCCGGCCCACAGCACGACATCGGTCTGCCAAAGGTCTTCGGGCACCTCGTCACGCTTGAGTACGGCGCGATAGGCGATATGGCCGGACACCCGCGGCTTGCCGTCGCCGACGATGCGCTCGCGGATGGTCGACCACATGCCGTCGCAGCCAATCAGCGCGCGGCCCTTGACCTGTTCGCCGTTTTCGAGCGTGACGGTGACGCCGTCGGCGCGGTCCTCAAAGCCGTCGACCCGCCGGCTGGTTTCCAGCGTGATCAGGTCGTTGCCCAGGCAGGAGTTTAGCAGGATGCCGTGGATGTCGGCGCGGTGGCTAACCGCGTAGGGCTGGCCGAAGCGCTTGCTGAAGTCGGGGCCGAGCGGGATGCGGGTGATCAGCTTGCCGGTGATGGCGTCGCGCATTTCCTGCGCCGAGGGGCGGTGGGCGAAGCCCAGCACGGCCTCCTTGAGCCCGATTTTATCCAACACGCGGAAGATATTGGGGCCGAGCTGGATGCCGGCGCCGACCTCGCGGAATTCGGGCGCTTGCTCGAAGACCCGTACCGCAAAGCCCTGGCGCGCCAGCGCGAAGGCCGTGATCAGGCCGCCGATGCCGCCGCCGGCCACCAGGATGGGCGACGTGTCACCATCGTAACGGACCATGAACGCTCCTTAAGGCAGGGGTGATTTACGCAAGGACCTCTGCACAAAGTTCTAGACGGCGACATGCCTGCCGCCAAGTGCGGAAGCATCGAGAGCGGAAGCATTGTTGCATCGCCACGAAAAACCCGCCGGTTTTACAACCGGCGGGCTGTTCCTTCCCGTTCGCCCGCCGCAGCCGGCGGCTAGCGGCAGACTATTTCATCAACTGGCCACGGATTTCGCCGCCTTTGTTGGCCGCGGTGTGGATGTTGACGTACATGTCGCCGTCCATCAGGGCCTTGGCCTGGGCGTCGTTGAGGCTCGCCGAGCCTTCGAACGCGGGGCCGTTCGGGCTGATCGGGACCAGCACGCCGGCGTTCTTGCCGGCCGGCGCCGGCCCGTGGAAATGAGCGGCGGTGGCCGGGCCGGTCAGGCCGCTATAGCTGCCTTTCCAGGTCAGCTTCTTGCTGTCGGAGTCATAGGTCGCTGTGACCGACCCGGTGGCGGCAACAGTATTTGGGGGCACTTCGCTCTTGCCGTCCAGGCTGGCTTTGAAGTTCAGCATGGCCGCCATGGCCGGCGAAGCAAGCGCCAGGGCGCCGGCGAAGGCGATCGCGGCCGCGCTGGTCCGCAGAATGGTCGATGTCATGGTTGTTCCTCCCTTGGATCAGGCCGTGGTTAGCCTGTCCTGGAAAACACCGCACCATAACACCTATTCCGGGAAGGTCCGCTCAATGGGTTGTGATCGGGATGGCGGTGGTGGAGCTTTCGCCGCAGGCGTCGCATTCCCAATGGTGGCGGATTTCGCCGCCCTCGATGAACTCGGACACAACGGGAGCGACCATCCAGTCGCCGCAATGCGGGCAGCGTACCGGCGTGGAGAAGGAGCGGATAGCGGAGAGTTTCGCCAAGCGAGTCTGGAGCTGCATGGTCTCGGTCTCCTCTGAACGTTCCCTGCGTCGGTGGTTAGAGGGACATCGTGGCGAGGAAGCGACGCTGAGGTGAAACTGTGGTGGCCGTGACGCTAAAGTTTGTGACAGGATCGCGTAGCCGCGGCGATCAGCGTGCTTTTCGCCGCAAAAACAGAAACTTCGCACGCGCGGCCTGCAACTGAGCCCACAATTCCGGCAGGCTCGGTCGCCGCGGCATGGACATGATCATCGCCGACAGCACGATCGCGATCGCCATGGCGGCGCTGCGGGAACAAATTTTCGACGATTTTTGTTAACGCGGCGCCTTGCTTTACCGCTCATCTGCGGTTTGTAACGTCTCAACGTCAGGCAAGCCGCGGATCAACATAAACGCTGCAATAGCACATAGTGCGGCTAGACTAAGAGAGAAAATCGCAAGTCTCGGTAGACCTAAAGCGTTCAGAACCGAGAAGTCGATGAAGCAATCAGACCCTGCAAAACTATAATATTTAATTGTTCCAGTTTTTGTAGCACAGCCACTGAATAAAGATAACTGCAGGCTCCACGCTACAATTCCGGTGAGTACCGATGAGACCGAAAGCCAGGCACACAATCGAGGCATTTTCCAACCAAGCGCCATCGAGAATGCAATAGGGGCAGCTGCAATGTGAAGGTACCAGCCTGGCGTTATCGTTCGACCGGTCAGCGCCAACCAGTAGATTAAATGTCCAACGAGAGAGAGAACAAAAGGAATTACGAAGAAGAGAGGAGCCAATGCGTTGAGTTTCGATGTCCTGAGATTAATAAGCCAGGTGATAACCGTTAGGGCGACCAGTATTAGTGGAATTAAGACGAGCGGTTCTGGAAGTCTCGCTAGCGACCATGTACCCGCCCAAGAAAATGTTAGTATAAGGCGGGCGATGCCCTCGAAGAATCCGAATAGGGAGAAATTGGCTATCAATCCTTGCCAGAAGCTAACACCGGATGCTTGGAGAAAATCGTTCACACCGAGTGAAGAGCCAAAGACTAAAAAATTTCGGATGTACCACCAGCCGCCGAATACAAAAGAAAAAAAACAAACAAGCGCCAATTGGCGAATTCGAAATGGAGTCGATGGACCCCGGGTCACTATCAGCGCACATATGCCAAGTGTGATCGGAAGGAAAAAGGCCTTGGTCAGCAGCCCAAGCCCAAGGACTATTCCTAAATAGACAGCATGGATTGCCCGCGCCTTACCGCTTGTCATATGTAAACTAATCGCCCACGCGATGCTCATTAGCAAAAGGCATAAAGAGTTGTTTCCCAGTCGAGCCATTTCGGGAAAGAATTCAGGCACAAGCAATGGAAAGCCCGCCATAATGGGCCCAGTTATGGATTTTTGCATCCCAGTGATGTGCACCGTTGACACCACTCCAATAACAAATCCGACAAATGCAATTGTCCACGCCGTGAAGCGTAGAACAAAGAGGTGACTAATGAGATCGAGATGTTTCGTAAGTTCGTAGATTGGAGCCAAAAGAATATAGAAAAGAGGTGGCTGCTGTGCCTCCCAATTGAGGCCCTTACCGGGCTGAAATTGCAATTGGGTTTCCGCCAACTTTAACGCGCCGCGTTGTCGGAAACTGCGGTAGGTTTCTCGTCCCGTCGAATCAAAAGCAGAATCGCTTCCACTTTCATACGGCATGGGTCCATTATAGGTATCGATATTTGCTGAAATTCGATCACGACGCAGCAACGGGATTGTGCCGGTATCCGCAAATTGTTGGATAGACGAATAGTGCGCGTATTCATCATATCCTTCCCAGGGAGGAAGGAACGCAATATGCGCAATGCCAACAAACGCCACGGCACCTAGCAAAAGCCTAGTTGCAACTTGAGCGGAGGTAGCACGCATTATTTTAATCTTCCGCGCGAGATCGAAGCAGTCGCAGCCTTGTCCGCAAGTGTTCCAATGAGGCATATAGTTCGCGAATTGACGGACGACGTTGCATTGAAAGAACGAGCGTTGACAGGAATATTGCGAAAGCCATCGCCGCGCTGCGCGAACTGGGCGTGAGATGGAATTGGGTATGACTGGATAGCGCCTCAAACCACAGCACCGAGACCAGCACCGGGGACGAGAGCCAAAGCGTGCGTCGCCAATTGATGCGCGACACGGTGGCGGCATAATGCGAGATCGCGAGCACAATCATGAGCGGACCGATAACACCCGCGCGGTTCAGCGCCCGTAAAAATACGCGCACGGTCGCGGCCAGCGGCACGAGGTAAACGCCATTGAAGGCGCCAACTGTGCGCGCTTGGACCGACGAGAGGATATTCGACACAACCCCGGCCGAGTCTGGCATCACGACATAAGCGATCATCCATCTTGCTAGCCAGGTTTCGGCATAGCCGCCAAACCAGGCGATCACGATGGCGAACGCGAGCATTCCAGCCTCGACGCGGCCGCTCAGTAAAACGAAGTACGCGATGAGCGTCGGCATCATCGGCGGATTGATCAGGAAGTCGATGAAGTTGAAACCGCTGCCCAAGATAGCGGCCAAGACGATCAGGCGCGACGGCGTCCAGTCTTTTTGCAGCAAAGCGGCAAACAGCGACGCGCCGGCGAGGATGTAGGTCAGGCTGAGGCTGTGGGTCGACGTGCGCCAGATAAACAACACGTCGCTCAAGCAGACAAACGTAAGCAGGAAAATCGTCGCGACCGTCGCGTCGCAATAGCGGCGCAGCGTCATCCACAGCAGCGCGCAGGCCGCCGCGACCATCAGCGCGTTGATGACTTTGACGAACCAGAGAGGGAACGCGAACACCAACGGCGCCAGAACCAACCGATAGCCGTGCCAGTAGCGGAAATAGGGCTCCCATGAGACCGGTTCGCCAGACACGGCGCGGTGCAAACCCTCGCAGGAATGGGTGCCGCCGAATACTGGGTTTGAGCCGGTGATGGCGGTTTGCCACGCGCCCTCGGCCTTGTTGAGGCCGATGCCGAGCGAAATGCATTCGGTGAGCTGCTCGCCGCCCTTGAACATGAGCGAGCGCGGATTGCCGTCATCCGACAGCACGCCGGCATCGAAAGCGGCGCTGAGATGTTGGACGGCCCGGTCGCGCGAAACGATGGAGCCGAGCGAGGCGAGGGAGAAGAAATAAATCGGTTGCAGCAGCAGGACCACCAAGATCGAAGCCGCCAGCGGCCAAAAAGCCAGCCGGAAAAAGTCTGCAATAAGCCGCGCTGCTCGACCCATGGCCGATCTTATGATTCTGTCGCGGCGTCGTGAATGGTGAGCGCGATGGGACTCGAACCCATGACCTACTGATTAAAAGTCAGTTGCTCTACCGCCTGAGCTACGCGCTCTCACCTTGAGTGGCGCATGATCTTATCAGAAAATCAGCGGTTCATGCGCACCGCGCTGTGTAGGGGTGCCCGATTGCCCGGTCAATAGGCGGTTTTCGCCCGTTTCTTGAACTCGCGCCTGGGCCCGGCAGTTTGCTACAATGCCGCGCAGCCAAGGAGCCCGATTATGCCGATCGTCAACCGCATCGCCGACCTCTCGGCCGAGATCACCGCCTGGCGGCACGATCTGCATGCCCATCCGGAGCTGCTCTACGACGTGCAGCGCACGGCGGCGACGGTCGCCGAGAAGCTCAAAGCCTTCGGCTGCGACGAGGTGGTGCCGGGCTTGGGCCGCACCGGCGTGGTCGGGGTCATCCACGGCCGCAAGGGCAAATCCGACAAGGTGATCGGCTTGCGCGCCGACATGGACGCGCTGCCGATCGAGGAGGCGAACGACCTGCCGTACAAGTCGACGGTGCCGGGCAAGATGCACGCCTGCGGCCATGACGGCCACACCGCCATGCTGCTGGGCGCGGCCCGCTATCTCGCCGAGACGCGCAATTTCGCCGGCACCGCCGTGGTGATCTTCCAGCCGGCCGAGGAGGGCGGCGCCGGCGGCAAGGCCATGGTGCAGGACGGCCTGATGGAGCGCTTCAAGCATCAACGAGGTCTACGGCATGCACAATTATCCCGGCATGCCGCTCGGCCAGTTCGGCCTGCGCGCCGGGCCGCTGATGGCGGCGGCCGATCATTTCACCATCGACATCGAAGGCGTCGGCGGCCACGCCGCGCGTCCGCATCTGGGCATCGACACCGTGCTGGTCGGCGCGCAGATCATCAACAACCTGCAATCGATCGTGTCGCGCAACGTCGATCCGCTGGAGGCGGCCGTGGTGTCGATCTGCCTGTTCCAGGCCGGCAACGACCGACAACGTCATCCCGCAGACGGCGCAATTGCGCGGCACCGCGCGCAGCCTGGTGCCTTACGTGCAGGACCTGGTCGAGAAGCGCATGCACGAAATCGTCGAGAGCACCGCCAAGCTGCACGGCGCCAAGGTGAAGTTCAGCTACCGGCGCGGCTATCCGGTGCTCAAGAACCACGCCGCGCAAACCGAGTTCGCCGCTTCGATCGCCGCCGGGATCGCCGGCGAGGGCAAAGTCGAACACCTCGCTCGCGCCGGTGATGGGGGCGGAGGATTTCTCGTTCATGCTCAACGCGCGGCCGGGCGCCTTCATCTTCGTCGGCAACGGCGACAGCGCGGGGCTGCACCACCCGGCCTATAACTTCAACGACGACGTGATCCCGATCGGGACGTCGTATTGGGTGAAGCTGGTGGAGACGGCGCTACCGGCTTGAAGCGGGGGCAGATGCAAAGGCGCGAGTTCATCTTAGCTCTCGGCGGCGCGGCAGTCGGCTGGCCGTTCGCCGCGCGCGCGCAGCAACCAGCTATCCCGCTCGTCGGCATCATTAACGCCGGCTCGGCGGCGTCCACGGCGAAGGGCTACGAAGCCTTTCGCGGCGAACTGCGGAAGCTCGGCTATGTCGAGGGGCGCAATATCCGCTACGAATACCGCTTCGCCGATGGTTTCCTCGATCGCCTTCCCCGCCTCGCCGAGGAATTGGTCCGGCTCGACCCGGCCATCATCGTCTCGGCGCCGGTGCCGGCCAACATGGCCGTCCACAAAGTCACCAAGACCATCCCGATCGTGATGTCGACCGGCGCCGACCCAGTCGGGTTCGGGCTGGTGCAGAGCCTGTCGCACCCGGGCGGCAATGTGACCGGGCTCACCAATTTTGCCGAGGCGCTGGCGTCGAAGCAGCTCGATCTGATGCGCGAGTTGCGGCCGGGTCTGATGCGTGTCGCGGTCCTGGTCAATGTCGACAACCCGCTGCATGTGCCGCAATGGCGCGAGACGCAGGACGCGGCGGCGCGAGCCTCGATCGCGCTGGTGCCGTACGAGTTCCACAAGCCCGACGACTTCGAACCGGCCTTCGCCGCTTTCGTGCAGTCGAAAGCGGAGGCGCTGCTGGTCCCGCCGGATACGACTTTCGCCAGTTATCGTGCGCGTATCGCGGAGCTGGCGGTCAAGGCGCGATTGCCGGCGATTTTCGCCAACCGGCTGTCGGCCGAAGCCGGCGGGCTATTGAGCTATGGCCCAAATCCAGTGGAGAATTATCGCCACGCCGCCGTCTACGTGGACAAGATTCTCAAGGGCGCCAAGCCCGCCGACCTGCCGATCGAGCGGCCGACCAAAATCGAGCTGGTCATCAATCTCAAGACCGCCAAGGCGATCGGCCTTGATGTGCCGCCATCTCTGCTGGTCCGCGCCGACGAGGTGATCGAATGACTTCTTGCGATCGGCTTACGGCACCAGCTCGGTGCGCTCGGTGACGACCGGCGCCGGCGCCGGCGTGGGTTCCGGACGCCGGGCGATGAGTTCGCCGGCGCGCGCCTCGAGCGCCCGCCAGGTGGCGAAATCATTGAGCCGCGTGCGCTCGAACACGGCGAGCCCGACCGCCGCGAGGAACGGCAGGCTCTGCACCAGGAGCACGGCCGCGAAAATATTGATCTCGCGCACGTCCTTGATGTTGGTCGCGACCAGCGCCACCGCGCCGAGGATCAGCAGGGCGGCCAGCACCGCTTCCCAGAAGGCATGGAAATCGGTCGAGCGCCGCAGACCACCCTTGGAGGTGCGCACGAACGGCAGATGATCCTTGATCACGCCGAAACCGACCGCGCGCGCCACCGTCCATTGCACCGACATTGCCGCAAACACCGAGCCGGCGAGTTGGCCCGGGCCGCTGCGCACGCGCAAACGATACAGCGTCACAAAATGCCCAAGCGAGACGATGAAGCTGGCGATGATCGGGATGGTGAGAATGCGGTCGGGCACCGCGATGTCGAGGAAGGCGACGACCGGCACCCAGACGATATTGAGCATGGCGACCGCGACGCCGAGACTTTCGGCGCCGAGCCAATTGAGCCAGCCGAGCCCGAATTCGCGCTTCTGGTCGCCGGTGAGGCGGCTGGCGCCGGGCAGGAAACGGCGCCAGTGCTTCTTCAGAATCTGGAATCCGCCATAGGCCCAGCGGTGGCGCTGTTTCTTGTAGGCCTCGAAGCTGTCGGGCAACAGGCCGTGGCCGTAGCGCTTGTTGGTGTAGAGCGCGCGCCAGCCGAGCTCGAGCAGCGTCAAGCCGAGATCGGTGTCCTCGCAGATTGTGTCGCTCGACCAGCCGTCGGCGGCTTCGAGCGCCGATCGCCGGATCAGGCACATGGTGCCGTGCACGATGATGGCATTGACTTCGTTTCGCTGCACCATGCCGATGTCGAAGAAGCCGGCATATTCGCCGTTCATGGCGTGGTGCATCAGGCTGCGCTTGCCGTCGCGGTGATCCTGCGGCGCTTGCACGAGGGCGACATTGGGATCGCAGAACTGCGGCACCAGGTCCTTGAGCCAGTCCGCCTGCACGACATAGTCGGCGTCGATGACGCCAATCACTTCGGCGTCGGCCGCGGTGTGCACCATGGCAAGCCGCAGTGCGCCGGCCTTGAAGCCCTGCAGATTGTCGGCATTGACGAACTTGAAGCGCGGACCAAGCGCGCGGCAGTGCTCCTCGATCGGCAGCCAGAGCGCCGGATCGGGCGTGTTGTTGATCACCACCACGCATTCGAAATTCGGATAATCGAGCCGCGCCACCGCGTCGAGCGTCTGCTTGAGCATGTCCGGCGGCTCGCGATAGGCCGGAATGTGGATCGACACTTTCGGCGCGGGCGCATCGGGTGCAAGCGGAGGAGCCTCGACGAGCCGCACCGGCTTGCGGCCGAAAGCGATGGCCGCGAGTTCGTCGATGCGCGCCAGTGCGATGATGATCAGCGGGATCAGCAAGAGGACGCCTAAGCCCAGCGCGAAGGCGGCGCCGGGCACGAAATAATGTCCGTTCCAAAAGGCGAACACGGCGGCGGACCAGGCGCCGATCGCATTGGCGGCGGCGGTGAGCGTGATCGATTGCCACAGCGTTACCGCGTGCATCGCCAAGAGCGGCAGCGACAGCAACAGGCTCACGAGCAAAGCGATGCCGGCGAGCTTCCAATGGTCGGGATCGGTGATGGTGCCGCTCCAGTCGAATTTCGGCTGGCGCGAGGCGTCGAACAGGCCCCAGTAAGGACCGACGCCGCCTTCGAAGATCTTCCAGGGCTGATCGATCGCTTCGACGATGTTGTAGTCGATGCCGTAAGCCTCGGCGCGCGTGACGAAGTCGCGCAGCACGATGGCCTGCTCGATCCGGCCGGGCTCGGCGGCTTTGAGATTATAGCCCGCGCTCGGCCAGCCGAATTCGGCGATGACGATGCGCTTGCCGGGATAGGCTGCCCGCAGCTTGTCGTAGATCAGGATCGCCTGATCGACCGCCTTCTTGTCGGAAAAGCCTTCCCAATAGGGCAGGATGTGCGCGGCGATGTAGTCCACCGCCGAAACCAGCTCGGGATGCTCGATCCACACGTTCCAGATTTCGCCGGTGGTGACCGGCACGTTGGTCGAGCGCTTGACGCGCTGGATCATCGCGATCAGGTCGCTCACCTTCTGGTCGGCGCGGTAGATGGTTTCGTTACCGACGATGACGCCGTTGACGTTGCCGTGGCGTTTGGCGAGATCGATCACCGAGCGGATTTCGCGTTCGTTGCGCTCGTTGTGCTTGTCGATCCAGGCGCCGACCGTGACCCGCAGGCCGAATTCGGCGGCGATGCCGGGCACCAGCTCGACGCCGCCGGTGGACGAATAGGTGCGGATGGCGCGGGTCAGCGGCGTCAACAACCGGAGATCAGCGCGAATTTGTTCAGCCTGCGCTTGCGTTCCGGAATCCGGGTGGGCGTTGCCGCCAAACGGCGCATAAGAAATGCTGGCGAGTTGGCCATCGAAATTGGGAGCGCTCAGGTGATCCTGTGCGAGTGCCCACAATCCGGCTTGCACGCACGCCACGAGGGCGATTACGGCAGCGACGGAGCGCATAGACTTACAACCAAATGGGGCGGGATTTCAGACCCTTGAGCCCGTCCCCTGGGCTCAGCCGAGGCTTGTTCTGCGGCGATGCAGCATAGCTCGGTCTCAGGCAGAAATTCAAGTAATCCCCGCACATGGCAAATCCTTGTCACGCACATGGCGCAAATAAAATTTTACAGCAGGGAAACGCCGTCAGCGGGGAGCGGTTCCGGCCGTGGCGGCGGCGGCGCTCGCCGGGGTGGGGCTAAGGCCCGGGTCGAGCCAGCAGGCGTGGACCCGTCCGTTCAGGCTGTCCTGGGCTTTGGGATCGATGTGACCCTGGCGTACCACGCAGCGGAAAGTGGCCTGGATGTGCGAGCTTGGGCAGCCGAAACGGTCGTAAAGCTCGAGGTGGCGGAAGGCGGTGTCGAGGTCGTCGCGCCAGAGCAGGTTGACCACCCGGCGGCCTAGCCAGACGCATTCCGGGTTGCCGGCAGGCCCGGTAAGCAGGCGCGCGGCTTCCGCGATTTCGTCGATGCTTTTCTGGCCTTCCTTGGCGTTATCGGCACCCTGTTTCTGCGGTTCCGGCGGCTTGGGGGCGCCGGTCTGGGCAAAGGTCGCCGGGGCGGAAAAACTCAAGGCCGCCACGCAGAACGCAACACGGAATACACGCAACAAGGGTATTAACGGCATAGTCCCGCCGGTTTTGATGAAAGCCGCCCGCCCGCTATCCGGTTTGCTATGCACCCGGATTGGGACGCGAATGCGGCGTTTTCCGCCCGCCGCTTCGGCGCTGCTCGCCTTAAGAACACGCACGCTCAACCCGAACCGCCGCCTTGGACGAATTTCCCGGAAGCAAGACTTGCCTTGTAAGACTTGGCCCCAACGGCCCGGTTTTGTCCAGCGTTTCAGCGCTGCTTGCTTAAGGCGGCACGCTTGGCAGCGACAAATGCGCGCTATATGCCGATGCGGGGCTCTTAATTCCGCCGAAACGGGTTCAAGCCGATGCGCCTTGGTCTAGCCTGCCTCGCTGTGTCGGCGGCAGTTATTGGCGGCGCTTGGGCCTGGCTCGGCACCCCGGTACCCATGCCGCAATCCCCGCTGCAAGCCGGCGAGAAGCTCTATTGCCTATCTTACGCCCCGTTTCGGGGCGGCCAGACCCCGCTCGATCTCGCCACCCATATTTCGGCAGCGCAGATCGAGGACGATCTGTCGCAGCTGGCCAAAATAACCGACTGCGTAAGGACCTATTCGGTCGACTTCGGCCTCGACCAGATTGCGGGGATCGCAGCCCGCCACGGCCTCCAAGTGATCCAAGGGCTCTGGCTGTCGAGTCATGCGGAGCGGAACAGCTTCCAGATCGAGACCGCGGTGGCCCTTGCCAACCGCTATCCGGGTGCCATCCGCGCGGTGGTCGTCGGCAACGAGGTGTTGCTGCGCGGGGAAATGTCGGCCGAAGATCTCGCCGCCACTATTCGGGCGGTGAAGGCGCGCGTTGCCGTGCCGGTGACCTATGCCGATGTCTGGGAGTTCTGGCTGCGCAACCGCGAGGTCGCCTCGGCCGCCGACTTCATTACCATCCACATCCTGCCTTATTGGGAGGACTTTCCGATTGCGGCACGCAACGCCGCCGCGCATGTCGAATCGATCCGCCGGCGCATGGTGGATGCCTTTCCCGGAAAGGAAGTGATCATCGGCGAAGTCGGCTGGCCGAGCGCGGGACGCATGCGCGCGGGCGCGCTGCCGTCGCCGGCGAACCAGGCGCGCGTCATCCAGGACGTGCTGGCGCTGGCCAAGCGTGAAAATTTCCGCGTCAACGTGATCGAGGCCTTCGACGAGCCGTGGAAACGCGCGCTCGAAGGCACCGTCGGCGGCCACTGGGGCCTGCTCGACGATGCCGCGCGCGCGCCGAAATTCGCGTGGGGGCATTCGGTATCCAATCATCCGTTGTGGCTCTGGCAGGCGGCGGGTGGAATTCTGTTCGCGCTGATCGTGTTCGGCGCTGCCTTCGCGGCACGGCGCGACGTGGCGACACCGCCCTCGCTTTGGCTTGCGGTGATGGCGAATACAATTGCCGGCGGCACGCTGATCGGCTGGAGCATCGCCAATGTGCCGATTGAATCGCTCGGCGCCGGCGGCTGGTTGCGCTCGCTCGCTTTCGCCTCCGTCGCATTGCTGGCGCCGCCGAGCTTGAGCGCAGCAATGATGCGCGGCACGCCGCTGCCGCGCTTTTCGCGCCTCATCGGTCCCACCGCCGAACGCGTACGCGATCCACTCGCGCGGCTCGCCGGCGCGCTGATGATCGCAACCATGCTGCTGACGATCTTGGTCGCGCTCGGCCTGGTGTTCGATCCGCGCTACCGGGATTTTCCGTTCGCGCCGCTCACCGCGGCGGTGGTGCCGTTCGTCATGCACAGCGTGACGATGCCGCGGCCGCTCGGCCGCCATGGTGCCGCCGAATGGTTTGCTGCCGGCATCCTCGTAATGTCGGTGCCTTACATCGCGCTCAGTGAAGGCTTCGCCAACTGGCAGTCGCTATGGCTGTGCGCGGCGCTCGCCGCGTTCGCGTTCAGTCTGGCTCGGGTGCGCGACGTGCAAAGCTGAGCACCAACAGGCCAAAGGCGAGCGCCGACAGCGCGATGTTGTAGAGCACGACGCCGAAGCAGGCCAGCGCGAGCGCAACGCCAAATAAAACCAGCGACGGCCGCAGCAGATTGAGCGCGGCAACGGCGAGTGCGGCCCAACCGAACACCGAATAGGTGAACAACGCGATCGCGGTCCGGCGCGCGAAGCAAAGCCAAGTGTCGAGCCCGGCGGCGCAGGCCAAGCCGACGTTTGCCTGTTCGATCGCAAGGTAGCGGATGTAGAACGCATAGCCGAGCGAGCAGAAGCCCACGATCAGGAGATAATTGGTCGCGCGCGCGCTCGGCAGGAACAGTTTCATGACCGCGATTTCCGGAAGCCGGGATTATGCCGGTACGCCGGCGCGCCGACAATCAATGCGCGGCCAACTGCGCGCCCACGAACTTCGCCGGATGGCAGCCGGTCCGCATGACCGGAAAGCGGGCGCAGAGGCGAGCCGCCTCGGCGGCGTCCGGTAGCGGACCCACCACCAGACGATAAGTGACGCCGGCCGGGTGTCTCGAGAGCTGCGTAACGATCGGGTGCAGCCCCTCCAGCAGCGGCCCGTAATTGGCCTTCAACGTCGCCCAATGGATGCGCAAGATTTCGAGGCTGCCGGCGCCGCCCAGATCAATGCCGAATTCAGTTTTGGCTGGCTCTGGCGGTTCGGCTGCTGGCTCGCTCGCCGGTGCGGCGGCGACGCGCACCGGCGGCAGCCGAGCGGATTCGCTCGCGGTATCGGCGGTTTTCGCTTGCACCGCGGGCTTCTCGGCTTCCGGTTTTGTCGCGGGCCATGACGCGGCGGTCACGTTAGGCGCCGGCATCGCCAGCGGTGCGAGCGTCGGCAACCCGGAGACGGGCGGCATCGCCGGCGGCATAATGACAGGGAGAGCGGAAGCGGGCGGCGTTGCCGCGGCAAAGAACGCCGGCGTAGTGGCCGGCGCGCTCAATTCCAGTTGTGGCGTATTGACGGCCGCGGCGCGGGCGGCGGCGAGGTGCTCGGTCTGCCGCTTGATGGCGCCGGTCATGTCCTCGATATTGCGCTCGAGCATGGCGATGCGCGTTGTGAGCCGCTCGCGGTCGGCGGCGAGATCGTGCAATTGGACGGCGAGGCGTTTGGTCTCGGCTTCGGCCGCGGTTCCGGCCGCACGTGGTGGAATTAGGGCAACCACGTGCACCGGCTCGCTGGCATAAGAAAGCGCAAGCTGCAGCCGTTTGCTGCCGGCTTCGGTCTGGCTGGTGAGCGCGACGGCGGCGAGCGCGACGCATGCCGCGCTGCCCCATCCGAACAGCCGCCAGAGTGGGTGTGTGCGAAGGGCCTTGCGGGCGGTGGGCAAATCGGGGTCCGGTGGCGTGCTGTTGGTCGCCATGGAAAGCCTCTTAGACGGGCGAATCACGTCATTGAAAACGTTAGCAGAATCCGGCAATGCTCGCTTTCATTGTGTGACGCGACCGGGTAAGCACGGGCGCATTCGCCGGCAGGGCCGATCGAGCCTTCGCGTGCCCGCGAGGGTGGCAATTTCGTGAGCGGAAACAGGATGCGGCGACGAACGTGCCTTGCGATCGTGCTGGCGGCCGGCGAGGGCACCCGCATGCGGTCCGCTATGCCGAAAGTGCTGCACGCCATCGGCGGACGCACGCTGCTCGCCCATGTGCTTACCGCGGCGATGAAAGCGGGCGGCGGCGAAATCGCCGTGGTGGTCGGGCCCGATCACGACGCAGTCGCCGCAGAGGCGCGCGCGCTTGCACCCAAAGCGACGATCTTCCAGCAGACGCAACGGCGTGGCACCGCACATGCGGTGCTGGCGGCGCGCCGGGCGATGGCGCGCAAGCCCGACGATATCCTGGTGCTGTTCGCCGACACGCCTTTGGTGCGGCCGCAAACGCTGATCGAATTGCGCAAGGCGCTGGCGCGCGGCGCCGCGGTGGTAGTGCTGGGGTTTCGGCCGGCAAATCCGACCGGCTACGGACGGCTGCTGACGCGCGGCGACGAGCTCATGGCGATCCGCGAGGAGAGCGACGCGACGCCTGCGGAGCGCAAGATCGCACTCTGCAATGGCGGGCTGATGGCGCTTTCCGGCAAGAGCGCGCTCACTATTTTGGATCGCATCGGCAACGATAATGCTAAGGGCGAATTCTATCTCACCGACACGGTTGCCATCGCCCGCGATATGGGCTTGAAGGCGGTCGCGATCGAAACCGGGGAGGACGACATGCGCGGGATCAATACCAAGGCGCAGCTCGCCGAAACCGAGGCGGTCTTGCAGAAGCGCCTGCGCGCCGCCGCTCTCGATGCCGGCGTCACCATGATCGCGCCGGAAACGGTGTTTCTCTGCGCCGACACCAAATTCGGCAAGGACGTCACCATCGAGCCGAACGTGGTGTTCGGCCCGGGCGTGACGGTCGCCGACGGCGCGACGATCCGCGCGTTCTCGCATCTGGAAGGGGCGCATGTCGGCAAGGGCGCGCGCGTCGGGCCGTTCGCGCGGTTGCGGCCCGGCGCCGACCTCGGACCGGACGTGCATATCGGCAATTTCGTCGAGGTGAAGGAGGCCAAGATCGAGGCCGGTGCCAAGGCCAATCACCTCAGCTATATCGGCGATGCGCGGGTCGGCGCAGGGGCCAATGTCGGCGCCGGCACCATCACCTGCAATTATGATGGCGTCGCCAAGCATCGCACCGACATCGGCAAGGGCGCCTTCATCGGCTCAAATTCGGCGCTGGTGGCGCCGGTCAAGATCGGCGACCGCGCCTATGTCGGCTCCGGCTCGGTGGTAACCAAGAATGTGCCGGCCGACGCGCTGACTCTCGAACGCGCGGAACAGAGGATTAAGCCTGGCTGGGCTAAACGCTTGCGGGCGCTCAAGAGCTTGGGCAAAAAGAGGGCGAAAACGCCCAAGAAATAGTTTCGGTCGCCGCAGCCGCAATCTGACACATGGCGAAATGCGTTTTGATTTCCATATGTTTGCCGATGCCGGTTAAAGCACGACTATAACAAAGGGGCCATCCAAACGGATGTGCGGGATCGTCGGAATTATCGGACGCGAGCCGGTCGCCGGCCATTTGGTCGAAGCGCTCAAGCGCCTCGAATACCGCGGCTATGACTCGGCCGGCGTTGCCACCATGGATCATGGCGCGCTTGGGCGGCGGCGCGCCGAAGGCAAGCTGGCCGCGCTGGAAAAGCGCCTGGCGCGCGAGCCGCTCGCCGGCAATATCGGCATCGGCCACACCCGCTGGGCCACCCACGGCAAGCCGACCGAGAGCAATGCCCATCCGCACGCCACCGACCGGGTCGCAGTTGCGCATAACGGCATCATCGAGAATTTCCGCGAGCTGCGCGATCGGTTGACCAAGAACGGCGCCAAATTCGGCAGCGAGACCGACACCGAGGTGGTCGCCCATTTGGTCACTGACGAAATGAAAAAGGGCAAGCCGCCGGTTCAGGCGGTGGCCGCCGCGCTCAAGCAGTTGCGCGGCGCTTTCGCGCTCGCGTTTCTGTTCGCCGGCGAGGACGACCTGATGATCGGCGCGCGCAAGGGCTCGCCGCTCGCCATCGGTTATGGCGACGGCGAGATGTATCTCGGCTCGGATGCGATTGCGCTGGCGCCATTCACCGACTCCATCAGTTATCTGGAAGACGGCGACTGGGCGGTAATGACGCACAAAGGCGTCGAAATTCACGACGAGCAGGGCCACAAGGTTGAGCGGCCGGTGATCAAGTCGACCGCGTCGGCGCAATTGGTGGACAAGGGCAACCACAAGCACTTCATGGCCAAAGAAATCCATGAGCAGCCAGAAGTGGTCGGCCACACGCTCGCCTATTACATTGATATGACGACGGAACAGATTGTGCTGCCATGCAAATTGCCGTTCGACTGGAAGAAGCTCAAGCGTCTGTCGCTGTCGGCCTGCGGCACCGCATTCTATGCCGGGCTGGTGGCGAAATACTGGTTCGAACGCTTCGCGAAATTGCCGGTGGAAATCGATATCGCGTCGGAATTCCGCTACCGCGAGGCGCCGCTCGAACAAGGCGATCTCGCCATCTTCATTTCGCAGTCGGGCGAGACCGCCGACACGCTGGCGACGCTGCGCTATGCCAAGCAGCACCAGCAGCACGTTTTGTCCGTGGTGAACGTGCCGACCTCGACCATCGCGCGCGAAAGCGACGTAGTGATGCCGACGCTGGCCGGGCCTGAGATCGGTGTGGCCTCCACCAAGGCTTTCACGTGTCAGCTCGCCGTGCTGGCCTGCCTGGCGATTGCCGCCGGGCGCGCGCGCGGCGAATTGTCGGCCGCCGACGAGCAGAATTTGGTGCGCGCGCTGATCGAGGTCCCGCGCCTGATGGCGGAGGCGCTGGCGCTCGAGCCGCAGATCGAAAAGCTCGCCGAGGGCCTCGCGAAAGTGCGCGACGTGCTCTATCTCGGCCGCGGCACCAGCTTCCCGATCGCGCTGGAGGGCGCGCTCAAGCTCAAGGAAATCTCCTATATCCATGCCGAAGGCTATGCCGCCGGCGAGCTCAAGCATGGGCCGATCGCGCTGATCGACGAGACCATGCCGGTGATCGTGATCGCGCCGTTCGACCGCGTGTTCGAGAAGACGGTGTCGAACATGCAGGAAGTGGCGGCGCGCGGCGGTAAGATCATTTTGGTGACCGACCCGAAAGGCGCCAAGGAAGCGCCGGTCGATTCAACGGAAATCATCGTTTTGCCGGACATGGCCTCGACGGTGACGCCGCTGGTTTATGCCATTCCGGTGCAATTGATCGCCTATCATACCGCGGCTGCCATCGGCACCGACGTGGACCAGCCGCGCAATCTCGCGAAATCGGTCACGGTGGAATAGACTAACAATATGTCCGAGATCGACCAGCAACCGGGCGTGCCGCCAACCCTCACAATAGCGGCGCCGTCGCATAGCGGCGTTGCGGCTCGCTTACGCAACTATTTCCTCACCGGCCTGGTGGTGGCAGGTCCGCTGGCGGTCACCGTCTGGCTGATCTGGTCGATCGTCAACTGGGTCGACGGTCTCATGCGCCCGTTGATACCGGAAGCGTACCGGCCGGAAACCTATCTGCCGTGGCCGATCCCGGGCACCGGCCTGATCATCGCCATTGTTGCACTCACGCTACTGGGTTTCCTCACCGCAAACTTGGTCGGGCGCACCCTGGTCAGCTGGGGTGAGGGCTTGCTCAACCACATGCCGATCGTGCGGCCGATCTACAAAACCATGAAGCAGGTTTTCGAGGCGCTGTTCTCGAAGAGCGGATCGAGCTTCCGGCAAGTGGGGCTGGTGGAGTTTCCGGCGCCCGGGATGTGGTCGCTGGTATTCCTGTCGCAGCCGCCAAGCGGCGACCTCTTGGCAAAACTGCCGCAGGGCGAGCATGTGTCCGCGTTTTTGCCCTGCACGCCCAATCCGACCACCGGCTTTTTCTTTTACGTGCTGCGCAAGGATATCATCGTGCTCGACATCTCGGTGGAGAACGCGATGTCGCTGCTGATCTCGGCCGGCATGGTGCAGCCGGACGCCGACGCGCAAAAGAAGCTCGCGGCGCTCGCCGCCAGCGCGAAGGCGGCGCAGGCCGCGCGCAAGACGGAAGCGGCGGAGTAGGCGCTAGCCGGCGCGGATCAGCTTGATCGCCTCGTCCTTGCCGAACAGATAGAGCAATTGCCGCAGCGCCTGGCCACGTTCGCTCGCCAGCGTGGCGTCACGCGCGAGCACCAACGCAGCGTCGTCGCGCGCCGCGCCGAGATATTTGCCGTGCGTCTCGATGCGCGCGATGCGGAAGCCGGGCAGACCGCTCTGCCGGGTGCCGAGCAGGTCGCCTTCGCCGCGCAGCTTCAAATCCTCCTCGGCGATGCGGAAGCCGTCTTCGGTCTCGCGCAGCACGGCGAGCCGCGCCTTGGCGGTCTCGCCAAGCGGCGCCTTGTAGAGCAGCAGGCAGGTCGAGTGGCCGCTGCCGCGCCCAATGCGCCCGCGCAACTGATGCAATTGCGCGAGCCCGAAACGTTCGGCGTGCTCGATCACCATGATGGTGGCTTCCGGCACGTCGACGCCGACCTCGATCACTGTGGTAGCGACCAGAAGCTGGGTCTCGCCGGCGGCAAAGCGCGCCATGGCGGCGTCCTTCTCGGCGCCCTTCATGCGGCCATGCACCAGATCGACCTTCTTGCCGAAACGCTTGCGTAGTTCCTCGAAGCGCGCTTCCGCGGCGGCGAGATCGATCTTTTCCGAGTCCTCCACCAGCGGGCAGACCCAATAGGCGCGTTGGCCTGCTTGCAGCGCGCGGCCGACCGCGTCCTCGACTTCCTCGCTGCGCGTGAGCGGAATGGCGCGGGTATCGATCGGCTGGCGGCCGGGCGGCTTCTCGCGCAGTTCGGACACATCCATGTCGCCGAAATAAGTCAGCACCAGCGTGCGCGGGATCGGCGTGGCGGTGAGCACCAGCACGTCGACCGCTTCGCCCTTCTGCGCCAGCGCGAGGCGCTGATGCACGCCGAAGCGATGCTGCTCGTCGACGATGGCGAGCGCGAGATCGTGGAACGCGACTTCCTGCTGGAACAGCGCGTGGGTGCCGAGCAAGAGATCGATATCCCCGAGCGCCAGCCGGTCGAGAATGGTTTCGCGCTCGCCGCCGCGCTCGCGGCCAGTGAGAATCTCGATACGGATGCCGGCGGCTTCCGCCAGCGGCGCGATGGTCTTGAGATGCTGACGGGCGAGAATTTCGGTCGGCGCCATGAAGGCAGCCTGCCGCCCGGCTTCGATCACCGCCGCCGCCGCGATCAGCGCCACCACGGTTTTGCCGGAGCCGACATCGCCTTGCAGCAGCCGCAACATGCGTTGCGGGCGGGCGAGGTCGGCGATGATGTCATCGACCGCCTTTTGCTGCCAATGCGTCAGTGCATAGGGCAGGCTCTTGAGGATGCGCGCGCGCAAACGTCCTTCGCTGGCCGAGCCGCGACCGGCTTGCCTGCGCATATGCGCGCGGACCAGCGCCAGCGCGAGCTGGCCGGCGAGCAATTCGTCGTAGGCGAGCCGCGTCCAAGCCAGACTTTCAGGCGCGATGTCGTGCGGCGCGGCCGGCCGGTGCAGATGGCGCAACGCGGCGGCGAAGGTCGGAAAACGCTCGCGCGCGACCCAGGCCTCGTCCTGCCATTCCGGCAGATCGGGCAGGCGAGCCAGCGCGCCATCCATCGCGCGCCGCACATTGCCGGCGGCAAGCCCCTCGGTGAGCGGATAGACCGGCTCGACCAGCGGCAAATTGGCAAAGCCTGCCTCGTCCACCACCCGGTCGGGATGCACCATCTGCAACATGCCGTCGTAGAACTCGGCGGTGCCGGAGACGTAGCGTGTCTCGCCGACCGGCAAGAGTTTCTCCAGGTAATCTTTGCGCGCGTTGAAAAACGTCAGTGTCAGGTCGCCGGTGTCGTCATGGGCGTAGACGCGGTAGGGCGCGCGCGAGCGGTGCGGCGGGCCGGGCCGATGCTGTTCGACCGTCACCGCCACGGTGACCACCTGGCCGGCCTGCACGTCGCGCAATTTAGGGCGCGCGCGCCGGTCGACGACGCCCGTGGGCAGGTGAAACAGCAGATCGACCACCCGCGGCGCCTCGCGGTCGAGCAGCCGGCCATAGAGCTTCTCCAGCTTCGGCCCGACGCCGGGCAGGCTGGTGAGCGAGGCGAACAGGGGGTTTAGAACGAGCGGGCGCATCAAGCGCCATGCTGGCTTGCGCGTTCGGCGGACGCAATGCTGGGCTGTGCAAAGCAAACGCTGACAGCGCCGCGTAAGCCCTTTATATAAACCCCGCCCGGCCCCGTCCGGGTTTTTGGCGTTGGAGCAATACGATGACTGGAATTGGGATTTCGAGCGAAGGGTTGGACGAGCGCCGGCGGAAGCTGCTGTTTCGCTCCTGGCACCGCGGCATCCGCGAGATGGATCTGGTGCTCGGCCGCTTTGCCGATGCGCAGATCGCGACATTGAGCGACGCCGACCTCGACGAATACGAGGCCTGGCTCGAGGTTCCGGATCAGCAGATTTTCTCCTGGGTGAACGGGACACAAGCGGCGCCCGCCGAGATCGACACCCCACTGTTCCGCCGCCTGTGCGATTTCCATTACAAGGGTGCCGATTGACGTGAGCGCGAAGGCGACATCTCCCGCCGCATTATTACGGGCAGGCCAGCCGCTCACTTTGGCGCAAGTCGCCGACGGTGCCGAAGGGCTGGTGCTGGCGGATGTCGCGCGCGCCATTGCGGCGCGCCCCGACGCGCCGGCGATTTCGCTTTGTGTTGTCTGCCGCGACGGCCAGCGTATGGCGGCGCTGTCGCGTTCGCTCGCCTTCTTCGGCCCCGACATAATCACCATGGAATTTCCGGCCTGGGATTGTCTGCCCTACGACCGGGTGTCGCCCAATGCCAGCGTGGTGGCGCAACGCATGACGGCACTGTCGCGGCTGGCGCGCGTGAAAGGCCGCGACAGACCGTCGGTGCTGCTCACCACGGTGAACGCCGCCCTGCAGCGGGTAGCGGCGCGCGAGTTCGTCGCGACGCATGCGCTCTCGGTCGCGCCCGGCAACGTTATCGGCATGGCGAGCATCATCGCCTGGCTGGAGCTCAACGGCTTCACGCGCGCCTCGACCGTGCGCGAACCGGGCGACTACGCGGTGCGCGGCGGCATCCTCGATCTTTTTCCGCCCGGCATGGACATGCCGGTGCGTTTCGATTTCTTCGGCGACGCGATCGAGACCATCCGCACCTTCGATGCGCAGACCCAGCGCAGCGAAACGCCATTGCGCGGGCTCGATCTGGTGCCGGTAGCGGAATTCCAACTGGTCACCGAAACCATCCGCCGCTTCCGCACCGGCTATGTGGCGGAATTCGGCGCCGCGACGCCGGACGATCTGCTGTACGAAGCGGTGAGCGAGGGCCGCCGCTATCCCGGCATGGAGCACTGGCTGCCGCTGTTCCACAATTCGCTGGAGACTTTGTTCGACTATCTGCCCGGTACACCGCTGGCGCTCGAGCATCTGGCGGAAGATGCCGCGCACGAGCGCCTCACGCAGATTGCCGATTATTATGACGCCCGGCGCGAGGCGCTGAAAGACGGCATGACGCCGCCCTACAAGCCGCTGCCGAGCGTGCGGCTTTATTTGGCGGAAAGCGAATGGAAGGAGCGGCTCGCGAGCGCGGCACTGGCAAAGCTGACGCCGTTCGCGGTGCCGCAGGCGCGCGACGTGATCGATGTCGGTGCGCGCGCCGGTCACAACTTCGCAGCCGAACGGACCGCGCCGGGCGCCAATGTGTTCGAGGCGGTTACCCAGCATGTGCTGGCGCTGCAGGCGTCGGGCAAGCGGGTGGCGATCGCGCTCTGGAGCGAAGGCGCGCGCGAGCGCATGAGCCACGTGCTCGCCGACCACAAATTGCTCAATCTCACGAATGTCGGCTCCTGGCCGCAGGCGCTTGCCTTGCCCAAGCCGGCGGTCGCGCTCGCCGTGCTCGGCATCGAGTCCGGCTTCGAGACCGCCGACGCGGCCATCGTCAGCGAGCAGGACATCCTCGGCGATCGACTGGTGCGACCGCGCCGCGCCATGCGTCGCGCCGACAATTTCATTGCCGAGGCCACCAGCCTCGCGCCCGGCGATCTGGTGGTGCATGTCGATCACGGTATCGGGCGCTTTGCAGGATTGCAGCCAATCACAGCGGCTGGAGCGCCACACGATTGCCTGGAAATCCATTACGCGGAAGGCGCAAAGCTCTATCTGCCGGTCGAAAACGTCGACCTGTTGTCGCGCTACGGCGCCGAGCAGACACAAGTCGATCTGGATCGTTTAGGCGGCGGCAACTGGCAGGCGCGCAAGGCGCGCATGAAGAGCCGCATCCGCGAGATCGCCGGCGAACTGATCAAGGTCGCTGCCGAGCGGCTGACGCGCGAGGCGCCGCGCTTCAGCGTGGGGCCGGGCGCCTATGACGAATTCTGCGCCGGCTTTCCTTACGAGGAGACCGACGATCAGCTCGCCGCCATCGACGCTACCATCAAGGACCTGGACTCCGGCCGTCCGATGGACCGGCTGATCTGCGGCGATGTCGGCTTCGGCAAGACCGAGGTGGCGTTACGTGCGGCCTTTATCGCTGCCATCAACGGCAGGCAGGTGGCCGTGGTGGTGCCGACCACGCTGCTGGCGCGCCAGCATTTCAAGACTTTCACCGAACGGTTCCGTGGTTTTCCTGTCAATGTCGCGCAGGCCTCGCGGTTGGTGCCGGCGGCAGAGCTCGCCGCGGTGAAGGCTGGCTTGACCGCAGGCCAAGTCGACATCGTCATCGGCACCCATGCGCTGCTCGGCAAAGGCATCAAGTTCAAGGACCTGGCGCTGTTGGTGGTGGACGAGGAGCAGCATTTTGGCGTCGCCCACAAAGAAAAGCTCAAGACGCTGCGCTCGGAAGTGCATGTGCTCACGCTCACCGCGACGCCGATCCCGCGCACTTTGCAGCTCGCGCTCACCGGCGTGCGCGATTTGTCGATCATCGCTTCACCGCCGGTCGACCGCCTCGCGGTACGCACTTTCGTTTCGCCGTTCGATCCCATCACGGTGCGCGAGGCGCTGCTGCGCGAGAAATATCGCGGCGGCCAGGCGTTCTATGTCTGCCCGCGCATCGAGGATCTCGCCGGCGCCAAGGATTTCCTCGACAAGAACGTGCCGGAGGTGCGGGTCGGCGTTGCGCACGGGCAGATGCCACCGACCGTGCTCGACGACATCATGTCGGCGTTCTACGACGGCAAATACGACGTACTGTTGTCCACCACCATCATCGAATCCGGTCTCGACATCCCGACTGCCAATACACTGATCGTGCACCGCGCCGACATGTTCGGTCTGGCGCAGCTCTATCAGCTGCGCGGGCGGGTGGGGCGCGCCAAGCTGCGCGCCTATGCGCTGCTCACGCTGCCGGCGCAGCATAAGATCACGCCGCAGGCCGAGCGGCGGCTGAAGGTGCTGCAATCGCTCGACACGCTGGGTGCCGGTTTCCAGCTTGCTTCGCACGATCTCGACATTCGCGGTGCCGGCAACCTGCTGGGTGAAGAACAATCCGGCCACATCAAGGAAGTGGGCTTCGAGCTCTATCAACAAATGTTGGAAGAGGCGGTGCTCAGCCTGAAGGCCGGCATCAGCGCGCCGGTCGCCGACCGCTGGTCGCCGTCGATCACCATCGGCACCGCGCTGCTCATCCCGGAAGATTACGTCGCCGACCTGTCCGTGCGGCTCGCGCTCTACCGGCGGCTGGCCGAAATCGAGGACGAGCGCGACATCGACAGCTTTGCGGCGGAGATGGTTGACCGTTTTGGTCCGCTGCCGGGCGAGGTCGAGCATTTATTGCAAGTGGTGGCGATCAAGGCGCTGTGCCGGCGCGCCAATGTCGAGAAGCTGGAAGCCGGGCCGAAAGGCGTGGTGCTATCGTTCCGCGACAACATCTTCGCCAATCCGGAGGGGTTGATTGCCTTTATCCGCGAGCAAGGCTCCGGCGTGCGCATGCGGCCTGATCCGAAGGACGCCAAGGGCCAGCAGCTCGTGTTCTTCGACGATTGGGAACGGCCGGACGAACGCCTGAAAGGCACCGCGGCGATTTTGCGCAAGCTCGCGAGCATCGCGGAGCAGGCCAAGGCGGCGTAAAAAAATCCGTTCGTCCCCGCGAAAGCGGGGACCCAGGGCAACCCATTCTGATTTGCTGCCTTTAGAACTGGATTCCCGCTTACGCGGGAATGAACGGATGTGGTTGAGGCGTCGTCTACTCCGCCGCGTCTTGACCGGCCTGCGCCGTGCGGTCGATCGCCTCGGCGAGATATTCCGGCGACTGCGCGCCCGATACCGCGAACTTGCCGCCGAAAATAAAGCAGGGCACGCCCTCGATGCCGGCTTCCTTGGCCGACAGCGCCTCCTGCTCGATCGCCGCCACGTCCTGATCGCTCGCCAGGCCTTCGCGCACTGTATCGGCGTCGAGCCCGACATCGGCGGCCGCCCGCACCAGCGTCTCGCGGTCGGTGAGGTCGGCGCCTTGCGTGAAATAAAGATCCATTAGCTTCTGCTTCATCTCGCCGGCTTTGCCTTCTGTCTCTGCCCAGCGGATCAGCCGGTGACAGTCGAGCGTATTGGGCTGCCGCTTCATCTTGTCGGAGGCATAGGTCAGACCTTCCTCCGCGGCCGCCGCGGTGACGCGCTGGGCGATGCCCTTGTAGCGCTCGGGCGAGCCGAACTTGGTGGTGAGATATTGCTCGCGCGATATGCCCTCGCGCGGAATCCAGTCATTGAGAAAGTAAGGCCGCCAATGCACCTCGACCGGGATGTCCGGCCGCAGCGCCAGAGCTTTTTCCAGGCGATGCTTGCCGATGAAGCACCACGGGCAGACCACGTCGGAAACGACGTCTATACGAACCGGCTGAGTTTTGGGCATGCGATCAGTTCCTGTCGGAGCTAACCTAATCATCGGCTCATTCGGCGGCAACCACCCGGTTGCCCATCACGCGCGCCATCAGGCTATCGAGCGTATCGCCGGCTTTTAGTGTCGCCAGCGTGACATTGGCGGCGACAGTGTCGCGCCCGCGCAGCGGCACCAGCATGGTATTCTTGATCAGGCCTGCGATGCGGCGCGCCACCACGTGGGCGCTGCGTAGATCGGTCTGCGTGAAGGCGATCAGCAGCGCGCCATCGTCGTCGCGGCAGCCGAAATCGATATTGCGGATCAGGCGCGTCAACAGCCGGGCGGCGTCCATGCTGGCGCGCGCGTCGAGCGTGTCATCGAAGGAAAAGCGCGCGAGCGACAGCGCGGCGCTGCGGTCGGCGGCTTCGACCATCGCCTTGCCGAGTTCTTGGCCGAACGTGTCGCGCGTGTGCAGGCCGGTGTCCGGATCGAACATGCCGCCGGTATCGAGGCTCTTGAGCATGCGTTTGAGCCGCGTCTCGAAGGCGTGCATGCGCACCAGCGGCACCATGCGCGCGACCAGCCGCGCCGGATCGCCGTCGACGTGATCGATATTGGGCAGCACCTCGGCGAATTCGGGCGGCGTCTCGCCGATCACCGCCAACGGAATATCGCGGAAGCGGTTGTTCTGCGCCAGCACGGTGAGGAATGCTTCCACCTTGCGCGGGGAAAAGCCGTCGCCCACCACGATGCCGTCGATATCGCGCGTGTTGAGGTGCTTGGCAGCGGCCTCTACGCTGAGCGCGCCCAGCATCTTGACGCGTTCGCCCATGGCCACGCTGAGCTTGGGGTAAAGCGGCCCGCGGCCGGCGATCAACACGGTAGCGTCGTCGAGCGCGTCGCCGATCGGGAACGGCGGCAACCTCGCGTCATGCGAGCCAAAGGTCTCGATGCGGCGTAGAACAGTCGCATGCAAGGCGCGCACGCGCATGGCCGATTGCAAACGCGCGATCAGCCGCTCGACCGGCAGCGCGGCGTCGGCCGCGAGCGCGATCGGCACGGCGGCTTCGTGGTCGCCGTGCACGCGCGCGATCACCGGAACGATCGTGCCCTTGGCGGTGGCAATCTGCAGGCAGAGTTCGCGCGCTGCGGCTTCGCTCGCAGGCGCCCCCGGCTCGGCGATCAGCACGGCGGTCGGCTTGACCGAAGCGAAGGCGGTCGGCGCATCAATCCATTTGGTTTCGACGATCGGGAAAGCGCCGGCGGCGACCAGCGCATCGACCAGATCGGTCGCCGGACTGTCGGCGACCACGACCATTGGACCTTGCAGCGACATCAGGGTGTACGCACTTACAAAAGGAAACGTCACCGTAACGGCGCGCGATTAATGTCCCGTCAACGAAATCATGAAGATCAAGCGGCTTTACCGCGTGGGCGAAACGCTCCGGCAATCAGCGAATTGACGCCAAGCGCCTGTAATCCGGAAGCGGTCGCGGCGCGATCGGGGGCGCTGCCGGTCAGGCGCTGGCCGAGCAAAGCGTCGGGCAACGCAACGACGACGGCGGAAGGATCGGCGGCTGCCACCGCGGCTTCGACTTCGCTCTGGCGGAAGCGATAGAACCCGGTCGCGGTGATGCCGGCGGGCGGAGCGGTGAGGGTTAGCGTGTCGGTGGCGTGATCGAGCCGGCAGGCAAAGCCGGTGTCGGCGAAGCCATCCGGGACGGTGCCGGACTCTCCGCTTGGCTCGGCGCTGGGCGGGAAGGGCTGCGTCGGGACCATCGAACCGCGCAACGCCAGCGTGCCGGCGCTGCTGCGCGCGGTTTCCGCCACCACAATAGTGCGCGCGCCGCCGCGCGGTGCGGCGATGGCGCCATGCGGGATCGGCGCGGGCATTCCGTCGGATCCGCGCCGGGCCGCCAGCAACCCGATTTCGCCGAAGCTCGCAATGTCCACCAGCGCTGTGTTGTGTTGCCATGGTTTGGCGCTGCCGAGTTGCTCAGGCGCTCGCCACAGCGCGAGGATCGTTTTGGTTTGGCCATCCAGCAGGCCGGCGTCGGCGAGCGGCGTTAACGCGGGGCCCGGCAATACAACCGCACCAGGATTATGTGCGCGGATTTGCTCGGCGAATACGGCCAGATCGAAACCGTGATGTAGCGCCAGCGTTCCGCCGGCGAGCAGCCACGGGACCAACGTAAGGGCAAGGCCGGCAAACGAGCCGAGAGGGATCGTCGACAGGATGGTTGCGTCTGCCGCGAGGCCGCCTTCCAGGTACGCCGTGAGCCCGCCCGCGATCAGTTCGCGGTGGCTGCGCGCGACGGGAACGAGGCCATCGGCGGTGACGTCGAAAGTGACGACGGCGACATGTGCGGCGGCATGGCCTGGCCGCGCGCCCGGCTGGAAGGATTCGGTGGGCGCGGCAACAAACGCATCCTCAAGCGGCATCACGCCATCGGGTAGATCGCGGCCGAAGCCGCAGATGTAGCGGATCGGAAACAGCTCGGCCGCCACTTGCATGGCGATCTCGGCCTGCGCGTCCTCGCCGATGCGCGACGACGTGAGGATTGCTTTGGCGCCGATGCGGCCGAGCGCGTCCACCATCTCCTGCTCGCGCCAAAGCAACGGCAACGGTACCGCGATCATGCCCGCGCGCAGTACGCCGAGCAGCGCGATGACGCTGTCCACGGTGTTGGCAAGCTGCATCGCCACCACGGTGTCAATCTGCAGCCCGAGCCCGCGCAGCCTGGCGGCGAGCGCCGATATCGCCCGGTCGGCTTCCGCATAAGTCAATTTTCGCGGCGAACGGCTGGTAAAGCTCTCGCAATTGGGCGGGTCGGTCAGCGCCACGGCGTCGGCGTGCCGCACGCCGGCGCGGCGGAACAGGTCATCGAGGGTGGCGTAGTTGCCGTCCGCGTGCTGCGTGCCGTTCAAGATCATTTGGCGTCCCCGTGCCACCAGGTTTCCGGCAGATAGCCGAACAAGGAGGTCTGAGAGGGATGCTTGATTCGCGTCGAGCGCGCTATCCATTGTTTGGGCGGGAAGTAGAGCGGTACCACGTAGAAGCCGGACAACAGCACGCGGTCGAGCGCCCGGGTGGCGGCGACAAAATCCGCGCGGCTGGTGGCGCTGAGCATGGCGGCGATCATGGCGTCGACGGCCTTCGACTTGACGCCCATGTAGTTGCGGCTGCCTTCCTCGCCGGCCGCCGCCGAGCTCCAGTAGAACAGCTGCTCGTTGCCGGGCGAGAGCGACTGCTCCCAGCGGTACTGCATCATGTCGAAATCGAAGCCGATGCGCCGGCGTTCGAACTGGGTGGCATCCACGCTACGCACGTGCGCGTCAATACCGGCGCGCTTGAGGCTGCGCACAAAGGCGAGCGCGACGCGCTCTTGATCGCGGGTCGTGGTGAGAATCTCGAAGGTGAAGGGCCGGCCGGTGACAGCGTGCACCAGTTGCGTGCCCTTGAGCTGGTAACCGGCGGCAGCGAACAGAGCGAACGTCCGGCGCAATCCGGCGCGGTCTCGGCCCGAGCCATCCGTGACCGGCGGCGCCCAATTGCCCTCCATAATGTCGGCGCGCACAGAGCCTGGAAACGGCGCCAGGAGTTCGTGTTCGCGCGTATTGGCCGGCACGCCGTGGGCGGAGAGATCGCAGCCGTCGAAATAGCTCGCCGTGCGCTTGTAGAGGTCGAAGAAATAGTTGTGGTTGATCCATTCGAAATCGAACAAATTCAGGATCGCCTCGCGCACGCGCACATCCGCGAAGATCGGCCGGCGCGTGTTGAAAACCAGGCCATCCATGCCCTTGGGCAGGCCGTAGGGGAATTCTTCCTTGACGACGCGGCCGTCGCGCAGCGCCGGAAAATCGTAAGCCATCTGCCAGCGGCCTGGGTCGGTCTCGTTGCGCACGTCGTAGAGACCTTTCTTGAATGCCTCGAAATGCGTGTTGCCGTCGCGGTAGTAGTCGTAACGGATGGTGTCGAAATTCCAGGAGCCGCGATTGATCGGCAGATCGCGCCCCCAGTAATTCGCATTGCGTTTGAAGACGACGCTTTCGCCCGGCTTCACCGCGCTCACGGTATAGGGACCGCTGCCGAGCAGCGGCTCGAACGTCGTCTCTTCGAATTTGTCGGGGTCGATCGCGTGTTTCGCCAGCACCGGCATCAGACCGATGATCAGCGGCAATTCGCGGTCATCGGAGCCGGCCAGATCGAAGCGCACCGTGCGCGTATCGGTCACCACCGCCTGGACGACTTTGGCGTAATAGATTCGGAAATTTGGCCGGCCTTTGTCGCGCAACAATTCCCAGGAAAAGATCACGTCCTCCGGTGTCACCGGCTTTCCGTCGGAAAAGCGGGCCGCCGGATTGAGCGTGAAAGTGACGGCGCTGCGTGCGGCATCGGTCTCCACGCTTTCGGCGAGCAGGCCATAGAGCGTGAACGGCTCGTCATAGCCGCGCGCCAGCAGGCTCTCGATCACGTAGCCGCGGATGTTGACGGCGGGCAGGCCTTTGACGATGAACGGATTGAGGCAGTCGAAGGTGCCGAGCACCCCTTGCACCAGTTGACCGCCCTTGGTCGCCGCCGGATCGGCATAGCTCGGGTGGCTGAAGCCGGCGCCCCAAGCCGGCTCGCCGTGCATGGCAATGGCGTGGTGCGCATCGGCCGCCGCCCAGGCCGCCGAGCGTCCGAGCCCGCTGGCGGCTAAAAGCGCGCCAAACATCAGCGTGCGCCGGGATGCCTGCCATTGCATCAGCGCGGGGACGGTAGTGGAGGGCGCAATAAAGGCTCGAATGCGATTCGTTTCCAGTTTAGCGCAAGTTATCACAGGGCCAGGGTTCTGAGCGGCCTCGCATTTTCGGCACATTCGTGGCTTTATTGCAGGAGCAATATCGGCTATCAGGCAGCCCGGTGCTGTCACGCTCTCGCCGTATTTCGCGGAGAGAGAGCCGGATTGAGAGGCGACCGTTCGGTTAGGCGCGAGGCCGCGAGCGGTGCGAGGAAAAAGGGACATATTCCAATGGATCATCGGATCGCATCGGCCCGCTTGTTAGGGGGCGCGCTGACCGTTTCATTTGCCGCCGCGGGATTGCTGGCGGCGGTCATGGTCGTGGCGCCTCCCGCGCTCGCGCAGCAGCCCAAGCCGGCGACTAAACCGGCGGCGGAGAAAAAGGCGCCCGCCAAGCCGGCAACGCAAGCGCCGGCGCCCGCTCCGGCCGCACCGGAGCAGCAGCAACAAGCCGCCGCGGCGCCGCCGCAGCTCATGTATTCGCCCTGGCTGAAGGTTTGCGGCAAGGGCCCGGAAACCAACAACAAGCAAGTCTGCGTGCTGACCAAAGACGGGCGGCTGGAAAACGGCATGCCGGTCGCGATCGTGCAGCTGTTCGAGCCGGAAGGCGAAGCCAAGGTGCTGCGCGTCACGGTTCCGCTCGGCATGCAGTTGCAGCACGGCACCCGCATGATCATCGATCAGGGCCCGCCGACGCAGGAGCCCTACAAGATATGCTTCCCGGTCGGCTGCATGTCCGATTACCCGGTCACCGACGACATGATCGCCAAAATGAAGAAGGGGCAGACGATCACCTTACAAGCGATCAACATGCAGGGCACGCCGATCAGCCTGCCGCTGCCGCTGAACGATTTCGCCAAAGCCTATGATGGTCCGCCGACCGATCCGAAGGTGGTCGAAGAGCAACAGCGCAAATTGCAGGAAGAGCTGCAGAAGAAAGCGGAAGAGGCGCGCAAGAAGCTGGAGGCACAGCAGCCGGCTGCAGCGGCACCGCCGCCGGCGCCCGCGCAGAAGAAATAAGCCGGGGCTTCGACAAGTGACAAATACGAAAAGCGCGGCTTCGGCCGCGCTTTTTTGTTTTGTCAGTTGAGTTGGCTGTGGCGCGGGCGATAGACGCCGGCATCGTCCTGCACGAATACTTCTTTGACCTGCGGATGACGCAGCGGCTTGTCGGACGTGTCGGGCAATAGGTTCTGCTCGGACACGTAGGCGATATATTCGCTTTCCGCGTTCTCAGCGAACAAATGATAGAATGGCTGATCCTTGCGCGGGCGCACCTCGGCGGGGATCGACTCCCACCATTCCTCGGTGTTGTCGAACTCCGGATCGATGTCGAACACCACGCCGCGGAACGGATAGACGCGATGCTTGACCACCTGGCCGATCTTGTATTTGGCGATCCGTATCTTGTTCATGGCAGGCATCACATAGTGCGTCATTGCGGCGTTGGCTAGAGCGCGTAGCGTGCGCCCATCTCCGGATCCTTTTCCGCCACCAGCCTGGCGAGGTCGATGAGCACCTTGGCCTGTTTCCAGGTGGCGTCGTCCTGCATTTTGCCGTCGATCATCACCGCGCCAGCGCCGTCCGGCATGGCGGCCACGATCTTCTTGGCGAAGGCCACCTCGGCTGGATCGGGCGAGAACACGGTCTTGGCGATGGCGATCTGGGAGGGGTGCAGCGACCAAGCGCCGAGGCAGCCCTTGAGGAAGGCATTGCGGAATTGCGTCTCGCAGGCGGCGGCATCGGAGAAATCGCCGAACGGCCCGTAGAACGGCTTGATGCCGGCGGCGGCGCAGGCGTCGACCATTTTGGCGATGGTGTAATGCCACAGGTCCTGCTGGAAGGCCGCGCGGGGGCTATCGCCTTGCGCATCGGCCAGCACTTTATATTCGGGATGGCCGCCGCCAACCCGCGTCGTCTTCATGGCGCGCGAGGCGGCAAGATCGGCGGGCCCCAAGCTCATGCCATGCATACGCGGAGAGGCCGTCGCGATCGCCTCCACATTATTGACGCCCTGCGCGCTTTCCAGGATGGCGTGGATCAGGATCGGTTTTGCGATCATGTGGCGCGCTTCGACCTGCGCCAGCAACTGGTCGAGATAGTGGATGTCCCACGGCCCGTCGACCTTGGGCAGCATGATGACATCGAGCTTGTTGCCGACGGCGCCGACGATTTCGATGACGTCGTCGAGCGCCCAGGGCGAATTGAGAGCGTTGATGCGCGTCCACAATCCAGTCGGCCCGTAGTCGACCGCCTTGGCCATTTCGATGAAGCCTTTGCGTGCCGCCTCCTTGGCCTCGACCGGAATGGCGTCCTCCAGATTGCCCAGCACCACGTCGACCTGACGGGCAAGTTCGGGCACCTTGGCGCGCAGCTTGTCCAGATGCGGTGGCACAAAATGGATCATGCGCTCCAGCCGCACCGGCAAATCGCGCATGGGCGCAGGCGCGCCGATGGCGAGGGGGGCGAAGAACTGGCGCGGCGACTTCAAGGGCGTAATCCTTCCAAAAGGCCGTTCTGGGACCGGTTGTTCATCGAGATCAGCGTCCTACCTCACATTTTTGCTTTGCGCATGATCTTTCCGAAAACCGGTTCCCACTTTTCGGGATCATGCGCTAGAGGAATGCAAAGGCCGCGCCAAGTGGCCGAGTTTATGCGGCCGGGGCCCTTGTCCTATGATCGATGTCCTCAACCTGGCGCTGCCGTTTTTCGGGCTGATTTTCATCGGCTTTGCCTGCGGTAAGCTCAAGCAGATCCCCGATACTGCGCTGGCCTGGATGAATTTCTTCATCCTCTATGTGGCGTTGCCGGCATTGTTCTACCGCATCCTGGCCCAGACGCCGCTCGAAAAGCTGGCCCAGGTCGACTTCGTCTTTGCCACCACATTGGCGACCTTTTGGGCCTTCGCGGTATCATTCACCATCGGTATGGCAATCCGGCACGGCAACATCGCGGAAGCAACCATCGCGGGGATGGCCGGCGGCTACGGCAATATCGGCTTCATGGGTCCGGGCTTGGCGCTGGCGACGCTGGGGCCGGCAGCGGCGGTGCCAGTGGCGCTGATCTTCTGCTTCGACAACAGCATCCTGTTCACCATCCTGCCGATCCTGATGGCGCTGGCCAAGCCGCAAAAGGCGAGCCTCGGCGCCACCGCGCTCGAAGTGGTCAAACGCGTCGCCTTGCACCCGCTGATCATCGCAAGCGCGCTCGGTGTGGTGTCCGCCGCTATCCATTTCCAGCCGCCGGTCGCGCTCGACCGGCTGATGCAATTCCTGCAGAACGCGGCGGCGCCCTGTGCGCTGTTCACGCTCGGCGTGACGGTGGCGCTGCGGCCGTTGAAGAAAATGCCGTGGGAGGTGCCGTTCCTTACGCTGGTGAAACTCGTCGTGCACCCGCTGATGGTGTTCCTGCTGCTGTCGCTGTTCGGGCCATTCGATCATATCTGGGTTTATACGGCGGTGCTGATGGCGGCGCTGCCGCCGGCACTCAATGTGTTCGTGTTCGCGCGGCAATACGACGTCTGGGTCGAGCAGGCCTCGAGCGCGGTGCTGGTCGGCACGCTGGTGTCGGTGGTGACGCTGACCAGCGTGATGTGGATGGTGAAAACCGGTACGCTGCCGCAGCTCTTATTTCGGTGACATCATGCAACCGCTCGCTGGCCTTCTCGTTTTGGATTTCACCACGCTGCTGCCGGGGCCGCTGGCGAGCCTGATGCTGGCGGAAGCGGGCGCCGAGGTGATCAAAATCGAGCGGCCGGGCGGCGAGGACATGCGGCGTTTTCCGCCCATCGTCGATGGCGAAAGCGCGGTCTTCGCCATGCTCAATCGTGGCAAGCAAGTGTTGACGCTCGATCTCAAGAGTGATGCCGACCGCGCCAAGCTGATCCCGCTGATCCAACGCGCCGACATTCTGCTGGAACAGTTTCGCCCCGGCGTGATGGGCCGACTAAAGTTTGGGTATGAGGATGTGCGTTCAATTAACCCGCGGCTGATCTATTGCTCGATCTCGGGCTACGGCCAGCGCGGGCCGCGGGTCGACGAGGCTGGACACGACATCAACTATATCGGCAATACCGGGCTGCTCGATTTACAGCCGGGTCCAGCCGAGAACCCCGTGGTGCCGCCGATGCTGGCGGCCGATATCGCCGGCGGCAGTTTTCCGGCGGTGATCAATATTCTGCTGGCGTTGCGCGCGCGCGACCGAAGCGGGCAGGGCTGTCATCTCGACATCGCCATGAGCGACGCCATGTTCACCTTCGGCTGGTATGCACTGGCGCTGGGCGCGGCGACTGGAAAATTTCCCAAGCCGGGCGAGCTCATGCTGGTCGGCGGCTCGCCGCGCTACCGACTTTATCCGGCCAAGGACGGCAAGCTCGTGGCTTGCGGTGCGATCGAGCAGAAATTCTGGGTGGCGTTCTGCCAAGCGATCGCGCTGCCGGCGGAATTCGTCAACGACTTGCGCGATCCCAACGCGACGCGCGCCGCGGTGGCCAAACTGATCGCGGCGCGGCCGTCCGACGAATGGCGGCCGATCTTCGCCGCCGCCGATTGCTGCACGACGATTGTCGTGCCACTGCAAGCAGGCGATGCGCGATCCGCATTTCGTCAAGCGCGGCTTGTTCGATCATAAAATCGAAAGCGCTGCGGGCAAGACCATGCCGGCGCTGCCGCTGCCGATCGCGCCGGAGTTTCGCGACAAGCCCGGCGCGAAGAAAGCGCCACCTCTGTGCCGTGCATGATGCCGAGAAGCATCAGCCGTTTTGGTCACGACGATAGCCTTGGTACGTCAAAAATACTCCCAGTAAGAACACAAGCGCTGTCAACGCGAGCTTGAGCGAAACCTGGGCTGCCTGTTGCGCTTCCGGAGCGAACATCCGGAACAGGCCGCCGAGGATGGCAAACCATCCGGTCAGAGTGACCAAGACAGGCCAGCCCGCCGTCCAGCGATTATGGACCTGGACGATGGCAAGGCCGGCAATGAACAACAGCGTGCCGTTGAGATAAATCAATGGAGCGATATTGCTGGCCCAAATGTGAAAGTTCATGGTTTCGGAAATCGTGACCACAATGAGCGTGGGGCCGATCAATCCTGCGATGCGTTTTGAATTCGTCATTTGACGCTCGCTACTTAAAGTACTTCCCCGCGCATCAGCCGCGGCTGCGTGGCGGCGGGCTGCACGCCTTCGCGCATGACCGCGCGGCGCAGCGGTCCGATACGGTCGATCATGTAAAGACCCAGCCCACGCAGGCCTTGCACGGGGAGAAAATCCGTCAGCAGCGTGCGGTTGAGCAGGTCGATGGCGAGCGTGCGGCTAGTGACGTCGGCGCGGCGCATTTTTTCGTAAAGATCGAGCACGTCGTCGCTGCCGATATCGCGGCCGTCGCGCTCGGCGGCAACCGCGATCTCACCGATACTGGCGGCGTCGCGCAGACCGAGATTAAGTCCCTGCGCGCCGATTGGCGGGATCACATGCGCGGCCTCGCCGACCAGCGCGATGCGGTTGGTGCCGAAGTGCTGGGCGGTTGCGATCGATAGCGGAAACAGTCCGCGCCCGGGTTCGACCGCGATCTTGCCCAGGATCGAATGCGAGGCGCGCTCGATTTCCGCCGCGAGCTCCACGTCATTGAGTTCCTTAATGGCGTCGGCTTGCGCCGGATCGAGCACCCAGACCAGGCTCGAGCGCAGACCCGGCAGCGGTACCAGCGTGAACGGTCCGCTCGGGGTATGGAATTCGGTCGACGTGTCGTGGTGCGGACGCGTATGCTTGAAACAAAGGGTGAGCGCGGCCTGCGGGTATTCGCGTTCGTCAACTGCGATGCCGGCAGCGGCGCGGCAGAGTGACCGGCGGCCGTCAGCGGCGATCACCAGCGACGCGCTCAATTTGCCGCCGCCCGCGAGCGTGAGCGTAACCGCGTCGTCGCCCGGCATGACGCTGCGCACCTCGTCCTCGACGATGCGCAGGCTGGCGAGCGCGCCGGCACGCCGCTCCAGCGCCGCCACCAGATGAAAGTTCTCGATATTGTAGCCGAAGGCATCGAGATCGATTTCGTCCGCTTCGAATTTCACCTCTGGCGCCCGCCATAGCCGTCCGGTGTCGTCGACAATGCGCATCACGCGCATCGGCGCCGCATGCGGCAGGCAGAATTCCCAGACACCCAACGTCTCGAGCGCAGTGACGGAGCCCGCGAACAAGGCCGTGGTGCGGTTGTCGGGGCGGGCAGGGCGCTTTCCCACCAGCACGGTGGCAAGTCCCGCGCCGGCGAGCGTGATCGCCGCCGTCAGGCCGGCCGGCCCGCCGCCCACCACAATGGCCGACGGGTTATCGTGACTGCCATATTTGTCCGGCATCAATACACTCGATCTCGTTAGCCGTTAACTAGCATGGGGCGATGCGCTATGCACGGGAAGCGCCCGGGGACGCGCCGAATGAGTGAAGCCGCCGACCACGATTTGTCCCACCTGCCGCCCGGCGCGAGCCGGCTGGGCGCGGCTTTCGCGCGTCCGAAAGTACTGGCCGCGACCTGCGTGATCGCGCTGGCGGGCCTGGGGTGGCTGGCGCTCGGCCTCATCTATTCCGGCCTGGGTGTTTTCGACGCGCTTTGTCAGTCGCTCGCCATGCCGCACGGCTCATGGGGTGCAGGCGGCTTCGCCATCGTCGCTCTAATGTGGGGCGCCATGACGCTCGCCATGATGTTGCCGAGCGCGTCGCCAATGATCCTCACTTATGCCGAGATAGCGGACACCGCCGCGCGCAAGGGCGAGCGCATCGTCTCGCCCTTCGTGCTGGCGGGCGGCTACAGCGTCGTGTGGCTCGGCTTCGCCGTCGCGGCGACACTGGCGCAATACGCCTTCACCCGCGCCGCGCTGCTCGACAGCGGCATGCAATCGGCGAGCGGGTTGTTCTCGGGCGCGATCTTCATCGGCGCCGGCGTCTACCAGTTCTCCGCGCTCAAGCATGCCTGCCTCAAGCAATGCCAAAGCCCGTTTCCGTTCTTCTTCGCCAATTGGGCGACCACGCCGCGCGGCGTGTTCCGCCTCGGCGTCCGTCAAGGCCTCTACTGTCTCGGCTGCTGCTGGGCGATGATGCTGGTGATGTTTGCGGTCGGCGTGATGAACGTGATCTGGATGGCGGCGCTCGGCATGGTGATGACGTTCGAAAAGATCGGCACCGGCAAGCGCTTCACCTACGTTGTCGGTGTTGCGCTGATCGTGGCCGGCATTGCTTTCGTGGTATCGGCCTTTGCGGCCCATTGGCCGCTGCACGCGATTTGAGCTAGAAATTCAAAAAGACCGGGAGTGAACCAGTGACCGAAGCGTGGACTCTGAAAGGCGAGATGGCGCTGTCGTGCAGCTGCACGGTGTTCTGCCCCTGCGTGCTGTCGCTCGGCGAGCATCCGCCGACCGAGGAACGCTGCCAGACCTGGGCCGGCATCCGCATCGACGACGGGCATATCGACAACGAGGATCTGTCCGGACTGAAGGTCGGCCTGATGATGGATCTGCCGGGCATCATGTCGCGCGGCAACTGGACCGCGGCGCTGTTCGTCGACGACAAGGCTTCGGCGCTAGCGGTGAAAGGCCTCACGCGCATCTTCAGCGGCCGCGTCGGCGGCACCACGCATCTGCTGTCGATCCTGGTCGGCCAATTCCTCGGCGTACGGCAGGTGCCGATCAGCTACGAGACGCAAGGCGAGACCCGCGTCGTGCGCATCGAGAAATATGTCGATGGCGCCATCACGCCGGTGCGCGGCAAGGAGAAGGGCCAGAACGTCGTGATCCGCAACAGCGAATACTGGATCGGTCCGGACGTCATTGTCTCGCGCGCCGACAAGTCGCGCTTCCGCGGCTTCGGGCGCAACTGGAACCTGGCCGGCCGTTCGGCCGAAATCGTCAAATTGGATTGGGGCAATCAGTAGCGCATGATCCCGAAAAGTGAGAATCGGTTTTCGGATAAGATCATGCGCAAGCAAAAATATGTCGCGCTTTGAAAATATCCGCGCTTTCGCCGTTCATATTTTCACCGCCTGCGGAGCGGCGCTGGCGCTGCTGGCGCTGATTTTTGCGACCGGTGGTCACTGGGCCGCGATGTTCTTTTGTCTGGGTCTGGCGCTGGTGGTGGACGGCGTCGATGGCCCGCTGGCGCGCGAATTCAAGGTAGCAGAGGTTCTGCCGCGCTGGTCGGGCGAGACGCTCGATCTCATCGTCGATTTCACTACTTACGTGTTCGTGCCGGCTTACGCCATCGCCGCCAGCGGCTTGTTGCCGAATGTACTGGCGATCCCAGCCGGTGTCGTCGTCGCAATCACCGGCGCGCTCTATTTCGCCGACCGGCAGATGAAGACGTCCGACAATTATTTCCGCGGCTTCCCGGCAGTGTGGAACCTGGGCGCCTTCTATCTTTATCTGCTGGAGCCTCCGGACTGGCTGGCCGCCGCCATGATCGTGGCGCTGGCCGTGCTGAGCTTCACCCCGATCAAGTTCCTGCATCCGCTGCGCGTGCGGCATTGGCGTGTGTTCAATATCGCGCTGCTGGCGGCCTGGGCCGTGCTGGCTTTTGTGGCGGTGATCAACGATCTCAATCCCGGACCATATGTGACCTGGCCGCTGGCCGCGATCGCGCTTTATTTTTTCGGCGCCGGCCTGTTGCGCCAGCCGGCCTGATCGTGCTGGTTTCTGTCTGAACCTTCCGGGAGTTTTTCATGGCACGACCTGTTCTTCTGATCGCCGGCGGCAGCCGCGGCATCGGCGCCTCGACAGCGCGCATGGCCAGCCAACGCGGCTATGACGTCGCCGTCAATTACAGGAGCAATGCGAAGGCAGCTGCCGAAGTGGTCGATGCGGTGAAAGCCGCCGGCGGCAAGGCTGTCGCGATCCAGGGCGACATGGTGAGCGAAGACGTGGTCGAGCGCGTGTTCAATGAGGCCACGAAAGCATTGGGCCCGATTACCCATTTCGTGCACAGCGCCGGCATCGGCGGCAAGAATTCGAAACTCGAGGCCGCGACCGCGCAAACTTTGCGCGAGGTAATCGACGTCAATCTTTACGGCGGGCTGCTCTGCGCGCGGGCGGCGGTGCGCCGCATGTCCACCGCCAAAGGTGGGCCGGGTGGGGCGATCGTACTGCTGTCCTCGATCGCCAGCGTGACCGGCGGGGCCGGCGAATATGTGTTCTACGCAGCCGCCAAGGGCGGCATCGACGCGCTGACCAATGGGCTGGCGCGCGAAGTGGCGAAGGAGGGCATCCGCGTCAACGCCATCCGGCCGGGGCCGACAAAGACTGACATCCACGAACCAGGCCGCCTCGAGCGAATTACGCCGCTATTGCCCATGGGACGCCCCGGCGAGCCGGACGAGATCGCCGAGGCGATCCTGTTCCTGCTCTCGGATGCCGCGTCCTATATCAGCGGCGCGGTGCTCAATGTTTCAGGCGCCAGATAGCTTGTGTTCGGCGCTTAGCTGCCTATGATCCCCGCCGAAACCCATCCACACAACAAGCCAAGTCTATTGAGGGAGTGAAACTATGGTCGCGGCAGTACGCGTACACAAACAAGGCGGTCCGGAAGCCCTGATTTTTGAGGACGTTCAAATCGCGGCGCCCGGCCAGGGCCAGGTCAAGATCAAGCAGCACGCCTGCGGCGTCAATTTCATCGACTGCTATTTCCGCATGGGCATGTATCCGTCGCCGGTTGGCCTGCCGTTCATCGCCGGCAACGAGAGCGCCGGCGAGGTGATTGCGGTCGGTCCCGGCGTGACCGATCTTAAAGTGGGCGACCGTGTCGGCTTCGTCGGACCGCTCGGCGGTTACGCGGCCGAGCGCTTGGTGCCGGCCGACCGCGCGGTGAAGCTGCCCGACAATATCAGTTACGAACAGGCCGCCGGCATGATGCTCAAGGGCATGACCGTGCAATACCTGGTCAACCGCACCTACAAGGTCGGCAAGGGCACCATCTGCCTCATCCATGCCGCCGCCGGCGGCGTCGGTCTGATCGCCTGCCAATGGGCGAACTATCTCGGCGCCACCGTGATCGGCACCGTCGGTTCCAAGGACAAGGCCGAAATCGCCAAGAAGAACGGCGCCCACCACACCATCCTCTATCGCGACGAGGACTTCGTGGCGAAGGTGAAGGAGATCACCAGCGGCAAGCTGTGCGACGTGGTCTATGACGGCATCGGCAAGGACACGTTCCCGGCTTCGCTCGATTGCCTGCGCCCGCTCGGCTATTTCGTCAGCTTCGGCAGCGCGTCGGGCCAGATCGAGGCCTTCAACATCAACATCCTGCAAGGCAAGGGCTCGCTATTCGCCACGCGGCCCACGCTCAACCACTACGCGGCCAAGCGTGACGATCTGATGGCCATGTCGGCCGACCTGTTCAAGGTTGTCGGCTCCGGCGCGGTGAAGATTCCGGTCAACCAGAAATACGCGCTCAAGGATGCCGCCAAGTCGCACAAGGACCTGGAAGCGCGCGGCACCACGGGGTCGTCGATTTTGATTCCGTAGCAGGCGAAGCTGTCGTCCGGGCCGAGCGCGCTTGCGCGTGCTCGGCCGCTGGCTGAAGGCGCTGCCGTGAACGCCACCATCAAACCAATGGGCCGCGTGACGACCTTGGCGCTGGCGGCGTTCGCTTTGCTCACCGGACAATTGGCGGCGCTGCTGGCGTTGACCTGGTGGTACGGCCGCAGCCTCAGCCAGTTGCCCGATTTCAGCGGCGACGGCGCCGCCATCACGCTGATCATCGCAGTGTCGACGCCGGTCGAAGTGTTGCTGCTGGCGCTGTTCGCCCGCCGCGCCGCCGCGAGCGCCGCCGATTATCTCGGCTTGATCTGGCCGCGGCGAGGCGAAGTGGTGTTCGGCGTCGCCGCGACGGTGGCCATGATCGTCGCCGGCAACGGACTGAGCTGGCTGCTCGGGCGCAATCTGGTCACGCCGTTTCAGCTCGACATCTACAAGACGGCAAGCGCGGGCGGTTGGCTGCTCTGGCTGTGGTTCGCCATTGTGGTGTTGACGCCGCTCGGCGAAGAAATTCTGTTCCGCGGATTTTTGTTTCGCGGCTGGCTGCAGTCGCCACGCGACGTCTGGCCCGTTATTGTCATCACTTCGGTGCTGTGGGCGCTCATCCATGTGCAATACGACTGGTATGTGATCGGTCAGATTTTCATTTTCGGCCTGCTACTCGGTTGGATGCGCTGGGCTACCGGCTCGACCATTCTGACTATTCTGCTGCACGCGTTGATCAATACCGAAGGCATGATCGAAACCGTCGTGGACCTGAAATGGCTGACATGAATGCGGCGGCGCTCGGCGCGCGCGCCGAGGCGATGATCAAGGCGCTGGCGCCGATTTCGGCCGAGCCGAACCGCCTGGTGCGGCTGTTTCTGTCGAGCGAGCATCGCCGTGCCGCCGACTTGACGGCGCAGTGGATGCGCGAAGCGGGCTTGAGCGTGACGGAAGATGCGCTCGGCACTTTGCGCGGGCGAATCGGCGAGGGGCCGCGGCTGCTGATCGGCTCTCATCTTGACAGTGTGGTGGATGGCGGCAACTACGACGGACCGCTCGGCGTCATCGCCGGGATTCTTGCGGTGGGGCATTTCGGCGGCCAGCCACCGCTGCCGATCGACGTACTGGCCTTCGGCGACGAGGAAGGCTCGCGCTTTCCCTCGACGCTGTCGTCCTCGGCGGCCTGCGCCGGCGCCTTCGAGCCCGCGACGCTGTCGCTCGCCGACCGCAACGGTGTTGCTTTCGCCGACGCGCTGAAGGTCTATGGCAAAAACCCGGCCGACATTCCGAAGGCGGCCTACAAGCGCGGCGAGGCGCTCGGTTATGTCGAACTGCATATCGAGCAGGGACCGCGGCTGGAAGCGGAGAATCAGCCGCTCGGCGTGGTCACCGGCATCGTCGGGCAAAGCCGCTGGCGTGTCATCGTCACCGGCGAAGCGGGGCACGCCGGCACCGTGCCGATGAATATGCGGCGCGACGCGCTCGCCGGCAGTGCGGAAATGATGCTGGAGGCCGAGTGGATCTGCCGCGCGCATGACGGCATGGTGGCGACCGTCGGCATCGTCGAGGCGAACCCAGGCGCCGGCAACATCATCCCCGGCCGCGTGATGTTCACCGTCGATCTGCGTTGCATGGATGATGTCACCCGTAAAGCCGCGGTCGCGGAATTTGAGACCGAGGCGCGCGAGATTGCGGCCGCGCGCAAGCTCAACGTGACGTTCGAACATTTTCACGACGTCTCGGCGACGGTCTGCGACGCCAGCATGCAGGATACGCTCGCCGTTGCCATCGGCGATATCGGCGGCCGCGCAATCCGCATGCCGTCGGGTGCCGGGCACGACGGGCAGATGATGGCCAAGCTTTGCCCGGCGTCGATGATGTTCGTGCGCTGCCGCGGCGGCATCAGCCACAACCCAGCGGAATATTGCGCGCCAGCCGACATGGGCCAAGCGGTCGCGGCGCTGATCCGCTTCATCGAGCGCTTCGCGCGCCTAAAGTAACGCTGCGATTTTGGCGAAGGCCGGATGCTGGTTGATGCCGCCGGGCAGCCGCGGCAGTCCGACCACGCCGACGCCATGAGCAAAGCGGGCGATGCTGGCAACGGTGTCGTCGAGTTCGACCGGATTGCGCTCGCTCTCGCTCACCACAATGGCGGCAATCTTCAGGTGGCGCTGCGCCAACACGTCGAGCGCGGTGAGGGTGTGGCTGATGGTGCCGAGATAACCGCCGACCACCAGCAGCAATGGGATTTGCAACGCCGCCATCCAGTCGAGCACCGTGCGTTCGGCGTCGAGCGGCACCATGATGCCGCCGACCCCCTCGATGAACAGGATGCCGGTCGTGGCGTCGACCGCCTTGCGGCTGAACGTGACCAACGCGCCGAAGTCGATACCGCGGCCTTCGCGCGCGGCGGCGAGATCGGGCGACAGTGGCGCGCGGAAGCGCCAGGGCGCGATGGCCTCGACCTCGTCGGCTGAAACCTGCCGCCCGAGCGCGGCCAGCAGCACCGCAGGGTCGCTGGTCTCCACCACGGAAGGATCGTAGCCGCTTACCACCGGCTTGAGCGCATGTACGGCTTGCCCCGCCTCGCGCAGGTAGCGGATCAGCCCGGCGGTGACGAAGGTCTTGCCGATGTCGGTGCCGGTCGAGGTGACGAAATAGGCGGCCACGGCTAATGCGCCAATATTTTGTCGCGGACAAGCGCCGCCAGCCGCGCGATTTGATCGTCGGGATGCTGCGCGGTGAAGGTCAGCCGCAGGCGCGCCGTGCCGGCCGCAACGGTGGGCGGGCGGATCGGGGCGGCGAGAAAGCCTTCCTCAGCGAGCAGGCGCGAGGCGGCGAGCGTTGCTTCTTCCCCGCCGATGATCACTGGCACGATCGGGCTCTGTGCTTCAGGCAAGCCGGTGGTTTTCGTAAACGTTTTAGCCTTTTTCACCGGCAATGCGGCGTAGCCCGGCTCGCGCTCGATGAGGTCGAGTGCTGCGATGGCGGCGGCGACGCAGGCCGGCGGCAGACCGGTCGAATAGATCAACGTGCGCGCCCGGTTGCGGATCAGATCGATCACCGGCGCCGACGCGCACAGATAGCCGCCATAGGCGCCGACCGCTTTCGACAGCGTGCCCATCTGTAGCGGCACCGGAATGTGAGTGTTGCCGACGAAGCTCGTACCGCGTCCGCCGCCGACCACGCCCAGCCCGTGCGCGTCGTCCGACATCAGCCAGGCGTCGTGTTCGTTCGCCAGCGCTAGCAGTTCGGCGAGCGGCGCCAAATCGCCGTCCATGGAGAACACTCCATCCGTGACAATGAGTGCGTGGTCGTGTCCAGCACGATGCGTAAGGAGCAACTCGCGCGCATGAGCGACGTCGTTGTGACGGAACGTCACTACCTTTCCGCGTGACAATTGCGCACCAGCAAACAGGCAGGCGTGCGACAGCTCGTCTGCGAGCACCAGCCCGTCGCGCCCGATCAGCACCGGAATGATGCCGGCATTGGCGAGATAGCCGGAGCCGAACACCACAGCAGCTTCGGTCTTTTTGATGCGGGCAAGCCGCGCTTCAAGTTGCGCGTAGAGCGGGTGGTTGCCGGTGACCAGGCGCGAGGCGCCGGAGCCCGCGCCATATTTTTCGATCGCGGCAATGGCCGCTTGCTTGATGGCCGGGTGCTGGGTCAGGTTGAGATAGTCGTTGCAGGAAAACGACAACAGCCGCTTGCCGTCGCGCTCGATCCAGATGTCGTCCTCGCGCACGGTCTCGGCCAGCGCCCGGCGCAGGTGGCGGCGCTGCAAATCGTCGAGCTTTTCTTGCGCGAATTGATCGAGCGAGTGCACGGGTGTAGAAAAGCGCCAAATGGCGGGCGATACCAGCAAAATAAACGTGGCGCCCGACTGGTATGCGGCCGGCCTTGAGCGCGTCTGGCTGCCTTATGCCCAGATGAAGACCGCTCGGCCGCCGCTGCCGGTGGTGCGTACGCAAGGCTCCCGCATCGTGCTGGCCGACGGCCGCGAGCTGATCGACGGCATTGCTTCTTGGTGGACCGCCTGCCACGGCTATAACCAGCCGCACATTCGCCACGCGGTGGCGAAGCAGCTCAAGCAAATGCCGCATGTGATGTTCGGCGGGCTGGCGCACGAGCCGGCGCTGACGTTAGCGCGGCGGCTAGCCGCGCTGTTGCCGGGCGATCTCAGCCGCGTGTTCTTTTCAGACTCCGGCTCGGTCGCGGTCGAAGTCGCGCTCAAGATGGCGGCGCAATATTGGATCAACCGCGGCGTGAAGGGGCGCGGGCAGTTCGTCGCCTTCAAGGGCGGCTATCACGGCGACACCACCGGCGCCATGGCGGTGAGCGACGCCGAAGGCGGCATGCACGCGCTGTTCGCAGGATTGCTGCCGACGCATCACATCGTCGATCTGCCGGAGAACGATGCGACGGCGGCAGCACTCGACAAGTTGCTCGCCGAAAAAACCGACACCATCGCGGGCATCATCGTCGAACCGCTAGTGCAGGGCGCCGGCGGCATGAAATTCCATGACGCGCTCGTGCTTAGGCGCTTGCGCGCGCTTGCCGACAAATACGACTTGCTGCTGATCTTCGACGAAGTGTTCACTGGTTTCGGCCGCACCGGCGCGATGTTTGCCAGCGAGACCGCTGGCGTTGCGCCGGACATCATCGCGCTGTCGAAGGCGCTCACCGGAGGCACGCTGGGGCTGGCGGCAACCGTCGCCACCAAAAAAGTGTTCGACGCGTTCTGGTCGGACGATCCCAAGAACGCGCTGATGCACGGGCCGAGCTACATGGCCAATGCGCTCGGTTGCGCCGCCGCCAATGCTTCGCTCGATCTGTTCGAAAGCGAGCCGCGGTTGCAGCAGGTCGCGGACATCTCGTCAGCGTTGTTGCGGGGCCTCGTACCCTGCCGCAACATGCCCGGTGTGAAGGACGTACGCGTCAAAGGCGCCATCGGCGTGGTCGAAATGCAAAGCATCGCCGATCTCGACGCCTTACGCGCGCGCTTCGTCGAGGAGGGCGTGTTCGTGCGCCCGTTCGGCAATATTATCTATCTCACGCCTGCCTTCACCATCGCCGCCGACGAACTCAAAACCTTGACCGACGCGGTGGTCAAAGTCGTACGCTCGATGAATTCATAGGGAGAGACCATGGCGCAGTACAACGGACCGGTGATCGACACCCACCATCACATTTGGCAGCGCAAGGATGTTCCGTGGCTGGCCGATCCGCCGATCCCGCGCATGTACGGCGAATATTTCGGCCTGCGCCGCGACTATCCCGTCGAGGAATGGATCAACGACGTCGTGCCCGAGGGCGTAACCAAATCGGTGCACGTTACCGCGATGTGGGGCAACAAGCGCGCGCTCGACGAGACCCGCTGGCTGCAATCGGTCGCCGACAAGCACGGTTTTCCGCACGGCATTGTCTGCCAGGCCGAGATGACGGATCCCGATCTCGATGTGAAGTTGAAGGAGCAGACGCAATTCGCCAATTTGCGCGGCGTGCGCCATCAATTGCACTGGGATAGCCATCCGCTGCGTCAGCCCAATCCGACGCCCGATCTCTGCAACACACCGGAATTCCGCCGCGGCTTCGCGCTGTTGGAAAAATACGACCTGCATTTCGAATTGCAGGTCTTCGCCGGCCAGGCGAAATACGCCGTCGAGTTGATCAAGGCGTTTCCCATGGTGCCGATGATCCTGCTGCATTCAGGCATGCTCACCGACCGCGCGCCGTTGATGATCGAGCAATGGCGCGCCGCGCTCACGGCGATGGCGGCGTTTCCCAACGTGCACGTGAAGCTGTCGGGCCTCGGCATGTTCAACCAGGGCATTACCTTGCCGCAGGCGCGCCAGGTGATCCGCGATTCGATCCAGATCTTCGGCATCGAGCGCACGATCTACGGCAGCAATTTCCCGCTGGAGAAATTGCACGCCAGCTACGCCGATTTCTTCGCGGTCTATCGCAAGGTCATGTCGGAATATACCGAGGCCGACCAGCGCAAGGTGTTTCACGACAATGCGGTGAAGTTCTATAGGCTGTAATGGTCATTGGCCGCCCCCGCGTTTGCAGGGATGGCCAATCTGCTCAGCGATAAATGTACTTGACGCGCCGCGTCGACGGCGCACCAGAACCGGCTGGTTGTTGATGTAGGCGTATTGATAGTCGTAGTCGGGGATCGGGGCGAGCGCGACGTCCTCGGGCAATCCAACGCCTTCCACCACTTCGCCATTCAAATAAACCGGCGCGACCGGATGGCTGACCACGTAGCTGTCGACCGTCGGCGGCGGCCTGAGCGCGAGCGGTGGACCGGCCGGCGGCGCGATCAGCGTCCCGGTAATCGTCGGGAACCGGAACCGCGCTGCCGACGGTTTCAACCGGCGCTTGATAGGTCACGGCCGGCATTCCGTGCACGCTCTCGGCGACGGCAAAAGAGTGGCCGGACAAGATCGCTGTCAGATATTGCGAGTAGGCCCAGCCTTGCCGGCCGTTGTAGCTCACCTGACACCACAGGCTGCCTTGGATGCAGCCGGTGACGATCGCCCGAGCGCGATCCGGGATTGCGCCTATGATGCTGTATTGCGGGCCTGGCCCGGACCGTATGTTGAGTGGCGTGGTTGCCGAGGCAGTGATCTCAGCCGAGGCAGGCGCCGACAACGCGGCAGCCGCCGTTACGGCGGCAAGAAAGATCGTGCTTCTGCGGAAGCGTGTCTCGCAAGCTGCATAATATGACCTCCGTGTCAATGAAGGATGTCTGGCTAACGCGCCGCACGCATGCACGTTCCGACGAGTGTGGCATGGGAGGGAACTGGAACTTTAGGCGGAACCCGCGGGAAGTCATCGCTGTGGCCTGCGAAAATCAGAAACCGACGGCCGTCCCGTGCAAATCGTATTCGTCGGCGCGTTCGATCTTCACGGTGGCGATTTCGCCGACGCGCAGCGGCCGCCGGCTCGCCACGTAGACCGCGCCGTCGATCTCCGGCGCGTCGGCCATGGAGCGGCCTTTCGCAACCGTGGCGCCGACGGAATCGATGATGACCTGCTGCCGCGTGCCCACCTTGCGTTTGAGCCGGCGCGTGGAAATCTTCTGCTGCGCCTGCATGAAGCGATGCCAGCGCTGCTTCCTTCACGTCGTCCGGCACGGCCGCGGCTAGATCGTTGGCGACCGCGCCGCGCACCGGCTCGTATTTGAAACAGCCGACGCGGTCGAGCGCAGCTTCGTCCAGCCATTGCAAAAGTATTTCGAAGTCTGCGTCAGTCTCGCCTGGAAATCCGACGATGAAAGTCGAGCGCAACGTGATGTCCGGACAAATCTCGCGCCACTTGGCGATGCGTTCCAAAGTCTTTTCCTGCGCCGCCGGACGCTTCATGCGCTTGAGCACCTCGGGCGACGCGTGCTGAAACGGAATGTCGAGATAGGGCAGAACCTTGCGCTCGGCCATCAACGGGATGACGTCGTCAACATGCGGATAGGGGTAGACGTAATGCAACCGCACCCAGACGCCGAGTTCGCCTAGCGCGCTTGCGAGATCGATGAACTTCGCGCGCAGCTCGCGGCCGCGCCACGGGCTCGCCGCGTATTTGATGTCGAGACCATAGGCAGATGTGTCCTGTGAGATCACCAGCAACTCCTTCACGCCGGCGGCCACCAGTTTCTCCGCCTCACGCAGCACGTCGCCGGCCGGGCGCGACACCAGATCGCCGCGCAGGCGCGGAATGATGCAGAACGTGCAGCGGTTGTTGCAGCCTTCGGAAATCTTCAAATAGGCGTAATGCCGCGGCGTGAGCTTGATGCCTTCCGGCGGCACCAGGTCGAGGAACGGATCGTGCTGCGGCGGCACCGCGCGATGAACGGCGTCCACCACGCTCTCGTATTGCTGCGGACCGGTGATCGCCAACACCTGCGGGTAGGCGGCCGAAATGCTCTCGGGTTCGGCGCCCATGCAGCCGGTGACGATGACCTTGCCGTTTTCCTTCAGCGCGCCGCCGATGGCGCTAAGCGACTCCGCCTTGGCGCTGTCGAGAAAGCCGCAGGTATTGACGATGACCACATCGGAGCCGGCGTGCTCGCGCGTGAGTTCATAGCCCTCCGCGCGCAGCCGCGTGACGATGCGCTCGCTGTCGACCAGCGCCTTCGGGCAGCCGAGCGAGACGAAGCTTACCTTCGGCGCGGCGGGTTTTTTGTCCGGATCAAGCATGTGGCATGGAGCTAACCGCGAACGGCCGCAAGCGCAAGGGCGGCGGACCTAGCGGTTCCGCAGGGCCTCGGCTTGCGCGTAGAACTTCTTTTCCCACGCCTTTTGGTTATCCATGCCCTCGCGGATGAAGGGCGTGAACACGGCGAGATGCAGCAGCAGCCAATTGAGGAAGCGCGCCGGCTGCCGCAGTGGCTTGATGAAATCGACGAACAGCACCACGCGCGTGTGCGGCGTGCGGTTCCAGGCCTCGTGCTCATAGGCGTCGTCGAAGATCACCGCTTCGCCTTCGCGCCAGCGGTAGACCTCGTTCTCGACGCGGATGCCGAGCTGCTGGCGCGGCTCCGGCACGATCAGCCCGAGATGCAGCCGCAGCACGCCGTTATAGGGCCCGCGATGCGGCGGCAAATGCTTGCCCGGCTCCAGGATCGAGAACATGACGGTGATCAGGCCGGGGATATTCTGGCACGCAGCCCAAGTGTGCGGGCACAGTTTGATGTTGTTGGCGGAGCGGAAACCGTAGCCGCACAGGAAGAACGTCTTCCAGCCGCGGTCCTGGCTGATGACGGCAACGTCGGTCGACAACTCGTGGAAGCCCGGCAGGTCATCCTTGCGGGTGAGCACGCGGTCGAGCTCGGCGCGGACCGCGCGCCAGTCGCGCTCGATCGCTTGCGTCCAGGGAAACACCGCCTTGTCGTAGATCGGCGGGTTGCCGACTTTGCTGTATTTGAGATTGAGCCGCTCGACCCACGCGACTACGGCCATGAACGCGCGGGTGACCAAACTTGGGCGCTCCAGCGGCTTGATGCCGGCAGTGCCGAAATTCTGGACGGGATTTTGGGTGGCTTCGGCTGGCGGCTCCGCGATTGTGCTCAACCGGCTGCTCCTTCGCCAATACGGCCCAATGCCACTGTCACAATAGCAACGGACGTCGCCCGACGAAAGTTCCGCCAGCCGTCCACCGTCCCCGATTGGCGCCCGGGTCGGACAGGGCTATGCTCGCCACCACGCAAAGGCAGCCCATGAATTGCTTCGCCCTCGTACTAGCCCTACTGCTTGGCGCCATGTCGACGGCGACGGCTGGCGACGCCGCAGTCTGGCGCTACAACCGGCACAGCGCAGAGCCGCCGTTTCCTTTGAGCGGGCGTTCGGAATCGGTCTGGGCCTCGGGCGCCTGCTGGAGCGATTGCGGCTCCTATACCGCCTGGAATTTGGTCGCGTGCCTTGAACGCGACCACCAGGGCCGTTGCCTCAAGCGCGCCGACGCCGCCGACCGCGCCTGCCAGCGTGAATGCCGGACCCGCGGCGGGCCGCTGCTGCCGATTGATACGCTGTTTCCGCTCGATTTTTAGCGTCCCGCGCTCAGAGCTTGGCGAACGCCAGATCGTCGCGTTTGGCCCATAATTGGTCGTCGCTCGTCACGGCCCCTGAACCTCGGTGAACGAACATCAATGGCGGAAGGGGTGAGATTCGAACTCACGATACCCTTGCGGGTATGCCGGTTTTCAAGACCGGTGCCTTAAACCGCTCGGCCACCCTTCCAACGTATTGATATCATTGGCTATAGCACTTCCCGTGCCGTACGCCAAAAGCCCTCTGCTCCTGGAAATGCTGCTGAACTTTGTCGGCGCGGTCGACGCACGCTTTATAGCAGGGCCGAATGCCAGATCGAGTCGCGCCAACGCAGTCGCGGCAGATCAGGCGATCGTTTCATCAGATAAACGAACTGACGCGTGAGGCTTGTGGGCTGCAGGACCGTATCGTCCTCGCGACACCACACCAAAGTATCGCCGGCCGACCGCATACCAAGCTGCCTTAGGCTTTCAGCCTGGAGGCGTTTGAGTCGCCGAAATTCATCGACAGCAAAGGTGCGCAGGGTGGCGGCGCGGTCGCGCTTCGTATCTGCGTGCTTGTTTCGCGCGCGCTTCGTTATTTTGACGGCTTAGGCTGGGTTTCGATACAGCAAGGTCATTCTTTCCAAGCAACCCAACGAAAATCCTTAGCAAACGAATTCCAGACTTTATCGGCTCCCGGCGTCAGAAGATGTTGTTGATCATCAAAAAAAACCTGGTTCCCTTTGAACGGCCAGCAGGTTTCGGCATCACAAAACAAATCTATCGGGTCTATGTACCGGACATTGTCAAAGCCGTTATGGGCGACAATCTTAAGTATATCTTTGATGGGCGCCAGGTCGTGTTCTACCTCGGAGCGCGCCCGAGTGCAGCGTTCGCGACTCAGGCCATAGCGATCACTGAGCGAAACGCAATCTAAACCTGGCAGCTTAAAATACGGCGAAGGCGCAAGCAGAAGAATGCGTGTATGAGACGGATCGAATTGCGAGATCAGCTCAGTCCAGAGCGACACGGAATTCTTGTCGGACATTCGCGGCGTCATGACAACAGATACGATATTCGTCCGCTTGGAAAGCAACTGATCAAATGGAGCAAGCAGCTTGGCACAAGCGCGTTGATTAATATTCTGTCGCTCCGAAGGAGCGAAAAAGAGCGGATCGCATCCTCCCCGCCCCATATAGATCAACTTGAGGCCAAGATCGTTGAAGTTGCGGGTGAAGCTGCCGACCAATGAATTGGCAAGGGAGTCGCCCATAAGCATCGCCAAATTGTCTCCAAGACACTGGCTCGGAATTTCCGAGTAGCTGAATATTTTGCAACCGTTATCAAGGTTGCCTTCCGTGCCGTATTTGGAGGTGACAAAGGAGTCAATCCAGAGATAGCCGCCGAAAGCACCCGATCCGCCGAGTATCGCAGCGGCGAAACCCGCTGCAACGCCACCAGCAAGAATACGATTTGAAGATTGAAGTTTGACGTTGGATTTTTTCCAGCGGCGAATGGGGCGCTCGACAAATATATAGGAAACAGCAGCGAGCACGAATGCCAGCAGTCCCGCCCCCAATAAATCGCCAACGAGCCATTGTGCCTCCAATCGGGAAAGCCGAAGGAACACGAGAATTGGCCAATGCCACAAATACCAAGCATAAGACACAAGCCCGATACCGACCATCCAGCGCAGCGCGAGAAATCGAGCCGCAATAATCCGCGGCTGCGCGAGGCCCGAAAGAATTAGCGACGCCGCACCCATCACTGGAAGCATCGCATGCCAAGATGGATACAGAGTCCGGCTATCGAAAAATCCAACTGCCACGCCGATGCATGCAAACCCCGCCAGCCCTAATGCCTCTAAAACCATACGCGGCGCGCGTCGTGCCATCGCCACGAGTGGAGCACCAATAAAGCCACCGGCGATGAACTCCCACATTCGCCAGTGCATCAGATAAAACGCAGCATTCGGTCCATCAGAAGAGGTGTTGGCAATCGCGCCGGCCAGTGACAGCAAACCCACGATTAGACCGATGGACACAGCCAATGCGCCGAACCGCCGATTTCTGAGATGGAAGATGAGAACCAAGACGATCGGAATGATCAGATAGAATTGCTCTTCGACCGACAACGTCCATGTATGAAGAAGGGGTTTTTGGTACGCGTCGATATCAAAATAGCCTTGGCGAAGATAGAAATAGATGTTGATCGCCATCAGCGGGGAGAGTGGTGCCGAGCGGAGAAATTCAAAGGAAATGTTCGGGGTCGCGAGAATGAACGGAGCAAGCAGAACGACCGTTAAGTACATAAGCATGAAAGGCGGAACGATGCGCAGGATCCGTCTCGTATAGAATGACGCGATCGAGAATCGTCCGGATTCCAATCCGTCTTTGATCTGGTTGATAATGAGAAATCCCGAGATCACAAAGAACACGTCAACGCCGACATAACCGCCGGAAAAGCCCGGAAGGCCGACGTGACACCCGATCACCGCCAGTATCGAGACCGCCCTCAGACCATCGACAAATGATAAATAACCGCGGTCGTCATCGATCCCTGGGGTCGACATCAATATTTTCCAAAACTATCGAATGGCAGATTAGTCTGCCTATCAAATTCGACGGGTTTGGCAACGTCAAGACCGCCAAGACGCTCGGCTTCGGTGTGCTGTCGTCGAGTCTGCTACGAGTTGAGATACTCGTATGAGACGATAGACTAACATTCGATTTGATGGTGCTGCCGATCTGCCGAGAGGACGATGACTACTTGCCACGTGGCACGATAATTTGCAGGTCATGCGACTAAGAAATTGCGGCAGAGCTAAATACCGCGCGCGGACTTTCAATCTCCGGCGGTTGGGCTGTGGCAAAACGTCAGCGTAATCCAGCAGTCGAAGCGCTTCGCGCTTGCAAGCCGGCAACAATCTGGCTATTCCGGCAGTGCCGCGGGACCGGCAAATGTGGCAGTGGAACCAATTATTTACCAGCTTGTATGCCCTCGGTTCCCGAAACGGTCGCTACAGGGTATTCTAACCGCTTCCAATCGGGGACTTTAGGCAGGATGGGTGGATTCGGGGGCAAAGGCGCCGTTGGCCTGATCGCGCGCCTCGTCGGGCTGGCCGCCGGCTGCCTTGCGCTTGCTAGCTGCTCGAGTGGCCTGTCCAGCCGGGTCGATCCCAAATATGGCGTCTCCTCCAGCGCCCGCGTGGTGGAGCCGGGCCAACCGGTGCCGAAGGGCGGTGGGGTCTACCGGGTCGGCAAGCCCTATATGGTAGCGGGGCGCGAATATGTGCCCCAGGAAGACGTCAATTACAGTGCCGTCGGCTTGGCCTCCTGGTACGGCGACGATTTCCACGGCCGCTATACCGCCAATGGCGAAATCTTCGACATGGATTCGCTTTCAGCCGCGCACCCGACGTTGCCACTGCCGTCCTATGTGAGGGTCACTAATCTCGCCAACCACCGCTCGATCGTCGTGCGCGTCAACGACCGCGGGCCTTACGTCGGCAACCGCGTCATCGACGTGTCGGTGAGGACCGCAAAGCTTCTGGGCTTCTACGGTAATGGCCTCACCAAGGTGAAGATCGACTATGTCGGGCGAGCGCCGCTGGAAGGTTCCGACGACCGCAGGCTGGCGGCGACGTTGCGCGAACCGGGGTCTGACTCGGCGGTGCTGGTGGCGTCCAACAAGCCCTATGCGCCGACTTATTTCGATAACCGCCCGATGGCGCAACTCCCGGCCCGCGTGCCGGCGCCGCCCGACCGGCCGTACAGGCTGGGTGAGGGCGCCCGCGAGGTGCCTGCGGCCTATGCCGCACGCGTACAGACTGTGGAGCTTGCCGCCGCCACCCGCCCGGAGCCACCCGTAGTCCGCGCATCGCTGCCGGACCCCGAACCGGTGGTTTCGCCGGTTTCCGCCTATGCCCCGACGCGCTATGATACCCGCGCGGGATTGCTGAGCGGCCGCGGCCTTTACTGAGCCACAAATTTCCCCCACATCGCCGCCGTCCAAGCCGCAATGACGCGTGCACCCGCGCGCCGGCGAAAGAACGTTGATGATGGCATTTCGGCATAGCGCAATCGGACGGCTGCTGGCGGCAGCGGTTTTGCTCGCGGCCTGCGGCGCACTCGCCGTGGCCGCACCGAAGGCGGAACAAAAGCCAACAAAGCCCGCCGCCGCGGCCGTCCCGAAAAAAGAAGCCCCCAAGAAGGATGAAGCCGGAATCAGCGCGCCGCATGCCATCCTGATCGACGCCGAGAACGGCGCCATGCTGTACGAACGCGATGCCGACAAACTGATCTTTCCGGCCAGCCTCGCCAAGCTGATGACGGCCGAATACGTCTTCCACGAGCTCAAAGAAGGCCGCATCAAGCTTACCGACGAATACACCGTGAGCGAGACTGCCTGGCGCAAAGGCGGCGCGCCCTCGCACGGCTCCACCATGTTCGCGGCGATTCACAGCAAGATTCCAGTCGACGACCTGCTGCGCGGCATGATCATCCAATCCGGCAATGACGCCTGCATCGTGCTGGCCGAAGGGCTCGCCGGCACCGAAAACGAGTTTGCCGACAAATTAACTCAGCGCGCGCGCGAGATCGGCCTTACCAAATCGGTGTTCACCAATTCCAACGGACTGCCTGATCCGAACGAGCACGTCACCACGCGCGAGCTGGCGATGCTCGCGCGCCACATCATCCTCGAGTATCCGGAGTTCTATAAAATCTTCGGCCAGCCCGATTTCACCTGGAACAAGATCCGCCAGCAGAACCGCAACCCGCTGCTCGGCTTGATCGAGGGCGCCGATGGTTTGAAGACCGGTTTCACCAAGGAGGCCGGCTACGGCCTGGTCGGCTCGGCGGTGCAGGGCGGCTTGCGGCTGATCGTCGTGGTCAACGGCGTGAAGAGCGCCAAGGAGCGCGCCGACGAAGCCAAGAAATTGTTGGAATGGGGTTTCCGTACTTTCGAGCAGCGCAATCTGTTCGCCGAAGGAGAGATCCTCGGCTCCGCCAAGGTCTTTGGCGGCGCCAGCGGTTCGGTACCGTTGCAGGCGAATGGCCTAGTGAAAATTATGGTGCCGAAAGCCGGGGGCGAAAAACTGATCGCGCGCATCGCCTACAAAGGCCCGGTGCCCGCGCCGGTCACGCAAGGCCAGCCGATCGGCCTGCTCAAGGTCTGGCGCGACGACAGACTGGTCTTGCAGACGCCGCTCAAGGCCGCGGCGAGCGTCGACAAGGGAAATATGACCGGGCGCGCGCTAGATGCAGTGACTGAAATGGTGATCGCGCTGTTCCGAGCCGGGGCCGAGCGGCTATAATCTTTCGTTTTCACCGCCGAGACAGGACGAAATGCGCGGACGTTTCATCACCTTCGAAGGCGGCGAAGGCAGCGGCAAGTCCACCCATGCGCATCTGCTGGCCGACCGGCTCATTGCGGCGGGCATCGAGGTGGTGCTCACGCGCGAACCGGGCGGCTCGCCCGGCGCTGAAATCATTCGCCACATCCTGCTGTCCGGTATCGCCAAGCCGCTCGGAGCTGAAACCGAGGCGATCCTGTTTGCAGCCGCGCGCGACGACCACGTGCGCGCCACCATCCGGCCGGCGCTGGAAGCCGGCAAATGGGTGATCTGCGACCGCTTCATCGATTCCACCCGCGTCTATCAGGGCGCCCTCGGCAAAGTCGACGCCAAGCTGATCCGCAGCCTCGAACGCGTGACGGTCGGCTCCGCCATGCCCAATCTTACATTCCTGCTCGATGTTCCGGCGTCGGTCGGCCTGGCGCGCGCCAAACACCGGCGCGGCAAGGCCACGACCGACCGTTTCGAGGCGGAGTCGTTGGAATTTCACGAGGCGTTGCGCAAGGCCTATCTCGCGCTCGCCGACAAGGAGCCCAAGCGCTGCATCACCATCGACGGGCGCGCGCCGCGCGAGGTGGTGGCGGAACGCATCTGGACGACCGTCGAGCGACGGCTGCACCCGGGTCTGCAACAACTGGCGGCGGAGACGACTACACCGTGAGCGAGGACGAGGCCGACAGCGACATCAGACAGCCGCGTGAAACCAGCGCGTTATTCGGGCATGGCGAGGCCGAGCGCACGCTGCTCGATGCATACAAAAGCGGCCGCATTCCGCATGCCTGGCTGATCGGCGGCCCGCCTGGCATCGGTAAGGCGACGCTGGCCTATCGGCTGGCGCGCTTCGTGCTCGCGCATCCCAATCCGCAAGCGCCGGCGGTCCAGAAGGCAACGTCGCTGGCAGTCGATGCGGACAATCCGGTCGCGCGCCGGATTGCGGCGCAGGCGCAAGGCGATCTGCTGGTGCTCGAACGTGTGGTCAACGAGCAGACAGGAAAACTTTATACGGTGATCCGCGTCGACGACGTACGGCGCGCAGTGCCGTTCTTTGGCTCGACGGCGGGCGAGGGCGGCTGGCGTATCGCTATCGTGGACGCGGTTGACGACTTGCAGCGCGAAGGTGCCAACGCGCTGCTTAAGGTGCTCGAGGAGCCGCCGCCGCGTACATTGTTGCTCTTGGTGAGCCATACGCCGGGCCGCGAATTGCCCACTATCCGCTCACGCTGCCGGCGACTGTTGTTGCGTCCGCTTGAGCCTGCCGATGTGACGCGCGCGGTGACGGTTGCGACCGGCCGCAACGCCGACGAAGCGCAAGTGCAGGAAGCGGCCACCGCCGCCGCCGGCAGCGTCGCCCGTGCGCTCGGCTTGCTCGATGGACCGGCGCTCGCCCTGCGCCAGCGCGTGCTCGAATTGTTCGCGCAACTGCCCGATCCCGATCCGCGCGCGCTGCACGCGCTTGGCGATGCGCTCGGCGGCAGCGAGCCGGCGACGCTCACCGCATTTATGGACATGGTCAATGGCTGGCTGTCGGCGCGGCTCACCGACACGCGCCCTGCGCGGCGTTTGGCCTGCACCGCCGAGGTTTGGGAGAAGGTCAACCGCGCCGCGCGCGAGGTCGAGACCTATAATCTCGAACGCAAGCCGCTGGTGTTCGCGGTATTTGGGCTGCTGGCGGAAGCGGCGAGGGGGTGAACGTGGCGGCCGATATCGTACCGAGCAATCCGAAGACCATGGCGGCGCCCGGCGGCCACTACAGCCATGCGGTAGCGGCAAACGGCTTCGTCTTTGTTTCCGGGCAACTGCCGATCGCGCCCGACGGAGCCAAGCTCAACGAGGCGCCGTTCGAAGCGCAGGCGCGTCAGGTGCTCGACAATGTGGCGGCGGCACTGGTGGCTGCCGGCAGCGCGGTGAGCCGGCTGGTGCAGGTGCGTGTCTACGTTACCGATATCCAGTCATGGCCGGCGTTCAATACGATCTATGCGGCCTGGGTCGGCGACGCGCGCCCGGCGCGCTGCGTGGTGCCGGTGCCTTCGCTGCATTACGGCTTCAAGATCGAGATCGAAGCGGTCGCTTTGGCAGGGTCTGCCTAGGCGATTATTTTGCACTCCCAGGCGCGAGCCGTTTCCAAGCTGCCACCGGCAGTTCGGCGATCGCCGGCATCGCGTCGTCGAGCGCAAAATTCGCGAAGGCCAGCCGCGTTCGGAAACTCGCCAAATAATCGCGCAGGCTCAGCGTCCCATTCGCTATTTCCTCGTAGGCGCCGATGATCGCAACGGCGAAACTGTTATCGGTCTGGACGGCGCTAACGGCGATATTTATGGAGAAATCTCTGCGATTACGTCCTTGCAGCGGATCGCGCTAATTAGCCTTGCAGTTTTATCAGTTTGACAACCGCGACGCCTAAAACGCCGCTCATTAAGCCTAATATGCGCCGGCGCGTCGCCGGTTAAAGTCGCACTCGCCCGATATCGTAACCCGCGCGTTAACGGCGATCGATAAACCTAGGACCTTGCTAACGCGCGGCGGACTTCAGCCGGTCGCCGGAATTAACCCCGGCGGGGTCGCGCGAAAATGCGCCAACGCCGCCACCAGCAGCAGCACGGTCGTGACTGCGGAGCCGAGACAGTAAATGCAGAACGCGTGGATGAAGGCGAGCTGCAGGATCATAAAATAGATCGAGAAGCCGACGCCGAGCGCGGCGTATCCAAGCGCGCCCCAGCGCAGCGCGCGCGAAAAAGGATCGAGCGCGAGCAGCACCGCCAAGCCGAACATATAAACGTAGTATACTATGCCATAATAGCCCACCGGCAGATTGTAGATGTAGGCATAGCGGCTATTGGCGACCTCGTTGCAGCCATTGATCGGCGGCGGACACCACAGCGGCTGCGCGTTATAGAGCGAGTAGGAATCATAGAACGCGATGCTTGTGCCCACCAGCGCGAGCGCGAGCATGGCATAAGGCGCGTAACATCGATTTTTCATGGGTCGAACTCCGGTTCGGCGCGGCCATTGCCAGCCGCTCGACCCCGTTAGACGGAGCGCGGTCGGAAAAGGTTACACGCGCTCGGACGGGGCGCTTTCGGGCGCCGCCGCCGGCGGGCAGCAGCCCGGCGAGTTCGGAGCACAGGACAGCTCGGTGCGGTAAAAGTCGCAGCGCGCGGCGATGGCCGTTTTCAGGTGCACCCGCGCGCGGTGCAGCCGAACCTTGGCATTGGCCAGGCTGATGCCCAGGGCCTGCGCTACTTCCTCATCACTGAAGCCGCCGAGCTCACCGAGGATAAACGCAGCCCGGTTGGCCCTGGGAAGCCGTCCGATCTCGCCACGGATGAATTCGCGCATTTGTTTGCGGACGAGCCTCTGCTCCGGCGAGGGTTGCGGGTCGGAAACGGCGACGTGCTCGCTGCCCAGACCCTCCACAACTTCCGGCAGCGTAACCGTCAGCTTGGCCTCGCGCGCCGCGCGGCCGCGCAGCCAATCGGAAGCGACATTGGCCGCGATCCGGTAAAGCCAGGTGGAAAGGCGCGCATCGCCGCGGAACCGCGGCAAGGCGCGGGCCGCTTTGGTGAAAACGATCTGGGTCAAGTCCTCGGCGTCTTGCCGGCCGGCAACGCGCCCCAGCAGCCGGTGCACGCGATCGTGGTTCGCCGCATAAAGCGCCCGAAACCGGTCCGGTCCGCTTGGGGTATCGATATGCATAATCTATCATGATGCCGATAAACCGGCCGCGTCGCTTTGCGATTTATCAAATCGGCCGCGCAGAGAGGCTGCGCGATTACGACAGAAGCGTTGTCCTGGTTTTGATCAAGATCAGTGCCGGCGGGCCGAATTCGATCCAATAAACGAATAGTTCCCGATTCATCGGGGTATCGCGGGTGGTGCCCGGCATCGCGCAAGCGCGGCGCTTGCTTGGTAGGGCCGGATCTTATCATGTATAACGTCTAACCGACTTTTAGTGGGGCAGCCGGATGAGCATCTCAGAAGATTTCTTGAAAAAGGAAGATCTTCGTTCCCAGATGTTTGGCGAGACATGGCGGACCTTGATCCCGGAAGTCTTCCGGGACGTTCCGACCTATTACGATAAAGGCAACGCCGTCGCCTCGCTCGGGACTTGCGCATGCTGGAGCGGCATCTTCGCGCAGGCGGTCCACCACCATTTGCCGCCGGGCGCCAAGGTGCTCGACGTGTGCTCAGGCATCCACGAAGTGCCGCTCAAGCTGCTCGCGCTCGATCCGACGCTCGAAATACATGCCGTTGATGGCAGCCCGCACATGACCGCCGAGGGCCAGAACCGCGCTCGCGAACGCAAACTCACCATCCATGCCCAGGTCTGCGACGCTCATGTGCTGCCGTTCCCCGACAATTCATTCGATGCGGTGACGCTGCAATTCGCCTCGCGCCATCTCGAGATCATCCGCGCGTTTAAGGAAATCCACCGCGTGCTCAAGCCAGGCGGCATCTTCTGCCATGACGACATGCTGCGCCCGTCCTCGCGCATTGTCGAAATTCCGTATCTCGCTTATTTGCGGTTCTCGGTCTGGTTCACCGCCAAACTGTTCGGCAGTTCGGCCGAAAGCATGAAATGCGTCGGCTATTTCGCGGACGCCATCCGGCACTTCTACAAGCCGCGCGAACTGGACGAGCTGCTCAAGGGCTTGGGTTTCGTCGATATCGAAAGCCGCAGCTTCCTCACCGGCGTAATGTCCTATCACATCTCGCATAAGCCGGCGCGGTAGACGAACATTGCATGGGCGCAGCTGATGCAATGACAAGCGAAACGGACGATCCGTCCGTTGCGAATCCGCTTTGCTGGTCATGCCAGGCCAAAATCGCTTCCGGCGATCGCTTTTGCCGCTCTTGCGGGGCGACGGTGTCGGCGGGCGCGCAGGTGCCACGCGAAGTCTTGAAGAAGAGGGGCCGCAGGCACGCGGCCATCATGTTCCTGTTTGGCGCTGCAATCGTCCTGTTCGCGATCATCCATCGCAACCCGGCGGACATCATTTTGGTCGTCGCCTTCGGATTGCCTCTGTGCGGTGCAGGCGCCGTGACCTGGCGGATGGCATAACTCGGCCTTCGGTCTTGGTGACAGGGCGGAAGGCCGCTATCTTGCCGCAATTATTGCCGCCTATCGTCGCATCCGAAGCGGAACGGACATGTTCGTTCCGCCAACCTGCTCTCAAGGGGGCCTCCATGAAGCTGAAGTTCATCGTTGCCGTTATCGCGATCGCGGCCTTGCCGGTTAGCGCGCAGGCGCAAAAGGCCAAGGCGACCAATGCGGACGCGCAAAAGGTCGTCAAGATGATCAGCGCCGACAAGGCCAAGATGCAGATTTATTGCGACATGGCCAAGCTCGGCGAGCAGATCGACCAGGCCGATCAGAAGAAAGACACCAAGAAGGTCGACGAACTGTCGAAGAAAATGGATGACATGACCAAGAAGCTTGGGCCCGAATACGCCGCCTTGATGGACGGCCTGCAGGACATGGACGCGAATTCCAAGGCCGGCAAGGAAATCGGCGAGACACTCGAGGGTCTCGACAAGCTCTGTGCGAAGTAGCGCCCGCCTTGCGAATAGCCCTCAGCGTTTGCGCAAATAGATGAACCAGTAGACGCCGCCGACCAGCGCGCAGCTTGGTTAAATCTGCGCCTCGTCGAAGGCGTTCACCCACATGGCGCAAATCCCCGAGCGCACGATATCGGCGCGCGTGAATTCGATCACCGGCACCGGCAGGTTCTGCGCCTCGATCATGCCGATGACCGTGCGCAAGCCGCTGTCCTTGTCGAGATCGCATTGGCTGACGTCGCCGTTGATCACCACGGTGCAGTCCTCGCCGATGCGCGTCAGAAACGTCTTGATCTCGACCGGCGTCGCGTTCTGCGCCTCGTCGAGCAGCACGAAGGCGTTTTTCCACGAGCGCCCGCGCATAACCTCGAACGGCACCAGTTCGATGTCGCCGTTCTTGAGCGCGATGGCATAGGCCGCCTTGCCGATGCGCTCCTTGATCGCTTCCGCGACCGGCGCCGCCCAGGGCGCGAACTTGTCTTCCAGCGAGCCGGGGAAATAGCCGAGCGAACGCCCGCACGGCACGTTCGGGCGGGTGAGGATGATCTTGTCGATGCGGCGGTTGCGGAGGAGGTCGGCGGCGTGGGTGGCCGCGATCCAGGTTTTGCCGGTGCCCGCGGGCCCGAGAACGATCACCTGGGGAGCTTTGCGAAGGGCGTCGAGATAGTCGGCTTGGGTGGGGTTGAGGGCCCTGATCGGGGGCAGCGCGCGTTCGATTTCGAATTTAGGGTCGAGGAAATTTATGATCTCGGCGGATCCGAACTGGCGCTCATGGCGGCGTCTTTTCCTATTGAGATTTTTGCCCACGGGCCGACTCCTTCTGGTGGACTGGAGGATGAACGCGCACCACCGCGGTCCGCGCGCAAGCGCGGCACCGACCGGAATGAAAGTGGAGGGGTTTGTGCGCGAGGCGGCGGAGCGACCGGCGTTCGGGAACGTTGAGGCCCCGAAGACCCAGGCTTCCGATCGATCCGTAACTGACGAACCGCCATAAGGAGCAAGGCTAAGTGATTCGCGTGACAGATTTCTAAAAATTATTTCGGTGCAGTCCTATGTTTCCCCGCCATGCGGAGGAATCGTGTGCTTTTGCCGCGTCCGCCACAGCGCCACCGTCATCCAGCCGGTCGATGAGCCAACGAAACCGCCGGCGATCACGTCGCTGAGGAAATGATAATTGGCGCCGATCAGGCCGATGGCGACCGCCAGCACGGCGAACGTATAAAGCGGCCGCAGTCTCGGATAGAGGATCCAGAGCACCGAGATCAGCGCGCAAGTCGCCGCCGTGTGCCCGGACGGGAACGACGCATAGCCTTGCCCGCCATGAAAGAAATTAAACCCGTAGGCGCCGTCGTGGATGAACGAGGGGTTGTTCCCGACCCAGGTTTCCGGCCACAGCCGCCCGAATACGTATTTGAGTTGCGCCTTGATGGTCTCGGCCACGATCAGGCTGACACTGCAAAGAGCGCCGGCGGTCAAAGGTTGCGAGAACGGCCGCCCGGCCAGCGCCCATAGCCCGAACCCGACGAAGGCCGCGGCGGCGAGCGGGATCAGCAGGTCGGGAACGTAAGTGAGGCTCGCGAAGGTTTCGCGCCGCGCGCTATGGGCATGCGCGAGCAAGGCGAGCGGCCGGTCGAGCCACAGATAGCAGATGACCACCGCCACCGCGGTGAGCAGAAGTGCGAGCAGCCAGCGCTGGATGGCATTCATTGAAGCGGGCCCATAGACGGGGTTTGTTTGTGCCAGAAGCACGGTCTGCCGCAAGAGGGCGCCAATTCGGCCGTCGGCCGATGCAAACCGTCAGTAGCCGCGCCGGCGGACCTTTTTAGCCGCCTTGCGGGCCGCATAGCGGGCATCGCGCTCGGCTTTTTGCTGGGCCGCGAGCGCCAGCGCCCGTTCGGCCTCCTCGGCTTTGGCGCGCGCTTCGGCTGCCTCGGCCTCGCGTTTCGCCTGCGCGGCGCGCTCGGCCTCGCGTGCGGCCTGCGCGGCCAATTCGGCCTCCCGGACCTTCCTGGCGGCTTCGCGCTCGGCCATACGGGCCTTGCGCGCCTCGTCTACGGCGACGCGCTTGGCGCGCTGCTGCTCGGCTAATACGGGGTCATGCACGACGGCACGAAATTTCTCCAGCATCGCCTTTTTGACGGCGGCGGCGTTATTGCGACGTTCCAATACGTCGGGCGCTCGAAAGCTCATTCATGCTCCTGCGGGGAAGGTGGCTCGGCGGATATATGGCGCACCGCGGCGAGTTGCACAACGCCGCATGGACCGATTTTTGTGGGCTTGGAAACGCGCCGGAAGTAGCCGCGCACCGACGCCGGCGCGGCCATTTACAGGCGCTTAACCGTAGACCCTGCATAGTTTTGCCGCCGCCTGACATGTCGTGAGGCGGTGGCATGGGGATGCCGGGACTTAAGTTCCGACTCTCGTAAACGACCAAGACCGGCCGACGCGCTGCAAGCGCGTCGCGGCTGGTGCGTCGTTGTAAGCAGTCGCATTTGAGTAGCGTTGGTCATGAAGAATACGACCGCCACGGTTTGTGACGTCTCTTATTTCGGCGCGCGTATTTTCTCTTTTGGCGATTGTCGCCGGCTTATTCGAGCGATCAGCGGCCATGCCGTCATGGCCCTCGCAGCCGTGGCCGCCGTTGGCGTCCTTGTCGCGGCCGTCACCTTTGCCGCCGCCTGGATCGTCAACAGCTTTGTCGCAACCAATCCTGCTATCCGCGCCAGCGCGCCAACCGGCCCGCGCACGCTGGCGCTCGTCCAAGACACCCCAGAATTCGCCAGCGCCCCGGCCGTGACCTTTGCCGACCGATGGCCGCGCACGACCGGCACGATGCAGGCCAGCGTTATGCCGCTGATGCCGCAGCAGCCGTTCGCCATCGCCGATAACGTGCCTTTGCCGCCGCCGCGTCCGTTGCAGGTTCCGCATCGTCAACCGCAGCCTGAAATCGCCTACGCCCACGGCTTAACGCAAGTCGCCAAACTGACAGCGGGTCCCGCTTCCTCACCCCAAACGATGGCGCTTGCCCCGCTCGGCCAGGCCGTGGCGCAAGTGGCCGCCGCCATGCCGCCGGCCGCCGAGAAGCGCGTTGCGCCGCTGCAGGAGGCCCACAACAAGACGCTGGCGCTGCCCGCGTCCGACAGCCGCACCGCGGTCTACGACATCGCCGCGCACACCGTCTATTTGCCCAGCGGGCAAAAGCTCGAGGCGCATTCCGGGCTGGGCGACAAGATGGACGACCCGCGCTACGTCAAAGTGCGGATGCACGGGCCGACGCCGCCGAACGTCTACGATCTGACGTTGCGCGAGGAGCTGTTCCATGGCGTGCGCGCCATTCGCCTCAACCCGGTCGACGACGACAAGATGTACGGCCGGGCCGGCATGCTGGCGCATACATACATGCTCGGTCCCAACGGCCAGTCGAACGGCTGCGTGTCGTTCAAGGATTATCAAAAATTTCTGCAAGCCTATTTGAAGGGCGAGGTCGACCGCCTGGTCGTCGTGGCGGATCTCGGGACCAAGCCGTCGCTCATCGGCCGCGTGCGGCGCGCACATGACGCGCGCTACGCCGCCAACGATTGAGCCCTCTTATCTCTCCCCCGAAAGACAGAGAGTAGCGAGCGAAAGCGAGCCGGGTGGGGGATCATTCGGCATTTTCCTAAACCTTTAGCTATTTCTCGAAAGATCGATTTGCCGGTCGTCGCTACAAACGGCGGCCATGAGCATTGCAAGCACGATCGCCGTCTCGGGCATGAATGCCGCCGCGCTGCGGCTGCAGGTTTCGGCGAGCAATGTCGCCAATGCGGAGTCGGGCGGTCCTTTGCCGGGCGCTGCCAATGCTGCGGGTTACCCCGCCGCCTATAATGCGCTGACCGTCGATCAAACGGCGATGGCGGACGGCTCCACGCGCGCAACCGTCGCGGTGGCAACGCCGGGCACTGTGCTGGCCTACGATCCCACCGCGCCTTACGCCGACGCGCAGGGCATGGTGGCCGCCCCCAACGTCGATTTTCGGCCGAACTCGTCCAGCAAATACTGGCGCGCTACAGCTTTGCGGCCAACGCCCAGGTCTGCGCACCGACGCGCAAATGTCGGCGTCGCTGTTGAACATCATGGCGTGATCGCCTTCTTCTCCCTCGGCGCGCTAGCGGGGAGGTTGGGCGACCGGGTGGACGCTATATCTGCGCGGTCACCGGCTTTATCGGCGTTTGCCGGATTTCGCGCATATCGCCATGGTGCACTCTCGCCACCTTCCCATTGTCCCAAGCGATGGTGACGGCATCCCAGCTCGTTTCGGTGATACTGCCGCGGTCGGCGGCATCGCCTTGCCAATAAACCCGGCTACCCTTCTTGAGGGCCTTGGATTCGGCGTTGGTCATCGATCTGTCCTTATTCTGATTTCGCGTCGTCGGTTGAGCTCTCAGTCTCACTTAAGCGTTCGGCTTTGCGTTGCGCGGATTTTTCCTCTCGCTTTCGCAGTTTTTCCTCATTGCGGGCCTGCGCCGCGCGGTTGCGGTCATTGCGCTGCATCCCGTAATTCGGCCTGAAAGCCATGCGGTTTCCCTTCGGAATTGACTGGTTTGCAAATGAGCGAGTTGCCGGGTGGGCGCTGTCGCCCCGAACGGCTCACGGGACTATACGCGCTTAATTGCTCTGAGAAGTCCGGTTTCGAAAAAGCCTGTTCCGGCGTGAGTCCAGGGGATGGGAACTGATTTCCCCCTCGCTTGCCCCCGTCGCGCGCGGTTGATACCTAGTCCCTAACTCGCTCTGGCTGGGTAAATCCCGGCTATCCACGTCTTTGAATAAAGTCGAAAATGCCTTCCAAAACGCCCGAGGATGGGAACCGGTCTCGGAAAAGCCTGTAGCCCGGATGAATCGAAGCGAAATTCGGGATCGGTCGCAACGCCGCCCCGGATTTCGCTGACGCGCCATCCGGGCTACGGGCTTTCTTATTCCTCCCCCGCTTGCGGGGGAGGGTGGCGAGCAAAGCGAGCCGGGTGGGGGCGCCTCGACCCTTCGAGACGCGCGCCTAGCCGCGCACTAGGCGACCGCCAGCGGAACGCGCCACTTGATCATGGCAACTTTGACGGCGTCATTCACGACCAAACATGCAACCATCGCGTAGCCCGAGATTGCAAGAGTTTGCCACCACGGCAGTGGCATGAGGTCCGGTAGGCCCGCGAATGTCAGGATAGTGCCTACGATCGCATCAAGCGTAAGGGCTGCCATCAGGGTCTTGCTCGGCATGGTGGCCCAGAACCACCGTCGTTCCCGCGCGGACAAGATAGAAAATATCCCGAAATAGAGCAGCGTCTGGAAGCTGAACGTGTAAAGCGCCTTATCGCTTCCGGTGCATTCGTCGTTCCGGAATTGCAGGTGATAATTCGCGATCTAAAATCTCCGGCCTGATTTACGCGAGCGGGTCTGCACCTCCTGCCCTGATCAGGCCATTGCTCGCGCAATATACTCTGCTCAGCCTGCTCGCCGTCCCCGTCTTTCAATAAAGTCGAAAATGCCGGCCAAAAAGCCCTTCTACATCACCACCGCGATCTCCTACCCGAACGGCGCGCCGCATATCGGCCACGCCTATGAGGCGATCGCCACCGACGCCATCGCGCGCTTCATGCGGCTCGACGGCTACGACGTCTATTTCCTCACCGGCACCGACGAGCACGGCCAGAAGATGCAGCAGACCGCGACGAAGCTCGGGCTTGACCGCCCGCGCGCTGCGCGACCGCAACGTGCCGCTGTTCGAGAAGATGGTCGAGCGGCTGGAATGCTCGAACGACGACTTCATCCACACCACCGAGGAGCGCCACCACCGCTCGTCGGAGGAAATCTGGCGCCGCATGGAGAAGAACGGCGACATCTATCTCGACAAATACGCCGGCTGGTATTCGGTGCGCGACGAGGCCTATTACGCCGAGTCCGAGACGCATCTCAACGAGCAGAAAGTGCGGGTGTCGTCGAAGACCGGCACGCCGGTCGAATGGGTGGAGGAGGAGAGCTATTTCTTCCGCCTGTCGGCCTATCAGGACAAATTGCTCAAGCTGTTCGCGCGGCCGAATTACGTGCTGCCGAAGGAGCGGCTCAACGAGGTCGCCAGCTTCGTGCGCGGCGGCCTGCAGGACCTGTCGATCTCGCGCACCACTTTCGACTGGGGCATCCGCGTGCCCGGCGACGACAAGCACATCATGTATGTGTGGGTCGACGCGCTCACCAATTACATCACCGGCGTCGGCTTCCCGGACGACAACAGCGACAAGTTCAAACGCTACTGGCCGGCCGCGCTGCACGTGATCGGCAAGGACATCGTGCGCTTCCACGCGGTCTATTGGCCGGCCTTTCTGATGTCGGCCGGCATCGACGTGCCGCAGCACATCTTCTCGCACGGATTTTTGTTCAATCGCGGTGAGAAAATGTCGAAGTCGGTCGGCAATGTGGTCGATCCGTTTACGATGGCCGACGCTTACGGCGTCGATCAATTGCGCTTTTTCTTTCTGCGCGAGATCCCGTTCGGGCAGGACGGCAATTACAGCCACGAGGCGATCGTCAACCGCATCAACGCCGATCTCGCCAACGACTTGGGCAATCTGGCGCAGCGTTCGCTGTCGATGGTCGGCAAGGCGTTCGGCGGCGTGCTGCCGGCGCCGGGCGAATTCACGCCTGAGGACAAAACCATTTTGGCGTCCGCCGATGGCATGATCGGCATCGCGCGCGAGCACATGAAGACGCAACAGCTGCACCAGGTGCTCAACGCGGTGTGGGCGGTGGTGGCCGACGCCAACCGTTACTTCGCCTCCGAGGCGCCCTGGGCCAAGGCCAAGACCGATCCCAAACGGCAGGGGACGATCCTTTACGTCACCGCCGAGGTGTTGCGATGCGTTTCAATCATGTCTCAACCGTTCATGCCTTCCTCGGCGGCGAAACTTCTCGAGCTTCTCGCTGTTCGGCCCGAGGAACGCAGCTTCTACGAGCTTAACGGCACAAAACGCATAGCTCCCGGCCGCACGCTGCCGCCGCCCGCGCCGGTGTTCCCGCGCTACGTGGAACCGGAAGAAAAAGCCTGAAAATGCTGGTCGACAGTCACTGCCACCTGGATTTTCCGGATTTCGCCAGCGAGCTCGACGCGGTGGTCGCGCGCGCGCGGGCCGCCGGCATCGGCCGCATGGTCACCATCTGCACGCGCGTGCGTAAATTTGCGCAAGTGCTTGCGGTCGCGGAGAAATTTCCGGAGATTTTCTGCTCGGTCGGCACCCATCCGCATAATGCGCACGAGGAACTCGATATCGACTGCCAAAGCGCTGATCGCGTTGACGAAAAATCCGAAAGTCGTGGCGATCGGCGAGGCCGGCCTCGACTATCACTACGACAACTCACCGCGCGACGCGCAGGCCCAAGGCCTGCGCCAACACATTGCCGCGGCACGCGAAACCGGGTTGCCGCTGGTGATCCATGCGCGCGACTGCGACGCCGACATGGCGCGGATTTTGGACGAAGAAACGCGGGAAGGGCGCCTTCCCGGCCGTGCTGCATTGCTTCACCGGCGGCCGCGATTTGGCGCTGCGCGCCATAGACTTAGGGCACTACGTCTCGTTCACCGGCATTCTCACCTTCAAGAATTCGCAAAGCTTGCGCGACATCGCCGCGGCGCTGCCGGCCGACCGGATTCTGGTCGAGACCGACGCGCCCTATCTCGCGCCGCTGCCGTACCGCGGCAAACGCAACGAGCCGGCTTTTGTGGTGGAAACCGCTAAAGTTTTAGCGGCAACGCGCGGCGTTTCGGCGGAGGAAATCGCCCGCCAGACCACCGAGAATTTCTTCCGCCTGTTCAACAAAGTCCCGCGTACATTGGCCAACGCCGCATGAGTTTGACCTTCACCATCCTCGGCTGCGGTTCTTCCATGGGTGTGCCGCGCGTCGCGCTCGGCTGGGGCAAATGCGATCCGAACAATCCGAAAAACCGCAGGCGGCGCTGCGCTTTATTGGTAGAACGCGCAAATTCCGCGGGCGGCGTTACGCGCGTCCTGGTCGACTGCACGCCGGATTTGCGCGAGCAGTTGCTGAATGCGCAAGTCGATTGGCTCGACGGCGTGTTCATCACGCATGAGCATGCCGACCACACCCACGGCATCGACGATCTACGGCCGTTATTCGTCCACAAACGGCAACGTGTGAATGTCTGGCTCGACGAGCCGACCTCGCGCGCCATGCATGCCCGCTTCGGCTACTGCTTCATGACGCCGCCCGGCAGCGAATATCCGCCGATCGCGACCGAGCACCGCCTGGTGCCCGGGCGCGCGGTCACCGTCGACGGGCAGGGCGGTCCGATCGAGGCGCTGCCGGTGCTGCAGGACCATGGCGACATCCCGTCCCTTGGCTTCCGCTTCGGCAATGTGGCCTATTCCGCCGACATCAAAAGTCTGCCGGAGGCCAGCCTGGCCGCCCTGGCAGGCCTCGACGTCTGGATTGTGGACGCGCTGCGCAAGGCGCCGCACCCGAGCCATTTCAACCTCGACGAGGCGCTGGACTGGATCGCGCGGGTAAAACCCAAAAGGGCAATCCTGACCAATCTGCATAGCGACATGGATTACGCAGCGCTGCGGGCCAGTCTGCCGCCCAGCGTCGAACCGGCCTATGATGGAATGACGTTCGCTGGTTAAACTAAATCCTCCGATACCTGATACAACAATCTGATATTCAAACAGAATAGTATCGTCGGATGCCATCGCGGAGCGATTGATCGTTTTCATCAATAGTACAGTCTTTTCAGACTTATAGGAGCTATTGCTAAAGTACATGCAGTAACGATCCTATCTAAATATATTCCATAATATGTCTTATGCGAATCGTCCGTCTGCGGTCGCCGCCTGGGGCAGGCTTTGCTACGGTCGATCTCTCCCGCTGCAATGAGCCACCCGCCTGTGAAGCCTTCCCGCGATATTGCCCGCCTGATCGAGATCATGGCCGCCTTGCGCACGCCCGGCAGCGGCTGTCCCTGGGACCTCGAACAGACTTTCCGCACCATTGCGCCCTATACGCTGGAGGAAGCCTACGAGGTGGCCGACGCTATCGCCCGCGGCGATCTTGGCGACCTGAAGGAAGAGCTGGGCGACCTCCTGCTCCAGGTCGCGTTCCACGCCCGCATGGCCGAGGAACAAGGCGCCTTCGATTTTGGTGACGTGGTCGAAACCGTGACCGCCAAGCTGGTGCGCCGCCATCCGCACGTCTTCGCCGATGCCGACGGCAAGACCGCCAAGGCTGTCGAAGGGCTTTGGGAACGCATAAAATTCGAGGAAAAGGCAGAACGCGGCGAGGCGGGCCCAACCGGCGCGCTGGCCGGGGTGCCGGTCGCCCTGCCCGCATTAACCCGCGCTCTCAAGCTGCAGGACAAGGCGGGCCGCGTCGGTTTCGACTGGAACAACCCGCGCGCCGTACTCGCCAAAATCCGCGAGGAAGCCGATGAAATCGAGGCTGAGCTCGATAGCGCCGACAAGAGCAACGTCGCGGTCGAGGTCGGCGATCTTCTGTTCGCGGTGGTCAACCTCGCCCGCCATCTCGGCGCCGATCCGGAAGATATTCTGCGGCAGACCAACCTGAAATTCGAACGGCGTTTTGCGGCCATTGAACGCGCTCTCGCCACGCGCGGAAAGACGCCCAAGGACGCCAGTTTGGCCGAGATGGACGCACTTTGGGACGAAGCCAAGGCCGCGGAAAAAGCCTAACGGTCAGGCGGGAAACTTCGCCCTCACCCGCGCCGCTTTTTCGGCGTCCGCCCGTACCGTTACTGCCAGCCGCCCGTCGTCCCGCATGCCTTTCGACAGCACCTCGGAATGGCGGTAGAGCCAGCTTAAGCCCGCCCCGTCGGCTGGATCGATTGCCAGTTCGAGGGTCTGGCGCTTTTCATTAAGCCGCGTTTCGATCGCGGCGACCAGGCGCTCGGCCCCTTCTCCGCTCAAGGCCGACACTGGAATCGGCCGGCGTTCTTCCGGCTGCCGTTCGGCCAGATTGAACAGCCGCGCACGGGCTTCCGCGTCGAGGCGGTCGATCTTGTTCCAGACCTCGATCAGCCGCGGGTCGGTGGACGCGATGTCGAGTTCGCCGAGCACTTTTTCGACGTCGCGCGATTGCGCGGCGGCATCCTCGTGCGACATGTCGCGCACATGCAGGATGACGTCGGCCTCAATCACCTCTTCAAGCGTGGCGCGGAACGCCGCCACCAGCATGGTTGGCAGGTCGGAGATGAAGCCGACGGTGTCGGAGAAGATGACGCGGTTGCCGTGCGGCAGCGCCACCGCCCGCAATGTGGGATCGAGTGTGGCAAACAGCATGTCGGCTGACAGCACGCTTGCCGCCGTCATGCGATTAAACAACGTCGACTTGCCGGCATTGGTGTATCCGACCAGCGCCACGATCGGATACGGCACGCGTTTGCGGCTGTCGCGATGCAGCTTGCGGGTGCGTTTGACCTTGTCGAGTTCGGCCTCGATGCGCTTGATGCGGTCTTCGATCACACGCCGGTCGGCTTCGAGCTGCGTCTCGCCCGGGCCGCCGAGAAAGCCGAAACCGCCGCGTTGCCGCTCGAGGTGGGTCCAGGAGCGAACCAAGCGGCTTTTCTGATAATTGAGATGCGCGTGTTCGACTTGCAGCGCCCCTTCCCGTGTTCGCGCGCGCCGGCCGAAGATTTCTAGGATCAAGCCGGTGCGATCGATGACCTTCGCACCCCAGGCCTTTTCGAGATTACGCTGCTGCACCGGCGAAACCGGACAATCCATCACCACCACGGAGGCCGCAAGACTTTTGACCAGTCCGGCAAACTCATCGACCTTGCCGGTGCCGATGTAAGTCGCCGGCCGAACCTGGTTGAGCGTGACCAGACCCTGCTCAACCACATTGAGGTCGATGGCGCGCGCGAGCCCGGCAGCCTCTTCAAGGCGAGCCTCCGGCGTGCGCGTTTGCGCCAGGGCGCCGGCGGCAGCGCCCCTGGCCTCGCGCTTGAGCCACGGCTCGATGACGATGGCGCGGCCGGTCTCCGCCCCCGATGCTGTCGGGCTCAGGAGATCGGCGCGCTTGTCACGCTGGCGTTGTTCCAACTAGAGGGTGACCCAGTTAGATTGCATCACCGTGCACCCCTAACATTTTTCTGGGCGCATAATCTTATCCGAAAACCGGTGCCCACTTTTCGGGATCATGCACTAGACCTTATCCCCGGCCGGCGGCTCTTCGCCGCCTTCGAACAGCTGGATCGGGTGACCTGGCATGATGGTCGAAATCGCATGCTTGTAGACGAGCTGGGAATGTCCATCCCGTCGCAACAGAACGCAGAAATTATCGAACCAGGTCACTACGCCCTGCAATTTGACGCCATTGACCAGGAAGATGGTCAGTGGGATTTTTGCTTTACGGACGTGATTGAGAAAAGTGTCTTGCAGATTTTGCGCACGTTCGGCTGCCATGCCCGTGTTCCATTTTTTGCCCGCGTCTTACGCGCGAGACCTTTGTTGCCTGAACCCTGCACATGCGAATTGCGCTGCACACACCGCTTAGCCCCTCGCAAAGCGGTACTAGGCTCAGGAAGCCGCCATTAGATGGCAGGCGGTCGTCGGGCGCAAGTACAACTTGCTGCATGGCGCCCCAAACCGCTGCCACATATACGTTTTTGGCGTCTTTTCGCGACCGATTCAGGCGAATTCGGCATGGCGGTGGTAGTCGCGCCGCAGCGCCGCGGCGATTAGACCGGGCGCACCATTGCCGATCGGACGGCCGTCGATGCTTACCACCGGCAGCACGATCTGGCTCGCCGAGGTGACGAAAGCTTCGCGCGCCGCATAGGCTTCCTCGACCGAGAACGCGCGTTCCTCGAAGGCTAACCCTTGCGCCTTGAGCACATCGACCACGACCGAGCGCGTGACTCCCGCCAGGATGTCACGGCCGAGCGGATGCGTGATGAGCTTACCGTCGCGACTGACGATCCAGGCATTCGACGAAGCGCCTTCGGTCACACGGCCTTGCGTATCGACCAGCCAGGCCTCGCGCGCGCCCTGATCGCGCGCCGCTTGCTTGGCCAGCACATTGGGCAGCAGGGCCACCGATTTGATATCCACCCGCTGCCAGCGGATGTCGGGCACAGTGACCACGGCGATGCCTTCGGCCGCCAGTTGTTCGAGGCGCGCGGGGTCGTTGCTGCGCGCGGTTACTACCACTGAGGCTTTCGTATCCGCCGGCGGAAACGCAAAGTCCCGCCGCGCGACCCCGCGGGTGATCTGCAAGTAAACAATCCCGTCGCGCACGCGGTTGCGCCGCACCGTTTCCCGCAACACGATCGCAAGCGCGGCCGGCGACATCGGGCGCGCGATGCGCAGTTCATTCAGCGAGCGATCAAGCCGCGCCATATGACGGCGCTCGTCGATCAGGCACCCTCCCCGCACCTCGCAGACTTCATAGACGCCGTCGGCGAACTGATAGCCGCGGTCCTCGACCGAGACTTTTGCGTCGCTGCGCAGCAGGTAGCGCCCATTGACATAAGCGATGCGCGACATGCTATTCCCGCTCATTCCCGCGCAAGCGGGAATCCACAACCACGATTACTGACTCTGTTGCTTGCTGCCCTGGGTCCCCGCTTTCGCGGGGACGAACGGAGTTATCGCGGATCATACGCTAGCCGATGCCCAATGCCTTGAGCTTGCGGTGCAGCGCCGAACGCTCCATGCCGACGAACTCGGCAGTGCGTGAGATGTTGCCGCCGAAACGGCTGATCTGCGCCACCAGATATTCGCGCTCGAATACTTCGCGCGCATCGCGCAACGGCAGCCCCATCAGGTGCTCGCCACCATTGCCATTCGGCATGGTCGGCACCATCGAGCCGACATCGGGCGGCAGCATGCTCGCGCTGAGCACGGCATCCGGGTCGCCGCCGGCCAGGATCATCAGGCGCTCGATATTGTTGCGGAGCTGACGGACATTGCCCGGCCAGTTATGCGATTGCAGCACGGCCATGGCGTCTTCGCCGATACGGCGCTTCGGCAGGCCGGTCGCCTGCGAAATCTGGTCCATGAAATAGTCGACCAGATCGGGAATGTCGTCGCGCCGCTCGGCCAAAGGCGGCACGCGGATCGGCACCACCGACAGGCGGTGATAGAGGTCCTCGCGGAATTTTCCCTCCGCGATCTCGGCCTCGAGATTGCGCACAGTCGACGACACAATGCGCACGTCGACGGCAACTTTGCTGCTGCCGCCAACGCGTTGGAAGGTCTGGTCGACGAGCACGCGCAGGATCTTGTTCTGCGTCTCGCGTGGCAGCTCGGCAATGTCGTCGATGAACAACGTGCCGCCATCCGCCTCTTCCAGGGCGCCCGGCTTGCGGTCTTCCGCACCGTTGGAGCGGTCGACACCGAACAATTCGATTTCCATGCGTTCGGGCGTAATTGCGGCGGCGTTGATCACGATGAAGGGCCCGCTCGCGCGGCCGGATAACTGGTGGATCGTGCGCGCCGCCAATTCCTTGCCCGCGCCCGAGGGGCCGACGATGAGGATGCGGCTGTTGGTCGGCGCCACCCGTTCGATAGTCTGGCGCAGTTGCGCGATGGCCGCTGACCGGCCGATCAGCGTGGCCGGCTGTGGCGCCATCTGCTTGAGTTGCTTGACCTCGCGTTTGAGGCGCGATGTTTCGAGTGCGCGTTCGGCCACCAGCACCAGCCGGTCGGCCTTGAACGGTTTTTCGATGAAATCATAGGCCCCGTGCTTAATGGCAGCGACAGCGGTTTCGATGTTGCCATGGCCGGAGATCATCACCAGCGGCACCTCGGGGTGGTCCTGCTTGATGGTATCGAGCAATTGCAGGCCGTCGAGCTTGCTGCCCTGCAGCCAAATATCGAGGAAAACCAGGTTCGGCTTGCGCGCGACGATCGCGGCCAGCGCGTCATCGCTGTTGCGCGCGGTGCGCGCGTCGTAGCCCTCGTCCTGCAGGATGCCGGCCACCAGATCGCGGATGTCGGCCTCGTCATCGACAATGAGAATATCTGCGCCCATGCCTACGACCCGTTCACGCTGCTGTGTTTTCCGGCTCGGACGTTGGCGTCTGGCCGGCGGCGGCGAAACGCACGCGCACCCAGGCGCCCCGTTGAGCGGGGATTTTGTCGGCGGCGTCGCGCAGTTCGATGCTGCCGCCGTGATCCTCGACGATGCGGCCGACGATCGCGAGACCGAGCCCGGTGCCCTTCTCGCGCGTCGTGACATAGGGCTCGAGCAGCCGGTTGCGATTTTCCTTCGGCAAGCCGATCCCGTTATCAACGACATCGATGACAATGTCGCCGTCCTCGCGCGCGGCAAAAATCCGGATCGAGCCTTTGCCGAGTTCGGCCGGCGGCACCGCGGCAATCGCTTCGGTCGCGTTCTTAATGAGATTGGTGAGCGCTTGCGACATCAGGCGTTTGTCGAACCGCGCCGGCATCGGATCCTCGGCGATGTCGGTGTCGATGTCGATTTCCGAATTGCCGACGCGCATCAGGAACACGGCCTGCCGCACGGTATCGGCCACGTCTTCGGCGGCAATCACCGGCTTGGGCATGCGCGCAAACCGGGAGAACTCGTCGACCATCCGCCGGATGTCGTCGACCTGGCGCACGATGGTATCCGTGCATTGATCGAACACCGACCGGTCTTCGCCGATCATCTTTCCGTATTTTCGGCGAATGCGTTCGGCCGACAACTGGATGGGCGTGAGCGGATTTTTGATTTCGTGCGCGATGCGGCGCGCCACGTCCGCCCAGGCGGAGGTGCGCTGCGCGGCGACTAATTCGGTGATGTCATCAAGCGTCACGACATAACCATGGCCGGATTCGCCCGATTGCTCGCTGGTAATCCGCACCGACAGGTTTCGCTCGCGGCCATTGCGAATGATCGTCACCTGGTCCTGCGTGCGCGCCCCGGAGCGGGCCGCCGCCATGAAATCCGCAAGTTCCGGAAACACTTCAGTCAACGGCTGCGCAAGCGCCTCGGGCTCCGTGCGGCCAATCAGTTTTTCTGCCGAGCGATTGAGGATGCTCACACAGCCGTCGCCGTCCACGCCGATCACTCCCGCACTGGCTCCGGCCAACACCGCCTCGGTGAAACGCCGCCGACTGTCGATAAGATCGCGCGCGCGCATGATATCATCGCGCTGGCTGCGCAATTCTTGCGTCATGCGATTGAAGGTTTCACCGAGCTGCGCCAAGTCGCCTTCCGACTGGCGGATCGGCACACGCACATGAAGGTTGCCAGTGGACACAACATTGGCGGCGCCGATCAGTCGCCGGATCGGCGCTACCAGGCGGTTGGCGAAATCCAGCCCGACCCAGACCGCGGATAATAAGACGGTGAGCGCGATGACCGTGTACATCAGCGCAAATGCGATCTGCACACCGTAGCGGCGCGCCTCGATCGCCGCATATTCGGTCACGCTCGCTCGGGTCGCCTGCAACTGCGGTACGACGTTCGGATTGAGCAGCCGCGTCACGTAAAGATAATCATTGTCGTAATCGTGCAATTTGATGACCGCCGCAACATAGTTCGTGTCCGGCAGCAGAACCAATTGCGGATCGGTATCGCCGATTTTCGGAAGCGCGTCGCGCGGAGGCATGGCGAAGGTTTGGTTGATCTTAAGGTCGGCGCGCGCAAGGACGTTGAGATCCTTGTCGATGACAATTGCAGCCGCAAGTCCGCGCACCGAGGCCTGGAAGGTCAGGTATTGCTGCAGCTTGGCGTGATCTTGCTCGAGGATCGGCTTGGCGCGCACGATCTCAGTGGCCATGAGCATGATGTCGGATCGCACGATCTGCGCATGATCGCGCAAATAGGCCTCCGCCACGATCAGCGAATTCTCGATTGCGGCGCGTGTGCGGGTGGAGAATAGCCGGTCGAGGCCGCGGTCGAGTGTAACGCTCGCGACGATCGCCACCAGAATCGCAGGCGCTGCGGCGATGATGGAGAATAGTCCGACGATGCGTATATGCAGCCGCGCCGCCGCCCGCCCCGTGCGCCGGGCCTGCACCACCTGCCACACTTCCCGCACGATCACGCCAAGCAGCAGCAGGACCGTCGTCGCGTTCACCAGCAGCAGCGTGACGACCACATTGTGGGTCGGCAAAATCGGCGTGAAGTCGGCGAGAACGATGAAGGTGACGAAGGCGGACAGCAAAGCGAGACCGACCGCGATCGGTCCGAGCATCCTTGCTTCCCCCCGCTTGGCGGACGGAGAAGCAAGCGCGGTGTCGGCGCTGGCAGCCTGATCTACGCTCATTGACCCCTGGCAGCGGATGGTACGGAGCCTAGTGGCTCCTAGAAGAAGGCGCGAAGAGGCACCTGCCTCTTCCCGGCACTGATGCTTTTATACAACAATGTTGCCGAATTGCGACAAAACCGCGGCGCAATAGCTATGGTTTGGTTAACTCGCCAGGGTCAGCTGCCGCGGAAAACCTGGATATCGAGATCGCGGATTTTCTTCCGCAGCGTATTGCGGTTGACCCCCAACAAATCGGCGGCGCGGATTTGGTTGCCGCGGGTAGCGGCAAGCGCGGCCGTCAGCAAGGGATATTCGATCTCGCGCAAGACCCGGTGATAGAGGCCGGCGGGCGGCAGGCTGTCATCGAACCCGGCGAAATACGCCGTCAGATGCCGTTCCACCGCGGCGCTGAGACTTTCCTCCGGGCGCGGCTCGTCGCTGCCGACCGGCATCGCAGGTTGCGCCAGTTCGGCCTCGATCACCGCCGCCGTAATGGTCTCTTGCGGATAGAGTGCCGCCAGCCGGCGCGCCAGGTTTTCCAGTTCACGGACGTTTCCCGGCCAGCGGTGGCGCTTGAGGCGCTCGAGGCCGGCCTGGTCGATCTGCTTGGGCGGCAGGCCCTCGCGCTGAGCCTGCGCGAAGAAATGGCGGATCAGGTCGGGTACGTCTTCGATGCGCTCGCGCAACGGCGGCAGCCGCAGCGGCACGACATTGAGGCGGAAGAACAGATCTTCGCGGAACAGACCCTGCTGGATCAGGAGCCGCAGCTCTTTATTGGAGGCGGCGATGATGCGGACGTCGCTCTTGATCGGCGTGCGCCCACCCACGGTCGTGTATTCGCCCTGCTGGAGCACGCGCAACAGCCGAGTCTGCGCCTCCATCGGCATGTCGCCAATTTCGTCCAGAAAAAGCGTGCCGCCCTCGGCCTGCTCGAAACGACCGGAGCTGCGGGTGTTGGCGCCGGTGAACGCACCTTTCTCATGACCGAACAATTCGGATTCGATCAGATCGCGCGGGATTGCCGCCATGTTGATGGCGACAAAGGTTCCGGTACGCCGCTTGCCATAGTCGTGCAGTGCGCGCGCGACCAGTTCCTTGCCGGTGCCGGATTCGCCGGTGATCATCACCGTCAGATCGGTTTGCATCAGCCGGGCCAGCACGCGATAAATCTCCTGCATCGCCGGAGAGCGGCCGACCAGGGGGATGCTGTCGAGGTCTTCGCTCTTTGCGTTCGGCGGCCGTTTCTCTTTCGGTTCCGACAGCGCGCGTCCGACAATGGCGATGAGTTCCTTCAGATCGAACGGCTTCGGCAGATATTCGTAAGCGCCGCGCTCCGACGCGCGGATCGCGGTCATGAACGTATTCTGGGCGCTCATCACGATGATCGGTAACTCGGGGCGCGCCTTGCGGATGCGCGGAATGAGATCGAAGGCGTTCTCATCCGGCATGACGACATCGGTAATGACCAGGTCACCGTCACCCTGGCTGATCCAGCGCCAGAGTGTCGCGGCATTGCCCGTGGAGCGCACCTCATAGCCGGCGCGCGAAAGAGCCTGATTGAGGACGGTGCGGATCGCGGCATCGTCGTCGGCAACCAATATGTTTCCCGTCGGCATTGGCTTACCTCACGGGCTCTGCACCGGCGGCGCATCGTCGGCCACGGTGCCTACGCCACTGTAGATCGGCATCAACACGCGGAAGATTGTCCGCCGCGGCTGCGATTCACACTCGATGATGCCGCCGTGATCGCCCACAATCTTCGCTACCAATGCAAGTCCGAGGCCACTTCCGCTCTGCTTGGTGGTGACAAACGGATCGAACAAATGCGGCATAAGGTCTTCCGGCACGCCCTGACCGTTGTCTTTCACGCAAAATTCGAGCGGCAGCGATACGCGCGCCTTGCTGCCCGGCACCGCCAGCCGTACGCCCGGGCGGAACGCGGTGGTAAGCTGAATTTCCCCGTCGATGGCCCCCTCGCCGATCGCCTCGGTGGCGTTTTTCACCAGATTGAGGAAGACCTGGACAAGCTGGTCGCGATTGCCGAGTACCGGCGGCAGCGACGGGTCGTAATCTTCGACGAATTTGATGTGACGTGCAAAACCGGTCTGCGCCAGCCGTTTCACATGGTCGAGCACCACGTGAATATTGACCGGCTCGCGTTCGACTGGCCGCTCGTCGGCAAACACCTCCATGCGGTCGACCAGCTTCACGATGCGGTCTGTCTCGTCGCAAATCAGTTTGGTAAGCGAACGGTCGTCGTCGCCGGCCGACTGTTCGAGCAACTGCGCGGCACCGCGAATGCCCGACAGCGGATTCTTGATCTCATGTGCGAGCATGGCGGCAAGCGCGATCACCGAGCGGGCGGCGCCGCGGTGGGTGAGCTGGCGGTCCATTTTGTCGGCGATGGTGCGCTCTTGCAGCATGACGACGACGTGGTCGGTGTACTCCGGCAGCGGCGCCACGTGCAGGTCGACGAGCCGTTCGCCGGGATTGCGCGGGGTGGCAAGATCGACCTTGTATTCGTTCACCGGTGCGCCGCGGTGACGCACCTGCTCGATCAATGTCAGCAAGGGCGAGCCGAACGGCACCAAGTCGCGCAACATGTGGCGGCGCAGCACGGGGATCGACGCTTCGAAGAATTGCTCGGCGGCGACATTGGCGTCGGCGATCTTGCCGTCGGGCGACACCATGATCACCGGATGCGGCAGCGCGTGCAGCACCGCGTCGGCAGGAGAGTTGACGGTAACGGAGACAGCGTGCGCCCGGCTCATGCGGCGGCCCTCCATGCGAAGGCGTCGTAAGCATCGGCGAGCAACCTGCGCGCCTGCGCCGGCTCTTCGGCCGTAAGCACGCGACCGCGATGGCTTTTGAGAAGATCGATCGATATGCCCGCTGTTGCCGCCGCGGAATCGAGTGCCCAGGCCAGATGCTTGCGGGCGTGCCGGCGGCCGATCGTCAGTCCGTGATGAGCGAGCATCTCGTCATAAAGCATATCGATCAGCATGAATTGCTCGGCCAACGGCGGCATGCGCTCGCGCTTGCCGGTCGCGAGATAGCGCGCAACCTGCCCCGGGAACCAGGGTCGCCCTTGCGCGGCGCGGCCGATCATCACCGCGTCGGCACCCGAGACGGCGAGCGCGCGTTCAGCATCGTCGAAATTACGAATGTCGCCATTGACGACGACCGGGATCGATACCGCCTGCTTCACTGCGCGCACCGCCAACCAATCGGCGCCGCCGTCGTAGAACTGGCAGCGAGTACGGCCGTGCACGGTGATCATCCGGATGCCGGCGGCTTCCGCGCGGAGCGCGAGTTCTGACGCGTTTATGCTGGCGCGATCCCAGCCCAGGCGCATTTTCAAGGTGACCGGCACCCGCACGGCGGCGACGGTTGCCTCGATCAAGGTCAAGGCGTGATCGAGATCGCGCATCAGCGCAGAGCCGGCGGCGCCGTTGGTCACCTGCTTGGACGGGCATCCCATATTGATGTCGATGATGTGCGCGCCCTGCGCCTCGGCGATGCGGGCACCCTCTGCCATCCAATTCGCCTCGCAGCCGGCGAGCTGCACGACGTGGATGGCGACACCTTGCCCCTCGCTGCGCACGCGCGCCTCGCGCTGGCCTTGCGCCAGTGCAGCGCACGCGGTCATCTCTGAAACCACCAGACCAGCGCCGTGGCGTTCCGCGAGCCGGCGGAAGGGCGCGTCAGTAACGCCAGACATGGGGGCTAAAATCACGCGGTTCGGCACTTTTACGGTGCCGATTTGTAGAGAATCCCTCATATTCTGCTTGATTTCGGCCCGCATGGAATACTTGCCTATCAATTAGGCGATCTCTTTTGATGCCCAGAGTTTAGCCATTTCGACACCCAGCGCAAGTGCTGCACTGCAAAAAATTGTTCATGCTTAAACGTCGGCCGGACCGGCTAATCCATTCCCGCTACAACAGTAACGCGCTAAAGCAAGCTGGAACTTGTGGAGCATCAATAGCATGGCGGGTGTCGCAGTTGTCATCGTGGCGGCCGGGCGGGGATCGCGGGCGGGCGGCGATCTGCCCAAGCAATTCAGGCCGATCGGTGGCAAGCCGATGATCCGGCAGAGCCTCGTCATGCTCTTGGAACACTCAGAGATCAATTTTGTACAGCCGGTGATCCATCCAGAAGACGTCGAGATGTTCCGCTCCTCGGTTGTTTCTCTCGACCTTCTGCCGCCGGTGTTCGGCGGAGCAACCAGGCAAGCCTCGGTGCGCTCCGGACTGGAGGCACTCGAACCCCGTAAGCCAGATATCGTCCTGGTCCACGACGCCGCGCGGCCGTTCGCCAGCGCGGCGCTGGTGTCGCGCGCGATCGCAGCGGCAAAGCGAAGCGGCGCGGCGATACCCGCGTTGGCAATCACCGATACCGTCAAGACCGTCGATGCCGCAGGCCTGGTCGGCCAGACGCTCGATCGCAATACGTTGCGACTGGTGCAGACACCGCAAAGCTTCACCTTCCCCCTCTTGCTTGACGCCCATCGCCGCGCGGCCGCCGCGGGCCGCGAGGATTTCACCGACGACGCCGCGCTTGCCGAATGGGCTGGCCTGAAGGTCAGCGTCTTTGCCGGCGAGCCCGGCAACATCAAGATCACCGAGGAAGGCGATTTCGCGCGTGCGGAAGCGATTGCATTCGCCGCACTTGGCGACGTCCGCATCGGCACCGGGCTCGATGTGCATGCCTTCGGGCCGGGCGATCACGTCACCCTCGGCGGCATCAAGATCCCGCACGCAAAAGCGCTCACCGGCCATTCCGACGCCGATGTGGTCCTGCACGCGCTGACCGACGCCATCCTCGGCGCGCTCGCCGACGGCGACATCGGCGTGCATTTCCCGCCGAGCGATCCGCAATGGCGCGGCGCCTCCTCCGACCGGTTCTTGGCCTTTGCGCTCGCACGCCTCACCGCGCGCGGCGGCCGCATCGCCCATATCGATATCAACATCGTGTGCGAGGCCCCGCGCATCGGGCCGCATCGCGACGCCATGCGCGCGAACATTGCCAAGCTCGCCGGCATTGATGTAGGCCGCGTGGCGGTCAAGGCGACCACCAGCGAAAAGCTCGGCTTCACCGGCCGTGGCGAAGGCATCGTGGCCTACGCAACCGCAACCGTGCGGCTGCCCTGGGGTTCGCCATGACGAGGGCAAGATGAGCGAGGAGTTGCGCGCCGCCGCGACCGCCGTGCTCGATGCCTGCCGCGTGCGCGGCTTGAAAGTCGCGACCGCGGAATCCTGCACCGGCGGGCTGGTGGCCGGCGCCCTCACCGAGATCGCCGGCTCGTCGGATGTGGTCGATCGCGGCTTTGTCACCTATTCGAACACGGCCAAGCAGCAGATACTGGGCGTGCCGGCGGACATCTTGCGCGAGCACGGAGCGGTTAGCCGACAAACAGCGGAGGCCATGGCGCGCGGCGCGCTCGGCAAAGGCGGCGCCGATCTCGTGGTTGCCATCACCGGCATTGCCGGTCCCGGCGGTGGGGGCGCCGATAAGCCGATCGGGCTCGTGCATTTCGCCGCTGCCTCGCGCAACGGCGCGCTCAACGTTGCTGAGATGCGCTACGGCGACATCGGGCGCAGCGAAGTGCGGCACAAGTCGGTGCTGCAGGCGCTAGCAATGCTCAAGGACATGGCGGAGAGGCGTTAGCGGGACTTAATGCTGGAGAGGCGCTCGGCTCGGGGGAGATGAGTTGCGTCCGGGCGAGATGGGCGAAGCGACCCCCGGCCATCACGAGTTCGTCGAACGTACCGGCCTCAACGATTCTGCCGGCGTCAAAAACGAGGATACGGGACGCCTTGCGTACCGTCGACAATCGATGCGCAATGACGAAAGTCGTCCGATTCGTCATCACCTCATCGAGCGCCCGCATCACCTTGGCTTCCGTGTCGGCGTCAAGCGCGCTCGTGGCCTCATCGAGGATGAGGATCGGCGGATCTTTCAACAGCGCGCGCGCGATCGATAATCGCTGGCGCTCGCCGCCGGACAGCGAACGGCCGCGCTCGCCGACGCGGCCGTCAAACCCTTGGAATTTGCGTTCGATGAAATCGAGGGCTTGTGCGCGCTCTGACCGCGTCCCGCATCTCCGCCTCGGTCGCATCGGACTTGCCCACGCGCAGATTGTCGGCAACCGAGCGGTTGAACAGCAGCGCCTCCTGGAACACCACGCCAATGTTCCGGCGCAACGCGGAGAGCTTGAACTTGCGGATATCGATACCGTCGATCTCGATCACGCCAAACTGCGGATCGAACGCGCGGTGAAGCAGAGCAATTGCCGTCGACTTGCCGGCGCCGGTAGCGCCAACGAAGGCAATGGTCTCGCCCGGCATCGCTTTGAAGTTGAGATCCGCCGCCGCCATCCGCTCCCCGTCATATGAGAACGAAACGTCCTTGAACTCGACGAGCCCGTCGAGGCGGCCAGGATCAACCGCATCCGGAAGATCGCGAATGGCCGGAATCGTATCCCACACTTGGAAGAATTCGCGTAAGCGCGGTACCTCCGACATCACCCGATTGATGAAACCGACGCTCTGCTCCAGCCGTGTAATGATCAGGCCGGCAAAATTCATGAAGGTCACCATCTCGCCGATGGTCGCCTGACCATTGATATGCAGCAACGTCCCGACGATGATGATCGACAAGACCGTCAACGTCGTTGCTGTTCGCGTTAACACGACGGCCAACGCCCACCACGACAGGACCGGCATTTGCGCTGCCAGCAGGCGCTCGACGATTTGCCGCAACTCGATGACTTCCGCTTCGAGGCGGGAAAAACTCTGCACCAGTGCGATGTTGCCGAGCGTGTCGGATGCGCGCTCCGCAAGGTCGGAATAGTGACGCTCAACCGAGCTTTGCATGGTTTGAGTCTTACGCACGATCAGCGCGGTGAGGCCGGCGAAAACGACACATAGCGCGATCAGCAACGATGCAAGTCGCCAATTGATAAAGAGCGAGATCGGCAGCAGGACGAGCAGCGAGATAAACGAGGAGAGGTGATCGCGGAAAAACCCGACCCACAACCCCCATAATGCGTCGGTGCCCTGCAGCATCACCTTCATCAGCCGGCCAGAATGGGTATTGCCGTGATAGCTGAGCGGTAGCTGCAAGACGTGCTCGAAATAGCCCGTGAGGACGACATGGCGGCGGCGGTGCGCGAGGCGGTCGGCGTAGAGAGCGATCAGCGTGCCGCAAACGATGGTGAAAAGCCCGAAGCCGGCCCAGGCGGCCAACAGCGTTCCCAGTCGTGACCATGACGGCGGCTCGCCGCGGGCCTGCGCGCCGGTCAACGTGTCGATGATGCGGCCGAGTAGCACCGGTTCGGCAAACTGGGCGGAAGCCAGCGCCATATTCGCCAGCGCCAACGCCCAGGCTAATCGGCTTTCAGACCCGAGTAGCCCGAGAACGCGGCCGTAGAGGCGAAAAATGCTCATGGAAGGATCTCGATCGAAATGTCGGCCTCTGCGCGCCAAATCGCCGCATGCGGCCTTCGCCAAGCTCGTTTCTTGAAGAAAATATGCTCAAGCCCACAAGGCGTTATGACCTAGGTCAATGAAAGCTACGAATGCAGCGTGTCGTATTGGGCGACCAAAAAGCTAAACGGCCCAATTATGTATCAGTCGTCGCCTGCATTACCGACCAGCCGACCGCTCATCCGGCGTTTCTGGGCGAGTGCCCGCGGCTTCTGGTTTGGGGACACCCGCCGAACGGCCTGGCTGCTCACCCTCGGTCTCATCGTGCTCATTCTTGTCCAGGTCGCTTTCCAGTACCGGATGAATATCTGGAGCCGCGACATCTTCAACGCGCTTGAGAAAAAGGACGGGGACGCGGTCTTGACGCAAGCTCTTATCTTCGTGCTCGCTTGTGGTGACCATGGTGGGGCTGGCCATCGTCGCCGTGTACGGGCGCATGACAATCCAGCGTGAGTGGCGCGCGTGGTTGACCAACCATCTGGTCGGCAAGATGGCTGGCAAATGGCCACTACTACCAACTCGATTTGGTGACGGGAGACCATCAGAATCCCGAGGGCCGCATCGGTGACGATGCGCGTGTCGCCACCGATGCGCCGGTCGACTTCGTCGTCGGCATCTTCAGCGCCACGGTCACGGCGGTGACGTTCGTCGGGGTGCTCTGGTTCGTCGGTGGCAATCTGACGCTCGGAACGCCGGCGGCAAGCATCGTCATCCCCGGCTACTTGGTGATCGCGGCGGTCATTTACGCGCTCGTCACCAGCGCGGCGGTCATCCTGGTGGCGAGCCGCTTCGTCGCGGTTTCCGAGCGCGTGAACCAATCGGAGGCTGAATTTCGCTATGCCCTGACCCGCGTGCGGGAAAACGGTGAGAGTATCGCGCTGCTGGGCGGCGAGAAGGAAGAGCGGGCTGGATTGCGGCAAGGCCTCGGTGCGGTCATCCTGCGATGGCTCGACCTCTGCCATCAGCATATGCGCTACACGCTCGTTTCCAACGCCCATTGGCTGATAGCGCCGGTGGTCCCGCTCGTCCTGTGTGCGCCGAAATACGTCGCGGGGGCCATGACGCTCGGCGAGGTCATGCAAGCGGCGGCGGCTTTCGTTCAAGTCCAGTCAGCCTTCAATTGGCTGCTCGACAACTATCCACGGCTCGCGGGTTGGGCAGCGTCGGCGCGCCGCGTTGGATCGCTCCTGGCCTCTATCGACCATCTTGAGGCAGCCGGCGTGCCCGGTGCGTCCCGCGCGATCACGACGGACCGAGCACGAAGGCCCGACGCTTCGCCTGCAAAATCTCTCGGTGGAGCTCGACGACGGCACCGTCGTTGTCAAAGATGCCGACGTGCTCATCGAACCCGGCGAAAGAGTTCTTCTGCTCGGAGAATCCGGTACGGGAAAGACTACGCTCACGCGCGCGATTGCCGGTCTGTGGCCGTGGGGGCAAGGCAACATCGCCGTGCCGAGCGGCGTCAAGATGGTCCTAATGCCACAGCGGCCATACATCCCGCTTGGCACACTGCGGCGCGCCGCCACCTATCCGTTGTCGCCGATCGATGCTCCTGACGGCACGCTACGCGAGTTAATGGAGTCGGCAGGCCTCGGCTACCTGGTCGAACATCTCGACGAAGAGGCCCCCTGGAACCGCACTTTGTCCGGCGGCGAATGTCAGCGTCTCGCCTTCGTGCGCTTGCTGCTGCATCAACCGGATATCGTCGTGATGGACGAGGCGACGTCGGCGCTCGATCCGCTGAGCCAGGGACATTTGATGACGCTCGTGGCCGAACGCCTTCCCCGCACCGCCATCGTGAGCATAGCGCACCGGCCAGAGCTTGAGGCATTCCACCATCGCAAAATCGTATTCGAGCGGCGGCCGGGTGGATCTCGCATGATAGGCGACAGCGTTTTGCTGCCGCCGGCGACTGGTTTGCGTCCCTGGATTGTTGCATGGCTGCGCCGCTTCTGGATGGGAGCGAGCCTATAATAATTATAAAGTGACTTCGGATATTGCGGTCAAAAGCGCTTATCATAGCGACGATGTTCCGGCCCCCTCATCACGCGACCGCTTGGCTTTTGGGCGTCCTTGTATTTTTGCTGGCAGCGGCGCCCGACAGATCGGCTCGCGCGCAAGGCAAACTCAAAGCACACTACGCGATATCGATGACCGGCGTTACGTTCGGCGAGATCGTCTGGCTGGTCGATATCGGCGACACGCTCTACACCACGACCGCAAGCGGCAAAGCGAGCGGCGTGCTCAGCATGCTGGTGAACGGCGAAGGCTCGGTCGAGGCGCACGGCAGTCTCGCCGCCGACCGGCTCAATCCGTCGTCTTATACGTCCACCATCACCGACGACGACGGCAGGATCAAATTGGAAATGACGTTTGCGGACGGCGCCGCGACCGAAACGATGACGCCGCAGCCTCCCGAATATGCCGATCGCTTGCCGGTGACCGACGCCGACCGCCGCGGCACCGCCGATCCGCTGAGCGCGGTTTTGATCCCGACGAAGCTCGGCGGCGGCGCGATGGCGGCTTCCGATTGCAATCGCACGCTGAAGATATTCGACGGACGCCGCCGCTATAACCTCGTGTTGTCGTTTGAGCCGCATGGACAAGGTCGCGCTCGATCGCGGCTATACCGGACCGATTTTGGTTTGCGGCGTCGTGCTGCAACCGATCGCGGGCTACCGAGCCGACAGCATGATCGTCAAATACGTCGCCGGGCGGCGCAACATGGAACTGTGGTTTGCGCCGATCGCCGGCACCTCGGTCATCGCGCCCTTGCGCGTGCTGATGCCGACCTTGATCGGGACGCTGAGGATCCAAGCCGATCAATTCGAGGCGACCGCGTCGGCCGTCACGCCAACGCCGGTCGAGACCGCGCCCTTAGCCCCGGCGCGCTAGCTCGTATTGCGTCCGTATACTTGATCGGCGCGTCGCTCGAAGGCGGCGGAGAATTTGCGGAACGCGGTGTCGAACATGGCGCCCATCAGCATGCCGAGCGTGCGGCTGGCGAATTCGTACTCGATAAAAAATTCCACCTCGCAGGCCTTGTCGCCCGCCGGTTTGAACGCCCAACGGTTCTGCATGTGCTTGAACGGGCCGTCGACGTATTCGACCAGGATTTTCAAATTCGGCCGGTCGAGGGTGACGCGGCTGGTGAATGTCTGGCGGATCACCTTGTAGGCGACCGTCATGTCGGCAACCATCACGGTGACGCCGTCGCCTTTGTCGGTGCGGCTTTTGACGCGGAGCGCGCTGCACAGCGGCACGAAGTCGGGATAGCTCTCGCCGTCGGCAACGAGATCGAACATCTCGGCCGCGCTGTGACGGACGCGGCGCTTGGTGGTGAAGGATGGCATTCGCTGTCGTTACGAATGAGCGGCGCGCACGGCTTTGAGGCGCGCGAAATCCTCGCCGGCGTGGTGCGAGGAGCGCGTCAGCGGCGAAGCCGCCACCATCAGGAAGCCTTTGGCGTAGGCAATGGTCTTGAGCGCCTCGAACTCATCCGGCGGCACGAAACGTTTCACCTCGTGGTGCTTGCGAGTCGGCTGCAGATATTGCCCGACGGTGAGGAAATCGACATTGGCCGAGCGCAGGTCGTCCATCACCTGCAACACTTCATTTCGCTCCTCGCCCAGGCCGACCATGATGCCCGATTTGGTGAACATCGTCGGGTCGATCTCCTTCACGCGCTGCAACAGCCGCAGCGAGTGGAAATAACGCGCGCCCGGCCGGACGCTGAGGTAAAGCGAGGGCGCCGTTTCCAGATTATGGTTGAACACATCGGGCTTTGCGGCAACCACGATTTCGAGCGCGCCGTCCTTGCGCAGGAAATCCGGCGTGAGCACTTCTATTGTTGTTTGCGGGCAGCGCGCGCGGATGGCGCGGATGGTATCGGCGAAATGACGCGCGCCGCCGTCGGCGAGATCGTCGCGATCGACTGACGTCACCACGATGTGCGCGAGGCCGAGCTTGGCGGTCGCCTCGCCGACATGCGCCGGTTCGTTGGGATCGAGCGCGCCGGGCAGACCTGTCTTGACGTTACAAAACGCGCAGGCGCGCGTGCAGGTGTCGCCCATGATCATGAAAGTGGCGTGCTTCTTCTCCCAGCACTCGCCGATATTCGGGCAGCCGGCCTCCTCGCACACCGTGTGCAGGCCGTTGGCGCGCATAATGGCGTGTGTCTCGTTGTAGCCGGCCGACACCGGCGCCTTGACGCGGATCCAGTCGGGTTTTTTTGCTTGCGCGGAATCCGGCCGGTGCGCCTTTTCCGGATGACGCGGGCGCGGCTGGTTGATGTCGTAAACGACGGCCATGCCTTTACTTACGGCCGCCGTCCCCGCGCCGCAAGGTCACGCCCTTCTGATGGCCCGCCAGATCGCCAAGAAGATGACGGCACCGATGGTAGCGGTGATCAGATTGCCCCAGAAATCGGGCATGACGTGCAAGTTGAGCTTCTCGAACAGGAAGCCGCCGACAATCGCGCCGACCAGGCCGACGGCAATGTTACCGAAAATACCGCCGCGCCCGCCCAGAATGACATGCGCCAGCCAGCCGGCGATCAGACCGATGACGATCCAGACCAATACGCCCATGGGTCTCCTCTCGCGGTTACGCCGCCTTCGGCGGCATGCGATGGTTCGGCGTCGAGGTCGAAATCTTCAATTCGTCCTCGTTCATGTCGGCGCCGATGTCGCCGAACAGCGGGGTCGAGAGATAACGCTCGCCGGTGTCGGGCAGCATGGCGAGCACGGTCGAACCGGGCGCCGCGCTTTTGCACACTTCGAGCGCGCCGGCGAAGGTGGCGCCGGCAGTGATGCCGACGAAAATGCCTTCCTGCTGCGCGAGCGCCTTCGACCATTTCATGGCGTCGGCGCCGGCAATCGTGATGATGCGGCTGATCGTGCCGGTGTCGAGCGCGTCGCCGGTGAGCTTCGGGATGAAGTCCGGGCTCCAGCCTTGCATCGGATGCGGCTTGAACGCCGGATTGGCTTTGGCCGGCGAGCCGTCCGGATTGCGCTCCTGCGGTGTCTTGCTCGTCAGCATCGGTGCATCGGCCGGCTCGCACAGCACGATCTTGGTGTCGGGCCGCTCCTTGGCCAGCACGCGCGCGACGCCTTTGAGCGTGCCGCCGGTGCCGAAACCGGTGACCCAATAGTCGAGCTTCTCGCCCTTGAAGTCGTTGATGATTTCGCGCGCCGTGGTGCGCGAATGCATGTCGGCATTGGCCTCGTTCTCGAATTGGCGGGTCATGAACCAGCCATGGGTCTTGGCGAGCTCGACCGCCTTGTTGACCATACCCATGCCGCGCTCGGCGGCGGGCGTCAGGATGACCTTGGCGCCGAGAAAGCGCATCAGCTTGCGGCGCTCGACCGAGAAGGTCTCCGCCATTGTGACCACCAGCGGATAGCCCTTCTGCGCGCAGACCATGGCGAGCCCGATGCCGGTATTGCCGGAGGTCGCCTCGATCACAGTCTGGCCCGGTTTGAGCTCGCCGGATTTCTCCGCCGCCTCGATGACGCCGAGCGCCAGGCGGTCCTTGACCGAGCCGAGCGGATTGAAGGCTTCGACCTTGACGTAGAGGTTGATGCCTTTCGGCGCCAGTTTGTTGATCTTGACCACCGGCGTGTTACCGACGGTTCCCAGAATGTTGTCGAACTTGGCCATGAACTCGTTCCTCTCTCACATATTCAAAACGCGACCGTAGGCATCGAGCACCGCTTCCTTCATCATCTCCGACAAAGTCGGATGCGGGAAGATGGTGTGCATCAATTCTTCTTCCGTCGTTTCCAGGTTCATCGCCACGACGTAGCCCTGGATCAGCTCGGTGACTTCGGCGCCGACCATATGGGCGCCGAGCAGTTGACCGGTCTTCTTGTCGAAGATCACTTTGACGAGACCCTGATCCTCGCCGAGTGCGATCGCTTTGCCGTTGCCGACGAAGGGAAAGCGGCCAATGCGGATGTCGAGCTTTTTTTCTTTCGCGACCTGTTCGGTGAGGCCGACAGACGCGATCTGCGGCGAGCAATAAGTGCAGCCGGGGATCATCATCTTGTTCATCGGATGCGGGTTTAGGCCCTTGATCGCCTCGATGCAGACCACGCCTTCGTGCTCGGCCTTGTGCGCCAGCATCGGCGGGCCGGAAACGTCGCCGATGGCGTAGATGCCCGGCACGTTGGTCTTGTTGAACTGATCGACGACGACAATGCCGCGATCGGTTTTGACGCCAAGCTTTTCAAGCCCGAGCTTCTCGATATTACCGGTGACGCCAACGGCGGAGATGACGCGCTCGGCGGTCATGGTTTGAGTCTTACCGCCCTCCTCGATGGTCGCCGTAACGCTGTCCGATTTCTTGTCGAGCTTAGTGACCTTGGCATTGGTGTGGATCTTGATGCCCTGCTTCTCGAAGCTCTTGCGCGCGAAATGCCTGAATCTCGTGATCCTCGACGGGCAAGATTTGCGGCAGCACCTCGACCACGGTCACCTCGGCGCCGAGCGTGCGGTAGAACGAGGCAAACTCTATGCCGATGGCGCCAGAGCCAATCACCAGCAATGATTTCGGAATCGCCTCGGGGATCATCGCCTCGAAATAAGTCCACACCAGTTTCTTGTCCGGCTCGAGGCCGGGCAGTATGCGCGGCCGCGCGCCGGTGGCGATGATGATGTGTTTGGCCTGGTATGAGCCGGGCCCGAGCGCGCCCTTGGGCGCTTCGCTTTTCGACGCCTTCACCGTGACCTTGCCGGGCGCGTCGATCGCCGCCTCGCCCCAGATGATCGACACTTTGTTCTTCTTCATCAGGAAGCCGACGCCGTCGTTGAGCCGCTTGGCGACGGCGCGCGAACGTTTCACCACCGCCGTCGGGTCGTAGGAGACGTTGTCGGCCTTCAGCCCGTAGTCCTTGGCGTGCTGCATATAGTGATAAATCTCCGCCGAGCGCAGCAGCGCCTTCGTGGGAATGCAGCCCCAGTTGAGGCAGATGCCGCCGAGATAATCGCGCTCGACGATGGCCGTCTTGAAGCCGAGTTGCGCCGCGCGGATGGCGGTCACGTAGCCGCCGGGGCCGGAGCCGATGATCAGAACGTCGAAGGAAGTATCCGCCACTCAGCGTCTCCACTGGCACAAGGTTACTGCTAGACCCTCGGTCCCATATGGAGACGTTCGCCGCCGCACGGCCAGCTCCCATTGAATCTAGCCCAATTTAGGCATGTAATGACCTGCAATAACACCCGGGGAGAAGCGTCATGGGTAAGCTTATCGGCCGCCTTGCGGCTATCGCAGTCTTTCTGTTCGCGCAAGCCGCCATTGTCTCGGCGGCGGAGATCAAGGTCTTCGCCACCGTCGGCGTCAAGAGCGTGCTGGAGGAGATTATCCCGAAATTCGAAAAGGCCACCGGTAACAAGGTCGCCATCACCTGGAGCACCGCGGCGCTGCTGATGAAACGCGTTCAGGCCGGCGAACAGGCGGACGCGCTGATCCTGATCAAGGGCAACATTGAGACGTTGCAAAAGGAAGGCAAGATCGTGCCTGGCACCGACGTCATATTCACGAAATCGATATTCGCGGTCGGCATCAAGGCCGGCGCGCCGAAGCCGGACATCTCCACGCCGGAGGCTTTCAAGAAAGCCCTGCTGGCGTCAAAAGCCGTCAGCTACACCAATCCGGCGAGTGGTGGCGCCAGCGGCGTCTACACCGCCAAGCAGATCGAGAAGATGGGCATCACCGAGCAAATGAAAGGCAAGACCAAGCATCCCCCGTCCGGCGGGTTTTCCGGAAGTCTCCTGGTCACTGGCGAAGCCGACATCGCCATCAATTCCAAGCCTGAACTGTTGTCGGTCCCTGGTGTCGAGGTGGTCGGACCGCTGCCCGGCGATATGGCCTTCACCGTGATCTACGACGCGGGCGTGCAGACCGGCGCGGCGCAGGCCGATGCCGCCAAGGCCTTGGTGAAATATTTGATGTCGCCGGAAGCGCAGGCGGTATTCAAGGCGAAGGGATTCGACCCGGCGTGAAGACCGTGCGCTCGCCACAGCGCGATTCTTTGACTATTTGCCGGATGTTGCCTATGTGATGCGCTGTCGGGCCGCATTGCAGTCGCCCGGCTGCTCCAAGGCATATCGCCCAAGCACTGCGCTTCCTCCGCTCGCCGGACCGAAGGCTGTTGGCGATATGCAACATCCCCACCAAGCTTTCATTCGGCGGCGGCATCTCCGGGCCAACGACAACCGCCCGGTCAGCTGCTTTGCAGCCAAATGTTGTCTCAACTCCGCAGGGAGATGAGATATGACTTGTACTTCTACTACTTCGAAGCCGCACATCATGCCGATTGCGTTGCAAACCTCTGAATTGCTCTTGCCGGACGGCTTGGGCGTAATGAAGGGGATCAGGGCACTGGTCGAGGTTCTGCGGCTCGCGTTCGAACTACAACGCACCGTGCAACGGAAATACCCGACGAGCCGGCGGTAACTACACCACCATCATCACCGGGTTTTCAATCAGCTTCTTGAAAGCGCCGAGCATTTCGGCGCCGAGGGCGCCGTCGACGGCGCGATGGTCGGTGGACAACGTCACCGTCATGATATTGGCAACGGCGAGCGCGCCGTTGCGGACCACCGCGCGCTCCTCGCCGGCACCGACCGCGAGAATGGTCGCGTGCGGCGGATTGATCACCGCGGCGAAATCCTTGATGCCGTACATGCCTAAGTTCGAGATCGCGGTCGAGCCGCCCTGATATTCGTGCGGCTTGAGGTGGCGCGTGCGGGCGCGCGCGGCGTAGTCCTTCATCTCGTTGGAGATGGTGGAAAGCGACTTCGCCTCGGCTTGGCGCACAACCGGCGTGATCAGTCCGCCCGGAATCGCCACCGCCACGCCGACGTCGGAATGTCTGTGGTGCAGCATGCCGGCCTCGGTCCAGGTCACGTTGGCGTCTGGCACGCGTTGCAGCGCCAGCGCCAGCGCCTTGATGACAAAGTCGTTGACCGAAATCTTGTAGGCTGGCTTGCCGTCTTTGACGGGGGCGGCCGCGTTGATCTCCTCGCGCGCGGCCAACAGCTTGCCGATGTCGCAGTCGAGCGTGAGATAGAAATGCGGGATGGTCTGCTTCGACAGCGTGAGCCGCTGCGCGATGATCTTGCGCATCTGGTCGTGCGGCACGAAGTCGTAGGAGCCGTCTTGGTAGAGCGCGCGGATTTGCGCGTCGGAGGGCGAGGCCGCTATCGGCATAGCCGCGCCCGCCGGCGTGGCGACGGGCGCACGCATTCCCTTGCCGGATTTTGCCGCGTCGATATCGCGCGCGATCACGCGGCCGTGCGGGCCAGACCCCTGCACGCGGGTGAGATCGATGTTGGCTTCCTTGGCGAGCCGCCGCGCGAGAGGTGAGGAGAAAATTCGGTTGGCGCCTTCGCTCCGAGGTGTCGCGCCCCCACCCGGCGCGGCTTGCGCCGCGCCACCCTCCCCGCCAAGGGGGGAGGGTTTATCCGGGGCTGGCGCCTCGCTCTTCTTCCCTCCCCCCGCTTGCGGTGGGGAGGGTGGCGGCGAAGCCGCCGGGTGGGGGGCGCCTGCTGCGGGAGCGGTCTTAGCGGCGGCAGAGACCGCCGCTTTCACATCCTCGCCCTCGCCGGCCAGCACCGCGATCACCGAATTCACCGCCACGTCCTGCGTGCCCTCCGGCACCACGATCTTGGCGAGCGTGCCCTCGTCGACCGCCTCGTATTCCATCGTCGCCTTGTCGGTCTCGATCTCGGCAATAATGTCGCCCGACTTGATCTTGTCGCCCTCTTTCTTGAGCCAACGCGCCAGGTTGCCCTTCTCCATGGTGGGCGACAGCGCGGGCATGAGGATGTTGGTGGGCATGGCGCGCGGCTACCGGTAGCAGACGGCCTTCGCCGCCTCGACCACTTCGGCAACCGAAGGCAGCGCAAGCTTCTCGAGATTGGCGGCGTAAGGCATCGGCACGTCCTTGCCCGACACGCGCGCGACCGGCGCGTCGAGATAGTCGAAGGCGCGCTCCATCAGCCGTGCGGCGATTTCGGCACCGACGCCACTTTGTGCCCAGCCTTCTTCGACAGTCACACAACGCCCGGTCTTCTGCACCGAGGCGACGACAGTCTCGGTATCCATCGGCTTGAGCGTGCGCAGGTCGATGACTTCGGCCTCGATGCCCTGCCCGGCCAGTTCTTCGGCCGCCTTGAGCGCGTAAGACATGCCCATCGACCAGGCGACGATGGTGACATCGTTGCCGGCGCGCGCGATTTTCGCCTTGCCGATCGGCAAGACAAAATCATCGAGCTTGGGTACCGGCGAGGAATGGCCGTAGAGGATTTCGTTTTCCAGGAAGATCACCGGATTGGGATCGCGGATCGCGGCCTTGAGCAAGCCCTTGGCGTCGGCGGCATTCGAGGGCGCGATCACCCGCAGTCCCGGAATGTGCGAAAACCACGCCGAATAATCCTGGCTGTGCTGGGCGGCGACGCGCGCAGCAGCGCCATTCGGCCCGCGGAACACGATCGAGCAGCCCATCTGGCCGCCCGACATGTAAAGCGTCTTCGCGGCTGAATTGATCAATTGGTCCATCGCCTGCATAGCGAAGTTGAAGGTCATGAACTCGACGATCGGCTTCAGGCCGGCGAGCGCCGCGCCGATGCCGAGGCCGGCAAAGCCGTGCTCGGTGATCGGCGTGTCGATCACGCGCTTGTCGCCGAATTCCTGCAGCAAGCCTTGCGTCACCTTGTAGGCGCCCTGATATTCGGCGACCTCCTCGCCCATCACGAACACGTCCTTGTCGCGCCGCATCTCCTCGGCCATGGCGTCGCGCAGCGCTTCGCGCATGGTCATGGTGAGCATCTCGGTGCCTTCGGGAATATCGGGGTCGGCAGCAGCGTGCGCGGCCGGCGCTTCGGGTGCGGGCGCCGCTTTCGGCGCGGGCTTTGGTTCAGATTTGGCTTCGGGTTTTTCCGCTTTCGCGGCCGGCGCAGGCTTAGAGTCTTTGATCGCGGACTTGTCCTCGCCCTCGCTGAGGATCAGCGCGATTGGCGTGTTGACCGCCACGTCGGCGGTGCCCTCGGGCACCAGAATTTTCCCGAGCGTGCCCTCGTCCGCCGCTTCCACCTCCATGGTGGCCTTGTCGGTTTCGATTTCCGCAATGATGTCGCCCGACTTGACGCGGTCGCCTTCCTTCTTGAGCCACTTGGCGAGGTTGCCCTTCTCCATCGTGGGCGACAGCGCGGGCATGAGCACTTCGATCGGCATGGGCGCTCTAATTCTCTAACGATAAATGTCGGCATAAAGCTCGGCCACGTCCGGCTCGGGATCGTGGGTGGCGAATTCCGCCGCCTGATTGATCAGGTCGCGCACCTCGCCGTCGACCTTCTTCAACTCGTCTTCCTTGGCGAATTTCTTTTCCAGGATGCGCGCCCGCGCCATGTCGATCGGATCGTGGTGAGTACGCACCTCTTCGACTTCCTCGCGCGTGCGGTATTTCGCCGGGTCCGACATCGAGTGGCCGCGGTAGCGGTAGGTGAGCATTTCGAGGATGTAGGGCCCCTCGCCTTTGCGGCACCAGGCGACCGCTTTTGCGCCGGCCGCCTTGACCGCGCGCACGTCCATACCGTCGACCTGCTCGCCCGGAATATTGAACGACAGACCACGCCGCGACAGATTGGTTTCGGCCGATGAGCGCGTGATGGCCGTGCCCATGGCGTAGCGGTTGTTCTCGATCACGTAGATCACCGGCAGTTTCCAGAGCGCGGCCATGTTGAAGCTCTCGTAGACCTGGCCCTGGTTGGCGGCGCCGTCGCCGAAATAGGTGACGGAAATATTGTCGTTGCCGCGGTAGCGATTGGCGAAGGCCAAGCCGGTTCCGAGCGGCACTTGCGCGCCGACAATGCCGTGGCCGCCGAAGAAGCCGCGCTCGACGCTGAACATGTGCATCGAGCCGCCTTTGCCCTTGGAATAACCGTGGGCGCGGCCGGTGAGTTCCGCCATCACGCCTTTGGCGTCCATGCCGCAGGCCAGCATGTGGCCGTGGTCGCGATAGCCGGTGATCACCCCGTCGCCGGCTTTCAGCGCCATCTGCATGCCAACCACCACGGCTTCCTGGCCGATATAAAGGTGGCAGAAGCCGCCGATCAGCCCCATGCCGTACATCTGCCCCGCCTTCTCTTCGAAGCGGCGGATGGTCAGCATGTTCCGGTAGGCCGAAAGCTCCTCGTCCTTGCTGAAATTGGCGACCGGGGTGGCCGGCTCCTTGGCCTCGGCGCTCGGATTTTTCTTAGGCGAGGCCATCGGTACTCCCTGCGAAAGCGTCCGGGCAATTGTGACGGGGCTCGGTTCGGCTTTGACTCCCCAATAGCTTAAATCGCTCAGGGGCGGAAGCGCGAGACCGCCGCGCGACATTGCGGAAAAGGCCCGAAATTTGGCTGAAAATTACCAGGCCGACGGTGGATAACGATCGCCGGCTAGTGCAGCAGCAGGATCAGGTCGCGCGGGTCCGCCAGCCCGAGCAATGCGCGGGCGCGCTCGTCCAGCATGTCGGGGTCGATTCGGTCGGAGCGCAGCAGCGCCACCCGCCGCTCCCACAGCGCACGCTCGGCTTTCAGATGCTTGAGCTCGCCTTGCATGGTCGCCATCTGCTGGTCGAGATCGGCTTGCGCGCGCAGCCCATGATTGCCGGTGAAGGCGTTGACGGCGAAATAGCCGATGAACAGCGCGGCGAAGGCATAGAGGCCGAGCACGGTCAGGATGGTGCGGCGACGGCGGTGGGAAACCATGGCCGCCAAGATGCGGTAATCGCGTTAAAGCGCGTTTAATGCCGCGCGGGTGTCAGACCGGTACGTATTGGCGCAGTTCGTTGAGCACGAAATTGCCCAACCGTTTGCCGCGGTTGCGGAAGTTGCGCAACAGACCCTGGTCGACGAAATAAGTGAGCAGGATCGAATCGCGCGATTTGACGCGATTGTGCACCGGGTCCGCTGAGTGCCATGTGTCGGTGCCGACCGCGAAGGCGTAGCCGGTGTTGGGCGCAAAGCGCATCTGCGCCTTCTTCGGCATCGAACCGTCGGGCAGCCGCTCGTGGAAGATGGTGCCGATGTCGGTATTGGCGTCGTCCTTCGGCAAATACAGTTGGACCGTGATGCCCTTCCACTTGGTGTCGGTGTGCGGCGTGATCAGATAGCCGGGGATGTCGCGGGTGAGGATCGGAATCGGATACATGCCGACTTTGGCGAAGTCGGCGCCGAAGCGTTTCGACAGGCCGGGCGCCAGGCGCCGGATGAAAGCCTGCTTGACCGGCGGCGAACAGAGCGCGCGGCCGACCACGTCCCACAGCGCGCGTTTCTCCGGCGGCAGATTGCGGATGTATTCCGGGAACAGGTCGATCTTGACGCGCGTATGGGTGCCGTCGGTGAGATCGTGACCCTTGCTGCGGCCGTGCATCGGGCGGTAATCGGTCGCCTCGGGCATCAGCGCCAGAATTTGCGCATAGACGTCGTCGGGGAACACGCGGTCGAATTCGAGATGGAAGAACGGCTTGTCCACCGCGCGCGCGGCGTCGACCGATTGCGTCACGAAATTCGCCAGGCGCTCGATGGCCTGGCGGCGGTCGGTGCGGGACAGAGTTATCGTCTGGTCCATGGTTCAGCTTTCGCAGTCCGAACTTGCCGATAATTCTATACGCAAATACCAGCCACCGCAAAACCGCTAGCGCCGCGCCTTCAAAGCTTCGCGCCCGGCATATTTGGCCTGCGCGCCGAGTTCTTCTTCGATGCGCAACAGCTGATTGTATTTGGCGGTGCGGTCGGCGCGCGCCAACGAGCCGGTCTTGATCTGTCCGCAATTGGTGGCGACGGCGAGATCGGCGATGGTGGAATCTTCCGTTTCGCCGGAGCGGTGCGACATCACCGCGGTATAGCCGGCCTTGTGCGCCATCTCGACGGCGGCCAGCGTCTCGGTCAGTGTGCCGATCTGGTTGACCTTGATCAGGATCGAATTGGCCAGCCCGCGCTTGATGCCGTCGGCGAGCCGCGTGACGTTGGTGACGAACAGGTCGTCGCCCACGAGCTGGCACTTGGCGCCGATCTTCTGCGTCACCAGTTTCCAGCCCTCGAAATCGTCTTCGGCCATGCCGTCTTCGATCGACACGATGGGATATTTGCCGACCAGCTCGGCGAGATAATCCGCCTGCTGTTGCGGCGAGCGGGTCTTGCCCTCGCCTTCGTAGACGTAAGCGCCGTTCTTGAAGAATTCGCTGGCCGCCGGATCGAGCGCGATCATGACATCGCCGCCCGGCTTGTAGCCGGCCTTGGCGATCGCCTGCATGACGAAATCGAGCGCGGCTTCCGCCGACGGCAGATTGGGCGCAAAGCCGCCTTCGTCGCCGACATTGGTGTTGAGGCCGGCGGCTTTGAGCTGCGCTTTCAACGTCTGGAAGATTTCCGCTCCGGCGCGCAAGGCTTCCGCGAAACTCGGGCTGCCGACCGGCATCACCATGAATTCCTGGAAATCGATCGGATTGTCGGCATGCACGCCGCCATTGATGATGTTCATCATCGGCACCGGCAAGGTGCGGGCGGCGGTCCCGCCGACATAGCGATAGAGCGGTTCGCGCTTGGCGACGGCCGCGGCTTTCGCCACCGCCAGCGACACGCCGAGGATGGCGTTGGCGCCGAGCCGACCTTTGTTGGGAGTGCCGTCGAGCGAAATCAGTGTCTCGTCGATCTTGGCCTGCGCTTCGGCGTCCATGCCGCCGAGCGCATCGTAAATCTCGCCGTTGACCGCATCGACCGCCTTGCGCACACCCTTGCCGCCGTAGCGCTTCTTGTCGCCGTCGCGCAATTCGACCGCCTCATGCGCGCCGGTCGAGGCGCCGGAGGGAACCGCGGCGCGGCCTTTCGAACCGTCCTCGAGGATGACGTCGACTTCGACGGTCGGATTGCCGCGGCTGTCGAGGATTTCGCGGCCGATAATGTCGGTAATGGCGGTCATGGCGGTTCCCGGTTTTGGGGCGTTTCTACAGGCCGCGATGGGTCTTGTCATTCCTTAAGAAAGCGGGCCATTAGTCTGCGTATGGCGAAGAAACCGCTGCAACTCGGTCGGCCCGCGCGCATCCCGGCGTTCCCCAACGACGCCGTACTGGACCGCGTGCCAAATCCGCACACCGATACCGACTACCTCGCCCGCTTCACCGCACCGGAATTCACCTGCCTGTGCCCGATCACCGGCCAGCCCGACTTCGCCCAACTGGTGATCGACTATGTGCCAGGGCGGTTCCTGGTCGAGTCGAAGTCGCTCAAGCTCTATCTCAACAGTTTCCGCAACCACGGCGCCTTCCACGAAGACTGCACCGTCGCTATCGGCAAGAAACTGGTGGCGCTGCTCAAGCCGAAATACTTGCGCATCGGCGGCTACTGGTATCCGCGCGGCGGCATGCCGATTGATGTGTTCTGGCAGGCAGGCCGCTTGCCGAAAGGTCTGTGGGTGCCGGACCAGGGCGTGGCGCCCTATCGCGGGCGCGGCTAGGTATTCCGTCGCAAGCGCAAGGCGCAGATCCATCCGGTCGCGGTCAGCACTACGGCACCAAGCAACAGCACCGGGATGATGCCGATGCCGCTGGAAAGGCCAAGGCCATAGACCACCGGCCCGGTCGCCTGACCGAGGAAGAAGAATGCCGAATGCCCGGCCATCGCCGATCCGCGCGCGGCCGGCGCCAGCTCGGTGACGTAGACCTGGATGCAACCGTGCAGCAGGTAAAAGCCGAAGCCGACCAACACAAAATTGGCGAACTCCACCGGCCATGGCATGCGCAACGCGATCACGACCAAGCAAAACGCCATCGTCATCCCGCCGGCCGCCATCAATCGGCGTTCCGCAAAGTTATTGAGCAGGCGCGATACCGCGACGGTGTAAATAATGCCGCCAACGGCGAAACCGCCGATCACGACGCCGGCGATGGACGCATGCGTGACACCTTCGCTACTCAGCAACACGGCCATGTAGGGGAACACGCCGAACAGGAATATCGCCTCCAGGAAAACGGCGCCGAAGCAATATTTCGCCAATGGATTGCCGAACACCGCGCGATAGTTCGGAACAAAACTCGACAGGTCTAAGCGTCCGGGCGCCTCCTTCATGCCGAGAAAACCGGGGATCGCGAAGGCGAGCGCGATCAGGTCGATGCCTCCAGTGACGAAAAACACCCCGCGCCAACCGATCAGATCGCCGATGACGCCGGCGCCTGAGGCGCCCAAGAGGTTGCCGGTCATGGCTGCAAATAGCAGCTTCCCTAATGCGACCTGACGCTGCGCTACCGGAACGCGGTCGCCGACGAGCGCGAACGCGATCGGGAATATGCCGCCGGCGGTCATGCCGGCGAGCACGCGCAGACCCATCAGCGTCTCGAAATTTGGCACCAGCGCGCAGGCGAGCGTCGTTACGCCGCCGATGAGCATGCACACCGCGATCAGCCGCGCCTTGCTGAACATGTCGGCCAGTGCGCCGAGCAACGGTTGTACTAGCGCATAGGGCAAGGTGAAGGCGGTGGACAGCAACGCCGCGGTGGCCGGCTCGACATTCAATCCGCCGGCGATCTGCGGAATGACCGGATCGACCGAGCGCATGAACAGCGACGTCGCGAAAATCACGAACGCCATGAGATTGAGGACGCGGCCCATTCGGGTCGAAAGCCTTTAGTGGATCAGCGCTTCGCCAGCCGGTCGAACTCGACCAGCGTGCGCAACAGCGGCTCCATCTCCTTCAGCGGCAACATATTGGGGCCGTCGGACGGCGCGCGATCAGGATCCTGGTGCGTCTCGATGAACACGCCGGCGACGCCGACCGCGACCGCCGCGCGCGCCAACACCGGCACGAATTCACGCTCGCCGCCCGAGGACGAGCCCTGCCCGCCCGGCTGCTGTACCGAATGGGTGGCGTCGAAGATGACTGGCGCACCCGTGGTGCGCTTGAGGATCGGCAGCGCGCGCATGTCGGAGACGAGCGAGTTGTAGCCGAACGAGGCGCCGCGCTCGGTCACCAGCACGTTGTTGTTGCCAGCGCCGGTGATTTTTTCGACCACGTTCTGCATGTCCCAGGGCGCCAGGAACTGGCCCTTCTTGACGTTGACCGCCTTCCCCGTTTTGGCGGCAGCAATCAGCAGATCGGTCTGCCGGCACAGAAACGCGGGGATCTGCAGCACGTCCACCGCGGACGCCACGCGCGCACATTGCGCCGCGTCATGCACGTCGGTGAGCACCGGAATTTTCAAGCTGTCGCGGATTTCGGCAAAGATCGGCAGCGCGGCGTCGAGCCCGAGGCCGCGCGCACTTTTGGACGAAGTGCGGTTGGCCTTATCGAACGAGGTTTTGTAGACAAGGCCGACGCCGACGCGAGCTGCGATCTCCTTGAGCGCCGCCGCCATTTCGAGCGCATGCGCCCGACTTTCCAGCGCACAGGGGCCGGCGATCAGCGCCAGCGGCAAGGCGTTGCCGAAGCGCACGGCGCCGACGGTGACGGTTGAGTTGGGTTTCTGATCCAAGACGATTTGCCCTCGCGGGCGCGACCATGAAGCGGCAAAGCCGCCCGGTCAACGGGCGGATTCAAAGACCAGCACCGCCCCCAAAGCGGACTGCCGCCCGGCCGCAAGCGCCCGGCCGGAAAAGCGCATAGCCGCCAGCCGCGCGCCGCCTGACGCGTCTGGCGCTGATTTACCGAAGCGGCGCCCGAAGGCAGCCGGCGTCGTCATTTCGATCGCGCCGCGCGGTAGGTCGACAGCAAAGCCATCGCCGGTGTCACGGCTATTCTGCGCGCCGGTAAAGGCCAGCAGAAAATCGCGGTGCCGCGCCGGCTCATTGGCCACCAATACGACACCGGCGACGGTCTCGACGCCATTGGCGTGTTGCTGAAACGCCGGGTTCCAGAAATTTTCCGGGTAATGCTGCTGGCAGGTGGCGAAGTGGATGTCGGGCGCGAGCTTGTCGTCTGCGAAGGCGAGCGAGAAGCCGAGCTTCACCGCCGAACCGTCCGGCCGCTTGCCCTCACGTTCGAACTGCATACCTTCCGATACCGCGATGCCGGCGGCGCGGAATGCGGCTTCGTCAGCACGCGCATTCTTTGATTCCAGGATGAGCATCGAGAGCCCCTCACTCCGCTTGGCGAAATCGTCGTTGTATTTGGCGAACAAAACCGAAAATCCATCGGCGCCGAGGTTCTCCGGCTCGGCCAGCGTCAGCAGCTCGATGTACACGCCAGGGAACTGGATAACGTAATTATGCGTGCCCCACGGATGGCGGTTGCGCGCTCCGACTGTGAAGCCGAGCCGGCGATAAAGACTCGGCCGCCGCGTCGAGATCGCGCACAGCGTGAACGACATGATCGAGGCCGCGGGGCATTATTGAAATTCTAACAGCCAACAGCCGCTACACCAGCCGGCTCTGCTCCACCGCCGCGCCGATGAACGAGGCGAACAGCGGGTGCGGCTCGAACGGCCGCGATTTCAGCTCGGGATGGAATTGCACGCCGATGAACCAGGGATGGTCCTCGTATTCGATGATCTCGGGCAGGATGCCGTCGGGCGACATCCCGGAGAAGCGCATGCCGCGCTGCTCGAGCCGGCCTTTGTAGCCGGTGTTGACTTCGTAGCGGTGGCGGTGGCGTTCGGAGATTTCCGTTTTGCCGTAGATGCCGGCAACGCGGCTGCCGCGCGACAGCGTCGCCGGATAGGCCCCCAGTCGCATCGTGCCGCCGAGATCGCCGCCGTCGATCCGCTGCTGCAGTTCATTGCCCTTGAGCCATTCGGTCATCAGGCCGACCACCGGCTCTTTCGTCGGCCCGAACTCGGTCGAATTGGCCTCACCGATGCCGCACAAGTTTCGCGCCGCTTCCAGCACCGCCATCTGCATGCCGAAGCAGATGCCGAAATACGGCACGTGGCGCTCGCGCGCGAATTGCGCCGCCTTGATCTTGCCTTCGGCGCCACGCTGGCCGAAGCCGCCGGGCACCAGGATGCCGTTGACCTGCTCGAGGAAGGGCGCCGCGTCCTCGCGCTCGAACACGTCCGATTCGATCCAGTCGAGATTGACCTTCACTTTGTTGGCAATGCCACCATGCGAAAGCGCCTCGATCAGCGATTTGTAGGCGTCCTTCATGCCGGTGTACTTGCCGACGATGGCAATGGTGACGTTGCCTTCCGGATTGCGGATGCGTTCGTTGATCAGTCGCCAGTGATCAAGCTCGGGCGCTTGCCGCGGCTCGATGCCGAACGCCTCGAGCACCTGACTGTCCAACCCTTGCGCCGAATAGGCTTCCGGCACGGCATAGATGTTGTCGACGTCGCGGGCCTCGATCACTGCATTTTCCCGCACGTTGCAGAACAGCGCGAGTTTGCGCCGTTCGCCTTCCGGGATCGGGCGGTCGGTCCGGCAGAGCAAAATGTCGGGCTGGATGCCGATCGAACGCAATTCCTTGACCGAATGTTGCGTGGGCTTGGTCTTCAATTCGCCCGCGCTCGGGATGAACGGCAACAGCGTGAGATGGATATAGACCGCATGGTGGCGCGGCAGATCATTGCCCAACTGCCGGATCGCCTCGAAATACGGCAGACCTTCAATGTCGCCGACCGTGCCGCCGATCTCGCACAGCACGAAGTCGAAGCCGTCATTGCCCTCGCGGATGAAGTCCTTGATGGCGTTGGTGACGTGCGGAATGACCTGGATGGTGGCGCCGAGATAGTCGCCGCGCCGCTCCTTGCTGAGGATGTCCTGGTAGATGCGGCCGGTGGTGATGTTGTCCTGCTTGGTCGCCGGACGTCCGGTGAAACGCTCGTAATGGCCAAGATCGAGATCGGTCTCGGCGCCGTCGTCGGTGACGAAGACCTCGCCGTGCTGATACGGCGACATCGTGCCGGGATCGACGTTGAGATAGGGATCGAGCTTGCGCAGGCGCACTTTGTAGCCGCGCGCCTGCAGCACCGCACCGAGCGCTGCAGATGCGAGACCCTTACCCAGTGAGGAAACCACGCCGCCGGTGATGAAAATATACCGCGCCATGGGGCCTAACCTGTAATCCCGCCGAATCGATTCGACGAGCGTGAAAAACTCAGATCCGATCTGCGCCTGTGTGCAAGCCGGAAAACTGCCGTAATCGAAGACCTTTGCGTCGATATTCTCATTTGCCACCTGAAAGGCGTTCGGGCCTTCCCACTCGCCTTGCTCCCTAATGCGGAAGGGCCGGTTTCCCGGCCCTTCATCAGCTCCTTATTTCGATTGCGGCACCTGCGGCCCGGCTGGCGCCGCGGGGACGGCCGGCGGAGTAGCCGGCAAATCTTTGAGGATCCCACCCGGACTAAGCGGCGCATTGGGACCGGGCGCGGTCGGTGCGGGCCGGTCGCCTTGCAGGATCGAGGTCGGCTTGCGGTTCAAGCCGGCGAGGATCGACAGCAGCAGACTGGTCGCGAAGAACAGGCCGGCCAAGACGGCGGTTGCGCGGGTGAGCACGTTGGCAGTGCCGCGGCTGGTCATGAAGCCGCCGGTTGAGCCGATGCCGAGCCCGCCGCCCTCCGATTTCTGCAGCAGGACGACGCCGATCAAGGCGAGTACCAGCATGAGATGGATGACGATGACGACGTGCTGCATAAGGTCTAAATCCGATCAAACCAGCCGGTCTGGGCTGCCCGCCCAGGCGGCGTTTCGCGAGGTATATAGGAATTCGCCGCGGTCTCTACACGATCACGCGGCGCTTTTCCACCCTCGGTAAAATTACCGGTAAACCGAGGCAATACCGAGGAAATCGGCGGCCTTCAGACTAGCGCCCCCGACCAGGGCGCCGTTCACGTGGGCGATAGTCAGCAATTCCTTGGCATTGGCCGGCTTGACCGAGCCGCCATAGAGGATGCGGACCCGGCTGCCTTCGGCGCCGTAGCGTTCGGAGAGCTTCTTGCGGATGAAGGCATGGGCCTCGGCCACGTCGGCCGGCGTCGGGGTCAGCCCGGTACCGATCGCCCAGACCGGTTCGTAAGCGACCACCAGATTGGTGCCGGTCCCGCCATCGGGCAGCGAGCCATCGAGCTGGCGGCCAAGCACGGCCAGCGTCTGCCCGGCCTCGCGCTCGACGCGCTGCTCGCCAATGCACACGATCGCGATCAAGCCGGCGCGGCGCGCAGCCATGGCCTTGGCCCGCACCTGCGCGTCCGTTTCATGATGATCGGTACGCCGTTCGGAATGGCCGACGATCACCGCCACGGCGCCGGCGTCCTTGAGCATTTCGGCGGCAATATCGCCGGTATGGGCGCCGGACGACTCGGCATGGCAATCCTGCCCGCCGATCGAAACCGCTGAGCCGCGCGAGGCGGCGGCAAAGCCAGCAACCAGGGTAGCCGGCGGGCACACCATCAAGTCGGCCTTGAGGCCGGTGGTGCCGTTGACGATCTTGGTCAGCTCGCCCTCGGCGGCGGCGAGCCCGTTCATCTTCCAGTTGCCCGCCACCAGCGGTGTTAGATCACCCTGCGCCATGATTAAAGTCCCTTTCCGCGTGCGGTTACCAGACCCGCTTCACGGGCGCCAGAGCGGCCCGGCCGCAGGCCGATCCTTCTTGAGTTGCAAGGAGTTGGCCCGCTCCCTATAAGGGCGCCACCAGCCCTTCATTCAGCCGCCACCGTCATCCGGGAAGAACGCAGCCTATGCTCCGCGGTATCCACAAGGCCTCTTCGACCTGGCTCGGCCGGGGCATCATGGCCGTCATCATGGGCGGACTGGTCATCAGCTTCGCGATCTGGGGCATCGGCGATATTTTCCGCGGCTTCGGGCTTAATTCCGCGATCAAGATCGGCAAGACCGAGATCTCAATCGAGCAGTTCCGCCAATACTACAATGAGCGCTTACAGCAACTCAGCCGCCAAGCAGGCCGGGTGATCACGCCCGACCAGGCGCGCACGCTTGGCATCGATCGGCAAGTGCTCGGCCAATTGGTGGCCGAGACGACGCTCGACGAGCAGGCAAAGGCGTTGCGGCTCGGCATTAGCAACGCCGAGATTGCCAGCCGCATCACCAGCGATCCCACTTTCCGCGGCCTCAGCGGTCAGTTCGACCGCAGCCGCTTCGAGGAGATCATTCGGCAAGCCGGCTTTACCGAAACCCGTTTTGTCGAAGAGCAGCGGCGCGTGATCCTGCGCCGGGAGATCGCGCTCAGTATCGGCGGCGATTTTCGCGTGCCAGCAACGGCGATGGCCGCCATCAATCAATATCAGAGCGAGAAACGCGCGATCGAATATCTGGCCTTGGGGCCGGCGCAGGCCGGCGATATCCCGACGCCGACGCCCGAAGTGCTCGGCAAGTTTTTCGAGGAGCGCAAGGTTTTGTTTCGCGCGCCCGAGTACCGAAAGATCACTTTACTTTCGATGTCGCCGGCCGACCTCGCCAAGCCGGACGCGGTGTCGGATGCCGACACCAAGACTTATTTCGAGCAGCACAAAGCGAGTTACGGCACGCCCGAGCGCCGTGAGCTGCGCCAAATCGTATTCCCGAAACCGGACGAGGCGGCGGCCGCGAAAGAACGCATCGACAAAGGCGCGAGTTTCACCGATGTCGCCAAGGAACGCGGCTTGAAAGACAGCGATACCGATCTCGGCATGGTGATGAAGGCCGGCATCATCGACCCCGCGGTCGCCGACGCCGCCTTCGCGCTCAAATCGGGCGAGGTCAGCGCGCCGGTCAAAGGCCGCTTCGGCACCGTGCTGCTGCAGGTCGGAAAAATCGAACCGGGCAGCCAGAAGACCTATGAAGAGGTCGCGCCGCAGATCAAGCGTGAGATCGCCGAAGGCCGCGCCAAGACCGAAATCGCAAATCTGCGCGACAAGTTCGAGGACGAACGCGCCGCCGGCTCCACCTTGGCCGAGACCGCCAAGAAGCTCGGACTCAAGTCCCGCACCATCGATGCGGTCGATCGCTCGGGCCGCGCACCGGACGGTAAGCCGATCGCCGACCTGCCGAAGGCGCCGGACGCGATTGCTCCGGCCTTCGCCAGCGATGTCGGTGTCGACAACGATCCACTGCAACTGCCGAACGGCGGTTATCTCTGGTACGACGTCACCGGTATTACGCCTGCGCGCGACCGCACGCTCGACGAAGTGAAGGATCAGGTCGAAACTCGCTGGCGCGACGACGAGATTGCCAAACGCCTGAAGGCCAAGGCTGACGACATGGTCGGCAGGCTGAAAGCCGGCACGGCGCTGACCCAGATCGCCACCGACACCGGTCTGAAAGTGGTGACTGCAACCGACCTGCAGCGCGGCAAGCCGGGCGGATTTGCGCCGGCCAAATTGGTCGAGGCGGTATTCAAGACGCCCAAGGGCGTGCCGGCCAACTCCGGGGGCGACCAGGAAACCATGCGTTTCGTGTTCCGCGTGACCGACGTCGTCGATCCAGCGCTCGATCCCGTCGCCAGCAAGGCGATTTCGACTTCGCTGTTGAATTCCTATACCGACGATATCGTCGGCGCCTATGTCACGCGGCTCGAAAGCGATTTCGGCGTCACGCTCAATCAGCAGGCGCTGAACCAGGTCATTGGCGGCCTGCCGGCCAGTTCCAGCGCGCCCAACGACTACTGATCCCATGCAGATCGAGCCGTCGGAAACCGCCTTCGCCGAACGCTACAGCCGCGGCCAGACGCAGGTGGTGTGGACCACGCTGGTCGCCGACCTGGAGACGCCGGTCTCGGCCTTTCTCAAGCTCGGCGGGGGCAAGCCGATGAGCTTCCTGCTCGAATTCGGTGGAAGGCGGCGCCGTGCGCGGCCGCCATTCCATCATCGGCATCGACCCCGACCTGATCTGGCGTGCCAACGGCGTGCGCGCTGAGGTCAACAGGAGCGCGCGCTCGAAACCAGATGCCTTCGTGACCTGCCCCGAGCCACCGCTCAAGGCATTGCGCGCACTGATCGCGGAAAGCCGCATCGCGTTGCCAGACAGCCTGCCGCCGATGGCCGCCGGGGTATTCGGCTATCTCGGCTACGACATGGTGCGGCTGATGGAAGAATTGCCGCCGCCCAATCCGGATCCGATCGGTATTCCCGATGCCGTGCTGGTGCGCCCGACCATCATCGTGGTGTTCGATGCGGTGAAGGATTCGATCACCGTGGTCACGCCGGTGCGGCCTGAGAAAGGCGTGGACGCCAAGACCGCGCTGACGCGCGCGGTCGAGCGGCTGTCCGGCATCCTGGAAAGCCTTGACCGGCCGCTCGACAAGTCGTTGGCCGAATACGACGAAGGCCCGCTCGATGTCCCGCCGCGTTCCAACACCACGCCGGACGAATACAAGGCGATGGTGCGCAAGGCCAAGGACTACATCGCCGCCGGCGACGCCTTCCAGATTGTTCTGGCGCAACGCTTCGAGGCGCCATTCTCACTGCCGCCGTTTTCGCTCTACCGCGCGCTGCGGCGGACTAATCCGTCGCCCTATCTCTACTTCCTCGATTTCGGCGGCTTCGCCATCGCCGGATCGAGCCCGGAGATTCTGGTCAAGGTCACCGGCGACGTGGTGACCATCCGTCCGATCGCCGGCACGCGGCCGCGTGGCAATACACCGCACGAAGACAAAGCCTTGGAAGACGAACTGCTCGCCGATCCGAAGGAGCGCGCCGAGCACCTGATGCTGCTCGATCTCGGCCGCAACGATGTCGGCCGCGTCGCCGAGATCGGCAGCGTGACCGTCACCGATCAGTTCTTCGTCGAGCGCTACAGCCACGTGATGCACATCGTCTCCAATGTCGAGGGCAAGCTCGCCGGCAACCGCGACGCGCTCGATGCGCTGGCCGCCGGATTTCCCGCCGGCACGGTGTCGGGCGCGCCGAAGGTGCGCGCCATGCAGATCATCGACGAATTGGAGAAGGAAAAGCGCGGGCTCTACGCCGGCGCGGTCGGCTATTTTTCCGCCGCCGGCGAGATGGACACCTGTATTGTGCTGCGCACCGCGCTGGTGAAGGACGGCACCATGTATGTGCAGGCGGGCGCCGGCATCGTCGCCGACAGCAGCCCTGAGTTCGAGCAGCAAGAATGCATCAACAAGGCGAAGGCTTTGTTCCGCGCCGCCGAAGAAGCCCGCCGATTTGCTAGCGCGGCCAAGCGCGGGCAGTAACCACCCGTCAATGCGGGCCGCTTGACCCCCCTGGGGGCGCACCTTAAACCCTTGGCAAAGCGGTGGAACATGATCGTTCTGATCGACAACTACGACAGCTTCACCTTCAACCTGTTCCATTACCTGGGCGGGCTGGGGGCGGACGTCGTCGTGCATCGCAACGACAAGGTGTCAGTCACCGACGTAATCGCCGCCGAACCGGAGGCGATCGTGCTGTCGCCCGGCCCTTGCACGCCGAACGAAGCCGGCATCTGCCTCGATCTCATCGCCAAGGCCGCACCGACCATTCCGATCCTCGGCGTTTGCCTCGGCCATCAGGCGCTCGGCCAGGCATTCGGCGGCAAAGTGGTGCGCGCGGCGCCCGCGCACGGCAAGGTGTTCGAAATCAAGCACACCGGCACCGGCGTGTTTCGCGGCATCAACGGGTCGTTTCGCGCCACGCGCTATCATTCGCTGGTGGTCGAGCGCGCCAGCATGCCGCGCGAGCTGACAGTCAACGCCGAAACTGGCGACGGTCTGGTGATGGGTCTGGCGCATGCCAGCCTGCCCGCGCACGGCGTGCAGTTCCATCCCGAGAGCATCGCCTCCGAGCACGGTCATCTGATGCTGAAGAATTTCCTCGATCTCGCCGCCGCCTGGAACAAGCAGCGTGGACGGACGCCTAGCGCCGCACGGCTGCGCAAGTCGTCCGTCCTCGCGGCCGGTTGAGAGCGCAAGTCATGGCCGACGATTTCAAAGCGCTCATCGCCAAGGTCGCGACCGGCGCGAGCCTCACCCGCGCGGAAGCAGCCTCTGCCTTCGACAGCATGATGTCGGGCGAAGCGACGCCCTCGCAAATGGGCGCGCTGCTGATGGGCTTGCGCGTGCGCGGGGAAACCGTCGACGAGATCACCGGCGCGGTCACCACAATGCGCGCCAAAATGCTGGGCGTGAAGGCGCCGCCCGATGCGATCGACGTGGTCGGCACCGGCGGCGACGCCTCCGGTTCGTTCAACATCTCGACCTGCGCCGCGTTCATCGTCGCGGGCGGCGGCGTGCCGGTCGCCAAGCACGGCAATCGCGCACTGTCGTCCAAGTCCGGCGCTGCCGACGTGCTGCAGGCGCTCGGCGTCAAGATCGACCTCAATGCCGAGCAGGTGGGCGCTTGCATCAGCGAGGCCGGCATCGGCTTTATGTTCGCGCCCGCGCATCATCCGGCGATGAAGAACGTCGGCCCGACCCGCGTCGAGCTCGGCACCCGCACTATTTTCAATCTGCTCGGGCCGCTGTCGAACCCGGCGAGCGTTAAGCGGCAAATGATCGGCACATTTTCCAAGCACTGGGTCGAGCCGATGGCGCAGGTGCTCAAAAATCTCGGCTCCGAATGTATCTGGGTGGTGCACGGCTCCGACGGGCTTGATGAAATCACCACATCCGGGGCGACCAGCGTGGCCGAACTGAAGGACGGTAAAGTTCGCACCTTCGAGGTCACGCCCGAGGATGCGGGGCTCAAACGCGTCAAGCCGGAAGCGCTGCGCGGCGGCGATGCGAACGAGAACGCCAAGGCGTTGCTCGATGTGCTGAAAGGCAAAGCCGGACCGTTCCGCGACGTGGCAATTCTCAATGCCGCCGCCGCGCTGATCGTCGCCGGTAAGGCCAAGGACTTGAAGGCAGGCTCTGCGCTGGCGGCAAAATCGATCGATAGTGGCGAGGCGGAGGGCCGGCTCGACCGGTTGATTGCGGTGTCCAACGCCGTGGAGGCATGATCTTGTCCGATATCCTCAGCAAGATCGAAACATACAAGCGCGAGGAGATCGCGGCCGCCAAAATTGTGCGCCCGCTCAGCCAACTCGAACGCGAGGCCAAAGCTGCCCCATCGCCGCGGGGTTTCCTGAAGGCGATCGAGCGAAAAATCGCCGGCGGCGACTATGCGCTGATCGCTGAGATCAAAAAAGCTAGTCCGTCGAAGGGGCTGATCCGCGCCGATTTCGATCCGCCGAGGCTCGCCAAAGCCTATGAGGCGGGCGGAGCAAGCTGTCTTTCGGTACTCACCGACGGGCCCTCGTTCCAGGGCAAACCGGAATTCCTCGGCGCCGCGCGTAACGCCACTGGCTTGCCGGTGCTGCGCAAGGATTTCATCTACGAGCCCTACCAAGTGGTGGAATCGCGCGCGCTCGGCGCCGATTGCATCCTGATCATTATGGCTGCGCTCGATGACACGGCGGCAAAGACGATCGAAGATTCAGCCTTTGCCAATGGTATGGATGTATTGCTTGAAGTTCATCAAGAAGATGAACTCACGCGCGCTCTCAGGCTGAAATCGCGGCTGATCGGCATCAATAACCGGGATCTCCGCACTTTTAAGACTTCACTAACGGTCAGCGAGCAGCTCGCGCCTAAAATTCCGCGCGACCGCGTGGTGGTCGCGGAAAGCGGGCTCAACACGCCGGCCGACCTCGCCCGCCTCGCCCGCATCGGCATTACGACCTTCCTGGTCGGCGAAAGCTTGATGCGGCAAAGCGACGTGACAGCCGCGACGCGCGCTTTGCTGGCGCGCGTTCCGCGCCAAGCCGCGGTGGAGTGAGCCATGGCGCGCGCCAAGAAGGTCGTGGCGCGAGGCAAGATGGGGGCCTCACGGCGCGCCAAGCCGAAGGCGAAAAGCGCGCCTTTAATGAGCAATGCCGAGCTCACCCATATCGACCCGCGCGGTCAGGCGCGCATGGTCGACGTGTCCGCCAAGAATGCGACCGAGCGGTTTGCCATCGCGGAAGGCCGCGTGATCATGCGCAAGGAGACGCTCGATCTTGTGCTCGCCGGCAACGCGCTCAAGGGCGACGTGCTGGGCGCAGCGCGTCTGGCCGGCATCATGGCAGCCAAGCGTACGCACGGGCTGATCCCGCTCTGTCATCCGCTGCCGATCACCAAGGTCGAGATCGACATCGATCCGGAACACGCCCTGCCCGGCTTTTTGGTGCGCGCGACCGTTAAAGTGACCGGGCAGACCGGCGTCGAGATGGAGGCGCTGGTCGCGGTCTCGATCGCGTGCCTGACGGTCTACGACATGGTCAAGGCGGTCGAGCGCGGCATGCGCATCGAGGGCATCAGGCTGCTGCGCAAGAGCGGCGGCAAATCCGGCGATTACCGCGCCGAGGACTTCACCGAATGAATCGTCCGCTGATGCCGGTCGCCGAAGCCTTGCAGCGCGTGCTTGCCGATGCGCGCGCGCTGCCGGCGGAGACGGTTGCGCTCGACCACGCGCTCGGTCGCGTGCTCACCGAGGACCTGACCGCTTTGCGCACCCAGCCCCCGGCCGCGGTTTCGGCCATGGACGGCTATGCGGTGCGCGCCGCCGACGTAACGCAGGCGCCGGTCAAGCTGAGGCTGATCGGCGAGGTCGCCGCCGGCCATCCCTTCGAAGGCGAAGTGAAGGCGGGCCATGCGGCGCGCATCTTCACCGGCGGCGTGATGCCGGCAGGCGCCGACACCGTGGTGATCCAGGAACTCACCGCGCGCGAGGGCGACACGGTGACGATCCAGAAGCCGACCGCCAAGGGCCGCAATGTGCGCGACCGTGGCATCGATTTCACACAAGGCCAGCCGCTGCTGCGCAAGGGCCGCCGCCTCAGCGACCGCGACCTGATGCTGGCCGCCGCTATGAACTATCCCGCTTTGAGCGTGCACCGCCGGCCCAAAGTGGCGGTGCTCGGCACCGGCGACGAGTTGGTGGCGCCGGGAAGCAAGCCTTCGCCCGGCGAGATCGTCTATTCCAACGGTTTTGCTCTCATCGCCATGGCGCGCAGCGAGGGTGCCGAGGTGAGCGACCTCGGGATCGCGCCTGACCGCATCGAGGACATCGCCGCAGCGGTGCGACGTGCGCGCGACTGGGGGGCCGATATTCTGCTCACCTGCGGCGGCGCCTCGGTCGGCGAGCACGATCTGGTGCAACGGGCGCTCGCCAGCGAAGGGCTCGCGCTGTCGTTCTGGCGCGTGGCTCTGCGCCCCGGCCGGCCGATGATGCATGGCCGGCTTGGCGGCATGCAGGTGCTGGGCGTGCCGGGGAATCCGGTGTCGGCTTATGTCTGTGCCTTCCTGTTCCTGGTGCCGCTGATCCGGCGGCTCTGCGGGCGCGAGGATGTCGAGCGTGTAGCTGAACCGGCGCGACTCGGGCGCGACCTGCCGGCCAATGACGAGCGCGCTGATTACATGCGGGCAACCCTTTCCACAGGGCCGGGTGGGCCGATCGCGACCCCGCTGCCGGACCAGGACAGTTCCCTGATGGCCCCGCTCGCCAAGGCGGATTGCCTGCTGATTCGCGAGGCAAACGCGCCTGCGGCCGGTGCCGGTTCACCCTGTGTCATCCTTAAGCTAGGCCTTTAGCGGCCTTTCGCATTTTTCACTCCAAATTAAATGGTTGCAGAACACATATCGAACAGATAGTGTCCGTTCATGATTTGTTTCTGGCCTGACGCCCTTCCGGGCCCGGCCGCCAGACGAAAGACCGGGGAGAGACAGATGCTAACCCGCAAGCAGTTCGAGCTCCTGCGTTTCATCCACGAGCGGCTAACCGAAGCGGGGGTACCCCCCTCTTTCGATGAAATGAAGGACGCGCTCGACCTGCGTTCCAAATCCGGCATCCACCGGCTGATCACGGCGCTGGAGGAGCGCGGCTTTATCCGCCGCCTGCCCAACCGGGCGCGCGCCATCGAAGTGATCAAGTTGCCCGAACTCGGTCGCCCACGGCATTAGCGGCGGCCGCTCGCGCGGCTTCAGGCCAAGCGTGATCGAGGGCGATCTTGGCCGCGTGCGGGCCGCTCCCATCAACTCCGAGGACGACGACGGCGGCCGTCCGATCGCGGTGCCGGTGATGGGCCGCATCGCCGCCGGCACGCCGATCGAGGCGATCCAGACCCGCAGCCATGTCATCAACATGCCGCCCGACCTACTCTCTGCCGGCGAGCATTTCGCGCTCGAAGTGCGCGGCGACAGCATGATCGAGGCCGGCATTCTGGACGGCGACATCGCGCTGATCCGTCGCTCGGAAGCCGCCGAGACCGGCGACATCGTGGTGGCGCTGATCGACGACGAGGAAGCAACCCTCAAGCGGTTCCGCCGCCGCGGCGCCTCGATCGCGCTCGAGCCGGCCAATACGGCCTACGAGGTGCGCATCCTGCCGCCCAACCGCGTGCGCATCCAGGGTAAACTCGTGGGGCTATTCCGGCGCTACTAGGGTCTATTCTCCGGGCTCCAAGTCCTCAGCCTTCGGCGTCGCGTCGGACGCGGCCGGGCGAAGCGACGCCGATACACTTTCATTCACGTCGAGCGGGCCCCTCGCCCATGGCCGCTGGTAGACCGATGGCCGTGCGGCGCTAAGCGCGAAACGATCGCCGGTCCAGCGCAGCGCCAGCGCGCCATGGGCGCGCCACGCATTGCGATCGATGAGCACCGCGGCGCAATCGCCCGGCGCCTGGCGTTGCGAGACCACCACGGCGGCACGCGCGCAATCCTCTGCAAAGGCTTCAACCGACAGCGCGAACGACACCAGCCGGCCATCGGTCAATTGCCCGATGCAGCCGGCGGCATCGCACTGCACGCCGTCATGCAGGGTCGCATCCTTGACGGTGCGCGCATCGGCGTTGGCGGCGAGCCATTCCTTGATCGCGAAACTGTCGCGATTGCTGTGCAGCACTGCAAGCCGGCCATTGCCGCCGCGGATGGCCGCGGTCTGCCCGTCGCCGGAGACCAGCACATCGGGCAGCGGCACCGACATCGCCCATAGGCTGGCGGCAATCGCCAGCACGACCCCGCTCCAGCGCAGCGGCGTGCGCAGCAGGCACAGCAGCAGGATCGCCGCCGTGCCGAGCAGCAGCGGCCCGGTCCCGAACGCCCGCACATGGCCGACCGCGCCCGGCAGGCTGGTCACCCATAGCGCCACCGAGGTCATCCAATCGATGCCTACTCCCATCAATTTCCAGAACATCGCGTCGAACCCGAACGGCATGGCCAGCACGCCGAGAATGCCCATCGGCATGACCTCCGCGGACACCACCGGCATAGCGAGCAAATTGGCAATCACACCGTAAGGCGCGGCGCGGTGGAAGTGATAGGCGGCATAGGGCGTCGTTGCCAGGCCGGCGACCAGCGAAGCAAGGATAAGCCCGGCGATCTCGCGCCCACCCCATAGCGCCACCCGCGCACCGAGCGATGTGTCGGCCTTGGCGTGCCAGGGCAGTCCGTATTGATAGGCTGCGATCAGCGCGAGCGTCGCCGCGAACGACATCTGGAAGCTCGGATGCACGACCAATTCCGGCTGCAACAGCAATACGCCGAACGCGGCGACCGTGAGTGTGCGAAACGTGAGCGTCGGCCGGTCCACCATCACGCCGACCAGCACGATTGCGATCATGATGAAGGAGCGCTGGGTGGCAACTTCCGCGCCTGACAGCAGCAGATAGAAGGTGGCTGCAACGAGTGCGGCGGCGGCGGCCCATTTTTTGATCGGGTGGCGGCTGGCTATTGACGGGATCAGCGCCAAGCCGGCGCGAATGAAAAAGAACATGATGCCCGACACCACCGCCATGTGATAGCCAGAGATCGACAGCACATGCGCGAGGCTTGAGATGTACATTGCGTCGTTGACCGGCGCCGAAATCGCATCGCGCTTGCCGGTGATCAGCGCGGACGCGATCGAGCCGCGATCGCCTGGAATGACGGCGCGAATGCGTTTGTCGATCGCCTCGCGAATGCCGTCGATGAATGCGGCATAATGCAGCCAAAGGCCAGGGCTGACCGGCGGCGCCACAGTCTTGATTTTGCCCAACGCATAACCGGATGCACCGATGCGCTGGAAAAACATGTCGCGCGCGAAGTCGTAGCCGCCCGGTCTTAACGGAGGAAGCGGCGGCGACAGATGCGCCTTCAACTCGACGAAGCTACCGACCGCGGGCGCCGTACCCTTGCGCACCGCGACCCGGATACGGTCGGGCGCTTCCCTCACGCGTGGCGCTTCGAAACGATGCACGCTGATGACGACGCGGTCGCTACGCTCGCGCTCCTCGCGCACCTCGACGAAACCGGCGACGATTGCGCTCGACACCGTCGTCTGCAGCACCGGATGCCCGATGCGCGTGGTCTTCAATGTCGCAGTGGCAAAGCCTAAGGAGATCGCCGCGAAGGCGAGCGCCATTGCAAAGCCAATTGCGCGACGGCGCGCCGCGATGGCGACGAGAATGCCGGCGAACGCCAGGCCCGCTGCCGCCCACCAGGCCGGTTCCCGGTCCGCCGTGAAATACGCCACGATGCCGAACCCGAAGGCGACCGGCAGCCAGGGCAGCAACCGCCCCGGCGCGGCTTCGGCGATCGCCCATTCCGACAGAAGTCGGCCGAGCCAGGCGGCGCGGTCGGCTAGACCTTCTGGCAACAAGAAGCCGGCACGCCTACGCGCGGCGTCGGTATCGGCCGTCCAAGCCTTGGCACGCGTCCGGCTTTGCTCGTTGTCGGCCATGGCGCGGCGCCCCCGACGCTCACGCAACTACAACCGGGGTCCACGCTATATCAGCCGCAGGTTGTGGCTAGGGGAACGGTTGTGAACGCTCACACCGTCATTCTCAGGTGCGAGCGAAGCGAGCCTCCTAGGATGACGGATTATCCCGCCGCCTTTTCCTTGGCCTGGTCTTTCGCCCAGGTGTCGCGCAGCCCAATGGTGCGGCCAAAGACCAGCCGCTCGGGCTTCGACGCCGGATCCAGGCAAAAATAGCCCTGGCGCTCGAACTGCACCGGCGCCTCGGGCTTGGCGTCGGCCAGCGCCGGCTCAAGCCGGGCGCCGCTGAGCACTTCCAGCGAATTCGAATTGAGATCGGCGGTGAAATTTTCCCCGCCGCTCGGATCGGGCTTGGTGAATAGCGGATTGTATAGCCGCACCTCGGCGGGAAGCGCGTGCGCGGCCGAGACCCAATGGATGGTCGCTTTCACCTTGCGGCCGTCCGGCGCATTGCCGCCCTTGGTCGCAGGATCGTAGGTGCAGCGCAGTTCGATCACCTCGCCGGCTGCGTTCTTCTTCACCTCGCGGCAAGTAATAAAATAGGCGTAGCGCAGCCGCACTTCCATTCCAGGCGACAGCCGAAAGAATTTCTTCGGCGGGTTCTCCATGAAGTCGTCCTGCTCGATGAACAACTCTCGGCCGAATTTGATCTTCCGCGATCCAGCCGCCGGGTTGTCGGGATGATTGACGGCGTCGAGCTCCTCGACCTGGCCTTCCGGATAATTCTCGATTGTCACTTTGAGCGGCTTAAGCACCGCCATGCGCCGCAGCGCGCTTTTGTTGAGCGCTTCGCGCACAGAAAATTCGAACATGCCGACGTCGACCAAGCTATTGGCCTTGGCGACGCCGATGCGCTTGATGAAATCGCGGATTGCCTCCGGCGGCACGCCGCGCCGGCGTAAGCCCGCGATCGTCGGCATGCGCGGGTCGTCCCAGCCGGTCACATGGCCGTCCTGCACCAGTCTGGTGAGCACGCGCTTGGACAGCACCGTGTAGGTGAGATTGAGGCGCGCGAATTCGTACTGATGCGGCCGCGAGGGAACCGGCAGATTGTCCAGGCACCAGTCATAGAGCGGCCGGTGATCCTCGAATTCAAGCGTGCAGACCGAATGGGTGATGCCCTCGATGGCGTCCGACTGGCCGTGCGCGAAGTCGTAGCTCGGATAGATTTTCCACGCCGTGCCGGTGCGCGGATGGCTGGCGTGCAGGATGCGGTAGAGCACCGGATCGCGCAGATTGATGTTGCCCGAGGCCATGTCGATCTTGGCGCGCAGTACCCGTGCTCCATTGGGAAACTCGCCGGCACGCATGCGGCGGAACAGGTCGAGATTCTCCTCCACCGGGCGGTCGCGGAATGGGCTGTTCTTGCCCGGCTCGGTCAGCGTGCCGCGATTGTGGCGGATCTCATCCTGCGCTCTGGTCGTCGACATAGGCCTTGCCGGCGCGGATCAGGTCTTCCGCCCAGTTATAGAGCCGCTCGAAATAGTCGGAGGCGTGATAGAGATGCTTGCCCCAGTCGAAGCCGAGCCAGCGCACGTCGCGCTCGATGGCGTCGATATATTCCTGCTCCTCCTTGGTCGGATTGGTATCGTCGAAGCGCAGGTGACAGCGGCCGCCGAATTCCTCGGCGATGCCGAAATTCAGGCAAATCGACTTGGCGTGGCCGATATGCAAATAGCCGTTCGGCTCGGGCGGAAACCGGGTGACTACCGCCTTGACGCGGCCGGCATCGAGGTCGGCCTGCACGATGTCGCGGATGAAGTCACGCCCGGCCTCGCCGGATGCTGGATTGCCGCTTGCCTTATCGTCCGTAGCCATGCTTCCTCGATTTCAAGTCCGACTCTATGATGCGGCCGCCACCCGTCGGCGGCCTATGTCTCCCCGCCGTTTACGGCGGGCTAATCCCATGACGTGCCATTCGGCTCAATGTCAATTGCACTGACAATTTCCGCTACAATTATGGTACAGGGGCCGCGATGAGTGAGCCCGTCGTCACCCGTTTTGCGCCGTCCCCCACCGGCTTCCTGCATATCGGCGGCGGCCGTACCGCGCTGTTCAATTGGCTCTATGCACGCCGGCACGGCGGCAAGATGCTGCTGCGCATCGAGGATACCGACCGCGAGCGATCGACCGCCGCAGCCATCGCCGCCATCATCGACGGTCTGACCTGGCTGGGGCTGACCTGGGACGGCGAAATCGTGTTCCAGTATTCACGCGTGGCACGCCACCGGCAGATCGCCGAGCAGCTGCTGGCCGCCGGCAAGGCCTACCGCTGCTACGCCAGCCCGGAAGAACTCACAGAGATGCGCGAGGCCGCCCGCCGCGAGGGCCGCTCCAAGCTTTATGACGGACGCTGGCGCGATCGCGACCCGTCCGAGGCGCCGCCGGGCGTCAAGCCGGTGATCCGGCTGCGGGCCCCGCTCACCGGCGAGACCGTGATCGAGGATCAGGTGCAGGGCCGCGTGGTCTGGCAGAATGCCGATCTCGACGACCTGGTGCTGCTGCGCTCGGACGGCACGCCCACCTACATGCTGGCGGTGGTGGTCGACGACCATGACATGAATGTGACCCACGTCATCCGCGGCGACGATCACCTGACCAATGGCGCCCGGCAGAAACATATTTACGAGGCGCTCGGGTGGAATGTGCCGATCATGGCGCACATCCCGCTGATCCACGGGCCGGACGGCTCCAAACTTTCCAAGCGCCATGGCGCGCTCGGCGTCGACGCCTACCGGGCTATGGGATATTTGCCGGCGGCGATGCGGAACTATTTGGTTCGCCTCGGCTGGGCGCATGGCGACCAGGAGATCTTCACCACCGAGGAGATGATCGCCGCTTTCGATCTGCCGCAGATCGGCCGCTCGCCCGCGCGCTTCGACTTCGCCAAGCTGGAAAGCCTCAACGGCCACTACATTCGGGCCAGCGCCGATGCCGACCTGATCGCCGCGCTGCAAGGATTGCTGCAACATATTGCCGGCGGGCAGGAACTTGCCAGCAAGATGACTCCGGCATTGCGCAGCAAACTGCTCATGGCTATGCCGGCCCTCAAGGAGCGTGCCAAGACTTTAGTCGAACTATTTGATGCAACACGTTATCTCTGGGCAAGCCGCCCGCTCGATTTGACCGACCAAGCGAAGATTTTGCTCACCCCCGAAGCCAAGTCCGTGACGGCCGCGCTGCTGCCTGAGCTTGCTGCGGTCACCGAATGGACCCCGGAGGCGATCGAAACGGTGGTGCGGGGTTATGCCGAACGCTCCGGCCTCAAGCTCGGCGCCGTGGCGCAACCGCTGCGCGCTGCGCTCACCGGGCGTACCACCTCGCCGCCGATCTTCGACGTGCTATCCGTGCTGGGCAAGGATGAAAGCCTGGCCCGTTTGCGGGATCAGGTGGGCTAATACTCCCCCTCCCTGTTGATAGCCCGCGCCCGCGTTATGGCGACTTGATCTATGTCTATACGTCCATCCCGCGATGTGCATTATCTTGCAGCGCACACAAGGATAGGATACCCAAAACGCGGCCGGAATCACGCGTCGGCCCACCCGGCGCTTCGGCTCCCGGCCTTAACGTTTCCGCACGCACCACTCGCTGCCAAATCGAGGGCTCGACCATGGACGCCAAGACGGACGCCAAGAAGAAAACCGGCACCATCACCGTCGGCAATAAGAACTGGGACTTTCCGGTCTACAACGGCACCATCGGTCCGGACGTGCTCGACATTGCCAAGCTCTATAACGAGAGCGGCATGTTCACCTACGACCCCGGCTTCACCTCGACGGCCAGCTGCGAGTCCAAGATCACTTACATCGATGGCGACCAGGGCGTCCTGCTCTACCGCGGCTATCCGATCGAGCAACTCGCGGAGCACGGCGACTTCCTGGAGACCTGCTACCTGCTGCTCTACGGCGAATTGCCGACGCCGCAGCAGAAGGCCGATTTCGACTACACCGTCACCCGTCACACGATGGTGCACGAGCAGATGGCCCGGTTTTTCCAGGGCTTCCGGCGCGACGCGCATCCGATGGCGGTGATGACCGGCTGCATCGGCGCGCTGTCGGCGTTCTATCACGACTCCACCGACATCTCGGATCCGCATCAGCGACTGATCGCGTCGATCCGCATGATCGCGAAAGTGCCGACGTTGGCGGCCATGGCTTACAAATATTCGATCGGCCAGCCGTTCGTCTATCCGAAGAACGAACTCGACTATTCGACCAATTTCCTGCGCATGTGCTACGCCGTGCCGACGGAAGATTATAAGCCGAACAAGGTGCTGGCGCGCGCGATGGATCGCATCTTCATCCTGCACGCCGACCACGAGCAGAACGCTTCGACCTCGACGGTGCGGCTGGCCGGCTCGTCCGGTGCCAATCCGTTCGCCTGTATCGCCGCCGGCTGCGCCTGCCTGTGGGGTCCCGCGCATGGCGGCGCCAACGAAGCGGCGCTCAACATGTTGCGCGAGATCGGCTCGGTCGACCGCATTCCGGAATTCATCAAGCGCGCCAAGGACAAGAACGATTCTTACCGGCTGATGGGCTTCGGGCACCGGGTCTACAAGAACTACGACCCGCGCGCCAAGATCATGCAGAAGACCTGCCACGAGGTGCTCAACGAGCTTGGCATCAAGGACGATCCGCTGCTCGACGTCGCCATGGAGCTGGAAAAGATCGCGCTGCACGATGACTATTTCGTCGAGAAAAAGCTCTATCCGAACATCGACTTCTATTCGGGCATCACGCTCAAGGCGATGGGTTTCCCCACCACCATGTTCACCGTGCTGTTCGCGGTCGCCCGTACGGTCGGCTGGATCGCGCAGTGGAAGGAAATGATCGAGGATCCGAAACAGAAGATCGGCCGCCCGCGCCAGCTTTATACCGGCGCTGCGAAGCGCGATTACGTGCCTATATCGCGGCGCAAGTGAATTTATCATGCATGCCTGGATAGCGCGCCGATTTGCGCCAGACCCACGTCGATTTAGGTATAGGTGTCGTTGCCTTATATCGTCGGATCGAGGGTAATTGTGGCGCGCGGTCTCTGGAGCGAGTCTCATCGATATGGACGAAGCAGAACGGCCGGCGCGCTGGCGCTGTTTCTGCTCGTCGTTGTTGCTTCCGACGGAATAGCTCACGCCCGCCTCATACAAAGACTTCAATGGTGGAACGAGGTTTTACACCGGGTCCTTTCCCCGTGGGGCACAGCGGCATTTCGCGATCTCACAAAGCCCGGCAGCGGCGAACAGGTTCTGCCCACGCCGGTGAGGGACATGCTCCGGCTGTTGCGCGAAAACAATGTCAATGCATACACGGTATCGCCAAGGATTCTTAGCGATCCATATTTTCTGCAGCGCATTACCGAGAGCGCCTATCCACGACAGAATCTGAAATCGGTGCCGCATCTGCTGGCGTTGTCGGATGAAGAGTTACCGAAGAACTGCAGGCTCATCGCTGCCGGCAAGGAGGCAAAGCTTGCTGCTTGTGATTAGCCTTGTCCCGGTTCTGTTCGGCTTGGGGCTGGTCATCGTCGCCCTTTATCCTCGCGTTCTGGAAGAAGCGCGAGAAACGATCGAGGGACGCTGGCAACTCGTTGCTCTAGTCTTTGCGTCCGGGATTATGCTGGACTACCTGATCGTCGTGATCGTGGAGCAGCTGTTCACCGCATTTGTCATTGTGGCAGCGATAGCAGTTCTATCTTCGGTTTTCGTCGTGGCCAGGCACGGGTGCGCGCTTGCCGATTGTTCAAGACTAGGCATAGGACCCGCTCTGCTTTTTGCCGTTGGGCTCAGTCTACTCAGTTTGCCGATCCTGCTCGAGCCGTTGATTTAATGGGATGCCCGGTCCATCTGGTTCTTCCACGCGAAAAACATTTATTTCTCCGGCGGCCTGTTCAAGGACAGTTGGAGCTTGCCGAGTATTGCATTCGCGCATGTCGACTACCCAAAACTCGTGCCGGTCCTCGCAGCGCAAATATCGATGCTGGCTCAATTCTGGAACGAGCAACTGCCCAAGTTCTCGTTGCTCATTCTACTCGTGCCACCGCTGGCGCTCACGTTTTCATATTGGCGAGCCTGGCTTTCATTCGCGGCAATATCGGTGCTCGTCTGGTTGAGGTTGGACCCCGATTTGTGTAGCGGCTACTTGGACGCACCGCTTGCAATGTTTGGACTCTTCGCGGCGCTTCAGCTTGGTGCTTGGTTGACCCGGGGCTCCCAGCTCAATCTCGTTGGCGGCATTGTATTCATCGCCATTGCGTGCGGGCTGAAGAACGAAGGCAGCCTTCTCGGATTGTCAGCCGTCGTTTGCACAGCGGCGGTATTCGTCTTTATTCGATCGCGCGGCCGCGAACTGCTGCCTAACAGGCGGCCTGAGCAGGTTCGTCTCGGATTGGTCTGTCTTCTGGTTGCGCTCAGCTGTGTCGCTTGGCCAATCGTTCGCGCCCATTGGGGCATGCACAATGACCTCCAGTTGGGTTTGCAGAGCATACCAAGAATGATTCAACGTCTTCACGAGCCTAAGATGCTGGCCATGATCGCCCAAAGCACGTTGCTCGACAGCGGACTAGCCAAGGCAGCGCTGATCGGCGTTGCGATGATCGCGATTTCGGTTTGCTTCAGACAGAAGCGGCTCATCGAACCTATATTATGCGTGGCGGTCGCAACGATATATCTGACCGGCATTGAATTTGTATATCTAAGCACGCCAATCGATCTCAAATTCCACCTTAAGACCAGCGCAGATCGAACGACGCTCTTGCCGATCGTCTTGTTTTTGGCTCCCGTATTTTTGCTCTTTCGCGATCTCACCCTGCCCAGGACGGAGCTTGCTCGCGGTCCAGTCGCATCGGGATGATTCCGAGCAAATGCGATTTGAGCGGCGTCCCGGAATTAGGGATTAAAGGCGGCGCTAGCCGCCCTTTCCGTTTGCGCCCTTGCCGTTGAGCTTCGGCGCGGTGGCGCCGTCATAGGACCACTGCACGTAGATGCCGGCCCAGGTGAAGCCGCCGCCGAATGCCGCCAACACCATGCGGTCGCCGCGTTTCAATTTCGACTCGTAGTCCCACAAGCAGAGCGGGATGGTGGCGTTGGTGGTGTTGCCGTATTTGTGGATGGTCACCATGACCTTGTCCATCGGCAGGCCCATGCGCTCGGCGGTCGATTCGATGATGCGGTTGTTGGCCTGGTGCGGCACCAGCCAGTCGATCATGTCGGCGCGCAGATTGTTGCGCTTCATAATCTCGCCCGCCACTTCCGCCATCTTGGCGATGGCGAATTTGTAAACCGCGGCGCCTTCCTGGTGGACGTAGTGCAACCGATTGGCGACCGTCTCGAAAGTCGGCGGCATGCGGCTGCCGCCGGCCTTCTGATGCAAATGGATCATGCCCGAGCCGTCGGAGCGGATCAGCGCGTCCATGATGCCGGTGCCGTCCGCGCTCGGCTCCAGCAGCACCGCGCCGGCGCCGTCGCCGAACAGAACGCAGGTCGCGCGATCCGTATAGTCGATGATCGACGACATCTTGTCGGCGCCCACCACCACGATCTTGCGCGCGGTGCCGTTGGCGATAAATTGCGAGGCGATGGTGAGCGAATAGAGAAAGCCCGAGCAGGCCGCCTGTACGTCGAACGAGCCGATGTTCTTCACGCCGACCATGTCGCAGATGATGTTGGCGGTCGATGGGAACTGCATGTCCGGCGTGGTGGTCGCGCAGATCAACAGGTCGATTTCATCCGGCTTGGTGCCGGTCTTCTGCAACAGGCCGCGCACCGCCTCTGCCGCCATATGCGAGGTGCCGAGCCCCTCGCCCTTCTGGATGTGGCGTTCCTTGATGCCGGTGCGTTCGACGATCCAGGCGTCGCTGGTGTCCACCATGCGCGCCAGTTCCGAATTGGTCAGCAGGTCCGGCGGCAGATAGCCATGGACTGCGGTAATCGAGGCGCGCGGAGTAAGGGTCAAAGGCGGGTATTCCAATTTACGGTCATGGCATAAGCCCATCTGGCTGAACGAGGCAAACTACGCTGTTGGCGGGCCTGATGCCACTGTTTCTCGCTCCGGTTGGCTCAGAGCGCCGGCACAATCCAGCACCACGGCGGCGGCCCGGTCGCTGGGGGCGGCCCGGCCGATCTCCATGACCGTATCGAGCCGGGCGAAGGACTCGATCTGACCACGCCGTTCCAGCGTATCGGCCAATAACGGCACCAGAGCGGCGGCAAGGCGCTCGGGCGTGCAAGCGCTCTGCAAGACTTGCGGAACCACGTTTTCGCCGAGGACCAGATTGGCCAAAATGATGTTTCGAAATCGTGACCAGCCAGCGGGCGGCTACGGCTTCCAGCAACGGCACCTTGTAGGCGGCGACCATCGGCACGCCGGCGACCGCAAGTTCGAGCGTCGATGTGCCGGACTTGGTGAGCGCGGCGCGCGCTTGACGGAAGGCCGCGTCTTTTTCGCCTGGGTCGGTCACCACCCGCGCCGCAATAGGCCAAGAGGCAACCGCCGCCTTCACCATGTCGGCAAGCCGCGGCACCGCCGGCACCACCACCTCCAGCAACCCGGCGCGCCCGGCCGCCAGCGCCACGGCTTGGCCGAATACGCCCGCCATGCGGCGGATTTCGCTCGCCCGGCTTCCCGGCAGCACCAGCAGCAATGGCGGATCGGCCAGACGCCGGCGCGCCTCCTCCGGATTAGGCCGCAAGCGCGCCGCCCGTTCGCTCAGCGGGTGGCCTACGAAGGTGGACGGCGGCCCGCCCAGCCGCTGCAGCACCGCCGGCTCGAACGGCAACAGCGCCAGCACGTGGTCCACGTATGAGCGCATCGCGCGCGCGCGGCCCGGCCGCCAAGCCCACACCGATGGACACACGTAGTCCACGATCGGGATCGCCGGCGCGCGCGAACGCACCCGCCGCGCCACGCGATGGGTGAATTCAGGGCTGTCGATGATAACCAACACATCAGGCTTGGCGGCGATGACGGCGTCGGCGGTGTCCCGAATGCGTTTGATAATTTTCGGCAGGCCCACCGGGATAGCGGCAAAGCCGATGATCGCAAGCTCACCGAGCGGAAACAGGCTTGGCACGCCAAGGCCCGCCATCTGCGCGCCGCCGACGCCGGAAAATCGCGCGTCCGGACTGCGCCGCTTGATGGCCGTGATCAGCGCGGCACCCAGCCGGTCGCCGGAATCTTCGCCGGCCACCAGAAAGACATGCGGGGCCGCCGCGCGGCTCATCGCGCGGTCCCGGCGGGCGCACCGATCACGAAAATATTGGCGTGGTCGGCGGTCGATATCAGCCGTTCCGGCTTGGCGATGATGGTCGCGCCCGCCACCACGGCAATGCCGGCAAGGCGGGCGCGCGCCACGCCGTCGACCGTCTGCGGGCCGATCGACGGCAGATCGAAGCGCTGGTCCTGCCCGGGCTTGGGCGCCTTCACCAGCACGCCGGTGCGGGCCGGGGCCCGTACGCGGCCACTGGCGCGCATCTCAGCGACGCGCTTCAGCATTTCATCGGTGCCTTCCGCGGCTTCGACCGCCAGCACGTGCTTTCCCGCCACCACCACCGCCTGCCCGACATCGAACGCTCCGGTGGCGCGCAAATAATCGAAGCCCAAGGCGACATCGGCGAGGTCGCGTTCGGATGCCGGCACGCGGCCGAGCGTGCCTTCCGGCACCAGGATTTCTGGCGCAACCTCGTGCGCGCCGAGCAAACGGAAGCCTTCTCGCTCGAACAGCCGCGCGATGCCCGACAGCAGATGATCGTCACCGCCGCGAAACGCCGCGGCGATGCGCGGCATCAGCATCAGCACCTTACGATCCGGTCTGATCTGCCAAAAGGCCGGGCGCACCAGCGATCCGATGAACACCACGTCGCGGCAGCCGGCGGCGCGCGCCAGGCGGGCGAATTTGCCGCCTTGCCCGAAATACAGCCATTGATGCGGGCGCCCCTCGAAATCGGCAGGGTTGGCGGCGCCATGCAGCGGAAACAGCAACACCTTGCGTCCGCGCGCGGCGACGAAATCCGCCACCGCCAAAGGTAGGCTGCCGCCGCCGCAAATCAGCGCGACCGGCGTTTCCTGGCTCGAGGTGAGCGCGGCACTCATACGTCGCCTTCAGACACGCCCGCCTCGCCGCGTTTGCCGCCCATGGTGAGCGGCCGCTTTCCGGCGCGGATAAAGTCGATCATCTTCTTGACCTGTGCGTCCTCGCCGTAATCCGCGGCGACCCGCTCCAGCCGCGCGCGAAATTCGCCGGCGCCGAAAAACAGCGCGAGATAGGCTTCGCGATAGCGATGGATATCGGCCTTGGCGAAACCGCGCCGACGCATGCCGATCACGTTCAGCCCGATCAAGTTCGCGAGCGGTCCCTGCACCGTGCCCCAAGGGATCACGTCGGCGCGAACGCCGCTCAATCCGACGATCATGGCGCCCTCGCCGATGCGCACGAATTGGCGCACCGCCACGCCGCCGCCGAACACCACGTAGTCGCCGACCGTAACGTGACCAGCCAGCAGGATGTTGTTTGCAAAGACGACATCGCTGCCGACTTTGCAGTCGTGCCCGACATGCGAGCCGACCATCAAGAAACAGCGGTCGCCGACTTGCGTCACGCCGCCGCCGTCCTCGGTGCCGGTGTTCATGGTCACGTTTTCGCGGATGTCGCATTCGGCGCCGACCACGAGCCGGGTCGGACCGCCGCGATAGTGCACCGACTGCGGCGGTGACCCGAGCGATGTAAAGGGACGAATGACGGTGCGTGGGCCGATCGTGGTATGGCCGGTGAGATTGACGTGGCCGATGAGCCGACATCCATCGCCGACGGTGACGTTGGGGCCGATGGTGCAATAGGGGCCGACGGTAACGTCAAGTCCAATCGCCGCCGTGGCCTCGATCCGCGCCGTGGGATCGATCATGGCTGCGCTGTTAATTCGGAAAGCATGGCGCCGACTTCCGCCTCCGCGACGATCGTGCCGGCCACCTTGGCCTCGCCGCGATACCACCACATGTTTCCGCGCCGGCGGATTTTTTTCACGTGGTACTCGATCGTGTCGCCAGGCAAAACCGGCTTGCGGAATTTCGCATTGTTGATGGTGAGGAAGTACACCGATTTCGGCTGCGTCTTAAAGATCGCGGCGATGCAGAGCGCGCCGGCCGTTTGCGCCATGCCTTCGATCATCAATACGCCCGGAAATACCGGATTTTCCGGGAAGTGTCCCTGAAAATGCGGCTCGTTGAAGGTCACGTTTTTGATGCCGATGCCACTCTCATCGCCGTGCATTTCGATGATCCGGTCGACCATGAGAAACGGATAGCGGTGCGGCAGCATCTTGAGCACCGCCGCGATATCGGCGCCTTCGAGCATTGTCACCGGTTTATCCATGGCGCTTGTCTCGCTCGTCCGCCGTGTCGGTCTCGCCTCGTGTGCGCGCTAGCCTTGCGAGCGTCATCATCTCGCGGAACCACAGCTTGACCGGCTTGGCCGGCGTTCCGCCGAAACGTCCGCCGGGTGGAATGTCGGCGTGGGCATTGCTGGCGGCGGCAAGCTGCGCGCCCTCGCCGATCGTCACGTGATCGCTGACCCCGACGCTGCCGCCCAGCGCCACAAAATCCCCAAGTGTCGAACTACCGGAGATTCCGCATTGCGCCACAATGATGCAATACCGGCCAATGCTGACATTGTGGCCGATCTGAACCAGGTTGTCGATCTTGCTGCCCTCGCCGATCACCGTGTCGCGAATGGCGCCGCGGTCGATCGTGGTGCCGGCGCCGATCTCGACATCGTCCTGGATGATGACGCGCCCGAGTTGCGGCACCTTGAGGTGGCCTCCCAGACCGAGCACGAAGCCGAAGCCATCCTGGCCGATCTTGCAACCCGGATGAATGATGACCCGGTCGCCGATCAACGAGTTGGTGATGACCGTCCCGGCGCCGATCGAGCAATTGCGCCCGATATGCACTTCGGCTCCGATCACGGCGGTCGCTCCGATGACGCTGCCGCCGCCGATTGCGGCGCGCGGACCGATTACCGCGCCGGGCTCGATCGTGACGCCGTTTTCCAGCCGCGCGGTAGGGTGCACATTGGCGCCTGCCATGCTTCCCGCCTCGGCGAGCGAGGACGGCCGCAGCGCATGCGGAAACAGTTCGCGCACCACCATGATGAAGGCCCGATAGGGCACGGGCGTAACCAACACCGGCACGTGGGCCGGCAAGTGTTTGGCGAGCGCCGCATTGGTGAAGCAGGCGCCGGCATGGGTCTTGCTGGCGGCCGTGGCGTAATTCTTGTTGTCGAAGAAAGTGAGATCGCTGGGCGAGGCGCCGTCGGTCGGAGCGACGTTGGTAATGCGCCGCGTGAGCAGCGCCGCCGGCGGCGGCGTGGCGCCGGTCAAGGCGACGATCTCAGCTAGCGTGAGACCGCGCGTGTGTCGTTGGAATACCGGCTCGCTCATGCCGCCAGTTCCGTGCCGCCCATCGCGGTCAAGATCAGAACTTCGTGCCGCCGCTGAAGCGGAAGAACTGCGTACGGTCGTAGCTCTCTTTGGTGATGGCATAGGCAAAATCAAACCGCAGCGGGCCGAGCGGCGAATCCCAAATGACGCCCATGCCGACCGACGAGCGGATCCCCATGGTATCGGCGACCTGCAGCGTTTCGCCGGTCACATTCCAGACGGTCGGGCCCTTATAATTCCACAGCGAGCCGGCGTCGGCGAAGGCCGCGACCTTGATGCCGACTTCCTTGGGCAGGAAGTAAAGCGGCGTTTGCGCTTCGACGCTTGCGCCCCAGAACATGGTGCCGCCGAGCGCGTCGTTGGTGGTCCCCGGCGTCAGGTCGCGCGGGCCGATGCCGGCCGGCGCGAAGCCGCGCACGAGGTTCGGGCCCATCTGGAAGTGATCCAGCATGCGCAGATCGCGGTCGCCCCAACCGGCCAAATGGCCGGCTTGCAAGTGCAGCACGCCGACGATGTCCGGGAGCACTTCGTAATAAGTGCGCGATTCCGCGGTCGACCGGATGAAGTTCACGTTGCCGCCGATGCCCGCGAAGTCCTGCGTGAGCGACGCATAGAGGCCGCTGGTCGGGGATTTGTTGTTGTCGAGCGTGTTGTAGGACACCGTATAGCCGAGCAAGGACGTCACCACCGCGCCGTTGGCGAGTTCCATGCGGACCGGGAGCGAGGCTTCGCCGTCGGAGAAGCATTCGTCCGGTAACGGGCCTCCACTGCACATTGCCGGGTTGGTGAAACTGGTATCCAGCCGGAGGCGTTACCCCACCGAATAAATTCGTCGAGCCTGAAATACAGTTATTGAACTGATCCGGCAGCGTGATTTCCTGCCGGTAAATCGAATAGTGCGGCTGCAGCGAAAGCTCTTCCGACAGCGCAAAGCCGAGGCGCAAATTCGTCCCGATCGTTTCCGTGTTGTACGAAACATACGACGTCGCCAGACTTTGCCGCGCGAAAATGTCGATGCCGCCGGCCATGCGATAGCCGAGCAGATAGGGCTCGACAAAGGTCAGATTGAAGCCGCGCGTATATTGGCCGAAGCTCACCGACGCCTTGGCGAACTGACCCTTGCCCATGAGGTTGCGGTCGGCGACGCTGGCCTCGGCGATGAATCCGTCGGAGGTGGAGTAGCCGCCCGCAATGGAGAACTCGCCGGTCGACATTTCCTCGACGGTGACGTTGACGACGACGCGGTCGGGCGCCGAGCCGGGCTCGTTGGTGATCTTGACGGTCTTGAAATAGTTCAGGTTCTTCAACCGCCGCTCGGCGCGGTCGATCAGCGCACGATTATAGGCATCGCCCTCGCCGATATCGAATTCACGGCGGATGACGTAGTCGCGCGTGCGGGTGTTGCCGCGAATATTGATGCGCTCGATATAGGCGCGCGTGCCTTCCTCGACCACGAAGGTGATGTTGATGACTTTTCTCTGAAAGTCGCGGTCGCCGCGCGGGCGCACATTGGCGAAGGCGTAGCCGTGCTTGGCCGCCTCGATCGTCATTGCCTCGACGCTTCTTTCGACCAGATCGGCATTGTAGACGTTGCCCGCGCCGAGCTTGAGACTGCCGCGCAGCGAAGCCGGATTGATCGCGCGTACGTTCGACACCACATCGACGGTGCCGATGCGATACTGGGCGCCTTCATCGATGGTGAAGGTGACGACAAAACCCTTCTTGGCCGGGTCGTATTCACCGACCGCCGCGACGATGCGCACGTCGGCAAAGCCGTGTTTGAGATAGAAGCGGCGCAACAAGTCGCGGTCGGCTTCTACCCGGTCCGGGTCGTAGATGTCGGTGGTTTGCAGGAAGCTGAGCCAATTGCTCTCGGAGGTCTTGATCACGTCCCGCAAACGGCCGTTTGAGTAGGCATGGGCGCCGACGAAGTTGATTAGCTTCACGCCGGTTTTCTGGCCTTCGTTGATCTCGAACACCAGATCGACGCGATTGTTCGGCAATACGATGATCTTCGGATCGACCCTGACGTCGAAGCGGCCGCTGCGGTGATAGATTTCGATGATGCGCTGCACGTCGGCCTGGACGGCCGGCCGCGACAACGTTCCGCGCGGCTTCGACTGAATTTCCGCTTTGAGCTGCTCGTCCTTGGCTTTCTTGTTGCCTTCGAAGGCGATGCGATTGATCACCGGGTTCTCGATCACGGTGATCACCAGGCGCCCGCCGGAATGGCTGGTTTGCACGTCCTCGAACAGGCCGGTGGCGATGAGCGCCTTGAGGCCCTCGTTTTCCTGTTCGGCGGTCATCCGGCCGCCTGGACCAGGCTTGAAATAGGATTGCACGGTCGAGGTCTCGACCCGCCGGTTACCCCGCACCTCGATGGAATTGGCGCTTTGCGCCGCCGCAACGCCGGAAGACGCCACGCCCGCGATCCCGGTCCCGACAACGATCCCCACGAGGACCACGCAGCTGAGTGCTAGTCCCCGCAAAACCCGCACACCAAGTCCCATGCGCTACGCGCCTTTTATTTCACCCGTGCGGCCGCCCCCAATGCGGAGCCGACAGACTTTTGGGCTTGCTTTGGCCGTCGTTGTACAGCGTTTTAGTGGCACTGCAAACGAAACTCCCCGCCCAAGTTTCCCTTTCCCCTCAGAAAGTTGCCCGAAGGCCACGCTTCAGGAGGTTGCCAGGTGCAGAATGTCGTTAAACGTTGCAAAAATCATCAACATGACGACGATTGCCAAGCCAATCCGGAACCCGACCTCCTGGGCTCGCTCGGATAGCGGTCGACCGCGAATCGCCTCGATCGCGTAGAACAAAAGGTGACCGCCATCGAGCAGGGGGATTGGGAACAGGTTCAGGAGCCCGATCGAAACCGACAGCACAGCCGTCAGATGCATGAGCGCGACGAAACCGGCAGACGCCACCTGGCCGGAAACCTGGGCAATGCGAATTGGTCCGCCAAGCTGATCGGCCGCCTCGCGGCCGACAAACACCCCGCCGAGGTACGACAAGGTACGGTCGACCACGAACCAGGTCTCCTGCACGCCGGCGACGACGGCCTGGAGCGGGCCCATCTTTTTTGTCTTGATGTCGCCGGGCGCCATGGAACGGCTGATGCCGAGCACGCCGAGCCGGTGTCTATTGCCGAAATTGTCCTTGAGTTCCCGGAACTCAGGCGTCGCTTTGAGCGTGACCCGCACGCCGCCGCGATCGACCTCGATATTCAGCAGTTCGCCGGCACTCACACTGACGATGCGCTGCATGTCGGCGAAACTGTCGATTTTCTCGCCATTGATGGCCAATACCAGATCGCCCGGCTTGAAACCGGCGGTCTGCGCGGCGCTGGCCGGCTGCACGCTATCGACGCGGGCGCTGGTGGTCTGCTTGCCGATGGTCATGAAGACGACGGCAAAAATGACGATCGCCAGGATGAAATTCGCGATCGGGCCAGCCACCACCACGGCGGAACGCGGGCCGACCGGCTTGTGGACAAAGCTGACCGCTTTTTCCTCCTCGGTCATGGCGGCGGCGGCCTCGTGGTCGGGCACGCTCGCGGCATTCTCGTCGCCGAAGAATTTGACATAACCGCCGAGCGGAACCGCGGAGATTTTCCAGCGCGTGCCGTAGCGGTCGTAGAAGCCGATGATTTCGGGGCCAAAACCGATCGAAAAAGTCAGCACCCTGATACCGCACCAGCGGGCCACCAGGAAATGACCAAGCTCATGGAAAAATACAACAACCGTCAGTACAAACAGGAAGGGAACCAGATAACCAGCCAAATGGCCGCCAAAGGTGCCTAGACCCCCCATAATATCCATACTCATCACACCCTCGTCCCGCCTGTATGACGCCCACGTCGTTAGCGAAAGCTTACTACGATGACTTTACGGCAATTTCGGGCAAGAGGGTCAGGGCTAAACTTCTTGCATTATGGTCAACGGCGAGCGCGGCATCGATATCAGGGAGTTCGGCCAGCAGCCCGCGCCCGGCAGCCGCATCCAGCGTCGCATCGACCAGGGCCGTAATCGCCGGAAAACCGATGCGGCCAGCGAGGAATTCGCCGACGGCGATCTCATTGGCCGCATTGAACACAGTCGGCGCCGCCCCGCCAGCCTGCAAAACCCGCCGCGCCAACGCCAACGCCGGAAATCGAACGAGGTCGGGCGCCTCGAAAGTTAATTCGCGCACTTGCGCGAGATCGAGCCGCGCCGCCGGGCCATCGATCCGCTGCGGCCAGGCCAGACAATGCGCGATCGGAATGCGCATATCGGGAGAGCCGAGTTGGGCCACCACCGAGCCATCGCGAAACTCCACCAGGCCGTGCACCACCGACTGCGGATGCACTAGCACGTCGATCTCTTCCGGCTTGAGCGCAAACAAATGATGAGCCTCGATCACTTCGAGGCCCTTGTTCATCAGGCTCGCTGAATTGATGGTGATCTTCGGCCCCATCGACCAATTCGGATGACGGAGCGCCTGTTGCGGCGTCGCCGCCTTGATTGCCTCCAGTGACCAGGTACGGAACGGGCCGCCGGACGCGGTCAGGATGATACGTTTGACGTCCTCGCGCGGGCCGGCGCCGAGCGCCTGGAATATCGCGTTGTGCTCGCTATCGACCGGCAGCAAGGTAGCGCCGGCAATCGCCGCGTGCCGCATGAACAAGGCGCCGGCACAAACCAGACATTCTTTATTGGCGAGCGCAACGGTCGCGCCGCGCTCGATCGCGGCGAGCGTCGGTTTCAGTCCGACCGCGCCGCTGATCGCCCCCATCAGCCAATCGGCGGGCCGTTGTGCAGCTTCAAGCAAGGCGCCCTCGCCCGCCGCCGCCTCGATCCCGCTACCGGCCAAGGCGTCCTTCAGATCGCCGTAAGCCGCCGGGTCGGCGACCACCGCAAACCGGGCGCCGACCTCGCGGGCGATTTTTGCGAGCGCGCCCGCGTTGCGCCGCGCGCTGACGGCCTCGACGCGATAGCGTTGCGGGTCGCGTTTGATCAAATCGACGGTGCTGGTGCCGACCGAGCCGGTCGCGCCGAGGATGGTGATGCTGCGCACGGCCGCCGCCGGCTGTGCTTTCGATCGTATGCGCCCCGGTGCGGTCATGCCTTCACCATACCAGCAGGCCGCGCGCGGCCCCATCGAAACCGCCGCGCACCAGTCCGATCAGACAACCGACAAGCGCCGCCGCCCAGAAACCGTCGAGCCGGTCCATCACGCCGCCATGGCCAGGGATGAGATGGCTCGCATCTTTGGCGCCGAACTGGCGCTTGACCCAGGATTCGAGCAGGTCGCCAAATTGCGCCACAACCGACAGCAGCAGCGCGATGATCGCAATCGCCGTCCTATTGAACGCGCCAAGCAGGCTCGCGACCAGAACGGCGACGATCATGGCACCGAGTGTGCCGGCAATGGCGCCGGACCAGGTTTTCTTTGGACTGACTATCGGCAGCAGTTTCGGTCCGCCGAAGGCGCGGCCGGCGAAATAGCCCAATACGTCGGTGGTCCATACGATCGCAAACAACAGCAGCATTGCGAGAAATCCATCGGCCTCATCGGCACGTAGCAGCATGGGCGCCAGAAGCATGGTACCGGCATAGCCGATCCCCGCCGTAATCCACAGCCGCCGCTCGCGCGGCGCAAAAATCAAGGCGGCAAGCGCGCCCAGCCCCACCAGCAATATCGCCGCGACCGGACGGCCATGCCAGGCAATCACCGCAGCAACCGCAATCGCGCTGCCGCACGCTGACAACATCAAGCGGTGGCCGGCGCCGGCGACCAAGGTCGTCCATTCCCACAACACGGCGATGGCGGCGAGTCCCCAGAACAGCGCGAAGGGCCAGTCGCCGAGATAGGCCGTGACCAAAGCGAGCGGCCCCAGCACCGCCGCCGCGCCGATACGCAGCGTGAGATTGTTTGCGCGCGCGGACACAGCTACGCTGGCATCGCCCGGTCCGGAAACGGGATCGGCATCGGCCACGGCTTCAGGATCCGGTCTTCGCGACTAGGCCGCCGAACCGGCGCTCGCGCTGCTGATATTCGCGGATGGCCGCCTCGAGCGCGGCACGGTCGAAATCAGGCCAATAGGTCGGCACGAACACCAACTCGCTATAGGCCGACTGCCAGAGCAGGAAATTCGACAGCCGCTGTTCTCCGCTGGTGCGGATGATGAGATCGGGATCGGGAATATCCGGTGCGTCGAGAAAAGCGGCGACGGTCTCCATGGTGATGTCTGCCAGTTCGGTACGGCCTTCGGCCACCTCCGCGGCGATGCGCTGGGCCGCACGCGTGATTTCCTGACGCGCGCCGTAATTGAAGGCCACCACCAAAGTAAGGCCATCGTTGTTCTTGGTGAGCTCTTCCGCCTCGACCAACAGACGGCCGATATCCGGATCGAGTCCGACGCGCTCGCCGATCACGCGCACGCGCACGCCGCTGCGGTGCAGCTCGGCGAGATCGTTTCGTATGAAGCGGCGCAGCAGACCCATCAGTTCGCCGACTTCGTTGGCTGGCCGCGACCAGTTTTCCGCGCTGAAGGAAAAGATGGTGATGAATTTGATGCCGATCTCGCCGGCGGCGCGGATCGTCCGCCGCAGCGCTTCGACACCGCGCCGGTGCCCCTCGCCGCGCGGCAGTCCGCGCGCCGCCGCCCAGCGGCCGTTGCCATCCATAATGATGGCGACGTGACGCGGCGCCCGCTCCAACGGTGGCGCTGCGCTATTCGGGACTTCGGCCTCGGGCATGGGTTTGAGCCGTATCGCTTCCAGTTGAATCAGGATCCTGACCTAACATTATCCTCGGGCATGATCTTGTCCGAAAACCGGTTGCCAGCCCCCATCATGCCCAGGGTAGGCTTTTCCGCGACCACGCTCGCCTAGACGGTGAGGATCTCCTTTTCCTTCGCCGCAAGCATATGGTCGATCTCGGTTATCCCGAGAATCGGTCGCTTTCTGGATATCACCGGAAAAGCGGTCGTGATCGTCTTTGCTGATCTTGTGATCCTTCTCGAGCTTCTTGATCACGTCCATAGCATCGCGTCGCACGTGGCGCACCGCCACGCGCGCGGTCTCGGCATATTTATGCGCGATCTTGACCAATTCCTTGCGCCGCTCCTCATTGAGTTCGGGGATACGCAGCCGCAGCACCTGACCTTCGGTCGCCGGCGACAGTCCCAGATTAGAATTGATGATCGCCTTTTCCACGGCGTGCACCAGCGAGCGGTCCCAGACATTAACCGCGATCAGGCGCGGCTCCGGCACGGTGACGCTGGCGACCTGATTGAGCGGCATCTGCGCACCGTAGGCGTCGACCATGACCGGATCGAGCATATGGGCGGAAGCCCTGCCGGTGCGCAGGCCGGATAATTCCGTCTTCAATACGGTGCTGGCGCCCTGCATGCGGCGCTTGATTTCATTGATGTCGTGCGTTGCGCTTGTCATGGCGATCCCCCGAACACGACGCCGCTCCCTTGTGAATGTGGGCCGGCCTAGCCGATCACGGTCGAGCGACCCTTGCCGCGCAGAACGGCCTCGATGGCGCCCCTATCGGCGATTGAGAACACGATGATAGGCATGTGGTTTTCCCGGGCAAGCGCGAAGGCGGTGGAATCCATCACCCTCAAGTCCTTCTCGATTGCCTCCTGGTGGCCGAGCTTGTCGTAGCGTTTGGCTTTCGGGTCTTTCTTGGGGTCGGCAGTATAGACTCCATCCACATTGGTGGCCTTGAGCACCGCCTCTGCCTCGAGTTCCGCGGCGCGCAGCACCGCCGTGGTATCGGTAGTGAAGAACGGGTTGCCCGTCCCGGCGGCCAGCAAGACGATGCGACCCTTGCCGAGATTTTTCATCGCGCGCTTGCGGTTATAGGTCTCGCACACCGAGGGCATGGCGAGCGCCGACAGCGTGCGCGCTTCGCGCCCGGCGCGCTCGACCGCCGCTTCCAGCACCAGGCAATTCATCACCGTCGCCAGCATGCCCATGGTGTCGCCGACCGGGCGCGGCACGCCGCGCTCGGACATTTCGCCGCCGCGGAAAATATTGCCGCCGCCGACCACGACGCCAAGTTCGACGCCGAGCGCCGCCGTCGCCGCCAGATCGGCGGCCAGCTTTTCGACCGTCGCCTGATCGATGCCGTATCCCTTGGCGCCGGTGAGCGCCTCGCCGGACAATTTAACGATGACGCGACGGTAGAGCGGATCAGTCATCCTGACGATCCTCCATGGGATCGAACGAAGATTTTAGCTTTGACCGGCGGCGGCCGCGACTTCCGCGGCGAAATCGCTTTCCCGCTTCTCAATGCCCTCGCCGAGCGCGTAGCGCACGAACCCGGTAATCTTGATTGCGCCGCCCACTTTGCCTTCAGCTTCCTTCAAAGCCTGCGCGACGGTTTTCTTGTCATCGTGGACGTAAGCCTGTTCGAGCAGGCAAACTTCTTTGTAATAGGTCTTCAAGCCCGACTCGATGATCTTCTCGATCACGTTAGCCGGTTTGCCCTGCTGTTTAAACTTGTCAGCCAGCACGTCCTTCTCGCGCGCCACCACGGCGGGGTCGAGACCGGAAGCCTCGATTGCCTGCGGGTTGGAAGCGGCGACGTGCATGGCGACCATGCGGCCGAGGCTTACCAGTTCGTCCGTCTTGCCGGAAGATTCGAGCCCGACCAGCACGCCGATCTTGCCGAGCCCGTCGACCACCGAACTGTGCACATAGGAACCGACGGCGCCCTGTTTCACCGACAACGAGGTGGCGCGGCGCAGCGTCATGTTCTCGCCGATTTTCGCAATCGTGTCGGCGATGGCGTCGGCCACCGTGATCGAGCCGACCTTGGCGACGTTTATTTTTTCAACGTCGGTGCCGGCGCTGAGCGCCACCCCGGCGATCATCTTCACCAGGCCCTGAAACAGATCGTTGCGCGCGACGAAGTCGGTTTCCGAATTGACTTCGACCACGACGCCCTTGGTGCCTTGCACCAGAACGCCGATCAGACCTTCCGCCGCGACGCGGCCGGCCTTCTTGGCGGCTTTCGAGAGTCCCTTCTTGCGCAGCCAGTCCTGCGCCGCCTGCATCTCGCCATTGCTCTCGGTGAGCGCGGCCTTGCAATCCATCATGCCGGCGCCGGTCGATTCGCGCAGCTCCTTGACCATCTGGGCCGTGATATTCGCCATCTCGACGTTACTCCGCGGTCAGTTCTTTGGCCTTCGCAATCCAGCCATCGACGCGGCCGGGCAATCCGACCTCTTCACCGACATTGTGTGCGGCGGTGGGCGAAAGTTCGGCGATCTGCGTGTAGTGGAAGATGCCGAGATCGTTGAGCTGCTTTTCGATCGCCGGCGAAATGCCGGGCAGCTTCTTGAGGTCGTCGGCGACGCCGCGCGGCCCAGGCAGTTGTTCGAAGCCGAGATCGGCGAGCGCAGGTGCCGTCGGCACCGGCTCCACGATCGGCTTTTCCGCCGCGCCGATGTCGATACCCGCCTCGCCTTGCGCGCGCGAAATTCCATCGATCGCGGCTTTCGCCACCAGGTCGCAATAGAGCGAGACCGCGCGGCTGGCGTCATCATTGCCGGGGATCACATAGGTGATGCCGGCCGGATCGGAATTTGTATCGACGATGGCCGCGACCGGAATATTGAGCCGGCGCGCTTCCTTGATGGCGATGTCTTCCTTGTTGGTGTCGATCACGAACAAGAGGTCGGGCACGCCACCCATGTCCTTGATGCCGCCGAGCGAGCGGTCGAGCTTGTCGCGCTCGCGCTGCATGGTAAGGCGCTCTTTCTTGGTGTAGCCGCCGGCCTCGCCGGAATTGAGCATCTCGTCGAGCTTGCGCAGGCGCGAGATCGAGCCGGAAATCGTTTTCCAGTTGGTCAGCGTGCCGCCGAGCCAGCGCGAATTGACGTAGTACTGCGCCGACTGTTTGGCCGCCGCTGCGATGGCGTCTTGCGCCTGCCGCTTGGTGCCGACGAACAGGATGCGGCCGCCTTTGGCCGCGGTATCGCTCACCGCCTGCAGCGCCCGATGCAGCATCGGCACGCTTTGGGCGAGATCGATGATGTGAATATTGTTGCGGGTGCCGAAGATGTAACTACCCATCTTCGGGTTCCAACGGTGGGCCTGATGGCCAAAATGCACGCCAGCTTCCAAAAGCTGGCGCATGCTGAAGTCAGGAAGCGCCATAATCTTCTCCGGTTGATCCGCCGCGGTCCTGTGTGGGCCCCCGAAAGGGGCCACCGGACGGCCTTTTTGACCCATTGTCGGGGCCTAAAGCCAAAGGTCCGCGTGAGTGATGGGGGGCTTATATAGTTGGCCTTTTGGGGATGCAAGGCGGTTGCTCGGCCCTAATGAGGTAAGGGCGCCCGTTGCACCCTTTGAACCACCGGCATCGCTGCGCGTTATCGGATCATAGCCAGCATGGCGACCGTTTCGGCCGCATTTACCTGGAGCGACAACAACCAGGAGGACGCCATGACCACCGATGCTCATCCGGCCCGTCATAAACAGTCGATTCGTGACGGCCTGCACCCGCTCGTCTATCGCAGCATAATCGCGCTGACGGTCTGGCTCGTGCTGTCAGTCTGGATCTTTTTCAATCGCGGCGCCTATACCGGTCTGACGCTGGCGATGATCACATTGTTCTTTTTGATTGTCGTGTCGATCCCAGTTCTGATCTGGAAGTCGTGGCAACATAACGCCCCGCCGGAGGAAACACGCGAGCCGGTGGAATCGTTTGACGCATGGGCCTCGCAAAGTTTTGCGACTTGGACCGGCGCGCTCAGCGGCCGCGAGGCGGCGATGCAAATTCTACTGCCGATCGCAGCGGTTGCCGTCGGCATGACCATCTTCGGCCTGGTGTTTGACGTCGTTGTACCGAACGCCGGCTAAGACGGCCGGCGCTCAGACGTGGAAATATTGCGAATAGCGGCGCTTGATCTCATCGCTCTGCTTCTCAGCCGCGGCCGGATCGTCCTTCCAGACTTTGATGGCCGAGAGCGGTATGCGGCCCGGCTTGTCCTTGACCAGCGCGTGCAGGGAGCGCAACGCGCCGATATTGACGAATACCTGCTGGCCCTCGACCGAGAAGAGATAGCTCTGGAACAGGCGGGCGGCGTTCGGGTGCGGCGCGGCGGCAAAGACCGCCGACGGCATTACGATGAAGGGCGAGCCCTCGACCGCATAGACCGGTTCAACAGGTCGGCCGGCCTCCTTGAGAACAAAAATGTTGTATTCGTTGCCGTCGGCCATCACGGCGCGCTCGCCGATCGCGATTTTCTTTGGTGTGTCGGTAGCCGACTGCACCTGCAACACGTTTTGCTGCGCCAGTTTTTCTAAATACGGCCAGCCCAGTTCGCGCACCATTTGATAGGTCGAGGTAATGATGGTGCCGCTGTAGCTCGGATGCGCTTTGACGATCTTGCCTTTCCATTTCGGATCGAGCAGATCGGCAAAACTTTTCGGCGCCTCTTCGCGCTTCACCAATTCGGTATTGTAGGCGATCACACACAGCGTCGAACGCAGCGTCGCGAACAGACCGTCCGGATCGCGATGGGCGGGCGGAATGTGTTTGGCGACGTCCTCGGGCACGTAGGGCGCGAAAAACTTTTGCCGCTTCCAGGCCAGGAATTGCGCGGCGTCGCCGGTATTGACGGCATCGACCGCGTGAATGCCGCTGGCATATTCCTGGCCGACGCGGGTGTAGATGCGTTCGGCGCCGCCGCGCTCGACCCGCACCGCGACGCCGGGGAATTTCCGCTCGAAGGCTTGGCCCACCAGTTGCGCCAGATGCAGATCGGCCGAGGTGTACCAGACCACCTGGCCTTCCTTTTTTGCGGCTTCGATCAATGCGGGCGTGATCGTTTCAGGCGGCGGGGCCGCGGCACGCGCGGGCGCGGCATAAACGAGCGGAAGTGCGGCGGCGGCTTTGAGAACGTCGCGGCGTGACGGCATGACGGGCACCCTCCCCGGCGCCGGCATGTTAGCGCGGCGACATGTGGCCGTCACGGCGGACAAAACGAGAAATGCTCGATCCGCTCGGTGCGCGCAAAGTGCGGCGTGCAGAGTTCGACCGGTATGTCGCGTTTGAACGTGTGTTTGACCGGTTCCGCCAGACCGACGGCGACCGTGACCACGATCAGCGCCGCGCCGACGGGGAAACTTAAGCGATGCGTCTGCAAGGCCGGCACGCGCACCAAAAGCCAAGCCGCCGCCAGAATGACGAGCGGATCGGCGAGGATGTAATATTCGCCTTTCAGGCCGCGCAGCGTCCCGGCCAAATCGATCGCCCAACTTGCGGCGAGCAGCAGCGCGGCTTGCAGAACGGTTCTGCGTTCGCCGCGCCGCCAGGCGAACAGCATCATGGCAAACACCGCCCACTCCAGAAAAATCGTCGGACGCGACGACGAGCTCAGGACGAAAGTCTGCCGCGCGAGCACCAGCAGAGCGCCCGACAGAAGCGACTGCAGCATCGGCGCACCGAACGGGGCTTCGCCCAGGCGCGGATCGCTCAGCACGGCGAACCCGAGCAACTGCTCGAACGGATTCATCACGACGACGGCATTGCCGCTATCGAAGCGGAGGCGCAAAGCCAGCAGGCCGAGCGCCGCGCCGGCGACCAGCGCGGCGACGGCGGCGAGGCTCTCGATCGCGCCGATGTTAAACCGGCGCGCAAAGGCTGCGAGCCACAGCAGCATCCAGGTCGCGATGGCCGTCTGATAGAGCGGAAGACCGGTGCCGAACAACGTGGTGCGTCGCGCCACAGCCGCCGGATCGGCCAAGCCGGCCTTGACGATCGGCGCGGCTATGACGGCAAGCATAACGGCAGCGATGACCGAGGCCACGAGCAGCAACCACTGGCGCTTGCGCGGCTCTTCCTGCGCGACTTCCGTAAACGCAAAGACGATCGGCGGAAACGTCAGCAGCGGAAAGATGATCTGGATCTTGTTCAGCATCGCGAGCATGGCCAGCAGCGACGCGATGCCGACCAGGATCACGCGCCAGCCATCCGTGCGGCGCGCGGCGAGCAGCAGGATCAGCAAGGCGCTGTAGGCGAAGGCCGCGGCGAGCAGCTCGGTGCGCACAATGCGCGCTTCCATCATGAGGCCGCCGGAAAAAGCCAGCGCGAAGGTCGCCAGCACGGCGACGCGCCAATCCTTCAGCCAGCGCTTCAGGAGGACCGCAAAGCCTGCGACAAAAACAATTGCGTAGACCAGCGACAGCAGCCGCGCGGCTTGCGTCGCGCGCAGCCAGGCCGCCGCCGAGCCGGCGACATCCGAAACCGGCGGAAGTTCGGACAGTGCGTGCGCCGGGAGCATGCCGCCGGCGTGCAGCAGCTTGAACCAGAAACTGAGCAGCAGAATGGTCAGAAAGCCCGGATGCGCGAAATAAGTCTGCTGCAGGCCATCGTCGAGCAGGAAGGCCTCGTAGACCATCCAGGTGTCCATATCGGCCGCGCGCCAATAAGGCCACCAGAAGCCGAAGGCAAAGAACAGCGCGACAAAGAAAACGAAAATGAGGGCGAGCGAGCCGGCCCAGTCGGCGACGAACAGCCCCTCAATGCCGGCGCGACGTCGCCATGCGGAAACGAGCGACAATCAGACCGCCTCCACCTGCACCACGCCGGGCACCGCCTTGATGGCGCCGGCGATCTGCGGCGAGACCTTGAAGCGGCCGGGCAGCTTCACCTCAACCTCGGTGCCGGCGGCCAGCATCAGAACCATGCTCACTTCGCCGTCGCCATTGGCGGCGGATCGAGGCATCGGCTCCAGCCGCTTGGCCACCGCCTCGATCGGCGCCTCGTTGCGCAGGAACACGCGCAGGCCCTTGGCCAGATTGGCGGCGGCTTCATCGAGCGGCTCGACCGACTGGATGCGCGCGCGCACGTCGTCGCCCTGCACTTCCGCCGACAGGAACAGCAGCACCGCGGTGCCCGGCTCGAGCAGGTCGCGATGCTCGGCCAAGCCTTCCGAGAAGATCACCCCCTCGTAGTGGCCGGTCGGGTCGGACAGCCCGATGATGCCCATCTTGCTCCCCGTGCGCGTGCGCCGCTCCTGCCGCGCCACCACGGTGCCGGCAACGCGCCCGGCGGTTGCGCCGTTTTTCACCGCGCGCGAGAAATCGGCCCAGGACTGCACGCGCAATTTCTTCAGCACGGCAGCGTAGTCGTCGAGCGGATGGCCAGAGAGGAAAAAACCGACCGCCTCGTATTCGCGCCGCAGCCGCTCGGCTGGCAGCCACGGCTCGGCATTGGGCAAGGCAATCGGCTCGCGCTGCCCCCCGCCGCCGAACAATTCGTTCTGCCCGATGCTGGCTGAATCGTGCGCGCGCTGGGCGCGCGCGAGCACGGCATCCATCGCGGGGAAAACGCGCGCGCGGTTTTGCTCGAATTCGTCGAAGGCGCCGGCTTGTGCCAGACTTTCCAGCACGCGCTTGTTGACGGCGCGCGGATTGATGCGGTCGGCGAAGTCGGCGAGATCGGCGAATTTTCCGGATTCGCGCGCTTCGACGATCGCTTCCACCGCCTGCCGGCCGACGCCTTTGAGCGCGGCAAGTGCGTAGATGATGGTGTTGCCGTCGACTTCGAACGCCACGTGCGAGCGGTTGATCGAGGGCGGATCGACCTTGATGCCGAGGCGTTCGGCCTCGGCGCGGAATTCGGCGAGCTTGTCGGTATTGCCCAAATCGAGCGTCATCGACGCCGCCAGAAATTCGACCGGGTAGTTCGCCTTCATGTAGGCGGTCTGGTAGGCGACCAGCGCGTAGGCCGCGGCGTGGCTCTTGTTGAAGCCGTATTCGGCGAAACGCTCGAGCAGATCGAAGATAGAGTCGGCCTGGTAGCGTTCGATGCCGTTCTTGATCGCGCCCTCGACAAAGATGGCGCGCTGCGCCTGCATCTCCTTCCTGATCTTCTTGCCCATGGCGCGGCGCAACAGATCGGCCTGGCCGAGCGTATAGCCCGCGAGGATCTGCGCGGCCTGCATCACCTGTTCCTGATAGACGATGACGCCGAAGGTCTCCTTCAGGACGGATTCGAGCTTGGGGTGGATGTAGTCCGGCTTCTCCATATCGTGTTTGCGCGCGCAATAAGTCGGGATGTTCGCCATCGGCCCGGGGCGATAGAGCGCGACCAGCGCGATGATGTCCTCGAAGCGGTCGGGCCGCATGTCGAGCAGCGCGCGCCGCATGCCCGCGCTTTCCAGTTGGAACACGCCGACCGCTTCCGCGCGCGCCAGCAGGTCGTAGGTTTTCTTGTCGTCAAGCGGCAGGTGCGTGAGATCGATCTCGATGCCGCGCCGTTTCACCAGCGCGACCGCGGTCTGCAACACGGTAAGGGTCTTGAGGCCGAGGAAGTCGAATTTCACCAGCCCCGCCTGCTCTACCCATTTCATGTTGAACTGGGTCACCGGCATGTCGGATTTCGGATCGCGATAGAGCGGCACCAATTCCGACAGCGCGCGGTCGCCGATCACGATGCCGGCGGCGTGGGTCGAGGCGTGGCGGGTCAGGCCCTCCAGTTTCTTGGCGATGTCGAAGGCGCGCTTGACCAGCGGATCGCTGTCGCGCTCGGCCTGTAGTTTCGGCTCGCCCTCGATGGCTTGCGCGAGCGTGACCGGAGCGGTCGGGTTCTGCGGCACCAGCTTGCAAAGTTTGTCCACCTGCCCATAGGGCATTTGCAGCACGCGGCCGACGTCGCGCAGCACGCCGCGCGCCTGCAAGGTGCCGAAGGTGATGATCTGCGCCACCTGGTCGCGGCCGTAGCGCTCCTGCACGTAGCGGATCACCTCGTCGCGGCGGTCCTGGCAGAAGTCGATGTCGAAGTCCGGCATCGACACGCGCTCAGGGTTCAGAAAGCGCTCGAACAAGAGCCCGAAGCGGATCGGATCGAGGTCGGTGATGGTGAGCGCGTATGAAACGAGCGAGCCGGCACCGGAGCCGCGGCCGGGGCCGACCGGAATGCCTTTCGCTTTTGCCCATTGGATGAAATCGGCGACGATCAGGAAGTAGCCGGGATATTTCATACCGGCGATGACGCCCAGCTCGAATTCGAGCCGCTCGCGGTATTCAGCTTCGCTGTGACCGGGTGCGACGCCGGCGCTGGCGAGCCGGCGCGCGAGGCCAGCCTCGGCGCGCTTGCGCAATTCGCTCGCCTCGTCGCTGTCGCCGACCGAAAAGCGCGGCAGGATCGGCTGGTGGGTGTGCGGGCGGAAGGCGCAGCGCTCGGCGATCTCGACGGTGGAAGCAATCGCTTCCGGCAGATCGGAAAACAGCGCGACCATTTCGGCGCGGCTCTTGAAGCGATGCTCGGCATTGACTTGGCGGCGATCGGTTTCGGCCAGCAGCCGCCCTTCCGCAATGCAGATCAGCGCATCATGCGCTTCGTGGTCGGCGGCGGTGGCAAAATAGGGCTCGTTGGTGGCGACCAGCGGAAGGCCCTTGCCATAGGCGAGATCGATCAGCACCGGCTCGGCCATGCGTTCTTGGGCCGTGCCGTGGCGCTGCAATTCCACGTAGAGCCGATCGCCGAACAGGCGATGCAGCGCGTCGAGCCGTGTGGTGGCGAGATGGCTCTGGCCCGCCGCGATCGCGCCATCGAGCGGCCCGCCGGGCCCGCCGGTCAGCGCGATGATCCCTGCGGTCTCGCCTTCCAGCCATTCGAGCTTGAGCCGCGGCGGCTCGTTTGGCGGCGTGTCGAGGAAGGCGCGCGAGGACAGCCGCATCAGGCTGCGATAGCCGACATCGCGCGCGGCCAGCAGCACAATGCGCTCGCACGGGGCCGGCGCATTGGCGTTGCGGGCACCATGGTCGGTATCCCCGAAATCGACGGCGAGCGCGCAGCCGACGATCGGCTGGATGCCGGCACCCGAGAGTTTTTCGGAGAATTCCAGCACACCGAACATGTTGTCGGTGTCGGTGAGCGCGAACGCGGCCTGCTTGTCGGCCTTGGCGAGATCGGCCAGGCGCGCCAGCGGAATCGCGCCTTCCAGCAGCGAATAGTTCGAGTGCACGTGCAAATGCACGAAGTCGAGAGCGGCCACGGGTGATTCCTTCGTGGCACCCAGAGTGGGGATGGCGAGCGCCTGAGTCCACCGCCCCAATACGGGCGGCCCAATCTTTCCCCGTCATCCTGAGGACGCGCGTCTCCCCGCGGTCATTCCGGAGCGCGGCCGAAGGCCGCGAACACGGAATCCATATTCCCAGTGCTGCGGAGTATCGATTCTGGGTCGCTCGCTCGCTCGCGCCCCGGAATGACTAGAGGTTACTGAACACCTGCGACCAGATGGCGATCATGCCCACGAACAGCGCAAGCGACGTCAGCGCAGCGGCTTCTTGGATCACGGCTTTGAACATGGCTCTCTCCCCGGAACGGAAAGAGAACATAGTTCATGTTACGTTCTTTTGTCAAGCATCCGCATTTCACCGGTTATGCGATGAACGCACGGGCTTTGGTTGGCCGCTGCGGGCAAACGCCGCCCTAGTGCGCGGCGGCCTTCCACTTCATCATCGCCGAAGTCAGAGCGCCGGACACCTTGTGGTAGTCGCCCTCCATCAAGGCATGCGCTTGATCTTTGTGGCCATGGCACACGCACTCGATCACCTTGGCCGCGCATTGATGGAACTCGGCGTGCAGCTTGCGCACGGCGACATAATCGGCGCTGGTGCGGGCAGCGGCCGGAATCGCGGGGCCGTAAAGCCATTGCCCGAACGCGCAGGCATTGTCCTTGGCAACATCGGCCGCGTTGGCATCGGCCTTGCCGGTGTCGATGGCCGTGCGCAGCCGCATTTTCCAGACTCCGTGGGCGCCGATCGCTTTGGTGATCTCGTCTTGCAATGACATGACGCGAGCCTCTCTTCGGTTGATTTCCGAAATGGTGGTGGATGGCTTTAGTTTTGGCGTCGAATGTATGGTGCTGCGCACCATAAAGAACCGTTATAAAAACTAGTCATCCAAATGCATAAACTGGAATGGCGTCGGCCAATCTTAGGCCGAGAGACAAGCTTGAATACTGTTTTAAAATAGATAGTTATGCTGTTTTCTTAAAGTCGCTTCGGCGCTCGAAACTACCGCCCTCGAATGCGCTTATATTCACTCCATTTCCACCACCAGCCCCTCGCGCAACGTCACCCGCCGGTCCATGCGGGAGGCCAACTCCATGTTGTGGGTGGCGATGATGGTGGCGAGACCGGAGGCGCGCACCAACTGCGTCAAGGCCGCGAACACGTGATCGGCGGTGTGCAGGTCGAGATTTCCGGTCGGCTCGTCGGCCAGCAAAATCCTTGGAGCATTTGCGACCGCGCGGGCAATGGCGACACGCTGCTGCTCGCCGCCGGAGAGTTCCGCCGGCCGGTGGGTGAGCCGGTTTTGCAAACCGAGATAGCCGAGCAATTCGACCGCGCGCTTCTTCGCCTCACCGCGCGTAAGTCCGCGGATCATTTGCGGCAGCAGCACGTTTTCCAGCGCGGTGAATTCCGGCAGCAGATGGTGCGACTGGTAGACGAAGCCGATCTCGTTGCGGCGGATGCGGGTGCGCTCGTGATCGGGCAGGATCGCGGTGGCGCGCCCGTCGATATAGACGTCGCCGTGGTCGGGATGCTCGAGCAGACCGGCGATATGCAGCAGCGTCGACTTGCCGGCGCCCGAGGGCGCCACCAGCGCCACCGATTGGCCCGGCCAGATTGCAAGCTCGGCGCCGTTGAGGATATGCAGCGCCTCCTCGCCCTGCCGGTAGGTGCGCTCGACCTTATGCAGGAACAAAATGGGGATTTCCTGGTCCGGGTCCTGCGCGACCTCGACGGTCATATCGACCACGGGCTCACTCATAGCGCAGCGCCTCCACCGGATCGAGGCGCGCCGCACGCCAGGACGGATAGAGCGTGGCCAGGAACGACAGCACCAGCGCCATCACCACCACCGCGCTGGTTTCGGCCGTATCCATATCGGCCGGCAAATGCGACAGGAAATAGAGTTCGGGCGAGAACAGCTCGGTATTGGTGAGCCAGGACAGGAACTGGCGGATGGTCTCGATATTCAGGCAGACCACCACGCCGAGCAGGAAGCCGACGATGGTGCCGACCACGCCGATTGAGGCGCCGGTGATCAGGAACACGCGCATGATCGCGCCTTGGGTCGCGCCCATGGTGCGCAGGATGGCGATGTCCTGGCCCTTGTCCTTCACCAGCATGATCAGGCCCGACACGATGTTGAGCGCGGCCACCAGGACGATCAGCGTCAGGATCAGGAACATCACGTTGCGCTCGACCTGCAGCGCGTTGAAGAAGGTGGCGTTGCGCTGGCGCCAGTCGATCATGAAGATCGGCCGCTGCGCGGCATCGGTCACCGGTTTGCGGAAGCGGTCGACGCGGTCTGGACTGTCGGTATAAACCTCGATGGCAGTGACGTCGCCGGCGCGGTTGAAATAGGCCTGCGCTTCCTTCAGCGGCATGAACACGAAGGCTGAATCGTATTCCGACATGCCGATTTCGAATACCGCTGCGATCTTATAGACCTTGATGCGCGGTGTGGTGCCCATCGGCGTCACCGCGCCGCGCGGCGCCACCAGTGTAATGTTGTCGCCCGAGCGCAGCGAAAGCTGGTCGGCGAGCCGTCGTCCGATCGCCACGCCCTGCCCTTCGTCGAAGCCGGCAAGCGTGCCCTGCTTGATGTTTTTGGCGACCGAGGGAAGCTTCTCGAGATCGGCGAGGCGAATACCGCGGATCAGCACGCCGCCAGCGTTAAACGGCGAGGACGCCAGCGCCTGGCCTTCGACGATCGGCGCCGCCAGCCGAATGCCTTTGACGCCAGCGATGCGCGCAGCGACCTCTTCCCAGTCGGTGAGCGGCTTTTCTAGCGGCTGGATTAGCAGATGGCCATTGAGGCCGAGAATCTTGTCGAGCAATTCATGGCGGAAGCCGTTCATCACCGCCATCACGATGATAAGGGTGGCGACGCCTAGCATGATGCCGAGGAAGGAGAACCCGGCGATCACCGAGATGAATCCTTCCTTGCGCCGCGCCCGCAAGTAGCGCAGCGACAGCATCCACTCGAACGGGGAGAAGGGCCGCGTCCCGTTGGGCTCGGTCATGAAAGGTTTGGTTCCCGCCCTTGAATCTTCACACGATTCGGGCGGATTCATGCCACGGATGACGGCCAAAGTCCTTGGCAGCACACAGGAATTATTGGACGCGTCATTCCCCTCCCCCCGCGAGCTCTTGCGAGTGGCGGGGAGGGGTTAGGTGTGGGGGCAAGAAGTTTGATTATCGCAATGAAGCGCCCCACCCCGATTAGCGTCGATTTTGCGACGCTAATCGACCCTCCCCGCGTTTCGCGGGGGAGGGAAAGATTCAGCGCGACAGCAAATCCAATGCAGCCGCAGGACTCATCATCTCGCGCGTCCCACCGGCGCGCTTTTTCACCTCGACCTTGCCCTCGGCCAGCCCGCGCGGCCCGATTTGCACCTGCCAGGGGATACCGATCAGGTCGGCGGTGGCGAACTTGCCCCCGGCGCGCTCGTCGCGGTCGTCATAAAGAACGTCGACGCCCTTGGCGGTGAGGTCGCGATAAAGTTGCTCGCAGGCGGCGTCGGTGTCGGCGGCGCCCTGCTTGAGATTGAGGATTGCGACTTTGAACGGCGCCACCGGCTCCGGCCAGACAATGCCGGCCTCGTCATGCGAGGCCTCGATGATGGCGGCGACCAGACGGCTCGGCCCGATGCCGTAGGACCCCATATGCACCGGCACCTCGCCGCCCTCGCCGGTCGCCACCACCGCCTTCATCGGTTCGGAATATTTGGTGCCGAAATAGAAAATGTGTCCGACCTCGATGCCGCGCGCCGATACCTGTTTGTCGGCCGGCACCTTGGCGTAGGCCACAGCGTCGTGCATGTCGGAGGTAGCGGCATATTGCGACGTCCACTTGTCCACGATCGCCTGCAAGCCGGTGATGTCGTCGAAATTCATGTCCGCCGGCGGCACGGCGAGATCGAGATAGTCCTTATGGCAAAATACTTCCGACTCGCCGGTCGAGGCCAGGATGATAAATTCGTGGGATAGATTGCCGCCGATCGGCCCGGACTCAGCGCGCATCGGGATCGATTTCAGCCCCATGCGCGCAAAGGTGCGCAAGTAAGCCACGAACATCTTGTTGTAGGAATGTTGGGCGCCGGCCTGATCGACATCGAATGAATAGGCATCCTTCATCAGGAATTCGCGGCCGCGCATCAGCCCGAAGCGCGGACGCACCTCGTCGCGGAACTTCCACTGGATGTGGTAGAGGTTGAGCGGAAGATCCTTGTACGAGCGCACATAGGCGCGGAAGATCTCGGTGATCATCTCCTCGTTGGTCGGCCCGTACAGCATCTCCCGCTCGTGCCGGTCCGCAATGCGCAGCATCTCCTTGCCGTAGGCCTCGTAGCGCCCGCTCTCGCGCCACAGATCGGCCGACTGGATGGTCGGCATCAGCAGTTCGATGGCACCGGAGCGGTTCTGCTCCTCGCGCACGATCTGGCAAATCTTCTGCAGGACGCGGAACCCGAGCGGCAGGAAGGCATAGATGCCGGCCGCCTCCTGCCGCATCATGCCGGCGCGCAGCATCAGCCGGTGCGAGACGATCTCCGCCTCTTTCGGTGTTTCACGTGAAATTGGCAGGAAGAAGCGGGACAGGCGCATTGCGGGCGGCTCGGATTGGAGGGCGGTCGGGGGCCGAGTGAAAGCGGATCGGCCGAGAAAAGACAAGGCGGCCTGTTGCACCGCCGCATCCATATACGATCTTTACGCGAGATATAATGTCTTTTCCCGAAATAGTATGAGTTGCGCGACGCTGTCACCGCCAGTCCGAGCCTAAATTCACCTGCGGACATTGGCGATTAGATACACCGGCATCTGTCTGCGCGAATTCCCAGTCACGACTCATAACTAAGGACCAAGTCATATAGGCAAGAACTATGCGGGTTCGACGCCCCAATCTTGTTCGACCGCTGACGGAATCGTGGTGACAGCGAGGCCACGATCAGTTAGCGTCCGCGCACCGTAAGGTTGAGAGTTCGGTTCGCTAAGCCGGGCCCAAGTTGCGGTCCAAGTCTTGGGAGGGAAGCAAGTCCTTGGCGCGGAAACGCCGCCGCCTCGAGCATAACGCGAAAAAAAGCGGGGATGAGGGCTTCTAAAAAGCGATGAGCAGGGCTTCGTGCCCTGCTCTTTTTTTGCGCGCGTGCGGTTGACCTTCCGTCTCAGTAATGCGGCGGCTTGGAAATCTGCTTGAGGAACTCGAACGGGATCAGGCCCGTCTTGTAGAGCGTCGTGAGAATGCCGAACACCACGCCGGCGGTCAGGGTGGTCCAGAGCAGCTTGCGCCAGACGCGATGCGCCGCCGGCGCGCCCGGATCGGTGCCCGGCGCCACCTCCCCGCTCTCCTCTTGGCTGCGCACGCCCCACGGCAATATGGCGAACAGCACCACCCACCAGATGATGAAATAGATCGCGATGACAGTGGCTATGCTCATTGGCGGCTACGCCTGCTCCAGCTCGACCAAAGTGCCGCAGAAATCCTTCGGATGCAGGAACAGCACCGGCTTGCCGTGGGCGCCGATCCTCGGTTCGCCGTCGCCCAGCACGCGCGCACCTTGCGCCTTCAAGGCGTCGCGGGCGGCGCGGATATCGGGCACCTCATAGCAAACATGGTGGATGCCGCCGTCGGGATTACGCTCGAGAAACTTGGCGATCGGAGAATTCTCGCCGAGCGGCTCCAGCAGCTCGATCTTGGTATTGGGCAAATTGATGAACACGGTGGAGACGCCGTGCGCCGGCTGCGCCACCTTGGCGGAGACTTCGGCACCCAAAGTGTCGCGATAGACCGCTGTCGCCTTGGCGATGTCGCGCACCGCGACGGCGACGTGATTGAGACGACCGATCATGAATTTCCTCGCACAACTCCGGCTGTAGCGATCATACCGTCAAGACGTGCACATGGCACATGGGCTTTTTGCCCCACCGTTCGGCAACGGCAGCGCGCACCGCGCGGCGGACAGCCTCGGCCACCGCGTCGGGATCGCGGCGGCGTCCGCGCGGCAGCGATTGAATCGTCTCGATCACCGCGTCGTTCACCACCTCATAGACGAGGCCGCCGTCGCGGTCGCGTTCCGGAATGCCAATCAAGTCGAGAGACGGATCGGTGACCAGTTCCCCCTTGTCGGTGATCGCAAGCGCCACCGACACGACGCCAGCAAAGCTCAGACGTTTGCGGTCGGCGACCGTGCGCGCGTCGGCCTCGACCAGCAGCGCGCCGTCTTTGTAGAGCCGCCCGCACGGCACCTCGTCAATGATCCCAGCGGAAGGCACCAGCCGCACCAGATCGCCATTGCGACACTGCACGACCTCCTTGACGCCGCAGCGGCGAGCAAGTGCGGCGTGCTCGGACAAATGCAGGGCCTCGCCGTGTACGGGAATGAGTACCTTCGGCCGGACCCAGCCGATCAGCTCTTCGAGCTCGGCGCGGCGCGGATGCCCCGACACATGCACCAGATGCGTGCGATCGGTGATCACCGTAATGCCCTGGTCGATCAGCCCGTTGATAATGCGGCCGACCGCTTTTTCGTTGCCGGGAATAGTGCGGGCAGAAAAAATCACCGTGTCGCCGCGCGACAGCGTGACGTCCGGATGCTGGTCTTCGGCGATGCGCGAGAGCGCCGCGCGCGGCTCGCCCTGGCTGCCGGTGCAAAGCGCCACCACCTTGTTGGGCGGTAGATAACCATAGGCGTCGACGCCACGGAGGTCTTGTATGCCCTCCAAATATCCGGTCTCGCGCGCGACCTGGATAACGCGCTCCATGGCGCGGCCGACCACCACCACCTCGCGCTCGGCGCCGCGTGCGGCGTCGATCACCGAACGAAGGCGCGCCACGTTGGAGGCGAACGTGGTCACCGCCACGCGACCGCGCGCGTTTTTGACCAGCTCGGCGATGGTCTTCGCCACGTCCCGTTCCGAAGGAGAGCGGCCCTCGCGCACCGCATTGGTCGAATCCCCGACGATCGCGAGGCACCCCTCTTCGCCAAGCGCGCGCAGCTTGTTCTCGTCGGTGACGTCGCCCAGGATCGGGGTCGGATCGATCTTCCAGTCGCCGGTATGCAAAACCGCGCCGGCCGGCGTGCGGATGATGAGTGCGTTCGATTCCGGAATCGAATGCGCCATCGACACCAGCTCGACATCGAACGGCCCGACCTTGAAGCGGTCGCCGAGCGGGACGATGGTGACCGGGATTTCTGGCGCGCCCGGCTCGCTCGCGCGCTTGGCCGCCAGCAGTGAGGCGGTGAACGGCGTGGCAAAGATCGGAACCTTCAGCTTCGGCCAGAGATCGAGAATCGCGCCGTAATGATCCTCATGCGCGTGGGTGAGCACCAAGCCGGCGAGGTTTTTTCGCACCTCCACCAGATAGCGTATGTCGGGCAGGATCAGATCGACGCCTGGCAGATGCTCTTCCGAGGCAAACGACACGCCGAGATCGACCGCCAGCCATTGGCGATGGCGTTCATCGCCCAGCCCGTAGATCGACAGATTCATGCCGATCTCGCCAACGCCGCCGAGCGGCGCGAACACCAGTTCTTGTGCGGGTCCAGCCACGGTCAGCCTCGCGGCAGCGGGTCATGGCGACCTGCGCGCAACGTCAGGGGAAACACATCGCCCGCAGAAATCTCTTCGCGCGTACCGTCGGACAGATCCAGAAGCAGTCGCCCGGTCTCATCCAGCCCTGCGAACCGGCCGGTCCGTTCGCTCGCCCGATCACTGACGCGGACCGTCTCCCCGATCGCCTGTGAGGCGGCAAGCCAGTCGTGGCGGATGGCGGAGAACCTGTCACCGCGGTCCCATTGCGCGATTCGTGTGAGCATGGCGGCGGACAGCTTCCCGATTAGGCTTTGCGGGGTGGTCTCGCTCCCATGCGCGCGCAGGTCGGTGGCGGGAAATGACGCATCACGGGGATGGCTGGCACAATTGACGCCGATGCCGATGACGACCGTCGCCGGCTCGCCGCGGGTTACCTCGCCCTCGATCAGGATACCGGCAACTTTCTCAGTCCCCAGCAGCACGTCATTCGGCCATTTGAAGGTCAACCCCGGCACCAGCGTCGGCGCCTCCACCGCGATGGCATCGCGCACTGCCAGCGCGGCAACGAAGGACATTTGCGGAGCAAGCTCGACGGGCGCCGGATCGGTCAGCAGCAGGCTGGCATAGAGGTTGCCGGGTTCGGACACCCAAGTCCGCCCGCGCCGACCGCGCCCCGCACTCTGGCTGAGCGCCGTGATCCACAGCGGGCCGCGTTCGCCGGCGCGCGCACGCGCCAGCGCCTCGGCATTGGTGGAGCCGAGAACCTCATAAGCTTCGTGCCGGACCCCCGCCAGGCCCGTGGCTTCGCGGTTCATCTTGTTACACGCGATCTTGACCGAAAGCCGCTTCCCGATTTTCGGGATCGCGCGTCAGAATAAAGATTTCGCCGCCACCGTCGCCGCGTCCAGGATCGGGGCGGGATAGGCGAAAAACAGCATCACGGTCAGACCGGACACGCCCAGCACCAGCCGCAGCAGCCCCGGCATGCGTTCGAAGCCCTTCACCGGCTCGTCGAAATACATCATTTTCACGATGTTCAGATAGTAATATGCGCCCACCACGCTCGACAGCACGCCGATCACCGCCAGCGTATAGAGCCCGGCCTTGATGGCGGCGAGGAACACATAGAACTTGGCGAAGAAGCCGGCGAGCGGCGGAATGCCGGCGAGCGAGAACAGCAGCATGGCCAGGAAGAAGGCCATGGTCGGATGGGTGCGCGCGAGGCCGGCGAGATCACCGATATTTTCCACATACATGCCGTCGCGTCGCATGCTCAGGATCACTGCGAAGGTGCCGAGCGTCATAGCCACGTAGATCGACATATAGACCAACACACCCTGCACGCCTTCCGGCGTTCCGGCGGCCAGCCCGACCAGCGCGAAGCCCATGTGGCCGATCGAGGAATAGGCCATCAGCCGCTTGATGTTGCGCTGGCCGATGGCCGCGAAGGCGCCGAGCACCATCGATGCAATCGACACGAACACCACGATCTGCTGCCACTCATGGGTAATGCCGGGGAACGCCACCACGGTGGCGCGCACGAAGATGGCGATGCCGGCGACTTTCGGCGCGGCGGCGAAGAAGGCGGTCACCGGCGTCGGCGCGCCCTCATAGACGTCGGGCGTCCACATGTGGAACGGCACGGCCGAGATTTTGAAGCAGAAGCCGACGAACAGGAACACCAGGCCGAAGATCAGGCCGAGATTGGTGCCCTGCCCGGTTGCCTTGGCGATACCGACGAAATTGACGGTGCCAGTGAAGCCGTAAATCAGCGACGCGCCGTACAGGAGCATGCCGGACGACAGCGCGCCCAGCACGAAATATTTCAAGCCGGCTTCGGTCGAACGCACATTGTCGCGGTTCGAGGCGGCCACCACGTAAAGCGGCAGGCTCATCATCTCAAGCCCGAGATAGAGCGCGATCAGGTCGGCGGCGGAAATCAGCAGCAGCATGCCGAGCGTCGAGAGCAAAAACAGCACGCCATATTCGAATTTCTGCTGCTTCTCGACGGTCAGCCAGTTGAGCGACAGGATCAGCGCGCCGCCCGAGCCGGCGAGCGCTAACAGTTTGAGGAAACGGGCATAATCGTCGACCACCAAACTGCCGCCGAATAATTCAGCGCGGCCGGTCGGTAGCAACACCACAGCCGCGGCCGCCAGCGCCAGCAGGGCGATGCAAAAGCCGTTCACGATCCCCGCGCTGCGTTCGCTCTGGTGGGAGCCAACGCCGACGATCAGCATCAGCATGGCGCCGATCGCCAGCACGCCCTCCGGCAGGATCAGCAGCAG
>CAVYRR010000001.1:0-391611 GCA_963770985.1 uncultured Alphaproteobacteria bacterium | reverse complement strand
CATTTGGCCCAAGGTGAGCGTACCAGGGCACGCCGAAGAGGTACTTGAAGCCGCAAAAAGTCTGTAAATTCCCCAGTTCGTGTCGCCATTGTACATGCAAATGGCGCAGGTTTCCGCTTTTTTAACCATAAGCGATTGATATCGACGGGCTGGTCAACCGGCTCCGGCCGCAGCCGCACCGGCGCGGAGAGTCGATGTCGCCCTCGTCCCAATTGCACTACCCGACCGCCACTCACGCCGGCCGCGCCGTGCAACCCCGCGCGCAATCGGCTGCCGCCGTTTCTCGCCATCTGCACCGCTCGCACGGCGGCTATACCCTGGTACATGGTGGACGCCAGGTCCGCATCGGTCCGGTCGCGTTCTGGATCGTGGTCGGCACGTTGGTCATTATGGCGGTGTGGTCGATCGCCACCGGAACTTATTTCGCATTTCGCGAGGACGTGCTTACCCGCCTGATTGGGCGACAAGCCGAAATGCAATTCGCCTATGAGGACCGCATCGCCGAATTGCGCGCGCAGGTCGATCGCATCACCAGCCGGCAATTGCTCGATCAGGAACAATTCGAGCAGAAGCTCAGCGCGCTGCTGCAACGGCAGACCGCGTTGGAGCAGCGCACGTCGGCGCTCGGCGGCGACCTGAACACCACCGGCTCTATCCGGCCGGTGCGCAACGCATTGCCGGCCGAAAAGCCGGTCAAAGCCTCCCCAATCAGTGACACCGTGATTTTCACGGCGCCGCCCGACCGCGAGGCGCGGCTTGAATCGCGCGAATTGCCGGCCAGCATGACGCGCATCGCCAGCCGCAGCGGTGCCGGTGGGCTCGACGGCATGCTCGGGCAAATTTCCGCCGCGCTCGACAAGCTCGACCGGCGACAGACCGCGGTGCTGACCAATATGGAAGAACGCATCGACACCCAGGCGCGTCGCATGCGCAGCGTGCTGAGCGATCTCGGCGTCGATCCCGCCAAGGCGCCGGCGGGCGCCGGCGGACCATTCATGCCGCTAAAACCGCCGCGCTCGGGTGCCAGCGCCTTCGATCTCCAGCTCTACCGCATCAATGTCGCGCGCGCCGAGATCAACCAGTATTCGCACAGGTTGGTATCCGTGCCCGTGCGCAAACCGGTCACCGGTGAGGTCGATATGAGTTCGCCGTTCGGCATGCGTCTAGACCCGTTTCTGGGCCGGCCCGCCGTTCACACCGGCATCGACCTGCGCGGCGAAACCGGCGAACCGGTGCACGCCACCGCCACCGGCAGAGTGAGCATCGCCGGCCGCGAAGGCGGTTATGGCAACATGATTGAGATCAATCACGGCAATGGCCTGGCCACCCGCTACGGCCATCTCTCCGAAATCAACGTCAAAATCGGCCAGACCGTGCGTATCGGCGAGATCATCGGCCGGATCGGTTCGACCGGGCGTTCGACCGGTCCGCATCTGCACTACGAGACGCGCATCAACGGCGAAGCAGTCGATCCGCAGAAATTTCTGCGCGCCGGCATCAGGCTGGGAAGTCTTTAGAGCGCTAGCTCTGGAGACCGCTCATTCCCGCGCAAGCGGGACTCCAGAAAATGGCAAGTTCGAATTCGACGCCTTGGGTTCCCGCTAACGCGGGGACGAGCGGATGTGGTTACTCAACATCCTCCACCTGCTCTGGGCCGCCGCCGAAGGCCTTCTGCGCCAGCGCCGCCTGCATGAACGCGTCGAGATCGCCGTCAAGCACGCCGCCGGTATCGGAAGTGGAGACGCCGGTGCGCAGGTCCTTCACCATCTGATAGGGCTGCAAGACATACGAGCGGATCTGGTGGCCCCAGCCGATATCGGTCTTGGCTTCCTGATCGGCGATCGCCTTGTCCTCGCGCTTCTTCATCTCCGCCTCGAACAGTTTGGCGCGCAGCATGTCCCAGGCCATGGCGCGGTTGCGGTGCTGCGAGCGGTCCTGCTGGCACTTCACCACGATGTTGGTCGGGATGTGGGTGAGGCGGACCGCCGACTTGGTCTTGTTGACGTGCTGGCCGCCGGCGCCGCCCGATCGCATGACGTCGGTACGTACATCGTTCTCATTGATGTCGATCTTGATGCGGTCGTCGACCACCGGAAAGACCACGACGCTGGCGAACGACGTATGCCGGCGCGCATTGGAATCGAACGGCGAGATGCGCACCAGCCGATGTACGCCGTTTTCGCTTTTGAGCCAGCCATAGGCGTTGTGGCCCTTGATCTGCACGGTCGCCGACTTGATGCCGGCGCCCTCGCCTTCGCTCTCCTCGAGCCAGTCGACCTTGTAGCCGTGCGACTTGGCCCAGCGCACATACATGCGCATCAGCATGTCGGCCCAATCCTGGCTCTCGGTGCCGCCGGCGCCGGCGTGCACTTCGAGATAGCAGTCGTTGGCGTCGGCCTCGCCGGAGAGCAGCGCTTCCAGCTCACGTCGCGCCACTTCCGCCCTCAGGCGCTTGAGCGCGGCTTCTGCTTCAAGAACGGTCTTGTCGTCTTTTTCGGCTTCGCCCAGTTCGATCATGGTGAGCTGGTCGGCGAGCTCCTGCTCGATGCGGCCGATGGCGTTGAGCCGGTCCTCCAAAGCGTCGCGTTCGCGCATCACGCGCTGGCCGCGCGCCTGGTCGCTCCAGAGCGTGGGATCCTCGGCCTCTTTGTTCAGCTCGGCGAGGCGGCGTTGCGCGGTCTCGACGTCAAAGATGCCTCCTCAGCAGCCGCACCGACTGCTTGATCTCTTCGACGAGGCTCTGGGTTTCCGCGCGCATATTCCAATCCAATGCCGTCAAGGCGGCGTTATCTTGAGTCGACGTGAGCGGGATTTAACGTCGCGAGCGCGCCAGCGCAACTCTCAACGCCGATATCGGATTCTCAATACAGCCCGCCGGTGCCCGAACGCACCGCGCGGTCGGCGTCGGGGCTGACCCGGAAGAAGCCGGGCGGACCACGTCCTGGCGCCGGTTCTTGTTGCTGCTGATCATTGCCATAGCCAACCACCGAATAGCTGTCGGGCGGTGCGGTGCCCGGCTTGAAGGCCTCCAGGATCACCCTTTCGGTGCCCGGTCCGGCGCGCTGGCCGCTCTTCAGGTCGACGCGGATGAGCTTGATCCCCGGCGGCACCCGGAACGGCACCGCCGGCTTGTCGGCGAGCGCGACTTTCATGAAATCCCTCACGATCGGCGCCGCCAGGTGGCCGCCGGTCGCCCCGCGCCCGAGATGGCGCGGCTTGTCGTAGCCCATATAGACGCCAACCACGATGTCGGGCGTGAAGCCGATGAACCAGGCGTCCTTCTCGTCATTGGTGGTGCCGGTCTTGCCGGCGACAGGCTTGCCGACTTCCTTTTGGAAGCCCGCGCCCCCCGCCGTGCCGCGCAGGACGACGCCTTCCATCATCGAGGTGATCTGATAGGCGGTCATCGGGTCGAGCACTTGTTCGCGCCGGTCGATCAGCGACGGCTCCGGCTGGTTCGCCCATCTCTTGGCGTCGCAGCCGATGCATTCGCGTTCGTCGTGGCGATAGACGGTGTGTCCGTAACGGTCCTGGATGCGGTCGATCAGCGTCGGCTTCACGCGCCGTCCGCCGTTGTCGAACATCGCATAGGCCGTGGCCATGCGCAGGAGCGTGGTCTCGCCGGCGCCGAGCGCAAACGACAGATAAGGCGGCAGTCCGTCATAAACGCCCATCCGCTTGGCATATTCGGCGATCAGCGGCATGCCGACGTCCTGCGCCAGCCGCACCGTCATCACGTTGCGCGAATGCTCGATGCCGAAGCGCAAAGTCGACGGGCCGTAGAAGTTGTTTTCGTAGTTTTCCGGCTTCCAGACGCCGAGCCCCGGCCCCTGGTCGATCTCGATCGGCGCATCGAGCACCAAAGTCGACGGCGTGTAGCCGTTGTCGAGCGCGGCAGCGTAGACGATCGGCTTGAACGAGGAGCCCGGCTGGCGCAACGCCTGCGTGGCGCGGTTGAACTGGCTTTGGTCATAGGAGAAGCCGCCGACCATAGCGAGCACGCGTCCAGTCCACGGGATCCTCGACCACCATGGCGCCCGAGACTTCCGGTATCTGATGCAGCCGGTACTGCCCTGCGAGCTTGGTCGGCTCGACATAGACCACGTCGCCGGGATTGAGCACCTGGGCGACCTTGGTCACTGCCTTGCCGCCGCTCTTTGCCCATTTCATGCCATCCAGCGGCACGATGCCGACGTCGCGTTCCTTGCTGATATAGCCACCTGGCTCGCGCCCCGGCTGCATGCCAATGCGGGCCGACTGGTCGCTCGTCTCTAGCACCACCGAGAGCCGCCAGGGTGCAACGTCGGCTAGCGCCTTGACGTCGGCGAGCTTGACGCCCCAGTCGCCGGAGATGTCGATCTTGGTGACCGGCCCACGCCAGCCTTGCCCCTCGTCGAATTTCACCAGGCCCTCGGTCAGCGTCCGGCGCGCCAGCACCTGCAGCTTGGTGTCGAGCGTCGTGCGCACCGACAAGCCGCCATCGTATAGCTTCTTCTCGCCGTAGCGTTCGTAGAGCTCGCGCCGCACTTCTTCAGCGAAGTATTCCGCTGCGAAGGTGTGGGTGCTGGTCGGCTTCTGCGTCACACCGAGCGCCGTGCGCTTGGCCTTCTCGGCGTCGGCGGCCTTGATGAAGCCGTCCAACGCCATCTGGTCGATCACCCAGTTGCGTCGCTCGAGCGCGCGTTCGCGCTGGCGGAACGGGTGATAATTGTTCGGCGCCTTCGGCAGCGCCGCGAGATAGGCGGCTTCCGGCACGGTCAACTCGTTGACGCCCTTGTCGAAATAAGTGAGCGAGGCCGAGGCGATACCGTAGGCGCCGAGCCCAAGATAGATTTCGTTCAAGTAGAGCTCGAGGATCTTGTCCTTGCTGTAAGTGCGCTCGATCTTGAGCGCCAGCAGCGCCTCCTTGATCTTGCGCGTGAAAGAAACTTCGTTCGATAACAAAAAGTTCTTGGCGACTTGTTGCGTAATGGTTGAGGCGCCTTGCGGATGGCGGCCGGAGCCGAAATTCTGCGCATAGTTCAGCGCCGCGCGCGTGATACCGAAGAAATCGAGCCCGCCATGCTCGTAGAAGTTCTTATCCTCGGCAGCGAGGAAGGCGTTGATCACCAGCTTCGGCACCGCCTGAATCGGGATGTACAGCCGGCGCTCGCGGGCATATTCGGCGACCAGCGACCCGTCGGCCGCGTGCACGCGCGTCATCACCGGTGGTTCGTAGTCCTGCAATTGGGAATAGTCGGGCAGGTCTTTGGAGTAGTGCCAGAGCAGCCCGGCGGTCGCAGCCACGCCCACCACGAACAGGATGGTGCCCGCCGCGAACAGGAAGCCGAAGAAGCGTAACAAGAGCTTCATGAATGAACCGTCCCGCCTGGCATCCGGCAGCCGCCATCCGTGCCGCATGCCGGCATGGTGACTTGCGAAACTGACAGGATTTTCATGGGCCTGCCACCGTCGCCGGGCCCTTCGCCCGAGGCTGCGGCGCGGCCTCTTGGTGCCGCTGTTTTATGTTGAAACTGAGGCCGGGCGGTCACGGTCAATTGCCTCCGCCGGTGGAGCCGGCCATGCGCGGTGCAAAAAATGTATCCACGGCATGGACCAGCGAGTCCGCGGTGCGCGCGCGCCAGTCGTCCGACATTAGATGCACCAGATCGCCCTTGGTCGACATATAGCCGAGTTCCACCAGCACCGAGGGCACATCGGGTGCCTTGAGTACGATGAAGCCCGCCGATTTCAACGGCCGCATATGCAGCCGCGTGGTAGCCTTGAATTCGCTGACCAGATCGCGCGCGAATTGCAGCGAAAACGCCTTGGTTTCGCGCTGGGCGAGGTCGATCAGGATATTGGCGACGTCGTTGGGCTCGGAGCTCAGATCAACGCCGGCGATCACGTCGGATTTGTTTTCGACTTCGACGAGCCGCGCTGCTTCCGCGTCTGAGGCGTGCGCCGACAGCGTATAAACCGAGGCGCCTTCCGCCTGGCCTTCGCTGCGTGGGATCGAGTTCGGCATGGATCGAGATGAACAACGAGGCCTTGCGGGAGCGCGCGAAACGCACCCGCTCGTCGAGCGGAATGAAGGTGTCGTCGCTGCGCGTCATCGTCACGCGATACTTGCCGGTCTTCTCAAGTTTCTGCCGCAGCATCTGGCCGAACGCCAGCACGACGTCTTTCTCGTCCTGCCCGCTGCCCGACTTGGTGCCGCTATCGATGCCGCCATGGCCGGGATCGACCACGATCAGCGGCCGCGCATCGCCGGCCGCTTCCGGCTGCGCGCTGATGCTGGTCTTGCTAGCAGGGCGCGGGTTGCGATCCTGCATGGTGATGTTGCGTAGGAAACTGTCGCGGTCGGTGGCGGTGAGGTCGAGCACCAGCCGCGCCGGCTGGCCAGCGGCGGGGGCAAGTGCGAAGGCCTTGTCCACCCGCACCGGTCCCTTGGTGTCGAGCACGATGCGCGAGCCGCCCTGCATGATCAGGCCATAGCGGAACGCCTTCACCAGCCCGCGCCCCTGCTCGCCCGCCTTGGCCGGCAACTGGAAGGTCACTTGCGGCAGATCGATCACTACGCGATAGGGATCGGCGAGCGTGAAAGTTGCCACATCGATTTTCTGGCTGAGGTCGACCACAAAGCGGGTCTGCTTGTCGTCGCCGCCCAGGCGCACGTCGCTGGCCACCGGAAGCGACGTCGATTCCGCCACTGGTGCGAGCGGGTGCGCGGTCACGCTCGGCTCGGCCGCCAAAGCGGTCGACCCGGCGAGCAGGCTTACGCCCAGCACCAATGCGATTGCGCGGATAGTCACGATTCCGGACCCTTTCCGCCCCTTTTTACTCCATTAGGGGGTGCTTCGGTTAACGGAACTTGAGCAAAGGCAGCGTTCTGCGCGCGGGTGTTGCCCGGATGCAAAGCTCCCTTGCCAGCAGGGGCTTAGACCCGTATGTAGAGCGTGCTGACGGTTAAAGTTCCGGTTGTGCCGCGTTCGGGCCCCCGGCCCGCCAGTCCAGGATCGCCCCCTCGAGGAAGCCGGGCGGACGGACGGCGAAGCGAGCCGAAACCCTTGTGAAGGACTTCCGGATCAGCGCGCGGCCAAACGGGCCGTTCGCATTCAAACCGTGAGCGACGAGAAACCTCGGCGGCGCCTGCTTATGGCGCGGCCGCAGCGCTACGGGTCGCAAGTTTCATGCTGCCAAGTTCGCAGCAAAAGCAATTCGAGGTCCCCCGCTTTCGCGAGCCAATCGCGATTGCGCGGTTTGCTATGGGCCAACTTTCGAATCTTGCCAAGCTTTCGCGTGGAAACGCGCCCCTTTCCCTCAACACTTCCTACACCAATTGGCCGACCGCCTTTTGCGTCGTCTTGCGCCGTCAACAGCGCGCGAGAACGCGGGAGCGTCCGCCTCAGTGAGAATTACCAATGGCCGACAAAATGCTGATCGACGCGACCCATCCGGAGGAGACCCGGGTCGTGGTGCTGCGCGGCAACCGTGTCGAAGAATTCGACTTCGAGTCCGCTAACCGCAAACAACTTCGCGGCAACATCTATCTCGCCAAGGTCACGCGCGTTGAGCCGTCTTTGCAGGCGGCATTCGTCGATTACGGCGGCAACCGCCACGGCTTCCTGGCGTTCTCCGAAATCCATCCCGACTATTACCAAATTCCGGTCGCCGACCGACAGGCGCTGATCGAGGAAGAAGAGCGCGACCACCGCGCTGCCGATGCCGATGCCGATCACCGTGCCAGCCGTCGCGGCGGGCGCAACCGTCACCGTCAACGCGGCGCCGACCGCCCGCGCGAGGTGGTGCAGAGCGAGCCGCTTGCCACCGACGGACAACCGCACGAGACGATCGAGAGTCAGCTTAGCGAAGCGGCCCTCGGCGGCCTTCCGCCCGAGCAGCCCTTGGCGACCGAATTGCCGGCGTCGGAGCCGCAGCCGGCAGAACTCGAAGCGCAAGCAGAGGCCCAAGACGAGGCGCGCGAGGCTTATGAAAGTCCAGTGGGCGATATCGAGACCGATACCGCGCCGGCTGCCGAGACTCCCGCCGTCGAAGCGGCGGGCGATCAGCCGCCCCCGCCGGAAACCGGAGCGACGTTCGAGACGACGCCGATGCCGGAAGGCGGCGAAGACCATGGCGAGACCGGCGACCATCTCGCTGCGCCAGCGGAGCCGGCGCCGTCCGACGAGCCGGGCACGCAGAGCGATCAGAGCAATGGCAATGGCGACGACCACCACGAAGAAGAAGCGGTGGAATCGGTCGGCGGCGCCGACGCCATGGAGGAAGTGCAGGAGCGCATGCCGCGCTTCCGCCGCCAGTACAAGATTCAAGAGGTGATCAAGCGCCGCCAGGTCATGCTGGTGCAAGTGGTCAAGGAAGAGCGCGGCACCAAGGGTGCGGCGCTGACCACCTATCTCTCGCTCGCCGGCCGCTATTCGGTGCTGATGCCGAACACCGCGCGCGGCGGCGGCATTTCCCGCAAGATCACCAGCGGCGAGGACCGCAGCCGCCTCAAGGAAATCGCCCAGGAGTTGGAAGTGCCACAAGGCATGGGCGTGATCCTGCGCACCGCAGGCGCCAGCCGCACCAAGACGGAAGTCAAACGCGATTTCGAATATCTGCTGCGCTTGTGGGAGACGGTGCGCGATCTCACGCTGAAATCGATGGCACCCAAGCTGGTCTACGAGGAAGGTTCGCTCACCAAGCGTTCGATCCGCGATCTCTATACCAAGGATATCGACGAGATCATCGTCTCCGGCGACGAGGGCTACAAGGAAGCGCGCGAGTTCATGCGCATGCTGATGCCGAGCCACGCCAAGCACGTGAAGCTCTACAAGGACACGCAGCCGCTGTTCACGCGCTATGGCATCGAGAGCCAGCTCGACGCCATGTTCTCGCCCACCGTGCAGCTGCGTTCTGGCGGCTACATCGTGATCAATCAGGCCGAAGCGCTGGTCGCCATCGACGTGAACTCCGGGCGCGCCACGCGCGAGCACCACATCGAGGACACCGCGCTTAAGACCAATGGCGAGGCGGCCGAGGAAATCGCCCGCCAGCTACGCTTGCGCGATCTCGCCGGCTTGATCGTCATCGATTTCATCGACATGGACGAAGGCCGCAACAACCGCACCGTGGAGCGGCGGCTGAAGGACGCGCTCAAGCATGACCGCGCCCGCATCCAGGTCGGCCGTATCTCGCATTTCGGTCTGCTGGAAATGTCTCGCCAGCGCATCCGCACTTCGGTGTTGGAGTCTTCGACCGAGAAATGCCCGGTCTGCGGCGGCTCCGGCCACGTGCGCTCAGTCTCGTCGGTGGCGCTGCAATTGCTGCGCGCCATCGAAGAGACGCTGATCAAGGGCGCCACGCACAATCTGATCGTGCGCACGCGCTCGGAAGTCGCGCTCTATGTGCTCAACCACAAGCGTGCGCACTTACGCGATCTCGAGCAGCGCTTCCGCATTACCATCACCATTTCGGCCGACGCAACCGTGAACGCCCAGGTCTCCTACATCGTCGACCGCGGCGAGCAGGTGCACACGGCGGAGGCCGCCAAGCTTCTGGCGGCGGCGGCGCAGCCGCTGCTGACCTCAGCTGTCGAAGCTGACGAAGACGTGCTCGACGCTGCCGCTGAAGTGGACGTCGAGGACGAGGACGAAAGCGAAGCTGAAGCCGCGAGTGAAAGTGAAATCAGCGACCAGGCCGAGGCGCACGATTTTGCACAAGCCGACACCCGCGGCGAAGCGCCGCGCGGCGATGGCGAGCGCGAGGGCAGTCGGCGGCGTCGGCGGCGCGGCCGCGGCCGTGGCGGCGAGCTGCGTGAACCGCGCGAGGGCGCCCCGCAGTTCACCCGCGAAACGGTGCCCGAGCACGCCATCGCGCACGAGGATCACGACGCCGGCTCGCCCGAGGAAGCCGGTCTCGACGCGCAGCAGCCGCGTCAGGGCGGCGCTCCAGGGGGGGCCGAAGGCGAGGTCCGCCGGCGGCGCCGGCGCGGCCGGCGTGGCGGACGCCGTAACCGGCAAGGCCGCAATGGCGATGCGCCCTTCCAAGCTGGCAATGGCGGCGGTCCGGACCACGGGCTGCAGCACACGGGCGCGGACTTCCCGCCCGTGAGCGACGAGGACGCTTCGGCCATCGCGCCACCGTTCGATGAGTCCGCCGCCGCGCACGTGGAGCACCCTGCTCCGCCGCCGGCCTACGAGCCGCCCGCCATGGAACGGCCGATCATCGACCGGCCGTACAACCAGCCGCCGGTCGATTCGCCGCAGCCGGCTCCGCCGCCGCAAACCTCCACTCCGCAGGAACTGCCACGCCGGCGCTCGACTATCCGCGAACCAGCGCCAATCGGCAGCGCGGGTGCCCCGCCGTCTCCGGTACCGGTAAATCCGCCGCCGACTCCGGTGATCTCCTCAACGGCGAGTGACGATACCGGCCAGCCCAAACGCGGCTGGTGGGCCAAGCGCCTGTTGGGCGACAAGGGCTAGCGCGGGCGCCGACACATGAGATCGGCCTGGGTCGAGCGCGAGGCCAAGCAAGCGGTCGACCGTTATGGCGGGGCCGGCTTCGCGCGCGACTTGGCGCTGCGGATCTATTCCACGCGCTTGCTCGGCCGCGACGCCAGATTGGTGCTGCATGGCGGCGGCAATACCTCGCTGAAGACCAATGCGCGCGACCTCGCCGGCGAGGCAGGTCGCGGTGCTGCGCATCAAGGGTTCCGGTGCCGACATGGGCGCGATCGAGCCCGCCGGCTTCCCGGCGGTGCGGCTCGCGCCGCTGCGCTCATTACGCACGCGCAAAACGCTTTCCGACGGCGAAATGGCGCGAGCGCAGCGCGCTTTTTTGATCGATCCGCAGGCGCCCTCGCCTTCGGTCGAGATGCTACTGCACGCCTTCATGCCGGCAAAATTCATCGACCACACCCACGCCGCTGCGGTGCTCAGCTTGATCGACCAGCCGAACGCAGCCGCGTTGTGCGCGGAAGTTTTCGGCGAACGGCTCGGCTTCGTGCCTTACCTGATGCCCGGCTTCGTCTTGGCGAAAAAAGCCGCCGAGATGTTCGATAAAAATAAAAATGTCGAAGGGCTGATCCTCGACAAGCACGGCATCTTCACCTTCGGCGCCGACGCGCGCGAGGCTTACGAGCGCATGATCGAATTCGTCACGTTGGCGGAAAACCGTCTCAGGAAAAACCGCAAGGCGGTGTTTGCCGCCACGAAACTGCCGCAACGGATCGCACCCGCAATCGACGTCGCTCCGATTCTGCGCGGCGCCTGCACGTTGCGCGATGGCGGCGGCGAAGGCGCGCACCGGCGCCCGATCCTGGAATTCCGCGCCGGCGATGCGATCTTGAATTTCGTCAACGGCAAGGACGTCGCGGCTTACGCCCGCGCCGGCGTGATCACGCCCGATCATGTGATCCGCACCAAGCCGTGGCCGCTGATCGTACCGGCGCCGCAGGATGGCAAGCTCGACGCGTTCAAGGCCGCCGCGTACAAGGCCGCGCAAAAGTTCATTGGTGCGTACACAACCTATTTCGCCCGGAACAAAAAGCGCGCCAGAGGCGCGGTCATGCACGATCCGACGCCGCGCGTGGTGCTGGTGCCGGGCCTCGGCCTATTCGGGCTGGGCACGAGCAAGCACGACGCCATCATTGCCGCCGACATCGCGCAAGCCGCAGTCGAAAGTATCACCGATGCAGAGGCAATCGGGCGCTACACTTCGATTTCGCAAGCCGACATGTTCGATATTGAATATTGGCCGCTCGAACTGGCGAAACTTGGCGCGCGCAAGCATTTGCCTCTCGCCGGCCAGGTCGCGGTCATCACCGGCGCCGGCGGCGCCATCGGTGCGGCCACCGCGCAGGCTTTCGCAGGCGCCGGCGCGGAAGTGGCCCTGCTCGATCTCGATGCCGACGCGGCGATGGAAAAGGCCAAAGCGATCGGCGGCAATGCCATCGCGATCAAATGCGATGTGACCAATGCCGCCTCGGTGCGTGCTGCCTTCGATGTGGTGACGGCGACGTTCGGCGGCGTCGATATTGCGATCTCCAACGCGGGCGCGGCCTGGCAGGGCCGCATCGGCGAAGTCGATGAAGCCGTGTTACGTGAGAGCTTCGAACTGAATTTCTTCGCGCATCAAAAAGTCGCACAGGCCGCCGTCAAGGTCATGCTGGCCCAGGGCACCGGCGGCTGCCTCTTGTTCAACGTGTCGAAACAGGCGGTGAACCCGGGCGCCAATTTCGGGCCCTATGGCCTGCCCAAGGCGGCGACACTGTTCCTGGTGCGGCAATACGCGCTCGACTACGGCGCCGACGGCATCCGTGTCAATGCGGTGAACGCCGACCGCATTCGTTCGGGGCTGCTCACCGGCGATTTCATCAAACAGCGCTCGAAGGCGCGCGGTATAAGCGAAAAAGACTATATGACCGGCAATCTGCTGGGGCGCGAGGTCACCGCGCAGGACGTGGCGCAAGCGTTCCTCGCCCAGGCGCTGGCGCTCAAGACCACCGCCGACGTCACCACCGTGGACGGCGGGAATATTGCAGCGGCGCTGCGATAAAATGCTATCGTGATTCCAGATCGAGAACCGCCAAAGGAGCGATGACCATGCTGCGCATCCTAACCATCATCGGCCTGCTGCCTCTCCTGCTGCTGGCGAGCCCGGCCTCCGCGCTCACCAAGGCCGAGAAGATGGAGACATGCAAGTTCGGCGCCGATGACCAGAAGCTCGAAGGCGCCAAGCGCAAGGCCTTCATCGCCAAGTGCATGTCCAACAAGAATGACAAGCGCGGGCCCACCAAGCCGGCGGCCAAGAAACCGATGGCACCGAAGCCGGCAGATGCGCCGGCTCCCGCCCCGAAGCAGTAGCGCCTTAAGCCATGCCGGAAGCCGACAAAGAAGGCGAGCGCTACCAGGCTGACCGGCCGCAGGCCGCGCCGGGCTTTTTCCTCAAAGGCTCGCACCAGCTCGACTGGGGCATGAAGAACCGCCTCGCCCGCGTCTTCAACCCGGCGTCGGGGCGCACGGTGATGCTGGCCGTCGACCACGGCTATTTCCAGGGGCCGACCTCGGGCCTCGAGCGCATCGACCTCTCGATCGTGCCGCTATTGCCGCAATGCGACGCGCTGTTTTGCACGCGCGGCGTCCTGCGCTCGATCATCCCGGCGGAATCGCAGAAGCCGATGGTGCTGCGCGCCAGCGGCGGTCCCAGTATTCTGCGGGAAGAATTATCAGATGAGCAGATCGCCATGGATATGGACGACGCGGTGCGGCTCAACGCCGCCGGCGTCGGCATCCAGGTGTTCATCGGCGGCGAGCACGAGACGCGTTCGGTGCACAACATGACGCGCCTGGTGGACGCCGGCCTGCGCTGCGGCATGCCGGTGATGGGCGTCACCGCGGTCGGCAAAAACATGGTGCGCGACGCGCAATATTTCCGCCTCGCCTGCCGCATCATCGCCGAGCTCGGCGCGCAATACGTCAAGACCTATTACGTCGATGACGGCTTCGAGACCGTCACCGCCTCCTGCCCGGTACCGATCGTGATGGCCGGCGGCAAGAAGCTGCCCGAACTCGACGCGCTCACCATGGCCTATAACGCCGTGAGCCAAGGCGCCGCCGGCGTCGACATGGGCCGCAACATTTTCCAGTCCGACGCGCCGAAGGCGATGATCGCTGCGATCAATGCGGTGGTGCACAAGAACGCCAAGCCGAAAGAGGCGCTCGACATCTACAACTCGCTCAAGGGCAAGGGCTGAAGCCCGAGCGCCGCTCGACGGCCATCAACCATTCACGCGGCGTTTCGTAATTCTAGCGCGTGGCTCGCTCGCCCGCGCGCGGGCAACCACGCTGCCGTTTTCGTGCCCTTCCAGCATTGACTCGAACATGGCGATGATATCGTGCGCCGGGAGTGGCGGTGAGAACACGTAGCCCTGGATTTGGGTTGTGCCATGTCATCTGGGGCCGCATCGGTCGGCATGCCGAGACGCCATCGGCTGCGGCGCGGACTGACTCAGCCGCGACGGCTTGTGACACCCCGCCGCGGCCCGCCGGCAACTGCCGGCGAAAACGGGGTACTGGAGTAGTCATGATCAGAAGTCTTATTGGCGGCGGCTGCACTGATGCTCTTTGCCGCAAACCTGCAGGCCGGCGGCCTCGACAATCTCAAAGCGGCGACAGCAGCGGCGGAACAGGGCAAGGTCGACGAGGCCATCGGCCAGTTCACCCAGGCGCTTGCGGCTGGAGATCTTTCGCCCGCCGATCAGTTTGCAGCCTACAAAGGCCGCGGCAGCGGCTACACCTCCAAGAGCTTGATCGCCGACGCCTTCGAGCGGCTCGATCAGGCGCGCGCGTTGCGTAACGACGCGGTCGCCGATTACACAGCCGCGCTCAAATTCAAGACCGACGACGCCGAGCTCTACGCCGCGCGCGCGCAAGTTTACGATCTGAACGGCCAATACGATTCCGCGATCGCCGATCTTGATACGACGCTGAAACTTAGCAACTCGCCGGTCACACTGCTGCAGCGCGCCAAGAGCCATACCTCCAAGGGCGACTACGACCGTGCGATCGCCGACTACACCGCCGCGCTCGCGCTAGTGCCCAAAGAAATCAAGGATGCCGGTATTGATGCCGTGGATGTCTATAGCGGCCGCGGATATACGCAATTTATCGCCGCGCATTATGCCGCCGCCGCCGCGGATCTCGACAAGGCACTGACGCTGGGGGTAACCGCGCGGGCCGGCGACGTGCTGTGGCTTCCCTACCAAACGGCATGGCTGCATATTGCGCGCGCGCGCGGCGGGGAGAACGACGCCGAGGAACTTGCACGTAACGGCGGCAAGACCGACCTCAAGCAATGGCCCGGCTCGCTGATCGCTTACTTTCTCGGCCAAACCAAGCTCGATCAATTGTCGTCCGCCTCAAACCACGGCGGAATGGGGCGCGCGCGCGAGTGCAATCTGTCATTTTTTACCGGCGAGGAAGCGCTCGCCAAAAATGACAGCGCCGAAGCGGCCCGGCTATTCACGCGCGCGCGCGCGGTGTGCAATATCCACACCGTGCACTACCTTGCCGCCGGGGTCGAATTAAAACGCCTGGGCAAATAACGCCGAGCGGCTTTAAGCCGTTCGCGCCGCCGCGCTGGGCATTGTCGCCGCAGGGATTTATGCGTTCGGAAATTGGAATTTTCGCCGGTCGTCGATACTGGCCCGCATGTAACCACGCCTCAACGGCGGTCGTCTGAATCAAAATACCAAAGCGACGACGGACGCCCTTGGGCACGATAGAGGACCGCTATCTGCCCACGAGAGCGCCCTCGTCGCGCGCATTGAAGAAGCACCGAAGCTCCTCAACCACGCACCTCATCAATGCGCGGTGAAATCCAAGCCTAAAACCGAGCCGGTGTCTTTGATTTGGATCAGACAATGCCGCTGACCGTACTGACCGCTTCCGGACGCAGGACGCACGACCACCGGTCTTGGCATCCAGACCTCGGTCATCTTGCCAAAGGCCGATCCGGCACCCTCAGTTTGATCTGCGTAACGTCCAATTAGACAATTTATGACACTTTTTTCGCAAGATAAGCCGGGGGAAAACGATGCGCGCATATCTCTGCTGGGCCATCATGGGTGCCTTCTTGCTGGCCGGGCCGGCTCGGGCGGAAAGCACGGTACCGAGCGCGACGCTGCAAGAAATCCTGATCAAGACCGCGCTGCTTACGCTCAACGATGCAAACCTGACCGGCAATTACACGGTACTGCACGCCAAGCTGGCGAAAGTATTTCGCGACCAAATCTCGCCGGACGGCTTGCAAAAGGGGTTCAAGCCTTTCGCCGATCAAAAAGTCGATTTTGGGCTCATTGCAACAAAGCCGCCGATCGCCTCCACCGAAGCGACGATCGACAGTCGCGGCGCCTTGGTCCTGCGCGGCTACTTCGACACCGCGCCGAGCCGCGTCACTTATGAACTCGATTTCCTTCCCTCCGAAGGCCTGTGGAAACCGATCATGCTGAACGTTCGCGTGAAGCCGCCGAACGAGAAATGAAAACCTGTCACCTTCGGGCCACGGCAACGCAAGTAAAGTAAGTCATGTCCAGCCCTTCTCAGTCCGGGCTGACAGTTTTTTCGGCAAAGATTCCGATGTGAGGTCGCGCGTCAATCGCTTTGCAAGATGACGTTTTTCACCATCGGGTAAATCTGATTCTGCCAGGTGCGGCCCGAAAACACGCCGTAGTGTCCGACACCGGCCTGCATGTGGTGGCGCTTGCGGTAGGGCCGCAACGAGGTGCACAGGTCGTGCGCGGCCAAAGTCTGTCCGACCGCGCAGATGTCATCCTTCTCGCCTTCCACCGTGAACAGCATGGTGCGCTTGATCGCCTTCGGCTCCACTTTCACGCCTTCGTAAGTGAGCGCGCCGAGCGGCAGCGTATGCTCCTGGAACACCAGCTTCACCGTCTCCAGATAAAACTCCGCGGTGAGATCGAGCACGGCGAAATATTCGTCGTAGAACGCCTTAGTCTGCGCCGCCTTGGCGTCCTCGCCGCGCGACAGATTCTTATACAGCTCCTGATGCGCCTTCATGTGCCGCTCGATGTTCATGCTCATGAAGGCGGCGAGTTGCACGAAGCCCGGGTAAACCTTGCGCCCGCTTCCGCCGTAGCGCGCGGGCACGCTGGCAATCAGATTTTTCTCGAACCAGTCGATCGGCTTGCCCTTGGCCAACTCGTTGACCTTGGTCGGGTTAACGCGGGTATCGATCGGACCGGCCATCAGCGTCATCGAACGTGGTACGGCATGATTGTCGGCCTGCGCCATCACTGCCGCTGCCACCAGCGCGGCGACGCAAGGCTGGCACACCGCCACCAGATGCGCGCCCGGCCCCATCTTCTCCAGAAAGCGAATCAGATGGCCGATATAGTCATCGAAATCGAAGCGGCCGTGCTCGGTCGAAACGTCGCGCGCATTGTGCCAGTCGGTGATGTAAACGTCGTGCTCAGCCAGCATGGTGCGCACGGTCGCGCGCAGCAGCGTGGCGAAATGACCGGACAGCGGCGCGATCAGCAGCACGCGTGGTTGCGCCTGCACGATGTCTTTCTTGAAATGCAGCAGCGTGCCGAACGGCGTGACATCGGCGGCCTCTTCGGTCACCGCCACCTCGCGGTTGCCCAGCATGACGCTGTCGATGCCATACGGCGGGCGGGCATGGGTCAAGCCAGCGCGCGCGATCAGTTCATAGGCTAGCTGTGAGGTTGCTCAACGGTGACGGCCGCACCGAGCCGTTGAGCCGTTCGCCCACTGTCTTCGCCGCCATGCCGGCTAGCGCACGCACCGGCACCATGATGTCGGAATGCGCCTGATAGGCTTGATAGAGCATCCAGTCCCCGGCGGCCCCGGCGGACCGCGAAGGAAGGCTAGAGCATTTTATGTTGCGCTGCGAGATAAAATTATAAGGAGCTGACAAAACAAGCTAAAACTGGGGAAAATCAGGTGGTCCGGGAATTTTGCATCACGGGAAGGTATTGAACGGGCAGAACTTTCGTCTAAGCTTCGGCTGCCGGGCCGTGTCGAACAGGGGTGATCGTCCCTATGGCCAAGGCTACCCTTACAATTGCCAGCAAGAACTACGGCTCCTGGTCGCTGCGAGGCTGGTTGCTTTGCAAGCTTGCCGGGCTTGACTTCGACGAACAGGCGGTCGCCAGCGACGACCCTTCGACGCGCGCCGAACTGCTGTTGCTGTCGCCCTCGTTCCTGGTGCCGTGCCTGACCCATGACGGCGTCAAGGTCTGGGACACGCTGGCGATCGCGGAATACCTCAACGAAATCCTGCCGGACGCCGGTTTGCTGCCGAAGACGCGCGCCGATCGCGCGCACTGCCGCTCGATCTGCGGCGAGATGCATTCCGGCTTTTCAAATCTGCGCTCGGCATTGCCGATGAACCTGAAAGCGCATCACCCCGGCTTTAAGGTGTGGGCCGGCGCGCAGGCCGACATCGACCGCATCATCTTCATCTGGCGCGAATGCCTCGACAGCCATGGCGGCATGTTCCTGTTCGGCGATAAACCGTGCATGGCCGACGCCATGTTCGCGCCGGTGGTGACGCGCTTCCTCACCTATGACGTCAAGCTCGAATCCGATTGCGCCGGCTATTGCAAGGCGGTGATGGCGCTGCCACAGATGCAGGAATGGATCGAGGGCGCCAAGGCCGAGCCGGACGAAGTGGTCGAACTTGACGTGGAGTTCTAGTTCCGCGGTCACGAAAACGCAGTCATCGGATCGATTACTGTGCGCGTTTCGGTGATCTTGTTGGCCGGAAAGCCGCTCAATCGGGCATGTTCAAGAATCGAAGTCTCGCCGTCGGCAAGATAGATGCAGAAGGTCTTGTCGGCCGTGATGTAGGAGTGCTCCCATTGGATTTTTCCGTAAAGCTTTGCCGACGCTTCGCATGAGGTTATGGAAGTTTGCTTGAACTGCTCAGGGCTCATTTTTCCGACGCCCGGAATCTCGCGTTCGATCACGTAGCGCTTCAAGGTGGCTATCATCTTTTATATTCCTTTGCATGTTGATGGTTTTGCCGCAGGCGCGAGCCTGACCGAGCGGCCGATGCGTCGTTCGATCGGTCGAGGCTGCGTATCGCGTCGTCGTTCAGGCTGCCTTGGGCAGATAAGCAATCGTTCCGGCCAGATCGGTATTGTCGATCAGTTGGAAACGGCTTTCGCTGCCCTTTTGGCGGGCCGCGGCGAACGGCGCGTATTTCGGATCGGCGAGAAAGGCCTTGACGGCTGCCGCCGACGGAAACTCCAGCAACGCGATCAGCGTAGTGTCGAGCGGCTTGCCCTCCAGCGTCTTCACGTTGCCGCTGCGCGCCAGATACTTGCCGCCGTGCTTGTGTACGAGCTCGTGGACCGAGGCGGCGTAGGACGGGATCCACTTGTCGTCCGTCACTTTGATGTCTGCGATCATGTAAACCGACATTGTCTTTGTCTCCTTGCGTTGGTTGCGCGGCACGAGGTGAGCCCGTGGCGTGATCGCAACTTCGCAGGAGCAGGCCGCAATGCTCTAGTCCATGAAATGGACGGTGCCCGAAATGGTGGGTCGCTAGCAAAACCTATGGTGCTGTAATTGCTTGAGTTTTTCGCGAGCGATTTGCGCAGCAACGAATTATCGCTACACTTTCTGTACTACCAGTGGTCTGCTGTCTGGTCTAACAAATCGCTCGCGGATTTTCTGTCATCCCAGGAGCGGCACATGAATCAAACCGAGCCAGGAAGTTACGGACAGTTCTGCCCGGTCGCCATGGCGGCGGAAATCGTCTGTTCGAAATGGACGCCGCTGGTGCTGCGCGAACTGCTCAGCGGCTCGACCCGGTTCAACGATCTGCGGCGCGGCGTGCCGCGGATGTCGCCGACGCTGCTGTCGAAGCGGCTGAAAGAACTCGAGCAAGCCGGCGTAATTTCGGCGCGCGCGAGCGGCCGGTCGGGCGTCACCGAGTACCGGCTTACGGCGGCCGGCGAGGATTTGCGCGGCATGATCATGTCGCTGGGCAGTTGGGGTCAGCGTTGGATCGAGTCATCGCTGACGCTCAAGAACCTCGATCCGTCGCTTTTGATGTGGGACATGCGGCGCAACATCGTGCCCACCTCACTACCCGACCGCCGTTGCACGGTGCAAATCGTCTATCCCGAGCTCAGCGCCGGCCGCAACACTTGGTGGCTAGTGATCGAGCGCGGCGAGGTCGATCTGTGCAGTGTCGATCCCGGTTTCGAGGTCGATCTTTACGTGCGCAGCTCGCTGCGCAGCATGACCGCCGTCTGGATGGGCCACACGACGCTCAAGGCCGAGATCGACACGGGCAGAATTGAATTGACCGGCGACAAGGCGATTGCCCGTTCGATGCACGGCTGGCTCGGCCTCAGTCTGTTCGCACGGGAAAAGCCGCGCATGGCGAGCTAAGGCTTCTAGCGTTTCAGCCACGCGCCTATTTTCTCCACCGCCTCGTGCATTTCGGCCGCCGAGCCGGCGTAGCAGAAGCGCAGGAAATGTCTTCCGTCGACCGGATCGAAATCGATGCCGGGCGTCGCCGCCACGTGTGCCTCGTTCAGCATGCGCTTGGCGAAATCCAGACTGTCGTCGGAAAAACGCGAGATGTCGGCGTAGAGATAAAACGCGCCGTCCACGGGTAGGAACTTGTCGAGCCCGGCTTTCGGCAAACCTTCGGTCAGAATGCGCCGGTTCTCCTCGTAGCCGTGCTTGACCGCTTCCATTTCGGCGCGGCCCTCGAAGGCGGCCTCGGCTGCCACTTGCGACAATGCCGGCACCGAAATCGCCAGATTGCCTTGCAGCCGCTCGACCGTACGCACCAGACTTTCGGGCACCACCATCCAGCCGACGCGCCAACCGGTCATACAGAAATATTTTGAAAATGAGTTGATCACCAGCGCGCGCTCCGAGAAATTCGCTGCGGTTTCGGCGGCGAACGCATAATCGAGGCCGTGATAGATTTCGTCGGAAATCACGCGGATACCTTCCGCTTCGGCGACCGCGATCAGCCGCGACAAGGTATCGGCATCCATCATGGTGCCGGTCGGATTGGCCGGGCTCGCCACCACCACGCCGGCGAGCGACTTCTTCCGATGCGCCGCGATCAGCGCCTTGGCCGACAGTGCCCAGCGCGTCTCGGCGGAAGTCTCGATCAGCACCGGCTCACAGCCGAGCGCGGAGAGAATGTGCCGGTAGGGCGGATAGCCGGGATTGGCCAGCGCCACCCGGTCGCCTGGCTCGAACAGCGCCAGGAACGCCAGGATAAAACCGCCCGAGGAGCCGGTGGTGACCACCACGCGTCCAGGGTCGAGCGCGAGATCGTAGGTGTCGGCGTAATGGCGGGCAATTCGCGCCCGCAAACTGGGGATCCCGAGCGTCTCGGTATAGCCAATGCGGCCGTGCACGAGCGCGGCCTGCGCCGCAGCAATCGCCGTTGCCGGCGCGGGCGCTGCCGGCTGGCCCACCTCCATGTGCACGACGCGGGCGCCCTTGGCCTCCAGCAGCGCCGCCGCCGCCATCACGTCCATGACCATGAACGGCGGCACATTGCTCCGTTTGGAGGGCATTAGCAGGTGTTTTGCGGCCTCTAGCATCGTCAATCGACCCGTTTGGCGCTACCCGCCCCGCTGTTGCCGTATTCACCGGCTTGCTAGGAACCTTGCGTTTTTCATGACTCAGACGTGATCGCAAGTCGCGTTGACCGTCCCAGGGCGCGTCACTAGGTTCACGCAATCCGGCAGTAAATTGGCATGATCGAGAACGGCACACCTACCAGGGCATGGCGCATGGCGCCAGCAGGCCGCGCGCTCGCGCTGGTCACTGCGCTTGCGGTTGCTGCCTCCGGCGGCGGGACCGCGGTTGCGCCGGCGCGGGCACAGGATTTGCCGCGTGGCGCTCCAATCATCCGCGACACCGAAATCGAGCAATTGCTGCGCGACTACTCCACGCCGATATTGCGCGTCGCCGGTCTCGCCAAGCAGAACGTCAGGATCGTCATCCTGAATGACCGCGCCTTCAATGCCTTCGTCATGGACGGCCGCCACATCTTCATCAACGCCGGCGCGCTGTTCGACGCCCAGACGCCGAACGAGATCATCGGCGTGTTCGCGCACGAGACCGGCCACCTTGCCGGCGGTCACTTGCAGCGCCTGCGCGAACAGCTTGCCACGGCACAGACCGCCTCGATCATCGCCCTGCTGGCCGGCGTCGGCGCCATGGTCGCCGGCGCGCGCTCCGGCAGCGGCGACGTCGGTGCCGCGGTTATCATGGCGCCGCAATCGGCGATCCAGCGCTCGCTGCTCGCCTATGTGCGCACCCAGGAAGATCAAGCCGACCATGCCGGCGTGAAATTCCTCACCGGCACGGGGCAGTCGGCCCGCGGCATGCTCGAACTGTTCAAGCGTCTGGGCGACGAGTCGCTGTTCAACTCGCGCTACATCGATCCTTATCTGCAGTCGCATCCGATGCCGCCCGAACGCGTCGCTGCGCTCGACCAGCTCGCCAAGGCGAGCCCCTATTTCGACCGCAAGGATCCGCCGGAACTACAATTGCGCCACGACATGATGCGCGCCAAATTGTCCGGCTTCCTGGATCGGCCCGACACGGTGGCACGCCGTTATCCGCTCGGCGATCACAGCCTGCCCGCGCGTTATGCCCGCGCTATCTCGACGTTTCGTCATGGGAATTCGCGCGACGCGATCACGCAGATCGACGGCTTGATCCAGATGCAGCCGAACAACCCGTATTTCTATGAACTCAAGGGCCAGGCGCTCTTGGAAGGCGGCCATCCGGCCGAGGCAGTCGCTCCGCTGCGCCGCGCGGTGGCGCTCGCGCATGGCGCCCCGCTGATCGACATCATGCTCGGCCAGGCGCTGATCGCCACCAACAACACCAAGTATGCCGACGAAGCGGTCCCGCTGCTCAATACCGCGCTCAGCCGCGAACCTAAATCATCCGACGCCTATATGCAGCTCGCCATGGCCTACGGCCGCAAGGGCGATCTCGCCCAAGCCGACCTTGCCGCGGCGCAAGCCGCCTTCATGCGCGGCGACGTCAAGACGGCGCGTCAGCTCGCGACGCGCGCCAAGTCCCGCCTGCCGGTCGGCTCGCCCGCCTGGGTGCGCGCCGATGATATCGTCAGCGTCAAACCGCCGGCCGCCGCCAACAAATGACCTCAGCAAGGACAAAACCGATGACATCGAGCCCGCGCACTATCGTCGCCATTTGTGCTGTGTTGCTGGCTTTCGCCGCGCCGCAAGCCGTGCGAGCGCAGAATTTTTCGCCGGCGCAGCGCGGCGAGATCGAGCGCGTCGTGCACGACTACCTGCTCGCGCATCCGGAAGTACTGCAGGAGGCGATGACCGAGTTGGAGAAGCGCCAGACCGCGGCGCAAGCCGAGAAGTATAAGGTCGCGGTCAAAGAGCACGCGCAGAAGCTGTTTTCCTCGCCCAACCAGGTCACGCTCGGCAATCCGAACGGCAACGTCACCTTCGTCGAGTTCTTCGATTACAATTGCGGCTACTGCAAGCGCGCCATGGACGACATGCTCACACTCTTGAAGAAAGATCCCAACCTCAAGGTGGTGCTCAAGGAATTCCCGGTGCTCGGGCCGGGCTCGGTGGAAGCAGCCCAAGTCGCCAGCGCCGTGCGGATGCAAGACAAGAGCGGTAAGAAATATCTGGAATTCCACACCAAGTTGCTCGGCGGCCGCGGTCAGGCCGACCGCGCGCGCGCGCTCGCGGTGGCCAAGGAAGTCGGCATGGATATGGGCCGGCTGGAAAAGGACATGGCCAGCCCCGAGGTGAAGGCCGCGTTGCAGGAAGATTTCAAGCTCGCCGAGGCGCTCGGCCTCAATGGCACGCCGAGCTACGTGATCGGCTCCGACGTAGTGGTGGGCGCCATCGGCCTTCCAGGCTTGCAGGAAAAGATCAACACCGCGCGCTGCGGCAAGCCGACCTGCAGCTAAGTCGACCTATCGTCGCCTAAAGGCAATCGGCCGCCGGCCCGCCCGGCGGCCGATTTGCGTTGCGAAATTTTGGAACCCGGTTAAACCCGAGCGGGTTATCGCGCGCATGTATACCGTCGGCATGGAAGAGGAATATTTCGTGTTCGACGCCAAGACGCGCCGGGCGGTGCGCCGCATTGACAAGAAATTCCTCGGCCTCGCCCGCAAAAAACTCGGCGACCGCGTGATGACCGAGATGCTGCAATCACAGATCGAAGTGGCGACACCGCCCTGCGCCACCATGCAGGAGGCGCGTGACCATCTCGCGCACTATCGCGTAACGCTCGCGCAAGCCGCGGCCGAGCACAAACTCGGCCTCGCCGCCATGGGCACCTTCCCGCTCGCGTTCTGGCCCGAGCAGATCGTCACGCCGAAGGCGCGCTACGACGCGATCATGGACGACCTGCAGATGATCGGCTACCGCAACATGCTGTGCGGCATGCATGTGCATGTGGAGGTGCCGGACGTCGACACCCGCGTCAATCTCATCATGCGACTAACGCCCTATTTGCCGCTGCTGCTCGCGCTCTCGACCTCCTCGCCGTTCTGGCAGGGCCACCTCACCGGATTGCGCGGCTATCGCCTCGCCGCTTATGACGAGTTGCCGCGCACCGGTCTGCCCGAACTGTTTCGCACCAATGACGACTATCACGAATACGTCGCCGCACTCACCTGGGCGAAGATCATCCCGGACGCGAGCTATATCTGGTGGGCGATCCGGCCGTCACTGGGAAACCCGACGGTCGAATTGCGCGTCGCCGACAGCTGCACGCGGCTCGACGATGCCGTCGCGATCGCCGCTTTGTTCCGTTGCCTGGTGCGCGCGCTCGACCGCGACCGGGCTCTCAATGCCGGCTTCGACCGCGTCGGGCGCGCCATCACCGAGGAGAACAAGTGGCACGCCCAGCGCTACGGCATCGCCGCCACCTTCATCGATCCGTTTTCCCGCTCTCCGCTTACGCTCAATCAATGGCTCGACCAGGTGTTCGATTTCATCGCCGCAGACATTGACGCGCTCGGATGCGCGGCGGATATCAGGCGCCTGCACCGGATCGCCGTCGACGGCACCAGCGCCGATAGCCAGATCGACTTGTTTACGAAAGCCAGAGCCGCCGGCCGCAGACGGTTAACGGCGATCAAGGAAGTGGTCGACTGGGCGGCGCGCGAGACCCAAGCCGTCGACGCTAAAAGGCCCTAAATCCAAGCGCCATCCGGGCTTCCCCTTCTTGTCCCGGCCACCTATAAAGTGCCGAAGTTTCATGCGCATCGATCTATAGACGCGTGCCAGCCTCCGGGAAGCCATGCCCAAGACCCTCTACGTCCTCAACGGACCAAATATGAACCTGCTCGGCACCCGCGAGCCGGAAAAATACGGTCGTGCCACGCTCGCCGACGTCGAGAAGCTGTGCCGCTCAACCGCTAAGCGCTTCGGGCTCGACATCGTGTTCCGGCAGTCAAATGTGGAGGGTGAACTGGTCAACTGGATCCAGGAAGCGCAGGCCAAGAAGGCCGCCGGCCTAGTGATCAATCCGGCCGGCTACACAACCACCTCGGTCGCCATTCTCGACGCTCTGCTGACGCTGAAAATGCCGGTCATAGAAATTCACGTCACCAATATCCACGCCCGCGAAAAATTCCGGCAGAATTCCTACGTCTCAAAAGCGGCCAAGGCGGTAATTGCCGGTTTCGGCGCCGAAGGCTATGCGCTGGCGATCACCGGATTGGCGGGCATGGTCGGCGCTAAAACGAAAAAATAAAAACGGAACCACTCGATGGCAAAAGCGCCGAAAGCCCCAATTGTCGATCGCGATTTGATCCACGAGCTGACCAGGCTGCTGGACGAGACCGGCTTGACCGAAATCGAGATCGAGCAGGACGGCCAGCGCGTGCGTGTCGCGCGCAACGCTACCCCCTCGCCCACTCCCGCCGCGCCGCGCGCGGTGGCGTCAGCGCCTTCGGCGCCGCAGCCGGTCGCCGCACCACTCGATCCCGCCAAGCATCCGGGTGTGGTGAACTCGCCCATGGTCGGCACCGCCTATGCCGCGCCCGAGCCGGGCGCCAAACCGTTCATCGAGATCGGCACCCAGGTGAAAGCCGGCGATACGCTGTTGGTGGTGGAAGCGATGAAGACCATGAACCAGATTCCGGCTCCACGCGCCGGCACCGTGATCCAGATTCTGTTCGAGGACGGCCAGCCGGTCGAATTCGGCGAGCCGTTGGTCATCATCGAATGACGGCGCCAATGACCGCACGTTGGCCGGACCAGTCCGATGTTCGATAAAATCCTGATCGCCAATCGCGGCGAGATCGCCATGCGGGTGATCCGCGCCTGCAAGGAACTTGGCATTTTGACCGTCGCGGTGCATTCCACCGCCGACACCGACGCCATGCATGTGCGCTTCGCCGACGAAAGCGTATGCATCGGCCCGCCGGCGGCGAAGGACAGCTATCTCAACATCCCGGCGATCCTCGCGGCCTGCGAGATCACCGGCGCCGACGCGGTGCATCCCGGGTATGGTTTCCTATCGGAGAACGCGCGCTTTGCCGAAATCCTGGCCGAGCACAACGTGCAATTCATCGGCCCTAAGGCCGAGCACATTCGCCTGATGGGCGACAAGATCGAGGCCAAGCGCACAGCTAAAAAGCTCGGTATTCCGGTGGTGCCGGGCTCGGATGGCGGCGTGACGTCCGATGCCGACGCCACCAGAATCGCCGGCGACATCGGCTATCCGGTGCTCATCAAGGCGGCCTCCGGCGGCGGTGGCCGCGGCATGAAGGTCGTTCGCACCGCGGCCGAGCTCTCGACTGCGCTCTCCACCGCGCGCGCGGAAGCCAAGGCCGCGTTCGGCGACGACACGGTCTATCTGGAGAAATATCTGGAGAAGCCGCGCCACATCGAAATCCAGGTGCTTGGCGACGGCAACGGCAAGGCTATCCATCTCGGCGAACGCGACTGCTCGCTGCAACGCCGTCATCAGAAAGTGCTGGAGGAGAGCCCCTCGCCTGCGCTCAACACGCACGCGCGCGACGTCATCGGCGAAACGGTGGCCAAGGCGATGCGCGAAATCGGCTATCTCGGCGTCGGCACCGTTGAGTTCCTGTACGAGGACGGCAAGTTCTATTTCATCGAGATGAATACGCGTATCCAGGTCGAGCATCCGGTAACCGAAATGATCACCGATATCGACCTGATCTTCGAGCAGATCCGCGCCGCCGCCGGCAACGACTTCACGCTCAAGCAGAGCGACATCGAATTCCGCGGTCATGCCATCGAGTGCCGCATCAACGCCGAGAACCCCGTGTCGTTCCGCCCCTCGCCCGGCAAAATCCTGCATTACCATGCACCCGGCGGCCTGGGCGTGCGCATCGATTCAGCCGTGTACCAGGGCTACTCCATCCCGCCCTACTACGATTCCCTGGTCGGCAAACTGATCGTGCACGGCAAAACCCGCACCGAGGCGCTAATGCGGCTCAAGCGCGCGCTCGACGAGGTGGTAGTGGACGGCATCGAAACGACGCTGCCGCTGTTCCGCGCGCTGGTGCGCGAGAACGACATCATCGACGGCAACTATCACATTCACTGGCTCGAGCAGTTCCTCGCGCGCGGCGGGATGGAGGCTTGATCGTTCGTGGTGTGCGCGATGGCCCTAGAGCGCAGCCTAGCTGCCCAGAACCATCCTGCGGGCTTGCTCGGCGAGATCGCCACGGGCGCGTTCCAACGCTTGCGCTGTAGCTTGCGCCCATTCATCGAGCCGGCACCGCAGCGCGGCGATTGCCGGCGCGAGTTCCCACCCCAGGGGCGTCTCCTGAAAAAACGATCGTGACACCCAGGCTCCGGTCGCACCGAGACGAGGATACTGCGCGTAAACCAGATCCGGCGAGACCGGCAGCCGCTTATCGTCGGCACGAGCGAGCCCGCCGACTGCCAGTGGCAAATCGGCACGCCGCACCTCGACCGCAAGCGCGTCAAGGAGCGGCGAGGCCAGCACCTCGAAATGATTGGCGACGCCAAACTGAAGCCGAAGGTCGTTGAGCCCGAACATGACCTCGTCGATGCCGGGTACCGCAAGAATATCGCGAATGCGTACGGCGGCCGACGCCGTTTCGACCAGGATGACGATTTTCGCGCGTCGATTGACGAGGCGGACAAACGCATCGACCTCTGCTGCGTGATGGAAGAACGGCAGCATTAGCACCTCGGCGCCGTGGCTTAGCGCCATTTCAATTTCGTCCTTCGTATCAGGATTGACCGGGTTAAGACGGACAAACAGGTCGGCGAGGCGCAACGAATTGGCAATGGCCGCGATGTCACCCCAACCGTGTTGCGACAATCTCGTGCTTTTGCCAGCTTGCCTTTCAGCTTTGCCCAGTCGCTCGAGATCCAAGCCGATGCGCTCGACGCCCGCCGCATCGGCCTCGGCGGCCAGCGTCGGATCGTCCGTGATCAGTGTCAGGCAAAACGCAGCGCCGAAACTCGCAACCGGCGTAGGCGCGCTGGTCATAGGATGCCGGGGATCTCTGTCGCTCCTGGCGTGAGCCGCCAGTTATCCGGCTTCGCGTGCGCGTAGAGCTGGTCGGTCACATTGATGTATCCGGCGGGAGCCCCGCTCTCGTTGCGCAGGCCATGCCATACCCCGCGTGGCACCACCACCATGATCGGGCGCATGGCGCCGAGGCGGAAGATTTCACTTGCGCCTTTCGACGGGGAGTCGTCGCGGCCATCCCACAGCGCCAGTTTGATATTGCCACCGACCCCAATGAGGTGATCGATCTGCTCGGTATGACAGTGCCAGTCGGTGACGGCACCGGGATTGAGCTGAACCCAGTTGATCTGCCTGACGGAGATGCCCACCACCGGCCAATCCGTTCGAAACAGCTCGGTCATCCAACCGCTGCGGGTGAGGACATTTCCGAGGTCGAAGCTCTGCACGCCGGCAATGCGCGGCGGCTCCATTCGGCGGCCGCCCGCGACGACCGTCTGGGCGTCCCTAACACCATGCGATGGCAAACCGCTTTCTCCCCCAATAACGCATCCTGAGCGGCTATTATTCTATGACAAATAGCACTTGCTCTGCAACGCAATGGCGCCAACGTGCCGGCTCGATAAACGGATGCTTATGCATTGCGGGCGTGCAGGATAAAGAACCGATGGAGAGATACTGTCGCTCGATGCGATGAAGCAAGCTAATCTTGCATCGACATTGCACGGTTGGGCGCGAGAAAGGCCAACTCTATGGCTCCGAAGATTTCCGTGATCATGGCGACCTACAATCACGCGCCGTACGTCGCCCAGGCCATTCGCAGCGTTCTCGATCAGAGTTTTGCGGACTTCGAATTTTTGATCGTCGACGATGGGTCGCGTGACGATACGGCAAATATCGTTTCGGCATTTACCGATAAACGCATCAGTTTCGTTGCTAGAGCGGCGAACCACGGCAGCGCCGCCAGTAGGAACGAATTGATCGAACGCAGCCACGGCGCGTATATTGCCGTGCAGAATTCGGACGACTATTGGCCGCTCGACAAACTTGCTTATCAATTCGAGTTCCTGGAGAGTAATTCCGATATTGCCGCGATCTTCGGCCGCGTCAACCTGGTCGATCGCAGCAGCGCTTTGCTACCCAAGACGGAAACGGTTTTCGACCAGGACAACCGCTCGCCAGCGCTGTGGCTACGCCACTTCTTCGAATTGAGCAATTGTCTTTGCCACCCCACCGTGATGCTGCGCCGTTCATGCCAACTCGAGTTAGGCGGCTACGACAGCCGCTATCGGCAACTGATCGATTTGGACATGTGGGTGCGGTTGGCCAAGACCTATCGCCTGTTCGTCAGCGACCGGGTGCTGGCATTTCTGCGCGTGCACGACGCAAGCGTAAGCGGTCCGACCAGCGACGCCCTGTCGCGCACCTACAATGAGCAATTTCTTATCGCCGGCCGCATTTTCGACGGCATGCCGAAGGCAACGTTGATGGAAGGCTTCCACGATCTCTTGGTGTTCAAGGACCCGCCGAGCGATGCGCACTGCGACATTGAGAAAGCGCTCATCTGCCTCAAAGCCGATTCTCGCTTTCGGCCATCGTACCAAGTGCTCGGCTTGCGGCGGCTGTATGATTTGCTTGGCAGCCCCATTCACCGGCCGCTCCTTGTCGACGACTACGGCATCGATGAGCACGCCTTTCATCGGTTTTCAACCGAGGCGGATGCGTTCCGGCGCGCCACCGAATCCTGGCGAATGACCAAACCGTTGCGCTGGGCCCGACGCTTGCTGCGGCGGCATACCTATCCGCGGCAATAATCCATCTAATAGCCACCACTTATCGGCTTATCATCTGGAATTATGAGCAAATTGCCCACCGCATTGATCTAACGCAATGTGTGCATACGCCATTAGGCTACAAGAACATCAACAAATCTGCGGATGCTGGAGCCTTGATCGGGGGCGGTCCAGCCCCTGATCTCTGGCGTCGGTCTTCGCGGGTAAAAAAATGCCCAAGGAGATTTCCGATGTCGATGCCTACCGAAGACCACGATTATATAACCGGCAGCGTAGCGGGAATACTGACATTGTTGATCATAGCAGCTGGCCTCGTACTGCTGGCCGCATGGTTCTACGGTCATTGATCGCATGATCAAGAGGCCCCGGCCGATACCCCGAGGCTTCGTTACTCGCTTGCATTGATTTTTCCTCAGCGCGTGTCTATTGCGCGCGGTTTTATGATTTGTTGGCACGCATAAGCACGCCTCAATGCCGCGTACCCGCCGTCAGCCGCTCCAGCAGACGGCATAATTCGATGGGGCTGTAGGGCTTCTTCACGAAAATCGAGCGCGGCACCGGCGGCACCAGCTCGTCTGGCGAATAGAGCCCGGAACAATAGACGATCGGCAATTCGGGCCGTTGCGCGCGCACCGCTTTCGCCAGCATCGAGCCATTCATGCGCCCGACCAGGTTGATGTCGGTGAACAGAATGTCCACATCGGCGCCCGACTCAAGATAGCGCAAGGCCTCCTCGCCACCCTCCACCGCGTGGACGTCGAAGCCGCTCTCGCTCAAGACTTCGGCCATCAGTTTGCTAATCAGGACTTCGTCTTCGACCAAAAGGACGCTGGTACGCCGCGTCGGCATGATGAACCATCCCCTCAAAGTTCCGGGCCCCACGACCCGGGTACTGCAACACCCAACGCACGAAGAACCAGTTGTGTTCAATCTTTCGCCAATTTAGGCACGACATAGTCATTGTTCCGTTAAAATTTGCGTTCCTCAGGCCGCCCGGCGGCGCTTACAATGCAGGTTCCACGGCTGAAAACCGGATTCGCATGGCTAACCGCGAAAATACTTTGATCGAGATCACGCCGGAGGTGCTGCTCAAGGCCTATGCCTGCGGCATCTTCCCGATGGCGGAAAGCGCGGACGATCCGGCGCTCTATTGGATCGAGCCGGACATGCGCGGCATCATCCCGCTCGAAGGTTTCCACCTACCGAAGCGGCTGGCGCGCACCGTGCGCACGACCCGATTCACAGTCTGGGTCGATCGCGACTTCGACGCGATGATCGACGGCTGCGCCGAGGCCAAACCCGATCGCGCCCGCACCTGGATCAACGGCCGCATCCGAAAAATCTATCGCAGCCTGTTCGAGCACGGTCATTGCCATTCGGTCGAGGTCTATGACGGCGAGGAACTGGTGGGCGGGCTCTACGGCGTCTCGCTCGGCCGCGCGTTCTTCGGCGAGAGCATGTTCCACCGCGCGCGCGACGCGTCAAAGATTGCGCTGGTTCATCTGATCGCGCGCCTGCGCGCCGGCGGCTACCGCCTGCTCGACACCCAATACGTCACCGATCACCTGAAGACCTTCGGCGCCGTCGAGGTTGGCAAGCGGCGCTACCACCGGCTGCTGGAGGAGGCGATTATCGGCGAGGCCGATTTCGGCGCGCTGGCGCTCGACCGCCCGGTCAGCGGCGCGGAAGCGCTCGCGCGTTTGGGCTAGCGCAACGGCGGCGGCGCAATTCCCGGCTGCTGCGTGCGCGGCGGCGCGCGCCGCGGCGGCAGGCGCGTTGGCGGCTTGGGCGCCGGCTCTGGCGAGGTTTCCGCCACGTTTGGATTTTGCCCGCCTTTGCAGTCGGTCAGCCACACGTCGTAGATCGGATGCTCGACCGCGTGCATGCCGGGGCTGGCCGCGAACATCCAGCCGGTGAAAATGCGCTTGATCTCGCCCTGTAAGGTCACCTCGTCGACTTCCACGAAGGCGTCGGTGTTCGGTGTCTCGGTCGGTGGACGCGAATAGCACACGCGCGGCGTCACCTGCAGCGCGCCGAACTGCACGGTCTCGTTGATAGCGACGTCGAACGAAATGATGCGCCCGGTGATCTTGTCGAGACCGGCGAATACCGCGGTCGGATTGGTGATGCGCAACGGCGGCGGCGCGACCACGACCTCGTCGCCAGGCTGCGGCGCGGTGTCGGCCGGCTGCGGCGTGCCGCGCGGCTGCCGCTGACCGGACGGCAAGCCGGGCAAGGTCTGCGGCGGCGCAGCGGCTTGCGGCGCTTGGCCCGGCACCGGGGCCGGCGCGACGCCAGGCGGCGGCGGCAGCGGCTGCGACTGGATGGCGCCACCTCCGGGGCGGCTCGATGGCGGCAGACTCATCGGCGCGGGTAGCGGACGGTCCGGCGGCTGATCGGAGCGAACGCCGCCTTGCGGGCGCTGGCTCGGATAGTAAGGCGGCGGTTGCGGGTTGGACGGCGGCGCGTTCGGTACGTCGGCCGGCGGCCGCGGCGGGAAGTCGTTGAAGATCGATTGCGCGAAGACCGGCGTCACCAGCAGCGCCGCCACAACAAGCCAACAAGCGGTGAACGAAAGTCGCGCCATTAATCCGGGCTTTTCCGCCTTTGGCCGAGTGCGCGGTCGCCCCGTCCAAGGCAGCGCCCGGTTAACACGGCGAATACGGCGGCGAAAGGGCGGGCCCCGCCGCCAATCAGCGGCTATCAGGGCTCCAGGCCTTGTAATCGCCGGTCGCCTTCGGGCGACGGTTGGCGGCCAAGGTCGATCCGGGCGGCCGATAGGCGCCCGCCGTGCCGGTCATATTGGGCCGGTGCGGCTTCTGCCAAGCTTGTGGCTTGTAGTTTTCCTGGGTGGGCGGCGTATCCACCGTATGATGCATCCAGCCGTGCCAGGACGGCGGGATGGTCGAGGCTTCCATATAGCCGTTGTAGATCACCCAACGCCGCTCGAAACCGAGGCCGCGATCGATTTTACCGCCGCGAGTACGATAGTAGCGGTTGCCGAACTCGTCCTCGCCGACCTTTTCGCCGTACATCCAGGTCCAGAATTGGGTCCCGAAGGTCTGCGAATTCCACCAGGTGAACAGCTTGAGCAGGAAACTTTTCATCGTGCCCGCGCATTGAAAGACGTTGAATAAGCGGCGTTCTGCCACCTCGCCGGGCTGCTGTCCAGCGCGCACTATTGCTAAGCTGCCATGTTTCCCACACTGGCATGAAAGCCATTCAATCCGCATGGATTCGATCCGAGACACCCTGACGGCCATCAAGGACTTGCTCGCCTGGCTGCCCGACCCGGCGGTTGCGCTCGTCATCCTCGCATTGGCCATCTGCATCGCTCTTGTGCTGCACAAAATTCTGGCCCGGCTCGCGCGCCGAATCCTGGCCATGCGGTATCCAAATAGTCCCCAAATCCTCAACCGGTTGCACGGCCTGACCCGGCTCGGGTTGGTAATCCTCGCCATGATCGTCGCCATTCCAGTGGCGCCGATCGAGCCCGACATGGCCAAGCTGCTGGCGAAACTACTGCTGATCGGCATCATCGGCCTGGCGGGCTGGGCGGCGATGATCACGCTCAATATCACGGCCGATCTTTATCTGCGGCGTTTCCGCATCGACACCGAAGACAATCTACTGGCGCGCAAGCATGTGACGCAGATCCGTGTGCTGTTGCGCACCGCCGACGTGCTTGTGGTGGTCGTCACTATCGCCATTGCGTTGATAACCTTCGAGCCGGTACGGCAATACGGCGTCAGCCTGTTTGCCTCCGCTGGCGTCGCCGGGATCGTTGCGGGCCTCGCGGCGCGCCCGGTGCTGACCAACCTGCTGGCCGGCGTGCAACTGGCGATGACTCAGCCGATCCGCATCAAAGACGCGGTGATCATCGAAAACGAATCGGGCACCATCGAGGAAATCACCGCCACTTATGTCGTGGTACGGCTCTGGGACTGGCGGAGCATGATCGTGCCGCTCAGCTATTTCATCGAGAAGCCGTTCCAGAACTGGACGCGGGAGAATTCGGCGCTGATCGGCAGCGCATTTATCTATGTCGATTACCGTGCGCCGGTCGGCATCATCCGCGACAAGTTCAACGAGATCGTCAAAGCCTCGAAGAACTGGGACCACCGCGTGGTCGCCTTACAAGTCACCGACGCCAAGGAGAGCGCCATCGAGTTGCGCTGTCTGATGAGCGCGCGCTCCGCCGGCCAGGCCTTCGACCTGCGCTGCGAGGTACGCGAGCAGCTCATCGATTTCCTGCAAAAACACCACCCAGAGGCGCTGCCGCACCAGCGTTCGGAAGTGGCCATTGCCGACGACGCGAGCGGTAAAACCGCGAAAGCCAAGGCGATGCGCAATGCCGCTGCCAGCGGCTAATTCAAGCTATGTTGCAGTGCATGTTGCGTTTCCGGGGCCGGGGTGGCTATCCTGCCTAGGAATTCATCAGTTCCGGTTCGAGTCTCCTTGTTTGGGCTCCCGAGATTGAAATTCGCGATGACAGTGCCGGTAAAAAAGGCGGGCTCGTTCGCGGGTCCGCCTTTTTCGTTGGGAAAATATCATCGCTCGGACCTGGGCTGGGGTGTTTTGCGATAGAAAATTGCATTCACAGGCTTGGGTAACGTTCGCCACCTTCCGACAGCACTGGTGCATAGGCGCTAACGCACTGACTTGATTTTGAGAATCAGCGACTCCCGGGAGCCCATCGGGCGGCTTTTCCCGGCCTTATCCCCGCCTGCGTCGGCAGACGGATTTTGTTGCGGATAATCGCGAAACCGCGATTTTGCGTCATTTTTCCGTCACGGGGGCAGGAATTAAGCCCTATGTCGTCGTCCCGATAAAAACGCTTCCCGCGCTCCCCGGATCGCTCAATACTGACGCTGGTTTTGGGCGCGTTATCCCCGAAGTTAGCCGCTTAACCACAAGACTTAGTGTTTGATTCAGATTTGATCACTATCTGTTGTTGACGACGGGTACGAGTCCTCCTAGCTTTGGTGCGTTCGGTGCCAGTTGAGTTTCGGTTCCCTCCGAACCCTCATTTCGACGTCGAGTTGCGAGCGCACCCACGCCAGAAATGGTGTTTTGGGACAGGGAGTTACTGTCCGTCAGGGTCAAAAACCGGGAGCAGCCGGTGCCGAAACTGAGTACCGGGCCTAACTAAGGACGTAACGGATAGTCGAACAGCGTGCCGAGCAAAACAGGCGGACAAGACAGGGTCTGTCAGGGATAATGGGGCGGTCGCCAGCCGCCCGGCATTTAAGGGGCAAGAGACGACAATGCGGATCGAACGGCGCTACACCAAGGACACCCAGGGCACCGAGAGAACGTTAGATGCGGCCTATGCCGGCATCGCGTTCCACCTCACCACATCCGAGATCCGCAATCCGGACGGCTCGGTGGTGTTCAAGCTCGACAATGTCGAAGTGCCTGATTTCTGGTCGCAAGTCGCCTCCGATGTGCTGGCGCAGAAATATTTCCGCAAGGCCGGCGTGCCGGCGCGCCTCAAGCGCGTCGAGGAAAACACCGTTCCCTCGTTCCTGTGGCGCTCGGTCGCCGACGAGGAAGCGCTCGCAGCGCTGCCCGAGAAGGAACGCTATATCGGCGAGCATTCATCCAAGCAGGTGTTCGATCGCCTGGCCGGCACCTGGACCTATTGGGGCTGGAAGGGCGGCTATTTCGATTCAGAAAGCGACGCGCAGGCCTTCTTCGACGAGCTGCGCTACATGCTGGCGACGCAGATGTGCGCGCCCAACTCGCCGCAATGGTTCAACACCGGCCTGCACTGGGCCTATGGCATCGACGGCCCGAGCCAGGGCCACTACTACGTCGATTTCGAAACCAGCAAGCTGACCAAATCCAAGTCGTCCTACGAACATCCGCAGCCGCACGCCTGCTTCATCCAGGGCATCAACGACGACCTGGTCAACGAAGGCGGCATCATGGACCTGTGGGTGCGCGAGGCGCGCCTGTTCAAATACGGTTCCGGCACCGGCTCGAACTTCTCGCGCCTGCGCGGCGAAGGCGAAAAGCTGTCGGGCGGCGGCAAGTCATCGGGGCTGATGAGCTTCCTCAAGATCGGCGACCGCGCGGCGGGCGCCATCAAGTCGGGCGGCACCACGCGGCGCGCGGCCAAGATGGTGATTGTCGACGTCGATCACCCCGACATCGAAACCTATATCGACTGGAAGGTGAAGGAAGAGCAGAAGGTGGCGGCGCTGGTCACCGGCTCCAAGATCAACCAGAAGCACCTCAAGGCCGTGCTCAAGGCCTGCGTGAACTGCGAGGGCTCGGGCGACGATTGCTTCAGCCCGGAGAAAAATCCCGCGCTCAAGCGCGAGATCAAGCTCGCGCGCAAAGCCTACGTGCCCGACAATTTCATCAAGCGCGTAATCCAGTTCGCCAAGCAGGGCTACAAGGACATCGAGTTCCCGATCTACGACACCGACTGGGACAGTGAGGCCTATCTCACCGTCTCCGGGCAGAACTCGAACAATTCGGTACGCGTCACCGACGGCTTCCTCAAAGCGGTCGAATCCGACGCCAAATGGGACCTGACCTTCCGCAGGACCGGCAAGATCGCCAAGACGCTCGACGCCCGCGAACTGTGGGAGAAGATCGGCTACGCCGCCTGGGCCTCGGCCGATCCGGGCCTGCAATACCACACCACGGTCAACGACTGGCACACCTGCCCGGCCTCGGGCGAAATCCGCGCCAGCAATCCGTGCTCGGAATACATGTTCCTGGACGACACCGCCTGCAATCTGGCCTCGCTCAATCTGCTTACCTTCCGCGACCAGAAGACCGGCCAGTTCCAGGTCGAGTCCTATGAGCATGCGGTGCGGCTGTGGACCGTGGTGCTGGAAATCTCGGTGCTGATGGCGCAGTTCCCGTCGCGGCAGATCGCGCAGCTGTCCTACGAATTCCGCACGCTCGGTCTCGGCTACGCCAACATCGGCGGCCTGCTGATGACCGCCGGCATTCCCTATGACTCGGATGCCGGCCGCGCCATCGGCGGCGCGCTCTCCGCCATCATGACCGGCGTTAGCTACGCCACCTCCGCCGAAATGGCGGAAAAGTTAGGCCCCTTCCCCGGCTTCAAGAAGAACCGCGAGCACATGTTGCGGGTGATCCGCAATCACCGCCGCGCCGCCTATAACGAGCGCACCGGCTACGAGAAGGTCTCGCAGCCGCCCGTCCCGCTCGACCACGCCGCCTGCGCCGACCAGAATCTGGTCGCGCACGCCAAAGCCGCCTGGGACCGCGCGCTCGAACTCGGCGAAAAGCACGGCTACCGCAATGCGCAAGCCACCGTGATCGCGCCCACCGGCACCATCGGCCTGGTGATGGATTGCGACACCACCGGCATCGAGCCCGACTTCGCGCTGGTGAAGTTCAAGAAGCTCGCCGGCGGCGGCTACTTCAAGATCATCAACCGCGCGGTGCCGGAAGCGCTACGCACGCTCGGCTACAGCGAAGCCGAGATCGCCGAGATCGAGGTCTATGCGGTCGGCCACGGCTCGCTGGCGCAGGCCCCCGCCATCAACCACACAACTCTCAGAGCAAAAGGCTTCACCGACGAGGCGATCGCCAAGATCGAGAAGGCGCTGCCGACCGCGTTCGACATCAAGTTCGCCTTCAACAAATGGACGCTGGGCGAGGAATTCTGCCGCGACAAGCTCGCCATCAGCGCCGAGGACCTGGCGCTGCCGACCTTCGACCTTTTGGCCGGCATCGGTTTTTCCAAGCGCGAGATCGAGGCCGCCAATATCCACGTCTGCGGCGCCATGACGGTGGAAGGCGCGCCGCATTTGAAGCCCGCGCATTACCCGGTATTCGACTGCGCCAATCCCTGCGGCAAGATCGGCAAGCGCTATCTGTCGGTCGAAAGCCACATCCGCATGATGGCGGCGGCGCAGCCCTTCATCTCGGGCGCCATCTCCAAGACCATCAACATGCCGAACGACGCCACCGTCGAGGACTGCAAGGAAGCCTATCTGCTGTCCTGGAAGCTGGCGCTCAAAGCCAACGCGCTCTACCGCGACGGCAGCAAGCTCAGCCAGCCGCTCAATTCGCAGCTCATCGCCGACGAGGACGACGAGGACGACACGGTGGAAGCCTTCATCGAGCGTCCGGCGGCGGCGCGCGCTACGGGCTTGGCCGAAAAGGTGGTGGAGAAGATCGTCGAGCGCATCACCGTGCTGCGCGAACGCGAGCGCCTGCCCGCCCGACGGAAGGGTTATACTCAAAAAGCCGTGGTCGGCGGCCACAAGGTCTATCTGCGCACCGGCGAATATGACGACGGGCGGCTGGGCGAGATCTTCGTCGACATGCACAAAGAAGGCGCGGCGTTGCGCTCGCTGCTCAACAACTTCGCCATCGCCATCTCGCTCGGCCTGCAATACGGCGTGCCGCTGGAGGAATATGTCGACGCCTTCACCTTCACCCGCTTCGAGCCGCAGGGCCCGGTGCAGGGCAACGACTCGATCAAATACGCCACTTCCATCCTCGACTACGTGTTCCGCGAGCTGGCGGTTTCCTATCTCGAACGCTTCGATCTCGCCCATGTCGACCCGAGCGAGGCCGGCGGCTTCGACGCGCTCGGCAAGGGCGAGGCGGAAGGCAAAGCGACGCCCACCCCGAACTACGTCTCGCGCGGGCTGACGCGCTCGCGCACCGATCGCTTGTCTGTCGTGAGCGGAGGCACGCAGGCCGTGTCGCCCGCGAGCGGCGGCAACGTCACCGCCTTCTCCGGCGCCGCCACCGCGCTCAAAGTCGAGCCGGAAGCCAAACTGTCGCCGGCCGACCAGCTCGACCTGCGCATCGATCCGCAGGACGCGCGCCTGCACGCCAAGGTCGCGGCCTCCGAGAAGCGCGCCGAGGCGCGCGCCAAGGGCTACGAAGGCGAGGCCTGCGGGGAATGCGGCAACTTCACGCTGGTGCAGGAACGGGACCTGCATGAAGTGCGATACGTGTGGGAGCACGACGGGGTGTTCGTGACGAATTAGGTCCCTAATTTTTTAGGTCGCTTGCGTGCAAACTGGTGGTAGCCGATCTGTTTCCAGTGCTGGTAAACTGCGGCCGTCGAGACGAAGGCCCTAAGTTTGGCCGCAGTTTTCGGCCCGCTTAGCCTGGGCTTGCCGTTGCGACCGTTAAGATAGTCGCCAGCGATTTTGATCTTTTCTGGCGTCATTATCACTTCCGCCCCCATCTGTGGCTTTTGCCTCTACGCGCTTTAAGAGCGGCGAATTCCGGCAGCCGTGCGCTGCGCAATGATTTGGCGTTCAAACTCAGTGACGAGACCAATAATATCGAGCGCGAATTTTCCAGATACCGTACCAAAATCGCGCAAAGGCTTCCGTCAGAATCCTGAAGCTGGCGCCTTTCTTATAAATTTGGTCGAGCCGGGCATTCAGTTCCCGCACTGACCGCGCCAGCCGGGATTCAATGTCGCCACACCAATAGTGTATCACCCTCGCGTAAATCCTTGATAGCGAGGTCGATTCGCTTCGCGGCGGCGCGTAGATGCACCCGATACCTTCTCGATGTGCAGATTGTCCTCGCGTACGCCCGCCTTGCGGAGCGCGGCGAGTTGCAGTTCGAGTTTTTGATCCGCAGTCGAAACGCGGGCGTACCCGACCAAGTAACTTGTGGGCTGTTTAGCGGACATGTCGCAAAAATATCAATTCCCGCAATTTCGGCTACTTTTCCGAACACTAACAGATTATCACAATACCGTACGGTTATTCTGACATTTTGTCAAAGCCATGTAAGCGGGAATTCAACTTCAGAAGTCTGAAATCGAAGACAAGATTATCGTTAAGCGAATGCGTTTGTTTTGTAGAGCCGCAGAAAATCTTCTTTTGAGCGACGACGTATTACAATTTCTCGGAACTGATTGGGACAAGATGAAGGTCGCCATCGAAGATTGGTTGATCTAAATATCTGGATCATCCTCAACACGCTGCGATGAAGGCGTTTAAGGACGGCAACTTTGAGCGAAAAACTAGCGACCTCAAACCACTCTGCAATGTACTTATGATGTTGGCGGGCGCGCGCAAACCTTGGGAAATCGCTGTCGGGCAAGCAATAGCTGGTCTATTGACGGGCCCTGCGTTAGGCGGAGATGACAGTCTAACCGCCTATCTTGGTCCAAAACTTGTGGACACTCTAAATTTGAAACGAGTTCTGTTCCGATCGCGCATCGTTCGTCCGTCGTCGCGAAATTAATAAGCAAGTGTAGCCCATCGCAAAAGCCCGTACATTGCCCTGGGTCCCCTCTTTCGCGGGGAAGAACGGAGTATTCCCTCAACACTCCACCACGTTCACATGCCCCTGCCCGCCGTAGTCCAGCAGCGCGCGGTCGCGTGTGATCAGCGTCGCGCCGAGATCGCGCGCGGTTGCGGCGATGATCCGATCGGCCGGATCGCTTGGCGGTTTGCCCGGCAAGTAAGATGAGGCGATCAGCACATCCGGCGACATATCGGCCAAGCGCACGCCGGGCACATCGAACAAATTGGCAAACCAGCGCTCCGGCCTAATCAGCAATTGCAGCCGCCCGCGCGCAGCGAGCATGCCGACCTCCCAGGCCGTGATCGGTGAAATATAGGACGCAACGCCCTCGCGATGCGCAGCGGCAAGCGCGTCGATGGCGGCTTGCGCGATCGGCGTCTTCTCGTAAATCCAGATCGCCGCGCAGGTATCCCAGAGAAGCGGCTGCATTTATCGTTTCTCCGGGCCGTATTTCGCATCAAGGTAATCCGCCAAATCGGGATCGGCCGGCTGCGTAATGTCGACGCCGGGCATGATGCGAACCAGCCCTTTCATGCAGCCGTAGGCCGGATGAAACGGCTTCTCTTCACCGCCGGCCGGCGCCTTCGACGCGCGCACGCGGCGGAACACCAGCTTGCGGCGTTCTATATCCACCTGCTCGCTCTGATAGCCGGCATCGAGCCAGATCTTGGTCATCGCACTGTTGCTCGGATTGTTGCTCCACCAGGGCCGATGCTTGATCGCCGAGGGCGGCAGCTTCACGCCGGTCACCCGCTCGATTTCGGCAAAGGTCATGGCCACCAGCTCTTTGCCCTGATTTTTTAGGTACTCGCCCAGGGGTTCGTATTTGGACACTGCGCAGCTCCCTATTTTCTGGCATTCACACCGGTACATATACCTAACTATTTAATTACATGTCAATAGGTACTTTTAGTTCCTTTGCATTGGTATAGTGACTTGCCTTTATTCCTACGGAGCCTGTTGGAATCCAATTCTTTGCAGTGGAGCAAGCTGACCTTGCGTCCCCGCTTGCGCAGGGACGAACGGTGGAAATGCTCACCGCCGCGCTAGGCGCGCTCTTTGGTGTCGTAGACTTTGACCTGGGCCTGCGAATTTTTCTTCTTGAGCTGCAAGCCGGCCTTCAGCGCCGACGTAATGGACCCGTATTCCGAGTCGAACTTGCCTTCGACTTCGACGACATAGCCCTCGCGCGCGTCACCATTGTCTTGCACAGGGTTTGGCATGCGGTCCCCCTTTTTATTACGCGGCGAAGCGAAAGCTGCCGGCACCATTTTCGTGCGCCGGCAGGTCTTGCGGCCCGTTTAAAACGGCACAGTTAATTTCTGCTGAATTGGCGGGCGGCCAATGACGAAAGCGCCGGCTTTCCGGCAGATAGGGTCAGCAATTCTGACGCAATTAGGTGTGCTCTATAAGGAACATTCCTGAGTTGTCCCGCTCGCCCAGCTTCGCCAATTTGGCGGCATGACGGTCAGGTTTCAGGATCTTCCGGAGGACTGCACGTGCCTGGGCGAAGGCCCGGCGCCGATCAGCCGTGTGCCGCGCCTCGGTGCCATGCCCGAGCTCGTCACCTATCAGTGCCCGGCCTGCGGACACGTCGAAACGATCGAGCAGCCGCCCCGCCCGTCCAACCCGAGTCACACCAGCTAGAGCCGACCGGCACTTACGGCAGCACCGGATTGGTCAGCAGGACGACGATCAGCAAAACCGCGAGGATGACGACGAGCGTGTAACCGGCGACTGGGCCGAAACCGCGCGATGTGGGCTCTGTCAGATTTTGATGCGTATGGCTGAGCATGGGACACCCCCGTTTGGTGGCGGGAAACCGACAGCTGACATCTTTTCAAGACCAATTCGCGAGCCGCCGCAATGATTTGGATCAAAAGCGGCCATCCGAACGGCGGCCGGCCGGGGCGCTGAATTAACTCAAACTTTACCGCCGCCGGGCCACAAGCCCGGCGACAATTGCGCGTGACCATGAGTTGTTTTTATCGATTTTGCGTGCCGACGTTGGAATGCCGGTAGCGTCTTAACGCCATAGGGGCATACGACATGGCCAGAAAACCCAGCAAGCAAGCGAACAAGGCCCGCAAGAAGCCGGCCAAAAAGTCAGCCAAGAAATCCAGCCAAGAAGCGCACGAAGAAACCGGTCAGCCGCAAGAAACGGATGAGCAGGCCGGGCCGGACCGCGAGCAAGCCCGCGCGCCGGACACCCGTCAGGCCGGCCGCCGCGCGCGTGCGCCCGCTCGCCGCCAGCAAGCCGGCGCAGGCGCGCGCGGTCGATCAGGACACGACCGTGAAGGCGCTGGTCCTGCTGGTGCTGATCATGATCGTGCTCGGCAGCGGCTTTCTTTATTTGCAAGACCGGCCGGGCGGCGCTGCGACGGCGCCCGCGCCGATTGCGCTGGAGAAGAAGTAGAGACGGCCGCACCCGCTGTCGGGAGCTATCGCACGCCCGCCGTTCGGCGGCGCCCGATTTGCGCGCCGGCAAAACCGGCTGCAGCGCGTGACGTTCTCGATCCACGTCGGATCGACGTTGAGGCGTGGCTATGTTTGGGACGACGAAGCCAAGACCTTGACCTGGCCTATTACCGGCGCGGCGTCGCCGGATATCTATCCATGCACCGAGATCAAGGTGCGCACGCTACTGGACGCTTACAGCCGCTCTTAGCGCCGCACGGCCTCACTTTATCGTGCTAAAGGCCTGCCATGGTGCGAACTTTAGCCGCCGCCCTCGCCGTCGCTTTTGCGCTGTCATTCGCGCCCGCGGCCTTCGCCGCGCCGACGGAACAACCGGCTGCCGTGACGCAAAAGCGCATCGTGCACAAGAAGCGCACCGTTACCCGCCACTGGCACGGTTACGGCTTCCTGCCCGGCTACCGCCCGCCCGAAGTGGTGGCGCGCGCGCGCTGGGAGCACTACGACCGCCTCTACGGCTCGCGTTATTACGGGCCCGCCTGGCCGCGCTTCTACCGCGGGCGCTGGAACGGCGGCGGCTTCGGCCCCTGCTACACCTATACGCCGATCGGCTATATGTGGAATTGCGGGCAATAGGCGCAGGGTCGCCGCTCACGCCGCGACACTCGTTTCCCTATCCCCTATCCCCTATCCCCTACCCCCTATCGAACAAATCGCTCGGCCCAGACAACAAAGGCCGTGAACTGATCCGGATAGGCGATGCAATACATAATCGCCACGATCGGAGCGACCGGCCAAATCCATTCTCGCATGGGTTCCCCCCTTGCAAGACCACGAGCGGTATCCTGCTGGGCGGATGTGTAAAAGTGCCTATTTAGACCAGCGCATCTTGTCTAAAATTCAAACGATCCGGCGGCGGCGCTATTCTTCCTTCTCGGTCGTGAAATAGAGCGGATAGCCCTTGGCCTTGCCCATCTCGGTCGCTTCCTTCGCCTTGGTGTCGGCGACGTCCTTGGTATAGACCGCGATCACGCAGGCGCCTTTCTGGTGCGCCGTCATCATCACGCGGTAGGCCTGACTTTCGTTCATCCGGAACACGGCCTTGAGCACAACCACGACGAATTCGCGCGGCGTGAAGTCGTCGTTGAGCAGGATGACCTTCCACAGCGGCGGCCGCTGCGTTTCCGGCTTGGTCTTGGTGCGCGGTTTGACGAGGGTTGGGCTCATCGCGACCGTCCAGGCGCCCGGCAGCGGGCGCGGGAGCGGTCATGATTTAACGCATAAAAGGTTCCGGCAAGTGGGTCGCGCCCGCCGCGCTAACGGCGCTTGCGCTGCAACATGGCGTCCAGGCTCCACGGTCCGGGGCCGGCGAAAACGATGTACAGGAACATGAAGCAATACAGGATCGCGCCGTCGCCGCGGTTGAGGATCGGGAAGAAGCTGTTTGGCGCATGGCTGAGAAAGTAAGCGAACGCCATCTCGCCCGACAGGATGAATGCTGCGCTGCGCGTGAAAAGGCCGCCCAGCAGCAGAATGCCGCCGGCCAGTTCGATGGCGCCGGCGAACCAGTACAGGCTGAACATTGCCGGGCTCGGCAGCGGCGACGGGAACCCGAACAGCCGCGACAAGCCGTGCTGCAGGATCAGCAAAGCCACCATCATGCGGACGATGGACAGGACGTAAGGTGTGTAGCGCCCGATGCCTTCGCCCGCGACCGCAGCGGAATAAGTCTGCGTGCTGTAGTGATCGGTTTGTGCCATGTGCGGTTTCTCTTCCGTTGTTAGGCCTTGAATGGATATAGCGAGCGCCGCGCCGGGCGACATCTCACAAACCGCTGAAATCGGCTGCTATTCCCGCAGTCCAGCCATGCGACATCTCGCTCAATTACCGGGGTACCGCCACCTGAGTGCGGCAAACTTGACACAATCTGTCGGGCGTTCCGTCGCAAAAATTTCATCGGACTCAGGTCTGTTACGTCAGCCCTGCTGCTTCACTCCCGCATCGGGATGGTCATGATGAACACACGGGACAAATACGGGGCGGGGCACCCGCTAGAAAAAAATCGGAGGATGCCCAATGGATCTTCGTACCCGCGCCGACGTAAAATTTGCGCGCCCACGTGCGCCGCTCGAATGCGCGCAATGCGGCAACAGCCTGTTCATGCCGGAATGGTCTGAATTGGTCGATGACGTCCGCGTGCGCCATTTATGGCAATGCGATGCTTGCGGTCACGCTTTCGAGACTACCGTCCGCTTCGCGCAGGCCGCCTAGCGCATGATCCCGAAAAGCTTGTCCTCGACGTGATCGGGGATGGGAACCGGTTTTCGGATAAGATCATGCGCGAGTGAAAAAAGTCGCTCACGGAATTTTGCGCGCACGCAGGGAGCCGCGGCTCTATACTGCCCGCCATGATCGACCGCCGACATTGGCTACTGGGGGCCGCGTTTGTCGCGTTCTCCCCTCGCCTGGCGCAAGCCACTGCCATGAGTTGCGTCACCGCCTATGCCTTCACCTTCAAGGGCCTCGACGGCAGCGATCTCCTGCTCGCGTCGTATGCCGGCCACCCGATTTTAGTGGTCAACACGGCCTCGCTGTGCGGCTACACACCGCAATACACCGGCCTGCAGGCGCTATGGATGCGCTATCGCGACAAGGGGCTCATGGTCCTCGGGGTGCCGTCCAACGACTTCGGCGCCCAGGAGCCGGGCGGCAAAACCGAGATCGAGAAGACCGCCCAGGGCGACTACCATGTCACCTTCCCGCTCACCGAAAAGGTCGCGGTCAAGGGCGCCGGCGCCCATCCGTTCTACAAGTGGGCGGCGCAGGAGCGTCCGCTGGAGGCGCCACGCTGGAACTTCCATAAGTACCTGATCGGCCGCGACGGCCGTCTGAGGGCGGCCTTTACCTCCGCCGTGGAACCCAGCGATCCCCGTCTGATCGCGGCCATCGAGCAGGAATTGGCCGGGGAATAGTAACGTTGGCAGTGTAACGCATCGGTCACACGACGGCGGCCGCCGTCATAAATCCGATAAAATCCGATTGACGAATCAGCCTGCTCATGACGTGGTCATGGTGCAATTTTGGTCACGTGGGTCGGCGTTCGATCGCCGACCCGGAACGAGGTTCCTCCCGCGTGGCGTTTAGACTGGGCGGCCGCGAGGCCGCCCATTTTCACATCTGGCCATGATGGATTGGTGCGCTCAGGCGGCGCTGACTTGAGCGTCGGCGAGTTCCGCTTTCGGCTCCGCGCCAACCGATGCCACCTTCGGCGTGACGGCCGTTGCCGGCAGCGCATCCATGGCTTCGACCAATTGCAGGAAGGCTTTGCCGGGCAGCGGCGGCGCAAACACATAGCCTTGCGCCGACCGGATTCCGAGCTCGCGCAAATACATCACCTGTTCGAAGTTCTCCACGCCCTCGGCCACAATGTCCATGCGCATATTGTGCGCGAGATCGACCAGGGTTTCGACGATGGTGGTGGAGTTGCGGTCGGTGCCGATGGCGTCGACGAACATCTTGTCGATCTTGATGATATCGACGCCGAGCTTGAGCATATAAGACAGCCCGCTGTGGCCGGTGCCGACGTCGTCGATGGCGATCCGCACGCCAAGCCCCTGGAAAGCCGCGATGGTCTGCCGCGTCGCGGTGAAATTCTCGATCGGGTCGCGCTCGGTCACTTCCAGCACCACCTGCGAGAGCTTGATCGGCGAACGGGAAAAGATTTTGCTCACGTCTTTGACGATGGTCTCGTCGCTGAACAGTTGACCGGCGAAATTGAATGAGATCTTCAGCGCCGGCCGGCAGCCGATGGCCTGGCCTGCTTCGGCGCAAACCCGCCGCATCAGATCGCGGGTCATTTCGCGGATCAGCCCGCTCGATTCGGCGAGCGGAATGAATGCGCCGGGCAACACCAGTGTGCCGTCTGGTTTTCGCCAGCGCACCAAGACTTCAGCGCCGCGCAATTGGCCGGACCGGATATCGACGATCGGCTGGTAGTAGGGCACGAATTCGCCGGCCTGCAGCGCGCTTTCGATTTCGGCCACCGGATTGCCGGGCGTGCGGCGCGGCATCATCACGGAGAAAGTGCCCAGGATCATGATGACGGCGCCGGTGGCGAACAGGCCGAGCCACTGCAACTCCGCGTGACCGGCAATCACGTGGCTGCGCGGCATCGCTATTTCGGCGTTGAAACCATATTTTTCGGACTTTGTCCTGGCCACGAAGGCGGCTTCGGCGGCCTCGGGGCGCTCGCCGGTATTGCCGATCACGGCGCCATTGGCGGTGGCGATGTGCGCATAGGCGTGGAACAAGCTGCCGTGGGTGGAAACTTGCGGCAGGAACAGCATGGCCGGCACCAGCGCCGCTATGCTGTTGGAGCCGGCGCCGACATTGCGGCGGAGCCGCACCATAGGCTGCCCGTTCTCGAGATGGACGATGTCGAACAAATACCAATTGGCGCCGACCAGCGGCTCGGAGGCAACCACATTGCGCTGACCAAGAGGCAAGCCAAGATGGGTGCACAGCGTTTGCCCGTCGGGACCGACGACGGCGATTTCCTTGATCGGCATGGCGTCGAATGCGGCATGCCGCATCGCCACGATGTCGTCCGGCCCGCAGGTATCCACGCCGCGCGCGGCTAAACCGTCAAGTGCGGTGATCACTTGCGTGACGCGGAATTCGGCGAGCCTAATGGCGCGCTTGACGGAGGTCTCGACCTCGTCCTGACCCTGCCGATCGATCAAGCCGCCGAGCCAGAAATTGAACGCGAACAGAGGCGCGCCAGCGAGCAACACGCCGACGACAATCGCAAAGACATTCTTGCGCGTGAGTGCGCGCACAATCAGACCCATTCTGGCGCCCGGCTAGCCAACCCCATTTCTGGTGTCCAGTCAGTGAGCCACGGCGCCGTAAAGGGCGGCTTAAGCCTGAGGCGGCGGGCGTCCAATAAGCGGGCAAAATGGGTCCATGCTGCCACGCGTGGTTAACAAAGTGTTGACGGCTTGGGGCATGGATTAATGCGCGTTTGATCCGCTACCATCCCAGCGGCACGGTCGGCGATCCGCTCCAGTCAGATGGGCGGGCGATGGGGAGGACTGGCATGCATGAACCGAAGCGGCGTTTCTTGCGTTCCTGCGCCTGCTGCAGCGAGCCCCTGGGTCTGAGCCGGCGTAAATTCATCGCTGCCGGTGTGGGTGCGGCAACGGCCGTCCTCATGCCACCCCGTGCGTCGGCCGAAACCAAGGCCAGTCGTATCGACGTCCATCACCATTTCGCGCCGGACTTTCATCGCGACGCGGTAAACGCACGGCGCGGCGGCCTGCGCTGGCCGAAATGGTCGCCGCAGATGTCGCTCGACGACATGGACAAAAACGGTATCGCCACCGCGATGTTGTCGGTGGTGCAGCCTGGCACCTGGTTCGGCGACGTCGAAGAGACGCGCAAACTCACGCGCAAACTCAATGACTATGGCGCCGCTATGGTGCGGGATCATCCGGGCCGCTTCGGACTGTTCGCCTGCATCGCGCCGCCGGACGTCGAGGGCAGCCTGAAGGAAATCGAATACGCCTTCGCCACGCTCAAAGTTGACGGCATCGGTTTGCTCACCAGCTACGGCACCACCTATCTTGGCGATGCGTCCTTCGCCCCGGTCTATGCCGAACTCAACCGGCGCAAGGCGCTGGTCTATGTGCATCCGATCTCGCCCAATTGCTGCAAGAATCTGGTGCCCGGCATTCCGGTCGGCTCGATCGAATACGCCACCGACACCACGCGCACGATCGCGCATCTGGTTTTCAGCGGCACCGCGACGCGGTTTCCCGACATCCGCTGGATCTTCTCGCACAGCGGCGGCACGCTGCCGTTTCTGACCGGCCGCTTCATCCGGCTTGCCAACGAACGCAAGCCCGCGTTTTTGCCGGACGGGCCGCTGCCGGAATTCCGCAAATTCCACTACGAGCTGGCGCAGGGCAACACGCCCGGCCAGATCGCCGCGCTCTTGAAAATGGTTCCGATCGAGCAAGTGCTCTACGGCACCGATTTTCCGTTCCGGCCCGGCGCCGAAGTCAATGCCGGCATCGCCGCTTACGAATTCGGCGCCGCCGAAATCGAGTCGATCGAGCGCGGCGCCGCACTCAAACTGCTGCCGCAACTCAAAACCTGAACCGCGGCAGGCGCAACATTCACGGGGAGAGATGACAATGAAACTCTACATGCATCCGGTGTCGATGACCTGCCGGCCCGTGCGGCTGTTCGCGGCCGACAACAACATCACCATGGATGAGGAACTGGTCGACCTGATGACCGGCGCACACATGCAGCCGCCCTATTCCGCGATCAATCCAAATTGCCTGGTGCCGCTGCTCGAGGACGGCGATCTCAAGCTCACCGAAAGTTCGGCCATCCTTAAATATCTCGCCGACAAGATCGGCTCGCCGGCTTATCCCAAAGACCTGAAGCAGCGCGCCAAGGTCAACGAAGTAATGGACTGGATCAACACCAATTTTTACCGCGAATGGGGTTACAATCTCTGCTACCCGCAGCTGTTCCCGCACCTCAAGCGCCGCAGCGACGAGGCGCAAGCCGCGACGCTCGAATTCGGCAAGCAGAACGCCAAACGCTGGCTAACGCTTCTCAACGACTATTGGATCGGGGCGAACAAGACCTATCTGGTCGGCAATACGATCACCATCGCCGACTATTTCGGTGCCGGCATTGTGACCCTTGGCGAGATCATCGGCGTCGATTTCACGCCTTATCCGAACGTGCAACGCTGGCTCGCCGCCATGAAAAAGGGGCCGAACTGGGGCAAGGTGAACGAGGCATTCGATGGCCTGCGCGACGCGGTGAAGAGTCAGAAGTTCGTCACTTTGGCATGACACGGCCATGGAGCGGTGAATGAGTTTTTTCCCCGGCAAGGACCCACAGGCGGGCGACAGCTATAGTTGCGACGCCATCGCCCATGTGGTGGTGCCGCGCACCGTCGATCTCGGCGACGGCTTCTCGGTGCGGCGCGCGCTGCCGTCGGCGCGCTCGCGCATGGTCGGGCCGTTCATATTTCTTCGATCATTTCGGGCCGGCCGAGTTTCGCGCCGGCAACGGGCTCGACGTGCGTCCGCACCCGCACATCGGGCTCGCCACCGTCACCTATCTGTTCGACGGCGAGATCATGCACCGCGACAGCCTCGGCACCGCGGCGGCGATCAAGCCCGGCGAAGTGAACTGGATGACCGCCGGGCGCGGCATCGTGCATTCAGAACGCACCGGGCCCGAGCTGAGGACGACCGGCAGTCCGATCCACGGCTTGCAGATGTGGGTGGCGTTGCCGGCCGCCAAGGAGGAAATCGAGCCGGGGTTTGCGCATCACGAGACCGCCGAATTTCCGCTGGTCAAGGACGATGGAAAATTCGTGCGCGTGGTGGTCGGCTCGCTCTACGGCGCGACCTCGCCGGTGCCGACGGTGCATGAGACGATGTTCGCCAACGTCGCGCTACGGGCCGGCGCGAGCCTGCCGCTCGACACCGATCACGAGGAACGCGCGCTCTATGTCGTCGATGGCACCATCGACATCGCCGGCGACAAGTTCGAGCCGGGACGGCTGCTGGTGTTCAAGCCCGGAGACAAGGTGACCGTCAAGGCCGCCACCGATGCGCATTTCGTCATTCTCGGCGGCGCGCCGATGGACGGCCCGCGCCATATCTGGTGGAATTTCGTGTCGTCGCGCAAGGACCGCATCGAGCAGGCCAAGGCGGAATGGAAGGCTGGCCACTTCGGCAAGGTGCCGGGCGACGAGATCGAGTTTATCCCGCTGCCGGAGAAGTGACGCCTTGCCAACGCAGACCCCAGCCTTCGATTTCACCGGCAAAACGGTTTTCGTTGCCGGCGGAACCAGCGGCATCAATCTCGGCGTTGCGGAAGCCTTTGCCGCCGCAGGCGCCAAGCTTGGCGTCGTCGGCCGTTCGCAACAGCGGCTGGACGAGGCGCTCGGTAAGTTGCGGCACCACGGCGGCGCGGTCGTCGGTTTTTCTTCCGACGTACGCGACGCGCCAACGATCTCGGTAGCGCTCAAATCGACTTACGACGCATTGGGCGCGATTGACGTCGTTGTGTCGGGAGCCGCCGGGAATTTCCCCAGTTCGGCGGTCGGCATGTCCGCCAACGGCTTCAAGGCTGTCGTTGACATCGATCTGCTGGGGACATTCAACGTCTTGCGTGCGGCGCATGAATTCCTGCGCAAGCCCGGCGCAGTCGTCGTGAACATCTCGGCGCCGCAGGCCACGGTCCCAATGGTGCAGCAGGCGCATGTCTGCGCCGCCAAGGCCGGCGTCGACATGCTCACCCGCGTGCTCGCGCTCGAATGGGGCGCTGACGGTATCCGGGTTAACGCAGTCGTGCCGGGACCGATCGAAGGCACCGAGGGCATGGCTCGGCTCGCGCCGACCGCCGAGGCGACGCAAAAAGTCGTCAGCGGTGTACCCCTAGGTCGGATGGGCACCAAAAAGGACGTCGCCGATCTGGTGATGTTCCTGGCCTCGCCGCTCGCCGCCTATATCACCGGCGCGATCATTCCAGTCGACGGCGGCTGGAGCGCCAATGGCGCAGCGGGGCTGGCCTCGGCGGCGAAGATCTGACACGTCATTTCTTCGGCAAATCCAGGCGGATGTGCAGCTCCTTGAGCTGCTTGGCGGTCGCCTCCGAGGGTGCACCCATCATCAAATCCTCGGCGCGCTGGTTCATCGGGAACAGCACCACCTCGCGCAGGTTCTCTTCGCCGGCGAGCAGCATGACGATGCGGTCGATGCCGGGCGCGATGCCGCCATGCGGCGGCGCGCCGAGCGACAGCGCGTGCAGCATGCCGCCGAACTTACTCTCCAGCACGTCCTCGGAGTAGCCGGCGATGGCGAAGGCCTTCTTCATCACCTCGGGGCGATGGTTCCGGATCGCGCCCGACGACAACTCGACGCCGTTGCAGACGATGTCGTACTGGATCGCCTTGATCGCCAGCAGCTTGTCGTTGTCCTTCGCATCGAGCGCGAGGAATTCATCGACCGACATGTTCGGCATCGAGAACGGATTGTGCGAGAAGTCGATCTTCTTCTCCTCCTCGCTCCATTCGTACATCGGGAAATCGACGATCCAGCAAATGTCGAAGCGGTCCTTGGCGATCAGGCCGAGCTCCTCGCCGACCTTGGTGCGCGCAGGACCGGCGAACTTGACGAATTCCTTCGGCTTGCCGGCGACAAAGAAGCAGGCGTCGCCAATGCCGAAAGCTTCATCTGATCGGCGATCTGCTTGGTGCGCTCCGGCCCGATGTTCTTGGCGAGCGGTCCGGCGCCGCCTTCCTCGCCCTCGCGCCAGAAGATGTAGCCGAGGCCCGGCTGGCCCTCGCCTTGCGCCCAGGAATTCATGCGGTCGCAGAAAGCGCGGTTGCCGCCCTTCGGCGCCGGGATCGCCCACACGGCGTTGCCCGGCGTCTCGAGAATGCTGCGCGAAAATCTTGAAACCGGAGCCGCGGAACGCCTCGCTCACGTCCTGCATGACGATCGGGATTGCGCAGGTCCGGCTTGTCGGTGCCGTATTTCGACAGCGCCTCGGCATAAGGGATCATCGGAAATTTCGGCGTGACCGTCTTGCCCTTGCCGAATTCCTCGAACACGCCGCGGATCACCGGCTCGACCGCGTCGAACACGTCCTGCTGGGTGACGAAGCTCATTTCCAGATCAAGCTGGTAGAACTCGCCGGGCGAGCGGTCGGCGCGCGCGTCCTCGTCGCGGAAGCAGGGCGCGATCTGGAAATAGCGGTCGAAGCCCGCCACCATGATGAGCTGCTTGAACTGCTGCGGCGCCTGCGGCAGCGCGTAGAATTTTCCCGGATGGATGCGCGAGGGCACCAGATAATCACGCGCGCCTTCCGGCGAGGACGCGGTCAGGATGGGTGTCTGGAATTCGAAGAAGCCGGACGCTTTCATGCGGGCGCGGATCGAGTCGATCACCTGCCCGCGCAACATGATGTTGTTGTGCAGATGCTCGCGGCGCAGATCGAGGAAGCGGTATTTGAGCCTGATCTCCTCCGGATAGTCCTGCTCACCGAACACCGGCATCGGTAGTTCAGCGGCCGGGCCCAGCACCTCGATCTCGTCGATATAGACCTCGACCTGGCCGGTCGGCAGTTCTGGGTTCTCGGTGCCGGCCGGGCGCTTGCGCAGCTTGCCGTCGATGCGCACCACCCATTCCGCGCGCAGCGTCTCGGCCAGCTTGAAAGCCTTGCTGTCGGGATCGGCCACCACTTGCGTCAGCCCATAATGGTCGCGCAGATCGATGAACAGCACCCCGCCATGGTCGCGGATGCGGTGGCACCAGCCGGACAGGCGCACAGTCTTGCCGATATCACCCTCGCGCAGGGCGCCGCAGGTGTGGGAGCGATAGCGATGCATGGTCATTTTCTTGGGCGTTTCTGAGCCGTTCCGGCAGGCGATTCACTGTGGTTGTGAGGCGCGCGAAAAACGCATGGGGGGTCGGCTTTGTCAAGGCGATCGCCTCCAGGCGGCAGAGCCGGCCCGGCCGCTATCGATAAATTCGTGCAGTCGAATAGCGCCGATTGTCGGCAGTAATCGGCTGGATGGCGAAGCCGAACATTAGTATCCTCCTTCATCACTCATCGACCGCTCCTTTGCCTTCTGCCGATGGATCCCCCAGTGAATCGTCCTCCGCCGGCCTCGGAACCGCAACCTATCGAAGAGGCGCCGAGGGGATCGAAACTTCGCCAATTTGCGTTGAATTCATTGCTCGTCGTTTTGTCGACACTCCTGGGATACGTCGCTCTCGAATTCATTTTCTTCAGGGTATTGCTGCCCAACTACCATTTCGGCGTCAGACCGCATTTGCCGGAGACCGCGGAAGTCCTGGTTCAAACATCGAAGTCGAAATGGGTTCCGCACGATTACATTGCGGTGCTCGGCGATTCCAATGCGGAAGGCGTCGGGGATTGGTTGATAAACAACGGCGGAAACGAAGCGCTGCCATTTGGCCTCGTCGACGTCATGCATTCGCTGACGGGGCGAGACGTCGTCACCTTCGGACGCGGCGGTATCGGCAGCGCCGAAGGCTTGGTGAGGCAGCCGGCACGAATTCTCGCAGGAAGCGACTGCATGATTTTCCCGCACATCGATCCGCCGGCTCAGATTTTCGCCTTTTTCTCGGAAGCAACCGATATTCAGGACAATCTCGTATTCCTTGGAAATGTCAGGGCAACATTCGGCAGCGACGATACTCAAGCCATTGACCGGTACCTAACCGAGATTTATGCCAGTTTTCCAAGCTTGCAGTGCCATTTCTATTTCGGCGACACGATCGGCCGGATGGCCAAGTTCGCCTACGAATATAGAAACTTCACGATCGATGACTTGAAGCCATCAAAGCCGGGCGGAAACATCATTATCGTGAATGGACGCACGATGGATGCGCCGTCGCCGCTTATGGGTCCAGCGCTCGAAATCGACGAAACCGGTGTGCAGGCAGCCATCAAGGTATTCGACCGCTCGCTCGCCTGGCTGCGCAATCGCTATCCGCACGTAACGATGGCGGTGGTGGACATTCCCTCCCCGCTGGCGATTTACCGTCTGAGCGGTACGGTCACCTACCGCATCGAACCGGAAGAAGCCGGACTGAGCGCGCAAACATCACCAGAGATGGTCAGCCGCAATAGCAATCGCCTGTGCAATCTCATACGCGCGGTCGCCAGTAATCGCGGTGTAGGATTCATCGACGCAAGGCCGACGCTGCGAGCCGCCGCCGCTACCACGCCCATTCACGGCCCCGTGGACTGGACACACCTCAACGAAACCGGTTATCGGGCACTCGCCGGGTTGCTTGCGGCCCGGCTTGGCGAACGTCCGAGCGACGACACTTGCAATTAGCCGTCAAGCGACACCGAACCGCCGGTCCGGATGGGGCGACGTTTGCGGTAATGCATAGTTGGGAAGCGCAATGAAGCGATTTTTTTTCGGTTTGGTGACCGCGTTCGTACCCATCCTCGTGACGGTGTTGGCCTTTGAAGTCTTAACCCGTTTGGTCGTGGACGACGGGATGCAGTATGACCTCGAGATGTGGAAATATGCACGCGATGTAAAACAAATTTCGGCCGACCCTCTAATCGCACATCAGCACGCGCCCGACCGACGGGCGCAGCTAATGGGCGTCGATTTCCAGACTAACTCGAAGGGACTGCGCGATCGTGAATTCTCTTACGACAGAGTTCCGAGAAAGCTCCGCATTCTGATGCTTGGCGACTCGCTCGCTGTCGGTTGGGGAGTAACCCTTGAGGAAACCTTTGCGAAACGAATTGAGCGGCTCTACGCCGAAAAAGGTATCGATGCCGAGGTGATCAATACCGGGGTTGGCAATTACAATACCATTCAGGAGGTGCAATATTTTCTTACCGAAGGCTACAAATACCAACCTGATTTAGTCGTCCTGAATTTCTTTGTGAACGATGCGGAACTGGCAATTCAATCGAATCCTCCTTCGGTTTTGATGCGATTTTGTTATTCATGCGTTTTTGTTCTCGGCGGGCTCGACACGCTGAAACGTGAGTTCTTCGGAAAGATGGATTGGTCTGAATATTATCTTTCGCTCTATGGAAACGGAACGAGCAAAGGCTGGCTCGACGCCAAGGAGGCAATACATAGACTCGCTGATTTCTGCAGAACGAAGAAAATCACTCTCCTGATTGCAAGCCTCCCCGAACTACACGATGTTGGGAACTATCGTTTGCAACGCATCACCGACCTGGTTCATCAGGCATCCGATGAATACGGCGTCGCTTTCATAGATTTACTGCCTTATCTGAAGGACCAGAAATCCTCGACGCTCTGGGTTACTCCACCAGACCCACATCCAAATGCACTTGCCCACCAATTTATCGCGCAAGGACTCTTCGAAACGCTGCAACGGGTTCAAACAAGCCGCTGACGCGCGACGAAAACGGCGCAAGTCTTGCCGAAAGGCGTGCCGGTCCCAAGTGGCATTTGCACAGTCGCGCGCAGTCGCGTATCCGGTAGTGCCATGCCCAAACCAAAACGTCCGAAACAAACCAAGCCGACCCTTGTCGACATGTCCACCGGCGAAGCCACCGCCGCCACGCTGATCGCGCATGGGCTCGACACAATCTACGCGCTGCCGGGCGTCCACAACGACCATCTGTTCGACGCCTTCCAGCGCGCCGGCAACGCTTTGAGCGTCGTCCACACCCGTCACGAGCAGGGCGCGGCTTATATGGCGCTGGGCGCGGCGTTGGCGACCGGCAAGCCGCAGACTTACGTCGTCGTCCCGGGCCCGGGCCTGCTCAATTCCGGGGCCGCGTTGCTCACCGCCTATGGCATGAACGCGCCGGTGCTGGCGCTGATCGGACAGATTCCGTCGGTCATGATTGGTCGCGGCTCCGGCCAATTGCACGAGATCCGCGACCAAGCCGGCATCATTGCCCGGCTGGTCGATCATTCCGCACGCATCGATACCCCGGCAGAAGCATCGGCCAAAGTCGCCAAGGCAATCGCTTCCATGCGGCAAGGCCGGCCGGGACCGGCCGCGCTCGAATGCGCCATCAATGTGTGGGGCAAGCGCGCTCCGATTGCGCTGACGCCGCCCGCGCCACCGCGGGCCCCGCGCATCGACGCGGACGCCGTGCGCGCGGCCGCGAAGCTCCTGGGCAAAGCCAAGCGCGTGCTGATCGTCGCCGGCGGCGGCGCGCAGGATGCATCGACGGAAGTGACGTTGCTCTCCGACCTGTTGCAGGCGCCCGTGCTGGCCTACCGGCGCGGTCGCGGCGTGCTCGACGGCCGCAGTCCGTTCAGCGTCACGCTGCCGCTCGGACGCGAATTGTGGGGCGAGGCCGACGCGGTGCTGGCGGTCGGCACCCGGCTGCTGATGCCGCTCTCGGCATGGGGCGTCGACAAGAATATACAGATCGTGCGCGTCGATGCCGACCGCGACGAGCCCGCGCGCATGCGCAAGCCGAAAGTGGCGCTGATCGGCGATGCCGCGCCGATCCTGCGGCGCCTGATCGATGCGCTCGAAAAATACAATCCGCGCCGCGCTTCGCGCCACGACGAGATGCAGGAGCGTCAGGTCAAGCTGCGCGCGCGCCTCAACAAGCTTAGCCCGCAACTCGCCTTCCTCGACGTCATCCGCGCCGAACTGCCGGAGGACGGCATCTATGTCGACGAAGTCACGCAGATTGGCTTTGCCGCTCGCCTCGCCTTCCCGGCCTACAAGCCGCGTACGTTCCTCTCGCCCGGCTATCAGGACAATCTCGGTTGGGGCTATGCCACCGCGCTCGGAGCGCAACACGCGCGACCGACGTGCCGGTGCTCTCGATCAACGGCGACGGCGGCTTCCTCTACACCGGCAACGAGCTCGCCACCGCCGTACGCCACCGCATCCCGCTGGTCGCCGTGATATTCGCGGATGGCGCCTTCGGTAACGTGCGACGCATCCAGCAGGAGCTGTTTGGCAACCGGGTGATCGCATCGGACCTCGCCAATCCAGATTTCGTCAAATACGCCGAGAGCTTCGGCGCCGCAGGCCGGCGCGCGCGCAATCCGGCGGAACTGGGCGCCGCGCTCAAGGCAGCCTTTGCCGCCCGCGAGCCGACTTTGATCGAGGTGCCGGTTGCGGCCATGCCCTCCCCTTGGGAATTCATCCACATGCCGCGTGTTCGTGGAAAGTGAACCCAGTTGCCATGACAGCCCCTGATCGGGTTAGGTTGCCCGCGAGCATGGACCTGATCACCACCACCGGGGAACTGGCCGAGGTCTGCGCGCGCATGGCGCGGCATCCTTACGTCACCGTCGATACCGAATTCCTGCGCGAGACCACCTATTATCCCTTGCTTTGCGTCGCGCAATTGGCCTCGCCCGACGAGGCGGTGGTAGTCGATGCGCTGGCGCAAGGCATCGATCTCGGTCCGCTGTTCGCGCTGATGACCGACGAGAAGGTGGTCAAGGTATTCCACGCCGCGCGCCAGGACATCGAAATCGTCTGGAACATGGCGAAGAAGATTCCGCACCCGATCTTCGACAGCCAGGTCGCCGCCATGGTGCTCGGCTACGGCAACTCGATCTCCTACGACCAGCTGGTGCAGCGCATCACCGGCGACCAGCTCGACAAGTCCCACCGCTTCACCGACTGGACGCGGCGGCCGCTCACCGACGCGCAGATTTCTTATGCACTATCCGATGTCACGCATCTGCGCGCGGTCTACCTCAAGCTGGCCGCGGATCTCGCCAAGCGTGAACGCACCAGCTGGGTCGAAGCGGAGATGAACGTGCTCACCTCGCCCGAGACCTACCGCATGGAGCCGGAGCGAGCCTGGGAGCGGCTCAAGAACCGCGTGCGCAAGCCGAAGGAGCTTGCCGTGCTGATCGAGATCGCCACCTGGCGCGAGCGCGAGGCGCAAACCCGCGACGTGCCGCGTTCGCGCGTGCTCAAGGACGACGTGGTCGGCGATATCGCGGTGCAGGCGCCGATCACGATCGAGCGGCTCGGGCATTTGCGCTCGTTACCGAAAGGATTCGAGCGCTCGCGCTGGGGCGAGGCAATCATCGAGGCGGTCAAGCGCGGCATCGAGCGCGATCCCAAGACGCTGCCGCGGCTCGAGCGCTTCCGCCCGGCGCCCAACGGCGCCGCCACGGTCGAACTGCTGAAAGTTCTGCTGCGCATGACCGCCGAGCGCCACGGCGTCGCCGCCAAGGTCATCGCTACGGTGGACGAATTGGACCGCATCGCCGCCGACGACGAAGCCGACGTTCCCGCGTTGAAGGGCTGGCGGCGCGAACTGTTCGGCGAAAAGGCGCTTGCCCTCAAGCACGGCAAGCTGGCGCTCGCCGTCGACAAGGGCCGCGTGGTGACGGTGGAGAAAAATCAGGCCGAGTCCTGATAAATCGAGCTCGGTGAGCAGTGGCTGGTCCATTTCCGCTTTGCCCCCGAATGCGGCTCGAAATAAAGGGTTATTCGGACGGAACCTTATGCGCTAGGGCGCGTATACGTATGCCCTGATAGAGACCCCGAAAGGGCTCGAATAGCCGTGGTTGCGGCGTAAGAGCTGCGAAATGCAGTACAAAATGTCACGGCCGAAAGGTTTAGAATGGCCGTGATATTGATAGTCGAAGACGATGTGTTCATCCGCGAAGTCGCGGAAATGATGATTCAGGATTGGGGCCATCAGACTCTCGCCGCCTGCGACGTCGACGAGGCGCTTACGTTCCTGGGTTCTCCGCAACACATCGACGCGCTGTTCACCGATATCTATTTAAAAGATTTGGTCCAAGGCGGGTGCGATCTGGCGCGTTCAGCCATTGCGCTACGGCCGAAATTGCGCGTGCTCTACACGACCGGCAACAATATCACCGACAAGATGAAGGCGTTGCTGATCGAAGGGACGCACATTCTTCGCAAGCCGTACACGCAGCACCAACTCCAAGACTCAGTCCAAGAAATGCTCGCCGCGTAGTTTTGAAATTGCGAAATCACTGGGGGACGACGTCCATGGTTGATTCTGTTCACGGAGTCAAAACCGTGTCCGATATTGCCGCGAGCGACATCGTTGAGACTGTGCCGAGCGCCCTCATCGTCCTTGATAGAAATTTAATTATCACATCCGCCAATCGCGCGTTCTACCAGACGTTTCGCACCAGCCCCGGTGAGACTGAGGGTTGTCTTATATACGCGCTGGGTAACCGGCAGTGGGATATCACCGCGCTGCGCACCCTGCTCGAGAGCGTGATACCACATCGCGCATCAGTCGAGGGCTTCGAGGTTGAACACGATTTTCCGACCATTGGCCGGCGCACAATGCTGGTCAATGCGCGCAAGATTTTCAGTCCTGGCGACCATGACGGTTCTATCCTGCTCGCCATCGAGGATGTCAGCGAGGAACGCGCCGCGCGGGCCGAGAGCAAGCGCAACTGGCAACTGACGCAAAGCATCGTCGACACGATCCGCGATCCACTGGTCGTGCTCGAAAACGACATGACGATCGTGACGGCGAGCAAGGCGTTTTTGACGATCTTCGGGATTACCGAGGCCGAAACGCATGGGCGGCGCGTTTCTGAACTCCTACAGCACCAATGGGACGTGCCGGCGCTACGCCATTTGATGGAGAAGGTGTTGCCGGAAAACAAGCCAATCGAAAGTTTCGAGATCGAAGACAATTTTCCGGGGCTCGGCCGCCGCGTCTTCAACTTGAATGCCCGAAAAATCTCTCAGCCGGGCAACCATGCCCATCGCATGCTGCTCGTGTTCGAGGACATCACCGACCGCAAACAGCGCGAGCGTGACGCAATCAGTTTGACCAACGAAATATCGCACCGGATCAAGAATAACTTGCAGGTCATCGTCGGCCTAATCGCCTACGAAGCCAAATGGACGGCTGCGCCGTGCGTGCAAGGCTATAAGACCATGCAGGCGCGCATCGGCGCCATTGCCCAACTCTACGACCTGATTTCGCAAACCAGCCGCGGCCGCACCGTCGCTGTGGATGCTTACTTGCGGGAAATTGCCAAAACCATGTCGGCAAGCCTGCTTGGTAACATCTCGGGCATCGACATAGAGGTTAAGGCCGAGCCGGTAGAGATTGACCCGGATCGTGCCGTTCCATTCGGCCTTCTGGTCAATGAGCTTACGACAAACGCCATCAAGCATGCATTTCCGAATGGGAGCGGGCATATCAGGCTGTGCGTGGAACAGATCGGCGATCAAATTGAGCTGGTTGTCTCCGATGACGGTATCGGTACGAAGGATAAGGATTTGGCGAAGAGTCCAGAAAAACGTGGCTCGGACTACGTGGCGATTTTCGTGCGCCAACTCGGGGGCGCCATCGTCCCTTCAAAACAGGAAGCAACCGGAACAATCGTCAGAATACGACTTCCTTTGCTTCTGGTCCCATCGGGAGGCGCCGAGCCCATAGCTGCATAACGCAGCGCATTTTTGGAGCGGCCGGCGGATTAGATAAAATTGCAATTAAATTGAAATTAGACATGAATATTTTTTTAAACTCTCTGCCGTAATGAGTATCGAGATACCGTGGCCCAACTGGTATTCGTCGGCTTGTTCAAGCGATGTCTCATTCGGACGCAGTCACTGCCGCAGCAAATTGTCCGCAGTGTCGGGCTCTGATGGTGCATGTCGCGATGACGCCCCATCCGGTCGTGCGCAACATGCGGCGAAACACGTACCTTTGCTCGCCATGCAACCGCACGCGGACGTACATGCTGCCGGCGCCGCCGGCCTTGACCGACAGTGTGGTTGGACCCGCCCAGCCTCAACTCCAGCATGGACCAGCGTGACCGATGCTCGAGCGCAGACAAGATCGCCGCATTTCGACATCCAAGCGTGGGCTGATTAAGTTTGGCGCAGCCGGCACCGGGATCGTTTGCAGCGTCAACGACCTGACGCCGCGCGGCGCCGGTCTCAGCGTGATAAGCAGTTTCGGCATACCGCGCCTTTTCCAGCTTGCGATCGACGGCGAAGCCAGCACGCGACACTGCAGGGTGATCTGGACGGACGGCAAAAAGCTCGGCGTTTCATTTGAGTAGGCGTTGCACGGCGCATCCCATTCGGAATTCAGCTGCCAGATTGCGAGCCCGTGCGCTTAATTCTCGATCGCCGGCTCGCGTCCCACCAGCCGCGCGAGCTGCCGCAAGCGGTTGAACAGCCGGTCGCTCCCGAGCGGCGCGAATTTGCCCGGCAAAGTCAGCACCAGTCTGCCGCGTCGCACCTTCATCGGCGTCTTCGGCAGCACCCCGCCCTGCCCGGCGGTGATGATGTAGGCGACCCGCATCGAGGCGCCGAGCACGCGCGCGCGATCGAGCATGCGGGTGGTGGCGAGTTCGCGCAGGCGTGGTGACAGGTCTTCCTCGCTCAGACCGGCATGGCGGAAATAAACCGACAGCGCGAGATAGGCGCGGCTCGGATGATCGACGGCGACGAAGGCGCCGTGCGCGATGATGTTCATCGACTGCTCGCCGCGATAATCCGGATGGGCGCGCCAGCCGATATCAGCCAACAGGCAGGCAGCATGGCGCAGCCGGCGTTCGTCGGCCGTCTCATCCAGACCGGAGGACGCCATGAAGCGGTCGGTCCAATCGATCAGCTCCTCGCCGTGATGCGGCGAACGCGAGCGCAGCACGTTGAGATCGGCGGCCGCCGAGATCAGCGGATCGCGTGCGCGTTCCGCCGGCTTGAGCAGCGAATAGAGCAGCCCCTCGCGCACGCCGAGCACGGAGATGATCACCTGCTTGGGCTTGATCGTGCGCACCAGGTTTTCCATCACCAGCGCGGCATAAGCGAGCAGCGGCCGGCGGGCGGCGTTGACCACTTCGATCTTGGACAGGGTCTCGGTATCGACCCGGTGCACCAGCCGTGAGAACTCCAGCGCCTCGCGCGCCGAGATGCGGTAATTGTGCATGACGTGGAACGGATAGCCGGTCTGCCACATGTGCAGCCGCGCCAGCGCACGCCAAGTGCCGCCGACCGCGTAAAAGGTGCGATCCTGCCCGTCGTGCAGCATGTCGAGGTCTTCGAAGGCATTCTCGACGAATTTTTCCGCCTGCTTGAGCGAGCGACCGGCGATATCCTGCAAGGCCAGCCCGCCCAGCGGCAGCGTAACGCCGCCGCGTACGCGCGAGCCATGCACGTCGACCAATTCGAGCGAGCCGCCGCCGAGGTCGCCGACGATGCCGTCCGGCTTGTGGATGCCGGACACGATGCCGAGTGCGGTGAGATGGGCTTCGCGTTTGCCAGACAGGATCGCGATCGGCGTGCGGCAGATGCGCGTCGCCTCGTCGATGAAGGCGCGGCCATTGCGCGCATCGCGGCAGGCGGCGGTAGCGATCGCCCAGATTTTGCGCACGTGCAGCGTGTCGCACAGCGCGCGGTAACGCTTGAGCGCGCCGAGCGCGGCGGCGATGGCGTCCGGTGCCAACAAGCCGGTCGACTGCACTTGGCGGCCGAGACCGGCCAGCACCTTTTCGTTGAAGATCGGCGTCGGCGAGCGCGTCAGCCCTTCATAGATGACGAGGCGAACCGAATTCGAGCCGATATCGATGACCGCGATCGGCGGCCCGTGGTCGAGCCGCCCTTGCGCCATATTCATGATCGGAGGCTTGATTGCCGAACGCTTACGCCCCTTCTGCGAGGCGGCGTATAAGGCTGCGCGGTGAGGATTCCTTGAGCGATTTGCCACGGCCCGACAGGCTCGGATTTGTCATGAAATATTTGTGGGCGTTGAAAGGTTCCTCGCCCGGCGCGGCCTTTATGCGCGTGGAACTGCCGTCCGGCAAGAGCTTCCAGCTTTGTTCGTTATCCTTGAAGTTTGCAGCCATGATCTGGCCGAGAACCTGCTCGTGCACGGTCGGATTGAGAATCGGGCAAAGCACTTCGACGCGGCGGTCGAGATTGCGCGGCATCATGTCGGCGGAGGAAATATAGATCGCCGCCTTGGCGTGCGGCAGGCTGTAGCCGGAGCCGAAACAATAGATGCGGCTGTGTTCCAGGAAGCGGCCGACAATGGATTTGACGTGGATATTGTCGGACAGGCCCGGCACGCCCGGGCGCAGGCAGCATATGCCGCGCACCACCAGATCGACGGCAACGCCGGCGCTCGAGGCCTCGTAAAGCGCGTCGATGATTCCCGGATCGACCAGCGCATTCATCTTCATCCAGATCGCCGCCGGCTTGCCGGCCTTGGCGTTGGCGATTTCCTGGGCGATGTGATCGAGAACGCGCTTGCGCAAGTTGATCGGCGAGATCGCCATTTTCTCGAGCTCGGCCGGCTCGGCGTAACCGGTGATGTAATTGAAGATACGCGCCACGTCGCGCCCGATGACCGCGTCGGCGGTGAAGAAGGACAGATCGGTGTAGATGCGCGCGGTCACCGGGTGATAGTTGCCGGTGCCGGCATGAATGTAGGTCGCCAGCGCCCCACTCTCGCGGCGCACCACCAACGACAGCTTGGCGTGGGTCTTCAATTCGATGAAGCCGTAGACGACCTGTACGCCGGCGCGCTCGAGATCGCGCGCCCAGCGGATATTGGCCTCTTCGTCGAAGCGGGCCTTGAGTTCGATCAGCGCGGTGACCGACTTGCCGGCCTCGGCCGCCTCAATCAGCGTCTTGACGATGGGGGATTCGGCGGACGTGCGGTAGAGCGTCTGCTTGATGGCCACCACGTCGGGGTCGCGCGCCGCCTGCTGCAGAAATTGCACCACCACGTCAAAGGATTCGTACGGGTGGTGGACGATCAGATCCTTTTGCCGGATGGCAGCGAAGCAATCCCCGCCGTGATCGCGGATGCGCTCGGGATAGCGCGGATTGTACGGCACGAATTCGAGGTCGGGCCGGTCGAGCCTGTTGAGCTGGGAAAGGTCGTTGAGCGCGATCACGCCATTGACCAGAAAGACCTCGTCGTCGGCCACTGCCAGCGCGCGTTGGACGAAGATGCGCAACTCCACCGGCATGGTGGCGTTCAGCTCCAACCGAATCACCGAGCCGCGGCGACGCTGCTTGAGCGCGGTCTCGTATAGCCGCACCAGGTCTTCCGCTTCTTCTTCGATTTCAACTTCCGAGTTGCGGATGGCGCGAAAGGCGCCCTGACCCTTGACGGTGTAGCCGGGAAATAGCCGGCCGATGAATAGCGCGGTAGTTTCCTCGAGCGTGATCAGCCTGATGCCCTGCTCGGGCTCGCTCGGTAGCCTGATGAAGCGATCGATCTTCTGCGGCATGCGGATCAACGCGTTCATCGCGCGTCCGTCCTTGGTGCGCGACAGTTGGAGGGCGATCGAGAAGGCGAGATTGGGAATAAACGGGAACGGGTGCGCCGGATCGATGGCGAGCGGCGTCAGCAGTGGGAACACGTGGGTGAGGAAGCGCTCCTCCAGCCAGACGCGCTCGGCCTTCTTGAGATCCGGCCCATCGACCAGCACGACGCCGACTTCCGCCAGCGCCGGGCGCAAGTCCAGCCAGCGCTTCTGCTGGTCGCTCGCGAGCTGCGACACCGCCTCGCCGATCCGCGTAAGCTGCTCGTTGGGGGTGAGCCCGTCCGGACTCTTGGTCGTGATCGCCTGCAGCACCTGACCCTTGAGGCCGGCGACGCGCACCATGAAGAATTCATCGAGGTTGTTGGCCGAAATCGACAGAAAGCGCACCCGTTCGAGCAGTGGGTGGCTCTCGTTGGCGGCCTCCTCCAAGACACGGCGGTTGAAGTGCAGCCAGGACAATTCGCGATTGATGAATCGTTGCGGCTGCGTCTTTAGATTCGCCTCGGACGCCGAAGAGCGTTCGTCGCGATCAGCAACCGGAGCGATTTCATCAACCTTTGCAATAGCTTGTGCGCGATCTGCCATAGTAACGGTGGCCTGAAAGGCCAAATCCCTAGCGGATAAAAGTGGCCGGCGGATGACAGTTCGCGCCCGAACTGTTGGCTTCGTCAAGAGATCGTCAATGGCGCTGTTAAGCGGATTGGTCGCGGAACAGCTCGACTGCCAGCGCCCGCGTCACCGGGCGGTGCTGGCGCATCGCCTCTTCGTCGAGCAGCGCGACCGCGGCACGGGCGCCTGCGAAGGTCCGCTCGATGCGGTTGACCAGATAGTTTACCAACGCCTCGTCGATGGCGAGCTGGCGATCGGCGGCGAGCTTGACGATCAGCGAGCGCAGCAGCGCGTCATCGGGAGCGGCAAGCATCACACTCGGCAGCGCGCGCAGGCGCGAGGCGAGATCGCGGATCGCCACTGGAAAGGTCGGCAACGGCGAGCGCGAGGTGATGAGAACAAAAGCGCCCTCCTCGCGCGCCAGATTGATCAGATGGAACAGCGCGCGCTCGTCGAGCCCGGCGAACTCCAGATCCTCGAGCACCAGCGCGCCGGTGGCAAGAGCCGCCGGCAGATCGCCATGTTCGAGCAATTTCGCCGCCAGCACGCGCGCGCCCGAAGCTTCCGCCCAGATCGCGGCGAGATGGCTCTTGCCCGAGCCTTCCGGCCCGATCAGCACCACGATCCGATCCGGCCAATCCGGCCAGCGTTCGATCAGCGTAAGCGCTGCCGCGTTCGACGGCCCGCGCAGGAAATCCTCGCGTGCGAAGCTTTCGGCATGATCGAGCGCGAGCACGAGCTGACGCGGACTGGACGAACTTGCGTTCATCCCGGCGACTCACCGGTGTAGAGCGAGCTTTCCTGGTAGCGCTGCAACGCAAAGCGCCCGAGCACGCCGATGGTGGCGGCGAGCGGCACCGCCACCATCAGACCGACGAAGCCGAACAGATAGCCGAACGCGAGCAGCGCGAAAATCAGCCAGACCGGATGCAGGCCGACGCTCTGGCCGACTAGCTTGGGCGCCAGCAGGTTGCCTTCGAAGAATTGGCCGACCAGGAAGATGCCGAGCACCATGAGGATCGAGCTGTAGTCCGGCCAGAACTGCGCCACCGCCACACCGAGCGCAAGGATCAAGCCGGTCATCGAGCCGACATAGGGGATGAACGTGATAATGCCGGAAATCAGGCCGATCAGCAGGCCGAAATTAAGCCCGCTGAGCGTCAGCGCGACCGCGTAGAACGAGCCGAGGATCAAGCAGACCGCGGTCTGTCCGCGCACGAAACCGGAAATGGCGGCGTCGATCTCGCGCGCGAGCTGGCGCACGGTGTCGCGCTGATTGACCGGAACCCAGCCCTCGGCATTGCCGATCATGCGGTGCCAGTCGTAGATCAAATAGAACGCCACCACCGGCGTCACCACCACCAGCGAGAACAGCGAGAACAGCGCGCGGCCGCCCGACCAAAGCGATTGCAGAAACGTGGTGAGCCACCCCACCCCTTGCGCCACCAGATCGCCCATCGATTTGTCGGCACTGAAGCTCGCACCGAGGATTTTCTGCAGCCACGGCCGACTCGGATCGCTCAGCAGCGATTGCAGCCGCGTCACGTAGCCGGGGAGATTGTCGACGAATGACGACAGCTGGCCGCCCAGAATCGGCGCCACCAGCAGGATCAAAACGACGATCGCCATCACCACCAAAGTGATGATCAAGAGAGCAGCGGCCAGCCGGTTGACGCCGAGGCGTTCGAGCCGGTCGGTGACCGGCGTGAGCAGATAGGCGATGGCCGCGCCGGCGACGAACGGCAACAGGATCTGGCTCAGCAGCCACAGCAGCAGCACGATGGCCGCGAGTGCCGCCAGCCAGAAAACGACTTGCCGCTCGGACGGCATGCCGCCGCCCTCGGGCCGATTGCGACGCGGACGCGGCCGGGTGCGTAGGCTCATGGTCCGCTCGCCGTCGCGTTCATGTGGCGCACCCATTCGGCGACATAGGCGGCCACCGACAGCAAGGTCAAGACGGCGACCAAGCCCATAAGGATATACGTGAGCGTCGGCCACTCGTAATTGAAGCCGAGCGCGCCCAGCACCACGCAGGCGAACACGATCTGCGCCACCGTGTTGAGCTTGGAGACCAGCAGCGGCTTGATCTTGAGCGGGCTGCCCATCACCCATGACAGCATGATCCCGCCGACGATCAAGATATCGCGCGACACCACCAGGATCACCAGCCAGCTCGGGATAAAGCCGTTGATGCCGAGGGTGAGGTAGATCGAGACGATCAGCGCCTTGTCGGCGAGCGGATCGAGATAGGCGCCGAGTTCGGTGGTCATCTGGAAGCGCTTGGCGAGATAGCCGTCGACGGCGTCGCTGACGCCGGCGGCCAGGAACAGCACGAAGGCGATCCACATGGCGCCCGGCGTGGCGATCGCCCAGACGACGATCGGCACCAGCAGAATACGCCCCAGCGTAATGAGGTTCGGAATACTCAAGGCAATCCCGGCTTGGCGACCTATCCCGGCTTGTTTTCCCGGCAACGCGCCAATCTCGGCAGAGTATAACGGCGCTTCGACCATTGCGCGACTTGCGATTTCCACGTAGGACCCCGGCGCTAGAGCGTGACCCGTTTAGAAGGGCATCATGGCAGAGAAGGAGCGCGGCCTCACGTACGCGCAAGCAGGCGTCGATATCGACGCCGGCAACCGGATGGTGGAGCTGATCAAGCCGCTGGTGCGCTCAACCGCGCGCCCGGGGGCCGATGCCGAAATCGGCGGCTTCGGCGGATTGTTCGACCTCAAACCGTTGGGATTCAAGGACCCGGTTCTGGTGGCCGCCAATGACGGCGTCGGCACCAAGGTCAAGATCGCCATCGAGACCGGCCGCCACGACACCATCGGCATCGATCTGGTCGCCATGTCGGTCAACGACCTGGTGGTGCAAGGCGCCGAGCCGCTGTTTTTCCTCGACTACTACGCATGTGGAAAACTCGAGCCGGAAATCGGCGCCGCCGTGGTCGCCGGCATTGCGGTCGGCTGCAAGCAGGCCGGCTGTGCGCTGATCGGGGGCGAGACCGCCGAGATGCCCGGGCTCTACCAGGGCGACGATTACGATCTCGCCGGCTTTGCGGTCGGCGCCGCCGAGCGCGGCGCGCTGCTGCCGCGGCGCGATATCGCCGACGGCGACGTCATCATCGGGCTCGCCTCCTCCGGCCCGCATTCCAATGGCTTTTCGCTGGTGCGCAAGGTGATCGAGAAGAGCGGTTTGTTGTGGTCCGCGCCGGCCCCATTTGCAGCCGACCAGTCACTCGGTGAAGCCATCCTCACGCCGACCCGCATCTATGTGAAGTCGTGCCTGGCCGCGATCCGCGCGACAAAGGCGGTGAAGGGCCTCGCGCATATCACCGGCGGCGGTTTTCCCGACAACATCCCGCGCGTGCTGCCGAAGGACCTGGGCGCGCGCATCGATCTTGCACGCGTGCCGGTGCTGCCGGTGTTCAAGTGGCTGGCGAGCGAAGGCGGCATCGCGCAAAACGAAATGCTGCGCACCTTCAATTGCGGCATCGGCATGATCGTGATCGCCGCGCCCAAGGACGCCGCCGCGGTGGCGCAGGCCTTCACGCAAGCGGGTGAAAAGGCGGTCACCATCGGCAGCGTCATGCGCGCGTCGGAGCGAAGCGCGCGTCGTCTATGACGGCAAACTCGATCTTGGGTGAACCATGAGCCGCAAGCGCGTCGCCGTTCTCATTTCCGGCCGCGGCTCCAACATGGCGGCGCTGATCGAGGCGGCGAAGGACAAGAATTATCCGGCCGAGATCGCGCTGGTGCTGTCGAACCGGCCGGATGCCGGCGGTCTCGCAACCGCGCGCGCGGCCGGCATCGCCACCGAGGTGGTCGATCATGCCGCGTTCGGCAAGGACCGCGCAGCGTTCGACGGCGCGATGCAAGCGGTGCTGGAAAAATACCGCATCGATATCGTCTGCCTTGCCGGCTTCATGCGGCTGCTCACGCCCGAATTCGTCGGCGCATTGGCCCGGGCGCATGCTCAATATCCACCCCGCTTTGCTGCCTGCGTTCAAGGGCCTCGACACCCACAAGCGCGCGCTCGCAGCGGGCGCGAAGGTCCACGGCGCCACGGTGCATTTCGTGGTGGCGGAATTGGATTCCGGCCCGATCATCGCGCAAGGCGCTGTTGCAGTGCAAGATAACGACACGGAAGCAACGCTCGCCGCCCGTGTGCTCAAGGTCGAGCATCAAATCTATCCGTTGGCCCTCAAACTATTGGCCGAAGGCCGCATTCAAGTCGAAAACGGGCGTTGCCTGATCGACGGCATGGCGGTGCCGGATACCACCACGCTTGTGCCCACAGAATAATTTTCTCCACAGCTCGATGTGAATATTGCTCGAGTCCCCGGTGTTATTATCGTGACACGCCACCAATCAGAGTGGCCGAATACGACTGGGGAGCGACGCCATGAACGGACAGACCGCCAGTGATCCAAAACCGATCATTCCTGCGCTCGGTCAATATTACAAATTCACCTCGGACCTCGCCTATCTCCTCGTCCGCGTGACGGCCGGTGCGTTTGTTTTCGTGCACGGCTGGACCAAGGCAACCGTGATGACCCACGCAGGTCTGACCGGATATTTTGGCAAGCTCGGACTCGAGCCTGCGGGGCTTTGGGCCTATTATATTCCGTTCAATGAAACGGTCGTCGCCTTGCTGGTCGTCATCGGTTTATGGACCCGCCCGGCGGCGTTGCTTCTGGTGATCGAATTCATCGTCCTGATCATTGCCGTGCATATCCCGCGCGGCTACGGCATGGCGGTGAACGGCGTGGAATTCCCACTGTTTTGGCTTTTCATTCTGATTGCGGTCCTGCTGCGCGGCGGCGGTCCCTACTCGCTCGACCGCAAGATCGGCAAGGAAATTTAGCCTCGGCGCGCCCACGCCATCGATTGCGGTTGCCCACCGCGAGTGCTTGCCCACTGGGGATGAACGGGCCTACGGGAATTGCGCGCTGCTGCGCGAGGGATCATCATCGGGACTAGAGAGTGACTCCTGCCGGGTCACTGAAAGGGGCTCTAATCATGCCGAATTATCTGGAAGCGATCAGCCGGGTGCTGATTTCAGCCGTTTTCATCGTGTTCGGATATATCCAGTTCACGCACATCGGCAATTACATTGCCAATCCGACGGTCATTAAAGTGGCGGGATGGACGGGCATTCTCACCCCGACGATCATCGCCTATATGGTCGCGACAATCGACCTGTTCGGCGGAATACTGATTCTCGTTGGCTATCAAACACGCTGGGCTTCGATCGTTCTCATCGTGTTCGTCGCACTAACGTGCATACTCGTGCACAATTTCTGGACCATGGAAGGCCCGGCGCGCGCTGCCAATCAAGGGAATTTCTACAAAAATCTCGCCCTCATCGGCGCGCTCCTACTGATCTACGTGAACGGCCCGGGAACCTGCTCGCTCGAGCACCGCTTCTCCAAGAAGTGACGGGCAAAGCCTGAGTTGAAGGCTTCAAAGCAGGGCGGCGCTAATCCGCCGCCTTGCGCACCCACACTTTGTTGTCGTGCACCGCCGCGCCGCCATAGGGCGCGATCGAATCCGCGCCGGTGAGCGAGTTGATGCCGCAGCCGTCGGGATAGGCCGAATTGGGCCAGATCGACTCGGCGATCAGCACGCCGCGCCGCACGCCGGCAAACAGCCGCGCGTGCAGGCGTACCTGGCCGCGCGTATTGCCGAGCACCACCTCATCGCCCTCGCCGATGCCCTGCGCCTTGGCGTCGTCAGGATGGATCATCACGTTCGGCCGCTTCTCCTGCGCCAGCGAGGTCGGCGTCTCGTTGAAAGTCGAATTGAGAAAACCCCGCGATGGCGACGTGGCGAGGCGGAACGGATGTTCGACGTCGGCCTGCTCGATTGAGGTCCAGTGATCCGGCAACGACGGCATCTGATCGATCGGCCCGCTGTGATAGGGGCTACGGAACGGCACATTTTTCCAGTCCGGCTTGAAACGGAACTTGCCGCCGGGCCAGGGAAAGCCGTCGAGAAAATGCGATTTGCGGAACGGCGGCTGACAATCGAGCCAGCGGTTAGCCTCGAGTTCGGCGAGCGTGCCGCGCTTCGACACTTGCAGCATCTGGTCGATCAACTCGCGCGGGCTCATTGTGAAACCGCGGTGCTTGGCGCCGAGGCGCTTGGCGAGACCCGCGATCACCTCGTGATTGTTGCGGCATTCGCCCGGCGGATTCGACCAGCTTCGGCCCGAGGATGATGTATTGATGGCCGCCGCCGCGATAGACGTCGTCATGCTCCAGGAACGTCGTCGCCGGCAGCACCAGGTCGGCCACCTGCGCGGTCTCGGTCATGAACTGTTCGTGCACGCAGACGAACAGATCCTCGCGCGCAAAACCTTGCTTCACCTTGGTCTGATCGGGGCAGACCGAGAGCGGATTGGTGTTTTGCACGATCATCGCCGTCACCGGCGGCCCTTGCCGTAATGCCTCGGCGTCGCCGGTTAGGATCGCGCCGACGCGCGACTGGTCGAGCATGCGCACCGAGCGATCCCAGACGTCGAGCCCTTCGATGATCGTCTTGTCGAGCTTGAAAATGTCGGCGCTGATGTGGAAGGCGCCGCCGCCCTCCAACTGCCAGGCGCCGGTCACCGCCGGAATGCAGCTCGCCGCGTGCATGTTGGCGGCGCCGTTGCGCGAGCGCGAGAAGCCGTAGCCGAGCCGGAAAAAAGCGCGCTTGCGCTCGCCGATCAGGCGGGCGAATTCCTCGATTGTGTCGACCGGCGCGCCGGTGATCTCGGACGCCCATTTGGGGTCGCGGCTGCGCAGATGCGCTTCCAGCTCGCGCGGCGCGTCGGTGTACTTGTCGAGATAATCCCAATCCGCTTTTCCGTCGCGGAACAGGCAATGCATCACCGCACAGGCAAGCGCGCCATCGGTGCCGGGCTTCACCAGCACCGGCAGATCGGCCTGCTCCATGGTGCCGTTCATGTAGATATCGACCGCCGCGATCTTTGCCGCCCGCTCTTTGCGTGCGCGGATGGCGTGGGTCATCACATTGACCTGGGTGTTGACCGCATTGGTTCCCCAGATCACCACTAGGTCGGAATTCGCCATTTCGCGCGGATCGACGCCGGCGATGGTGCCGACGCCGGCGGCAAAGCCGCTATAGGCCGGGTTGACGCAGATCGAGGAATGGAAGCCGGAATATTTCTTGGCGTGACGCAGCCGATTGATGCCATCGCGCATCACCAGGCCCATGGTGCCGGCATAGTAATAAGGCCATACGGATTCGGCGCCGTGCCGCTGCTCGGCAGCTAAAAATTTCTCGGCGACCAGATCAAGCGCGTCGTCCCAGGAGATTGGGCGCCACTCGCCAGTGCCTTTTTTGCCGACGCGCTGCAACGGATGCAGCAGACGTTGTGCGTGATGCTCGCGCTCGGCGTAGCGCGCGACCTTGGCGCAGATCACGCCGGCGGTATAGTCGTTGTCTTTGGAGCCGTGCACGCGGCCGATGGTGCGTTCGTCGATCAGCTCGACTTCGAGCGCGCAGGTCGACGGGCAATCGTGCGGACAAGCGGAATAGCCGATCCGCTTGGCACTGGAGAGCTTGAGCGCTTGATTCATCGCGCTCCCACTATATCCCGAATCGTTAGGTTTCGCTCTCCTCCGGCTGCCTCGATCGCCGCCATAGACCGCCGACAATTAGCACCAGCACGGCGCCGGTGGCCGCCGCGCCGATCTCGACCTTATGCGCGACCGAGGCGCCGTAATTATTGGTGAGATAGCCGACCGACACCGGATCGGTGGCAATCACCTCGCCCACAATCCAGCCGAGCAGCGCGGCGCCGGCCCAGACCAGGATCGGGAAGCGGTCGAGCAGCGCCATGATCAGCGCGGCGCCGGCGACAATCAAGGGAATGCTGATGGCGAGTCCGATCACCACCAGCGCCATATTGCCACCCGCCGCTGCGGCGATGGCGATCACGTTGTCGAGGCTCATGATGATGTCGGCGACGGCGACGATGCGCACCGCGCGCCAGAGATGCTCGACCGCTTCGGTCCCGTCCTCCTCCGGATCGTCGGGCACCAGCAGTTTGGCGGCGATGTAGAACAGCGCCAGTCCGCCGACGATCTTGAGGTACGGCAGCAGCATCAACGAGGCGACCACGCCGGTGAAGACGATGCGCAGCAGCACGGCGACGCCGGCACCGAGGATCATGCCCCAGAGCCGCTGCCTGGCCGGCAGGCCGCGGCAGGCCATGGCGATCACCACCGCATTGTCGCCCGACAACAGGATGTTGATCCACATGATCTTGCCGAGCGCGACCCAGAACTGGGTACTGCCCATCTCGTTCCAGCCGCTGCCCACCATGGCGAACCATGCGGACAGATCCAGCATCTGCGCGAGTGAATGCACCCCAGTCCTCCGTTGCGCGCGAGCGCGCCTAGCGTATGATCTCGTTCTCCGAAAAGAACTGCGCGATCTCGCGCGCCGCGGTGTCGGGGGCGTCGGATCCGTGCACGGAATTTTTCTCGATCGACTGGGCGTGCACCTTGCGGATCGTGCCGGGCGCGGCCTTGGCCGGATCGGTGGCGCCCATCAATTCGCGGTACTTCGCGATGGCGTTGTCGCCTTCGAGCACCTGCACCACCACCGGCCCCGACACCATGAAATCCACCAGCTCGCCGAAGAACGGCCGTTCCTTATGGACGGCGTAGAATGTCCGCGCTTGCGGCAGCGAGATGCGCAGACGCTTCTGCGCGACGATGCGCAGGCCCGCGGCCTCGATCATGGCGTTGATGGCGCCGGTCAGGTTGCGCGCGGTCGCATCGGGTTTGATGATGGAAAAGGTGCGCTCGAGCGCCATCGGGTTATCCTTCACTGAGATTGATCGGAGAGTTTAGCGGTATTGATTGGGTCAACGAACTCGCGCGGCTTATACCGGGGGGCGTTTGGCGCGGCAAGGTCGGCCCCGTTTGTAGCCCGAATTTGCTATCATTTGTCGCACTACAGGAGCGATCCATGAAAACCCGTTACCGGATGTTCGCCGGCTATAACGCCTGGTGCAACGAGCGGCTCTATGCGGCCGCCGCCAAGCTAAGCGATGCCGACTATCGCGCCGACCGCGGCGCCTTCTTCAAGTCGATGCACGGCACGCTCAATCACTTGCTGGTCGGCGACCGCATCTGGATGCAGCGTTTCACCGGGGCGGGCGAACTGCCGAAGAGCCTCGATGCCATCCTGTACAGTGACTTCGCCAGTTTGCGCGCCGAGCGCCGCGCTGAGGATGCGCGCATTACCGGTTATATCGAATCCTTGAGCGACGACGATCTCGGCCGCAAAATCCGTTACCGCACCTTCAGCAACCCGGCCAATATCGAGCAGGTGCTCGCCCCCGCGCTCGACCATTTCTTCAATCACCAGACCCACCACCGCGGCCAGGCGCACGCTTTGCTCTCATCGGTCATCGGCAACGACGCAACGCCGAGCTTCGACCTAATCATCTACCAGCGCGAGACCGGGCAAGGCGGATTGCGCAAATTGAGTTGAGGGGTTGCGTCACACCGCGCGCTCGGCCAAAAGGCGCGGGCCATGCTCGTCATCGACGACCTCACCGTCCGTATCGCCGGCCGCGCGCTGCTTGACGGCGCCTCCGCCCGCATCATCCCGGGCGCCCGTGTCGGCCTGGTCGGCCGCAACGGTTCAGGCAAGACCACGCTGTTCAATGTGATCGCCGGCGACATCTCGCCCGAGCATGGCAACGTGGAACTGCCGCCGCGCTGGCGCATCGGGCGGCTGGCGCAGGAAGCGCCGAACGGGCCGGAGAGCCTGCTCGAGGTCGTGCTGAAGGCGGATCGCGAACGCAGCGCGCTGCTGACGGAAGCCGAAACCGCGCACGATCCCCATCGCATCGCCGAGATCCAGACCCGGCTCGCCGATATGGGCGCGCACGCGGCCCCGGCGCGCGCCGCCTCGATCCTGTCGGGCCTGGGCTTTTCCAACGCCGACCAGGCGCGCCCGTGCTCGGAGTTTTCCGGCGGCTGGCGCATGCGCGTGGCGCTCGCCGCCACTTTGTTCGCCGAGCCCGATTTGCTGCTGCTGGACGAGCCGACCAACTATCTCGATCTCGAAGGCACGCTATGGCTACAGGATCATCTGGCGCGCTATCCGCGCACCATGATGATCATCAGCCACGATCGCGACTTGCTGGACACCGCCGTCGACCAAATTCTGTCGCTGGAAGCACAAAAGCTGACTTTGTATCGCGGCGGCTATTCCGACTTCGAACGCCTGCGCAGCGAGCGCATGGTGCTCGACCAGAAGCTGATCAAGAAACAGGAAGCGCAGCGCAAGCATCTGCAGGCTTTCGTCGACCGCTTCCGCGCCAAGGCGACCAAGGCGCGGCAGGCGCAATCGCGCATCAAGATGCTGGCCAAGATGCAGCCGATCAATGCGCTGGTGACCGACGAAGTGCGCCCGATTCACTTTCCGGCGCCGGATAAACTTTTGTCGCCACCGATCATCGCCACCGACGAGGTCGCGGTCGGCTACGAGCCCGGCCATCCGGTGCTGTCGGGCTTGACCCTGCGCATCGACAATGACGACCGCATCGCTCTGCTCGGCTCCAACGGCAACGGCAAATCGACGCTGGTGAAACTGCTGGCCGGCCGCCTGGCGCCCGAGCACGGCACCGTCACGCGCGCGGCGACCCTCAAGGTCGGTTATTTCGCCCAGCACCAGCTCGATGAACTTGATGAGGACGCAAGCCCCTACGATCACGTGCGCCGGCTGATGCCGGATCAGCCGGAAGCCAAGGTGCGCGGGCGCGCCGGCGCGATCGGATTTTCCGGCCTTGCCGCCAACAACGCGGTGAAAACGCTATCGGGCGGCGAGAAAGCGCGCTTGCTGATGGGCTTAGCGACCTTCGCCGCGCCGCAGCTCATCATTCTCGACGAGCCGACCAATCATCTCGACATCGACAGCCGCGGCGCGCTGATCGAGGCGATCAACGATTATCCCGGCGCGGTGATCCTGGTGTCGCACGACCGCTATCTGCTGGAGGCCTGCGCCGACCGGCTCTGGCTGGTGCAAGGCGGCAAGGTGACGCCGTTCGACGGCGACCTCGACGACTATCGGCGCACGGTGCTGGCCGGAGAAGGCCAAGGAATTACCGTCGGGTCGAAATCGTCGGCGCGCGTCGCTCCGGTGCAAGCCCGCCGCGCGGCGGCCGACAAACGCGCGGAGACAGCGCCGCTGCGCAAACGGATTTCGCAAGCCGAGGTCTTGATCGCGCAGCTCACCCGCCAGCTTCACAAGCTCGACACCACACTCGCCGACGGCGCTTTGTTCGCGAGCGACCCGGCGCGCGCCACCGAGCTTTCCAAGACCCGCGCGCAAGTAGTGGCGGCAATCGCGAAGGCGGAAGAAGAATGGCTCGCCGCCAGCACGGCGCTGGAGACGACCTAAGCCCGACGGCAATTTTACTGCACGTAGGGCCGAACGGTCTCTTGGGTGGCGGTCTTCGGTTTTGCCGGCGTCTTGGCTTTCTGCTTTTTCACCGGCGGCTTGGCCGAAGGCGGCGGTTCGGGGGCGCGGTCGACGATTTTCAGCCGGCCGCCGTCGAAGGTGTAGATGCCGGGCCAGGTGCCGGTCAGATAAGTGAGCACGACCTTGCGCTCGCCTCGGTCGCCTGTGCCGATATTGATGTTGCCGGGAAGGCCGGCGCGCCGCACCACGTCGCATTCGCTCATGCCGAGCGCGATGCCGCCGGTGACCTGGGGAGCGCCCGGCGGCTGCTCCGGCAGGCCGGCGTTGGGTTGGGCCGAGGCCGGGGTGGTAGCCGGCATGGGGGCGCTGGCGAGGTCACCGGCGATAGAGCCGACCGGCCGGTCTGCCGGCCGCTCGGGCGGCGGAGCCGGCGTCGCCGCCGGTGCCGGCGCGGCTTCGCGCAACCGATGCGCCGCAGCGGCCGTCGGCGCCGACCAATTCCTCGGGCGCGACCGGCGCGCGCGGGCTGAGTTGGACGTTGTTGTCGTTGATGGTGGAACTGGCCCAGCTAGGCTTGACGAATATGTCCGCCGGCTTGGAGAACATGCTGCTCTCGGTCACGTCCGAGAGCGACCCCAGCGAGTGGGTGCAGCCGGCGATGGGCATAGCCAACAGCCCGGCACACAAAAAGAGCGCGCTCCTCGAACCGACACGACGACGCAAAACCATCTCCCCGCGACCTATCCGCTTGTCCCTTAATATGTATTTTGCGTCATCACGATGGCAGCCACAAGCCGAAGCCGGCCAAGGGGTTAACTAGGCCGTTGGCCGATAGGGCGCTGGCCGATCGGCCATTGGCCTATCTAACCGAGCGGGGCTTATACAATTTTCAAACAGCCAACGCTCCGCCGCCCGTATTCTTGGCGGCCCCGGGTAGGCCGTAGTCCTTTCCTTAACCCCTCAAAAAAATGAGGGGATGGCGCGCCAAGCAGCGCGTCCATTAGTCTTAGTCACACCTTCTCGCGAAGGTGTGGCGCCTCTCGGCGCGCCATTGCGGCGTTCTCACTCCGACGCCGGGCCGCGCTTCCGGCGACCGCATCGCCCCACCTTCGGCACTCGGGCCCGGCCCCTTTTGGGCAGCCGCGCCTTCGTGCCTCGGGCGGGCCGAGTGGCCCGGCCGTCAGCGAGCTCCTCGCGGCGGGTCATAGTGCCCGCGGGCGGAGCCCCGGCGCCGCCCGAGTGCAGGAGGAGCGTTCGTCTCCTGCCCGCGGGCGCCGCGTCCGATCCCGCCAACATCACGCTTCATGAGAGCGCCCTCGGTGGATCGGACCGCGATAGGAATACATGCCTTAGGAATAAAGTCAAGAGGCATCACCCCCACTCATTCCCGCGCAAGCGGCAATCCAGTCAGTGAGAATTGGGTCCCCGCTTACGCGGGGACGAGCGGAATTGGATTAGGGCGTGGACTCATAAACTCGCGACCAATGTCCGCTTTTGGGCAACAGCAGGCAAGATTGGATTCTCGCCCGTGATGGTTTGTCCGCTGTTGACCCGAAGCGGACATCAGGCGGTATTTGCGTCGAAGGCCAGTTGCGCGCCATGGCGCAATCGTGTTTTGAGGGACGCAACAATTCTAACGCCGTTTGCGGGCGGGCTATTATGGCAACGAAGCGAAGGCGGTTTGCCGGGCCGACCGCTCGCGAGGGAGCTGGCGCCGGTATGCACGTTCAACCGAAAATAGCGCTTATCAGTGCATATCCTGCCTTTATCAGTGAATATCCTAAGAGAGATCCCCACACGCCGGTGAGGATCAACCCTGCAACAACCATGGCTAGTGGCCAGATTTGATGAAGAAGAAATTGGATTTGATTATTGAGGGAATGCGATGCCGTAGTGGCAGCAGTTTTTGTTATTGATTGCAATGGAACCTCATTTCTAATTCTTCTGCGAGTCGTATGGTTTTGAACGCGGTCCCAGCCAAGGCGGTTGCGACGTACGCTCGATTGGGGCCGCCCCAAGCAAAGACTGTGGCCGCTCAGTTGGCCAATTGCGCCATTCTTCCCGGCGGTGTCTTGTCATTATTTGCCAAAGTTTTGCCTGCGCATACCACAAGGGAATCGCGCCGTAAGGACTGCCGCGAGGCGGTCTTTCTGGTTCGCGCAGGTCGAACGCGAATGTCCGCTTTGGCGGCCGCACTTAGCGGACAATTCAGCCATCCCAGCGGTTGTCCGTTTTTAGACCAAAGCGGACATCGGACACGAACCCACGCAACATGCCGACCCTATTGCGTCAGGCGGTCGATGGTCACCAGCCGGATGCGCGGATTTCCGAGCGGGAAGCCGACATGAAAGTAAAGAGTTACGATTTGTTTCCTCGTTGGCGTTATCATGTTCGCCATGTTCGCGCGTTTTGCCTGGGTTCTTCTCGCCGCTACCGCAACGATGTCATCGGCTCGTGCCGCCGATCTCATTGAGGCACCGTCGGCTGACTGCAATTGCGGCTCCAACATGATCACGATCTACGACGTCGAGCCTGGCGTTGTGACGCGCCATTGGGCGGAATGCGTATGCCGTTACGAGCCGAACGGACAGAGGCTCCAGCACGTCGCGGCCCCGGTCGGCTTTCCAGATAGCGTGCCGTTCATGGACCCTTGGCGGCGCTGGTAGCCCAGGCGCCCGCTGCCGAAGCGCGATGTCCGTTTGTGGCACATAGCGGACATTCCAACCGCGCCCGCGTTTGTCCGCTATTGGAGTAACAGCGGACATTGACCAACTGCCAATCGGCCTTGATTTATGAGCACACGCCCTAGTTTGCACGCTACGCCTTCTTCGCCCAGCGCCCCTGCTCGTCCGGCTGCCAGTACGTCGCCTCGAAGCCTTTCGCCTTGGCATCGGCCCAATGGACGCGCGCGGCGGCGACCGCGTCCTCGTCCCCGCCGTTAAACAGCAGCACGATGCGCTGGTAGGCCTCGGCGTCGGCCGGCACTGGCGCGCCATCGATCAAAAAGCGCACGCTCGCGGCGTTCGGATTTCCGTCATTGACCGTGAGCAACACCGGCTGCGCGGAAGCATCCGGCTCGCGCCAGGTGCCGTGCGGCAGGAAGCCGTCGTCGCGGTAGGTCCACAAATGCGCGTCGAGCGCCTCGATGCGCTCTTCCGACGCGCCCTGCACGATCACCTTCCAGCCGCGCTCGAGCGATTTCTCCAGCAGCGGCGTCAGCACGCCTTCCAGCTTCTGGCCTTGCAGGTGGTAGAAGAGAATTTCGGTCATGGGCTCTGAAACTGACATTCGCAAAATGGCATACGCGAATTTCTAGTTCGCCGGCGGCTCGCTTGTCGCTCCCGCGTGAATGTCGAGTAGTGTTCGCACCAAGTCCTTTTTGCGCGCACGCGCGAAGCCACATTCGGTTGCTATTCCAAAGCGAGGCACGAATTTTGTTGCCAATGCGATACGCTGTTTCGCGCCCGCAACGCCGTCCGCCGCGTGGATCAAGCCTAGATAAATTTCCGTTGTCGACGCTAGCCTGAAATCGCGCATCGGCGCAAAGAAATCGTCTGTCGCGCGCGGGGCCGGCACGGGTAAATGGATATAGGCAATTTCATGTTTGACGCTTCGCGCAATCGCGTTTGCGACATCTACAAGATGGCGTGCTGTCACAGGATCGAAGAAGTGTTTGCCACCGAAGTCGCCGTAACAAAGGTGAAAGCCGAGTTCCACATCATCGGGCACCGCCGCGCAGATGCGTGCGAACCGGCTGGTGATTTCTTTCTGAGATGCATTCACGAGCGGAAACTGATCTTGCGGCTGTCCATCCCATAAGATCATGTCGTGACAGACATCCCATTGAATGCACAAATCATTGTGCGGAATGTGCCGACAAATGGCTTCAATTTCGCGCGCCATTGCCTTTTCGTAAGCATTCTCGATTGCCGAGATGTCACGCGCTGTGCAGAATGCGTAAATGACACTCATTGGCGTCGGAAGGCAGACCTGAAAGCGCACGTCGGGCGCAATATCTCCGCGCGCCCGGGCGGCGAGGAAGTCGAGATAGGACCCGCGAGCTTCCCGCGCATACCCCAATTCTCCGAAGCTCACATCGTCCCCGGTAACACACTCCGCGAGGCAGAGAAGCGGAAAGCCCGATGTCTTACGCAACGCGCCGCTTGGATCGGGGCGTAGAAAGGGGCTGGAGCGCAACAGCGGATATTGAAAGCTGACCCAGAGCCGGCGCGGGCCCGGCTCACCGTCTGGAATGCGTCGTAACCGCCGGCCGAGAAGAGGTCCTACCGTACTGAACACCTCCTCCACAGTATCCAGGCCGATGCTGCCGACAAGATGCACGTGAGTGGGCGTACAGGCGTCCATAACTCCATCCTCGATTTATGCTGCAAGTCTCGCGTATTGCCCCCAAAAGCGGACAAACGCCGGCGCGTCCCTTACTTCTCGTAATAATCCGCCACCAGCCGATCCAACAGCCGCACGCCCCAGCCGGAGCCCCAGCTTTTGTTGATGTCGTTCTGGCGCGAGTCAAAACCGGTGCCGGCGATGTCGAGGTGCGCCCACGGCGTCTTCTCAGCGACGTGGCGCTGGATGAATTGCGCGGCGGTGATGGCGCCGCCCCAGCGGCTGCCGCCGGTGTTCTTCATGTCGGCGAATTTGGAATCGATCATCTTGTCGTAGGCGGCGGCGAGCGGCATGCGCCAGACCAGTTCGCCGGTCGCCTCGCCCGCCTTGGTCAGCCGCTCGCAGAGCTTGTCGTCGTTCGAGAACATGCCGGCATATTCCTGGCCGAGCGCGACGATGATGGCGCCGGTCAACGTCGCCAGATCCACCATGAATTTCGGCTTGAAACGCTTGGCCGCATACCAGATCACGTCGGCCAGCACGAGGCGGCCTTCGGCGTCGGTATTGATGATCTCGATGGTCTGGCCGGACATCGAGGTCACGATGTCACCCGGTCGCTGCGCGTTGCCGTCCGGCATGTTCTCGACCAGGCCGATGACTCCGACGGCGTTAACCTTCGCCTTGCGCGCGGCGAGCGCGTGCATGAGGCCGACCACGCAGGCCGCACCCGCCATGTCGCCCTTCATGTCCTCCATGGAGGCTGCCGGCTTGATCGAGATGCCGCCGGTGTCGAAGCACACGCCCTTGCCGATGAAGGCTAACGGCGCCTCGCCGGCCTTGCCGCCGTTCCAGCGCATCACCACGACGCGGCTCTCGCGCGAAGAGCCTTGCCCGACGCCGAGCAGCGCGTTCATGCCGAGCTTCTTCATCGCCTTGCGGTCGAGCACCTCGACCGCGACGCCGGTTTTTTTCAGCGCCAGCGTGCGGCGGGCGAATTCTTCCGGATAAAGGACATTGGCCGGCTCGTTGACCAGATCGCGCGCCATCAGCACGCCGGCGCTGATTGCTTCGCGCCGCGTAAAGGCCGCGCGCGCGGCAGCGACATCGCCAACCGCGACCGTCACGTTGCGCTTGGCCGGCGGCTTTTCGTCGTCTTTGCGTTTGGTCTTGTAGCGATCGAAGGCATAAGCGCGCAGCACCACGCCAAGCGCGAGGTCGGCGGTCTGCTCGGCTTTGAGCGCCCCGCTTGGCAATTCGGCGAATACGGTGGCCTCGCTGGCCGAGAGCGGCAGCTTGCCCATAGCGAGGCCGCCGAGCTTGAGCATGTCTTTCTGCTCTAGACCCGCGGTCTTGCCAGCACCGATCACCACCAGGCGGGCGACTTTCAGCCCCTCCGGCACGATCAGCTCGAGCGCGGAGCCGTTCTTGCCGGTGAAGCGTTCTGCCTTGGCGGCGCGCGCCACCAGAGCGGCGGCGGTCCCCAGCGCTTTGGCTGTGGCGCGGCCAAATTTGAGCCCGTCATCGCAGAACACGATGAGAACGCCCTTGGTCGGGGCGGCGAAGGGTCCAAAGCCGAGTTTCAGGGCATCGGACATAGGCTCGTTCCTTAATTCTGGGGGCTCGGCAGGCAGGCGCTTTCGTCTGCCATATGGCCTACCGCACCCACCTCTGCAAAGGCCCAAATCGCCTGATTTCCTGGCTTTTCACCTTGGCTGGCGGCGAGTCGCCCGTGAGGCTGCCGTTTAACGCCAGATATGCCTGTCTGGAATACCTCCGGGGGCACGGACCGGGCCGCCGAATTTTACTTTTTGTTGTGCATGTTCAACGGGTTTGCCATTGCACGGCCACTTTGTAGATAGATCAAGGTAAGCCTACGGGGGGTGGGATTAGGCTGGTTGCGCTTTGCGCCCGGGGCGGGTACCGGGCGGAAGGTGGCGCATGCTGGTACTTGGGGGACGACGCGTCGGATGGGGTCGATCAGCCGATATATCTTCCGCACGACGTTCGGTGCGTTTCTGGTCATTTTGGTCAGCCTGACCGCGGTCATCTGGGTCACGCAGGCGCTGCATGACATCGATCTGATCACAAGCCAGGGTCAGTCGATCCTGGTTTTTGTCGGCATCACCGGTCTGATCATTCCGCTGCTCGTCCTGGTGATCGCGCCGATCGCGCTGTTGATCGCCGTCGCGCACACGCTCAACAAGATGTCCACCGACAGCGAAATCATCGTGATGAATGCGGCCGGCATGCCGCCGTGGCTTCTGTTCCGCGCCTTCCTGTCGGTCGCGGTCGTGGTCTCGCTTTTGGTGACGGTGGTCAGCGCCTATTTCGCGCCAAAGGGCCTGCGCATGCTGGGCGAGTGGCTCACCGAGGTGCGCGCCGATGTGGTGACCAATCTAGTGCAGCCGGGTCGCTTCGTCACCATCGAGAACGGCGTCATGATTCGCATCCGCGAGCGGCGCAGCAACGGCCAGTTGGCCGGCATCTTCCTCGACGACCAGCGCGATCCGGTGCAGCGCGTCACCATGATCGCGGATACCGGCGACTTGCTCGACAACGCCAAAGGCACTTTTTTGATCCTGCAGAACGGCATGGTGCAGCGCTTCGAGGTCAAGCAGCGCGATCCGACAATGGTGGTGTTCGACCGCTATGCCTTCGACCTTTCGCAGTTGGTTCCGGGGCCGCAGGCGGTGAAATATTCGATCCGCGAGCGTTATCTCTGGCAGCTGATGTTTCCCGATCCGAAGGACCAGCTCTATCTCGAGCAGCCGAACCAGTTCCGCGCCGAGCTGCATGATCGGCTGATCGCGCCGGTCTATCCGGTCGCGTTCGCCGTGATCGCTTTCGCCTATCTGGGCGCGCCGCGCACCAACCGACAAAGCCGCACGATTTCGATGCTTGGCGCGGTTGGCGGCGTGGCGTTGCTGCGTCTGACCGGATTCGTCTCCACCGTGTTTGGCGCCACCATGCCGTGGATGCTGTCGCTGCAATATGTGGCGCTTGCGATCGCGTTCGGCGGCGGTCTGTTCGTGATCGGCCGCGGCGTGATCATGGAGCCGCCCGCATTCATCGCTGACTGGCTGGCCGCGCTCGCCGAGCGCGTGAGCCGGCGGGTCGCCACGCAATGAGTTGGTCATGCCGCTGATCGGTGGAACACTCGGGCGTTATTTTGGGACGCGTTTCCTGAGCGCGGTGCTGATGGTGTTCGGCGGCATCTTCGCGCTGGTCGCGCTGGTCGATTACATCGAGATGATGCGCCGCGCCAGCGATATTCCGCTCGTCTCGGCGGCCTTGGTGGCGAAGGCTTCGTTCTATCGCGTCCCGCAGATTGCCGAACGGATCTTGCCGTTCTGCGTGCTGATCGGCACGATGGCCTGTTATCTCAATTTGTCGCGGCGGCTTGAATTGGTGGTTGCCCGTTCGGCCGGCCTGTCGGCCTGGCAATTTATTTCGCCGGCGGTGATCGTGGCGCTATTGCTCGGCGTCTTCGCCACTACCGTCTATAATCCGATCTCGGCCATCATGCAGGAGCGATCGAAGCGCTATGAGGCCATGGTGTTCGGAGAGAAATCGAATGAGACACGCAGCGGTGGACCGTTCTGGACCAGCCAGCGTAGCAGCGAAGGCCAAGCCATCATCAACGCCAAATCCAGCCGCGACCAAGGCGTCACTCTCAACGGCGTGACGGTCTTCACCTTCGACAATGCCGGCCAATTCAAGCAGCGCATCGAGGCGCGCTCAGCCACGCTGGAGCCCGGGGTGTGGCAGCTCAAAGATGCCCGCGTCAACGAGCTGGGAATCCTGCCGGCCGATCATGCGGTCTATCCGCTCAAGACCAGCCTGACACCGGAACAAGCTCGCGAAAGCTTTGCCACTCCCGAAACCGTGCCGTTCTGGGAACTTCCAACGTATATCACGATCGCGGACCATGCCGGCCTTGTTGCCGCAGGCTATAGATTTCAACTGCAGAAGCTTCTGGCGCTGCCATTTTTGCTGGCTGCCATGGTTTTCCTTGCCGCCGCCGTCAGTTTACGTTTCTTCCGCTTCGGCGGGGTGCAAAAGATGATTTTAAGTGGCGTAGCATCGGGGTTTCTGCTTTATGTTTTGTCGAAAGTCACTGAGGATATGACTAAGGCCGAGCTGATGCACCCTGCGGCAGCGGCTTGGCTGCCTGTGCTTGCCGGGGGCCTGACGGGGTTTATTGCGTTGTTGTACCAGGAGGACGGGTGATGGCGGGGCCGGTTTGCGCTCGTCCGCCAGTGCCTCGGCATCGACGCCGTGGCATCGCAGGCATGATTGCCGTCCTCGCCGTGCTGGCTTGCGGCGGCCTGTTCACGTGCGCGCCGGCTTTTGCCCAACAGACATTAAGTTTCCCGCGGACCCCCCCGCTGCCGCCAAAATCCGCGATCGCGATTGAGCGGGAAAAGGCAGGCAACCAGCAGCAGATGCTCGTGAAGGCGAATGAGATCGACTACGACTATGCCAACCATCGCGTCTCCGCCGTCGGCGATGTGCAAATCTACTACCGCAATTCGACGCTCGAAGCCGACCGTGTGATCTACGACCAAACCACCAAGCGTCTGCACGCCGAAGGCAATGTTCGGCTCTCCGAAATGGACGGCAAGGTTACCTATGGTTCCATCATGGACCTGTCGGACGATTATCGCGACGGGTTCGTTGATTCGCTTCGTCTAGATACTCCCGATCAGACGCGCATGGCGGCCGCTCGCGCCGAACGCACCAGTGGAAACACCACCGTCTTCCACAGCGGCGTCTACACCGCCTGCTTGCCTTGCAAGGACGATCCGAAGAAGCCGCCGCTGTGGCAGGTGAAGGCCGCGCGCATCATTCACGACCAGGGCGAAAAGATGATCTATTTCGAGGACGCGCGCCTCGAATTCTTCGGCCAACCAATCGCCTGGCTGCCCTATTTTTCGGCGCCCGACCCGACCGTCAAGCGCAAGACCGGCGTGCTGGTGCCGTCGGTGACGTCGAGCAGCATTTACGGGCAGGCGCTTGAAGTTCCCTATTACTGGGCGCTGGCGCCCGACTATGACGCCACTTTCGCACCGATGGTCACCACCAAGCAGGGCGTCCTGCTGCAAGGTGAGTTTCGCCAGCGCTTGCTCAACGGCGCCTACACGATCCGCGCCGCCGGTATCTACCAACTCGACCGCGGCTACTTTAGCAACCCCGCCTTGCCTGCGCCCGGCGACCGTAACTTCCGCGGCAGCGTGGAAAGCACGGGCCAGTTCGCCATCAACGACAAATGGGTCTGGGGTTGGGATGGGGTGCTGCTGACCGATAAGACATTTCTGACCGACTACAATCCGCATCTGTCGGCCTATCACTATTCCGATGCGCTGGGGGCCGTCGCCAATTCGGGCTTGTCGCAGATTTATCTCTCCGGCAAGGGCAACCGCAGCTATTTCGACATCCGCTCGATCTACTACTACGGCTTCTCGACGGCTGACGTGCAGAAACAGATTCCGGTCATCCATCCGGTGCTCGATTACGACTACACGTTCGATCATCCGATTATGGGCGGTGAGCTCGGTTACAATATCAACTTCACCAGCCTGACGCGCGACCAAGCCGAGTTCAACGCGATCAACCAGGTTGCAGCCAACGCCGGCACCTGTGCCAATCCCATGCTGGTCAATCCGAGCAGCTGCCTGCTGCGCGCTATTCCCGGCACCTACAGCCGCTTCTCGGCGCAAGCGCATTGGCGCCGCAGCTTCACCGACTCGTTCGGCCAAGTGTTTACGCCGTTCATGCAGGTGCGCGCCGATGCCGCCGCCATGCAGATCAACGGCGAGCCGGGCGTGTCCAACTACATCGCCACCGGCGACAGCAATCTGGTGCGCGCCATGCCGACCGTCGGCCTGGAGTATCGCTATCCGTTCATCAGCGTTCAATCCTGGGGCACGCAGACCATCGAGCCGATCGCCCAGGTGATCGCGCGGCCGAACGAGACGCAGGTCGGCAGGTGGCCGAACGAGGATGCGCAGAGCCTGATTTTCGACGACACCAATCTGTTCAAGATCGACAAATTCTCCGGCTTCGACCGGGCCGAGGGCGGCGGACGCGCCAATTACGGGGTAACCTACACCGCGCAATTCAACCGCGGCGGCGCCTTCAACGCGCTGTTCGGCCAGTCCTACAGCCTGTTCGGGCAGAATTCATTCGCGCAAAACGCCGCCGCTAATACCGGACTCGACAGCGGGCTCGATACCGCCAGCTCCGATTATGTGGCGCGGGCGACCTATCAACCCAACAGCACTTATAAATTCAGTTCGCGTTTCCGCTTTGACAGCGACACCTTCGCAGTCAAGCGGACTGAGCTAGAAACAAGCGCCAATTTCGATCGCTGGAGCGTCAGCCTGCTCTACGGCGACTATGCCGCCCAGCCTAATATCGGCTTCCTCGACCGGCGCCAGGGCTTGCTCGGTGGTGGATCGGTCAAGCTCAACGCCAATTGGGTGCTGCGCGGCTCCGCTCTCTACGACCTCAATTCCGGTAAATTCGCCTCGAATTCGATTGGCGTCGGCTATGTCAACGATTGCCTAATTTTGGGCCTAAATTACGTTACCAACTACAGCTACGGAACCGGATCGCCGCAGCTAAACCATACGATTTTGTTGCAACTGAGCCTGCGTACGCTCGGCGATTCATCGGTCAGCCAATCCGTCGGGGCAACCGCGAACACGCATTAATGCAAACCGCCGATGCCATTTCAGACCTGGCTGCGCCCACTGCAATGGATATCGCGATGCCGTGGACTAGCGTGAGATTTCGGACGTTCCGCCGCTGGGTGGCAAGCGCGGCGTTCGCCTTGGCGGTCGCCGTGCCGGCCGCGGCTTTCGCGCAGGTGGTAGTGATCGCCAACGGCTCTCCGATCACGGCTTACGACATCGAGCAGCGCGCCAAACTGATCGCAACATCGACCCATAAGACTCCCACGCGCCAAGAAGTCATCCAAGAATTGATCGACGACCGCATCAAGATCGCGAAGGCCAGAAGCTATGGTTTCGAAGTGCCCGATGCGGAGGTCGAACAGGCGTTCGCCAACATGGCCAAGAACCAGCACATAACGCCGCAACAGTTATCCCAGGTCGTCGAGCGCTCCGGCATTTCTCCGTCCACGATCAAGGCGCGCATCCGCGCCGAATTGACCTGGAACCAGTTGGTGCGCGGCAAGTTCAGTTCGTCGCTCGAGGTCGGCGAATCCGACATCTCCAAAGCGCTGCGCGAGCGCAACGAAAACCAAGGCGACGTGGTCGGCTACATCTATACGCTTTATCCGGTCATGATCCTGGTCCCGCCGGGATCGAGCGGGGCCGTCTTGGAGGCCAAGCGCCGCGAGGCGGAAAACCTGCGCGGCCGTTTTGTCTCCTGCAACGAGGGTCTGGCATTGTCGCGCGGGCTACGCGACGTGGCGGTACGCGAGCCGATCTCCCGCAGCTCGAGCGATCTCCCGCAGCAACTGCGCGATATTCTCGGCACCATTCAGGTCGGCCACCTGACCACGCCGGAACCAACGGAGCAGGGCCTGCAGATGTTCGCGTTGTGCAGCAAGAAGGAGAGCAAAACCGACTCTCCGCTCAAGAGCCAAATGCGCCAGGAGCTAATCGCCAAGCGGTTCGAAGTCGAGTCCAAGAAATTCCTCGACGAAATCCGCAAACAGGCGATGATCGAATACAAATGAACGCGCGCGCCCGGCTCCCTCTGGCGTTGACCCTCGGCGAGCCGGCCGGCATCGGCCCCGATCTCACGCTTGCGGTCTGGCGGCGCCGGGTCGAGCTCGACGTGCCGGCTTTTTATCTGATCGGCGACATGGATTTCATGCGCAGCCGCGCGCGCGTTCTCGGCCTCGACGTGCCGCTCGCCGTCGTCGCGCCGGCGGAGGCAACCGCCGTCTTTGAGCGCGCCTTGCCGATCGTTCCGCTTGATCTTGCCGTCACCGCCACGCCCGGCACGCCCGACGCCAGCAGCGCGCCGGCGGCCATTGCCTCGATCCGCCGCGCCGTCGCCGATGTGCTGGCCGGGCGCGCCGCCGCCGTGGTCACCAATCCGGTCGCCAAGAACGTGCTCTATCGATCCGGCTTTGCCGAGCCCGGCCATACCGAATTCCTGGCCAAGCTTGCGGCGGAGGCGACCGGCAAAGCGGCGCATCCGGTGATGATGCTGTGGTCGGCGGAGCTTGCCGTGGTGCCGGTGACCATCCATTTGCCGTTGCGCGAAGTGGTATCGCGTCTAACTAGCGGACTCGTGCTGGAGACCGGGCGCATTGTCGCACGCGACCTCACTGCGCGCTTCGGCATCGCGCGTCCGCGTCTCGCGGTCGCCGGACTCAATCCGCATGCCGGCGAGGAAGGCGCGCTCGGCGAGGAGGACGCAACAATTGTGGCACCGGCGGTGAAACAACTACGCGCGGAAGGTATCGACGCCATCGGGCCGTTGCCGGCCGACACGCTGTTCCACGAACGGGCGCGCGCGGGTTACGACGTCGCCATGTGCATGTATCACGACCAGGCGCTGATCCCGATTAAGACGCTGGCCTTCGAGCGCGCGGTGAACGTGACGCTCGGCCTGCCGTTCGTGCGCACCTCGCCCGACCACGGCACCGCCTTCGACATCGCCGGCAGCGGCCGCGCCGATCCGTCGAGCTTGCTGGCGGCGCTGGCGCTGGCCGCGCGTCTCTCCGCCAGCGTAAAAACTCCGCTCATTCCCGCGTAAGCGGGAATCCAGAGCCATGATTACAAAGTCAGAAATTGACACCCTGGGTCCCCGCTTTCGCGGGGACGAGCGGTAGGTTTCAATGACCCAAATCGACGACCTGCCGCCGCTGCGCGAGGTCATTCGGCGGCATGGCTTGTCCGCCAAGAAATCGCTGGGTCAGAATTTTCTGCTCGATCTCAATCTGACCGCGCGCATCGCCCGCGCCGGCGGTCCGCTTCCGGGCGCAACCGTGGTCGAGATCGGCCCCGGACCGGGCGGATTGACACGCGCGCTGCTGGCGGAGGGGACAAAGCGCGTCATCGCCATCGAACGCGACGACCGCGCGATCGCCGCGCTGAAGGAGATCGCGGCGCGTTATCCTGGCCAACTCGAAATCATCCCTGGCGATGCGTTGGAATTCGACGCGCGCACCCATCTCGGTCACGGGCGCGCACGCGTGGTCGCCAACCTGCCCTACAATATCGCGACCGCGCTGCTGATCGGCTGGCTGACCGAGCGGTGGCCGCCCTGGTACGACGCGCTGGTGCTGATGTTCCAGCGCGAGGTGGCCGAGCGCATCGTCGCCAAGCCGGGCAGCAAGACTTATGGCCGGCTGTCGGTGCTGGCGAACTGGCGCTGCGAGACGAAGATTATGTTCGACGTGGCGCCATCGGCCTTCGTGCCGCCGCCCAAGGTGACCTCGTCGGTGGTGCGGCTGATACCGCGCGCAACGCCGCTTGCCTGCGACGCTGGCGCCTTGCAGAAGGTGACCGAGGCGGCGTTCGGCCAGCGTCGCAAGATGCTACGCCAGAGCCTCAAATCGCTGGGCGTGGATGCGCTCGCGCTGCTCGCCGAAGCCGGCATCGAGCCGACCGCGCGGGCGGAGGACATTCCGGTCGAAGGTTTCGTCGCGCTGGCCAATATTTTTGCTAGGCAGGCGAAAGTCCGCGTGTAAAGTCCGCTTATGAAAATGCACCGCCAATCCCTGACCGCCTACGGCGCCCCCTTATGCGAAACGGTGGTCGATGCGCCCAAGCCGCAAGGCAGCGAGGTGCTGGTGCGCATCGCGCGCTGCGGCGTCTGCCATTCCGATTTGCACATGCAGGATGGCTATTTCCTGCTCGGCGACGGCAAGCAGCTCGACGTGCGCGGTGGCCGCACGCTGCCGTTCACCCTCGGCCACGAGATCGCGGGCGTCATCGAGAGCGGCGGACCGGACGCCAAGATAGCGCCGGGCGCTCAGGTTGCTATCTATCCCTGGATCGGCTGCGGCAACTGCCCGGCTTGCAAGGTGGGCGACGAGAATATCTGCGCGGCACCGCGCCATCTCGGCATCACCGTCGATGGCGGCTATGCCACCCATGTGCTGACCCCGCACCCGCGCTACCTGATCGATTATGCGCCGCTATCCGCATCTTTTGCCGGCGCGCTGATGTGCTCGGGCCTGACCGCTTACGCCGCGCTCAAGCGCCTTAGCGACCGCGCCGCGCGCGCACCGCTTTTGCTGGTGGGCCTGGGCGGCGTCGGGCTGATGGGACTGGCGCTGGCGCGCGCCATGTACGGCACCGCGCCTTACGTCGCCGACATCGATGCCAAGAAGCGCGAAGCCGCGCTCGCCGCCGGCGCCAAGGAAGCCTTCGATCCATCCGAACCGAACGCGCGCAAGGCGCTGCTGAAAGCGAGCGGCGGCATTTATGCGGCGATCGATTTCGCCGGCTCCGATAAGTCGCTCGCATTCGCCACCGGCGTGCTGGCCAAAGGCGGCAAGGTGGTGGTGACTGGACTGATCGGCGGCGGTTACTCGACCGCGGTTGCCATGTTCCCGCTCAAGGCCATGACCATCGAGGGCACGCAGACCGGCACGTTGGCCGAGGCGCGCGAGCTCATCGACCTGGTGCGCAAAAAGAACATTGCGCCGCCGCCGATCGCAGAACGGCCGCTGGATCAGGCGCAGGCGACGCTGGACGATTTGCGTGGCGGCAAGATCGTCGGGCGTGTGGTGCTGATGAATTAAAACCCTTCAAACTCTAGGCTTGGGAACCAGAGCCAAGGCCATATCATCGGGGCGCGTCCCTTCAAACATAGCTTGTAAGACCAAATTAAGTCTTTCAACGACACGTGCTGCGGCGGCCTGTTCCCCTATTTTCTCCGTAAGGAACATAACCACCGCCTGTACATATAATTCACATTGATCCGCAATCTGCACTGCAGCTTTGAGCGTCATGTTCATCGTTTACGCTCCCACGATACTTACAATTTCGCCATCAGCCCGCGCACAAAGTCAGAGAGACCGGGCTGGCGCTCGCGCTTAAGCCGCTCGGCGGCGAGGATCGCCTGCACGTCGGCAAAGGCCTGCTCGATGTCGCGATTGATCACGACGTAGTCGTACTCCGCCCAGTGGCTCATCTCGTCGGCGGCTTTCGCCATGCGGCGGTGGATGGTCTCGTAATCGTCCTGCGCGCGTTTGTGCAGGCGGTGCTCCAGCTCGGGGATCGAAGGCGGCAATATGAACACGCTCACCACGTCGCCGCGGGCTTTTTCGCTCAGCTGCTGGGTGCCTTGCCAGTCGATGTCGAACAAGACATCGCGGCCGGCGGCCAGCGCGTCCATCACCGGCTTTCGCGGCGTGCCGTAGTAATTGTCGAATACCTCGGCCCACTCCAGCAGTTCGTTCTTGTCGACCAGCGCGTCGAAACGTTTGCGGTCGATGAACGTGTAGTCGCGGCCGTCCTTTTCGCCCGGACGCATCTTGCGCGTGGTCACCGACACCGACAGCGTCACGCCCTTGTCTTCGTCGAGCAGCCGGCGCGACAGCGTGGTCTTGCCAGCACCCGAGGGCGACGACAGCACCAGCATCAGCCCGCGCTGGGCGATCGCTGCTTTCTCCGGGTGCGTTCTTGCCATCGTCACTCCAGGTTCTGCACCTGCTCGCGGAACTGCTCGACCACGCTTTTCAGTTCCAAGCCGATATTGGTGAGCTCGACGTCGTTGGCTTTGGCGGTGAGCGTATTCGATTCGCGGTTGAGTTCCTGCGCCAGAAAGTCAAGCCGGCGGCCGACCGGCCCGCCGTCGGCGATGAGCTTCTGCGCCTGCGCAACATGGGAGGCGAGGCGGTCGAGCTCCTCGCGGATATCGGCCTTGCTGGCGAGCATGATCGCTTCCTGGTGCAGACGGTCGCTGTCGAAGCGCTGCGAGGCCGCAAGCAGCGTCGCCACCTGCTCGGCCAGCCGCGCCTTGATCGCTTCCGGCTTGCGGCCGGGGGCTGCCTCAGCGCGCGCGGCGAGCGCGGCAATTTCATCAAGCCGCGCCGACAGCAGCCGGCCGAGCGTTGCGCCCTCCTCGCGCCGCATGGCGACCAGATCGGCCAACGCCTTGTCCAAGCCCTTAAGGATCGCGGCCTCGGCGGCGCGGCGATCCTCCTCGCGCTCGTCCTCCTCGGTGACCTCGATCACGCCTTTCAGCGAGAGAATGCCGTCGAGTGTTGGCTTCGTCGCATCCACTTTGCCGCCAAGTGACTTCAGCGTCGCCAGCACGGCGTTGAGCACCGGCTCGTTGACCTTGACGGTGGGCGCCACGCCTTTGCGCTCGACGGTGAGATTGGCATAGGCGGTCCCGCGGCTGAGCTTTTCGGTCGCGCGTGCCCGCGCCGGCACCTCGATTGCATCCCAGCCGGGCGGCAGGCGCAGCCGCAGATCGAGGCCCTTGGCGTTGACCGATTTGAGCTCCCAGCTCCAGGCATAGGCGCCGGCGACGCCGTGGCCGCGCGCGAAGCCGGTCATGCTCGACAATGCCATCCGGGTTTGATCTCGTGTTGGTTGAGTTGCGGAAAGCGCGGGCGAACTTAGCCGCGAGGCTTGACGCTCACAAGGGACTACGGCTTTGCCGGCTCCGGCGTGGCGTTCTTCTCGATCGCGCGCAGGCGCGCCACGTTCTTCTGATGCTGCTCGTAGTTTTCCGAGAATACGTGGCCGCCGGTGCCGTCGGCGACGAAATAGAGGTCCTTGGTGCGTGCCGGATTGGCGGCGGCCTCGAGCGAGGCGCGGCCCGGGTTGGCGATCGGCCCCGGCGGCAGCCCGTCGATCACATAGGTATTGTAGGGCGTCGGCTGGTCGATCTCGCTTTTCAGGATCGGGCGGCCGAGCGAACCCTTGCCGCCGGTCAGGCCGTAAATGATGGTCGGATCGGACTGCAATCGCATCTTGTTCTTCAGGCGATTGATGAACACCGAGGCGACGCGCGAGCGCTCATCCGCTTTGCTGGTTTCCTTCTCCACGATCGAGGCGAGGATGACGAGCTGCTCCGGCGTCTTGACTGGAAGATCCGCCATGCGGTGTTCCCAGATCTCTTGCAACAAATGGAGGTGCGCCTGCTGCATGCGCTGGATGACCTGCGCGCGCACCATGCCGCGGGCGAATTTGTAGGTTTCCGGCAGCAGCGTGCCCTCGCGCGGAATTTCCTTGATCTGGCCGGAGAGCGCGTCGTTTTCCAAGAGCCGGGCGACGATCTGCTCGGAGGTCAGCCCTTCCGGGATCGTCAGCGTGTGCTGCACCACCTTGTTTTCGATGATGGTATTGACCACGTCGGCGAGGCTGGCGCCCTTGCTGAACTGGTATTCGCCGTACTTGAGTTCGCCGTGCGCCTTGAGCACCAGCACCCCGCCGATGAATACCCAGGGCTGATTGATCACGCCCTCGCGCGTCAGCAGATCGGCGGTATCGCGGATGCCGCCGCGCGGAATATTGACCACTTTGTCCGCGGCGAGCGGGCCGGGCGCGTTGAAACGCTGCTTGCCGACGTAGAGCGCCCCGCCGGCAGCGACCGAAATCACGATCAGCACCGTGAAAATCGCATTGCCCGCGATCACCAGCGGATGGCGGACCCGTCTGGAGCGTCGCTTGGGGACCGGCACGCGCTCCGGCTCGAGCGCGGCGCGCGGACTGCGCGGCGGCTTGCCGCTGGGCGGCGGCGGCACCGAGACGGGTCCCGGTTTGCTCGCGGCCGCGCGCGGCGCACCGCCATGCGGTGGATTGGAATTCACGCGCCCGCTCCCGCTATGGCGACCTGCAAACTCACCTTCGACACACTCCAGTTTAGCGATTGTCCGCGCCAATCCCGGTGACCGGGCACGCCGCCGAGCCGGCCGCAGCGTAATCTAAAATCATTAGCAGCTTTCGCAGGTTAGGAAGAATTATGGCGAAAGCTTGGGGACCGGCTTGCTAGCCGGTATATCGGCTGAAGATGAGCGAAGCATTGGTGCCGCCGAAACCGAACGAGTTCGACAGAACGGTGTCGATATCGCGCTTGCGCGCCTTATGCGGCACCAGATCGATTGGCGTATCGACCGACGGATTATCGAGATTGATGGTGGGCGGGGCAACCCGGTCGCGAATCGCCAGGATCGAGAAGATCGCCTCCACCGCGCCGGCGGCGCCGAGCAGATGGCCAATGCAGGATTTGGTCGAGGACATCGAGACGCGGCCGGCGGCGTTGCCGACCACGCGCTGCACTGCGCCGAGTTCGATTTCGTCACCGAGCGGCGTCGACGTGCCGTGCGCGTTGATATAGTCGATCTCGCCCGCGGAAATTCCGGCGCGCTTGATGGCCATGTTCATGCAGCGGAATGCACCGTCGCCGTCCGGCGAGGGTGCGGTAATATGATAGGCGTCGCCGGACAGCCCGTAGCCGACCAATTCGGCATAGATCTTGGCGCCACGCGCCTTGGCATGATCGAGCGCTTCCACCACCACCACGCCGGCGCCCTCGCCCATCACGAAGCCATCGCGATCCTTGTCGTAGGGGCGCGAGGCGCGCTTGGGCTGATCGTTGAAGCCGGTGGAGAGCGCGCGCAGCGCCGCAAAGCCTGATAGCGCGATGCGATTGACCGGCGATTCGGTGCCGCCCGCCACCATCACGTCGGCATCGCCGAGCGCCACCATGCGCGCGGCGTCGCCGATGGCATGGGCGCCGGTCGAGCAGGCGGTAACCACGGCATGATTGGGACCCTTCAGGCCGAATTCGATCGACACATAGCCGGAGGCGAGATTGATGATGCGGCCGGGAATGAAGAATGGCGAAATCCGGCGCGGCCCTTTCTCATGCAGCACAATGGCGTTGGCGGCGATGCCTTCGACGCCGCCGATACCGGAGCCGATCAGCACGCCGGTTGAATTCTGCTCTTCGCTGCTTTGCGGATGCCAGCCGGCATCGTCGAGTGCCTGACGCGCCGCGCACATGCCAAAAATGATGAAATCGTCGACCTTGCGCTGCTCCTTCGGCTCCATCCATTGATCGGGATTGTAAGAGCCGTTGCTACCGTCGCCGCGCGGTACCACGCCGGCGATCTTGCAGGAAATGTCGGAGACGTCGAAGGTATCGATCTGCTTGGCGCCGCTTTCGCCTTTGAGCAGGCGTTGCCATGTCGGCTCAATGCCACAACCGAGCGGAGTAACCATCCCCAATCCGGTGACGACGACGCGTCTCATGAGCGGCTCCGAGCCAAACACCACGCTTCTATGCTCCACCGGGGCATAGCCCACATGTCAGCGACTAATGAAGCGATCGAGCAGCGGCGCAGACTTTCGCTCAGCTTTTTGCGTTCTTTTCGAGAAATTTGACGGCATCGCCGACGGTCAGGATCGTTTCGGCGGCATCGTCGGGAATCTCGCAGCCGAATTCCTCTTCGAATGCCATCACGAGCTCGACGGTGTCGAGACTATCGGCGCCAAGATCGTCGATGAAACTCGCTTGCTCGGTCACCTTGTCGGGCTCTACCCCGAGGTGCTCCACGACGATCTTTTTTACCCGCTCGCCAATATCACTCATCGTTCCAACCTCGTGCTTTTTAGATTGGGCTGCGGCCGGGACCGGATCGCAACCATCGCGACTAAGGCCTCGTCGTGGTTGACGGTGGTGTGACGACCTTCAACTGCAGAGCATCGGTTTCGAGGTCTGCCGTCAGCCGCCCCAGCCGGGCCGAATTTCGGTTACCATACTTCAAATGCGTTGACTAGCGCGGGGCAGCGTAGCCGGATGCTCCCTGAAAAGCCAAGCATTTCCGTCTCTTAATTGCGCACGATCCGATCCGAAAACCGGCCCCATCCGCATCCAAGTCGCGGACAAGGTTTTCCGGATCATGCGCTAGATCATGGCCATCCCGCCGTTGACGTGAATGGTCTGCCCTGTGACATAGGCCGCTTCGTCCGAGGCTAAATAGACCGCCGCTGCCGCTACATCGGCCGGCGTTCCGAGTCGACCGGCGGGAACCCTGGCCATAATGGTCTCGCGCTGCTTGTCATTGAGCTTATCGATCATGGCGCTGGCGATGATGCCGGGGGCGATGCAGTTGGCGGTAACGTTGCGCTTGGCGTATTCGGCAGCGACCGACTTCATCATGCCCACCAAGCCGGCCTTCGACGCGGTGTAGTTGCCCTGCCCCGGATTGCCGGTATAGCCGACGATCGACGAGATACCGATCACGCGGCCCCAGCGCCGGCGCATCATCGTTTTCACCGCCGCGCGGGTGAGCCGGAAGGTCGCGGTCAGGTTCACCGCGATGACCTTCTCCCAGTCTTCGTCGCGCAATTGCACGAACAGGTTGTCCCGGTTGACCCCGGCATTGGCGACCAGGATGTCGAGCTTCTGCATTTTCTCTTCTGCGCTCGGCACCAGTGCCTCGACCGCGTCTTTGTCGGCGAGATCGCAGGGCAGCACGTGCACGCGATCCTTCAGTTCGCTGGCGAGCGCGTCGAGCACGTCGGCCCGCGTGCCAGAGAGCGCGACGGTGGCGCCCTGCGCGTGCAGCGCGCGAGCAATCGCGCCGCCGATGGCGCCGGTTGAGCCGGTTACCAGTGCGGTCTTGCCGGTCAGATCGAACATTGTTCAGCTCCTAGATCGTTTGCGCATGATCTTATCCGAAAACCGGTTCCCATCCCCGATCAAGCCGAGGACAGGCTTTTCGGGATCATGCGCGAGCCGCCTTGAACGCGGCGATGTCCTCCGGCGTGCCGATCGCACTCGCGCTCGCGCCGTCGGCGATTCGCTTGATCAGCCCGCTCAGCACCTTGCCGGCCCCCACCTCGTAGAAGGTCGTGACCCCGGCAGCCGCCATGGCGGCGACCGACTTGCGCCAGCGCACCGTGCCGGTGACCTGCGCGACCAATGCGCGCACGATCTCGGCCGGCTCGCTGATCGGCTTGGCCAGCACGTTCGCCACCACCGGCACAACCGGCGGCTTGACGGTTACCTGCGCCAACGCCTGCGCCATCGCATCGGCGGCCGGCTGCATCAAGGCGCAATGGAAGGGTGCGGACACGGCCAGCAGCATGGCACGCTTGGCGCCCTTGGTCTTGGCGATCTCCACAGCGCGTTCGACCGCGGCCTTGTCGCCCGACACCACCACCTGGCCGGCGCCATTGTCGTTGGCGGCCTGGCAGACCTGCCCCTGCGCGGCTTCCGCCGCCACCGCCGCCGCCGCGTCGAAATCAAGGCCGAGCAGCGCCGCCATGGCGCCGACGCCGACCGGCACCGCCTTCTGCATCGCCTGCCCGCGCGTGCGTAAGAGCCGCGCCGTGTCGGCAATCGTGAAGGAGCCCGCCGCGGCGAGCGCGGAATATTCGCCGAGCGAATGGCCGGCAACGAATTGCGCGTCGCGCTTGAGATCGAGACCGGCCTCCTGCTCCAACACGCGCAGAGTGGCAAGTGAGACCGCCATCAACGCCGGCTGCGCATTCTCGGTGAGGGTAAGCGCTTCTGCCGGCCCTTCGAACACGATGGCGGAGAGCTTGGCGCCGAGCGCCTCGTCGACCTCGTCGAACACCTGCCGGGCCGGCGCAAAATTCGCCGCCAGCACCTTGCCCATGCCGACCGTCTGACTGCCCTGGCCCGGAAACACGAAAGCGACCGCCATGCCCCCTCACAATCTCGTCTTTTTGCCGGAATCGGGCCGAAAGACACCGCAGGAAAGGTCCTGTCAAGTTAGGCCGACCCAAACGCTTTGCGTCGACATAGCCGCTGCTACTTGCCTTTTTCGGCCTAATCCGCCTATAACCCGCGCGTTCCGTCGACCCTGGTTGGGAGCTGAACGGACGGCCGTTTTTAAGCCAAAACGGTAGGGCCGGTGGGTCCGTCGTCCCGTGTTCCCGCCTTCAGAGCATTCGAGCCTTTCCCGAAGGGCTCGAGGGGCTAGGCGCCAGGGTCGAGGACATGGGTGAAACAAGGAAAGGCATTTCATGCCGCTATACGAACACGTCTATCTCGCGCGCCAGGATCTTTCCACGCAGCAGGTCGAGGAATTGACCGCAAAGCTTTCCGGTGTCATCGCCGAAGCGGGCGGCAAGATCACCAAGACCGAATATTGGGGGATGAAGTCCCTCAACTATCGCATCCGCAAGAACCGCAAGGCGCACATGACGTTGCTCAATGTCGATGCGCCGCCGGCAGCCCTCAACGAGGTCGAGCGCCAAGAGCGGATCAACGAAGACGTCCTGCGCTACCTCACCATCCGTGTCGAGGCGCACGAGGACGGCCCCTCCGCGATGATGCGCAAATCTGACCGCGACGATCGCGGCGACCGCGGGGATCGCGGCGACCGTGGACGTCGCCCGCGGCGCGACGAGGCCGACGACGACGCCGGGCCCGCGATCGCAGCGGGGGAGGAATAGACCATGGCATTCGGATCATCCCAAGGTGGCGGCGGCGCCCGCCGTCCGTTCTTCCGCCGGCGCAAGACCTGTCCGTTTTCCGGCGCCAATGCGCCGAAGATCGACTACAAGGACGTCAAGCTGTTGCAGCGTTACGTGTCGGAGCGCGGCAAGATCGTGCCGAGCCGCATCACTGCGGTGTCGGCGAAGAAGCAGCGCGAGCTGGCGCAAGCGATCAAACGCTCGCGCTTCCTCGGGTTGCTGCCTTACGTTATAAAATAGTGGTGAAACTGAACGAGGCTTGCGGGGACACCCGCTAAGCCGATGGTTGGGGCGGCCGCGTGCGGCCTCTAACCGCTCAAAAGGGGCGGGACAGCTCGTGATGATGCAATTCGCAATTGTCGGTATCGGTGCCGGCGCCGCGGCGGCTTTGCTGTTCGCCTCGGTGACCTCGGGCGTATGGCTGTCGATCCCGCTGTTCTACCTGGCGCCGCTGCCGATCATGATCGCCGGCCTCGGCTGGAGCCATTGGGCGGCAGCGATCGCCGCGCTGGCGGGCGCACTCGTGCTCGCGCTCGCGTTCGGCCCGGTGTTCTTCTTCTCGTTCCTGGCCGGCGCCGGAGTGCCGGCCTGGTGGCTTGGCTATCTCGCGATGCTGGCGCGTCCGGCCAGCAACGGCGCGGCGGCGCTCGAATGGTATCCACCCGGCCGGTTGGTGGTCTGGGCGGCCATCCTCGGCGGACTGGTCGTGGTCGTCGCGATCCCCAATTTCGGGCTCGATGCCGAGAGCTTCCGCGCCGGCCTGCGGCACGCGCTGACGCATATCCTGCGCGTGGAAACCAACGCGCCGCCGGGAGCTCCGCTCGCCATGCCCGGCGTGTCCAATGCCGGCCGGCTGGTCGATTTCCTAGTGGCCGCCATTCCGCCGGCGGCGGCGGTGCTCGCCACCATTACCAACGTGCTCAACCTGTGGCTCGCCGCCTGCGTCGTAAAGTTTTCCGGCCGGCTGAAGCGGCCGTGGCCGCCGATCGCGGCCATGACGTTTCCGCGCCCGCTCGTGATCGCACTCGCAATCGTCGTGGCCCTAAGTTTTTTCGGCAGCCTGATCGGCATCATCGCCGGCGTATTATCGGCCAGTCTGCTGATGGCCTATGGCATGCTTGGCTTCGCGGTGCTGCATGCCATCACCCGCGGCATGGCCAGCCGCATGTTCTTGCTCGGCGGTGTTTATTTGGCGGTGCTCGTATTGGGCTGGCCGGTACTGGCGCTCTGCCTGCTCGGCCTGATCGAGGCGACCATCGACTTGCGCGCGCGCATTGCCAACACGCGCGGCCCCCCGGCCCACACCTGACGACAAGGCTTTCACCAAGAATTCAAATTCAGATCAACCAAGTACAGATCAAGGAGAGACGACAATGGAAGTGATCCTGCTCGAGCGCATCGGCAAGCTCGGACAAATGGGCGATGTCGTGCGCGTGAAGGACGGTTTCGCCCGCAATTTCCTGCTGCCGCGCGGCAAGGCGTTGCGCGCGACGGTCGAGAACAAGTCGCGGTTCGAAGAGATGAAGGGCGAACTGCAGACGCGCAATCTCGAGCTGAAAGGCGGCGCCGAGAAAGTCGCCGCCAAGCTCGACGGCAAGACCATCGTGGTGATCCGCCAAGCGAGCGAAGCCGGCCAGTTGTTCGGCTCGGTATCGCCGCGCGACATCGCCAGCATGCTCAACGCCGATGGCGCCGAGGTGAGCCGGTCGCAGGTCACGCTCAACGCGCCGATCAAGACCATCGGGCAGTACAAAGTGCCGCTGGCGCTGCATCCGGAAGTCGAGACCGTGATCACCGTCATCGTCGCGCGCAGCGCGGGCGAAGCCGAACGCGTTGCACGCGGCGAGGATGTCACGGTGCGCCGCGAGCAGGCCGAGGAAGATGCGGCCGCCGCCTTGGAAGCAGCGGAAGCCTTCTTCGAGCCGGAAGCGGCCAAGGCGTTGCGCGAATCCGATGAGCCCAAAGCCGAGGCTGATGCCGAAGCTGCGCCCGCGGGTGAAGAGAAAAAGCCCGTGAAAACCGCCAAGAAAAAGAAAAAGGACGCAGAAGAAGCCGACGCCTAGGACGTGGACTGCGGCGGCGTCACCTTGGTGGGAGTGTGTAGACCAGATGGCCGGTCCACCAACTGGCGTCGCCGGTCAATCGAATGGCAAACAACGCCAGACCGGCAAGGAGAGCAATCCAAAATAGCGGCTTCGGAATTTGAGCCTTGAGGCCGATCAGGCCGACAACCGCCAGGATATCGAACGCGATCTCCATGACCTGCGTGGTCCGCATCGGATATTCGTGGGCAGGCGTGAAACCCCGCCACAGAAAGGTGGCGATCAAATAGGCGGATATAACGAAGGAAAGCGTCCGGTTACGGGTAGTTTAGCCCGAACTTGTGGCCTGCTGATCACTCATCACTTTGCGCCCCCCGAACTTGACTGCACGCGCTAGTCGGACTTCTCCGGCTTGTCCGGTTTGGCGGCCGGCTTGGCTGCCGAAGATTTGGCATCCTTCGCCTTTGGCTCCTTAGGCTTCGCTTCGTCCGACTTTGGCTCGGTCGTCGGCTCGGAGGATTTCGGCCCGGAGGTCTTGGTCTCGACTGGCTTGGCGGTTTTGCCAGGTTTTTCGGATTTCTCCTCATCTGATTTGGGCTTGGCCTTTTTCTCCCCGGCCTTGGCCTTCTCGTCGCCCTTGGCCGAGCGCTTGGTCGCGCCCGTGCGCTTGCCCGGCGCGGGGCCAAACGATTCTAGATAGGTGGCGATCGTGGCCGCCGTTTCTCGGCTGGACGTGTAATGCTCGCGCAGGAAACCGGACAGGCCGAACAAGCCGCCGCCCTTGCTCAGAGCCTGAGGGCTCTTGTGGCAGGCAGCGCAGTTCGCGGCGAACAGTTGCGCGCCGGTTTTGCCTGAATCCAGGTTTTCCTGCGCGCCCGCCGGGGCTGCCAGAGCGAGCGCCAAAGCCGCTATCGCCAGCCCGATGCCGCGATTACAACCCGTCATTTCCTTGACCTTTCAATAGCTTACCTTGCATCGCCCACCGGACCCATGCCGCCGACCGGCGTGTTGATAGCCTATTAACGCGGGGTTGTGACCCCGGTTTGCAATTACATGCTTGCAACCGATTTGTGGCATTGCTGGGCCGCTGGAACTTTGATTGAATACCTCGGTTGAACAATTGAGCGCCCGCCGTTTTGGACGGGCGTGAGGAGATTAAAGCGAGACTTCGCGGCTATTAGCGTGGCGGAGGCGGCCGATGGACCGGTTGCTTCAGTTTTTGCTCAAGACGTTTATTCGGCGGGGCACATTCAGGGTTACCACCTCGCGCGGAACGATCTTGACCTTCGGCGATGGGACCGGCCAGCCGGTATGGGTGCGCTTTGCCACGCGGGCGGCCGAGTGGGGAATTCTGCTCGATCCCGAACTCAAATTCGGCAAGTCCTATATGAACGGCTCGTTCGTGGTCGAGCAGGGCTCGATCGCCGACGTGTTGGCCATCATGCTTGGGCAGAATTCCGACGTTCCGCACTGGGCGCGGCTACAAGGGCTCCTGCGCTTCCTTTACCGCCGCTTGCAGCAGTTCAATCCGCGCCGGCGCGCGCGCCACAATGTAGCGCATCACTACGATCTCGACGGCAGGCTCTATTCGCTGTTCCTCGACGCCGACCGGCAATACAGCTGCGGCTATTTCGACGGCCCCGACCTGTCGCTCGATGACGCGCAGCTCGCCAAAAAGCGGCACCTCGCCGCCAAGCTGCTGCTCGGCCGCGAGCGCCACGAACGAGACTTGCGCTTGCTCGACATCGGCTGCGGCTGGGGCGGGCTGGGCTTGTATCTCGCCGAGGTTGCCGGCGCCGACGTGACCGGCGTCACGTTGTCGCGGGAACAGCACGCCGTCGCCAATGAACGCGCCGCAGAAAAAGGCTTGGCCGAGCGGGCCCGTTTCAACCTGCAGGACTATCGCGACGTCACCGGACCGTTCGACCGCATCGTCTCGGTCGGCATGTTCGAACATGTCGGCGTCAATCATTACGACACCTTCTTCCGCAAGAGCGCGCAGCTGCTCGCCGACGACGGCATCATGGTGCTGCATTCGATCGGCCGCTCGGAAGGCCCGAGCGCGACCAGTCCGTGGATCGCGAAATACATTTTCCCCGGCGGCTATATTCCGTCGCTGTCGGAGGTGCTGCCGCACATCGAGAAATCCGGGCTGCTGATCACCGACATAGAAATCCTGCGGTTGCACTATGCCGAGACGCTGAAGGCCTGGCGCGAACGATTCCTCGCCCACCGCGATGAGGTCGAGCGGATCTACGACGGGCGCTTCGTGCGGATGTGGGAGTTCTATCTGGCCTCGTCCGAAATGTCGTTCCGCGAGCAGAACTTAATGGTGTTCCAGATCCAGCTCACCAAGCGGCAGAACGTGGTGCCGATGACGCGGGACTACATCAGCCGCGAGGAACGCCGGTTGCGCGGCGCCGAAGGCGAACGCCACCCGCCGCTGCGGCTCGCCGGCGAGTAGGCTTTCGGAAACCGCCGCGCGCGCGCCGCGGCGGTCAAGAAAAAACCGATCTTGTTCACCGCTGATTTTTCCTTGTGAATTGCGGGGCAACTGCTTGCGGCGGCCACGCCGTTCGAAAAGTCCGTGCTATGCCACAATTTCCGGGTAAGCACAGACATCCATGGCCCCTCTCGATTCGGCGCTCCGCAAGCAGGTTGAAGAACCTGCTCAGAACTTTCGTTCCGCTCCGCACAATATCGAGGCGGAGCAGGCGCTATTGGGCGCCATCCTGGTCAACAACGAGGCCTTCTACCGGGTCTCCGATTTCCTCAATCCGGAGCATTTCTTCGAGCCAATTCACCAGCGAATCTATCAGCTTGCGCGCGATCTGATCCGCGCCGGCAAGGTGGCGACGCCGGTCACGCTGAAGACCTTCATCGGCGCCGACATCGATATCGGCGGCATGACGGTGAGCCAGTACCTGGCGCGGCTCGCCGCCGAGGCGACCACCATCATCAATGCCGAGGATTACGGCCATACCATCTACGACCTGTCGATCCGCCGCGCGCTGATCATCGTCGGCGAGGACATGGTCAACGTCGCCTTCGACGCGCCGGTCGATTTCTCGCCGCGCAACCAGATCGAGGACGCCGAGCGGCGGCTGTACGAGCTGGCCGAGACCGGGCGCTACGACGGCGGCTTCCAGCGCTTCGCCCAGTCGCTCACCACCGCGATCGACATGGCGGCGCACGCCTTCCAGCGCGACGGAAAACTGTCCGGCATCGGCACCGGGCTCGACGAGCTCGACCGCATGATGGGCGGGTTGCAGCCGTCCGACCTGATCATCCTCGCCGGCCGTCCCGGCATGGGCAAAAGCGCGCTGGCCACCAACATCGGCTACAACGTCGCGCGCGCCTGGCGCGGCGAGGTCAAGGCCGACGGCCATACGATCACCGCCAATGGCGGCATCGTCGGCTTCTTCTCACTGGAAATGTCGGCCGAGCAGCTCGCCACCCGCATCATCGCCGAGCAGACCGGCATCCCGTCGAACCAGATCCGGCGCGGCGGCATCAGCGAGGCCGAGTTCGAGCGCATCAAGGACCACTCGATCGAATTGCAGAACTTGCAGTTCTTCGTGGACGAAACCGGCGGTCTGTCGGTGGCGCAGCTCGCCGCCCGCGCACGCCGCCTCAAGCGCCAGCGCGGCCTCGATCTGCTGATCATCGACTACCTGCAATTGCTGCAGGGCTCGACCCGCCGCAGCCAAGAAAACCGCGTGCAGGAAATCACCGAGATCACCACCAAGCTCAAGGCGCTGGCGAAGGAACTCAACGTCCCGATCCTGGCGCTGTCGCAGCTCTCGCGCCAGGTGGAAAGCCGCGACGACAAGCGCCCGCAGCTGTCCGACTTGCGTGAATCCGGCTCGATCGAACAAGACGCCGACGTGGTGCTGTTCGTCTTCCGCGACGAGTACTATCACCAGATGCGCAAGCCGCTGGAAACCAACCGCGAGAAATTCGCGGAATGGCTGGCGGAAGGCGAGAAGGTGCACGGCCGCGCCGAGGTCATCATCGGCAAGCAGCGCCACGGGCCCACCGGCACGGTCGAACTGCAATTCGAAGGCGCCATCACGAAGTTCTCGACCTTGGCGAAGCCCGACCACCTGCCGGAGCGGATCGGCTAAATGTTCCGGACCGCATTGCATCTTTGCTGACGAATTACTTTACTGTTTGACCCTTTTTGCCCGGGTGGAACACGCGTGAAAGCCAAAAGCGCGGGTCAACTCCGCAAAGCAGTCGCCGGCGAATGGTTTCTGGGCGTGAGCCTGGCGACCACGCTCGTCTTCGCCTTGACCGGCGAGAAGGCATTTGATGCGCTGACCAACCCGCTTTGGCTCGCGCTCATTTTTATCTGGCTTTTCGCAGTCGTGCTGGGCTCCGCCCTCTCGGTCGCCCGGCACGCCGACCATGTCGCCGAGATCCTCGGCGAGCCCTACGGCACGCTGGTGCTGACGCTGTCGGTGACGGCGATCGAGGTGATGAGCATCTCGGCCGTGATGTTGCACGGCGCCAATAATCCAACGCTGGTGCGCGACACGCTGTTCGCCATCGTCATGATCATTCTTGGCGGCATGATCGGCGGTTCGCTGCTGCTCGGCGGCTGGCGCCATCGCGAGCAGCATTACAACCTGCAGAGCGCGAATGCCTACCTCGGCGTGATCATTCCGCTGACGGTGCTCACGCTGACGCTTCCCGACTTCACGATCACGACACCCGGGCCGACTCTTTCTTTCGCGCAGCAAGTATTTCTATTTGTGATGTCGCTCGGACTCTATGGCGCGTTCCTTGCCATTCAGACCGGACGGCATCGGGGTTATTTCATCAGTGACGGCGACGACGCGACCAAACCGCCCGAATTGCCGCGGGCCGCGCGGTCGCTGCGCTGGCACGCGGCCTTGTTACTGGCCTATATCCTGCCGGTGGTCTTTCTGGCTGAACAGCTCGCCCACCCGATCGACTATTTCATCGAGACGCTGCAGGCGCCGGCGGCGCTCGGCGGCGTGATCATCGCTATGCTGGTGGCCACGCCTGAAGCGATCGCTGCCACGCGGTCGGCCATGGCCAACAGGCTGCAGCGATCGATCAATATTTCGCTGGGGTCGGTTCTTTCGACCATCGGCCTCACCGTCCCGGCGATGTTGGCGGTCAGCCATTTCACCCGGCACGAGCTTTATCTCGGGCTCGACAAGGCCAACGACGTGTTGTTCCTGCTGACGCTCACCGTCTGCATCGTCACCTTTGCCAGCGGCCGCACCAACATCCTGCAAGGCGCCGTGCATGTGGTGCTTTTCGCCGCCTTTGTTATGTTGATTTTCCAGGGGTGACGACGCATGGACGCCGAGCATACCGGCTACAATGATGCCAACCAGATGCTCGGGATGGTTGAAACGATCCGCGTAAGAACTTAAACTCATCACATCACAGCCAAAGAGCGCGCCATCAGCGCGCCGGCCCAGGGAGAAGATCATGCGTAAATCACTGCTCGCAGCAGCGGTCGCAGGCGTGGCAACGCTCGGATTTTGGGCCTCGCCAAGCATCGCGCAAGACGATACCGATCAGAAATTCGGCACGGTCCATTTCGCCACCTCGTGCAACGAGACGGCGCAGCGGCGGTTTGACCGCGCCATGCGGTACCAGCACTCGTTCTGGTACAAGGCATCCAGGGAAATATTCGAGGAGACGCTCAAGGCCGATCCGACCTGCGGAATCGCCTATTGGGGCATGGCGCTCGGGCTGCTCGACAATCCGCACAACCCGATGCCAGCGCCCAACCTGCCGCTCGGCCTCGCCGCTATTCAGGCGGCGAAAGCCACGGGCGCCAAGACGCAGCGCGAGCGCGACTTCATCGACGCTCTGGCGGTCATGTATGTCGATTACGACAAGACCCCTCATGGGGCGCGCGTGCAGTCCTACCTCAAGGCCATGGAAGCGCTGGCCGCAAAATATCCCGACGACGACGAGGCACAGATCTTCTACGCGATCACGCTGAACGTCGCGGCCTCGCCGACCGACAAGACTTACGCCAATCAACTCAAGGGAGCGGCCATCCTGGAGGCGATCAACAAGCGGCAGCCCCGGCACCCGGGTGTCGCTCATTATCTCATTCACCTCTACGACTCTCCTGCGCTCGCGGACAAAGGGATCGACGCCGCCCGGCGCTACTCCAAGATCGCGCCGGCGGCGCCGCATGCGCAGCACATGCCCTCGCACATCTTCACCCGCGTCGGATTCTGGAAGAACTCGGTTGCGGCCAACATTGCCTCCGTGCAGGCGGCCAAGGCGGAAAAGTCCCCCGGTGATCAGATGCACGGGCAGGACTATTTGGTCTACGCCTATCTGCAACTCGACCAAGACAAGAACGCGCGCGCCGTCATCGACGATATGGCCGTCAGCACTTTCGGTCCGGATGCATTCGCTGCGCATTTCGCGTTAGCCGCCTCACCGGCGCGCGACATGGTGGAACGCGGCGATTGGAAAGGCGCGGCGGAGCTTCAAGTCCGTCCGAACAAATTTCCCCATGTCATGGCGATCACGTATTTCGCCCGCGCGCTCGGCGCCGCGCGCTCCGGCCATCCGGACGCTGCCAAGGCCGATATCGCAAAGCTTGCCGAAATGCGTGACAAGCTGACGGCGGCCAAGGTCGGCTATTGGCCGCAGATCGTCGACATCCAGTGCCAGATCGCGACCGCGTGGCAGCTCTATGCCGAAGGCAAATATGATGACGCGCTCAAAGCCATGAGCGCCGCTGCCGACGCCGAGGATAAGACCGAGAAGTCGCCGGTCACGCCGGGGCCGCTCAGCGCCGGCGCGCGAGCTCTACGGCTATATGCTGCTCGATCGCGGCATGGCCAAGGAGGCGCTGGCGGCGTTCGAGGCGACCATGGCGAAGGAGCTCAACCGCTTCAACAGCTATGCCGGGGCAGCGAAGGCCGCGCAAGCGCTCGGCGACAAGGCGAAAGCGAAGGCCAACTATGAAAAACTGGTTGCGCTCGCCAGCGCGGGCGATAACGACCGCCCTGTGCTGGCCGAGGCAAAGGCGTTCGTTGCAAGCAACTAGGACAAACGGCCCGACCGATCGCGGCCGATGACGTGATGAAACGAACCACCGTCATTGCCGCTGTCGTTGCCTTCGGGCTGGGCGGACTGGTCGGAGCGCTGGCGGTTTTCGGTTTGCCGCTGCCGGACCGCGGCGGAGCCGTGGTACCGCCCAGCCATCCGGTTTGGGCCGAAGTGCAATGGCCCTTCGCGATGGACGAGTGGGGCAAGGGCAAAGCATTCCGGTGTCAGGCGGCCGACTGCGGCGCCGAGGTCAACCTTTATATCCGGGCCAAGATCGGCTTCTGCAATTGCACGACCGGCGTATCCGATGACGACGAGCTCAATCGCCTGAGCGACTTCAACCTGATGGGCGACAAGCTTTCGGTTTTGGGGCCGGGCCACCCGATCGCTGTGGCGTGGATGAAGGGCCGCAGCCGGTCTTACACGGTGGCCGGTCCCCTTCGCGCGGGACAATCGGCCCTGGCGGTTGCTTTCAACGATCATTGCGACGCCATCGTCGCCACCGTCGTGGTCGCGCACGATCGGCCGGCGATCATCGAGCCCAGCGTCATCGAATTCCTCAACAGCAAGACCATCCTGCACTGGGCCGAGGTAACGCTTGGTCTGTAGCATCGGTGCCCCGCCCCGCATGGACGCCCCGCGCACGGGCGGCTAAACCCTAGCCCATGACCGAGGCCGAACCCGCAGTTGCAGCAGGACTTGAGCCCGCCGGACGACGGCCGGGCGGACAAGCTCGTCACCACCGGCCCGCCGGCGGCGCAAGCGGGCGGCATTCTCACCGTCGATCTCGCGGCCATCGAAGCCAATTGGCGCACGCTCGGGCACCACGCCATGCCGACGGAATGCGCCGCCGTGATCAAGGCCGACGGCTATGGCTGCGGCATCGAGCAGGTCGCCGCCACGCTCGCCAAAGCCGGCTGCAAGACCTTCTTCGTCGCCGATCTTGCCGAGGCGCGGCGGGTACGCGCGTTGCGCCGGAACCGGCGATCTATGTGCTGAACGGACTGCTGCCGGAGACCGCCGCATGTTACGCCGACATCCGCGCGCGGCCGGTGATCGGCAGCATGGTCGAGCTGGCGGAATGGGACGTCTTCGTGTCGGCCAGCCAATGGCGCGGCGGCGCCGCGCTGCATGTCGACACCGGCATGAACCGGCTCGGCATCTCGCTCAGCGACGCGGCTGCGCTGGCGCCGCGCATCCGCTCCGAGAACCACGGCATCATGCTGCTGATGAGCCACCTCGCCTGCTCCGAAGAGCCGGACCATCCGCTCAACGAGCGCCAGATCGGCGCCTTCCGCGAGGTGCGCATGCTCTATCGCGGCATCCCCTCTTCGCTGGCCAATTCGTCCGGCATTTTCCTGGGCGCTCCCGCCCATTGCGACATGGTGCGCCCGGGCGTCGCGCTCTACGGCGTCAACCCGACGCCGGGACAGAGCAATCCGATGCGCCCGGTGATCGAATTGCAGGCGCACATCGTGCAAATGCGCACCGTGCCGCGCGGCGAGACCGTCGGCTACGACGCCGCCTGGACCGCCAAGCGCACGACCCGCATCGCGGTGGTCGCGGTCGGCTATGCCGACGGCTATCTGCGCGCGGCGAGCGCCTCCGACGCGGCGCCGGGCGCCGACGCCATCGTCGCCGGCCAGCGCTGTCCGCTGGCGGGCCGCGTCTCCATGGATCTCTTGGCGATCGACGTCACCGACCTGCCCGACCACGCCGCCCGCCGTGGCGATCTCGTCACGTTGATCGGCGGCGAGATCACCGTCGATGCGCTCGCCAGCGCGGCCGGCACCATCGGCTACGAGGTGCTCACCAGCCTCGGCCGGCGCTATCACCGGGTTTACCGGGGTTAAGCCCTCTTCCGCTCATTCCCGCGGAAGCGGGAATCCAGCCCTTAAGCGCATAAAATGCGGCCCTGGGTCCCCGCTTTCGCGGGGACGAGCGGGTGGATGTCGAACCAATAAAATAAGGGACTTCTTAAACAATGTTCTTGTAATGTTCTCATGGACGGTTTAGCGTCCAGACCATTGATTTGGCGGCGATTCTCTCATGTCCAAGCGCAATCTCAGCTTCATCTGCCAGAACTGCGGCGCCGCCTTCAGCCGCTGGCAGGGCAAATGCGAGGCCTGCGGCGAGTGGAATACGCTCGCCCAGGAAGGCGCCGAGCGCCCCGGGCCGGGCCGCAAACCGAGCAAGGGCCGCCTATTCGCGCTCGAGCCGCTGACCGGCGAGGCGCATGAGGCCCCGCGCCTGCCCTGCGGCGTCGCCGAATTCGACCGCGTCACCGGCGGCGGTTTCGTGCGCGGCTCGGTGCTGCTGATGGCGGGCGATCCCGGCATCGGCAAGTCGACGCTGCTGCTGCAGGCCGCCGCCGCGCTGGCGCGCGCCGGTGAGCGCGCGGTCTATATCTCGGGCGAGGAAGCGGTCGCGCAGGTGCGCCTGCGCGCCGAGCGGCTGTCCTTGAGCGATGCCGCGGTCGAACTCGCGGCCGAAACCTCGGTCGAGGACATCATCGCCACCCTATCGGAAGGCAAGACGCCGCGGCTGATCGTCATCGATTCGATCCAGACCATGTGGACCGAGCTGGTCGAATCCGCGCCCGGCACGGTGACGCAGGTGCGCGGCAGCGCGCAGGCGCTGATCCGCTACGCCAAGCGCTCCGGCGCGGCCATCATCCTGGTCGGCCATGTCACCAAAGACGGCCAGATTGCAGGTCCCCGCGTGGTCGAGCACATGGTCGATGCCGTGCTCTCGTTCGAGGGCGAAGGCTCGCACCAATTCCGCATCTTGCGCGCGGTGAAGAACCGCTTCGGCCCGACCGACGAGATCGGCGTGTTCGAGATGACCGGCGCAGGTCTGCGCGAAGTCGCCAACCCGTCCGAACTGTTCCTGTCGGCGCGCGATCTTGGGCAGCCGGGCACCGCCGTGTTCGCCGGCATGGAGGGCACGCGGCCGCTGCTGGTGGAAATCCAGGCGCTGGTGGCGCCGACCTCGCTCGGCACGCCCAGGCGCGCCGTGGTCGGCTGGGACCCCAGCCGGCTGTCGATGGTGCTGGCGGTGCTGGAAGCCCATTGCGGCGTCAAGCTCGGCGGCCACGACGTTTACCTTAACGTCGCCGGCGGTCTGCGCATCCAGGAGCCGGCGGCCGATCTCGCCGCCGCCGCCGCTCTCGTGTCATCGCTCGCCAACGCTGCCTTGCCGGCCGACGCGGTTTATTTCGGCGAGGTATCGCTGTCCGGCGCGATCCGGCCGGTGGCGCAAGGCCCGGCCCGGCTCAAAGAAGCCGCCAAGCTCGGCTTTACCCGCGCCGTCGTTCCGGAAGCCGCGCGCGCGGAAACGGCTGAGCCCGGCCTCAAGGTCACCGATGTCGCAAGCCTCGCCAATCTGGTCGCCGACATCGCCGCCCGCGGCAGCCGGGTCACGGGTGGTAAAACCCGTGCACAAGACGGGTGACGGCAGCGTGACGCCCCGCTATACACGGGGCCTCGAAACCGCCTCCTGCGGCCCTCTCAAGCCGTCACGAGCGCGAGCAGAAACGGGCCTAAAATTAAGCACTTAAGGCCGACATTGCCGCCCTGTTCGGGACACGCTATGGCACTCCCGGATTCGCCGCGCCACGGGCGCGACGAGCCTCGCCCCTACCCGCGGAGTGCATGAGCCCCGATGCCGATCACGCTGCTCGACATCATCCTCCTGGTGGTCATGTTGATCTCCGGTCTGCTCGCCATGATCCGCGGCTTCATGCGCGAGATTCTGTCGATCGGCGCCTGGGGCGTCGCCGCGCTGGTCACGCTCTATTCCTATTCGCGCGTGCTGCCGATCGCCAAGCAATATGTCCCGAGCGATATGGGGGCGGCCGGCGTCAGCATCGGCGCGGTATTTCTCCTCACGCTGCTGATCGTCTCGATGATCACCGTGCGCATTTCCGACATGGTGCTCGACAGCCGGGTCGGCGCGCTCGACCGCACGCTCGGCTTCCTGTTCGGGCTCGGCCGCGGGCTGGTCATCGTGGTGGTCGCCTTCCTGTTCTTCGCCTGGCTGGTGCCCGATCGCAGCCAGCCGGAATGGGTGCGTACCGCCAAGTCGAAGGTCGTGTTGCAAAGTACGGGACAATGGTTGATGTCCATGTTGCCGGATGACCCCGAAAGCACCATCTTGAAGCGGTTGAAGCGGCAGAAGCCGGAAGACCAGGAACCGCCGGATACAGGCCCCGACCAGAAGTCGGAGCTCAGCCCACCGACCGGAACCCGATAGATGCAGCAGCAGCCGCAAGACCTCGTTGAGACCGCAGGCGCCGAATTCGATCCGGATGCCGACCGGCTACGCGAGGAATGCGGCGTGTTCGGCATTTTCGGCCATCCCGACGCCGCCGCCATCGTCGCGCTCGGCCTGCACGCGCTCCAGCATCGCGGCCAGGAAGCCGCCGGCATCGTTTCCTTCGACGGCAAGCGTTTCCATTCCGAACGCCGCCTCGGCCTGGTCGGCGATGCCTTTGCGCGGCGGGAAGTAATCGACCGCCTGCCCGGCACCGCGGCCATCGGCCATGTGCGCTATTCGACTACCGGCGAAACGGTATTGCGCAACGTGCAGCCGCTGTTCGCCGAGCTGGAAGGCGGCGGCTTCGCCATCGGCCACAACGGCAACCTCACCAACGGCATCGCGCTGCGCAAGAACCTGGTGCACGAAGGCGCCATGATGCAGTCGACCACCGACACCGAGGTGATCCTGCATCTGGTGGCGCGCGCGCGCCGTAACCGTTTCGTCGACCGTTTCATCGAGGGCCTGCGCCAGCTCGAGGGCGCCTATGCCTTTGTCGGGCTCACCAACAAGAAGCTGGTCGGCGCGCGCGATCCCTTCGGCATCCGCCCGCTGGTGATCGGCAAGCTCGACGGCTGCCCGATCCTGGCCTCGGAGACCTGCGCGCTCGACATCATCGGCGCCCAATACGTGCGCGACGTGGAAAACGGCGAAGTGGTGGTGTTCGACGAGGACGGCGCGCAGTCGTTTAAGCCGTTTCCGCCGATGGCGGCGCGGCCGTGCATCTTCGAATACATCTATTTCTCGCGCCCGGATTCGATCGTCGGCGGCCGCCACGTCTACAATGTGCGCAAGACCATGGGGGCCGAACTCGCGCGCGAGGCGCCCGCGCAGGCCGATGTGGTCGTGCCGGTGCCGGATTCCGGCGTGCCCGCCGCGATCGGTTTTGCCCGCGAGTCCGGCATTCCCTACGAGCTCGGCATCATCCGCAACCATTATGTCGGCCGCACCTTCATCCAGCCGACCCAGGCGATCCGCGACCAAGGCGTGCGCATGAAGCATTCGGCCAACCGCGCCGTGGTCGAAGGCAAGCGCATCGTCCTGATTGACGATTCCATTGTGCGCGGCACCACCTCGCGCAAGATCGTGCAGATGATGCGCGATGCCGGCGCAAGGCAGGTGCATTTCCGCATTGCCTCGCCGCCAATCACGCATCCGGACTATTACGGCATCGACACGCCCGAGCGTGACAAGCTGCTTGCCGCCACCCACGATCTCGAAGGCATGCGGCAGTTTATCGGCGCCGATTCGCTGGCCTTCCTGTCGGTCGACGGCATCTACCGCGCCATGGGGTTCGAGAAGGGTCGCGATCCTGTGCGGCCGCAATTCACCGACCATTGCTTCACCGGCGATTATCCGACCGCGCTCACGGACCTGGCCGCGCAAGAGGCAAGCCCGCGACAATTGTCGCTGCTGGCCGAAGCCATTTAGGCTTTTGCGCTAGCGTTCCCGCATGCCGAAACCCCTCTCCGACCGTATCGCGCTGGTGACCGGCGCCTCGCGCGGCATCGGCGCGGCGCTCGCCTTGCAACTCGCGCAAGCGGGCGCCCATGTGGTGGCGGTGGCGCGCACGGTCGGCGGGCTGGAAGAGCTCGACGACAAGATCAAAGCCGCCGGCGGCTCCGCCACGCTGGTGCCGCTCGATGTAAAGGATTCCGACGGCATCGCGCGGCTCGCGCTCGCGCTCAACGAGCGCTATGGCCGCCTCGACGTGCTGATCGGCAATGCCGGCATCATCGGGCCGCTATCGCCGCTCGGCCATATCGAGCCGAAAGACTGGGACAATCTGATTGCGGTCAACGTCACCGCCAATTGGCAGCTCATCCGCTGCATGGACCCATTGCTCAGACAAGCGCCGGCGGGCCGCGCGGTGTTTCTCACCTCCGCAGTCGCCTACAAGGGCCGCGCCTATTGGGGCCCCTATGCCGCCTCGAAAGCCGCGCTTGATGCGCTGGTGCGCGCTTATGCGGCGGAATGCGCGACCACACCCGTGCGCGTCAATTTGTTCGCCCCCGGCCCGACCCGCACCCGCATGTATTTGGGCGCCTTTCCCGGCATCGACCCCACGACGCTACCGGCGCCGGAAGAGGTGGCAAAGGCGATCGTGCCGCTGTGTCTGCCCGATTGCTCGGAGAGCGGAAAAATCTACGACTTCCGCACCGGGCAGTTCTTGGAATTCCGCCCACCCGCTTAAAATTTCCCGGCAAACTTTGACGCGTCCGCTTCGAGCGCCGTGCCGAAGACATGATCCCAAATCGCCGTCGTCACCCCGAAATTTCCGCTATGCGATAAATGATGGTGGCGGGCGTGGCGCAGCCGTGCCCGGTAAAGATAGGAACCCCGCCGCAGTTGCCAATGGTGGGTCGCGTAATGGACGAAGACGTACCAAAGGTAGCCGGTGACAAGGCCCGCCGTCGCCGCGGTCCCAAGATCAAATCCGAGCGCCACGCAAGCCGGGCTGGCAACCGCGAGCAATCCGACCACGGCGCTCGCCCAGGCCGGCGTGCCAATGAGTTCGTGTGGCGATTGATGGTGGCGATCATGGATTTGCGAAAGCACCGGCGCGTGATGAAAGAGCACGCGGTGCAGTAGATACTCGAACAGCGTCCAGGCCACCAATCCGGCGCCGTAGACCATCGCCCAGGTCAAAGGATGCGGCGGCATCGAACTGCGAAACGCGAAAATCGCGGCGGCAAGAACGAGGGGCGGGAAAAGCAGAAACTCGGAAAAATAACCGAGCTTGCTCATTTTCATAGCGTCACCCCAGAGGCCGTATATCTGACGACTGCAAGCTGTTGTTGTGTGCGCCGCCCCCGAGCTCCTTAAGAGGATACCAACAAAGTGCCGTCGACTGAAGAACGTTCGGCGGTTTGTCGAAAGAATGCACCGCTGGGCCCGCATGAGCAATAATGCCTCTACTGACAACGACTTGGCCTCCGGCAAATAAATTTCCTGGACCGTGAGCGCCTTAGTGCTTGCGCTTTGCGCGTCCCTTGAACGGGTTGCCCTTCTCCCGCAGCGTCAGCCGGATCGGCGTGCCGGGGAGTTCGAAGCTCTCGCGCAGGGAATTCACCAGATAGCGCTTGTAGGCGTCGGGCAGCGCGTCAGCGCGGGTGCAGAACAGCACGAAGCTCGGCGGCCGGCTCTTGGCCTGGGTAATGTAGTTGAGGCGCAGTCGCCGTCCCGACACCGCCGGCGGCGGATGCGCCTCGACCGCATGCTCGAACCAGCGATTGAGCGCACTGGTCGGGATGCGCTTGTTCCAGACCGCGAAGGCATCGACGATCGCCTGCATCAACCGGTCGAGGCCTTCGCCGGTGATCGCCGACACCGCCACCAGTGGCACATCTTTCATTTGCGTCAGCTTCTCGTCGGCTTGCTCGCGCAGCTTGCCGATGGCGCCCGCAGTCTTTTCCTTCAGATCCCATTTGTTGACCGCGATGACGATGGCGCGGCCTTCCTGCTCGACCAGATCGGCGATGCGCTGATCCTGCTCCTCGAACGCATTCTCGACGTCGAGCAGCACCACCACCACTTCGGCGAAGCGCACCGCGTTGAGCGCGTCGGCGACCGACAGCTTCTCCAGCTTCTCGTCGACACGCCCGCGACGGCGCAATACCGGCGGTGTCGTGGATGCGGAATTTCTGGCCGCGCCAATCGAGATCGACCGCGATGGCGTCGCGCGTGGTGCCGGCCTCCGGCGCGGTGAGCAGCCGCTCCTCGCCGATCAGCCGGTTGACCAAAGTCGACTTGCCGGCATTCGGGCGCCCGACGATGGCGACGCGGATCGGATGCGGGCCCGGCGGCTCGGCCGCCGCTTCGATCTGCGCTGCGGTGTGTTCGGGCAATGCCGCGCGCAACGCGTCGTAGAGATCGGCCAGGCCCTCGTTGTGCTCGGCGGAAATCGCGACCGGATCGCCGAGGCCGAGCGCGTAGGCGTCGAGCCGCCCGCTTTCGCCGGCGGTGCCTTCCATCTTGTTGGCGATCAGCACGACCGGCTTGCCCGACTTGCGGACGAGCTCTGCGAATACGCGATCGATGCCGGTCGGACCGCTGCGCGCATCGATCATGAAAAATATCGCATCGGCCTGCGCCATGGCAGTCTCAGTCTGCGCGCGCATGCGACCGGTGAGGCTCTCGGGCGCCGATTCCTCAAGTCCCGCGGTATCGATCACGGTGAAATCAAGATCGCCGAGCCGGGCCTCGCCTTCGCGGCGGTCGCGCGTCACGCCCGGGCGGTCGTCGACCAGCGCCACGCGCCGGCCGACCAGCCGGTTGAACAAAGTCGACTTGCCGACATTGGGGCGGCCGACGATGGCGATGGTGAAGCTCATGGGCAGCGATCCGGCCCGCGCATGGCGGGCGACGCTCTCTTAACCTGACAGGGGCGTCAGCGCGAGCCGGTGGCGGGCGGCGACGCGGAAGGCCAGGGGGCGGTGACGCTCTGCCCCGACGCCGGCTGCTGCGGCGTCGTACCCGGCCAGGGTTCTAGTTGCTGCGGACCATTGCTTTGCCCTTGGGCCGCCGGCTGTCCGGTGTCCTGCTTGGCCGGACGCGCCGCCGTCTGCGGCTTGCGCTTCGGCTTCGCTTTCGGCTTGGGCTCGGCCGCCGGCTCGATCGCGGCGGTCTTGGCTGACGGCGCGGCCGCGGCCGGTTTGCCGTCGGGCGCCGTAGCGGCGGCGGTTGCATCCGGCCGCCGGCGCTTGCGCCGTGTCTGGCGGGGGCTGATTTCCTTTCAGGTATTCGGGCGGAATCCCTTGGCGTGACGCCCGGCACACCATTCGGGAACAGTTCTTTGCGCTCGCCCGGCAGCTTCTTCTTGTCGTTGAGATGGAGGAAGTCGAACTTGTCCATGTCGAAATCCTCGCAACCGGCGAGAACCGGCGCGAGCGCGACCAGCCCGGCGAGCAGCACGATACGATGAATGCGGTGCATACTTTAATCCTCAACTCTTGCCGTCGCCAGCGATCAGCGCCGAGAGCACCTCGGCGCGTGCTCGGATGCCCGGCGGCGTTTCGCCATCGCGCGCGATCATGTCGATATAGCCGCGCGCGGCGGTGAAGTCGTGATTGCGCCAGGCCGAAAGCGCCAGCATCTCGCGCGCGCTGTGACGGAAAGCGTGGCCAGGTTCGGTAACGGAATCGAGACGGCGCCGCATGTCGGCAAGCGACGCGCTATCCACCATCAGCATGCCGGCGCGCACGGAGGCGAGATCCTGCAAGATGGATCCGAGCGAGGTGTCGGCGGCGAGTTCGTCATAGGCCTTCACAGCGTCGGCCGGCTTGGTTTGCGCCAACTCGGCAGCGGCGCGTAAGCGCGCGAGGACGCGATACCCGGCAGGCGACTCGGCGGCGATTTTGGCGAAGGCGGCTTCCGCCTCGGCGTGCTTGCCGGCCCCGCTCAAGCTCAGCGCCGACTCGAATGCGGCGCCGGCGGCGGCGGCTTTCTTGGCTTCCCACCATTGATAGGCCTGCCAGGCGCCGATCGCGGCGACGATCAGGACAGCCAGCGCGATGACGTAGATGCTGTAGCGTTCCCACAGCTTCTGCAGCCGTTCGCGCCGGACTTCCTCGTCTACTTCGTGAAAAATATCGGCCACGAATTGCTCCAAACCCCGTTAACGCCCGTCTCTTACAGCCTGATCCGGCTGAATTGAATCAGCGACTACCTAACATTTTGCTTGCGCATGATCTTTTCCGAAAACCGGTTCCCACTTTTCGGGATCATGCGCCAATGGCGGATTGCGACGTAACCTAGCGATGTGGCGGGTCCAAGGCAAAGCTTGTGGCCAACAATCGTTAAGATTCAGGGGGTTCGCCCGCATGATCCCGAAAAGTGGAACCCGGTTTTCGGATCAGATCATGCGGTACGCAAATTAAGGTTTTTTGCCCTTCATCGGATAGACGTGCTCGGGGCCCGGAAAAGCGCGCGCGCGCACGTCTGCCGCATAGTCGGCCACCGCCTTTTCGATGCCGGGGCCAAGCTCGCCGTAACGTTTGACGAATTTCGGCACCCGCGGCGACAGACCGAGCATGTCTTCCAGCACCAGGATCTGCCCGTCGCAGGCCACGCTCGCCCCGATGCCGATGGTGGGAATGCGCACCGCAGCGGTGAGCTTACGCGCGAGCGGCTCCGCCACCGCCTCGATCACCACCGCGAAGGCGCCGGCCTCGGCCACGGCGATCGCATCCTGTTCGATACGCGCCCAACCGGCCTCCTCGCGCCCTTGCGCGCGGAACGAGCCGAGCACGTTGATCGCCTGCGGCGTTAAGCCCACATGCGCCATCACCGGCACCCCGCGCTCGACCAGGAAGCCGATCGTCTCCGCCATGCGCGTGCCGCCTTCGACCTTGATGGCGCCGCAGCCGGTCTCCTTCAGCACGCGCGCGGCATTCATGAAGGCCTGTTCCTTCGAGGCCTCGTAGGAAGCGAAGGGCATATCGATGACCACCAGCGCACGCTTAGAGCCGCGCATCACCGCGTGGCCTTGCAGAATCATCATCTCGAGCGTGACCGGGACCGTTGATTCAAAGCCGTGCATCACCATGCCGAGCGAATCGCCGACCAGGATCACGTCGCAATATTTGTCGACCAGGCGCGCGGTATGCGCGTGATACGACGTGAGGCACACAATGGGGTCGCCGCCCTTGCGGGCGAAGATGTCCGGGGCGGTGAGCCGCCTGATTTCGTCTTGCACTGACACGGGCGGTTACCTACTTTTTTTGCGCATGATCTTAATCTTATCCGAAAACCGGTTCCCACTTTTCGGGATCATGCGCGACCGAACACCGGCATGCCGAGAACCATCGGATGGAAGGCGTAGCCGAGCGCCAGATAGATGACGATGCCGATCACCACGACAAGAATGTCGTTGACATAACCGGCCGGTGCGACCGTCGCGCCGAGATCGCCGCGCTTCTTGGCGGCGATGCGGGCATAGACGCCCCAGGCCAGGAACGATCCGAACAGCAGGATCGAGGCGAGGTCGCCGTTCGACAAGAGATGCGCCAAGGCCCAAGTCTTCACGCTCGCCAGCATCGGATGCTTGAGCTTGGCCTTGATGTGGCTGGGGATGAAGGCGGCGGTGAAAAATATCACCGCGAACAGCATGAGGCCGACGGTGATATGCCGCATGAAAGCGGGCGGCGACCAGATTTGCGGCGCATGCGCGTGATACTGGCCGAAGCCCCAGACGATCACGACGAGGCCGGCGATCGAGACCAGCGCGAACAGCGTGCGATAGCCGTTCATGCCCAATTTTGCGATCGCGTCGGCGCGCGCGCCGCGGAAGGTCACGAAGATGTGGGTGGCGAAAAATACCACCAGCCCAACGATGAGGATAAGCAGACCCATACACAACTCCCGGCATTAGTCTGGCGCAGTAGAGGCGAAGCCTAAGCGTGGCGCAAGGGCGCCGCTAGGCCGCTGCGGCCACTTTATTTTTCACATCCTTGATATCGGTGAAGACGATGCCGGGGGCGCGTTCGGCGGTGTAATCGAGGATGAATTGGTTGCGCGCCATGAACACGCGGTCGCCGTCCAAATCCTCGGCCACACTGGAATAATTGGCGGTAACGAAATCGTCGAGCTTTTTGGTGTCGGCGCAGGCGATCCAACGGGCGAGCTGGAATTCCGGCGTCTCGAAGCCGATGTCGAGGCCGTATTCGTCGGAGAGCCGGTCCTTCAGCACGTCGAGCTGCAACGGCCCGACCACGCCGACCAGCGCCGGGGCGCCGTCGAGCGGGCGGAACACCTGCACCACGCCCTCCTCCGCCATCTGCTGCAACGCCTCTTTCAACTTCTTGGCCTTCATCGGATCGCCCAGCTTCACCCGGCGCAGAATTTCCGGCGCGAAGTTCGGCACCCCGAGGAAGGCGATATCCTCGCCCTCGGTCAAAGTGTCCCCGATGCGCAGCGTGCCGTGGTTGGGGATGCCGACCACGTCGCCGGCATAGGCCTCGTCGGCGAGCGCGCGGTCCTGCGCGAAAAAGAACTGCGGCGCCGACAGCGTGATCGGCTTCTCCGTGCGCACCAGCTTCGCCTTCATGCCGCGGCGCAGCTTGCCCGAGCACAGCCGCGCGAAAGCGATGCGGTCGCGGTGGTTGGGATCCATGTTGGCCTGGATCTTGAACACGAAGGCGGTCATGGCGCCCTCATGGGCGTCGATGGTGCGCTTGTTCGAGACCTGCGCGCGCGGCGCCGGCGCGAAGCTGGCGAGCGCGTCGAGCAGGTCCTTGACGCCGAAATTCTTCAAGGCCGAGCCGAAGAACACCGGCGTCAGATGCCCCTCGCGGAAGGAATCGAAATCGAAACGCCGGCAGGCGTCCTTCACCAGCGCCAGCTCTTCGCTGATGGCTTTGGCATCGAGCATCGGATTTTTCTGCGCCAGCGCCGCGAGATCGAGCGGCTGCGGCGTGGCGGTCTTGCCGTCCTCGCTCAACAGCCGCATCTCGCCGGTGGCGATGTCGAGTGTGCCGGCGAAGTCGCGGCCGCGTCCAATGGGCCAGGTCATCGGCGCGGTGTCGAGCGCCAGCGTCTTTTCGATCTCGTCGAGCAGTTCGAACGGGTCGCGGCTCTCGCGGTCCATCTTGTTGATGAAGGTGATGATCGGAATGTCGCGCAGCCGGCAGACCTCGAACAGCTTGCGGGTGCGCGCCTCGATGCCCTTGGCGGCGTCGATCACCATCACCGCCGAGTCGACGGCGGTGAGCGTGCGATAGGTGTCCTCGGAGAAGTCCTCATGGCCCGGCGTGTCGAGCAGATTGAACACGCGGCCGTCGTAATCGAAGGTCATCACCGAGGTGACCACCGAAATGCCGCGCTCGCGCTCGATCGCCATCCAGTCCGAGCGGGTGGAGCGGCGGTCGCGCTTGGCCTTGACCTGGCCGGCGAGATTGATGGCGCCGCCGAACAGCAGCAGCTTCTCGGTCAGCGTGGTCTTGCCGGCGTCCGGGTGGGAAATGATGGCAAAGGTGCGCCGGCGCTCGACTTCCGCGGCGAGCGGCGTGAGCGGGATCGAATCGGCGGCGGCCAGCGGCTTGTTCATGAGGCGCATGTGGCAGGGAAAACGGGCCTAATCAAGGGGCGGCGGCTCAGGGACCGCTCGTCCCCGCGAAAGCGGGGACCCAGGGGTAACAACTCGCTAGGTCAATTGTTGCTCTGGATTCCCGCTTGCGCGGGAATGAGCGGAGCAAGTTGGGAGTTCGTCACTTAACCGACGCAGCATACTGCTCCGGCTTGAAGCCAACCAGCACCTTACCGCCGCCGAGTTCGAGCACCGGCCGCTTGATCATCGAAGGCTGCTTCAGCATCAGCGCGATCGCCTTCTTCTCGGTGATGCCTTCCTTGTCCTTGTCGGGCAATTTCTTGAAAGTCGTGCCGGCGCGATTGAGCAACGTCTCCCAGCCGGCCTTCTTCGCCCAGCCTTCGAGCTTGGCGCGCTCGATGCCGGCGGTCTTGTAATCATGGAAAGCGTACTCGACGCCGTGCTTGTCGAGCCAGGCGCGCGCCTTCTTCATGGTGTCGCAGTTCTTGATGCCGTAGATGGTGATGGGCATTGCTCGGCCTCTAAACTCGTTAGCACCGCAGCCGTAGGCAGCCGGATGCGCCGGGAGCAAGTAAGCAAGAACGCGCCGGAGGGAACAAGCAAGATTGAGATTGTCTTTCCGCCGTATACAACCTGGGATTGACATTCGGGCCGCCTTGAGTTGTGCTTGCCGTCATTACCTTCTGGGGGACGGCAAATGAACATCCTTGATTATCGCAGGGTGTCCGCCGCCTTGGTGGCCATCGGACTATGCGCGACAGCATTGAATGCGGCGCAAACCGCCACGTCGCATATCGACGAGGCATTGCGCAATATCACGGCCTTGGTGCGGCCAGGTCAGGTCGGGTACGCGACGGTTTGGGATGGAAACAAATATATCCAATGCAGACGCATGCCGGATCGTTCGTTGCGCTGCGAAGCGGCCGGCACATCCATGCAACCCTCGCTTAGGAGCGTGCTGTCTGGGGAGCGGTTGGGCCGCCTCGCCGCTTTAGGCTGGGTTCTCGATCCAAGTTTCGGAAACTATGTGTACGTATTTTCCGCGGACACCACGACAACTCGCGCGGCGGATCAAATTTGGCAGACCCTGACCGAAGTTTACGGCGCGAACATTGCCAATCTTGAGGTTGAAACGGGGTGGGTCGCGGATGTTCGTTGCCCGCCGCGCAACGGCCCCACCCAAAATCTCGCCGGCATCGTGAACGATGCCCCGTCGATGCAAGCCACGGCTGTGCATACGTGCTTTTTTACACCGACGTCTGCAACGCCGCAGATCGCGGCCTCGGCCGCTGAAATCATTGGCGTCTTTGGCCCAACCGTAACTTCCGAAATCCAACGTTTGCGAATCAATTCCACTCGCCGCGTGTTCGCAGTTTTTGACGCCGGGATCGGCTACGTCCAATGCATGCCCGAGTTCCGCATCATCGACACTCTATTGCGAAGCGCAATCGGCGGAAAGCTGGCCGGCCCTGGCATCCGTCCTCACCCCTGATCGGGTGTCTCGCCTGCGACAATTTGGCTATGTCGATCCTGGCCGCGCGCCGAACTATTGGAAGAGCTATCCATTCGACAAACTCGACGACCCTGCCATCGCCAACGAAATATTGACGATCCTGTACGACGTCTACGGCTATACAGGAGCCACAAAGTTGAAGGTGAAGACGGATTAAGCACAACGTTGCGGTGGAGGATTCACTCCCACTCAATCGTCCCCGGCGGCTTGCTGGTCACGTCGTAAACCACCCGGTTGACGCCCTTCACTTCGTTGATGATCCGCGTCGCCACCATGCCCGATGAATTTCATGTCGAAGGGATAGAAATCCGCCGTCATGCCGTCGGTCGAGGTCACCGCGCGCAGGCCGACGACGTAATCGTAGGTGCGGCCGTCGCCCATGACGCCGACGGTCTTGACCGGCAGCAGCACGGCGAAAGCCTGCCAGATATTGTCGTACAGCCCGGTGCGGCGGATTTCCTCGATGTAGATCTCGTCGGCGAGCCGCAGGATGTCGAGCTTCTCGCGCGTGATCGCGCCCGGCACGCGGATGGCGAGGCCCGGCCCCGGGAACGGATGGCGGCCGACAAAAGCCTCCGGCAGGCCGAGCTCGCGGCCGAGCGCCCTCACCTCGTCCTTGAACAGTTCGCGCAACGGCTCGACCAGCTTCATCTTCATGCGCTCGGGCAGGCCGCCGACATTGTGATGCGACTTGATGGTGACCGAAGGCCCGCCGGTGAACGACACGCTCTCGATCACGTCGGGATAGAGCGTGCCCTGCGCCAGGAAGTCGGCCAATCCTTTCCCATCCTTTGCGATCTTCTTCGCCTCGGCGTCGAACACGTCGATGAACAATTTGCCGATGGTCTTGCGCTTCTGCTCGGGGTCCTCGACGCCGGCGAGCGCTGTAATGAAAGTATCCGCGGCGTCCACGTGCACCAGCGGAATGTTGTAGCTGTCGCGGAACAGCGTGACGACCTTTTCGGCCTCGGCGAGCCGCAGCAGGCCGTGATCGACGAACACGCAGGTGAGCTGTTCGCCGATCGCCTCGTGGATCAGCACCGCGGCGACCGCGCTGTCGACGCCGCCCGACAAGCCGCAGATCACGCGGCCCTTGCCGACTTGTTTGCGGATTTTCTCGATCGCCTCGTCCTTGAAGGCGCGCATGGTCCAGTCGCCGGACAAGCCCGCCACCTTGCGCACGAAATTGCGCAGCAGCGCCGCGCCGTGCGGCGTGTGCATCACCTCGAGATGGAATTGCGTCGCATAAAATTTGCGCGCGTCGTCGCCGATGATGGAAATCGGCGCATTGGGCGAAATGCCGAGCACCTTGAAGCCTTCCGGCAACTTGGTCACCCGGTCGCCATGGCTCATCCAAACGGGGTATTTTTCGCCCTTCTTCCAGACGCCTTCGAAGATCGGGCTGTCGGCGACCACCTCGACTTCGGCGCGGCCGAATTCACGGTGATGCCCGCCCTCTACTCGGCCTCCGAGCTGCGCCGCCATCGCCTGCTCGCCGTAGCAAATGCCGAGCACCGGCACGCCGGCGTCATAGATCGCCTTGGGCGCGAGCGGCGCGTCCTTGTCGAGCACCGACGCCGGCCCGCCCGACAGGATCACCGCCTTCGGCTTCATCTCGCGGAAGGCGACCTCCGCCTTCTGGTAGGGCACGATCTCGCAATAGACCTTTTCCTCGCGCACCCGCCGCGCGATCAGCTGGGTGACCTGCGAGCCGAAATCGACGATCAGGACTTTGTCGTGCAAATTCTTGTCCAACTTGGGCGGCTTTGTGGGATTGCGCGCGGCTTGGGTCAAGGCGGCGTCAGGCTCCGGTTAACTACGCCAAGTTTCGAGCTATTCAGATAACCCTCCATTAGCCCGCCCGTGAGAGATAAGAGCGAATAAATTCGCCATTTCCACACGTTTAGGGACCAAGTTTGGCCTACCACGCCGATCATATGGCGCTTTCCGCGCTGCCGGCGGCCGACCGCCGCGCCGCGCTGTTCCGCGAGAGCCTCGCCGACATGGCCGAGCGCTGGACGCTTGCGGCTGCCTGGGCGCTCGCACCCAAGCGTATCGGCGGGCTGCCGAACCTCGCCCGGCTCTGCTTCCACGAACTGCTCGCGCCCGATTACGCCCTGCCCGATCCCGAGCGCGCGCTCGCCAACCCGCCCGGCCTCGCCGGCATCGTGCACGATCTCTCGCTGCCGACGCTGCTCGCCGCCTACCGGCGCGGGCTCTACCCGCTCGCCCATATCGGGCCGCTGAAGTGGTGGTCGCCGCCGCAACGCTCGGTGCTGTTGTTCAAGAATTTCCACATGTCGAACAATCTGCGGCGGCTGATGCGGCAAGGCCGCTATAGCGTGACCTTCGACCGCGATTTCGACGCCGTGATCGCGGCCTGCGCCGGACGCCGCCAGGGCCGCTGGCACCTCACCTGGATCACGCCGTGCATCATGCGCGTGTATGCGCAAGCCTACGACGCCGGCCATGCGCATTCCTTCGAGGTCTGGAATGAGGCCGGCGAACTGGTCGCCGGCGGCTATGGCATCGCGGTCGGCTCAGGATTCACCGCCGAGTTGCAGTTCACCCACGAATTGAATGCCTCGCGCGTCGGCGTGAGCGTGCTCAACTGGCATCTCGCGCACTGGGGTTACCGGTTCAACGACAGCAAGCTGATCGGACCGTTGTGGGAAAATATGGGATTCCGCGACGTGCCGCGGCGCGAGTTTCTGACGCTGCTGTCGGATGCGGTTGCCAGGCCGGGCAAGAGCGGCCGCTGGCAGGTCGAGACCGATCTCGACACCGTCTCGCGCTGGCAGCTGGAATAGTTCGCGCCGCGGTCTACCAGCCGTTATTGATCACGTTTCCCATCAGCGGGATTTTCGCAATCCACCCTCGGATGCGCGGATGGCTTTGCTCATTCGGTTTGGCCGCGTCCGGGGGCGAAGCGGATTCAGGGATCGCGGCCGGCGGCACCGGATGATCGGGATCGGCTTGCGCCACGGGCGGTGCGGCGACCGTGGCCGCAGGCGGTAACGGCGGCGCAACCGTGACAGCAATCGGGGCCGAAACGGGCGCGGCGACCGCCGGTGCAGGTACCGGAGCAGGTGTCGGCAAGGCCGCCTCTTGCTTTGCAGGCTGCGGTGCGGGCACGCCGGCGCGAGCCGGCGCCGGCGCGGCATCGGCCCTTGGCCGCTCCTCGTGGTGCGTGAGCAAGGCCTGGCGAACCGCATCGACCCACTGCGCATCGGACGCCGCCGGATCGTGGCGAGCGGGCTCGCCCGTAGCGGTGGGCCAAGCCTCGGCCGGCGGTCTGGCGGCTACCTGCGGACGCGTCTCGATCTTGCGGATCGCTTGTTTCGGCTTCGCTTCGGCGCGTTGCGGCGCCGGAGCGGCCACGGTCGCGGTGGGAACGGGCGCTTTGTCAGCGGCGAGCAGTGCCTTGAACGCCGTGGTGGCCTCCGGATCCACTTTGCCGCAGGTTTGCTCGAACGCCTCGACATCGTGGCGTACCAGGATACGCCGCGCGCTGGCATCGATGCTCTTGTCGATCATCGAGACGATATTGGTGCGCAAACTCTGGCACGTCGTCTCGACCGAGAAATTGGCGCGGTAGATCGAATAGCCGCTTGCCAGGCCCAAGGGGATCGCCAGCAGCGAGCCGATGACCTGCAGCATGTTCACGGTGCGGGCCAGCTTGGGCGCGCGGGGCTCGACGTCGGCGCCTTGCGCATATGCGGCATCGTGCGCGTCAGGATGAAAGGGATCGCGCCTTGCCACCAGCATATCGGGAGACCTCGCTCGGGGAGTTCGAGGTGCCCAGTCACGCGATTTTCGCGGAGAAATTTGGCCGGGAATGCGGCACAAACGGGGTATTCGCGTTGCCTAAACGTTAATCCGACGAGCGTTCAGCCGCCGTGACGGAACACCGCGACGAAGAAGCCATCGGTCTCGGTCGTGCGCGGCGTCATCAGGATGCCTTCGTCCGACAGCCGCGCCGCCTTGTCGAACATGAAGGCGCGCTCGCCCAGCGCGTTGGCGACCTCGGCCGGCGGCTGAATGGAAAACTCCGGCTGGCGAGCGAGAAATGCGCGAACCTGCGCGCCGTTTTCCTCGTCCAGCACCGAGCAGGTGATGTAGGCGATGCGCCCACCGATCTTGAGCAGCGGCACCGCGCGATCGAGGATTTCCGCCTGTTCCTTCTGCCGCTGCTCCAGCGCGCCCGGCCGCATGCGCCACTTGGCGTCCGGATTCCGCCGCCAAGCGCCGGTGCCGGTGCAGGGCGCATCGATCAGCACCAGGTCGCAGCGCCCGGCGAGGTCGGCGATCTCGCCGCCGACCGATTTCGGCGTGCGCACCTGCACATTGCGGGCGCCCGAGCGCTTGAGGCGGTCGTGGATCGGCGCCAGACGGCGCTTGTCGTCGTCGGTCGCGAAAATCTGCCCCTTGTTCTCCATCATGGCGGCGAGCGCCAGCGTCTTGCCGCCGGCGCCGGCGCAGAGATCGACCACCTGCTCGCCGGCTTTGGCGCCCGAGAACAGCGCAGCCAATTGCGAGCCCTCGTCCTGCAGTTCGACCATGCCCTTGAGAAATGCCGGCTCGGCATGGATCGCCGGGCTCTTGGCGTCGGCGGCAAGCCGGACGCGCAAGCCCCAAGGCGACCAGCGCGCCGGCTCCGGCTTCAAGTCGGACAACATGGCGGCAACCTTGTCGCGGTCCGCCTTCAACGTGTTCACCCGCAAGTCGAGCGGCGCGCGCGACGACAGCGCCGCGCCCTCCTCCGCGCGCACATCGCCGAAGGCGCGCGTGAAATGCGGCTCCAGCCATTCCGGATAATCGCCGGTGACATAAGCCGGTGCGCCAGCGATGTCGGCAGCGTCGAGGCGTTCGCGCTCGCCGTCGCTCAACGCCTCCGCCGCGTACTTCTCGCCGCTCGCGAGCCTTGCAATCGCCGCGCTGTCGAGGCCGCGCTCGCGCTTGAGCATGCCGAGCAGGATCGCGCGGGGCTTGTCCGAACCCATGATGAATGCGCTCGACGCGCGCCGGCGCAGCGCGTCGTAGACCAGACCGGCGATGGCCGCGCGGTCGCCCGAGCCGGCGAAGCGATGCGCCAGACCCCAGCTCTTGAGCGCGTCGGCCGCCGGCCGGCGTTCGGTCTCGATCGTGATGAACACGTCGATGGCGGCGGCCAGCCGCGCGCCCGGCGTCATGGCAGGCCGAGCAAAATGCGTGCGGCGAAGATCAGCCACATCGCGAGCAGCACCAAAGCGCCGATGCCGTAAATCGAACCGCGCCACATCACGCGGTTGCTGGTGGTATGCACATAGGCTTGGCCGAGCCGCGCGATGACGAAAATCCAAGCCAGCACGACAAACACTAGATCGGCATGGCGGGTGATGATTTCCAGAATGGTAAGAATGTAAAACAGCACCGGCAATTCGAATTGATTGCTGAAGCTGTAGGAGATCTGCTGTGTGCGCGTGGTCCAGTTCGGCTCGCGCAGGGCAATTTTCGAGAGATGCACCGCGCCGCTGCGAAGATCACCGCGGCGCGCCATAAACATCCACAGCATCAGGCCCAAGGTCAGCGCGACCTCGACGAACAGCGGCAGCAAAATGGTCTGGATCGACATTATGAGTTTCCTTGAGCCCCGACGTGGCGGCATTTGCCGGCGGTGTCAAAGCTTAATACTGAGCGCGGTCTCGTGTTCCTCGTCGATGAAGGCGGTAAGCCAGGTCTTCTTCTCTTGCAAGGCGGCGAGATAGGCCTCGGCGCCGGAATGCGTGAGATTGGCACTGATTAGCAACCCGCGCGCCCGCAATAGCCGGCGTATCTCCTTAAGCAGCGGCCGTGACGGGGCGGAACCGTCAAAAAACGCCACGTCGTAGCCGGGATCGAGCGTGCGCAGCACCGTCGCGAAGTCGCCCTCATGCACCACGATATGCCCAACCATGCCATGCTCTTCGACCTGCTCGCGCGCCAGCCGTACGTGCTCGGCATCGCGCTCGATGGTGTCGATCACCGCGTCGGGCGCGCCGCGCGCGAACCACAACGCGGTGTAGCCGAGTGCAGTGCCGAGTTCGAGCACGCGCCGCGCATTAGCGGCCGCCACGAGTGCGCCGAGCAGCGCGCCATTGTCGTAAGGATAAGCGCCGCAGCCGTGCTCGGCGCGATGCGCCAGCGTCGCCTCGCGCACCGGGGCGAAGGGGTCGATAGAAACCTTGGCGGCGGGCATTACGTCGTCCCTCCGTCTTGGAGAGGGCGAATACCTACCCCCCGCTCGGGTAATTCGGGCTCTCGCGGGTGATGGTCACATCGTGCACATGGCTTTCGCGCAAGCCGGCACCCGAGATGCGCATGAATTCCGCCTTGCTGTGGAAACTTTCCAGCGTGTTGGCGCCGACATAACCCATGGCGGCGCGCAAGCCGCCGCTGAGCTGGTGCAGCACATTGGCGACCGGTCCCTTGTAGCCCACCTGGCCCTCAACGCCTTCCGGCACCAGCTTGAGCGCGTCCTTGATGTCCTGCTGGAAATATCGGTCGGCGGAGCCGCGCGCCATGGCGCCGACCGAACCCATGCCACGATAGCTCTTGTACGAGCGGCCCTGGTAGAGGAACACCTCGCCCGGCGTCTCGTCGGTGCCGGCGAGCAGCGAGCCGACCATGACGACGTCGGCGCCGGCGGCGAGCGCCTTGGCGAGATCGCCGGAATATTTGATGCCGCCGTCGGCGATCACCGGGATGCCCGATTTTTTCGCCGCCTCGACCGAATCCATGATGGCGGTGAGCTGCGGCACGCCGACGCCGGCGACGATGCGCGTGGTGCAAATCGAGCCGGGACCGATACCGACCTTGATGGCGTCGGCACCGCAATCGATCAGCGCCTTGGCGCCCTCGGCAGTGGCGACATTGCCGGCCACCACCTGCACCGCGTTCGACAACCTCTTGATGCGGGTGACGGCGTCGAGCACGTAGCGCGAATGGCCATGCGCGGTGTCGACCACGACCAGATCGACGCCGGCTGCGATCAACGCCTCGGTGCGCGCAAAGCCCTTGTCGCCGACCGTGGTAGCGGCGGCGACCCGCAAGCGGCCCTGCTCGTCCTTGCAGGCGTTTGGATTGGTCACCGCCTTTTCCATGTCCTTGACGGTGATCAGGCCGACGCAACGGTATTGGCCATCCACCACCAAGAGCTTCTCGATGCGATGCTGATGCAGCAGACGCTTGGCTTCGTCCTGGCTGACTCCCTCGCGTACGGTGACCAGCTTATCCTTGGTCATCAATTCGGCAACGCGTTGCTGCGGATCGGTGGCAAAACGCACGTCGCGATTGGTCAGGATGCCAACCAACTTGCCGGCCTTGCCGTTGCCGCCGCCTTCCACCACCGGCACGCCGGAAATGCGGTTCTCCTTCATCAGGTCGAGCGCCTGCTGCAGCGTCGCCGTCGGCTCGATGGTGAGCGGATTGACCACCATGCCGGATTCGAACTTCTTGACCTGGCGGACTTGCCCCGCCTGCACGTCCGGATCCAGATTGCGGTGGATGACGCCGATGCCGCCGGCCTGCGCCATGGCAATGGCCATCTGCGCCTCGGTCACGGTGTCCATGGCGGAGGCGATGATCGGGATATTGACGGTGATCGACTGGGTGATGCGCGAGCGGATATCGACGTCCGCCGGAAGCACCTCGGAGAGGCCCGGTCTGATCAGCACATCGTCGAAAGTAAGCCCTTCGCGCGGGCTTCCGTTGTTTTTTCCGGCCATCGCCAACTCCGTCGCACCCGAAAAGGAGAACGAGGCCGGCTGCCGAAGGCTAATAAAATGCCTGTCGCGAGGGGTTCCTCGCCCGACGTCACGGCCCGCTTTTGGGTTGGCGTGGGTCAGTAGCACGGTAACTGAATGATTCCTAGGGCAATGGCCATCGAGGCGATATTTACCATGCCGGTGTTAATCTTCGCGCGGCTTCCGTTCGGCACCGGGTCGGAATTAGCGGGCCGGTTCTCGGCCCCGATCGAGACATCAGACCAGCGGATCTGCTAAGGCCGCATATTCGCTACAAATTAATGATCTACGACCTAAATCTTGGACAACTCGTTGGCCCATCTCGTATTTTCCGCGCGAGGAGCGCTTAAGCGGAAGGGTAAGGTTTATGCGTCGGACCCAGCCACCACGGCTGCTCGGAGCCGTTTCGCTCGCGGCGTTGGCTGCCGCTTTATTGTTTGCCGGTCCCGCCCAGGCGCAGTCGCGCGATGCGCGCATGTGCGCCACCCAGACCGAAAGTCTCGCCGAACAGCGGATCGTCGCTTGCACTCACATGCTCGGTTCGGGAAGCCTGCACGGCAAGCAGGAAGGCGTCGCCTATGAACTGCGCGGGCTCGCATATCTCGATCGCGGCGACATCGCCCACGCGATTGCCGACCTCAACCAGGCGATCGCGCTCGCACCCGATTTCGCGCTGGCTTACCTGAACCGCGGCAATGCCTGGTATGCGCGCGGCAATTACGGCCAGGCGATGGCCGACTACGACACCGCCATCAAGCTCGATCCCAATTCGCCTTCGCCTTACGTTAACCGCGCCACCGTGCGGCGCGACCTCGGCTATGTCGACGGGGCGCTTGGGGATTATCAAAAGGCGATTAGCCTTGGCGCCGGCGGTGCCCGCCTCTATGGCGGCCGCGGCCAGCTCTATCTGCGCCAGCGCGATTACATCCGCGCGCTTGCCGACTTCGATCGCGCCTTGCAGATAGAGCCGAGCGCGGCGAATTTCATGCTGCGCGGGCACGCCCGGCAGGACAGCGGCGATTTTGAGCGCGCACTCGCCGATTACGCGGAAGCGGAGCGGCTCGATCCGAAAACCATCGACGCATATCGCGCGCAGGCCGCGATCTGGACGATGAAGGACGATTTCGCCAAGGCCATCGCGGTCTACGACCGCGCCATCGCCGCCGATCAGAAGCGCGCCGCGACTTATGCCTTGCGGGCGCATGCCTACGATCAGAAGGGCGACCGCAAGCGCGCGCTGGCTGATATCAACCGCGCGATCAAAATTTCCTCGCAGGCCGATTACCTGGCTTTGCGCGGCACGCTGCGGCTGCAAGACGGTGATATCGACGGCGTACTGCATGATGTCGACGCCCTCAACAAGCTCGATGCCAACAGTCCGGCCGCCTTCGCGTTGCGCGGCGCGGCCTTCGCCCGCAAGAAGCAATATGACCGCGCGCTGACCGATCTCGACCGGGCGATCAAAGCCGACCCCAAGAACGCGCTGGCCTATAGCGAACGCGGTCAGGTCTATCTGGCGAAATCCGATAGCGACCATGCGCTGGCCGATCTGAACCGCGCTATCACCCTTGGCGCAGCCGGCGCTGGACTATATCGGGCACGTGCCGCGATCTATCAGGCCAAGGGCGATACAGGTCTGGCGCTCGCGGACCTGAATGCGGTGCTATCGCGCGAGCCGGACGACGTGGCGAGCCTGCTTGAACGTGCGCAGATCAAACAGGCCAATGGCGAGACGGTTGCCGCCATCGCCGACTACGATGCCGCGATCAGCCGTGAGCCGAAAAATCCTGCCGCTCTGCGCGCACGCGCCGCGGCGCTGATCCGGGACAAGAGCTTTGCCAAGGCCATCGACGATCTCGATCGCGCCATCCAAATCGACCCCAAGAACGCACAAGCTTATTACCAGCGTGGTTTCGCCTACGAACAGCAGGGTCAGAGCGTCAAAGCGATCGTCGACTACAACAAGGCGATCGAGCGCGACGCCAGCATGAGCGCGAGCCGCGAGGCGTTGGCGCATGCCACCGCCGAACAACGCCGGCAGCAGGAGTTGAAACTCGCCGAAGAGAAGAAGCAGCAAGAACAGAACTTGGCCGAAAAGAAAAAGCAGGAAGAACTCCGGCTGACGGAAGAGCAGAAGAAGCAACAGGAACAGAAGCTGGCCGAGCAGAAGAAGCAGGAGGCGCTCCGGCTGGCTGAAGAGCAAAAGAAGCAGCAGGAACAAAAACTCGCCGAGCAGAAGAAGCAGGAAGAGCTTCGGCTGGCGGAAGAGCAGAAGAAGCAACAGGAACAGAAGCTGGCTGAACAGAAAAAGCAGGAACAGATCCGGCTGGTCGAAGAACAGATGAAGCGGGAACAGAAGCTGGCCGAAGAAGAAAAGAGGCAGCTAGAAAGGCAAATGGCCGAGCGTGATGCCAAGCGGCAGGCCATGCAGTTGGCCGAACAGAAGAAGCAGGAAGAAGAGCGGCTGGCTGCGCAAAAGAAGCTGGAGGCGGAAGCCGCCGTCAGGACCGCCGCCCAACCAGCAGCCAGTCAAGTTGCAAAGGAGCCGAGCAAGACCGCCGCCATCGCCATCGAAACGCCGGCACAGCCGTCTCAGGCGCCCAAGCAAGCGGCCGCAATACCGCAGGCGCACGAAGCGCTACAGAACAAACCGCCCGAGTCTAAAATCGACGCCGCGCCGGACGAAAAGACGACGAAATCGTTGCAGCGGCATGAACACACGCGGCGCGCCATGCGCGAAGCCGACCGACGCCGGCACTATGCCCGTGCCGAAGAGGCGCGCCGTCGCGCCTACTATAACGAAGAAGCGCGCCGCAGCTATGGAACGCCGCGCCGCGGCCTGCTCTTCACCGACGTCTGGCCGGAAGGCTCGTGGCATCAAGACGACCGGCGGTAACCCGTCGCCAATAGATAGAGCTCGGCCGAATCGGAACGGCTTGCCGCCGGCTTTATGTGCTTCACGCTTTTGAAATCGCGCTTGAGGACGGCGAGTAGCGCGGCCTCGGTGCCACCTTGCAACACCTTGGCGAGGAACGTGCCGCCGGGGGCCAGCACTTCGTCAGCAAATTCCGCTGCGGCTTCCACCAGCGCCATGATCTTCAGGTGATCGGTCTTGGCGTGGCCGGTGGCGTTCGCCGCCATGTCGGACAGCACCACGTCTGCCGGCCCGCCCAGCATGGCTTTCAGTTTGTCCGGCGCGGCGGGATCGAGAAAATCGAGCTGCGCGAAATCGACGCCGGCGATGGCGTCCATCGGCAACAAATCGATCGCCACGACGCGCCCTTGCGCGCTGACGCGCTTGGCCGCCACCTGGCTCCAACCGCCGGGGGCAGCGCCGAGGTCGATCACGCGCACACCTTTCTTCAAAAAGCGCGCTTTGTCGTCGATCTCCATCAGCTTGAACGCGGCGCGCGAGCGAAAGCCTTCGCGCTTGGCGCGCGCGACGTAAGGATCGTTGAGCTGGCGCTCCAGCCACAAATTGGAGGACTGCTTGCGGCGCTTGCTGGTCTTGACGCGGACCTTCAAGGCGCGCGGAGCCCCGCCTTTGCCGCGCGTCGTCACGATAGCGCCGCCTGATTGCCGCCGCCCCACACGCCGTCCTCGCGCATCATCTGCACCAGCATGCCTTCGCGCAGGCCGCGGTCGGCGACCCGCAGACGCGGACATGGGAAGGCGCGGCGGATCGCTTCCAGGATGGCGCAGCCGGCGAGTACCAAATCGGCGCGCTCGGCGCCAATGCAGGGGCTTGCCACCCGATCATCGTAACTCATGGCCAGCAATTTCTCGAGCACCGCATTGATTTCCGGCGCGCTCATCCAGCAGCCGTCGACGCGGTTGCGGTCGTAGCGCTTGAGATTGAGATGCACGCCGGCGATCGTCGTCACCGTGCCGGAGGTCCCCAGCATATGGACGCCGCGCAAGTCGTCGCCGCCGTGCTCGCGCGCGAACGGCGCGATCATCGCCGCCACCTCCGCCACCATCGCCTCGTAGATTTCCGGGGTGATGGTGATGCCGCCATAGCGTTCGGCCAACGTCACGACACCGTGCGGCAACGAGATCCAGCCACGAATCTGTGGCAGCGGCGGTCCGCCGCGGCTCTGCTGCGACCGCTCGAGCCGCACCAGTTCGGAGGAGCCGCCGCCGATATCGAACAGCACCGCGCCTTCGGCCTGCGGATCGATCAGCGTCGTGCAGCCAGTGGCGGCGAGCAGCGCCTCGGTTTCACGATCAATCACCTCGAGCTCGAGGCCAACCTCCCGCGCAACGCGGACGCGGAAATCCTCGCCGTTCTCGGCCGAGCGACAGGCCTCGGTCGCGATCAGGCGGAAGCGAGTGACGCCCTTGTTCTTCATCTTGTTACGGCAGATGGTGAGCGCGGCGATAGCACGCTCGATCGCCGCTTCGCTGATACGCTTTGAAGTGGAAACGCCCTCGCCGAGCCGGATAATGCGGGAGAATGCATCGACGACGCGGAAACCGTCGCCGGACGGCCGCGCCACCAGCAGGCGGCAATTATTGGTGCCGAGATCGAGCGCGGCGTAGCTCGCCCCGCCGCGATCGCTGCCCAAGCCGCCATCGAATCGTCCAGGCGACCGCCGACCCCACCGAGACCGCCCCTGCGGCACCCGATTGATAGCGGGGTCGAGGCCCGGGACATCCCCGGCCTCGCCACTCATCTGTCTAAACCTTCCTGCCGTCCCCGGTCGCCTCCTAGCGCTGCTCGGGCGCGGCAATTGTTCCCTCAATCGCCGAAAAGTCTAACAGCGCCCGTAGCCCACGCAACCCTCATGCTTGAAAGCTATTCTTGTCGAAGCGGCCGGCCTGCCGTATTTGATGTTTTCCCTGAAAACGACTTGCAAAAACCCCGGCATGGATGACCAAACCACCGAAACTGCGCTTTCGCTGACCAAATTCGGCATCGGTCAGCCGGTTCGCCGCAGCGAGGATCCGACGCTGGTGCGCGGTGAAGGCCGTTACACCGACGACACCCACCGCACCGGGCAAACCTATGCGTCGATGGTGCGCAGCAGCGTTGCCCACGGCGTTGTCCGCTCAATCGACACGGCTGCGGCCAAGGCGATGCCGGGCGTGCTCGCGGTCTATACCGCGGCTGATCTGACCGGCTACGGCGGGCTCAAATGCAACCTGCCGCTCAAGAGCCGCGACGGCTCGCCGATCCGCTATACGCCGCGGCCGGCGCTCGCTGGCGACAAAGTGCGCTACGTCGGCGATCCGGTCGCCTGCGTGATCGCGGAGACCGTCGCGCAAGCCAAGGACGCCGCCGAAGCGGTGACACTCGACATCGAGCCGCTGCCCGCGGTGATGCGCGCGTGCGAAGCGGTCAAGCCTGGCGCGCCGCAGCTTTGGGATGCCGTGCCCGGCAATATCGCGCTCGATTATCACTATGGCGACAAGGACAAGGTCGCCGAAGCCTTCGCCACGGCGGCGCACGTCGTGCGTTTGCCGCTGATCAATCAGCGCCTGGTGGTGAATACCATCGAGCCGCGTTCGGCCATCGGCGAATTCGACGGCAAAAACGAAAAGTGGACGTTGACGTCATGCAGTCAGGGCGTGTTTGGGCTTAAGACCGCCCTGATGGACATCCTGGGCGCGCCCGCCGCCAAGGTGCGCGTGATCACCGGCAATGTCGGCGGTTCGTTCGGGATGAAAGCTGCGGTCTATCCGGAATATGTCTGCATCCTGCACGGCGCCCGCGCGCTGGGCCGGCCGGTGAAATGGACCGACGAGCGCTCCGGCAGCTTTGTATCCGACCACCACGGCCGCGATTATGACATGACGGTCGAAGTCGCCTTCGACAGCGACGGCTTGATCCAGGCGGTCCGGCTTTCCGGCTACGGTAATCTGGGCGGCTATTGCGCTGCCTTCGGCCCGCTACTGCCGACCGTCAATGTGACCAAAAACATCGTCAGCATGTATCGCACGCCTTTGCTCGAGGTTGCGACCCAATGCGTGTTCACCAACACGGTGCTGGTGTCGGCCTATCGCGGCGCCGGGCGGCCGGAAGGCGCCTTCAACATGGAGCGCACGATGGATTATGCCGCCGCCCAGCTCGGCATCGACCGGTTCGAGTTGCGGCGTCGCAATTTCATCAAAGCGCGCGAGATGCCGTTCAAGTCGGCTTCCGGCATGGTCTATGACAGCGGCGATTTTCCCGGCCTGTTTAAGGATGCGCTGGCGCGCGCCGACGTCAAAGGCTTCAAGCGGCGCAAGCGCGCGAGCAAGCGCGCCGGCAAGCTGCGCGGGCTTGGGTTGGCCTGTTATGTCGAAACCACTGCAGCGATGACCGCGGAACAGGCCGCCATTCGGTTCAATGCCGACGGCACGGTGACGATCGTCACCGGCACGCTCGACTATGGGCAAGGACACGCCTCGGCGTTTGCGCAGGTGCTCACCGAAAAGCTCGGCATCCCGTTCGACCGCATCCGCCTGGTGCAAGGCGACAGCGATCAGCTCGTCACCGGCGGCGGCACCGGCGGTTCGCGCTCGGCCATGCTGAGCGGCACGGCGATCGCGCAGGCGTCAGAAAAAGTTATCGAGAGCGGCAAGCAGATCGCGGCGCATGTCCTCGAAGCCTCCGCAGGCGACATCGAATTCAAAAGCGGGCGTTTTGTCGTTGCCGGCACCGACCACACGATCGACATCATGGCTCTGGCGGAACGTTTGCGCGGCGGCTTGACGCTGCCGGAAGGCGTTCCCGCTTCGCTCGATGTGACGCATGTCACGGAGCAAGTCCCCGGCACGTATCCGAATGGCGTTCATATCGCCGAAGTGGAAATCGATCCGGACACCGGGCTGACCCGCGCCGTGAAATACACCTCGGTCAACGATTTCGGCACCGTGATCAATCCGATGCTGGTCGAGGGCCAAATCCAAGGCGGCGTTGTGCAGGGGCTGGGCCAAGTGCTGCTCGAAGGCGCGGTCTACGACGCCGACGGCCAGTTGGTCACCGGCTCGTTCATGGATTACGCCATGCCGCGCGCGCACGATGCACCGATGATCGACGTAGCGAACCATCCGGTGCCCACGAAAACCAATCCGATCGGCGCCAAAGGCTGCGGTGAAGCCGGCACGTCCGGCGGGCTTCCCGCGATCGCCAATGCGGTGATCGACGCGCTGTCCGAGTTTGGCATTCGACATCTGGAAATGCCGATGACGCCTGCGCGCATCTGGCAGGCGATCCAGGAGGCGAAGCGCAAATAAGCTTAGCGCACAATTGTTCTGTCATGGCCGGGCTTGACCCGGTCATCCGGCTTAGTGACGCACTTTGCCCGCCCAAGTGAGATCGCCGGGACAAGCCCGGCGATGACGAAAGAAGAACCTAGACCGGTCCCGACAGCTTCACGTTCTTGAGCGGCAGCGAGCGCACGCGCGTGCCGGTGGCCGCGAACACCGCATTGGCGACCGCGGGCGCGGTGGCCGCGGTGCCGGGCTCGCCGATGCCGCCCCATTTCGAGCCGCCGGAGAGCGCGAGATAGACCTCGATCTTGGGCGTGTCGGCCAGGGATACGACCTGATAGTCGTCGAAATTGCTCTGCTCGACGCGGCCGTCCTTGATGGTGATCTCTCCGTAGAGCGCCGCGGAAAGACCGTAGATCACCCCGCTCTCGATCTGCGCTTCGACGATGCCGGGATTGACCACGTGCCCGCAGTCGACCGCGGCGACCACGCGGTCGACCCGCACTTCGCCTTTCTGGCTGACCGTCACCTCGGCGACCTGGCCGATGATCGAGCCGTAGCATTCGTGGATGGCGATGCCGCGGCCGCGGCCCGCCGGTAGCGGTTTGCCCCAGTCGCTTTTCTCGGCGATCTTGTCGAGCACGCCGAGGAAGTCGGATTTGCCCGCCAGCAGCGTGCGGCGGAACTTGTAGGGATCTTGGCCCGCCGCCTGCGCCAGCTCGTCGACATAGCTCTCGACGAAGAAGGCGTTCTGCGAGGAGCCGACCGAGCGCCAGAACATCACCGGCACATGCGTGTTCTTCAGCATGCAGCCGATGCGCAAAGCGGGAATCGCATAGGGGATGTTGGTGAAGCCTTCGACCGCCTGCGCTTCAACACCGTTTGCAGGCGCGCCTCGTCCGATCGACCGGAAGATCGAGCCGACCGCAATCCTGGCATCGAAGGCGGTCGGCATGCCGTCGGCGCCGAGCGAAGCTTTCATGCGCACCGCGGCCTGCGGACGGTAGCGGTCCTGCGTCATGTCCTCTTCGCGGGTCCACACCAGCTTGACCGGCTTGCCGACCTGCTTGGCGACCAGGATCGCCTGCCGCATTTCGTCGTTGATCGAGCGCCGTCCGAACCCGCCGCCGAGGAAGCAGTTATGGATCTCGATCTGCTCGGGCTTGAGGCCCGAAGCGGCGACCGCCAGCTGGAGGGTGCGCATCGGCGCTTGCGAGCCGAGCCAGACGTCGAGCTTGTCACCCTGCAGATGCACCGTGGCGTTGAGTGGCTCCATCGTGCGCATGCGCGAGATGCGGCGCTTCGTAGGTCGCCTCGACGATCTTGCCGCCTTTGGCGAATGCGCCGTCGACATTGCCGTCGTTGCGTGCGCTCGCCATCTGGCCGTCGAGCGCGTCGCGATAGAGCTTGGCGAATTGCGCGCTGTCGGTCTTGCCGGCCTCGCCGATGTCCCATTCCGGCTTGAGCAGCGCCAGCGCCTCCTTGGCGCGCCAGAAGCGGTCGGCGACCACGGCGACGGCGTTGTCGAGCTTGACCACCTGCAACACGCCGCGGCGGCCTTTGACCGGAGCGTCTGTCGACGCTTTTGAGCTTGCCGCCGGCACCGGGCAGGCGTTGATCGCGGCATAGACCATGCCCGGCACCTGCGTATCGATGGCGAACTTGGCCGAGCCGTTGATCTTGAGCGGCGTGTCGAGCCGCGCCAGCGTCTTGCCGATCAGCTTGAACTGGTCGGGCGTGCGGATCGCCGGCTCCTTGTCGAGCTTGATCTTGCCGGCATCGGCGGCGAGTGCGCCGTAATCGAGGCTGCGGCCGGACTTCTTATGCGTGACCTTGCTGTTGGCGGCCTCGCATTCGGCGTCGGGCACGTTCCAGCGCTGCGCCGCCGCTGCGACCAGCCGCACGCGCGCGCTGGCGCCGGCCTGCAGCAGCATCTGCCACGAGGTGCGCACGCCGCGGCTGCCGACCGTGGCCATGTCGCCGTAGACGTCCTTTTCGCGCAGGTTACGCGCCGGCCGAGGCATGTTCGACCTTCACCTTCGACCAGTCGCATTCCAGTTCTTCGGCGACGATCATCGGCAGCGCGGTGATGGCGCCCTGCCCCATCTCCTGGTGCGGCGAGCGGATCAGAATGCCGCCGTCCGGCGCGATGGCGAGGAAGGCGTTGACGTCGTGCGGATCGCTGCCGGCGCCCCAGGCTTGCGCGCCGATCGCGGCCGCCTCGGCGAGACCGGGAAACGCCACGCTGATGGCCAAGCCGCCGGCGGCGGTAGCCGAGGTGACGACGAACTGGCGGCGGGTGACGGACGTGTTGACGATTTCGTTCATGGTGCTCTCCCGCTCATGTCTTCATCATCGCCGCGGCGCGATGGATCGCACTACGGATGCGGACATAGGTGCCGCAGCGGCAGATATTGCTGAGATTGTTGTCGATGTCGGCGTCGCTCGGCTTGGGATGCTCCTTGAGGAACGCCACCGCCGCCATGATCTGTCCGGACTGGCAGTAGCCGCATTGCGGGACATCTTCGGCCAACCAGGCCTGCTGAACCGGATGCTTGCTGTCGGGCGACAGGCCCTCGATGGTGGTGATGGTCTTGCCGGCGACGTCGCCGACCTGGATGCCGCAGGAGCGCACGGCCTCGCCGTTCACATGCACGGTGCAGGCGCCGCACATAGAAATGCCGCAGCCGAATTTGGTGCCGGTCAATCCGATTTCGTCGCGAATGACCCAGAGCAGTGGCGTCTCCGGCTCGATGTCGAGCTGGTGCGCCTTCCCGTTGACGGTGATGGTGATCATGCGATGTCTCTTCCCAAGTAATGCGCGGCAGTTGGTTCGCCGGCGTTTTTGCTGATGCCGAAACTCTACACCTGCATAAACACCGCGTCCCCTGGTGCGATGTCACACTTGTTTGTGTTTATGCAGAATTGACGGCGTCGATACGGCGGCTTTTCGCACTGCGGAACCGCGTGACGCACATAGGCAACCCCCTGAAAACGCGCTGGATTGGCGCGCCCGGTCGGGTCATAGTCCGCGGCCTTATCGGGATTCGCCTACCAGTTATGACGCAAGCGACCGAAATTTTGCGCGAAAGCCGCGCGCCGCACACGCGCATTGTCGGCGCGGTCAGCGCGGCGCATTTCGTCTCGCATTATTACATCCTGCTGCTGGCGCCGCTGTTGCCCTTCGTGCGCGCGGAATACGGCGTGAGCTATACCGAGATCGGGGTCGCGCTTGCCGCCTTCAACGTCGTGTCGACCGTGCTGCAAACGCCGGTCGGATTTCTGGTCGACTGGCTGGGCGCGCGCATTCTGTTAATCGCCGGGCTGGTGATCGGCGCAACTGCGTTCACGGTCGCAGGACTGGTCGATTCATTCTGGGTGATGGTGGCGATGTTCGCGCTCGCCGGCGTCGGCAATACGGTCTACCACCCGGCCGACTATGCGCTGCTCTCGCACCACGTCCCCGCCGACCGTATTGGCCAGGTTTTCTCGGTGCACACCTTCGCCGGCATGCTGGGATCGGCGGTGGCGCCGGCGAGCCTCTTGATGATGCAGAGCCTGTGGGGCTGGCGCGGCGCCTTTATCGGCGCCGGTATGCTCGGCTTCGCGGTTGCGGCGGTGCTGCTGGCGCTGCGCGATACCCCGGAAATCAAGACAGACCCCGCGCGGCGCGACGAAGACGCCGACGGCGCGGCCGGATGGCGGCTTTTGCTCTCGCCGGCGATCCTGCTCAATCTCGTCTTCTTCGTGCTGCTCGCGATGATGAGCGGCGGCACATACAACTATTCCGTGGTCGCATTCGGCGCGCTCTATGGAACCTCACTGACCACCGCCAATGCGGCGCTCACCGGCAACCTGCTGCTGTCGGCGATCGGCGTGCTGATCGGCGGCGTGCTGGTCGGCCGCACCAAGCGCCACGGGCTGGTGGCAACCGCCGGCTTGGCTGGGATCGCGCTGTTCATCGCGCTGGTCGGGCAATTCGACCTTAATTCGCTGGCGCTGATCGCGGCGATGTCGGCCGCGGGCTTCTGCTCGGGCGTCATCATGCCCTCGCGCGACATGATCGTGCGCGAGGTCACCCCGCCCGGCTCGTTCGGCAAGGTGTTCGGTTTCGTCACCACCGGATTCAATATCGGCGGCATCATTTCGCCGCTGATTTTCGGCGCCATCATGGACCACGGCAGCCCGAAGCTGGTGTTCTTGGCTGTGGCGGCGTTCGCCCTGATCGCCATCGTGACGGTGGTATCGCGGCCGCGCCGGGCGGACTGATATCCCCGCTTCGTGGGGGCAGACTTGTCAAATCCGCCGAATTGCCCCATGTCAGGGGCCTCCGGCACTGAGGCGGCGGGCTATTTCGACCGCCATCGCGCCCGGCTCTGCTGGGGGATAGTTCAACGGTAGAACATCGGACTCTGACTCCGAGAAATCTTGGTTCGAATCCAGGTCCCCCAGCCAATTGCGCGGCTTTTCACCAATCGAAATTGCCACAACTTATCCAACCCGATCGTTCGCGGTCCCACGAAATTGGGCTAGGCAACGGTCCGTTTGTGGATCATTCTTACCGGGTGCCGCATAAGCACGAATTATAAACGGGATAGGGGGACAACGCCGTGGCTCAAACAATTGAGGGATTTGTCGGCAACGCGTTGGACGACGCGAAAATATCGCCGCTTCATGTCAAAGTCGTCGCGCTGATCGCCGCCGGTTATTTCTTCGACGTCATCGACCTGATCGTCCTGGGCTCGCTGATCCCGGACATGATCGCAACCAAATTCGCGACCGGGCCGGAGGCCGCCATCATCGGCAGCGCCACGGTCTTCGGCATGTTCCTCGGCGGCATCGGCCAGGGCGAATTCAGCGACCGCTGGGGCCGCAAGACGGTCTATCAGTTCAACCTGCTGCTGTTCGGCGCTTTCACCATCCTCGGCGCGCTCGCGCCGACGCGTGACTTGGCTCGCCGCGGCACGCTTCGTCGCCGGCCTCGGTCTCGGCGGCGAGCAGCCGCTCGCGTTCGCCTATGCCGGCGAATATTCGCCCAAGCGCATCCGCGGCCGCATCCTGGCGATCGTGCACTTCATCGGCGGCGCCTGCGTATGGCCGATCGCCGCGCTCTTCACGCTTGCCTTCCGCGACTCGATCGGCTGGCGCGGCGTGTGGATCGTGATCGGCATCGGCGCGCTGATCGTCTGGGTGTTCCGCTTCGTATTGCCGGAATCGCCGCGCTATCTGGCGACGCACGGCCGCGGCAAGGAAGCGCTCGACGTGCTGGCCAGGCATGGGCATCGCCGGGCCGAAGGAGCCGCTCACCACCGACGCCGCGAGCGACACCAAGACCGATCCGTTCGCACGTCGTGTTCTCGCAGTTCCCGACGCGCGTCATCGCCGGCATGATCTGCTTCTCGGCGTTCTTCGGCGTCGCGATCGGTCTCGGCACCTGGCTGCCGAACATCATGACCGCGAAGGGCTTCACCATCACCAAGTCGCTCACCTACACCTTCGGCATGACGCTGGCGGTGCCGTGCGCGAGCCTGTTCATGATGTATGCGCTCGACAAATACGGCCGCAAGATCACATCGGTTTGCGCGTTCATCTGCGCCGGCATCATGGCGATCGTCTTCGCGAATGCGGCGAGCGATACCCAGTTGCTGGTCGCCGGCTTCGTGATGATCTTCTTCATCCAGGTCGCCGGCAACTCGATGCAGATCTTTGCCTCGGAAGTGTTCCCGACCAACGCGCGGGCATCGGGATTTGGCTGGGCCGCCGGCGTCGGCCGTCTCGCCACGGCCTTCATCGTGCCGGCCATCCTGTGGATGCAGACCGGCTATGGCCTCACCACGGTGTTCGTGTGCTTGGCCATCGTGCTGATGATCGCCGCCGGCGCGGTCACCCAGCTGGGCCCGGAAGCCAGGCAACGAGGGCTCGACGAAATCGCCCCGCCGACGGGCTGATCCGCGTTTACAAACTGCGGGGCCCGGTCCGGCGCGATGCCGGGCCGGGCCTCGCCAATTCAGACCGGCAATTTGATAGTCTGACCCACATGACCGCTCCCCTTCCCGGCGCCCGCGCCATGAATATCCGTTTTGTGTCGCGTTGCGATCAGGGCGGACGACCGGACGGCGTGCAGATTATCTTGCACAAGGGTCACGCCTTTATCGGCCACATGTTCAGCGACGGCTTCACCGTCGTCGACGTGCGCGATCCGCTCAATCCCAAGACCGTCGCGTTCGTCGCGGCGCCGAAGAACACGCGCTCGCATCACTTACAGATCCACGGCGACATCCTGCTGGCGGTGAACGGCCCGAATATCTGGGCCATGCAGCAATACGCCAGCCAAGCCGACTACTACGGCAAGTCGCTGGCCGATTCCGTGCAGACCGAACAGCCGTTCGGCGCCGGCATCCGCGTGTTCGATGTCTCGCAGCCGGCCCAGCCGCGTGAGATCGGCTTTCTCAACACCGCCGGTCTTGGCGCGCATCGCATCTGGTGGGTTGGCGGCGTGCTACGCCTATGTCTCGGTACATTTCGAAGGTTTCATCGATCACGTCCTGGCGGTGATCGATGTGTCGGACCCGACAAAGCCGCGGCTCGCCGGTCGCTGGTGGCTGCCGGGCATGCATCGCGCCGGCGGCGAGACGCCGCCCGTATCTTTCGGCAAGCGCACGGCGCTGCATCATCTCATCAACGCGGGAAATATGGGCTATGCCGCTTGGCGCGACGGCGGCTTCACCATTCACGATCTGAGCGATCCGGTAAACCCGAAGCTGCTCAGTCACCGTAATTTCTCGCCGCCGTTCGGCGGCGGCGCGCACACGCCGCTGCCGCTGCCGGGCCGCAAGCTGCTGGTGCTCGCCGACGAGGCGACCTCGGCGAATTGTGCCAATGGTCTCGCCTATACCTGGGTGATCGACGTGCGCGAACCGGCAAATCCGGTGTCGATCGCGACGCTGCCGACGCCGGCGGAAGAAGATTTCTGCGCCAAGGGCGCCAAATTCGGGCCGCACAATCTGCATGAGAACCGGCCGGGCGCACTGCAGACGGAAGACACAATCTTCGCCACCTATCACAATGCCGGCTTGCGCGTGTACGACATCCGCAATGCCTTCGAGCCCAAGCAGGTCGGCTATTTCGTGCCGCCACCGCCGGAGAAAATCGTCGACCAGCGGCCGAACCCCGCCAAGGTGATCCAGTCCTGCGATGTCTTTGTCGATCCGGACGGATTGATGTATCTGACCGACACCAATGCAGGACTTTATATTCTCCAGTACGAAGGACACTGACCGACCATGCCGGACAAATTCGGGCGTCTCGCTCTGCATATGTGGACGATCGACACCACGCCGCTCGCCACCGCGCTTGACGCGGCAAAGCAAGGCGGCTTTGACGCCGTCGAGTTGCGCCGCACCGATTTCAAACGCTGCTTCGATGCCGGCATGTCGAACGCGCAAGTGCTCGATCTGATCAAGAAGGCCGGCATCCCGATCGGCGTGCTGGGTGTCGAATACGGCTGGCTGTTCGCGACCGGCGATGAGAGTACGAGACTGTTCAAGGTGTTCCGTGAGAGCTGTGAGAACGCGGTCGCGCTCGGTTGCGACATGTTGATGAGCGCGCCCGGTCAGGTGCAGGGCCCGATCAAGGACGCGATACAAATATCTGCGCGAGGCCGGCGATATCGCCGCCGAATACAAGTTGAAGCTCGCCATCGAATTCAATTCGCAGCACGACGTGCTCAACAGCCTCGGCGTGCTGACCGAACTGATCGAAGGCGCCAACAAGCCGAACTGCGGCTATCTGATCGACGCCTATCACTTCACGCGCAGCGGCGCCGGCGGCCGCGGCTTCGAGAGCGTGCCCGGCCGACAAGATCTACTGCTTCCAGTACAGCGACCTCTCGCCCAATCCGGTGACCGGCGTGCGCCGGCCGACCGACCGGCTGCCGCCCGGCAAGGGCGTCGTCAAATGGCGCGAGATGCTCGGCCTGTTGGCCGAGAAGGGCTACACCGGGCTACCTCTCCTACGAGGCGCCCAACCCCGAGCAATGGGCGCGCTCGCCCTACGACGTCGCGCGCGAGGGCGTCGAGCTCACCAAGAAATTATTGCGGGACGCCGTCCCGAGCTTACCAAAGCTGAGGTTCATCATGGCAGAAGAACTTCCGCTCTTTCTCGGTCTCAACGACAAGACCGTCACCGACATTCCTAAAACCGTCGAGAAGCAGCGCTACATGACAAGCGTCGCGCCGAAAGCCGCCAACCCGGGCCAATGGGTCGAGATGCCGCGGATGCCGATCCCCACCGGCGAGCACGCCGTGATCGAATGCCAGGGCAAAATTCACTCCATCGCCGGCTATGCCAAGCACCGCGTCGATCAGAACTTCCATCAGGTCTACGATCCGGCGAGCAAATCCTGGTCGCTGAAGGCGCCCTTCCCGCATCCTTGCAACCACGTCGCCGGCGTCTCGATCGGGACGAAGATCTACACCTTCGGCGGTTTCGTCGAGCAGAACCGCTGCCCGCATTCCAAGTGCTTCGTCTACGACACTGCGACCGACCAGTGGGCGCCTATTGCGCCGATTTCGCGCCCGCGCGGCGCCATCTCCGCGATCGTGCTCGACGGCAAAATCCACCTGCTCGGCGGCCGCGACGTGCGCTCGGTCGAATGGCACGAGGTCTACGATCCGGAGACCAACAAATATCCGACCGCGCCAGCATGCGCGGCTCGACCGGCACGCAGCCTTTCGTCGGCCAGCGCGACCACATGGGCGTCGCGGTGGTGGACGGGAAAATCCACGCCATCGCCGGCCGCATGGATTGCTACGACTTCAACACAAGCCTAAATGCCGTCTACGATCCGAAAACCGACGGCTGGTCGTTCCGCGCGCCATTGCCGACGGCGCGCAGCGGGCCCGTCCTGCGTCTACATCAACGGCAAGATCGTGGTGTTCGGCGGCGAGGCGACCGGCAAAGTGTTCGGCACCAATGAAATCTACGACCCGAAGACCGATACTTGGGAAGCTGGCACGCCGATGGCGATCCCGCGTCATGGCCTGCATGGCGCGACCTGCGCGGTGATCGGCAACATGGTGCACGTGCCCGGCGGCGGGCCGGTGCCAGGCGGTCAGGTGCAGGGCGCCTATCACGACGCCTTCACCTTCGGCTGACGGTCAGCACGTGCGCAAAAAAACGCCGCCCTTCGAACAAGGGCGGCCGCGCAGTTTCGCAGGGCTCACGAAAATTACCGTGCCGGGCGCAGATCGAATTCCGGCGACGCCGACTGCCAGATTGAGGCCGGCCTGCCCCTGCACCGACACCGGCTGCAAGGTCACGGTGCGATTCGAGCCGCCGACCAGGACGTTGGCGCCGACGCCGGCGCCGACCGTTGCTTCGGCGCTGGCGCCGCCGTAGTGGCCGGCCAGCGCGCCGAATTTGCGGTTCGTCGGCGCATAGACCGCCCAGACCATCTCGCCGCCGGCGGTAGCGCCGAGATCGAGGCCGAATTTGCTGATCGACCCGGTATAGACCTCACGCGGTCCCGGCTGACGACGGCGTGAACATGCAGGTGACTTCCTTTTTCGACGTGATGATCAGGCCGATGCCGGCCGAAATATCGCAGGTCAACGTGCCGGCTTTCGTCGGCTCCCGACTGGGCCATCGTCGACGCAGGCAACGCCACCGCCGCGACAACCGCCAGGGCGGCGAAAGCGCTCAGACGCCTATGCATGTCAAACTCCACGTTTTGATTGACATTACCCAATAACGTCCGGCCCTGCGAAAGGTTCCATCGACGTCCCTTCGTTCCCGCGCTCAACGGGCGGCGAGAATCTGGCTCGCCGAAATCACGATGTGGCAGCGCAACCCGTCCGGGTTCGAAGGTCAGGTCGACCTTGGCGTCGAGCGCGCGGGCGAGATTGCGCTCGATCACCATGCTACCGAACCCTTTCTTACGCCTGATCTTCACCTTCGGACCGTCATGCTCGCGCCAATCCAGCTCGATTGCATTGCCACGCAGCGCCCAGGTGATCGACACGCGCCCTTGCGGCACCGAAAGAGCTCCAAATTTCGCGGCGTTGACCGCCAATTCGTGCAAACGCGAGCCCAAGATTTTGCGCCGCCTCCGGCTTGAGCGCGACCGGCGCACCGTTCGATCGACGACTCGCCCTTCGCCGCTGCCGATAATAGGCCACCAATTGCGATTCGAATGAGTTCGCGCAAGGAAGCCCCGTGCCAGCTTTCGCGAATAAGCAGATCATGCGAGGCAGCCAAAGCCTGCAATCGCGCGCCGAATTGGTTGAGAAATCCGTCGATCGAACCGGCGTGACGGGCGGTTTGCCGCGCCATCGCCTGAATCACCGCCAGCAGGTTTTTCGAACGATGCGTCAGCTCGCGCATCAGCAACCGCAAATGCGCTTCGCCCTCCTTGCGTTCGGTGACGTCGACCGACGCGCAGGTCAAGCCGACGATCTCGCCCGCTTCATTGCGCAGCGGCTCGATATGGAGATCGTTCCAGCGCAGGCCGGATCCGTCCTCGAGCGCGACCTCCGCCCGTCTCGACTGGCCGCTCGCGAGCGCCTCCCGTTTCAGCGCGATGACGGCCGCGCCGCCATCCGGCGGCAGTATCTCCTCATCGGTGTGGCCGAGAATATCTTCGATCTCGCGTCCCATCAGGGGATTGCTGATCGAGGTGTAGCGCAGATCGCGATCCTGCGTGTAGACGGTGACCTGGGAGCCGCGCAGCGCCGTTTCATAGCGCGCAAATCGGGCGCGCAACAGGCTGAGCTCCCAGCTTTGCGCGTTCACCTGCGCTTCAAGCCGCTGGCATTCCTGCTGCAGCTTGGCCAATTCCGTATCCTCTGCGCTCGACATGTCGCGCACCACGGCAGCAGTTCCGTCAAATTCCGCGGCCCGTGCCATTTTCCTGCACGAGCACCGGGCCCAGCAAGCTTGAAACGGATTTTCTTATGGATACGGTCATTGCCAATATCGGCCCAAACCGATATCCCGATATCGGCTTAACTCGCCTTTCGCTCGCGCCGCTTGGCGTTGCGCTCGAAGAACAGCGCTTGGCTGAGCACTGCCGATACTGTCGCCGGCTGGAACGGCTTGGCGATCAGGAACGCCGGCTCTGGCCGTTCGCCGGTGAGGAAGCGTTCCGGATAGGCGGTGATGAAGATCACCGGCACCTCGAACGAGCGCAGCATCTCGTTGACCGCGTCGAGCCCCGACCTGCCGTCCGCCAACTGAATGTCGGCAAGAATAATTCCCGGCCGCTTGACCTTGGCCAACGCGATCGCCTCTTTATGGGTGCGCGCAACGCCGAGCACCCGGTGGCCAAGTCCTTCCACCAGACCCTCGAGGTCGAGCGCGATGAAGGTCTCGTCCTCGATGATCAGCACGTCGGTGGCGATTTCGGCGGCGAGTTCGCGGCCGAAATCCTCGACCAGCTGGCGCAACTTCGACACGTCGATATCCAGCACCTTGGCGGCGTCGTCTTCCGAAAGACCTTCCAGCGACACCAGCAAAAAGGCCTGGCGCGGCATCGGCGCGATCTGCCCGAGATGTCGTTCGACCGGCTGAATGGACGGACGCCGCCCGACTTGCCGTTGAGCGCGACCGAATTCCAAATCTTCGTAAATAACTTGTAGAGCGCGATGCGGGTCGACGCGGTGGTGTCCAGCACCTTGGGGTCCTGGACCAGGGCCTCAAGGGTGGCCGCCACATAGGCGTCGCCGGAGGTCTGGCTGCCCGAGAGCGCTCGGGCATAGCGCCTGAGATAAGGCAAATGCTGTGCAACTGATTGAGATGTCGACAAAATTCCCTCCCAAATCAATGGGCCCTCGGCGTAACGGGCACGGCCCCCCAATATCCATCAAGCCTAAGTCCAATCTAGCCTACTTGAGTGTCCTAACGTGGACAGTGGAAAAAAGTTCCATTTCCGTGGAACCATCTGCCAATTCAGGGGTTTTGCTTGCACGCAGACGGGGGACCTGCGCTCGGCACGGAGCAAGGGGATCTGGGGATGATCGATGACTGAACGCAAACCCGTGGGACAACAAGACCAATGGAAACCGCGGAACCCCGGAACCGCAAGCCGAGTTCCAAGCCGGCCAAGCTCAGTCGCGAGGTGCAGGCGCGTCTCGGTCAGCAACTCCGCTCCATGTACGACGACGTCGTGAACCAGGGCGTACCGGACCGGTTCACCGAGTTGCTCGACCGCATTAATGGCGGCGAAAACAAGGACAGGCAGTAACGCATGGACGAGTCGGTCCGCAAAGCCGTTCTTGGCGCGGTGCCAAGCCTCCGCGCATTCGCGATCTCGCTATGCGGGAACGTCGATCGCGCGGACGACCTGGTGCAGGAAACGCTGTTGCGCGCGATCGCCAATATCAACTCGTTCCAGCCCGGCACCAACATGTCGGCTTGGCTGTTCACCATCCTGCGCAATCATTTCCGCTCGGAATATCGCAAGCGCCGGCGCGAGGTCGAGGACAGCGAAGGCCGCTATGCCGAGACCCTGAAAACGCAGCCCGAGCAATACGGCCACGTCGAGTTTCGCGAATTCCGCCAGGCGCTGACGCAACTGCCGGCGGACCAGCGCGAGGCGCTCATTCTGGTCGGCGCATCGGGGTTCTCCTACGAGGAAGCCGCCCATATTTGCGGCTGCGCGGTCGGCACCATCAAATCGCGCGTCAACCGCGCGCGCACCCGGCTGGCCGAGCTGATGGCGATCGACGGCGCCGACGAATTCGGACCCGACGAGCAGACCCGCGCGGCGATGGCTGGCGGCGGGGAATAGAGCTTTTAATTCGCTTTCTTCCTGCCCACTCCTTTTTTTTCTCCCCTTCCCAATCTTTTCACTAGATCTTTGCGCGGCAAAGATTGTCATATGAAGCGTACGGCCACGGACTAACTTCCGTTATGACGAATAGCGAAACCGAGGTCGCGATCATCGGCGGCGGAGCGGCCGGCATTGCGGCCGGCCGGCGGCTGCGCGCGGCGGGTATCGATTGCCTGGTGATCGAAGCGCGCGGACGGCTGGGCGGGCGGGCCTGGACCGTTACCGATGCATCGGGATTCGCCCTCGACCTTGGTTGCGGCTGGCTGCATTCCGCCGATCGCAATCCGTGGACGCAGATCGCGGAGATGCAGGGCCGCACCATCGACAAAACGCCACCGCCGTGGACGCGGCCTTCGCTGCCGATCCGTTTCCCGCTCGATGAGCAGCAAGATTTCCGAAAGTCGATGGATGCGCTCTATGACCGTCTCGAAGCGATCCTTGCCAAGGGCGGCGACGTCGCCGCGGCCGTCGCGCTCGCGCCGGGCGGCCGTTGGACCAACCTGCTGACCGCGGTCGGCACCTATATCAGTGGCGCCGAACTGAGCCGCATTTCTGGCCGCGATTTCATCAATTACCAAGAACTCCAATGTGAACTGGAGCGTCATCGAGGGCTATGGCGCGACCATCGCCACGGCCGGGACAGAATTGCGCATGGCGCTCGAATCCCCGGTCAGTCGGATCGACCACAGCGGACGACGATTGAAGATCGAAACGACCAAAGGCGTCATCACCGCCGATCAGGCGATCGTGACGCTGCCGACCGCTGTGCTCGCCGACAATGAGCGTCTGTTTTCGCCGACGCTGCCGCAAAAGACGAAAGCCGCGCGCGGCTTGCCGCTCGGTCTTGCGGATAAGCTGTTCATCACGCTTGCCGATGCCGACGAGTTCGAGCCGAATACGCGCGTCTTCGGGCGCACCGACCGCGTCGAGACCGCCAGCTATCAGTTTCGCCCGTTCGGCCGACCGATGATCGAGGCCTATTACGGCGGCAGCCATGCTGCCGCGTTGGAAGCCGAGGGCGAGCGGGCCTTCTTTGATTTCGCGGTGTCGGAGCTGACCGCCCTCTTCGGCAGCGGCTTTGCGCGCCGCGTGAAACCAATCCATATGCATCGCTGGGGCGCCGACCCGTTTGCGCGCGGCTCGTATTCGTATGCGCTGCCCGGCATGGCGGATTGCCGCGCCATGTTGGCCGCGACGGTCGACGAGCGGCTGTTCTTCGCCGGAGAAGCCTGCTCGAAAGACGATTTCTCGACCGCGCATGGCGGCTTTAACACCGGGGTCTCTGCTGCCGATGCGGTCCTTGCCGTGCGGCATAGCGAACATGCCTGATATGCCGGGCGGTATACGTTTGACGTAGCTCAACACCCCCAAGGCGGCATTGTGCAAAGTCGTCGCCGTCATCAGCCGCTGGATACGCGCGTTGGACAGTACCAAGCTCCATGAAACCACGGCGCTTGCGCTAACGTTTTGCCATGGACCGGACGTGAAGCCGGCTTGAATAGCTGCTAGGCTGATCGCTTGTCTTTGTATGTTGACCTTGTTGGGGAATTTTCCATGAACACGCTCGACCGGACGGCCGCTCAATCGGCCGGCACCGAACATCCGCACGGCATCGCGCTCTTGCGCGATCCGCTTCTCAACAAGGGCACGGGCTTCACCGATCAAGAGCGCGATGCGCTCGGATTGCGCGGACTCTTACCGGCCCATATCCTTTCGATGAAGGCGCAGGCCGAACGCGTGCTGACAAATCTGCGTCAGCTACCGAACGACCTCGACAAATACGTGGCGCTTAACGCGCTGCACGACCGCAACGAGGCACTGTTCTTCCGTATCGTGGCCGACAATATCGACGAGATTCAGCCGCTCATCTACACGCCGACCGTCGGCCTCGCCTGCCAGAAGTTCGGCGACATCTTTCAGCGCCCGCGCGGGTTGTTCGTGAGCGCGAACGACCGCGGACGCATCCGTTCGGTGCTGCGCAATTGGCCCTATGCGCCCAAGCTGATCGTCGTCTCCGACGGCGAACGCATCCTCGGCCTCGGCGACCTCGGCGCCAACGGCATGGGCATTCCGGTCGGCAAGCTCTCGCTTTACTCGGCCTGCGCCGGCATTCACCCGAAGCTCTGCCTGCCGGTGATGCTGGACGTCGGCACCAACAACGAAGCGTTTCTGACCGATTCCTATTACGTGGGCTTGCGCCAGAAGCGGCTCACCGGTGCGGCCTATGACGAATTCGTGGACGAGTTCATCACCGCCGCGCGCGAAGTCTTCCCCGGCGTGCTGATCCAGTTCGAGGATTTCGCCAATCACGCGGCGTTCCACCTGCTGCACAAATACCGCGACAAGATTCCGACTTTCAACGACGACATCCAGGGCACGGCGGCGGTCGCGCTCGCTGGCTTGTTCTCGGCCTTACGGGTGACCGGTGGCAAGCTCAAGGAGCAGACGATTCTGTTCCTCGGCGCCGGCGAAGCCGCAACCGGCATCGCCGATCTCGTGGTGTCGGCCATGGCGGCGGACGGCGCCAGCGAAGCCGAGGCGCGCGGTCGCATCTGGCTGGTCGATTCGCGCGGCCTGGTGGTCAAGGATCGCGCCGGCCTCAACGCGCAAAAACTTCGCTACGCCCACGCGCATGCGCCGGTCAGCGATTTCCTGTCGGCGATAAAAGATCTCAAGCCGACGGCGATCATCGGCGTTGCGGCGGTCGGCGGAACCTTCACGCCCGAGGTGCTGCGCACGATGGCGCAAATCAACAAGCAGCCGATCATTTTCGCGCTCTCCAACCCGACCTCGAAGGCGGAATGCTCGGCCGAAGAGGCCTACCGTCACACCGGCGGGCGCGCGCTGTTCGCCTGCGGCAGTCCCTACGATCCGGTGACGATCGACGGCAAGACTTTCGTGCCGCGCCAGGGCAACAATTCCTACATCTTCCCGGGCGTCGGGCTGGGCGCGATCGCCAGCGCGGCGCGGCTGATAACCGACGAGATGTTCATGGCGGCGGCCCAAACGCTGGCGCAGATGGTCACCGAAGCCGACCTCAAGCAGGGCAGCCTCTATCCGGCGCTGCCGCGCATCCGCGAGGTTTCGGCGCGGATCGGAGCGGCGGTTGCCGCAGTTGCCTACCAACGCGGCCTGGCCGACGGAGCAGCGCCGAACGACTTGCTCGCGCTCGTCCAGTCGCAAATGTACGATCCGCGCTACTGAACGTTTGCGAATAATAAACGAAGCCCCGCGCGACCGAAGTCGCACGGGGCTTTTTTTCGGCCGATACGCCGATGCGCCGTGCGCCCAACCACGCTACGCTACGCTACGGCACAGTCGGGGCGCGGCCTCTTACCAAGCCGACCAGCGCCGCAATGGCGAACAGAATGATCGCCACGAAGAACACCAGCTTGGCGGCTTCCATCGCCACACCTGCGATACCGCCGAAGCCGAGCACGGCAGCGATCAAAGCGATGATGAGAAATGTAACGGCCCAACTTAACATGGCGGTCCCCTTTCATCGGTGACGGGATGAATTTGCGTACCCAGCCAACGCGTTTGGCGTTAAATTGTTCCTGGCAATAGCTCGAGCCAGGAACCGGTTCGATTGCGCGGGAGTTAAAACGGGACGATGCCGCAAAAGCCCGATCGCAAGCAGCGGCCTACGCGCGCTGCAACCGTCGGCGGCGTGACGCTGTCGCATCCCGACCGCGTCTATTGGGAAGACGCCGGCGTCAGCAAGCGCGATCTCGCCGAATTCTATGAGCAAGTCTGGAAATGGATGCGGCCGCACGTGGTGGGCCGGCCGATCTCATTGCTGCGCTGCCCGGAGGGCGCAGCTGGGCAATGCTTTTTCCAGAAACATGCCGCCGCCGGGATCGCCACCGAACACCTGCATCTGATGCCTGAGAAGGGTGACAAGATCATCTCGATCGACGATCTCGCCGGTTTGATCTCGCTGGTGCAGGCCGGCGTCTTGGAAATCCACACCCGCGGCGCCACCATCGATGACCGCGAACGTGCCGACCGGCTGGTGTTCGATCTCGATCCCGGCCCAGGCACCGGCTGGAAAGACGTGGTCGCCGCCGCGCGCGAGGTGCGCGAGCGGCTTGGTAAACTCAAGCTCAAAAGCTTCCTCAAGACCTCCGGCGGCAAAGGGCTGCACGTGGTGCTGCCGATCAAACCGACGCCTTGGGATGAGGCCAAGGATTTCTGCCACGCCGTCGCCGCCGGCATGGCGGCGGACGAACCCGGGCGTTACACGGCGACCGCGGCCAAGAGCAAACGCAGCAACCGGATTTTCGTCGATTACCTGCGCAACAGCCGCGAGGCGACCGCAGTCGCGCCCTACTCCACCCGCGCGCGGCCGGGCGCGCCGGTGTCGACGCCGATCGAATGGTCCGATCTCGGCGCGCTCAAGGGCTCGAACCAGTTCACGGTGCTCAATCTGCCGGCGCGGCTCAAGCGCCTGCGCAAGGACCCCTGGGCCGATATCGGCCGCTTGAGGCAGACGCTGCCGAAGCTCACATAAGGAACTTGGAAATTGCCGTGCGTTGGGATGCCGCGCATGCGGCATCGCGAATTCATGACTCGAAATCGTTCATCCGACGCAGCACCACGGTCGTCCGACAGCCGAGGTCGGCGATGCCGCTTTGGGAACTTTTGTTCCGCGATCGTGTTGTCGCAAATAACAGCCGCAGAAATCCATTTTTGAGCGGTATCCGGTGGCGCTGCCATATACGTGACACGATCGGCCACTACTGCGGCCGCTGCTTGCGCGAGGGGTAACAATGCATTCGGGGATTTGGACTGCGGCCGCCGTTGCGATCGTTTGCTTAGCCGGTGCGCCGGCCGAGGCGTCCGGCCAAAAGACATTCTCCGGCGTTGCCGCCTATTACGACACGCATTATGCGGGCCGGACCGCCACCGGCGAACGCTACGATCCGAGCAAATTCACCGCCGCCCACCGCACGCTGCCGTTCGGCACGCGCCTGCGCGTCACCGATCGGCAAACCCATCGCAGCGTGCTGGTCATCGTCAACGACCGCGGACCGTTCAACAAAGGCCGCGTGCTCGATCTGTCGCTCGCCGCCGCCAAGGCGCTGCGCATGCAGTCGCGCGGCATTATCCGCGTGACGGCGGCGGTGGAATAGCCCGCGCGGCTACGACGCCGGCAACACGCCGAGCGAACTAACCGACGGCGAACACCGAATCCAGGTTTCCGGATTGGCGGCGAAGGCTTCGCCCAGCCGCAGATGGACGGTATTTTCGTCGAGCAACGTCATGAAGACGGTCTTGCCCGCACCGGGCTCGGGTGCCGGCACCGCGTATGAGAAAGAGTGCCGGCCGTAGTCACCTTGCAAATGCGCGCCGCCGGGCGTGACGATGTCCGGCCCGCGGATGGAAAAGCGGCGGCCATCGGGCCGATGGCACCAATCGCCGTCGATGGCGTCGGCGAAGGCGGGCGCGGCGAAGAGCGTGAGGCCGAACGCCGCGGCGATGATCTTCAGATGGCCGGTCATCATGGTCGTCCCCTTGCGAGTCCCTCGTCTATCAATCCACCTTCGCCTCGTCGCGATACATCACCTTGTGGCGCGTCTCGCGCACCCAGGCGTCGATCTCGTCGATGGTCATGTGGTTCTTCATGTCGAAGCGGTCCCAGTTCATGATCTGCGGCAGCGTCTTCTTCCAGCGCTTGTAGGGCGCCTTGGCCGGCACGCCGAACAGCATGATGTCGATGATGGCGAGATCCTCCGGCACGCCGAGCAGCGGGCGCAGCGATTTCTGCGCGTCGTCCTGGCCGATCGCGGTCACCCACCAGACCTGATAGCCGAGCGCGGCGGCGGCCAGATGCGCCGACATGGTGGAGGCGGCGACGCTTTGCAGCAGAATGCGCTCGGCATTGGCCTGGTAGAGCCTGTCGAGATCGGAGCCGTCGAGCAGCACCGGGAAAGCCCGCACGAAACGGAAATCGGCCGCCACCACCACGAAGCCGGGCGCGGTTTCCAGCCCGCGATAATTGGGCGTGGGGAATTTCATTTTCAGCTTGGCGCGATTGGTTGCCTCGGCGACGAAATAGTCGGCGATCTGTTTCTTGACGCCGGCGTCGGTGACGACGATGTAATGCCAGGGCTGCGCATTGGCGCCGGACGGCGCATGCCGCGCGGCCTCCAGCACCATCTCGATATGCTCGCGCGGCACCGCGATATCGCCCCGGAAGGCGCGCGTGGTCATCCGGCTGCGCACCACATCCATCAGCGCCTGGTAGCGCGCGATATTGGGGGTAAAAGTGGTCGCATCGTCCATGCGGGTCCTCCCGGACGTTTTGGGTTATAATAGTCGCGTTTCACGTTCCGCGTCATAGCCCTCCCTCGCCGCCCCGCCACCGAAGGACTTTGCCCATGCCCGCCAAGCGCCCGGCGCCACGTCTTCCCATTATCGACGAAGCGCACATGAACGACGCCCAAACCAGACTGCTGGAGGCGATCCGCTCGGGCCCGCGCGGAAAATCGATTACCCCGCGCGGACCGTTCGCGGTCTGGCTGCACGCCCCGGAATTCGGTCACCTTGCGCAGGCACTGGGCGGCCATTGCCGTTATCAGACCGCGCTGCCACCGCGGCTCTCGGAATTCGCGATTTTATGCACGGCGCGATTGTGGCGCTCGCAGTATGAGTGGTCCGCGCATGCGCCGATGGCGGTGAAAGCCGGAGTCACGTCGAAGACGATCGCGGATTTATGCGCCGGACGCGAACCGAAATCCGCGCCCAAGGACGAGCGTGCGATCTATGCCTTCGTGCCGGAGCTCTACAAGACCAACCGGGTGAGCGACCGCGTCTACAAGCGCGTGCACACCTTTCTCAGCGACGCCGCCATGGTCGAACTGGTCGGCATCCTCGGCTACTACGCGTTGATCTCGATGACGCTCAACGTGTTCCGCATGATGCCGCCAGCGGACGCGGAATTGCCGTTCGCAGAGCCGAAATAGCGGCGGACAATTATTTGTTGATGACGGCAAAAACCGGCAGCGGGCTGGACCAGGTGACCGTACAGAGTGCCTGCCCAAACGCGACGTTGCCGCAGCCCGGTGCCTGCTGCGCAAAAGCGGTCAGCAAACCGTTCTGCGCCGCCAGAACGACAAGCGCGCCCGCAATCACCGTCAGGACGATCTTGGTATAACGATCAACCATTTTGCCCTCCTGATTTTGGCCTTCGACTGCCAATGCCAGCGCAATTCTATGCCGGACCGGAATAAAGGTTCCTTGTTTCGGGGTTTGGCGGGGGTTGAGCTGCCCGAAGCCGTGCGCGCGTAGCGTGCAGCTTCGGGATTTGACTTCATTTTCATCGTTGATCACGATGTAGGCATCTGCTGCTATTTTGTGCAGCGCGGACGGTCAGGGCGGATTGATGCGCTAAAACCGGCATTTCAAGTCGCGACAAAGGGGGATGGCACGTCGCTTGCTCTCTTCGTCCTGCACAATGTCCGCAAAAAACGGGAGGGTTCAATGCGACGTCGAGAATTCACCAAACTAGCCTTGGCCGCGGCCACTGGCACGGTCGCGGCGCCTGCGATCGTCAAGGCGCAAACGACTTTCAACTGGAAGATGACAAGCTTCTACGGGCCCAATGCCTTCTTCTATTCGACCGGCCCAGGCAGCGCTAAGGATCTGTGCAAACGCATCGACGACATGTCGGGTGGCCGCCTGAAGATACAGTTTTACGGCGCCGGCGAACTCATTCCGGCCGCGGCCGGTTTCGACGCGGTGTCATCGGGCACCGTCGAGATGAACTACGCCAATTCCTATTTCTGGACCGGCAAGACTTTCGCCGGCCAGTATTTCTGCGCAGTGCCGTTCGGCCTCAACTTCGTCGGACTCAATGGCTGGATGTACGACGGGGGCGGCCTCGAACTGTGGCGCGAGGTCTACGACAAATTCAATCTGGTGCCATTCCTGTGCGGCAATACCGGCGTGCAGATGACCGGCTGGTTCCGCAAGCCGATCGAGAAAGTCGAGGACCTGAAAGGTCTCAAGATGCGCATTCCCGGTCTTGCCGGCCGCGTCTATTCCGAGCTCGGCGTCAGCGCCCAGTTGCTGGCGCCTGGCGACATTTTCCCCGCGCTCGAACGCGGCGTGATCGATGCCGCGGAATTCGTCGGCCCCTATCTCGACCGCCAGCTCGGCCTGCACAAGGTCGCGAAATATTACTACACCACCGGCTGGCACGAGACTGCGACCGCAAGCGAGCTCACCATCAACAAGGCGGCCTGGGCGAAACTACCGCCCGACCTCAAGGCCATTGTCGAGAACGCTTGCGCCGCGTGCAACGACCGCGGCGAGGCCTGGTGCCAGAAAGTCAATGCCGAGGCGATGGAAGATCTGGTGAAGAATCAAGGTGTGCACGCTCAGCCGTTACCGGATGAGGTGGTCGCTGCGCTGCGCGCGGCAAACGCCAAGATCCTCGCGGACGCCGTTGCCAAGGACCCGGTCACCAAGAAGGTGCACGATTCCTACATGGCCTACATGGCGACCTATAAACAGTGGGCGAACTACAGCGAAGCCGTCTACTACGACAAGATCCTCGGCAAGGCCTGACGTGACAACAAGTGCCGGTAGAATCGCCGACGGAATCGATCGGTTCATCGATCTCGTCGGCCGAATGATCTCGTGGCTGGCGCTGGCGGTTGCCCTGGTCATGGGCACCAACGTGTTCCTGCGTTACGTTTTTTCGATCAGTGAAATCTGGGCGCAGGAACTCGAGTGGCATCTGCTGGTGCCGCTCACGCTGATCGGCATGTCCTACGCACTTCGCCACGGCGAGCATGTGCGCGTGGACGTGCTGTTCGCTTCCTTCAACGACCGCACCAAACATGCGATCAACGTCATCTCGGCGGCGATCGCGATGATTTTCTCCGCGCTCGTGGTCTGGCTGTCATTCGCCTTCGTGGCGCAGTCCTGGGCAATGGGCGAAGGCTCCCCCAACCCCGGTGGCCTTGGCGCGGTCTATCTCATGAAGGCGATGATCCCGCTCGGCTTTGCGCTTTTGTTCCTGCAGTCGTTGGCGCAGGCCATCCAGTCGGCAACGGCCTGGGGAGCGGGCGATGCTGAGCTTTGAGGTTCTCGCCACCCTGATGCTGGTGGCGTTCTTCGTCTTTCTGCTCGCCGGCATTCCGGTCGGGCTGACGCTGGCGGCTACCGGATTCATTTTCGGCTATCTCGGCTTCGGGATGCCGCTGTTCAACCTGCTGCCGCACCGCATCTTCGGCGTGGTGACCAATTCCACTTTGCTTGCCATCCCGCTCTTCGTGTTCATGGGCGTGATGCTGGAGAAATCCAGGCTCGCCGAGGAATTGATGGACGTGATCGGTCTGGCGGCGGGCTCGCTCAAGGGCGGCCTTGGCATCGGCATCATCATGGTCGGCGTGCTGATGGGGGCGACCACGGGCATCGTCGGGGCGACCGTGGTGACGCTCGGCCTGCTCACGCTGCCGGGCATGTTGCGGCGCGGTTATGAACGGGGACTTGCCTGCGGCATCATCTGCGCCTCCGGCACGCTCGGACAGATCATTCCGCCCAGCCTCATTTTGATTCTGCTCGCGGACATTACCAATCAATCGGTCGGCACATTGTTCGCCGCCGCGATGATCCCGGGTCTGCTGCTGTCGGCCATCTATATCGTCTATATCCTGTTGCTTGGCATGATCCGGCCCGACATGGTACCGGCCATCCCGCCGCAGGAGCGCGCCGCAATTTCCGGCGCCCAATTGGCCGGCAAGATCGTGCGCGTCGTGGCGCCGCCGATCGGACTGGTGGTGGTCGTGCTCGGCTCGATCATCGCCGGCGTCGCCGCGCCGTCGGAAGCCGCCGCCATGGGTGCCCTCGGCTCGATCCTGGTCGCAGCCATCGGCCGGCGCCTATCGTTCAAAGTGTTGCGCGATACCGTGCAATCTACCACGCGCATCACCGCCATGGTGCTGTTCATCCTGATCTGCGCGCAGGTTTTCTCGCTCGCTTTCCGCGGATTGCAGGGCGAGAGACTGGTACAAGACGCCTTCACGCTGATCCCCGGTGGCATTAATGCCAGCATCTGGTTCCTGATGCTGCTGATCTTCGTGCTCGGCTTTTTTATCGAGTGGATCGAAATTTCCTATATCGCGGTGCCGCTGTTCCTGCCGATTTTCATCAACGCCAATACCGATCTGGTGTGGCTGGCGACGCTGATCTGCGTGAACCTGCAGACCTCCTTCCTCACGCCGCCGTTCGGATGGTCGCTGTTCTTCCTGCGCGGCGTGGCGCCGCCGGAAATCACCACCAACGACATTTATCGCGGCATCGTCCCGTTCGTGGGCATGCAGGTGATCGCGTTGGTGATGGTGTTCGAGTTTCCAGGCTTGGCGACCTGGCTGCCGAAGGCGATCGGCTGGTAATCGCCTTCGGCGCCGGCATGCTCGCGGCTGCTATTTCATCTTCATCCCATCGTGCGTCGGCATATCCGGCATGGCGCTGCCCCCGGTCTTGGCGCCGATGCTCTCGATGGCGAAGTCGACGTCGACCTTGCCGGCTTTGGCGAACTCCAGTGTTGCCTTGAACCGATTGCCTTGTTTGAGTTGCTCCTTCAGGTCGACGAGCATCACATGATATCCGCTCGGGTCGAGCGTAACCGTCTGCCCGGGCTTAATCTCGAGGCCGCCGGCGACGGGACGCATTTTCATCACGCCGGCTTCCATTTTCATCTCATGGACTTCGAAGGCGCGGGCGACATCGGTGGAGCCGCCGATCAGACGGTCGGACGTCGTGCCATTGTTGGTAAGCGTCATATAACCGCCGCCGACGCTGGCGCCTTTCGGCGTGGCGCGTGCCCAGGGGTGGCCGATCTTCAAGGTGCCGACGGTATAATCGTGAGCGAGCGCCGGCGCCGTAGCGAATGCCACGCACAGTGCGGCGATAATCGTGAATGCAGTCCGGGTCATAGTTCATTCTCCTGACGATGCAGCGCGCACTTTTTTGGTGAAGCGCGGCGCGCAGATGGATTTACGAGAAATCGAAATTGGAAAAGTCAGGCGGCGGGTGGTGCGCGCGGAATTTGCGGGCCGCGATCGGTCATTCGGACGACCGGCTCGATCGTCGGCGCCGGCGTCATCGCGATGGCGGTCGTCAGAGTCAAGCGTAACCGTCGATTGCGGCGGGCTTACAAACGTCTGCGCGCAGCATTGCGCCCCGCAGCCGGCGGCGCAGGGGCAGCCGCTGTCGTGACCGGCCGGCGACGATGGGCCATCGGCGGACGTGGCCGCGGCGCACAGGCTCGACCTGAGGGGACCGGCCGCGACCGACAGCGGCAATAGCAGCGCCTGCAACACGACCACATAGGCCGCGAACAACGCGATGACCCGCCGGGATCGGGTGGATTTGCTCATCGCCGGCAGTCTAGGAGGATGGCGTATGAGCGTCTACATAAGCAAGCATTTGCGCGCCCTCATCCGGTCGAACCGCGGCGCGCTCCGTGATAGAGTCTTCCGTCATGAGCGGCGATAGAACGCCTTCGTCCGACAACGAGTCGCGGGTGGTGAGGTTCCCCGGCGGCCAGGCCGCCGCGGGCAAGCCGGCGAGGATCCCATCGCCGGTCGACGATCTTGCCAAATTTGAGCGCGGCGAAGGCACCGACGACTATCGCCACCGCATGAAGGTCAATATTGCTGCCTTCGTGGTCGTCCTTGCCTTGATCGGCGCCGGTCTATGGCTGGCCGACACCATGGCGCAGATGCGCAAGAACCAGGATTGCGTGTTGTCGGGGCGGCGCGGTTGCACACCGGTGGAGGTGAACAAGGACCGCTGGTGAAGCCTACGCGCAGGCAATGCGGCGCTTGCCGGCACAGCTCAGAGCCGTTTGCCGCTTTTTCCGTTAAATGCCCGCCGCCATTGAACTTATGGCGGCGCTTCGCTATACGGGCTGCCAACCGTATGCCGGTGAATGGCCGTGCCGGGGGGCTAGCGCGCGGAACCGGCACCTTGGCCATCCGATCGCCAGAACTCCAAATCAATCAGAGAGTTACCGATGTCTTCGACGTTTGACACCATCGCCAATATTATCGCCGAGACCTGCGATATTCCGCGCGATTCCATTACGCCCGAGAGCCACGCCATCAACGACCTCGGCATCGACAGCCTGGATTTCCTCGACATCGCATTCGCCATTGACAAGGCGTTCGGGATCAAGCTGCCGCTCGAACAGTGGACGCAGGAAGTCAACGACGGCAAGGCCACCACCGAACAGTATTTCGTGCTAAAAAATCTGAGCGCCCGCATCGACGAACTCATCGCTGCCAAAGGCGCCTAATCCGCGCGAGCCATATGCGTATCGAGTATTTTCATCTGATCGACCGGATCGTCGACCTCAATCTCCCCGACCGCAAAATTCGCAGTGAAGCGATGGTTCCGGAGACGAACACGATCTTCGAGGGCCATTTCCCCGGCATGCCGTTGATGCCCGGCGTGCTGTTAATCGAGGCGATGGCGCAGACCGCGGGCTGGCTGGTGGTGGCGCTCAACCGCTACGAGCGCATGGCGCTGCTTGCCGCGGTGAAAGAGGCAAAGCTGCGCACCTTCGTCAAACCGGGCCAGATGTTGTCGATCGAGGCCCACTTGGAACACGAAGGATCCGGCTACGCGGTCGTCGCGGCGAAAATCAGGACCGAACGTAGAGAGGTTTGTGACGCCTCGATAACGTTCCGCATCCTCGATTTCCCCAATGCCGAAATGAAAAAGCATATGTGTGACTTTGCAGTCGGGATCGGACTGCAAGTCGGGGCACCCGCCGATGGCTGAGGCCGACCGCGAAGCCTGGATCACCGGTATCGGCATTGTCTCCTGTCTTGGCGAAGGCCCGCAAGCGCATTGGCAGAAATTGATGGAGGCACATCCGAGCGCCGACACGACGACGTTTGCGCCCTACGTCGTGCATCCGTTGGCGCCAGTGAATTTCGACGCGCAGATTCCAAAGAAGGGCGATCAGCGCCAGATGGAATCCTGGCAGCGTATCGGCACTTATGCCGCCGGCCTTGCGCTCGACTCCGCCGGCGTCAAGGGCAAGACCGACATTCTCTCGCGCATGGACATGATCGTCGCCGCCGGCGGCGGCGAACGCGATCTTGCCGTCGACAGCACGATCCTTTCCGGTCTGCCGCACGCGAAAAATCCCGCCGCCTTCCTGAACGAACGGCTGATGAGCGACCTGCGGCCGACCTTGTTTCTGGCCCAGCTGTCCAACCTGCTCGCCGGCAATATTTCGATCGTGCACGGCGTGACCGGCTCCTCGCGCACTTTCATGGGTGAGGAATCGTCCGGCGTCGACGCCGTGCGCATCGCGTTCGCGCGCATCGCCGCGGGACAGAGCGACATCGCACTGGTCGGCGGTTCCTACAACGGCGAGCGGCCGGATCTGCTGATGCTCTATCAATTTGCCGATTTCGCCCTGAAGGATCGTTTTGCGCCGATATGGGAGCGTGGCGATAAAGGCGGCGTCGCGCTCGGCTCGCTCGGCGCCTTCGTTGTGATCGAAGAGCGCGGCCATGCCGAGGCGCGCGGAGCAAAGCCGTTGGCGCGGCTATCGGCAGTCTATTCCGATCGCTCCAAACGTGCCCCCGGCGATGTCGCCGCGGCACTCGCGCGGTTATGGGACAAAATCAAGGGCCGAATAAAGCCCAGTCATGCGGCGGCGCTCTCGGGGGCGAGCGGCGCCGCGGTCGCGACCGCTGGAGAACGGGACTTTCTGGCGGCGCATCCCGACCTTGCCGTCCGCGCCACCGGCACTTATCTCGGGCATGGGGCGGAACCGCAATTCGTCATGAACGTGGCGCTGGCGGCGATCGCGCTCGAGCATGGTAGTCTGTTTCCACCCTGCGACTCGACCGGACTGGAGAAGCCGATGGCCGGCGACCTGCAGCAAGTCGTGGTGACAGGAGTCGGGCATTGGCGGGGCGAAGGCCTCGCGTTGCTCGAACGGGCCGGCTGAGGGAGGGCGAAAGATGCCATCATCAAAGGACCGACAAGGCCGGCCGACCGTGGTCGTCACCGGCCGTGGCATGATCACCTCGCTCGGCGCCGGCAAGACCGACAACTGGGCCAAACTCACCGGCGGCGAATCCGGCATTCGCGCCATTACTCGCTTCTCGACCGACGGCCTGCGCACCCGCATTGCCGGCACCATTGATTTTCTGCCGTCGCAAAGCCCTACTGCCGCGTTGACCGAACGGTTCGCCGAGCTTGCCGCCGAGGAGGCGATTGCCGAAGCCGGCATCGGCGCCAAGGGCGATTTTCCCGGGCCGCTGTTTGTGGCGGTACCGCCGATCGAGGTCGAGTGGCCACAGCGGATCGAAGTCGCGGTCAAATCCGGCGCCAACGACAAGGTGTCGTACAACGACCTGCTGCGCGCGAGTAATAGCTTTACCGGCTACCACGAACGTTTCCTCATCGGTTCGGTCGCCGACCATCTGGCAGACAAATTCGGCAGCAAAGGCTCGCCGATCTCGCTGTCCACCGCTTGCGCCTCGGGGGCCACCGCCATCCAGCTCGGTGTCGAAGCGATCCGGCGTGGCGAGACCGATGCCGCGCTGTGCGTGGGCACCGACGGCTCGATCAGCCCGGAAGCGGTGATCCGCTTTTCCCTGCTCTCGGCTTTATCCACCAGCAACGACGTGCCGCAAGCGGCGGTCCGGCCGTTCTCCAAAAATCGCGACGGCTTCGTCATGGCCGAAGGCGCCGGCGCTCTGGTGCTCGAGAGCTATGATTCAGCCAAGGCGCGCGGCGCAAAAATCCTCGGCGTATTGGAAGGCTGCGGCGAGATGACCGATGCGTTCCACCGCACGCGCTCCAGCCCCGACGGCAAGCCGATCATTGGCTGCATTGCCAATGCGATAAAAGACGCCGGCCTCACGCCCGACGACATCGACTACGTCAACGCGCACGGCACCAGCACGCCGGAAAATGACAAGATGGAATATCTCGGCTGCTCCACGGTGTTCGGCGAGCGCATGAAGACCATTCCGATCTCCTCCAACAAATCCATGATCGGCCACACGCTGTCGGCGGCCGGCGCGGTCGAGGCGGTGATCACGTTGCTCACGCTGCAACATCAGTGCATTCCGCCGACCATCAATTACAACATCCCGGACCCGGCGATCCCGCTCGACGTGGTGCCGAACAAGGCGCGCGACGCGCGGGTCACGCACGCCATTTCGAATTCGTTCGGCTTTGGCGGGCAGAACGTCTCGCTGGTGATGGGCCTCGAGCCGGCCTGAACGCCGGCTCAACCCCGCCATGCGCGCCTTAGAACTCATCGCCGATCGCACGCTCGAACTTGCCGACGTGCCCAGCCCCCCGCCGCCCGGCCATGGCGAGGTGCAAATCCGCATCAAGGCGGTCGCGCTCAATCACCTCGACCTGTGGGGCTTTCGCGGCATGGCTTTCGCCAAGCGCCAATTGCCTCTGGTGGTCGGCGCCGAAGCTTCTGGCGAGATCGCGGCCGTAAGCCCCGGCGTTACCGGCTTCAAGCCCGGCGATAAGGTGGTGATGTACGGCGCCATGACCTGCGGTCATTGCGCCGCCTGCCGCGAGGGCCGCGATAACTTGTGCGAGAACGTCGGCGGCATCATGGGTTTCCACATCGACGGCTTCGCGCGCGAACTGATCAATCTGCCGGCGCGGCTGGTGATCCCAGTGCCGGCAGGCGTGTCGCTGCGCGATGCCGCTTGCGCGCCGATCGCCTTCGGCACCACCGAGCACATGCTGTTCGACAATGCCAAGCTCAAGCCGGGCGAGACTATTCTCGTGCATGCCGGCGGCTCCGGCATCGGCTCGGTCGCTGTCAAGATGGCGAAAGCGATCGGCTGCACCGTCATCACGACAGTCGGCGACGACGCCAAGGCGGAAAAGGCCAAGGCGCTCGGCGCCGATCATGTCATCAACTACAAGACAGAGCGCTTCGAGGGCGTCACCCGCAAGCTCACCGCCAAGAAGGGCGTCGACGTGGTGTTCGAACATGTCGGCGGCGAGGGTTTCAACGCCTCCCTGCTTTGCCTCAAGCGCGGCGGCCGGCTGGTAACCTGCGGCTCGACCGCGGGACCGACCGTCACCATCAATCTGATGCAGTTGTTCCAGCAGCAGTACAAGATTTTCGGCTCGTTCGGCGCCTCGATGCGCAATATCCGCGACAGCCTGTCCAAGATCGCCGCCGGCATGGCGCCGATCATTGACTCTGAGTTTGCGCTGGCCGATTTCGAGCGCGGCCTGGCACGGATCGAGAGCCGGCAGGTGTTCGGCAAGGTGATCGTGAATTTCTGATGCCCAATTCGTACAGGCGAACGATCCGGCGGGCGCGCCGCGGCGCAAAGCGCGCCGGCAACGCGTTTATCGGGACGCTCGCGGTCGGGCTGCTCAAGGGTCTGCGCCATACCAATCCCGACCGGATGGCCGATTTCGCCGGCTGGCTGATGCGCACAATCGGCCCGCTGCTGCCGGAGCAACGCATCGCGCGCGAAAACCTGAAGGCGGCCTTCCCGGAAAAGTCCGCGGCGGAGATCGAAAGAATTCTACGCGGGGCCTGGGACAATCTCGGACGCATGGGCGCCGAATTCGCCCATCTCGACCGGCTGTGGGATTACGACCCCGATCACCCTGATCGGCCGAGCCGTTACGACATTTCGCGCGATAATCTCGACCGCGCCTTGCGGCTTGCAACCGACGGCAAGCCGGCGCTGATCTTTGCCGCCCATCTCGCCAATTGGGAACTACCGGCGATATCCGCCGCTGCGGCAGGCGTCGACAGCGCGGTACTCTACCGGCGGCCCAATATCGCGGCAATCGACCGCTGGATAACCGAGACGCGCACTGCCAGCATGGGCGAGCTTATCTCGACCGGCTTGGAGGCGCCGCTAAAGCTCGCCGGAGCGCTCGCGCGCGGCGCCCATGTCGGCATGCTGGTCGATCAATACTATGTGCGCGGCGTCGAAGTGACTTTCTTCGGCCGCCGCACAATGGCCAATCCGCTGCTGGCGCGGCTCGCGCGCCATTTCGATTGCCCAATCCACGGTGTACGCATGATCCGGCTGCCCGGTCACCGCTTCCGCGGCGAGATCACCGAGGAGATCGCGCCGGCGCGCGACGCGCAAGGCAAGATCGACATCGCCGGCACCATGCAGATCATCATCGGCGTAATCGAAGGCTGGATCCGCGAGCATCCCGAGCAGTGGCTCTGGCAGCACCGCCGCTGGCGGCCGGAAGACGCGAAGGCAGTCTAAGTACCGGCCTGCAACAACGGCGATCAGGTCTTGGTCGGCAGCCCGGCTGCTTTCCAGGCGATGATGCCGCCGGCAAGGTGCGATTTGTAAGAATAGCCCTGGTCCTGGGCGGCGAGCGAGGCCGTCACCGAACGGCGGCCGGAGCGGCAGGCAAACACCACCTGCTTGCCCTGCGGGTCGGGAATGGCGGCCGGATCGAAGGCGGAGAGCGGCACGATCACCGCGTCAGGATAGCTTTCCACCGCCGTCTCGTTCGGCTCGCGCACGTCGACCAGCAACATCCGGCCTTCGGTTAAGCCCCGCGCCACTTGTTCCGGCGTCAAATTCTGCACTTCGTCAGCGCGCGGTATTTCGTCGGCCATGATGCAACTCCGGTTTCCCAGCGCGCGGTTTTAGCCGAAATCCAATCTCCCCGCACCAGTCTTTTAAACCGTCACCTGGGTTCCAACCTCGACCACCCGCCCGGTCGGGATCTGGAAATAGTCGGTGGCGTCATTGGCGACGCGCGTGAGGGCGATGAACAACCGGTCCTGCCAGTGCGGCATGCCAGAATGGGTGGCCGGCTTGAGCGAGCGGCGCGACAGGAAGAACGACGTCGACATGATGTCGAACTGCCAGCCGAGCTTGCGCGCGATCGCCAGCGCCTTCGGTACGTTCGGCGTCTCCATGAAGCCGAAGCGCAAGTTTACCCGCGAGAATGTCTGGCCCACCGGCTCGATGCGCACCCGTTCCGCGGCGTTGACGCGCGGGGTATCCGCCGTCTCGATGGTGAGGATGACGTTCTTCTCGTGCAGCACCTTGTAGTGCTTGAGGCTGTGCATCAGCGCGGTCGGCGCGCTCAACGGATCGCTGGTGAGGAACACCGCGGTGCCGGGCACGCGCACCGGCGGCTTCTTTTCCAGGCTGGCGACCAGGAACTCGAGCGGCGTTTCCTGGCGCCGCGTCTTCTCGAACAGCAGCCGGCTGCCGCGCTTCCAGGTGTACATCACCGCCATCACCACGGCGCCGAGCGCGAGCGGCATCCAGCCGCCCTCCACGATCTTGAGCAGGTTGGCGGCGAGGAACGTGAAATCGATGAACAAAAACGGCAGCATCAACGCCAATGCCCAAACCAGGCGCCAGTGCCACACCCGCCAGATCACCGCGATCGCCATCATGGCGGTGACGACCATGGTGCCGGTGACGGCAATACCGTAGGCGGAAGCGAGCGCGCTCGACGAGCGAAACAGCGCCACCAGCAGCAAGACGCCGATCAGCAGCAGCGTGTTCACCCGCGGCATGAATATCTGCCCGAACAGCGCTTCCGAAGTGTGACGGATCTCCAGACGCGGCAGCAATCCGAGCTGGATCGCCTGTTGGGTGAGCGAATAGGCGCCGGTGATCACGGCCTGACTGGCGATCACCGTGGCAGCGGTCGCCAGCGCCACCATCGGCAGCAACGCCCAGTGCGGATAGAGCAGAAAGAACGGGTTCTCGATTGCCTTCGGATCGGCCAGCACCAGCGCGCCCTGCCCGAGATAATTGATCAGCAGCGCCGGTAGGACGACAACCAGCCAGGCGAAACGGATCGGACTGCGGCCGAAATGCCCGAGGTCGGCATAGAGCGCTTCCGCGCCGGTCACCACCAGGAACACGGCGCCGAGCGTGTAGAACGCGACGATGCCGTGGTGGAGCAGGAAATTCACGCCGTAATACGGATTGAAAGCGAACAGCACGTTGAGATTCTGCCCGATATGCCAAGCCCCGGCGACCGCAATGGCAGCGAACCAAACCAAGGTGATCGGGCCGAACAAGGCGGCGACCTTTGCCGTGCCACGCGACTGCGCCGAAAACAGCACTATCAGAATCACCACCGTGATCGGCACCACAAATTCGTCGAAGGCCGGCGTTGCGACCTTCAGGCCTTCGATCGCCGAGAGCACCGAAAGTGCCGGCGTGATGATGGCGTCGCCATAAAATAGCGCACCGCTGATGATGCCGAGCAGGATCACGATTCCGCCGCCGCGGCTGCCCCCGAGCGCGCGCGAGGCGAGCGCCATCAGCGCCAGCGTGCCGCCCTCGCCGTTGTTGTCGGCGCGCAGCAGGATCAGCACGTATTTGGCGGTGACCACCAGCAGCAGCGCCCAGATGATCAGCGACAGGATGCCGAGCACCACCGGCTCGCTCACCGGTTTGCCGGGCCCGACCGCCGCCAATACCGACTCGCGCATCGCATAGAGCGGGCTGGTTCCGATGTCGCCATAGACGACGCCGATGCAACCAAGCGTGAGCGCCCAGAAGCCAGCCTTCACTGGCAGGTCGCCGCCGCCATTGGCCGCGACCGAACCGCCGTTTGCGGCGGCAACACTGTGAGACATGGGGGATTGGCCTGGGGTTGTTGCAATGCAAAAAATTTGAGACGGGGCTTATATATCCGCTAGGGACGTCCCTGCACCGCTATTTGCGCAATTCGAAAAACCGAGCCATGCGCAAAACGCAAGTCGAATGTAATTAATTTCATATATTTATCAATATGTTATCTGACAAGACCGGCAAAACGTGACTTTGCTCAGACCGTCACTTGGGTGCCGACTTCGACCACCCGGCCGGTCGGAATCTGGAAGAAGTCGGTGGCGTCGCTGGCCGAGCGCGCCAGCGCGATAAACAGATGATCCTGCCAGCCCGGCATGCCCGATTGCGGCGAGGGCTTGAGCGCGCGGCGCGACAGGAAGAACGAGGTCGACATGATGTCGAATTGCCAGCCGTGCTTGCGCGCAATCGCCAGCGCTTTCGGCACGTTAGGCTGTTCCATGTAGCCGAACTTCAAGGCCACGCGCGAAAAATGCTTCGACAGCGGCGTGATCTGCACCCGCTCATCCTCGCGCACGCGCGGCGTGTCGGCGGTGATGATGGTGAGGATCACGTTGTGCTCGTGCAGCACTTTGTTGTGCTTGAGATTGTGCAACAAGGCGGTCGGCGCGAAATCCGGATCGCTGGTGAGAAACACCGCCGTACCCGGCACGCTATGCGGGGGTTTTTTCTCGAGACTGCGCAGCAGCGTCTCGACCGGCACCTCGGTGCGCCGAGTCTTGCTGATCAGAATCCTGCTGCCACGCCGCCAGGTCAGGATCAGCAGCACCATGCTGGCGCCGAACAAGAGCGGCGCCCATGCGCCCTCGAACAATTTCATGAAATTGGCAGAGAAGAAGGTCACATCGACGATCACGAATGGCGCCATCAGCAGAGCCACTTTCCACAGCGGCCAGCGCCAAAGCTGCCAAATCACGACGAAGGCGAGCAGCCCGTCCACCACCATGGTGGTGGCGACCGCGATGCCGTAGGCGGAAGCAAGTGCGCTGGAGGTGCGGAACAGTCCCACCAGCAGCAGCACGCCGAGCAGCAGCGACACCGTCACGCGCGGAATATAGATCTGGCCGACATGGGAGGCCGAGGTGTGCAGGATGGTGAGCCGCGGCAGCAAGCCGAGCTGGATCGCCTGATGCACCAGCGAATAGGCGCCGGTGATCACCGCCTGGCTCGCGATCACGGTCGCCGCGGTCGCCAGCACGATCATCGGCAGCAGGAAGGCGTCCGGAACCAGCCGGTAGAACGGATTTTCGATCGCCATGGGATCGGCCAGCACCTTGGCGCCTTGCCCGAAATAGTTGATCAGCAGCGCCGGCAGCACCAGGCATAGCCAGGCGGTCTGGATCGGCTTGCGGCCGAAATGACCAAGATCGGCATAGAGCGCCTCGCCGCCGGTCACCACCAGAAATACCGCGCCGAGCGTGACCAAGCCGATTTGGCCGTGCTCGATCAGGAATTCGATGCCGTAGAGCGGATTGATCGCGGTCAGCACATACGGATCGTCGCGGATATGCAGGATGCCGGCGATCGCGATCGCGATGAACCAGACCACCATGATCGGGCCGAACATCGCCGCCACCTTGGCGGTGCCGCGGCTTTGCGCGGCGAACAAGCCGATCAGAATGGCGACCGCGAGCGGCGCCACATAGTCGCTGAAGGCCGGGCTGGCGAGCTTGAGCCCCTCCACCGCCGAAAGCACCGAAATCGCCGGCGTGATCACGCTGTCGCCGAGAAACATCGCGGCGCCGATGACGCCGACGATTAAGACGAAAGCGGTGCGCCGCCCGATCGCACGGCTGGCCAGCGCCGTGAGCGAGAGCGTGCCGCCCTCCCCGTTATTGTCGGCGCGTAGCAGGATCAGCACGTATTTCAGCGTCACCGTGACGATCAGCGCCCATAGGATCAACGACAACACGCCGAGGACGGTGCCGCGGGTCACCGGCTGGTCGTGGCTCGCCGCGATCGCCGCCTCGCGAAAGGCGTAAAGCGGACTAGTACCTATGTCTCCGTAGACGACCCCGACGCTTCCGAGCGCCAGCGCCACAAAGCTTTGCTGCGCCTCTCTGCCGCCATTAGGGATGCCGGCGTCGGCGGAAGCCGCGCTCTCGTTCACGCCGTTATTCATCGGGGCTGTTTCAGTCCGCCGCTGGGCTGGGAAGGCGGGCCTTATATCATCGCTACGTCTGAGAGAATACCGGGCAATTTCCGCAACCTGTTGACACGGATCAAGCGGCGGCAAAACCGGATTTCAGTACCTTTATGGAGCCAAATCGGCCGGAATCGGCGGCTCTTCCCGCATCAGGGTAATGGTGACGCGGCGGTTCGGCGACATGAATGGGTTGTCGGGGAACAGCGGATCAGTGTCGGCCTTGCCGGCCACCATAAAGAAGTGCCCGGACGGTACGCCTTCGCCGGACAATACTTCGCGCACTGCGTTGGCCCGATCGGCGGAAAGCTCCCAAGGCCCATAACCCGGCTTGTCCGGAATCTTGCTCGATGCAGTATGGCCGATGATGGAGACGCGGTACGGCATCGCTTTGAGCGCCGGCGCGATCTTCTGAATCAGCCTGCGGGTGCGCTCATAGGGCTCCTTGGCGCCGTCCGGAAACATCGAGCGGCCATCCTGGTCGACGATCTCAATATTAAGGCCCTGCTTGGTCTCCTCGACCATGATGTGCTTGGAGGCCTCAGTGATCTCCGGCATTTCCTGCAAAGCCTGGCGCAGCGAGGCCGACGCCAGCGCGAATTTCTGATCTTTCTTTAAGCGGGCGCCATAGCGGCGCTCTTTTTCATCGTCGTCCGGCGTCGGCGTGGCGGACGCCTCGGAGGGATCGATATTTGCGGCATTCTTGAGTTTCGGCCGCGTCGGCAGGCCCAGCACTTCGATGATGCCGGAATAGCGTGCCTGATCCTGCACGCCGAAGGCGTCGCGCATCGAACCGGCGACGATTTTCAGCTTCTGCGAGTCTTGTGTGGAAAACGCAACCAGCATCACGAAGAAGCTGACCAGCAACCCCATCAAGTCGGCGAAGGTCACAAACCAGCCGTGACCGCCGTGAGCCGCTTCCTTTCGTCTAGCCATACTCGTCGTTCCCGATGGGCCGCGTTATGCGGGTACCGTTTCCTTGGGTTTCTCTGCCTCTTCATCCTCGCCTTCGCTGTGACGATGTTTCTCGGGCAGATAGGCGAGCAACATTTCGCGCACGAGGGTCGGACTCTTGGCTTCGCGGATCATCAGGATGCCGTCGATCATCAAGGTACGGTTGATTTCTTCGTCCACCAACTTGAGATGCAATTTGTCGGCGATCGGTAGACAGAACAGATTGGCCAGCGCCGCGCCGTAGAAGGTCGCAAGCAGCGCGCCCGCCATGAATGGGCCGAGCTTCGAGGGATCCGTCATGTTGGCGAACATCTGCACCATACCGATCAGGGTGCCGATCATGCCGAAGGCCGGCGCGCAGTCGCCGACCGCACGGTAGATCTTCTGACCCTCGTCGAGATGGGTGAGGAAGTTGTCGCGATCGCGCTCGAGATTATCGCGGATGAAATTAGTATCGTAACCGTCGGCGACGAAGCGGATACCTTTGGCGAGAAAGGGATCGTCGGTCTCGACTTTTTCCAGACCGACCGGCCCCGACTTGCGCGCGACTTCGGCGATGCCGGCGATTTCATCGACCAATTCGCGCTGGGTCATGCGCCGCATCGAGAAGGCAAATTTGGCGCCGAGCGGCAGGCCGTGCATGATGGAGGAGAACGGAAAACGGATCAGGGTGGCGGCAAAGGATCCACCGAAAATGACGATGAACGCATGTTCGCTGACGAACATGTGCAGATCGCCACCCATCAAGATCACGCCAGCAACGACGGCGACGCCGCACAGCAGGCCTAAACTCGTTGCTATATCCATGACTTCCTTACCAACGCGCACGAAAAGCAGCACAAAACGGTATAGCGGCCGCTGCGAACGACCCTAGACTGGCGCTGTTAAGAGGCGGTAAAGGCTAACCGTTCGTGAAAGAAAAACGCCCGCCTTGACGGGCCCAGCCCGTGACCGGCGGGCAAAAAGCTGCAAAAATTAGGGCAAATGGGCGCCGAAGCCCTAAAATCCGTCCCATGGCCCCCTAAAGAACCGGAGGAGATCGACCCATGCGTGAAATCGGCCATTTCATCGGCGGTAAGGCGGTTAAAGGAGCCTCCGGGCGCTTCGGCGACGTTTTCGATCCCAACACCGGCGAGGTACAGGCCAAGGTGGCGCTAGCCAAGCATTCCGAGGTCGAGCATGCCATCGCCAATGCGCAAGCCGCGCAGCCGGCCTGGGGGGCGACCAATCCGCAGCGACGCGCCCGCGTGATGTTCAAGTTTCTCGATCTGGTCCAGAAGGAATACGACAGCCTCGCCAAGCTGCTCTCCTCCGAGCACGGCAAGACCCTGCCCGACGCGCGCGGCGACATCCAGCGCGGGCTCGAGGTGGTGGAATTCGCCTGCGGCATTCCGCATTTGCTGAAGGGCGACTACACCGAAGGCGCCGGCCCCGGCATCGACCTTTATTCCGTCCGGCAGGCGCTCGGCGTCGTCGCCGGCATCACGCCGTTCAATTTCCCGGCGATGATTCCGCTGTGGAAGGCGGCGCCCGCAATCGCCTGCGGCAATGCCTTCATCCTCAAGCCGTCGGAGCGCGATCCGTCGGTGCCGATGCGGATTGCCGAACTGTTCATCGAGGCCGGCCTGCCGGAAGGCGTGCTCAACGTGGTCAACGGCGACAAGGAAGCCGTCGACACGCTGCTCACCGACGACCGCATCAAGGCGATCGGCTTCGTCGGCTCGTCGGCGATCGCGGAATATATTTATACGACCGGCTGCGCCAACGGAAAGCGCGTGCAATGCTTCGGCGGCGCCAAGAACCACATGATCGTGATGCCCGACGCCGACATGGACCAGGCAGTCGATGCGCTGATCGGCGCCGGCTATGGCTCGGCCGGCGAACGCTGCATGGCGATTTCGGTGGCTGTGCCGGTCGGCAAGAAGACTGGCGACGCGCTGGTCGAGAAACTGATCCCGCGCGTGGAGAGCCTGAAGATCGGGCCGTCCAGCGACGCGCAGGCCGATTATGGCCCGATGGTCACCAAGGAGCTGCTCGGCAAAGTGCGCGGCTATATCGATAGCGGCATCAAGGAAGGCGCCAAGCTCGTGGTGGACGGGCGCGGGTTCAAATTGCAGGGCTACGAGAATGGCAATTTCATCGGCGGCTGCCTGTTCGACGAGGTGAGGCCGAACATGAAGATCTACAAGGAAGAAATCTTCGGACCGGTGCTCTCGGTGGTGCGCGCGAAAGACTACGAGGAAGCGGTGCGGCTTCCCTCCGAGCACGACTACGGCAACGGCGTAGCCATTTTCACCCGCGACGGCGACACTGCGCGCGATTTCGTCAACCGCGTGCAGGTCGGCATGGTGGGCGTCAATTTCGCGATTCCGGTGCCGCTGGCCTATTACACTTTCGGCGGCTGGAAGCGTTCCGGCTTCGGCGACCTCAACCAGCACGGACCGGATTCGGTCCGCTTCTATACCAAGACCAAGACCGTCACCTCGCGCTGGCCGACCGGCACCAAGGAAGGCGCCGAATTCGTGATCCCGACCATGAAGTGAGGCTGCGTGGCAGGATGCCGACAATGCGAGTTGCTGGGGGCGTTCTCGTCGCATTGATGCTCGCGGGTTGCGCCGGCGGCCCGTTTGGCGGCGCGACACCGGCGGCGGCGCTGGCGCCGACTGAGGACTTGATCGGCCGCTGGATTCTGGCGGCCCCCAATGCGCCGTCCTGCGGCATGAATTTCGCTGGCGCGCCGGGCGCGCTTGCGGGCACCATCGAACCGGATGGCGGCTGCCCGGGCAAATTCTTCACCAGCCGGCACTGGACGCTCGTGCAGGGCGCACTCTCGATCAACGACGACGAAAACCAGCCGTTGGCGCGCTTCAGCTTCGCCAGTGGACGTTATGAAGGCCGGGCCACCACCGGCATGCCGGTGTCGCTCACCCGCCAGATCATCGAACCACAGGAAAGCCAATGACCGATTACCAGCTTTACTGCTTCGCCCAGTCCGGCAACTGCTACCGCGCCGCGCTGATGCTCAATCTGATCGGCGCCAAGTGGGAGCCGGTCTGGATCGACTTCTTCGGCGCCGGGGTGCAGCGCACACCCGATTATCGCGAGGGCGTCAACGAGATGGGCGAGGTGCCGGTGCTGGTGCACGGCGGCAAAAAGCTGACCCAGTCGGGCGTGATCCTCACTTATCTTGCGAACCATTCCGGCAAATTCAGACCACAAGGCGAAGACGAGGAGCTGGAATCGCTGCGCTGGATTATCTTCGACAATCAGAAGGTCAACGGCTTCCTCGGACCGTTCCGCTTCCTGAAGAATTTCGCCAAGCCGGCGGGCGATCCGGCGGTAATGGCGTTCTTGAAAGGGCGCGCCCAGGGAAATCTCGCCATCGTCAACAAGCGGCTCACCGACCGTAAATTCCTCGTCAGCGACAAGCCGACCATCGCCGACGTTTCAATGACCGGCTATCTCTACTATCCGGCCGAAGAGTTCGGTTTCGACATCGCCAAGGACTATCCGGCGATCGGCGCCTGGCTCGAGCGCATGAAAGCGCTGCCCGGCTGGAAGCATCCTTATGACCTGATGCCCGGCTATCCGCTCGGCACGCAAGGGTATCGAAATCAGTGATCGTAGGTTCGGTGCTTAGTTCAGGCGCGCCGGGCGCTCGTGATCGGAATCGCTTGCCGGAACAGGGCCTCGCGCCATTGGCGCATCGGCGGCAAGCGCGGCGGCGGCAGCCGCCTCATCCTTGCGCTGATATTCGCGATAAGATAGCCAACCGAGAGGGAGGCAGCCGAGATAGGCGAGCGTGCCGACGGTGAGCACTTCCCACGGATAGCTGATCAGCAACGCGAAGAACAACACCACCACCACGAACACCGGCAGCACCAGCTCTGGCGGCACGCGCTTGCCCACCCGTTTGCCGGAGAACACCGGCAGGCGAGAGACCATCAACAGCGCGATCGCCACCGTGTAGAAGAACGTGAGCCACACCGTCACGAGCCCGTTGGAGACGCCGAGGAAATTGAGATAGATCGGCAGCAGCACGGTGATGGCGCCGGCCGGCGCCGGAATCCCGGTGAAGAAATTTCCCGCCCAGGCCGGCTGATTGGGGTCGTCGATCATCACGTTGAAGCGCGCGAGCCGCAGCGCAGCGCAGATCGCGAACACCAGCGCCGCGATCCAGCCCGCCGATTTGAGCTCGTGCAGGCCCCAGAAATACAAGATCAACGCCGGCGCCACGCCGAAATTCACGAAGTCGGCGAGGCTGTCGAGTTCGGCGCCGAAGCGCGAAGTGCCCTTGAGCATGCGCGCGAGCCGCCCGTCGATGCCGTCGAGCAGCACCGCCAGCACGATCGCCGCCAGCGCCATGTCGAGCCTGTTTTCGACCGCCATGCGGATCGCGGTCAGCCCTGCGCATAGCGCCAGGAGCGTGATCAGATTGGGTAGCAGCGTGCGCACCGGGATCGCCTTGAAGCGGCGGCGGCGGGGCGGCGGGGCGGGATCGAACGGCGGAAACACCATGGCGCCAATATAGACGCTTGCGAGCTTGCGCGCCACGGCACGCGGAAGCAAATTATTGGCCTCGTTAACTTATTTGCTTGCGCATGATCCTGTCCAAGAATTGGTTCCCACTTTTCGGGATCATGCGCTAGCCGCTGCGAAATGCGCGCCCGGCGTCGGCAGTACGCAGGTCAGCGAGCACCGTCTCGCCGGCAATCGAGGTTTGCCCGATGGCGACCATTGGCGGCGTGCCGTGGGGAAGATAGACATCGAGGCGCGAGCCGAATCGGATCATGCCGAAACGCTCGCCGGCGCCGACCGGCTGGCCCTCGCGCACGAAGCAGACGATGCGGCGGGCTACCAAACCTGCGATTTGCACCACAGCCACGCGACCGCCGGCGGTGGCGATCACCAGCGAATTGCGTTCGTTGTCGGCGCTCGCCTTGTCGAGATCGGCGTTGAAGAACTTGCCCGGCTGATAGACGATCTTCTCGACGCGGCCGGCCACCGGGCTGCGATTCACGTGGCAGTCGAACACGCTCATGAAGATCGAGACGCGCGGCAGCGGCTTGTCGCCGAGCCCGAGCTCATGCGGCGGCGATGCGGTGGTGACCTGGCTGACGCGGCCGTCGGCGGGCGCCACCACCAGGCCTTCGCGCACTGGCGTCACGCGCGGCGGATCGCGGAAGAAATAGGCGCACCAGATCGTCGCCAGCGTGCCGAGCCAGCCGAGCGGGCTCCACAGCCAGAATAAAATGAGGCTAATAAGCGCAAAGGCGCCGATGAAGGGGTAGCCCTCCGGCGTGATCGGCACGATTTGCGCGCGAATCGAATCGTAGATCGACATGCCCTATCCTACTCCGCGGCGTCGGCGGGCGCCTCGACCGGCACCGCGGCCGCGGCCGAAATGACATCCTCGACCGGCGGCGGATTGCGGTTTGGCGCGACGCCGTCTTCGGCCACGCGGGCAAGCTTCTCGCGCGCTTCTTCGGCCTCGCGCTGACGGTTCCACATGCTGGCATAGAGCCCGTTTGCATCGAGCAGCGTGAAATGCGTTCCGCGCTCGACGATCTCGCCCTGGTCGAGCACGATGATCTCGTCGGCGCCGACGATGGTGGAGAGGCGGTGCGCGATTACCAGCGTGGTGCGCCCTTTGGACACCCGCTCCAGCGCGTCCTGGATTTCTTTTTCGGTGTGGCTGTCGAGCGCCGAGGTCGCCTCGTCGAGAACCAGGATCGGCGGCGCCTTCAGAATGGTGCGGGCAATGGCGACGCGCTGTTTTTCGCCTCCCGAAAGCTTCAGGCCGCGCTCGCCAACCTCGGTTTCGTAGCCTTTTGGCGCGAGCCGGATCAAACCGTCGATCTGTGCCAGCCGTGCCGCTTCCTCCACCTCGGTATTGCTCGCTTCCCAGCGGCCGTAACGGATGTTGTAGCGGATGGTATCGTTGAACAGCACGGTATCCTGCGGCACCATTCCGATGGCTTGGCGTAGCGAGGCTTGCGTGACCTGAGCGATATCCTGCCCGTCGATCAGAATGCGGCCGCCCGCGAGATCGTAAAAGCGGAACAACAACCGCGAGATCGTTGACTTCCCGGCCCCGGACGGCCCGACCACTGCCACCGTCTTGCCGGCTGGCACGTCGAAACTGATGCCCTTCAGAATGCGACGCTCCGGCTCATAGGCGAAGCGCACATTCTCGAAACGGATGGTGCCGCTCGTCACCTTGAGCGGCGCAGCTCCTGGGATATCCTTGATTTCCGGCTCGCGCGCCAGGATCGCGAACATCAGCTCGATGTCGGTCACCGCCTGCTTGATCTCGCGATAGACCATGCCCATGAAATTGAGCGGCTGATAGAGCTGGATCATCATGGCGTTGATCAGCACGAAATCGCCGACCGTCTTGCTGCCGGCCTGGATCTCGTAGGCGCACATCACCATGGCGGCGGCGAGCCCGCAGGTGAAGATCACCGCCTGCCCGGCATTGAGCACGGCGAGCGAGGTATAGGCCCTGGTGCTGGCTTCCTCGTAGCGCGCCATCGACTTGTCGTAGCGCTCGGCCTCGCGCTGCTCGGCACTGAAATATTTCACCGTCTCGTAATTGAGCAGTGAATCGATCGCCTTCACGTTGGCGTCGGTGTCGCTTTCGTTCATGCGGCGGCGGATGCCGATGCGCCATTCGGTGGCGTGATAGGTATAGGTCATGTAGACGGCGACGGTGATCAGGATCGCCAGCACATAGCGCCAGTCGAATTGCCACATCAGCACGCCGACGATCAGCGCCAGCTCGATGATGGTGGGCGAGAGCTGCAGGATCACCATCCGCACGATGGTTTCGATGGCGTTGCGGCCGCGCTCGAGTACGCGGGTGAGCCCGCCGGTCTTGCGCTCCAGGTGGAAGCGCAATGACAGCTCGTGCATGTGCACGAACGTGCGGAAGGCGAGCCGCCGCACCGCGTGCATCGCCACTTTGGCGAACAGCCCGTCGCGCAATTGTGTAAGCGCCGCCATCAGGATGCGCATGCCGCCGTACGCAATCGTCATGGCGACCGGCGCGGCCAGCGCCCAGAGCAGCCAATCTGAGGCCGCGACCGGGGCGCTGCCATGGCCGGCGAGCGCATCAGTCGCCCATTTGTAGGTGAACGGCACCGCGACAGTGGCGAGCTTGGCGACCAGCAGCAGCGCCATGGCGCCGATCACCCGCAACTTCAGGTCACGGCGATCGGACGGCCAGATATACGGCCACAGGTGGATGACGGTGGTGAGCAGCGCGCCACGACTGGCGGAGACGGCAGGTTGCTCGGCTGCTCGGTGGTGGTGGTGATGGTCGCTCATTCAGGGCCTTCATATAGGAGGATTCTCGGGCACAATCACCCCGCCACCGGCGGAACGGCGTCCTTCGCCGGGAATTATCACCCGCGTCTTGACGCTGCCACCGCCGCGTTACACATGCATGCTATGAACGAACGAGAAAACCCCGCTAAAATCGAAAAAATCTGCGTTTATTGCGGCTCCGGACCGGGCACCGATCCGGCCTATGTGGAGGCCGCCCGCAGCTTCGGCGCCATTCTGGCCAGGAACGGCATCGGCCTGGTCTATGGCGGCGGCGGCGTCGGCATCATGGGAGCGCTAGCGCACTCGGTGCACAAACACGGCGGCGAGGTGACCGGCATCATCCCCAAATTTCTGATGTCGCGCGAACGGGCGCTGCACGGCACCCATGAATTGATCGTCACCGGCGATATGCATGAGCGCAAGCAGAAGATGTTCGAGCTGGCGGACGCCTTCGTAGCGCTCCCGGGCGGCATTGGCACTTTGGAAGAACTGGTTGAGCAGATTACCTGGGTCCAGCTCGGCCGCCACAAAAAGCCAATCCTGCTGGCGAACATCAACGGATTTTGGGACCCGCTCTGCGCGCTGCTCGATCACATGAAGACACTCGAATTCATCCGTAGCGATCTTGATTTCGATCTACTGGTCGCGACCAAGGTGGCCGACATTCTGCCGATGCTGCAAAACGCGGCGGCGGCGGTGCCAGAGGCCGCCAAGAAAATGACACCCGAAGCCGCCGACAAACTGTAGCGGCTATTTCGCCGCGATGAATGTTACCGCCTCGATGCGGTTGCCATCGGAATCGCGGATGAAGGCGGCGTAGTAATTCTCATGATATTGCGTGCGATAGCCTGGTGCGCCGTCGGATATGCCGCCGGCGGCAAGCGCAGCAGCATGGAAGGCATCGACCATGGCGCTTGACAGCGCGCGCAAGCAAATATGTACGCCGCTGCCGGCAGGCACTGGCGCCATATCTGGTCGCCGATTGATCCAGAACTCGGGATATTTCTTGCCGTAGCCGATCGCGGCGCCCGGCCATTCGCGCAGCTTGCTCATGCCGAGCGTGGTTAGCAGCGCGGTGTAGAACCGCTCCCCTGCGTTGAGATCGCGGACGGCAATGGAGATGTGATCGATCATCGCGAGATTATCTCACGCCGGGGCGCCAGATTTCACCAGCTTATAGATGATGGAATCCATCAAGGCCTGGAATGAAGCGTCGATGATATTGGGCGACACGCCGATGGTGGTCCAGCGATCACCGCTCTTGTCTTCGCTTTCGATCAACACGCGGGTGACCGCCTCGGTGCCGCCGTCGAGGATGCGCACGCGATAATCGATCAGTTTCAGGTCATCGATGTATTTTTGATACTGACCGAGATCCTTACGCAATGCGAGGTCGAGCGCGTTGACTGGACCGTTGCCCTCCGCCGCTGAAATCATGGCGTCGTCGCCGACCTTCACCTTGACCACCGCCATGGTGACGGTGACACGCTCGCCTCTGGCGTTGATGCGCTGCTCGACATTGATATCGAATTGAGTGACGTCGAAATAATTCGGCACCGTGCCAAGCGTGCGGCGCGCAAGCAAGTCGAACGATGCATCGGCGGCCTCATAAGCATAGCCGATAGTTTCGCGCTCCTTGACAATCTCCAACAGGCGGCCGATGCGGGGGTCGTCTTTGTCGGCCTTGATACCGATGCGTTCGAGCTCGGCTAGAATATTGGATTTTCCGGCCTGCTCGGACACCATCACCTTGCGTTTGTTGCCGACGCTGTCGGGCGCCACGTGCTCGTAGGTCGCCGGGTCTTTTGCAATCGCGGAGGCGTGGATGCCGGCTTTGGTGGCGAAGGCGCTCTCGCCTACATAGGGCGCGTGCCGGTTGGAGCCGCGGTTGAGCCGCTCGTCGAGCGCATGCGAAACCTGCGCCAGCTTCTTGAGCGCCGCATCCGTGACGCCGATCTCGAAGCTTTGCGAAAACTCCGGCTTCAACTTAAGCGTCGGGATGATCGACACCAGATTAGCGTTACCGCAGCGCTCGCCCAGCCCGTTGAGCGTGCCCTGGATCTGCCGTGCACCGGCGCGCACCGCGGCGAAGGAATTGGCAACCGCCTGCTCGGTGTCGTTATGGGCATGGATGCCGACATGATCGCCGGGAATGGCCTTGCAGACTTCGCCGACGATCGTTTCGACTTCGTGCGGCAGCGTGCCGCCATTGGTATCGCACAGCACGACCCAGCGCGCGCCTTCCTCGTAAGCCGCCTTGGCGCATGCCAGCGCGTATGTCGGATTGGCCTTGTAGCCATCGAAGAAATGTTCACAGTCGAGCAGCACTTCGCGGCCTTTGGCTTTGGCCGCACGCACGCTGTCGCGGATCGAGGCAAGATTTTCCTCTTCGGTCGTCTCCAGCGCGACCCGCACGTGGTAGTCCCAAGCCTTGGCGACAAAGCAGATAGCGCCGGCCTTGGCCTCGAGCAGCGCGACGAGTCCCGGATCGTTCGAAGCCGAGCGACCCGGCCGGCGCGTCATTCCGAAAGCGGTGAAGGTCGAGTGAAATTTGCGGCTCTCGCCGAACAGCTCGGTATCTGTCGGATTGGCGCCCGGGTAGCCGCCCTCGACATAGTCGATCCCGAGCCCGTCGAGCATGCCGGCAATCGCCAGCTTGTCGGCGAGCGTAAAATCGACCCCGTTGGTCTGCGCGCCGTCGCGCAGCGTGGTGTCGAACAGATAGAGACGTTCGCGGGCCATGGCGGAACTCAGGTCAACCGGTACACGACATAGAATGCGAGCAGCACCGCGGCGGCGATCACCGCGTATTTGAGCACGATGTAATAGAGCCAATGACGTGGGAACGGCGTGTCGGGCTTAGTCATGAGGCCTCCCGCTTGGCGGCAAGTTGTTTATGCAAAGTTGTGTTCGCAAGCCATTCGCCGCCCACCAGAACCGAGTTGCGCTGCTGGGCGACGTAGCCGCGCTTCTCGAAGAAGCCGCGCGCGCTGTCGCTGACATCGACGGCAAGCATAGCAGCACCGCGCGCGGCGGCGAGCTTTTCCAGCGCGTCGATCAGCAGGCGGCCTGCGCCCTGCCCGGCGGCCACCGGATGCACATAGAGCATGTCGATTTTGTCCTTGCCGGCAAGCGAGGCGAAGCCGACCGGCGAGCCCGCGAGAGTCGCCACCAAGGTCAACTCACCGCCGAGTTTTTTCGCGAAGGCCTTCTCGTCATTGGCGGCAGAAGCCCAGGCCTTCTGCTGCGCCTCGCTATAGTCCTCGGCGGTCAATTCCTCGATGCTGTCGCGGAAGATTTCGCGCAGCAGCACGGCGTCTTCGGCCAAATAAGGCCGCAGTGCCAACTTGGGATGCGCCTGCGCCATCATCGCGCGATCTCCCAAGTGGTGCCGTTCTTGCTATCCTTGAGTACAATGCCCATGGCGGCAAGCTCGTCGCGGATGCGGTCGGATTCCTTGAAATTTTTCGCCTTGCGCGCCGCATTGCGCGCATCGATCAGGTTCACGATCTTGCTCTCATCGATCACCAGCGAGGCCGGTCGGAACGCGGCCCAGGCCGCGGCCGGCGTGTGCAGCAAGCCGATCAATTGCGCGCTTGCCTTCAGGCATGCGGCCGCGGGCTTGGCACCTTTGGCCGCTTCGCCGCGTAACTCGTGCAACGCCGTGAAAGCCTTCGGCGTATTAAGATCTTCGAGCAGCGCGTCGAGCGCATCAGCGCACAGATAACCAGGCTGCACCTCGGCGGTCAGCGTATACCAATGATCAAGGGTCTTCTGCGCTTCGCGTAAGCCTGCGACCGTCCAATTGGTCGGTTGCCGGTAATGCGTTTGCAGCATGGTGAGCCGCACGACCTCCCCCGGCCAATCCTTCAACAACTCATGGATGGTCACGAAGTTGCCGAGGCTCTTCGACATCTTCTCGCCTTCCACCTGCAGGAAGCCGTTGTGCATCCAGTAATTCGCCATCACCGGCGTGTGGAAGGCGCAGCGCGACTGCGCGATCTCGTTCTCGTGATGCGGAAACACCAGATCGATGCCACCGCCGTGGATGTCGAAAGTTTCGCCGAGATGCTTCCAGGCCATGGCCGAGCATTCGATGTGCCAGCCCGGCCGGCCCGGCGTCTTGATGCCGGCCGGCGACGGCCAGCTTGGCTCGCCCGGCTTCGACGGCTTCCACAGTACGAAGTCCATCGCGTCCTTCTTGAACGGCGCCACCTCGACGCGGGCACCCGCGATCATCTCATCAAGCGAACGGTTGGACAGCTTGCCATAGTCCTTCATCGAGGAGACTTGGAACAGTACATGCTCCTGCGCCACATAAGCGCAGCCGGCTTTCACCAATCGCTCGATCAGCGCTTTCATCGCCTCGATATGCTCGGTCGCGCGCGGCTCGACCGTCGGCGGCAGGCAGCCGAGCGCATCCACGTCCTGCTTAAAATTGCGGTAGGTCTCTTCCGTCAGATCGCGGATCGGAACGCCACGCTCGGCGGCGCGCGCATTGATCTTGTCGTCGACGTCGGTAACGTTGCGCACGTAAGTGACGTGCTCCGACCCGTAGAGATGCCGCAGCAGGCGGAACAGCACGTCGAACACGATCACGGGCCGTGCATTGCCGATGTGGGCGAAGTCGTAGACCGTCGGCCCGCACACATACATGCGCACGCGTGCGGGATCGAGCGGGGTGAACTCCCGCTTCTCGCGCGTCAGCGTATCGTAGAGCCTGAGCTCCATCACACAGCGTTCCTCGGCGCCTGCTGGCCCGGGCGTTGCTTTATCTCGATGGAGAAAAGACGGCCGCAGCCAGCGTGGTGCGCTAGCTGATAATCTCGCGGCAAATGCCGCAGATATGGTTAAGGCCGTGCATGGCGCGCACAATGATGAGTTACGCACAGGCCGTCAAGAGCGGCGATTGCCTACGATGGGCGACCCTATTAGGTTTCCCGGCCGCGGGCGGCATACGGTTAAGCACACCTTAACGATTTTGCCCGCATTCTTACAGATAGCGTCGGGGTTGGCGCCTCCAAAAACCGCAGGCTTTGTCATGCGCGCACTTCTGGCCGGATTAGCCGCCGTTTTCTGCGTCTGCATCATCACATCCGCGCAGGCCGAGCGGCGCATGTTTATCATTGCCAATGACGGGGACGGCTACGGCGTCGATCGCTGCCTGGCGTCCGGTGACAGGTGCGGCGCGGCGGCGGCCAACGCTTATTGTAAGAACCACCAATTCGCCTCCGCTATGTCGTACCGCAAGGTCGAGCGCGACGACATCACCGGCGCGATCCCCACCGGCGCTTCCGGCGGCTGCCGGAAGAGCAACTGCGACGTCGTCGCCATCGTCTGCTCGCGCTAAATTTTCACCCCTGCAGCGCGGCCCACATTTCACGGTCGCGCTCGGCGGTCCAAATCACCGGCCATTCGATGCCGCGCGCCTCGTCATAGGCGCGCACGACGTTGAACGGCAGGCAGTGCTCGTAAAGCGTGAAGGTCTTGAACTTCGGGTCCATGGCCAGGCGCACGAAGTCGAAGGCATCCTTCAGCGACCGGCCTTTGGCGACGCTCTCGCTTATCGAGCCATAGAGCGTCGCGATGAAGTCGCTGGTGAGCGCGATGCCCTCCGCCACCAATTCCGGCGTGGTGAGCACGGGGCCGCGGCCGGGCACCAGTACAACAGCCTGCATCTCGGCGAGATTGTCGAGCGTCGCCGGCCAGTCGGTTAAATGCGCGTCGCCGCAATAGCAAGCAGATTTATTTTCGACCAGATCGCCGGCGAACACGACGCCGGCGTCCGGCACCACGGCGATCACGTCACCGGCGGTGTGGCCGCGCCCGATGTGCATGATGCGCACCTCGCGCCGTCCGAGCCAGATTGAGATCTGATCGGGAAATGTAACGGTTGGCCAGGTCAAGCCGGAAATTGTGTCCGCGGCGCGGAACAGGCGCGGGAAGCGGCCGATCTCGGATTCCATGTCCTGCTTGCCACGTTCGGCGATCAGGCCGCGCGTGGTGTCGGACGCTAAGATCTCGGCGCCCTTGAAAGCCGCGGCACCAAGCACGCGCACCGCATGATAGTGCGTAAGCAGGACATATTTGATCGGCTTGTCGGTTACCTTGGCGACGCGCGCAATCAGTTCATCGGCTATGGCCGGCGTCGGCTGCGCATCGATCACCATCACACTGTCGTCGCCGACAATGACGCCGGAATTGGGATCGCCTTCGGCGGTGTGGGCGTATAGCCCGGAGCCGATCTGGTCGAGCGAGATTTTCTTCTCGGCCGTATCGTCGGTGGAAGCAAAACTTTTGGCGATCATGCCGTCACAGCTCCCGGCCAATCAGCGCGTCCAGCGACCACGGCCCGCCGCCGCGCACCAGGAAATGCAATACCACGATCGACCAGAACAGCGGATATTCGATCCCACGGTTCTCCCATGCGAATCCGAACTGCCAATGATAGGTGACGATGGCGATGACGAGAAAGCCGATAATCGGCACAGCAACTATGCGGGTCAGAAACCCGAGCGCCAAGCACAAACCGCACACGAACTCCACCGCGCCGACCACATAGGCCCAGAACAGGCCGTTTTGGAAACCGGTGCTCTCGAGGAATTTAGCGGCGGCCCCGATATTGCCGAACAGGATCGGATAGCCATGAATGGCGAGCGAACCTCCCGCCACCACGCGGATCAGCGGCTCGGTGATCGGCGTGAAAGTGCGATAGATGGCGCCGAGCGCCGGAATGAGCAGACGCGGCTGCTGTTGCATGGTGGGCCCTATTCACTTCGCTCATGCGCGCGCATAGCGTACCACGGCAATGTTGCAGCCGCGGCCATCACGACGATATCGCCAACTGCCCGAACTGCGGGTAAATTGGCTGTGACGTTGGCTTTGCCGGGCTGGTAGTAAACATGAAACTCTACACATACTTCCGATCGTCTGCCGCTTATCGAGTGCGTATCGCGCTCAATCTCAAGGGCCTGCCCTATAAAATGGTATCCATCCATTTGACCAAGGATGGCGGCCGGCAACTCACACCCGAATTCCGCGCCATCAATCCGCAGATGCGGGTACCGGCGCTCGAACTCTCCAGCGGCGAGATGCTGACCCAATCGCTGGCGATCATCGAATATCTCGACGACATCCATCCCGAGCCGCCGCTGTTGCCGGCCGACGCACTCGAACGCGCCAAGGTGCGCGCCATTGCGCAAATGGTCGCTTGCGACATTCACCCGCTCAACAATCTGGTCGCGCTGCGCTACCTCAAGCGCCAGCTCAAACACGAGCAGCCGGAGATCGACGCCTGGTATCACCATTGGGTGATCGAAGGTTTCACGGCGATCGAGGCAATGATCGCACCCGGGCCTTATGCCTGCGGCGCCCATGTCACGCTCGCCGACATTTGCCTGGTACCGCAGGCGTTCAATGCGCGGCGGTTGAAGGTGCCGCTCGACAAATTTCCGCGAATTGTCGCGGTCGAGACGGCCTGTCTGAAGCTGCCGGCCTTCGACAAAGCGCGGCCTGAGAACCAGCCGGATGCGGAGTGACGGCAAGCCGTTGACCTGCTAGACCACGGCCCGCAACTTGCCCCCCCTCTCACCTCGTGGCGAACCGACCCGCGGCCGCCCGCAAACTCGCCCGTGTCGTCCTCTGGATGGTCAGCGCATTGCTCTTGATTTCGGTCATGGCAACGTCGATCCGCGAACCGGCCAAGGGCGGCTTGAGCATTTTCAAGATTTCTCATAATTCGCAGCGGCATTTGGCTACGCCATTACCATGATCATGACCAAACAACTAACCATGACCACCTTCGGGATCGTTTTCTGGATGGCGGTGATCCAGCTTCGTTTATCACTGCTGGACAGCGACCCGACGGTCTTTCTCCATCTCGAAATGCGCCATATTTTGCCCGCAATTGGGGGCGGCACTGGCGGCTTGATATCGCATTACTGCCTGAGCAATGCGTTCTGTGCCGGCGATGCCACGCTGGTAGTTCCGCTCGATTTCATGCGTATTCCGCTGATCGCGGTTGTCGGCTGGGCATTCTACGGCGAGCGGCTCGACGTTTTCGTGCTGCTGGGCGCCCTGATCATCGTCGCTGGCGTTTTGTGGAATCAGCGCGCAGAGGCCGCACGGTCCCATTGAGTACACGATCCCATTGAGTATGAGGCTCGCACCGCCATGCTTTTAGCGTTAGAGTGCCGGTCATGAAGGGACGCACGCTTAAGCTTGCAGCGATTGCGGTAACGACGCTTGCGTCGTGCGCCGGCGTGCTCGCGCAGTCGCCGAACCTGACCTGCCAGCGGCTGGAAGCCCAGTTGGCTTCGCTTGACCGCGGCAACAGCGATCCGGCGCGTGCGCAGCAAATTCGCGGCGCCGAGGACGCGGTCAACCGCCAGCAGTTCGAGGTCGATCGGTTGGTCGCGCAATCGCGCCGCATGGGCTGTGAAAGTTCCGGCTTTTTCTCGATTTTCAGCAATCCGCCGCCGCAATGCGGCGGGCTGAGCCGACAGATCGACCAGCAGCGCAATGCGCTCGAGCGCCTGCAAAATCAGCTCGAGCAGCTCAGCGGCGGCACCACCCAACGTGCCGCCCAGCGGCAGTCGCTGCTGATCGCACTCGGCGACAACGGCTGCGGTCCGCAATACCGCTCGGCCGCACTTGCAGGTCAGCAGGGCGGCTTCTTCGATCGCCTGTTCAGCGGCGGTGGCGGCATGTTCTCGGCGCCGTCCAGCCAAATGGGCGGTACGTTCCGCACCATCTGCGTGCGCACCTGCGACGGCTTTTATTTCCCTATTTCGTTCGCGACTTCGCCGGATCGTTTTCGCGACGACGAACAGACCTGCCAGCGCATGTGCCCGGCGGCGGAAGTTTCGCTCTACACCTATCACAATCCCGGCGAGGAAGTGACCCAGGCAATTTCGCTCGATGGCCGGCTCTACTCCGAACTGCCGACCGCGTTCAACTACCGCAAGGCGCTTAATCCGGCGTGCAGCTGCCGCCGGCCGGGCGAAAGCTGGGCCGAGGCGCTCAAGGTCAACGGGACCGACGAAACGGTGGCGCCGGGCGACGTCATCGTCACCGAACAGAACGCCAAACGGCTGTCGCAGCCGCGTATTGGCGCCGATGGCAAGCCGATCCGTCCCGATCCGGGCGCGACCGCACCGGCTGCCCCACTACCTGCTTCGATCGCGGAAGCGCCGGGCGAAACCGATCCGGCCAAGCGGACAGTGCGCACGGTCGGCCCGACATTCCTGCCGAGCGCGATAGGCTCTGATCTAAAAATCGAAGGCTTCGGTCTTTGCCGGCATGCCGGTGACCAGCGACGTATCCGGCGCCGGCAACGGCGTGCCGGGATCGCGGAACCGGTTGGTGATCGGATAGCGGCGGTCGCGGCCGAAATTTTTCAACGTCACCTTCACACCCGGCGCCGCCTGCCGGCGCTTGTATTCGGCGACGTTGAGCATGCGTTCGACCCGTATCACGGTGTCGCGGTCGAATCCCGCCGCCTCGATCGCCGAGATCGGCTCTTCGCGCTCCACCAGCCGTTCCAGGATCGGATCGAGCACCGCATAAGGCGGCAACGAGTCCTCGTCTTTCTGGTTCTCGCGCAATTCTGCGGTCGGCGGCCGCGTGATGATGTTTTCCGGGATTACCGGGCCGTCAGGCCCCATGGCGCCTTCCGGCTTCCAATTATTGCGCAGCCGCGAAAGCCGGAACACCTCGGTCTTGTAGAGGTCCTTGATCGGATTGAATCCACCGTTCATGTCGCCATAAAGCGTAGCGTAACCGACCGACATTTCCGATTTGTTGCCGGTGGTCACCACCATGACGTTGAACTTGTTGGAGATCGCCATCAGGATCGTGCCGCGCGCGCGCGCCTGCAGGTTCTCCTCGGTGACGTCGCGCGGCAAACCGGTGAAGGCCGGCGCCAGCGCCGCTTCGAGTCCTTCCACCGCCGGCGCAATCGGCAGAATCTGGTAGCGCACACCCAGCGCCTTGGCGCAGGCCGCTGCATCGTCGAGTGATTCCTGCGCGGTGAACTTGTAGGGCATCATGATGCAGCGCACGCGCTCGGATCCCAGCGCATCGACCGCCATCGCCGCGCATAGCGCCGAATCGACCCCGCCGGACAGGCCGAGCACGACGCCGGGAAAGCCGTTCTTGTTGACGTAGTCGCGCAAGCCCAGCACACAGGCCGCATAATCGGCTCGCTCGGCCTCGACGGCGGCAACCATCGGTCCGTCGTCGCAGCGCCAGGTCGTGCCGCGCCGCTGCCAGTGGGTCGTGACAACGGTTTCCTGGAACGCTGCGAGCTGGAACGCCAGCGAACAATCGGCGTGCAGGCCGAAGGATACACCGTCGAACACTAGCTCGTCCTGGGCGCCAACTTGGTTGACGTATACGGTCGGCAGCCCTTGCTCGGTGACGCGCGCCACCGCGATGTTGAGCCGCACGTCGCCCTTTTGCCGCCAATAGGGTGAGCCGTTCGGCACCACCAGCAATTCAGCGCCGGTTTCCGCTAGGCACTCGACGATTTCCTCGCCCCAGATGTCCTCGCAGATCGGCAGTCCTAGTCGCACGCCACGGAAACTTACCGGACCCGGCATCGGCCCGGGCACGAACACGCGCTTTTCGTCGAACACACCGTAATTCGGCAGATCGACCTTAAAGCGCAGCGCGGTGATCGTACCGCCTTCGAGCAGCGCCACCGCGTTGTAGAGCTTGCCGCCGTCAAGCCAGGGCGTGCCGACCAGCAGCGCCGGGCCGCCTGATGCGGTTTCCCGCGCCAACGCCTCGACCGCCACACGACAGGCGGCCTGGAACGCCGGCTTGAGCACCAGGTCCTCCGGCGGATAGCCGGCAATGAACAATTCGGGGAAAACGACCAGGTCGGCGCCCTGCGCGGCCGCCGTCATGCGCGCGCGGCGCACTTTTTCGGCATTGCCGGCGATGTCGCCAACGGTCGAGTTGAGCTGCGCAATGGCGATCGCGAGCTTATCGGCAGGGCGCCCGTTCATACGGATGATCTAGCGCCTGCCTTTAAGCTCCGCAATCGTGACGCCGGCTGTCGAATGTCAGTCCAGCGCGGTGCGAATGCCTGCCGCGCCGCCGCTGACCTTGATATTGCCGGTCTTTTTGAGCGCCTTGCCGTCGAACGAGAACACGTCAATTGACTTGTCCGCCATCGACTGGGCAAGCAGGGTCTTGCCGTCCTTGCTCCACACCACGCCCTGTCCCCAGGCGCCGAATTCGGCTTTCGCCGCGAGCGTCAGTTTGGTGCTGTTGATACGGAAGATCGAGAGGACGCTGCCTTTGTGATAGTTCGGATGCGACGAAGGCTTGTTCGAGCCGTTCTGCATTATTGCCGCGACGTAGTTTCCATCGGGCGACATGGTCACGCCCTCCGGGATTTGCTCGACGGAGATCGTGTCGACGATGCGCGGTGGATTCATCTTGAGGTCGATTACTGAAAGCAGGTCAGTATCGCCCTGCCCGCCGCCCTGGTTGCTCAGCACGGCGACAGTGCCCTTCGGGCTGATGGAGATGCTGTAGGGACGGAAGCCGGCCACCATGTATTTCTTGGTGTCTTCGACCTTGTTGCCATCGACGCTAAGCACCGAAATGCGATGATCGCCGTCGCGCGTGATCAACGCCATCTTGCCGTCGGGCGTGAAGGCGACATGGCTCGGTCCCGATTTCGGATTGCCGAAATCGATCTTGCCAGCCGGCGTAACCGCTTTGCCGGAAATGGTGAAAATCGACACGGTGCCGTCGTTACGATTGGCGACCAGCGCCAGCGTTCCCGCCGGATTGATCGAGAGGCCAGACGGTGCAGCGCCAGCTTCGAGCGTCGCAATCACCGCAGGCGGTTTGGCCTTTAGATCGATCACCGAGACCTGATTGTTCGCCGTGGTCTTCTTCGGATCGGCCGGGTCGATCTTGATGGCGCCGGTCACTAGCGCGATGCTTTCGTCGCGAGAAACAGCAACGCTTTGCGGCGGGCCGACGACGCTCGTAGGCGCCTTCACTTCAGCAATGACTTTGGGCGGCTTGGCACCGAGGTCGATGATGGTGACGGTGTCGGCGGCCGGATTTTGGACGATGACGTTCTTGCCGTCCACATTGACGACTTTGTTGTCGTTTGCAGAAACGGCGATCTGCGCGTTCGCGCCGACTGAGAGTAGCGCTAACGCGGTCAGCGCGAAGGCAAGCTTCGCCAGACGCCAGAGTTGGTGTTTCATGTTGTCTCCCCCGGCTCGGATTGATTTTGGAGACGAACCCGGCGCGCCGAGCACACGCCGGGGCCACTGCTAGATTAACACCAAACGGAGGGAAAAGCTTCCGGCCTAAAGGCCGGCCGCCGCCGGCATCGGCTTGGCGTGTGCGGAGCGCACTTTCTTGAGCAATTCGGCCAGCAGGAAGGCGAGATCGATCGCCTGTTCGGCATTGAGCCGCGGATCGCAGGCGGTGTGATAGCGGTCGTTGAGGTCGGCGTCGGATATGGCGCGGGCGCCGCCGGTGCATTCGGTGACGTTCTGCCCAGTCATTTCCAGGTGCACGCCGCCGGCATAGGTGCCCTCCGCCGCATGCACGTCGAAGAAGCCGCGCACCTCTTTCAGGATCAGGTCGAACGGGCGGGTCTTGTAGCCGCTCGCCGAAGTGATGGTGTTGCCGTGCATCGGGTCGCACGACCAGAGCACGACTTTGCCCTCGCGCTTGACCGCGCGCACCAGGGCGGGAAGATTTTCGCCGACTTTCTCGGCGCCGAAGCGGCCGATCAGCGTGAGACGACCCGCTTCGTTGTCGGGATTGAGAATGTCGATCAGGCGCAACAGATCATCGGCTTTGAGCGACGGTCCGCATTTCAAGCCCGAGCGGGTTCTTGATGCCGCGCGCATATTCGATGTGGGCGTGATCGTATTGCCGCGTGCGGTCGCCGATCCACAGCATGTGGCCGGAGGTGGCGTACCAGTCGCCGGTGGTCGAATCGACGCGGGTGAGCGCCTCCTCGAAGCCGAGCAACAGCGCCTCGTGGCTGGTGTAGAATTCGGTGGTGCGCAGCTCGGGATGGCTTTCCAGATCGAGACCGCAGGCCTGCATGAAGCCGAGCGCCTCGGAAATGCGATCCGACAATTCGACATAGCGGCGCGACTGCGGCGAGTCCTTGACGAAGCCGAGCATCCACTGCCGCACGCTCGCCAGATTGGCGTAGCCGCCTTGCGCAAATGCGCGCAACAGATTGAGCGTCGCCGCCGACTGACGATAGGCCTCGATCTGCCGGCGCGGATCGGGCGTGCGCGCCTCCTCGGTAAAGGCGATGTCGTTGATGATATCGCCGCGGTAGCTCGGCAATTCCTTGCCGTCGCGCTTCTCGGTCGGCGAGGAGCGCGGCTTGGCGAACTGGCCGGCGATGCGGCCGACCTTCACCACCGGCGAAGCGGCGGCATAAGTGAGCACCACCGCCATCTGCAGGAACATGCGAAAGAAATCGCGAATATTATTGGCGCCATGTTCGGCGAAGCTTTCCGCGCAGTCGCCGCCCTGCAGCAGGAAAGCCTGGCCACTGGCCACACGCGCAAGCTGCTTCTTCAGACTGCGCGCCTCGCCGGCGAACACCAGCGGCGGGAAGGTTGCGAGTTGCTTCTCGGTATCGGCCAATACCTGCCGGTCCGGATAATCCGGGACCTGCTGGATCGGTTTCTTGCGCCAGCTATCGGGCGTCCAACGCTCGGGCATCAACAATGACTCCAATGACTTGCGGGGGTTATACACGAGGGCGCCCCGCGGGGGCCAGATATTCGCGAAAGTCGGTTAGTTTAGGGCTATTCCGCCGCTGCGCGGCCGTAGCTGACGGCCTTCTCGCGCATGGTGACCAGTTCCTCGGCCGCCGTCGGATGCACCGCCATGGTGGCGTCGAAGTCGGCCTTGGTGGCGCGCATCTTCACGGCGATGCCGATCACCTGGATCAGTTCGGCGGCGTCGGGGCCGGCGATATGGCAGCCGACCACCTGGTCGGTGATGCCGTCCACCACCAGCTTCATGAACACCCTGGTGTCGCGCCCGGACAATGTCGCCTTCATCGGCCGGAAGCTGGTCTTGTAGATGTCGACCTTGTCGAGACGCTCGCGCGCTTGGGTTTCGGTCAGGCCGATGACGCCGACTTCGGGTTCTGAGAACACCGCGGTCGGCACATTGGAATGATCGACCGGCGTCGGCTTGCCGCCATAGACCGTGTCGGCGAAAGCGTGGCCTTCGCGGATCGCCACCGGCGTAAGATTGACGCGGTTGGTGACGTCGCCGACGGCGTAAATATTCGGCACCGATCGTGCGCGAATACGCATCGACATCAATGCCGCCGTGCTCGTGAATCCTGACGTTCAAGTTTTCGAGCCCCAGTCCCATGGCATTCGGACGCCGACCGATCGCGAACATCACTTTGTCGGCATGTGATCGTGCTGCTGTCGGACAACCGCGTCACGAATTCATCGCCCGCCTGCTCGATCGCTGCGACGGTGTGGCCGCAAGTAACCGTAATGCCGCGGCCTTCGCATTTCGTTACGTAAATGTTCGCGGATATCGTCGTCGAAGCCGCGCAAGATATTCTCGCCGCGATAGACCAGCGTCACCTGGCTGCCAAGGCCAGCGAAGATGCAGGCAAATTCCACCGCGATATAGCCGCCACCCTGGATGACGATGCGCTTGGGCAGGTCCTTTAAATGAAACGCCTCGTTCGAGGACATCGACATGTTCGATGCCGGGAATTTTGGGCCCGTAATGCGGCCAGGCGCCGGTCGCAGATCAGGATCGTCTCGGCGCGCACGCGCGCGCCGCTCGCCAGCCGCACGGTGTGGGCGTCTTCCAGCACGGCGCGGCTCTTGACCAGCGCGACGTTGAAGCGTTCGAGCGTCGTCGGTATAGGCGGCTTCCAGCCGCGCCACTTCGCGATTCGACATTGGCGATCAGCGTCGGCCAGTGAAATGTCGATTCCGGCACGCTCCAGCCGTAGCCGGCGGCGTCCTCGAATTCATCGGAAAACCGCGAGGCATAGACCAGTAGCTTCTTCGGCACGCAGCCGCGGATCACGCAGGTTCCGCCGACCCGGTATTCCTCCGCGATCATCACGCGCGCGCCATAGCCGGACGCGACACGCGCGGCACGCACGCCGCCTGAGCCGGCTCCGATCACGAACAGATCGACGTCGTGGTCCGCCATCAGCTTCTATCGTCCTAATCGCTAAGCCGGCCAGATAACTTGCCGGCCTCCGCTGCTTAAGGGGCGTGCCCTCTTTTCTTCAATTCGTCGCGCATATTCGCAATCACTTGGTCGGACAGCTTGTTCGCCCAGTCCTGTGCGAATTTCATGCTGTCGTCGACCACCGTCGGCTGCTGCGCCAGCAACTTCTTACCGGCCGGGGACTGGTAGAACACCAGGATGGCCTTGAGCTCTTGGTCGGTGAAGTGCATCGCGTAAAGCTTGGCCATCTCATCGCTCAGTTCGGCAAAGCGTGGCGCCAAATCGGTGCGCATCTTTTCTGCGATCTCGTTGAGATCCTTGGCCAAGGCCGGGTTTTGCTGGAGGTACAGGAGTTTCGCCTGTTCGACCACGCCGGCGATCAACGGGTTGAATACGGTCGTCGCGCCTGTCGAGGCGATGAGCTGCTTGGCGGTCGCCATGGCCGCCGCCGATGGCTGCTGGCTTTGCGCTGGCGGGCCAAACGCCACCAGCGCGACGGCGACCGCAGCTACCCGGCTGGTGCTACCAATGGCCTTCATGATGCTCATCTTGTTAACTCCGTTTTGCTCGAGAAATCACGGCCGCTCGACGACCGTGACGCCGTCCGGTCCGGCCAGAATGGCCGTCTGCGCGAGACCGATAAACAGACCATGCTCCATGACCCCAGGAATGCCCGAAAGCGCATCCGCCATTGCTTTCGGATCGAAAATCCGCCCAAGCGCGGCGTCGATGATCCAGTGAGCGCCATCCGTGACGAAAGCATGGCCGTCTTTGCCCTGCCGAACCGTCAGAGCTGCGGGCCCCTGGATCGCTGTAATGGCTTTCTCGATCGCCTTCAACGTCGCACCCAGACCGAACGGCGCCACCTCGATCGGCAGCGGAAAACGTCCAAGCGTGGCAACCCATTTGCTGCGGTCGGCGATCACGATCATGCGTGCGGAAGCCGCGGCAACGATCTTTTCCCTCAGCAGCGCGCCGCCGCCGCCCTTGATCAGGCTGAGGTCGGGCGCAATCTCGTCGGCACCATCAACGGTCAGATCGAGTTCCGGCGTCTCATCGAGCGTCGTCAGCACGATGCCGCAGCGCTCGGCGTCGGCACGGGTGGCTTGCGACGTCGGCACCGCGACGATGTCGAGGCCGGCCCGCACGCGTTCCCCGATCAGCTCCACGAAATGCTTCGCGGTGGAGCCAGTGCCGAGCCCGAGCCGCATGCCGGGACGCACAAATTCGACGGCGCGAGCAGCGGCTGCGCGTTTTTGGGCATCGGCGTTCATCGCGACCGGTTGAGGATTCGAGCGTGGATTAAGGACGTAATGGCACGCTTATCTAGCCCCGATCGCCTCGCCTGGGTAGCTGAAAATCGCACCCCGGAGGCCTTCCACTTGACGGGATCATAGGCTAGCGATCCGCCATGGCCGCTCCCACCATCGTTTTCGACCTCGACGGCACCCTGATCGATACCGCGCCCGACCTCATTGATACGCTCAACGTGGTTTTCGCACGGGAAGGATGGCCGCCGGTGCCCTATGAGACCGCGCGTAACCTGATCGGCGGCGGTGCTCGGGGAATGATCGCGCGCGGAATCGCGGCGGAAGGCATCGCCGTCGCGCCGGAAAAGGTCGAACAACTATTCGTGGATTTCATCGCGCATTATACCGACCATATAGCCGACCGATCGCAGCCCTTTCCGGGCCTCACAGATGCACTCGATGTCCTCGAATCCGGCGGCTGCCGGTTCGCCGTGTGCACTAACAAACTCGAACGACTATCGGTGCTGCTGCTCAAGCGGCTCAAACTCGCCGATCGGTTCGCAGCGATTTGCGGTCAGGATACTTTTGAGATGCAGAAGCCCGACCCAGAGGTACTGCGGCGTACAATCGCGGCGGCTGGCGGAAGCCTCACACATGCGATCATGATCGGCGATTCCTTAACCGATATTCGCACCGCACGCGCGGCCGGTATCCCGGTCATTGCCGTCGATTTCGGCTACAGCGAGCGCCCGGTGTCAGAACTCGGGCCGGACCGCATAATCAGCCATTTTGCGCAATTAAGGTCGGCTATAGCCGCAATTTTGCCCGCAATTTGATGCGACTGGCTGTCGCTATGGTTAATGCGGTAAGGTTAATGGTGTGCGGGCGGTTGCACGCCGATGAGCACAACCGTATCCTCCTGATGGGCGGGCGGTTTCTATCGCTCGAGCGGACGGGTTGAAATTATGTACCGAGTAATCGCGATCGTGAGCGGTGGGCTCGCTCTTGCGGCGTGTTCATCCACTCCGGATTGGATGAATCTCGACGCGCTGAAGCCGGCGCCAGCCATGGACACCGTGCGGTTCGAGTCCGAGCCGCCAGGCGCCGAAGCCAAAACCTCCAACGGGCAATCCTGCCGCACGCCATGCGCACTGGCGCTACCGACCAATGCGCCGATCGCCGTTACCTTCACGCTCAACGGCTATCAGCCGGAATCGGAAAATATCGAGCCGGTTTCGTCCGACATCGGGACGCCAGGATTGCGGCCCAACCCGGTGCAGGTCGAATTGACGCCTGCGCCACCCTCGGCGAAACCGGTCAAGAAGCCGGCCGCCAAGAAAAAGACTGTTGCCGCCAAGCCCGCGACGAAGCCGAAGGCTTCGACAATGCGCACCTCCGCTCCGACCGAGGCAGCGCCGGCGCAGCAGCAAGCGCCCGCGCCCTGGCCGGCCACGCCGCCGCCGAAGCAGTAAAGCCACGGCTGTATTCGGTTTGATTGCGCCGCGGAACCGTTCGCGGCGCGTGATCGCGCACGCGGCATCGGCTGGACGCTATGGCCATTATCGGCCACAATTCCTATATCTGAAAGGCGCCGATCACCGCGCAAGGATGGATTATGGTTGCGACCACCGGCACACCCACACTTGATCTCGATCGCGCCGGCACCCGCCCGCGTGCGCTGATCGACCCGTTTCACCGCGCCATCACCTACTTGCGCGTCTCGGTGACCGACCGCTGCGACTTCCGCTGCGTTTACTGCATGTCGGAGCACATGACGTTCCTGCCGAAGACCGACCTGCTCAGCCTGGAGGAACTCGACCGGCTGTGTAGCGCTTTCATTGCCAAGGGCGTGAGCAAGCTACGCCTGACTGGCGGCGAGCCGCTGGTGCGGCGCGGCATCATGACGCTGGTATCCTCGCTGTCGCGCCATCTGCAAAGCGGCGCGCTCAAGGAGCTCACGCTCACCACCAACGCTTCGCAATTGGAAAAATATGCCGCCGAGCTCAAGGCGCATGGCGTCGAACGCATCAATGTTTCGCTCGACACGCTCGATCCCGACAAGTTCCGCGCCATCACGCGCTGGGGCGATCTCGACAAAGTGCTGGCCGGAATCGATGCAGCGCTTGCCGCCGGCCTGCAGGTGAAGATCAACACAGTCGCGCTCAAGGGGATCAACGAGGACGAGATCGGCGCCCTGCTCGCTTGGGCGCACGGGCGCGGCATGGATCTCACGGTGATCGAGGTGATGCCGCTGGGCGATATCGGCGAGGATCGGCTCGACCAGTACATGCCCTTGTCGATGGTGCGGGCGCGCCTGGCCGAACACTACACGCTGGAAGACATCGACTATCGGACCGGCGGGCCGGCGCGTTATATGCGCGTCAAGGAAACCGGAGGACGGCTCGGTTTCATCACGCCGATGACCCATAATTTCTGCAAGTCGTGCAACCGCGTGCGCATCACCTGCACCGGCACGCTCTATATGTGCCTCGGTCAGGATGATGCCGCCGATCTGCGCGGGCCCCTGCGCGCTTCCGAAAGCGACAACCTGGTGCATGCCGCAATCGACGAGGCAATCACCCGCAAGCCTAAGGGGCATGACTTCGTAATCGATCGCCGCCATCGCCGCCCGGCACTATCGCGCCACATGAGCGTGACCGGCGGCTAGGTTACGGTTACGCCGCCCGCTCCTGCGACGTCACCAGATCGCGCAATTCCTCGAGCCGCAGACGGGCCGGCTTGAAACATATTCCAAGACCGTCGCTGGCGTTGCGCACGACTTCGGCGGTGATCGCTTTCATGCCCGGGAACGTCAACGCGACGTGATCGCCGAGCGCGATGTTTTCCACGATTTCGATCCGTGCGCCGCCCTCGCTGATGTCGAACACGGCTACCTCGACGACATTTTCGTCGCGTTCCAGGCGCGCGGTCAGTTTCACCTCGTAGCGCGGGAATTCCCGCAAATCGGCATTGACCGCCCTGCGCACGATATCGGGGATTTCGCTACGTAGAATTTGCGATGTCGATTGCATTGCCTCGGCAACGGCGGATACATCCTGCGCCGTCGTGCGCGAGCGTTGCACCATATCCGCAATGCCGGTCATGCGTCCGACGACATCGGACGTCGCGGCGCTGGTCTCGCGCGCGCTGGCGGCGAAGTTTTCGGCGGCGTCCCGTTGCTGCTCGATTGCGGCCGATACCGAGACCGTGACGTCGGAGAGCTGATCGATCGCCTCGGCGACGCTCGACAGCGCGGCTACGACTTCGCGCGTGGTGGCTTGAATCTCAGCGACCTTAGCACCGATCTGCCCGGTCGATTTGCCGGTCTGCGTCGCGAGCGTCTTGACCTCGGAGGCGACCACCGAAAAGCCGCGTCCAGCTTCGCCCGCGCGGGCCGCCTCGATGGTAGCGTTGAGTGCGAGCAGGTTTGTCTGCGAAGCGATATTGTTGATCACGGTGACGATATCGCCGATCTGGTTAGCTGCTTTGGCCAGCGCGTCGATAGTCGCGCGCGAGGCATTGGCGCGCACGACCGCTTCGCGGCCCAATCCGCTGCCGCGCCGTACCTGTTCGGATATTTCGGTGATTGCTCGGATCACCTGATCGGACAATTGGCCCGCAGCCTGGTTCATGGCGTGCGAGCCCTCGGCAGCGCAGACCGTTTCGTCGAAAGCCGCCCGCACGGTCTCCAGCGCCGCCAGCATGTGCTCGGCCTTGACGTGCAAGGTCGCCGCGCCATCGATGATCGGCTGAATACCGATTTCGGTGGCGGACTCGACCTGGTGTGCCAAGTTGGACAAATTGAGGCGGCGCGAGGCCTGCCACGTGCGATCAAGATCGTTATGCACGAGTTCGCGGCGCTGACGCTCGCCAATGACATCGGCAAGCCGGTCGGTTGCGGCTATAAGACGTGCTATTTCGCCGCGGGTCGGCTGCAATGGCGTCGCAGAATCGAGCTCGGCATAGGCGATCGCATCGAGCGTATCGGCCACCTGGGCGAGCGGGCGCACGATGCCGCGCGCCATCACTAGCACCACGGCGCCCGCCACGCTGGCGATGACTAATGCAATAAAAATCTCGGCAAAAGTGGCATTGGCCTCGTCGAGAAACGGCATCAGCGCCGCGGTCAAGAATGGGACCGACAGCATGGCGGCCAGCGGCAGCAAGACGGCCGCAGTAAGCCGCTCGGCGATCGTGAACTGCCGCATAGGCTTTCCCCGCGCACCGCACACGATTTCGACCAACGGTCGGAATAGGCACGGCCGCCACCCCTGGAAGGGCAGGACGGTACCTTTGTAGCGGCTAGCCGGTTAACCGAGGGTTTAGAGTTCGTTAACCATCGGTTTCGGCTGCCCGCGCGGGGCCGGCCGGGGCCTGCCCCGCCGCCTCCGATGAAGGCTTTGGGCGAACCTGCGCCCCACAATCTGCTACCAATTTCGCCATTGACGCCTTATGGCGGCATCGGATTAAGGTAGCGGGCTTGGCCTGGTAGCCAAGCCATGGGGAAATAAAGCAAAAATAAAAATGCCGGACGGCGCTACCGCCTCGGCTGGATAGTGGGGAGATGGAAGTGGGTGCACTCGACGCAGTTCTGAAGGCGTTGCTGCCGGTGACGCGCGTGGTCGACGCAATCACCATCTGGATCGGCCGACGCATAGCCTGGCTAATCCTGGCCGCCGTGGTGGTGTCGGCGGCCAATGCCTCCGTGCGCAAGATTTTCGATACCTCATCGAACTCATGGCTCGAGTTGCAATGGGTGCTGTTCAGCGTCGTGTTCCTGCTGTGCTCGCCGTGGACACTGCTCGCCAACGAACACATCCGGATCGACATCGTGAATAACATGCTGCCGAATTGGCTGCGCAGCACCATCGACGTGGTTGGCCATGCATTCTTCCTGCTGCCGCTGACCATCATCATGGTTTGGCATGGGATCCCGTTTTTCCTGCGCTCGGTCGAGATCAACGAGCAATCGGGAAATGCCGGCGGCTTGCCGCAATGGCCGTCCAAGGCGCTGATTATGATCGCGTTCGCGATGCTCTTCGTTCAGGGGATTTCTGAGCTTGTGAAACGGATCGCCGTAATGCGAGACCTCATCCCTGACCCTCATGCGGGCCAAAAAAGCTCGCTCGAAGTCGAGGCCGAGGAAATCATCGGCGCAATTGAAAAACATTAGTTTTCCGTAAGGTATCCGGGGTCTCGCATGCACGTTTTCCTCGTCGACAACATGGCGCCGATTATGTTCGGCTCCCTGGTGTTCTTTCTGCTACTCGGTTATCCGGCGGCTTTCTCGCTCGGCGCATGTGGGCTGATCTTCGCGCTGCTAGGTATCGAGCTTGGTCTGTTCGTCCCAGACTTTCTGCAAGCCTTGCCGGAACGCGTCTACGGAGTGATGAGCAACGATACCCTGCTGGCGATCCCCTTTTTCACCTTCATGGGCTTGGTGCTCGAACGATCGGGCATGGCTGAGGACCTGCTCGACACGATCGGACAATTGTTCGGCACGGTGCGCGGTGGCCTTGCCTACGCGGTCATTTTCGTCGGCGCGTTGCTCGCCGCCACCACCGGCGTGGTCGCGGCCTCGGTGATTTCCATGGGGTTGATCTCCCTGCCGATCATGATGCGCTACGGCTATGACCGGCGCGTTGCCTCCGGCGTCATAGCGGCGTCCGGTACGCTGGCGCAGATCATTCCACCATCGCTGGTGCTCATCGTCATGGCCGACCAACTCGGCAAGTCGGTCGGCGACATGTACGAGGGCGCCTTCATTCCCGGGCATCACGCTCGCCGGCCTCTACGCCGGCTACATATTTCTAGTCACGCCTACTGTTTCCGAAGGCGACACCGGGTCTGCCGACGGAAGCCGTCGGCTTTCGCGAAGCCGAGCGGCAGCCGCGGCCTGATCTCGCTTGGTATGCTGACGGTGGTCAGCGGCGTATTTGGCTGGTTGATGATGCGTCATTCCGAAACGCACGGTGCCGACTTTGTGGTGCTGACCATGTTTTTTGGGATTATGTTCGCGTTCGGCGTGGCCGTGATCAACTGGGTCATCGCCCGGCTGACGGGATTCCGTTTTCTGTCACATATGGCGCAGCAAACCACGTTTGTCATGGTGCCGCCGCTATTCCTGATCTTCCTGGTGCTCGGCACCATCTTCATCGGTGTCGCTACGCCGACTGAAGGCGGCGCCATGGGCGCCAGCGGCGCGCTGATCCTCGGCGCACTCAAGCGCCGACTGAGCTGGGACCTGGTGCGCCAAGCCGTCTGAATCCACCGCCAAGCTGTCGGCCTTCGTGCTTTTTATCTTGCTCGGCGCGCGCGTGTTCTCGCTCACCTTCTATGGCGTCAGCGGCCATATCTGGGTTGAAAACCTGTTGACGTCGTTGCCTGGCGGGCAATTCGGTTTCCTGATCTTCGTCAACGCCTTCGTGTTCGTACTCGCATTCTTCCTCGATTTCTTCGAACTCGCCTTCATCGTTGTTCCGCTCCTCGGCCCCGCCGCCGAACATCTCGGGATCGACCTGATCTGGTTCGGGGTTATTCTCGGCGTTAACATGCAGACGTCATTCATGCACCCACCATTCGGGTTTGCCTTGTTCTACTTGCGCTCGGTCGCGCCGCGCGAACCCTACAACGACCGCGTCACCGGCAAGCGCACCGAAGGCATCACCACGGGCCAGATCTATTGGGGAGCCGTGCCGTTCGTCGTGATTCAGGTGATCATGGTGCTGCTGGTGATCCTGTTCCCGGCCATGGTCATGCACTACAAGGGCGCCGCTTCGACGATCGACCCGAACAAGGTAAGGATCGAAATCCCGCAGATCGATTTGCCGCCGCTCGACTTCAACGAGCCGCCCAAGAAATAGCAGCGGCACAATCCGTCATAAAAAAGCGGCTCCAGAACCCTCGGTTCTGGAGCCGCTTGCGTTGGAATCCAATCAGCCGTGCGAGTGGCGGACCATGAAGGAATCGTAGTTCAGTTCGGCCACCTGGAACCACTGATAGGCATTGTTGGTGAAGGCGTTCATCGAATCCTCCACTTTCTTGAAACTCGCGTTCTCCTTGGCGATCTCAGCATGCAGCTCCTTGGCTGCCTTGTAGCAGGCCTCCATAATCGCCGGCGAGAAGCCGTGCAGCTTGACGCCGTTGGCGAGCAGGCGACGGAGCGCCGGCGGATTGAGTTCGTCGTACTTCGCCAAACACCACTGATTGGCGTAGGCGGCAGCCTGCTCGAGGACGGCCTGGTAGTTTTTCGGCAGCGCGTTCCACTTATCGAGATTGACGAAGGTGAACAGCATCGAACCGCCTTCCCACCAGCCGGGATAGTAGTAATGCGGTGCGACCTTGTAGAAGCCGAGCTTCTCGTCGTCGTAGGGACCGACCCATTCGGCGGCGTCGATGGTGCCCTTTTCCAGCGCCGGATAGATGTCGCCGCCGGCGATCTGCTGCGGAACCGCGCCGAGCTTCTGCAACACCCGTCCGGGAAATCCACCGATGCGGAATTTCAGACCCTTGAGATCGTCGAGGGTATTGATCTCCTTGCGGAACCAGCCGCCCATCTGGCAGCCGGTATTGCCCGTGAGCAAAGCAATCTGATTGTACTTCTTGTAGAACTCGTTGAGCACTTCCTTGCCGCCGCCCAACGTGAACCAGCCCTGGTTCAGGCGCGCGTTCGGGCCGAATGCCACCGAGGTGCCGAAGGCGAAGGTCGGATCCTTGCCGAAATAGTAGTACGAGGCGGAATGGCCGCATTCGACGGTGCCGTTCTGCACGGCGTCGACGACCTGCAGGGCGGGCACGATTTCGCCGCCGGCAAAGACCTGGATCTGGAACTTATTATCGGTCGCCGCTGCGACGGCTTTGGCCATCTGCTCGGCTGCGCCGAACAACGTATCGAGCGATTTCGGCCAGCTACAGGTCATACGCCATTTGATTTCCGGCATCGACTGCGCGATAGCCGGCGAGGCAACTGCGGCCGCGGCAACACCGACGCCCGCAGTCTTCAAAAATTGACGACGCTTCATGTTATTACCCTCCCTGTTGTTTCTTGATGGCGGGAGCTCCCCGCCACCAGCGTCACCCCTCTAATTTGACCCTTCGGGGCTTGGCCCAAACCATGACGGAGCCCGCTCGCCAAATCCAGTCTGCACAGGTTCGACGAAAGTTGAAAGTGGGGGCAAATGCCCTTGAAGGGCCCAAAAAGCGTCGGGGCCGGCTTTGTGGGCCGGCCCCAATCCGATCTATCTAACAGTCGATCGGCTCTTGCGCCGATCAGCTTTTGCCGCGATGACGGATCATGAAGGACTCATAGGTGTATTCCGCAACCTGCCACCACAGGGTTTCGTCCTCGCGGAATGCCATCTGCAATTCGTAGATTTTCTTGAAGTCCGCATTGGCAGCGGATGTCTCCGCATTGACTTCGTTGGACGCCTTGAGACAGGCTTCCATGATTGCCGTGCTGAACGGGCGAAGTTGTGTACCTGCGGCGACCAGCCGCTTGAGCGCCTGCGGGTTGCGCGCGTCGTATCTCGCCTGCACGTCCATGTTGGCGTAGCCGGCAGCTATCGTAAGCAGCGATTGATAGGCTTTCGGCAGGGCATTCCACTTGTCGAGATTGATGAAGAAGTGCAGCGCGGTACCGCCCTCCCACCAGCCGGGATAGTAGTAGTACTTCGCGACCTTATAGAAGCCGAGCTTTTCGTCGTCATACGGCCCGACCCATTCGGTGGCGTCGATGGTGCCCTTCTCCAGCGCCGGATAAATGTCGCCGCCGGGGATCTGTTGTGGAATGGCGCCGAGTTTGGCGAGAGTCTTTCCGGCCCAGCCGCCGATGCGGTATTTCAATCCCTTGAAATCATCGACGGTATGAATCTCCTTGCGGGACCAGCCGCCCATCTGCGTGCCGGTATTGCCGCCAGCGATGCCATAGACTTTGAACTTCTTGCCGAACTCATTGAGCATGTCCTGGCCGCCGTGATCCTGGAACCAGGCATTTTGCTGACGTGAGTTTAGGCCGAACGGCACTGAGCAATACAGCGCGAAAGTCGGGTCCTTGCCGATGAAATAATACGCCGCGGTGTGGCCCATCTCTACGGTACCATTGCCGACGGCATCGACGACCTGGAACGGTGGAACGATCTCGCCAGCGGCGAACGGTTGGATTTGAAATTTATTGTCCGTCGCCTCCGCGACGTATTTCGCAACCGTTTCCGACGCGCTGAAGGGCACGTCGATCGACTTCGGCCAACTCGTCGTGCAGCGCCATTTGAGTTCGGGCATCGACTGCGCGATGGCCGGCGCGGCAACCGTGCTGGCGGCTACACCGAGACCGGCGGCTTTTATGAATTCACGACGTTTCATTGGAACCTCCCTTTAATTGAGCAAGAGGATTGGCAAAAAGCCGCCCCCGAATGGTGATAGAATGCGGCCCGGGCCGTTCAAGCGCAAGTCGCGAAAACGTAAAATTGGTATCACATCAGCCTATTGGAGACTATCGGGCTACCCAGCTCATGCCGGCTTGCCGGCTGCCTATGCAACCCGACCTCAAGCCTCAATCACGATCTTCGGCGCCGTGCGCCCGGCGGCGGCGCCGCCCTTGATCTGCTCAAGCACCTTGGCTGCGATGTCGCGATAGATCTTGGCGTGCGGGCCGTCCGGCTCGGTCGCGACCACCGGCAGGCCGGAATCCGATTTCTCGCGAATTGTCATGTGTAGCGGCACTTCGCCGAGGAATGGCACGCCCTGCCGCTCGGCTTCCTTGCGCGCGCCGCCATGGCCGAAAATATCCGAACGCGTGCCGCATTCCGGGCACAGGAAATAGCTCATGTTCTCCACGATACCGAGCACCGGCACGTTCACGCGCTTGAACATGGCGACGCCGCGCCGCGCGTCGATCAGCGCGAGGTCCTGCGGCGTCGAGACGATGACCGCGCCTTTGAGCGGGACCTGCTGCGCCATGGTGAGTTGGGCGTCGCCGGTGCCGGGCGGCATATCGACCACCATGACGTCGAGCTTGCCCCACTCCACCTCGCGCAGCATCTGCGTGATCGCCGACATCACCATCGGCCCGCGCCAGATCATCGGCGTCTCTTCGTCGATCAGGAAACCGATCGACATCACCGAGAGACCGTAGCGGTCGATCGGTTTGAGCCGGGTGCCGCCGATGGTCTGCGGCTTCTCCTTGATGGCGAGCAGCTTGGGCAACGAGGGCCCGTAGATATCCGCGTCGAGCATGCCGACCTTCAGGCCGAGGTCGCGCAAGCCGAGCGCCAGATTGACCGCGGTGGTCGATTTGCCGACGCCGCCCTTGCCGGACGCGACCGCGATCACCGCGTCGACGCCGGGAATGCCGGGCTGCACCTTGTCGGCGGGATGGGCGTGCGCATGCCCACCGGCCGCACGCGGCTGGGTGGCGACATGGGCCGGCTGTGGGCCGCGCGCCCGGCGCCGGGGCTGCGTTCCGCCGTCAGCGCCACCAGCGCGGATTGCACGCCCGGAATAGCGCGCACCGCCTTCTCGGCGGCCTCGCGCACCGGTTCCCAGGCTTTCACGGTGGCGGCGTCGACGGTCATCGAAAAGAACACCTTGCCGTCGCTGACCACGATGTCCGAGAGCACGCGGGCGTCCGGCAAAGTCTCGCCCGTGGGCGAGGCCACCTTCGCCAACGCGCTCAGAACCTGTTCCTTGCTCACCGCCATGATCGTTATCCCTGAACTCGCCCACCTGCCTCTTTTCGGGCCGCCACCATAGGCGCAGGACACGGCCGGTCAATGCGGCATCCGCTCAAGAAAGGTTGACGCGCCTCGCCTGCCTATTGACAGATAGGCGGCGGGCAAGGTCGGCCAAGGCCTAGGTATTTCCAGGGAGAACGACGATGGCGAAGGTGGCGTTTCTGGGCTTGGGCGTCATGGGCTACCCCATGGCCGGGCATCTCAAGAGTCAAAGGCGGGCACGACGTGACGGTCTATAACCGCACCGCCGCCAAGGCCGAGAAATGGGTTGCGCAATTCGGCGGCAAGTCCGCCCCCACCCCGAAGGCCGCCGCCGAGGGCCAGGATTTCGTGATGTGCTGCGTGGGCAACGACAACGACCTGCGCGACGTCACGCTGGGCGCCAACGGCGCCTTCGCCGGCGTGGGCAAGGGCAAGGTGTTCGTCGACCACACCACGGCGTCGGCCGAGATCGCGCGCGAGCTTTACGCGGCCGGGAAAAAAGCCGGCTTCGATTGCATCGACGCGCCGGTATCGGGCGGCCAGGCCGGCGCCGAGAATGGCGTGCTCACGGTCATGTGCGGCGGCGAGGCCGAACCCTTCGCGCGCGCCGAAAAGGTGATCGCGGCTTATGCGCGCGCCTGCAACCTGCTGGGCTCGCCCGGCTCCGGGCAACTTTCCAAGATGGTCAACCAGATCTGCATCGCCGGCCTGGTGCAGGGCCTGGCCGAGGGCATCCACTTCGCCAAGAAATCCGGGCTCGACATCGAGAAACTGATCGCCACCATATCCAAGGGCGCCGCGCAGTCGTGGCAGATGGAGAACCGCTACAAGACCATGGCGGCGGGCAAGTTCGATTTCGGCTTCGCGGTCGACTGGATGCGCAAGGATTTGAGCATCTGCCTTGGCGAGGCGCGCAAGAACGGTGCGAAATTGCCGGTCACCGCGTTGGTAGACCAGTTCTATGCACAAGTGCAGAGCGATGGGCGGCAAGCGCTGGGACACATCGAGCCTGATCGCGCTGCTCGACCGCTGATCGCATCTCCTGTCATGGCCGGGCATGTCCCGACCATCCACTATTAATTTCGAAGCAAGACGTGAATGCCCGGCACAAGGTCAGGCATGACGGAAAGTGCTAGGCGCGCGCGCTCGGGCGCGCCGACACTGCGGCGTGCCAGCGTTTCACATTGACGAGGTTTTCGGGCATCGCGAGCTTTGCTGGCTTCATGAAATCGACCGCGACCAATGTGGTGATGTCGGACACCGAGTAGCGGTCGCCGGCGATGAATTCGCGCGTGGCCAATTCTTTATCCAGCAGATTGAGAAACCAGATTGCGCGCGGCCGCATGGCCTCGGCATAGGCCGGCACCTGCGGCACCTCCAATTCCTTCATCGCCGGATGCAGATGGCGGAACACCGCAGCCACATTCGAGAAGAAGTTGATCTCGCAGCGCCGGTTCCACATTTCCACCAACGCGATCTCTTTGGCGCCGACTCCGAACAGCGGCGGCTCCGGCTGCAACACCTCGAAATAACGGCAGATGGCGATCGACTCGGTGATGATGGTGCCGTCATCGAGCACCAGCGCCGGCATCCGTTGCAAGGGGTTGATGGCGGTGTATTCCGGCGTCTTATGCTGCATCGTCACGATATCCACCTGCTCGGTCGGCAGCGTGATGCCCTTCTCGCTGAGAAAAATCCGCGTACGTCGGGGATTTGGCGCCTGCCTGCTGTCGTAGAGCTTCATTTCCTTGACTCCGGTCCATTCTTCTCGCCATCAGCCGAACATGGGCAAAAAGCCCTGTCAAACAGACGGGTAACAATCCATTAACCAGTGTCTTTAGCCCGTTTTTAAGCTTGGTCTTAAGGAATTTGGGCGAGGTTGACGCAAGCTTTTCTGCGTGCCGGCGTCGATTTCATGCCAATTCCAAGCGAACAGCCCGATCTCACTGCGCTACCACCGGAAACCTCTCCGGTTAAGCGCCGCCTTGCCGCGCAATATGTGCGCGAGGCGCGCGACCGGCTGACCTCGTCGAGCGGAACCCGCCCGGCCTTCGACTACGAGCTGCTGCGGCAATATGCGCAAAACCGGCTGTCGGCGTCGCTGGTGATCCTGTTGCTGGTGGCGACCATTGGCTTCCTGTCGAGCCTCTGGACCGGCGCGGTCACAGCCGGCGCCTGGACCGCCGCGGTGCTGGTCATCCATGCAATCATGATCAGCAGATGTCGGCAGTTCCTGAATCGGCCAATGGCCGAAACCTTGGCAAAGTCCTGGCGGCTGCGCTTTATCATACTCGACCTGTTCTACGGGCTGGCCTGGATGTTCATTTTGATCTGTTCGGTCGGCACCGACGAAAGCTCGGGCACTTTCATGCTGTTCGTGGGGCTGCTGGTGGTGGCGGTATCCAGCATGCTGGCTTCGAGCCTGCCGATGGCGGTGTTCGCCGCCACTTTCCCGGTGACCGCAGCGATCGCGCTCGCCTTCATCCTGCAAGGATCGCTTCGTAACTACGTCCTTGCCATCATGGCCGTCACCGCGCAGGGCTACTTCGCCGTGCTGGCCTACCGACTCTATTCGACCACACTGGCGACGTTGCAGGCGCGCGCCGAAAAAGATGCGTTGATTGGCGAGCTGGAACAGGCCAAATCGATATCCGACGAAGCGCGGCAGCGCGCGGAGGCCGCCAATATTTCGAAATCGCGTTTCCTGGCGCAAATGAGCCACGAATTGCGCACGCCGCTCAACGCCATCCTCGGGTTCTCCGAGGTGATGAAGACGGAAGTGTTCGGCGAGCACGCGGTGCCGGCCTACAAAGAATATTCTGCAGATATCCATAATTCCGGCGTGCATCTGCTCGGGCTGATCAACGAGATTCTTGACCTGTCGCGCATCGAGGCCGGCCGCTACGAACTCAATGAGGAATCGATTTCGTTGGTCGCCATCGTCGAGGATTGCCACCATCTTTTGAAGCTGCGCGCGACCAACCGCGGCATCACTATCCACGAGATGTTCGAGGTCGACTTGCCGCGGCTATGGGCCGATGAGCGCGCGGTGCGCCAGATTTGCCTCAATCTGCTGTCGAACGCGATCAAGTTCACGCCGCAAGGCGGTGAAATCTGGTTGAAGGTCGGCTGGACCGCCTCAGGCGGCCAGTACATGAGCGTCAAGGATACCGGGCCGGGCATTCCCGAAGAGGAAATCCCGATCGTGCTCGCCTCCTTCGGCCAGGGTTCCAATTCGATCAAATCCGCCGAACAGGGCGCCGGTCTCGGTCTGCCGATCGCTAAGAGCCTGGTCGACCTGCACGGCGGCTCGTTCGTGCTCAAGTCCAAACTCCGCATAGGTACCGAGGTGGTGGTTACCTTCCCACCCGAACGGGTGGTCGCGGCAATGGCGCCGATGTCGTCCATGATGGATCACGCGCCACCGATCGCGCCGACGCCGGGCGAGCCCGTCCTCACGCCCGAGGAAAAGCGCCAGCTCAGCCGCCGCCCACTGTTCCGCGCAGGAACGTAATGTCGCCCGCGACAATCGCAATGATTGCGTTCCTCCTGGTAGTGACTATGGTCGCAACTGAATCGGCCCTGATACCGACCATGATCGAGACCCCTTGCGTCGAAATCTGCACGCTCGATGCACGTTCCGGGCTATGCCTTGGTTGCGGCCGCACCATCGACGAGATTGCGCGCTGGACCGCCATGAGCGAGGCTGAGCGTGCCCGCGTGATGAGCGAACTGCCGTGGCGCCTGGCCGCCGGCAGGCGTTCCGACCCCCTCAACGCGATCGGATAACGCCGTGAGCCGCCGCCTGACCTGGACCTTCGTTATTGGCGTGGCGCTGTCGCTGGCGGCGCTGATTGCCAGCAACGATCAGGACGCCATCACCAATCTGCTAAGCCACGACATCGGGTCGCTCACGCTTAAGCTCGCGCTGGCAATATTCGTCGGCGGCCTGGTGCTCACTTTGTACCGCGAGCGGTTGTCGCAGGCGCTGGAGGCTATGGTGTTCTGGGCCGTGCTCGGTTTGCTGCTGGTGGTCGGCTACAGTTACCGTTTTGAATTGCGCGACGTCGGCGACCGTGTGATCGCGGAACTGATGCCGGGCCACGTCGCCGGCCGCGGCCGCCGCGTCGAAATCGTACGCGGTCGCGGCGGCGATTTCTCGGTCGGCGCGCACATCAACGGCGCGCGCGTGCCGATGGTACTCGACACCGGTGCGAGCTCGGTGGTACTCACGCAGGCAGCTGCCAAAGCGGCCGGCCTGCCGCTCGAAGTGCTCGACTATACCGTCAACGTTGACACCGCCAACGGCCGCACCCGCGCGGCACCGGTGACGCTCGACCGCCTCGCAGTCGGCGGACTGACTGAGCGCGCGGTGCCGGCACTGGTCGCCCAGCCAGGTCAGCTCAAGAACAATCTGCTCGGCATGACCTTCCTCAACCGGCTGGAAAGCTGGGAGGTGCGCGGCGACCGGCTGCGCATGCGCGGCAATCCGTGAGCGGGCCTAGATCAGGCTGACGATAAACCGCACGCATACCAGGAGCAGGAAGCAGCCAAAGGCGATTTCCAGCTTGCGTCGCGGCAGCCAATGCGCCAGCCGCACGCCGTAGCTCGCCGTATAGCTCGATACTGGCGCCATCAGCGCAAAGCCGATCACCGATACAAAGCCGATCGATAGCGGCGGCAACTGCGACATGTGCGGCCAGCCTGCCAGCATGTAGCCGATTGTCCCTGCAATCGTGATCGGTACGCCGATGCCGGCCGAGGTCGCCACCGCGCGCTGCATCGACTGGCCGTGAAGCGTGAGCACCGCATTCGACACCGAGCCGCCACTGACGCCCACCAAGGAGGAAAACAGGCCGGTGATAAAGCCGTAGAGCGCTTGCATTCCGCGGCTCGGCAAGTCGCCGCTGAGATTCCAGCGGTCGCCGCCGAACAGCATCTTGATGCTGATGAAGCCCGCGAAGACGACGAAGGCGATCTTGAATACCGGCGCCGGCGCAAACGAGGCAATGACCGAACCGATCACTACCCCGATCACCGCCGGCAGCGCCCACAGGCGCATCACCTGGGGGATCACCGCACCCTTCTTTTCGTGCGCGAGATACGAGCGGACCGTGGTCGGAATAATGATCGCGAGCGAGGTGCCAATGCACAACTGCATGCGCACGTCTTCAGGCACGCCGAGCACGCGGAATACTTCGTACAACGCCGGCACAATGAGCGCGCCACCACCGATGCCGAACAGGCCGGCAAGGATACCGACCAGGATGCCGGCACCCGCGATCCAGAGTGCGAGCAGAGCGATCTCGCCGATCGGATAACCCAGCACGATGGATTTCCCCGGATGACGCTTAGGCCGCCGCGATGTTCGACAATTCCGGCTTCAAGTCCAGCACCTGCGCCAGCGCACCAGCCATGACGGCAGCGCCTGCCCCAGGTTTCACCGCCTCGGTCGCCAAGTGACGCCGGAAGGCGCGCGCGCCCGGAACGCTACGGAACAGGCCGAGGACATGACGGGTGATCGAAGGCAGCCGCACGCCCTTGGCCAGTTCGCGCTCGATATAGGGGATGAGCGCCAATCCCGCCGCTTTTGGCGAGGCAAACGGCGCTGGTCCGCCAAAGAGCAACGGATCGACAGCCAGAAGTCGCCAGGGCTCCTGATAGGCGGCGCGGCCCATCATCACGCCGTCCACATGAGCGAGCTGCGCTTGCGCCTGCTCCAAACTGGCAATGCCGCCGTTGAGCACAATCTCGAAATCGGGATGCGCGGTCTTGAGCCGATGCACGATCGCATAGTCGAGCGGGGGCACCTCGCGATTTTCTTTCGGCGATAACCCTTGCAGCCAGGCCTTGCGTGCATGCACGATCAGCGCATCTGCGCCCGCTGCCTTGACTGCCGCGGCAAAGGAAAACAGCGCCTGATCGGGATCCTGCTCGTCGACGCCGAGTCGGCTTTTCACCGTCACCGGAATTTTGACCGCCGCTTTCATGGCGGCGACGCAATCGGCAACCAGCGCCGGCTCGACCATCAGGCAGGCGCCGAAACGCCCTTCCTGCACCCGGTCGGACGGACAGCCGACATTGAGATTGATCTCGTCGTAGCCGAAGTCTTCGCCGATCCGCGCTGACGCGCTAAGCGCGGCCGGATCGCTGCCGCCGAGTTGAAGCGCCACCGGATGCTCGAACGCATCGAAGCCGAGGAGCCGGGCGCGATCCCCGCGCAACACCGCGCCGGTGGTGAGCATTTCGGTATAGATCAGCGCACGGCGCGTGAGCAGGCGGTGGAAAAACCGGCAATGCCGGTCGGTCCATTCCATCATCGGAGCGACACACAAGCGCCGATCCATCGTTTTCTTGATTTTTTCTTGTTTTTCAGTCATTTAGGTACTAAGACCGCTGTCTCATGTCGTACCGTTTGCGGCTCATTTTACCTCATTTTGCAGCCAACGGTACGACGGCGTCGTACTTTTAGGAGCCGTGTCGTACCATGGGAACGATTATTGGACGGACTCGCAAAGACGGCTCCAAGGCTTTTACCGCCCAGATCGTCATCAAGAAAGGCGGCGCCATCGTCCACCGCGAAGCCGAAACATTCGACCGCAGGCAGGCCGCCAATGCCTGGATCGTGAAGCGCGAGGCCGAACTTAAAAGTCCCGGCGGACTAGATCGCAAGGAAGATCCGACCCTGGCGGAGGTTATCGACCGTTATCTGACCGAGTCAAAGAACCTAGTCCTCGGCACAAAGGCCCAGGTCCTCAGAACCATCAAAAACAGCGACCTCGGCGAGGTTAAATGCAGCGAAATCACCAGCGAGACCCTCGTGTCGTTCGGGAGGCAATTGACCCGAAATGTCGAACCGCAAACGTGCGGAAACTATTTTTCACACCTCTCCAACATCTTCACGGTCGCGAGGCCTGCGTGGGGGTACCCGCTCGCCCGGCAAGAATTTGAGGACGCTGTCACGGTCCTCAAGAAGCTAGGCCTGATAAAAAAAGGCACCGAACGAGACCGTCGGCCGTCGCTCGTAGAACTCGACCAACTCATGGATCATTTTGGACGTGTCCGCGATCACCGTCCATCATCTATACCAATGCAAAAGATTGTGGCGTTCGCACTATTCTCGACGCGACGACAAGAAGAAATCACATTGTTAAAATGGGAAGACCTGGACGGCGATCGCATTATTGTTCGCGACATGAAACATCCGGGCGACAAGAAAGGAAACAATGTCTACTGCGAACTACCGGCCGAAGCTCTCGCCATCATCAAATCAATGCCAAAGCAAAATGAGCGCATATTTCCATATTCTTCTGATGCGATCAGTGCCGCGTTTACCCGTGCTTGCCAATTTCTAGGAATCAAAGATTTGCGTTTCCATGACCTGCGTCATGAGGGGGTTTCCCGGCTTTTTGAAATGGGAAAGACCATTCCACAAGCCGCGGCCGTTTCAGGTCACCGGAGCTGGACCAGTCTAAAACGTTACACTCACATTCGGCATACCGGAGACAAATATAGAAACTGGAAGTGGTTGACGGTCGTTGAGTCGGTGTGATTCGTCTCGTTTCAGTCGCATAAGGTCCATTATGGAATATCTCGAGTGCCAAACCCAGGAAGCACATTGTCAAGCTTCCGATAACCCATCTTCTTGGAGCCGAGTTATGGTGAATGCTGACGCCCTGCCAGCGGCGCTAGCCCCCGAGGCCCTACAGCCTCCCCACCGAAACGCAGTTCCGTTTGATAATCGCTATGCATCCTTAATCGTTGATGGGGTGAGCGTCGATTAACACAATCTATCCCGCTCGCCTCCTGAAATACAAAGTACCCCGTCTTCGGTCATCGACCCGCTATCGCCCGAATAGAACCACATATCATCGGCGTCGTTTGGTTGTTCCCGCTTGTTGGCCGCGAGCAACTTGGCGTAATATTCGGAATGACACCGCAGACGACCCAGTTCTCTGGGCCCTAGCGGCATGTCATTATTGTCAACAATTTCGACATGCACGTTCGGCGCAATAAAACCGACAGCGTCCGCAACGTCGGCAATCCGGTCATAATTGGCGTAGGCGATGCGACCGGCCTCATCGAAGCCATGGCTGACGACGACATCGCGGCACAGGTGCGCCCGTACTTCTCTGACCAGATCCAGGCCGACATGGCCTCTGTCGATCCAGACCTGCCTGAGGGATTCGAGCTGATACTTGCCGTTCTTCTTGATATGGTTCACTAGTTCCGACGCCTGCTGCACCGAGCAGTTGATCGCCTCGATGTTGAACATGCCGATCAAGAGCAACCGAGCTTCGTTGTCCGCGGCGAAGCATGCAGTCTTTCCCGCATACAGTCTTGATATTGTGTGCTCGAATCCAAGCGGGGTATTGACGCCGGCCACGACGAGCGTTCTGCGGTAATTATCTTCCCCGATAAGCGGGAGCATATTAATAGTGGCCATGTATGCGCCGGCGGGCACGCGCAACTTCCTCAAAGCACCCGTCGGACTCGGCGTGAGAAAAACCGTGGCCCCGACTTCGCTGTGCGGCTGGTTTGGACTCTTGATCGCCGTAGACTTGTCGCTGCGCTTGAACCATGTCTCTTCAAATCTGATGTTCCGTCCGCCGGACAGCATCAAGCCTTCGCCGGTATAGACGAGGTTGTTGATGCCGCAGGCCCGAAGATACGGCAGCACCGACGGGTTGATGGGAGCCACGCTTAGGCCGTGACGAAGCAGAGCAAAACAAACCGCTATCGTTTGAATCGGCGTATGAATTGAAACTGCAACCGGCTCCTCTCTGTTGAAGTTATATTGCACGACGCGCTGCGAAACGGCCTCGATCGCCTCCGCTAATTCACGATAGGTCACGACCTTGTCCGATTGGATCAAAGCCGTCCGCTCGGGATCCGATCGAGCCCAGAAAAAAATCATTTCGGTAAAATGCATGGCTACGCCCCTGAAAGTGCCCTGCTCTTGATCGCGAGCAGTAGCGCCTTCAGTTCGTGCCGCTGAAGCTTGCCGAGCTCACTGCGCGGGATGTGGTCGACGACCAAGATTTCCCCGACCCTGATCGGTTCGTTTTGGCGCTCCTCAATCCACTTCTTGAAATCGCAGAGATCGACTTTACCGTCGCTTACAATGCCAAACCAAGCCTCGTCCATGCCCGACTGGCCCAGCACCCCGCAGACGCCCGCATCCTTGATGCCCGGATAGCGGCGAGCCTCTTCGTCGAGGGATTCGGCGGCTACTTTTACGCCACCCATGTTGAGGAGATCGTCTGCTCGGCCAGCGATGCAGAGGATGCCATCCTCTGTCAAACGGCCAAGATCGCCTGAATACCACCACGCGTCATTTGCCGCCGCGACTTTTTCGGGATGATTGGCGGCAAATATTTTCGCGATATAGGTCGAGCGTCCACGCACCAGACCCTCTTGTCCCGCGCGGACCGCCACGCCGGTCGCGTCGACGATTTCCACCTGCATATTGGGCAGGGCATAGCCGACCGCTGAGGGCTCATGGGAAATCATGTTGTAGCTCGCGGAGGCGACAAATCCCGATTCCGATGAGCCATAGACAATCTTAACATTCCGGCAGAGCGACGCCTGGATACGCCGGATCAGGTCTTTCGACGCAAAACCGCCGCTGATCCACACCTCCTTTAACGAGTCGGACCGGTACTTTGCACCCTGTTCGATAACAGCGACGATATCCGACGCCTGCTGAAATCGAGGCGACGATCACCTCTATATCGAATGTATTGATAAAGCGGAGCTGGGCATTAGGCCCGTGCGCGAAGCACACCGTCTTTCCCGCGTATAGAAGGGGGACGGCGCGATTAAAGCCAAACCCGGAGCCAAGGCCGGGAAGAACCAAAACCCTGCTGTAAACCGCCTCTTCGGTCATAGTGACCAGACCGACGCGTTCGATTAATGCGTCGCTCGACACGACGATTTTCTTGGGCACGCCCGTCGTTCCCGACGTGAAGAAAATCAAATCGCCATAGCCGCTGGAATTCTTGTTCGAGACAATGGCAGAAAATGAGGTATTTCCCCGCAACAACCACGAATCGTCGAATCTGATATTCCGGCCGCCTTCGATGCTAGCCTGACCCGAAGATATCAGCGTGTTGATGTTGTTGGACCGCAGATAGGAAAGCGCGCTCGTGCTAACCGGCGCACAAGTGACTCCGTTGCGCAGAAGCGCGAGGCAGACGGCTAACAGTTTCCCGGGATCGTCGACCGCCACGGCAACGGGCTCGCCTTTATCAAACCCAAAGCGTCCAATCCGTTCGGAGACGGCTTCGATAGCCTCCGCTAAAGCTTGGTAGGTAATCGCCATGTAGGGAAGCATGACCGCCAGATGCCGCGGACGGTGCTTGGCCCAATGAAGAACTGCATCAGTGGGATGCATCTTGAATTAGGTACTCCGCGTGCGCCCACCAGGCAAGCTAGCACCCGACAACGATGCGGTGAATGTCACCCTCAAAAAGCAAACGGCTTCGGAATTTGCGCTCCGAAGCCGAAGAGAGTTCTCGCCGCTTTAGCTGAGCGCCGCCGGCTCAGAATTTATAATTGAGCTTGGCGCGGCCGATAAACACTCTGTCTCGAATCGTCGCGCAGCATTTTCCATCAACGTCGCTGCCGCGGTTGGAACTGCCAAAATCGGCGAACAGGCCTTCCAGGCCGACGGTCCAATGAGGTGTCAGCATGTGCTCGATGCCGCCACCAGCTGCCCAGCCGACTCTGGTGCTCGAGTAGTCATTGACGGGCCAACCGAAGATACCTCCTTCGCTATGGGCCGTAATGCGACCAAAGGCTACGCCGCCGGTTCCGTAAAGCAGAGTGTTGCCATCACCTACGGTCACGCCCAAGCGGCCGCGCACGGTGCTCATCCATGAAACATGCGAGCCATAGGTCGCTGCCATCCCGTGCGCGCGTTACATATGTGCCGCTCGTCTTTGTCAGGCCTGAAATATCGCCTTCGAGGCCGTAAACGAACATTCCCTGCTGCCAGTTGTACCCGATCTGACCGCCGCCGATGAAAGCCGAGCCCTTATGAGTACCGTCAACCTGCGCCGGGAAGTCAGTACAATTCACGCAATCAAAATAATTGCTTTCCCACGCTCCGCCGGCGCTCAGGCCGACGTACCATCCGGCCCACATCGGCGTCGCCACAGGTGCTGGCTGCGGGGCCTTCAGTGGCATGTCCGCGGCATGGCTGGCCGCGATCCCAACAATCGGCGCAACCACAATGCTGGCCGCCCCAGCTAACAAACGTCGGTCTGCGATCAACCCATTCACGGTTCAGCCCTCCTTGCCATCCAGCGGCTGGGATTATTGGAAACGTTTCGACGAAAGACAATGCTTTACGGGGCGTTTTCGGGTGCTGGGCTCAAAAAAACGAACGATGTGACGATATTGCAACCATTGACCGTCTCCCAAAAATTCTACGACAGATCAATGGCTTATACTCAGGATGGGCGCCGGCTGAGCAGGCTCGGCAAGTTGGGGCGGTCGATCTTGCCCATTTCGTTACGCGGCAGCCGGTCAACACGGAAAAATCCTGCTGGCATAAATTGCGGCGGCAATTTCGATTCGCAATAGGCCCGCAGCTTGTCGTCATCGGCGCGACTGTCGGCCACCACGGCCGCCCAAAGGGTAACAATTCCCAATTCGTTGGGCGAACCGAACACCGCACATTCGGTCACACCCTCGCACTCGGCAAGTGCAGCTTCGACAAGCTCCGGATTGACCTTGTCGCCACCAAGATTGAGTACCGCATCGGCACGCCCGACGATGCGCAGCAAATTCGTGCCGTCGAGCGCACCTATATCGCCCGGATAGAAGCAACCGTCGCGGAAGGCTTGCGCAGATGCTGCAGGATCACCCATGTAGTGGTCGACCGTGTGAGGACTTCTGATCCGTATCAGGCCTTCGGCACCCCGCGGCAACAGCGCGCCCGACTCGGACACTATCTCGACAGTGACGTCCGGCACGACATAACCTACGGCGCCCGGCGTATCATGAATCATGTGCACCGGCGCACTGGCGGTCGTTTGCGTTTCCGTTGCGCCATATACCGACACAACGTGCGAACAAATTCGGGTGCGGATGCGGTCGGACAGGGCCCTCGAAAAGACATCTCCAAGGACGATCATGACTTCGAACTCGCTCTGCAGCGCAGGATACTGTTCGTATTTCTTCAAAAGAACCTCGATGCCGCCAGGCGAACCCATAAGGCACTGAACCTTGTAATCTTCGAAGGCTTCCACGGTACTTTCGAAAGTTTCTCCGGGATAAAAGAATGTCCCGCCGCGCCACAACGTATGAATAAGAAATCTGAATCCGGATGCGGTTGAGAGCGGTAGATCGCTATAAATTCGCGAACAGTTCGGCAGCCTGCTGCCGAAAACGATATTATTGCGGGCAATCCGATCGGCGAGCATGCGATGGGTAAACCCGACGGCTTTCGGACCGCCGGTCGTGCCCGATGTGAGAATGATACGGCAAAGATCATCCGGTGCGGTGCGGGAAATTTCGCGCGGTTCGATCGAGTCGCCTCTAATCCAGGATAAATCCGCAAGAATAACCTGATCGATCCTGACGCGCGGCGGCGACATATCCGCAATTAAAGCGTCGACTCTTATCGCGTCAAAGATCCGCTCGTCATAGCGCGATACCGTTACGACGCCGAGCCGTGCAAGCGCGAGCGTCACCACGGCCTGGAAAATGGGATCCTTGATCTGTATCGCGACGACCTTTCCCGGCATGAAGCCGAGCTTGGTCATATGACCACAGATGTTGTCTATCATCTGCCCAAGTCGGCCGTAGCTAATCAGCCCGAGGCCCGTGCCGGGCGCACACAAGGCTGCGGACTTCGGTTGTATTGCGCATTGGAACAGTATGGGGTCGACGATATTCATTGCGTCACGGTCTTTTCACATTGGCCCTGGCGACTTCGACGACGCGCGCTCGATCAATCTTGCCCTGCCCTCCGCGTGGGATGCTTTCGACCCGGATGAAGCTGAGGGGCACGAACAAGCTGCGCAATTTGCTTCGGCAGTGGGCGCGCAGTGCGGTTTCATCGATATCGGACCGGCCCACGATCAAAGCATGAATCTCCGCAATGCCGAGGGTGTCATCGATTGTGCAGACGGCCGCTTGGTCGACGCCGGGGAACTCGCACAATATTTCCTCGATGATCTCCGGAGCCACGCTGTCGCCGCTTAGCAGCAAGGCCGTCTTCTCCCGCCCGGTAATCACGAGCAGTCCGTCGGCGGTCATATACCCGCGGTCGCCGATATAGAACGCGCCGTCGCGAAACATGCGCGCAGTTGATTCCGGGTCGCCCACATAGCCATTCGCCGTGTGCGGTGATCGAATGCGCACGCTGCCTTCCTGTTGCACCGGCAATGGTTTGCCGTCGGCATCGACGATATCGACGCTGTATCCAGGGCACACGTAGCCGACCGCTCCCGGAATTCGTCTAGTTATCTCAGCCGGTCCATATACGGCCGTCGCCGTCTCCGTGGAGCCGTACGAGGTGTAGAGATTTTGACATAGTCGAGCTCGCACTCTGTCTGATAGATCGCGCGAAAGCCGCGCGCCTTGGCAGATGATGAACTCAAGGCTGCACTCGAGCCCGGGATCTGATTCGAACCACTTGAGTAGGCCATCGAGATTGTAAGGCGATGTGACCAATCCCTGGATTCTATAAGGCATGAGATATTGCAGGAATGCCGCTACGTCTCTTCCGGTAAAATAGATAGTGCCGCCATGCGTCAAGACGTAAATAAAATATGTAAACCCGGGCGTGGTCGTAATTTCAAAGCTGCTGTAAAGCCGCGACATTTGTGCGAATGATCGGCCCTTCGAAAATCCGTAATGGGCAACCCGGCTCGCCAACATTTTGTGACTAAGGGCTATGCCTTTTCTGCGGCCAGTCGACCCGGACGTAAGATTGATGCAACACAGATCGTCATCCTTGCAGCGGTAGATCCGCTCGTAATCGAGCGGCGTGCCATCTCCCTGCAACCATGCGGCATTGACAGTCAGTACATCGCTAACGCCTGAAAAAGCTTGTGGGGTATCGGTGACGACGGTCGCGGCAATCCCCTCGGGCAGACTTGGTTCGGCAAGCGACATCGTGACGACGCCAATACGCATCATGCCGATAATTATAATAGCGTGAAGTATTGCGTCCGAAACAAAGATCGCAGCGATGTCGCCCGGCGCGAGGCCTGCTTTGATGGCCGAACGCGCGACATTATGGATCAATTTTTCGAGTTGGCTGTATTTGACCGAATTAATACCCGATCCCGGAGTAGCGACGGCCGTCGCGAACGGGTTTAACTTGCATTGGTACAGGATCGATTCGACCAGAAGCATACAATCACCGAGTTTCTATGGCGCCTTGATAATAGGCCACCACTTCTCGACATCTTGTTTGATAAGAGCTGCGAATGCGTCTGGCTTCTGTTGCCCTGGCGGGGCAATTACCTGGCCGAGATTTGCGATCTTCTCCTGCACGGCCGGCTCAGCAAGCGCTTGCATCAATGCAGCGTTCAGCTTCTGGACAACGGTTTTCGGAGTGCCTTTGGGAGCCAATAGACCTAGCCAGGACGATAGATAGAAGCCGTGCATGCCCAGTTCGTCAACGGTCGGGGTGTCCGGCGACGCAAACCACCGGGACTTGGCCATCACGGCAAGGACCTTGATTGCGTTACCCCGTACATAGCTTAGCGAATTTGGGGCATAGTCGCACATCATATCAATTCGTCCGGCGACCAAATCCTGTATCGCGGTTGGACCGCCGCGATAGGGAACGAGCTGAAGCGCTAGATCAGATTTGCCTTCAAGGTATTTGGTACAGATGTGCGATCCGCTTCCGACCCCGAGCGTTCCGACTGTCGCTTTAGTGGAATTTGCTTTGAGCCAACCTGAGAGCTCCCTCAGGTTTGTCACCGGCAAGTTCTTGCGGGCAACAATCCAATACGGTGCGTCGGTCAAATGCGATATGGGTTCTAGGTCTTTCAGCATATCGTAAGAAACTTGGTAGACCGCACTCGCACCGATAAGGGTCGCCCAACTGCCGATGATCAGGGTGTATCCATCGGGCTCGGCGCGGACAACACGTCCGACCGCGATACTGCCGCCGGCACCTGGAGTATTTTCAACGATGACGGGTTCTCCGAGCGAGAGTTGCAATCGCTCGCCGAGTACTCGAGCCAGCAGATCTGCTCCTCCACCTCCCGCAGGAAGCGGGACCACAATGGTGATTGGGCGGGAGGGGTAACTCTGCGCTCGTACATCGCCGATGCCGAGCAAAGTCGACAGGATCGCCACAAAGAGAATGGGTCTCTTAAGCGCCAATCCAATTTCTGTAGTACCCATCGTAGGCAATTCCTTCGGCCAATCAATACGGATGAGGTTTTCGGTACACACAGCCGGGACCGTTGATTTTCATACTTTCCTATATAATCAATCATTTATAAGCACTTGCTCACTGTCTCATTCTGGCCCTTGGACAGCCATTTCCGCCCATTATCGCAATTGCAATATGACATTTGGTACTACATGAAGGGATGTGGGCCTACCCAATCACCGGTCCGCTCCAGCCTCTAGCCCGCCAAAAGCTGCCTAGCCTTGCCAGGCATAAACTCTCTGCTGGTCATAAAGACACTATTGATTACGGGGGGAAATTAAAATTATGATGGGACATCGGAGTAGCCTCACTTGTAATGTGAACGACACGCATAAGCGAGTTCGGCTAGAAAGTTGTTAAATTCCGTCGCGTAGATATTTCAAATAGATGGAGGGCGCCAATGCGTAAGCTGGTAATCACACTCTTCTTAATGGCCGTCGCGTTGATGTATGTAGCCGTCCCCACGACCGCCCATGCGGAGTACTACAGCGACTACGGCCTTTTTAGCAGCTATGGGCCCTACTACGACTGTAATGGGCATCGCTGCTACATCGGCCCTCCCTACACTTGGCAGAAACATCGCGGGCGCTCTAGTCGCGTTCCGGGTCAATATTATTACCCGGCTGGAGGAGGCTGGTTCGGTCCCGGTTGGCCACTCCGAGGCTGGCCTTTCAGCTGATGATTCAAAGAAGTATACGCGTAAGGCCGCCTCGGTAGGCGGCCTTTTTTTGGACCCGACTTTGATTCTGATCAACTCGATAATACGGAATGGAACGAAGCGAGACTTCCAGAGTTGAACCTTTTGAGACTCGAATGTTCGATCTGGGGGAGACCATAATGCTACAGACATTCCTCGCCGGTTTTATGGTTGCTTTAACGCCATCGCTACTTGCTACGGCATGGCTTTGTTGGCGAGCGCGATAACAATTTCGCGTCAATAAGCGGGAACGCTAGCAGCGATCACGCGTGGAAGATCGAACGGCGCTAGCCGTGTTTGCCGCCAAGTGTGGACTATAGTTGGGCCCAGTTGCAGTAATCTTAGCATTGCTGGTGACCTGAGCCCGTGAACTTTCTCTAGAATTAGGTCGAGTCCGCCGCCTTATCTGCGCGATTCCACCGAAAGCGCTCGTTACCGCACGCGGTGTCCATTATACGTCAGCAAATATTCTTCTGCTTGCCAAGATAATCTTAGACGGGCATTCGTATAAGCACGATTGCACCGTTCGAAATCTCATAAACGCTTGGAGCTTGCGTTTAGCCGGGCAGCGCAATTCAAATTCCGGAAGCGTTTGAATAGCCTTTGATTCGGCACGGACAACTGCGCCCACGCCGAATAATTTGGCAGGCCAATATAATAAACTTGGTATCTTGATTGAATGAGCTAACCATATCGGCGGCTCATTCTAATCGAACTGGCCGGTCAGTCTGAAGGTGCGAACCTATGGCTGACGATTGATCGGCCCCTCATATGAGCGACTTAAATGACCAATCGGCGGGACAAAAGTTTAGCGGTAGTAGCTCCAGCCGTTGTCGGTGTAGCCACCCCAATAACTAGCGCCGCCATAGGGGCCGTAGGCGCCGTATAACGGCGCACAAGAATAGCCATCAGGGCAGGGCCGCGTGCAAACGTGATACCAATTGCAGCCGTCAGGACCGCATCGCTGGAGGTCTTGGCAATATCGATTGGCCGACGCAACCCAGTGTTGGTCCCCTCTTAGAACGCTGACATCTGCTGCATTTGCGTCTAACGACACGGCAACGCTAGCAAAAGCAAATATGCAGCCACCAACCAGCATCAATAGGATTTTAGACATAGGCCCCTCCGTCAGGCTCGAACCTTATACCAAAAATTGGCTGAAACCAAACTTTTTGATGCCAGAGGACGATCCACTTTTTGCTATATTGGGCGCTCTCCTTGAGACTAACCAAGCCAATTGAAATATCACAGTTTATGGGGTTATTCGGGGTGCGACGTCCCAACCCAATTTGAAGCCGCTTCAGGCGGCGCGCAGCCCTAGTCGCATTCAATACTCGGAACGCCCAGTTGATCGCGCGATCAATTCATTCCCTCGACTGTTCTCCATACCATGAGCTGTAATTCATGATGGCAGCTTTCGCATCTAAAGATGCGGATCTCACTGTCGCCGCACGGCTTAGCCGCAAACAGGCACATTTCAGCGCCGCAACGGCAATCGGGTAATTCGGTCGATCCCGGAACCAACAAATTCTCAAATGAAGACATACTTGCCCCGCAAGGTGGCCCGACATCTTTGACGCTATGCGTATTCGGTGACCCCGAGCAACAATGGAGTCCCCTCAACCTTAATTCTAAAGGCCCTAGCAGTTCCAAGGAGGCGTGGGCGCGGATGCGTTATGCCGTTGTGACATCCCTCGATTTAGAAAAGCAAAATCGAGTAAAGATCACCGTCGAAATGCTGCGCTGCCCGAGCCATGAGGTCGATAAACGTGCTTTTGAATCTTCAGACATCGGAATCAATTGGTGTGGGCCGGCGGCGATCCAACAGCACGACTGCGCAAAAGGACGCAGCCAATGGTTACCGGATACCCTCACCTGAGGCATCTAGTAATAGACCACTCGCTCGAATTCTGTTGTCGCGGTAAAGCTCGAATCGAAGTATAATTTTAAAAAAGGGTGAGTTTGAAAAGAATAAGGGGCTTTGGGAGAACAGTCTGCAGTTCGGAGGAAAGCCATGCAGCTGTTTTTAATTGGGGTCTTCGTTATCCTCACGCCATCTGTTTTAGCCGTGGCATGGCTGCTTTGGCAGGCGAATGACGCTTCAAACGTGCCGGACTATGAAGTCGATCGTTAAGCTGATTTTGGCCTGCCTAAATTATTTTGAGCAGGTACAGCGGAAACCAGATCAGCAGCAGCAACCATGCAACAGTGAGCGCGACACCGAACACAATTAGACCTGCTCTCCATCGGCCTACAATTGTTGTCAGTAGATTTCTAGCAGCCATCGATTGAGACGCCAGCATCGTTGTTACGGCCCCGGTATTTGGTAGTTGCGGGTGTACCTAGCTACAACCAAGGCAAACAATCAATCGGAACCCAGATAAACCATTAATAATATTGGTTTAATTTTGCCGGCTGGTATTAATTGTCGATATCGTTCTATTATTCTCTAGCTTGACGACGAAATTATAATGGCCGTTTGTCGATCCAGACCTGCGTTAACATTCCCATCTGCTCAGGCAGATGGGGCAACCTCTCGATGCAATGAATACACTCACCACATGACAAAACTGGCGAAGAGTTCGTCTGTGTTGATGGTTCTCGCTTTGGCAGCATATTTGCCGATGACTAGTCCGTCGTCGGCCATCAGCGCGGACCTTGCAAAGAAATGTCGGGCAATGGCCATCAAGGCGCATCCGACCCCACTCGCAGGAAGCAAGGCAAGTGGAGTAGAGAAAGCCCAGCGCGACTATTTCCAGGCATGCATCGCCAAAGACGGCAAAATGGACAATAACTGAGCAGGCTTCGACAAAACTACATAAAATTTTGTTCGGCTTTTGGCATTTTTCGGCTCGTGCACGTTAGCAAACCCGATGGGGGCGAACCTATCCCTTCAGATTCGCGTTGGTTCCCGATCCGAAGAAACGCCTGCTTGGGTGATTTGCACCCTTGATTTTTGTGACGCTCCTCACATGTCTTGTTGGTGACCTGTGCCAAATTAATGGCTACTGACGGGAGATACGTCATGGCACACGCGAAAGCCCGCTTGTTCTTTGCTACTGCACTGCTATTTGGAAGCGTGGCAGGTGCTCATGCGCAAGGAACGGCGGATAGCATAACCAATCGCGGCACCGGTATGGAGCGGAATGTGACTTCCGGAGAGACTGCGACAACAGGAACTGCCGTGAAGACCGGCCGCGGCCCGTTATCCCAGCCGATCCCTCCCGCAGTGAGCACGGTAAATCCCCAGCAAAATCCTCAGCGGCCCTACAAATACCTGGGGTCCGGTGCAAACGAATCCACCCGAGCATCCGTTTGGAACGCGATAAATCCAATTTGGCGACGACAGATCCAATCGCGACTGATCTTCTGCTCCCTACAGTCCGGCGCCCGTGACGCTCGACGTCATCATCTGAATTCAGAAGCGTATGCGCGTCTGATAACGTCAAGTGTTGCGGGCCTCGGCTGACTACCTGCAGCCTCAAGCTGATGGATGGTTACATCTAAAGGCATAGTCAGCGGCCGACCTTTCGTTTTGCGGATTCACAATCTATGGTTGCTATTTACCTTTCTGGTTGTGTTCACCGACGTTCGCTTCAAGCTCCTTCAGCCTGACGACGTCCTTGTAGGTTTTCAGCTGGACGAGCCTCTTAAACGTCTTGTCGATCAGGGCGTCGACCCTGTCGTCGAGCGCTACCTTTTTTTCAGTAAGTTCCCGCAGCTTCGCGGCTCGTTCCGCTTGAAATTTTGAACTCTTTTCACTCAAATAATGAGCCGCCTCCAGGCCATCGATCAGAAGCTCTAGATGCGATACGAGTTTTTCGATCCAAGCTTCCGCGTTGGTTCCGAAGCGGGCTTTAGGAACATGCTTTTCCAACTCAGTTCGCATTAGCCATGGAAGGCATCCGATGATCTCAGTCGCGTGCTCAAAAGTTTTTACGACCTTCAGAGTGCGCCATATCCTGTCAATTTTAATCAGCTCCAGCTCATAAGGGTGGTCCCCGGCAAATTGAGCTTCGTTCCTATAGAAGTTATCAATCCTGCGCTTGCTCATGATGCATTTCGCAAGCGACAGCACAGCATCTTCCTCGACCGGACCATCCGGCTTCCACTCGTCGATCAGCCCTTGGTGCAGATCTTCAAACTCTTTGGGATGTTCGCCGGGAAGAACGAGATCCTGCGCGAACGCGCCGTGCTTGAAGGCATTATTGCGGCCGCCGTTTTTTCGTTTCACAGCTTATAGCTCCCGCGCTCTGCTGCAGGGTCGTGATAATAGATTTGCATCGTCGCTTTTGCGGCGCGCAATCGAATCAATGCAAATTAGCAAAGACGAATCGGTCAAGCATGATGCCGTCGTTAAAAGTCACACTATCAACAGGGTCGCCGGCAGATATCTCATGACTCTTGTAAATGCATTGCAGATGTCGACCGTCGGGACAAATTTGCTCGCTGGGGAGAAGCCGCCTTTTAGCATCGCCTATGCGTGCGCGACTGGTTACTTCCAGAAGGACCTTTTGCGTCGACGCCCTCAGGGCATCACGCCGTGGGGCATCTTGGTACATCGCGCCCTATAGCATAGAGACCAGCGCGGGGAGGAATAGCGAAAGGCAATCCCGTCTTGATGAGCGAGAGCGATGAAATTCAAGGTGAGGCGTAACTCGCCACCGATGGCTGGTGGTTACGCGAGTGGTCCACTGAGGAACGGGCTCAGTTGCTTGAGTAGGTTTACACGGCTTGCCAATTATTCGGCCATTTGGTTACGCCGGCTGCCAGCGTATCGAACTGTGGCGCTCGTTCCGATTACTGTTGCAAAATAGAAATTATATCCGTGTGTATGAAATCGTCGCCTTTGAACAACAGCGGCTCGCGCCTGGCTTTTGCGAGCGCATAAGCAAAACAATCGCCGAAATTCAACTTCGCGGGATGCCCGCTGCCTTTGCCAAAATCTCGATAGGCGTCGCGTGCGATTTGCGCGTGGGTTTCAGTGACCGCCTCGATTGTAATATGGGCGGTTTTGAAGAAATCATCAACGCGCCGGCTGGCGATCGGATCACCGCTTGCATCGATGACAACCGCAGCTTCGACATAATTGACAGCGCTGACGCGGCGGTTGCTGTCGTCTGCAATCGCTCGGGCACAGAAAGCGGCCTCCGGTTCGTCACGCAGAATGGCGATGATCGCCGACGTGTCGATGATCATTTTGGCAGTCCGCGCTCGTCGTAGAGCATCTTGCCGTGATCGATGGTGCGGAATGGCTTTTTGAGATGCGCCGCGCAGTCTTTGCCAATCGCTAGAAGCTGATCCGCAAGGCTGATGCCCTGCGCCTGGCGCACGCGGTCCAGGCGCTCTCGAACGGCTTCGGTAACCGCTGCTGTCAGGCTCTCCCCCGTGAGCTTTGCAAGCTCTTCGGTGAGCTGATGGGCCTCCTTGTTTTTGATGTTCATGCTCATAATTGTACCTTTCTACCATGTCATTATATACTTATACCAACAATGAAATTTGTCAATGGCTGCTTGGGCAACTCGGTCGAGCACAACCGCGGTCATTAGCACTTGTGAACCGTAATGCCCCGATGTATATACGCCGTGTCTACATTATGGAGTCCTCCGGATGATTACTGAATTTCGGAAGTGGGGCAATAGTCTCGCGGTGCGGATTCCTAAGGCTATGGCCGATGCCATTAAAGCAAGCGATGGCAAGCGTGCCGAAATTAAAATCGAAAACGGTGCATTGGTATTGCGCCCCATCGTCAAGCCGACACGTAAACCGCGCTACACGCTTGATGAATTGCTGAGCGGAATGACGCGGGACAACGTTCCTCAAGAAGTCGATTGGGGTCCGCGGCGCGGCAATGAGGTCTGGTGACGTGGCCGCCTATTGTCCCGATGCCGGTGACATCATTTGGCTCGATTTCCTGGAAACGGTCGCTACTGAGCAGGCCGGGCGGCGGCCAGCGTTAGTCCTATCTCCTCGGATATTTAACGAACTGACCAGTCGTTGCATCGCCTGCCCGATTACACGGCGCGATCGCGATTGGAGTTTTCACGTCCTGATCCCGGATGGGCATGAAATCAGCGGCGTTGTGCAAGTTGATCAATTGCGCAGCGCCTCATGGGAGCAGCGCGGTTCGCGTTTTATAGCTCAGGCGCCAGCTGAGGTGCTTGACGAAGTAAGAGCAAAGCTCAAACCGTTGCTTTCGCTCTAATATAGTTCATAAGCGCCAATATCTCCTTCGGAGTTGTCGACGCGCGTTCCCGCCGATAACACTCGTCACTGTCGATGATCCGCGAATAGGCTGCGCTGCCGACACTCCCTTTGGAAGGTCATACAATCGCTTTGACTGAGCAAACCACTGCTAGCGCCAGCGGGCCACCGCCGTTTTCTTCGATGAATTCGACGTTGGCGGCATCCCACGCACGCCGAACCGCCAGGGCGTTGACCTAATTGACAGCGCTTTTAAAGGCATCTTTGGAAGGGCAAGGCGTTAGCGCGCGGTAAAACGCGGTAATGCTCCACCGTGTTGTGGAGCAGATCAGGCCAATAACCTTTACACGTTCTGAGTCGTCCAAGGATCAATTATCGAGATTTCTAAATCCTCAAAATGCCGTACATTTCTGGTGGCAAGCGTGGCTCGCCGGGCGAGCGTAATACCCGCGATTTGAGTGTCACGCATATCCACCGGTCGACCTTTTTTCTGGCGAGCTGCCGCCAGCGATGCGGCTTCGATCGCTGCCGCTGTATCAAAATCCAACACACGATTTTCTAGATCCTCGTTCAGCAGGTGGCCAAACGCCACCTCCAGTGCCTGCCGCCGCCGGCCCGACGGCAACAGCGCCAAGCCGAGACGCGCCTCAAACAAGGTGATGCTGGTTATCCAGATGGATTCGGCGGGCTGGCGATCCAACCACGCCACCACGCGAACCTCAGGGACTGCACGCATTAGCGCTGAAAGCACATTCGTATCGAGGATAATCATTTTCCGAATTCTGCCGAGCGCGGAGTCTGACCGTGTAACTCCGGGAGGTCCGTGGTTAATCCTGTTTTCGCGAAACGTGCTGCTATGCGTGACCCCAGCTTGGTTACACGTTGATTTTGCCCTTTCACCGCATCGCGCAAAATATGTCGGACTTCCTCTTCCATGCTGCGCTTATGATTTGCAGCACGCCGTTTCAGGCGCGCTTTCACGCTGTTTTCGAGATTGCGTACAATGAACTGGGCCATGGGGCACCGCGTGATAACACCTTCAATTATGATATCATGATATCAATTCGACTGATTGACTGCAAGCTAAAACTCGAGCGGCATCTATCCCCCCGTCGGAGCGTAGAAGCTATTTGGGCTGATGTTTGACAAGTCGGACACCCAGACCGCCACCGTTCTCGTCGATGAATTCGACGCCTGCGGCTTCGCTCACGCAGCGCGAGGGGAGACCTCTCGCTCAATTCGCCGCCGCAACGCTCGACCCGCAATTTCTAAGTCGTAATGAGACTGCAGGTTGACCCAAAACTCTGGCGAAGTGCCAAAGTATCGGGCGAGCCGGAGCGCAGTATCCGTCGTGATGGCGCGGCGACCAAGCACGATATCGTTGACACGAGAGCGCGGTACTTTGATGACCTGCGCTAAGGTGTAAACGCTAATCTTCATCGGCTCCAAGAAATCATCACGCAACATTTCGCCGGGATGAATTGGCGCGAGCCTTTTACCGCTGGTTACATCTGCAAAGTCCACCCGCCCTGCATCCAAATCTTCTCGCTTAATGCTCATCGTATTACCCCTTGTGGTAATCCACGACTTCGACGTCCCATGCCTCGCCTTCACGCCACCTGAAACAAATCCGCCATTGATCATTAATGCGGATGCTATGCTGACCCCGTCGGTCACCCTGCAAGGCTTCGAGGCGGTTGCCTGGCGGGACTTGAAGGTCATCGATCTTCTTTGCCGCATCGACGGCAAGAAGTTTGGCTCGCGCGCGTCGTTGTATCTGGTTGGGAATGCTCCTAACCGCGTAGCCAGCGAAGAGTGCGACCGTACGTTTATCGGCGAAGCTCTTGATCACGACGCCGTAGCGTACCGAATAACGGTACGTATGTCAATATGACTGTACTGGCAAACGGTACGAGTTGGTCAGGCCCGCCGGATGACACGCGCCAGAGTTAGACAACGGGGGTCAACTATTTGAGCTGTTTTGGCCGCTGACGATTACGCAGTCGCACGCCCGGGCCGCCGCCGTTCTCGTCGATGAATTCGACCCAGGGCACGTCGAACTGCCAAGCCGTTTGGCTTCGTTTTGCAAAAAACGAAACTAGCCTCGTTGAGGTTTCTTCTGCAGCCGCACGCCACCCCCTCTCCGGCATCGTTATTCAGAAAAGAATTGGGTTCGTTCTGCCAAGCGTCGCCCGCCCACGCGCGCGTTCAGACGCTGCTTTAGAGGACGCCTAAAAACCAAGTTCGCTATGCGAACCGAGACGTACGAGTTCGAGATTAAGGTCGTCTGGCTTGCGGTAAATTAGAACGAGATCGGGCCGGATATGGCAATCGCGGTGATCGCTCCAATCGCCCGAGAGCGGGTGATCGAAATAGCGTCGTGGCAGTGACGTATCCGCCGCCAGCATATTGACGGCCTGCATCAAAACGACATCAAGCTTTTTTCCGTGCTGTCCGGATCTTTCGCGTTTGTAGTCGCGCTTGAAGCGATTGGTGTACTTAATCTCCCGCATTCAAGTTACCGAGAAGCTTGTCGGGCGCGCCGGCAACAACGAGATCGCCGCGGCGCGCGGCTTTCATGGCCTCAATCGTTTCGGCATTGGGAACCAGCGGCTCGAATGGGAGCGCCTTGTCCTTGGCAATGCGCACCATCATGAGACGGAAGGCATCGGACACGGTCAGGCCCATTGCCCCAAGAACGGCGGTAGCTTCATCTTTGATACGCTGATCGATGCGGGCGCGGACAACAGAATTGGCAGTCACTAGATTTTCTCCTTTGAGCTACAATGTAGCTCATATCTGCTAAAATTCAAGGCCGGCGGGCCATTCCACCGGCGTCAGGCCGTGCGGCAGATGTACATAGTTTGTTCTCAGTAACCCAGCAGCGAGTTTTACTGATCACTTCTGCTGTTTTCCTTGTAGCGTTTACGCAGGCGCACGCCCGGGCCGCCGCCGTTTTCGTCGATGAATTCGACGCCGCGGCTTGCTGCCTACCTGCGCTTTCTTGGCTTCCGAAGGCGCGCACCCTCGCCTCCCCCGTTTTCTTCGAAGAATTGAATGCCAGCAGCCTCGATGGCATCCCTAATTTTTTGTCCGGTGTTTTCCCGGCCACCCAGGTCGCCGTCGACAGCCTCCAAACGAGCAATCGTCGGTTCCGAAACACCTGAATGTCGCGCCAAATCGGCTTGCGACCACCCAAGCAGAGCACGGGCTGCTTTGATTTGCCGAGTGGTCACCATTTGGGTCAATCTTTGTTTGATAGAATTTCTATTGACTCGGCACCCTAGACGAATTAATATATTTCTATCAATTCGGCCAGATCACGTTCCTGGCGATTAGCACGACTTCAGATTTTTAGAAAGGAAACACCCGATGGACCAACTAACGACTTCGCCGCCACCACCTACCGCGCCATCCGCGACCGCATCCGGGCGCACGACCCCCAGATCGACGAGCAGACGCTCGCCGATACGGTCGAGGGGCTCACCGACGTGCATGAAATCCTCGCCGCTATTGTCCGGGCCGCCCTGGCCGATGAGGCCCTGGCGACAGGCCTCAAATGCCGGATCTCCGACATGCAGGGTCGGCTGGACCGGCTGCAGGACCGGGCCGCAAAACGCCGCCAGATTGCCAAGGACGTGATGGTCGAGCTCGATCTGAAGAAGCTGACGGCTCCCGACTTTACCGCGTCCATTAGGCCGGGAATGCCCGCCCTGGTGGTGCTCAACGAGGACGCTGTGCCGAAGACCTATTGGGAGCCAGGCGAGCCCCGTCTGAGACGCCAAATCCTGGCGAGCGACCTCAAAGGCGGCGCCGAGGTCGCTGGCGCCACCCTCTCCAATCCGGAACCAGTTTTGAGCGTGAGGACACGGTGATGGGCTTCTCAGCAAAACAAGTGCAGGCGCTGCGGCGTCAACCCAATCAGTCGCCATATCCGCACCCGCGAGGCCCATGGCCGCGAGCTCACCTATCTCGAGGGCTGGTACGCCATCTCGGAGGCCAACCGGATCTTCGGATTTGACGGCTGGAACCGGGAGACCATCGAATCCAAATGTGTTCTTGCCCGCGAAAACCGGGGAACCTTCCTGGCGGTCTACATCGCCCGGGTGCGGGTCACCGTGCATGCGGATGGGGCAACCATTATTCGTGAAGGCCATGGCACCGGCGAAGGTCACGGCACGTCACCGGGCGAGGTGCACGACATCGCCCTCAAGGTCGCAGAAACCGATGCCACCAAACGGGCGCTTGCCACCTTCGGCAAACCATTCGGTCTTGAGCTCTATCGGGGCGGCAGGACAACAACATCCCAGAAGCCCCTGCCCTCACCGACTACTGTCACTGGGCCTGCTGTCCCCGTGCCCGCCGATGCCCGCCTCGGCTTCCATCCGGATGACACGACCCCTATTCCACGGCCGTCGCGCTACTACGGTCGTCGTCAGGATTCTGGTCGAGCACTGCGGGAGCGAGCGCAGGGCCGACGTGAACTGGAAGTCCGGCCATCAGTTGGCACCTTCGATAATTGTCCCGCGCCTCAGCCTGGTCTTGTCCCCGGTCAAGATCGACAAGAGCCTTCTCACCATCGCCGAGCCCAAGCGGCTGCGTGACAAAGCCCATCTGAGGTTCGTTGCCTCACAACCCTGTCTCGTCTGCGGCCGGCAGCCGTCCGATCCGCATCACCTGCGGTTTGCCCAACCAAGAGCCCTCGGCCTCAAAGTCAGCGACGAGTTCACTGTCCCCCTCTGCCGCGGTCATCACCGGCAGCTGCATCAGGCCGGCAATGAGGTCACCTGGTGGGAGAACCTCAACATCAAGCCGCTCGACATCGCCAAGGGGCTTTGGGAACAGACGCATCTCAATAGCTCTGGTCCGCCCTGAGCTCAGATGCTCCCATAATGCCGCAAGACCAATGGCGCGGCACCGTACCGGGCGCACGAGCACTGCACCAATTGAGGCGAACGACAAAACGAAGCCAATTGTCCCAGTTGATCCTCAATGAGCTCGCTCAAGCAGATCGAAGCCAACCGCCGCAACGCGCTCAAAAGCACCGGCCCAACAACGCCTGAAGGCAAAGAACGTTCGCGCTGCAATGCCGTACGCCATGGTCTCACGGCCGAGACCGTCATTGCAGCGCTCGAGGATGCAGGAGATTACCAGGCCTTCGAAGCCATGGTGATTGCTGACTATGACGCCGAAGTCGGCCGTCGAGCGCGAGTTGGTGCTTCGATTGGCGAGCATCCTTTGGCGACTACGTCGCGCAACTGGCATTGAGACGGCCCTTTTCGAGTCCGTAACCAGCCAGCTCGAACATGGGTCTTCACGCTCGATCCTCGTCGAGGCAGCCGATCTCTCGCATCGAAAGAAATTCCATCTGGTAGCGACACAGCAATCTGACACAGCGACTGAAAATGAGTTCAGTCTCAATGCAAAAAAAGATATTGGGGACTGTTTCTTGCGCTTGGCAGAACTGCCGACGTTCCCTCTGGATCGCCTTAGCCGATACGAACACCTTCTGTGGCGGCAGGCGCGCCAACTTGTGTTTACGTTGGAGTCGTTGCGGCGCCGCAAGCGACAGCCGAGCCGCTCAAGCTTTCCATTCTCGTTCCGGCGGCGCGAGGCCGGGGCCCTGTCCGAGAGTTCGGATGACCACTTGAGAGATCAACGTTGAGCGCACGTTGCGCAAACATCACCGCGAATGTGATGCATGCCACACACAATTGTGGCTCTCACAGTCATTGCATAATCGCAGCGATGAAATCGGGGATTGTCGCGGCAGATTTTGAACATAGCCCGCGCCCAGCCACGCCCTCATCGCCTCGTATCAAATGACCTCGTCACCCTGGCCGCAGCCAATTCTCGCAGGCAAGCCCTTCGATGCGGGAAAACTCCCTCTCATTATCGGTAACGATCGTGTAGCCGAGCGCAGTCGCTTGCGCCGCAATCAGCAAGTCATTGCCGCCGATCGGCCGACCATCCCGCTCAAGGCTGGCGCGCAGGCGGCCATAGACCGCATCTGCCGGCGCCTCGAACGGCAGAATCTCAAGCACAGCGAGAATCGCATCCAGTTGCGCCGTGAGCCGAGGCGAGCCTCGTTTGGTCGCCCCATAACGCAATTCCGCCGCCACGATGATGCTGGTGCACACTTGGGGCTCGCCAACCGCGTGGATGGCTTGCGTCACTTGGCCCTGCGGGTGACGGATAAGATCGCTGACCATATTGGTATCGAGCAGATAGCGCATCAGAACCTGACCGGATCGAGCGCCAGCTCCGCGATCGGCGGAAAATCATCCTCAAGCGGCGATAGTGTTGCCAATACCGCCAGCAGGGACTTGGGCGGGGTTGGTTCGATGGTCAGCCGCTCGCCGTCCTTGCGCATAATGGCGTCTTCGCCCGGAAGCTCAAATTCGCGAGGAATCCGCACCGCTTGGCTTCGGCCGTTCTTGAACAGCTTCACATGTCGTTCTGAACCCATTGCTAGCTCCTAGCATATGTCGTAGCATATGCCAATTTTTGGCTATTGTCCACGCCGTTATTTCAAGTCCCATATAAACACCTAAACTGCAGCAGCTATTGAGGAATTCTAATGGCTAGGAAGCAAACAACTGTACTTAAGCCCGCGGGCCACTCCATCGGCATTAGATCGATAGCACAGTTTGTACACTGTTTGTTCTCAACAAGCCAGCGGCGAATTTCTTTGGTCACTTCCTTTGTTTCCTTGTGACAGCTTGCGCAGGTGCACCCCCTGAAATTGCCCGACGCGGCATGGGTGTCCAGGCGGATGATCTCCAGCTTCTCGGAGGCGGGGTATCTCATTCCTCGTCTCCCCCATCCCCGATCATGCTTTTTTTAAGTAGACGCAATTCGAGCGCCTGCTCAGCCACCACCGCCTTGAGCTCCTGCGCCTCACGCCGCAGGTCCTTGACCTCGCCATTGGTCGCCGCCCGTGCCGTGTCGCCCGCCAGGCGGCGCTTGCCGGCCTCCAGGAACTCCTTGGACCACGCGTAATAAAGGCTCTCGGCGATACCTTCACGACGGCAAAGCTCGGCGATGCTGGACTCGCCGCGCAGGCCGTCCAGAACTATCCGGATCTTCTCTTCGGACGAATGGCGCTTGCGGGTTGCCCGGCGGATGTTCTTCACGAGCCGCTCGGACGGCGATTCAGCGTGTACGGATTTCTGTCTCATCTCCACTCCTTGATGGTTACGATGAGCCAGAAATCCTCCGTTCCTCAAGCCGTTAAATCTGTCCCACAGGCGCTGATGTCGGACAGCCAGCATCAACACATCCCGTGTTGCTCACCGGATGCGCACTATTGCTGGGGCTTGCCAATTCGTATCTTATAGGATACATATGCTCTCATAATGCAAGTTCGCCAGACACACAGATTCGCGACGTGGTTCGAAGAACTTCGCGACTTACGCGGTCGGGCACGCATACAGGCTCGGATTGACTGATTGAGCCTTGGAAATCCGGGCGACGTTAGGCCAGTTGGTGGCGGCGTCTCGGAACTGCGGATCGACTACGGGCCCGGCTATCGAGTGTATTTTGTACAACGAGGCGAGGATCTGATCGTGCTGCTGGCGGGTGGTAAAAAGGATACCCAGGCGAGAGACATTGCGCAGGCAATCACGCTGGCATCGGAGCTTTGAGAGTGGAGGACAAAATGCCGACCAAGACAGTTCCCTGGGATAGTTCCGCTGCACTGCGGAGCAACGAAGAGATTGCAGCGTACATTGATGCCGTTCTTGAGGACGGTGACCCGACGCTCCTCGCCCATGCTCTCGGCATCGTGGCGCGGGCGAAAGGCATGACCGATCTCGCGAAGGAGACGGGCATGGGGCGCGAAAGTCTCTACAAGTCCCTTTCGAGCGATGGCAATCCAAGTTTCTCGACGGTCATCAAAGTATTGAGCGCCCTCGGCGTGAAACTTCATGCCACGCCTGCGGACGCGTAATAAACCTGATCGTTCTTCAGCGTCTGCGGTTTTAATCAGGCGACGAGCCAGTTGCGACCCTCGTTCACCCGAGTTCTGACCCCTTCCGTCAACCCACAAACCTTTTCCAAAACCCCATCGCTCGGCACTTCCGGGACGAGCGACGTCAAGCTGAACATGCGATGGGAACGAATGTACGAATGCCCTTGTCTCCGGCTCCACCTCTGACCCCTGGTGCCCAGCCCGAGCTCGCCCCCGGTCGCATCGATATGAGTCTACTGACGATCGCCGAGCCCAAACGGCTGCGCGACAAGGCGCATCTCAAATTCGTTGCTTCACAGCCGTGCCTCATCTGCGGCCGGCAACCCTGCGACCCACATCACCTGCGATTTGCCCAGGCCCGAGCCATCGGCCTTAAAGTGAGCGACGAGTTCACCGTTCCTCTCTGCCGCGGTCATCATCGGCAGCTGCATCAGGCCGGCAATGAGGTGGTCTGGTGGGAGAATCTCAAGATTAAACCGCTGGAGATTGCCAGAGTTCTCTGGGAACAGACCCGACCAAAATCCGCGGTCACGGATACGCCGCGACCCAACGACGATACGGCTAAAGCCATCCCAGAAAACTGACTGGCAATCGCCACCAAGGCTACGACTGAGGGCCGATACTCACCCGAAGCGGATTCCGCCTGATCGGCAAAAGGTCGGGGCCGCGATACCGGCAACACCGGAAGGCAAAGTGCATTCGCGTCGTAATACTATAGTGGCAAACTCGACAAATTATGTTTGCGAAATCACTACGGCGCCGCAAGCAACGGCTACGTCACTCATACATTCCGTCCTCGTTTCGCCAGCGAAATATATCTTATATTTACGTGGTCACTTGCACCGATGAATGACCCGCGCGCGTTAATCTGCGCTAACACTCAACGTGCACGGCAACGTGTACATCTTTAGATCCACGCCGAGACGACTTCTCTTGGTTTCAGTGTGTGTCGCAATAAAAGGACCAATATCGTCAGTTCCCCTGATAAGTGGCCTTGCCGGCATAACTTCATCGCCCGGCAACAACAATCCGATCCAACGGTAGCGCGCAGCAACAGGTAGCTTATTTTCTCCGTCCTTTATAACTCCATCGACGCTTAAGACGGTCATTTTTGGGAAGCCGCCCCTCTCGTGATGACATTTGGCTTCCTTCCAAACTTCTTGCGCATGCGAACCCTTGGTCAGATCAAAGTTGGATATTGTCGCCGGCACATCACCGTAGAAATTAGTTTCCCTGGAATGGGCGGAAAGCCGAACTCTGACCGTTAGCGTCGCCGAGCGGACGTCATTCGAGCTCCGCTTCGGAACACTCGAAACGCCTTCGGCATCAGACTTAATCGTTACGTAAAGCACATTAATTACGCCGCTTGCGTCCGCAGCGCTGGCGCGGCTTGCGGCAATCACAACCAACGCTCCGAAGAACACGATAAATGCCGTAAACTTTATTCTCGAGCGCAGCGGCCGCCGCATTGATGCCCCTCCCAAACCTGGCTGCTAATTACCCAAACGGGAGCCAGCTACACCGCCTACACGCGATTATTGCGCCAGCACGATCATACGGCGGAACATTTTTCCGGCACGCCGATAACGATACCAACTAACCTTACCCGCGGTACTCCAAACACCCCGTCTTCCAATTCTAATTGATGCAAAGTATACTAAAAATCAATTAAGACTTAAATTGGCCTGTAGACCACGGCTGGATTTTGCCCGTATTCGTATCGGTTTAGCGTGACCATGCTTCAAAGCCGCCATACCAAGAACAGAATTTATTCCTCGGCGGCCCCCTCGCCCATATCAGCCGTCGGCGCCCCAAGTGGCTCTGCGTTTGACGTCAATCCGCGCCCGGCCACACAATTGACAACCGCTCTCGCGAGCTACATCGCGATTGAGTTTACTGTGGTCGTTTGTATAAATCTTTTTGCGCTTTATTTTTATCACAATTTTATTTTGCATTCATGGTCTTGGCACCAGTTGACGAATTACGCTCCGGCGGCCGTTTTAATTGCGACCATGGTCCTTGTTATTTCTCTGGCGTTCCGGAATTTTTCCGCTATTCGCCGGAAGGAGCGAGGCAAATTCTTGTGGAGCGGCATTGGCGCAATTTCTCTTGCGTTCTCAATTTTTCTAACGCTCATGTTTTTCACGCAGCGTAGCGAACTTTATTCGCGAGGAACGCTAGTATTCCAATTCATTGGATCTTGCATAGCGGTAGGGGCTTCACGGGAACTATTTGTTTCTTGGCTTCGCTCAGCGATCAGGTCGAATCGGATTGAAGCTCGCCATATCGCCCTGATCGGCGATGGCAACCTTTGTTTGATGTTCGCCGATCGCCTCAAATCGAGCGGCATTCGAACGGTCAACTCCTTCTCCTTCCCTAAGCAAAACAATGCTAAGGACAAAGGCATTGTTAGTCCGGAATTTCAAAGGTTAAGCGACAAGCTCCGTTCCCTTCGACTAGACGACATCGTCATCTTGGCTGATAAGACGATTTCGCCAGAGCTGCTAAAGTTCACTACCTTCCTAGCAGAGCTTCCCGCAAGCGTTCACGTACTACCAACCGACTCTCTAGACGTAATTGCGTCAGCGAAAATTGCCCAGTTCGGCAACGTTCGCACACTTCAACTCTTTCGACCTCCACTGTCTGCATTTGACATAGCCATCAAACGAACATTTGACTTCACCTTTGCGGCAATCAGCCTGATTGTCCTTTCGCCGCTATTTTTGCTTGTCTCGCTCGCGATCAAACTCAACTCATCCGGGCCCATTTTCTTCCGCCAGATGCGTCATGGTTTCAATAATGAAGAAATCAATGTCTTCAAGTTCAGGTCAATGACTTCAGCGGCCAATGATAGGGGTTTCGAGCAGACTGTCGAGAATGATGCGCGCGTGACACGCGTCGGACGAATCATCCGTCGTACAAATATTGACGAGCTACCGCAGCTTATCAATGTGCTCCGTGGCGAGATGTCGATTGTTGGCCCTCGCCCACATGCGTGCGCGCATAATGAACTATTCAATAATCTGATCACTCCGTTTTCGCGCCGGCACAATGTCAAGCCAGGCATTACCGGTTGGGCGCAAGTGAATGGATTTCGAGGAATCACGGATTCAGTCGATAAGATGCAGCATCGAGTAGAGTACGACCTCTACTATGTCGATAATTGGTCATTCCTATTTGATATGAAAATTATTCTCATCACGTTGTTTTCTAAACGGGCATATATAAACGCATACTAGCGCATAGACTTATAAGCTAACAGTCAATTGGCGGCGCGGATGTGTCCTCTAACGTTCGCTTTTAGGGGCAAAGCGGACATTGGCCGGACTTCACAAATTGTCCGCCATTTATTCAAAGCGGCTCTTCGCTCGTTAGTCTCGATCACGCCTTCATGAAGTATCCGATTAAAACACAGTTGCTCCAGTCGCAACGAATTTGCACCGACAATTTGTTGCCGGTCTTCCCCTCGTGCTACCAAACTTTCGTATACCAATGGCGATCTGCGTATACAGCACTCCCGATCAGTGGGCATACGCGCGCAGTTTTTCCGAAAGGACCTGGCAAGCCTGCGCGAGGCGATCGACATCCAACGCAACCTCTCGCAGCGCGGATACTGGGCTTGCACGAAGGCGCTCTTGAGTTTCGCAGTCGACAAGGCGAACCGCGGCGTCGATCTGCGCATCCACGGCCTTTTCCTTGAAATAGTGTCGGGAGACATCCCAACGTTTAAGTCGATTTGGGTAAACTTGATAATATCCCCGCCCGTGGCCGAGGCAGGCGAACCGCAGAACTTCCTCGCCCTTTACGAAAAGCGAAGCGCCAGGCCCGCGGGTCGCGCCCTCCTCGATGCGAAACACCTTAAGGCAGATGTCGTCTTGGACCTCCAGCCGTTCTACGTGTCGGCGGCTGTTATAGCCACAGCCCAGAATTCTCAAAATCTTTGCCGCGATACGGCGTGAAGGGGGCTTTCCTCCCTCCAACTCCACGATCCACTTGTAGTAGCCGGTACCCAAGCCATAGAACTTCTGCCGAATCCTGTTAGGGGTCTCGGTCAGAAGTGCTAAGGCGCGGCCCATCGCGCGGTCGATGGCGAGCGCTGTCCAGGAATGCCACAGCCGCGGAAGCCAGCCGAGCTTCATGTTGTGGTTGAGTACGATAATCCTTGAAGCTCCCGACCTCCGTCATGTCCATGTCCCATTTCTCGTGCATGACCTTGTAGCCTGGGACCAAGTTGGCGGCATTCCAACGCCAGCAAAAAAGCGCGATGTCGTCGGGGTGCTCGATCTGCATCGGCAGGTCGTAGACGACGATCGAATCCGGTTCAAACCAGATGCTTCGGCCGGCCTTGCGCCAGACAAGACCGCTGTCGAGTTCCTGGCCTTCCTGAATCCGGTCGTCGTACACGCCGAGTTCGAGCGCGGCTCTTGTGTCGATAAGCTGCAGGTGCATCTCGCCGTAATCTATCTCTCGCCTCTTGATGTTCGTGCCCTCGTACACCGGCATGAAATGGTAGCGGAGGACTTTGTTAGCATAGGAGCGCGAACCCTTTTTGGTGATGAACATGTCATTGCCGGCGCAGTGGATGTGCGTGTTGCTTTCGAGAATCAATGGTACGACGAGCCCGGCGGAGGTCTCCTTCTCACAGCGCAACAGAGGAGGCAGCCAGCCGAGGCGCGGGAAGACGTCATTGTCCATGCACACCGACAGCCGCGTCTTGGCGAGTTTGAGACCGATGTTGCGCGCCTGCGAGCAGTTTAGAAACCGCGGTTCAAAGACCAAGGTTGCCGTCGCTCGCATAGCGCTCTCGAAGCTGTTTCTCGAGTTCTTTGGGCGCGCCTCCGAGCACGACAATCAAATGAAATGGCTGCGGAGTATGGGCGGTCAAATTTTTGATGCAGTCCTCGGTCAGCGAAAACCGGTCTCGACCTGTTATGATGATAGTAATAGCTTCGCTGGACTGGCTCATATGAAAACTACTCGTAAGCGCTTTGAGATTCTTACGGACGCGGCAGAAACGGTCGATAGCACAATAGGCAATTGCTCGAAGTGTAAATTCGAAACACCGAGCAATTATAAAAACTCTACAAGGTGAGCCGCTACCATTGCAAGTTGCTTCTGTCCGACTTTGGTTGAGACCCGCAAAATGACCGCGCCGGACCTGATCGACATTTACTTCATCGCGACGATGTACCGCAGTGAACGATGAAAGCGCGGCTTGACCGAAGATAGCGTGAAATCGCTAGTGGCGGAGCATCGGCTATAGGCTTCGCCTGAGATCAAATTCAATCCATATACATTACCCCCCGGTCTCAAATAGGCGCTTGGCACATCGCATCAATTCAGATGCGTGCCTTGAATGACCGCTATCGGAGACATAGCGGGTATCGGCCGTCACTAGCGCGGAATTGATCTATGTGAATAGCTTGTTAAGAGCACTGCAGTACGCTAGTTCACAATTGGATTTCTGGCTTTTGTTGAGCATTGGCGTGCATCCCGCAAATTTCAGGATCGTGACCGCCTGCCTTCGCTAGAAATCGTATCTCTCTCCCCCAACTTGCTCTCGTTCAAAATGAATGTTTTCTTCACCTACGGAGAGCAGGTCACCAGTTACGGAGGGCCATACTTCCATTCAATAATTGAAGAAAACGCTGGATACGGACGATATTCAGAATTCCTCCGCGTCGAAATACTTTCTTGTCTATGACACCCAAGCTGCTCAGATAGGCCTCAAGATAACGGTTGATATCGCCTGTCAACGATCCGCCGTAACGCGGATTTATCTCCATCAGCTTCGGCAACCCGTTTTCAATCTTATAGTCAATGCAGCAAGTTCCGGTGTAATCGAGCGTCGCCAGCAGGCGTGAGAAGATCGCAATGTGCTCGCTCTTTGGAAGATAGATGCTTCGTTCCGCCTTGCCGTCCTTTCCGAGGATGTAAAAATCGCGGCCCATATTGTGTTTGACGGTTTGATCGTAGACCACTTCACCATTGACCATCAGTATATGCAGAGCAAATTCCGCAGGCCCAGAAATGTAATTCTGACAGAAATATTCCGGCGACAGAAGCATCGCGGCCATCGCCCGCTCATCCTCAGAATTACGGACAATAAAAGAATTCTGTCCCCATAAATCGCGCCGCTTTTTAATCACATAGGGAAACTGTCCGCCGCTTTTCTTGCGCAGCGGCGGCACAAGTTCGGCAAACTCGCTTCCAAGCAGCCAGCGATTGAAGGCAAGCTTGTCGTTGCAAATGTCAACAACATTCGGGGGCGCCACCCAAAATTTTGTGCCAAAAAACACTCTATTGTTTCGCAGCGCATCATAATCGGATTCGAGCAGCGGCACGACACAATCAAAGTCGGAAAAGTCTACTAAATGAAGATCAGAAAATTGAAATTTGAAAATCGCACGATCGATCACATTAGTGATATTTCTAACCCAATCACCATGATAACCAAAACAAATATTCAACATAGAGATGGCTCGACGTATCTGTAAACAAATCCCAAATCAGGAAATGGAACATCAAACCGGATTCAGACTGCCGCGACCTGCGGTACCGAAGTTTTCAGTATAGGCGCCACCTAGAGTTTGTTGACAATTGTCCGAGGAAATTTGCGCACATTTTAAGGCGATGGTTAACAGCCGAACCGAGCGCCGATCTTAGGATTTTTGGGTATATCCGCGCCAACAACGCGATCCACCGGGAGCGACTAACCGAAATTGCTGGCACTGCGGAGATTGAAAAGCCGACACCGGATATCCGCTATTGGGAGCAAAGCGAACATTGGCTAACCGTTGTCCACCAGTCTAAATTATGGGCACACGCCGTTGGCCATGCAGCGAGTCTCATGATCCACTGCAGTCCACTTCTGCATGTCGATCGGACCCCTTTTCTATTTTTCCTTAAACGCCCGCTCCGCCTGATCACGAAGGGGCTTTATCAGATAAGAAAGCATCGTCCGCTCGCCAGTCTTTATAAACGCATCGACCGGCATACCAGCGATCAGTTTGACATCCCCAAGTCGCACAATTTCAGAGGGGTTTAAAGTGATACGAACCAAATAATAGCTGGCGCCCGTCTTTTGATCTTGAGTGATGTCGGGCGAGATCAAGCTTATCTTTCCTTCGATCTCAGGGGTCGTTCGCTGATTAAATGCCGTGAACCGAAGGCCGGCGACTTGGCCAAGGTATAACTGATCGATATCGTGCGGCGCTATCTTGGCTTCGACCGTAAGAGCATCCGCATCTGGCACGATCAACATGATCTGCTCGCCCGGCGAAATCACGCCTCCTACCGTATGGACCGCCAGCTGCTTCACAATCCCGCTTTGCGGCGCCAAAATATCGGTCCGTTTCAACTGATCCGAAGCTGCGACTTTCCGCTCGATAAGTTCGGAAACCTTTGCCCGGGTTTCGGCGAGGGCCTTGCCGACTTCACTCCGAAGATCCTGGTCAACCTGAATGATCTGAAGTTCCGTTTCGGTTATTTTGCCCTTCGCTTCTGCGATCGTTCCCATCAACTGGCTGCGTTCACCTTGCAGCCGAGCTTGATCTCGCTCCAGCGCAGTGAGCCGGGTCATTGGTATTAGCTTCGTTTTCCAAAGCTCACGAACTCCTTCAAGTTCTTTGCCAATGAGTTCAATTTCATGGGCCTTAGCAGCCGCTTGCCCGACGTACCCCTGAATTTGTTCTTTTATTTGTGAAATGCGCTCTCTAAGCTGTGCCTTCTGGCCGTCTCGGGCCTCTCGGCGTAGTACAAACAACTTTTGCTCAGCAAGCATCGCGCGTGCGACATTCGAATTTTGGTCACGGACGACGTCCGTGATAGTTGCCGGAAACACAACATGATTTTCGCCATCTCGTTCGGCTTCAAGACGAGCTTGCTGAGCAATAAGATCATCTAAATTCTTTGAAACGATCGCATCCGCCGCTTTCATCTGCGTTTCGTCGAGACGAACCAAAATATCGCCGGCCTTAACATGGTCGCCTTCTTGAACAAGAATCTCTTTGACGATTCCGCCCGAAAGATGCTGCACTTTTTTGACGCTAAACTCGACGACCAGTGAGCCTTGGGCGATGACCGCACCCGCAAGCTCCATCGTCGCGGCCCAACCGCCAATTCCAAATAAGGCGAACGCAACGATGGCAACACCGAAAATAAGGTGGCGCAAAATTGATTGATACGGAGAAGCGGGGACTTGTGTCATCGATAATTTCCTAAGCGCTCACGGGTATCCCGGCCGGCAGTTGGCTGCGAACGGGAAATTGCAACACTTTGCTCAGAACCTCGTCTTTGGTGCCAAAGCTCTGCATTCTTCCATCACGCATCACTAATACATGATCGACGCCCGCCAGCGCGCTCGGCCGGTGCGCAATCACAATCAGGATGCCGCCGCGGTCGCGCACGTTCATAATTGCCTGCGTCAAACGCCGCTTCACCCTCCGCGTCGAGATTTGAGCTCGGCTCGTCTAGGACAACCAGAAACGGATTGCCGTACAGCGAGCGGGCGAGCGCAATTCGTTGACGCTGCCCAGCAGAGATAGCCATTCCGAGCTCACCAATCCTGGTCTCGTATCCAGCGGGCAGCGAAAGGATGAGATCGTGCACACCAGCAGCTTGTGCTGCTGATACAATTGCTTCTGCATCCGCAACCGGATCGAGACGTGCGATATTGCTAGCGATTGTCCCATCGAACAGTTCGACGTCCTGCGGCAAATATCCGATGTGCTGGCCAAGAGATTCGGCCGACCAATGATTGAGTTGTGCGCGGTCAAGGCGAATGCTTCCCCGCGCTGACTGCCATACGCCAACGAGCGCACGGGCAAGCGACGATTTTCCGGAACCACTTGGTCCAATAATTCCAAGCCCCTGCCCGCTCTTAAGTTCAAAGGAAACGTCGGTGACGACCGGTCTTTCGCCGCCCGGCGGCAGCACCGCTACGCTCTCAACCGAGAGACTGGACTTGGGCTGCGGCAGTCGCATAGGCTCCTGCTCTGCAGGCAAGAGAACAAGCAATTGGTGAAGCCGCTGAGCCCCTTGGCGGGCCGCGACAAATCCTTTCCAATGCGCGATCGCCATTTCAACCGGGGCAAGCGCACGCGACGTTAGAATGGAGCTTGCAATTATGATACCGGCGGTTGATTCCTGGTGGATCACCAAGTAGGCGCCCACTCCAAGAACTGCCGATTGTAAGATTGTACGAAAGACTTTCGATATGCCGCCGAGTCCACTGGCTACATCGCTAGCGCGTTCATTGGCATCCAAATAGTCGCGATTTACCTCACTCCAGCGATTTCCTACGCGCCGGCCCATGCCCATAGCTCGTAAGACCTCGGCATTGCGGCGGCCCGCTGCGGCAAGCGCCGTACGCAACGTCGCAAATTGCGCCGCTTCTTTTGTCGGCGCCCGCATCCGAAATTCAGTCAACAAAGCGAGCACAACAAGGACAAGTGATCCGGCTAAGGCTGTCACACCAATCCAAAAGTGAAACAGAAAACAGATGCCAAGATATATCGGCAGCCACGGCAAATCGAAGAATGCCGCCGGCCCTCCGCCTGAAAGAAAACTTCGCACATAATCGAGATCGCGCAGCGGCTGCAGGCCGTCACCATCACCCCGCGTCTTCAATGGTAGACGTACAAGGGCGTCGTATACGCGCGAGCTCAGTGTTTGATCAAGATGTGCTCCTATCCTAACGCTGACGCGGCTCCTAATCAGTTCGAGCGTACCCTGGAGGATATACAGAGCGGTTGCTAAGACAGCGAGACCAACGAGTGTCGGCACGCTTTGACTCGGAAGCACGCGATCATAAACTTGCAGCATGAAGAACGATCCAGTCAGCATCAAAATATTGATCATGCCGCTGAATATGCCTAGGCATACAAATACGCCACGGCAGGATTCCAAAGCGCTGCGTATCGTAGAATGCGACGCCGCTGGCGTCGTGCCCGAGCCGGTTTTATTTAGTGGCAGCGGCAATGAAGCCACAGCACGCTTTGGGCCGCTAGGTTTAACGTCTGAAAAACCTAACTTCGCAAATATTCTCAAACAGCGCGTAAGCGCACTATTAACCAAAAGCCGGGACTGTCTTGATATCGAATCCGCGCCCACGTTGTCGAAATTGCTCATCGCCCCACCTGCTGCGCGCCATCACGCATTATGCATGCTTAAGATACCGGCAACGAACCGATCAAACGAAGTCTCGCTCGGAATCGGCACCGGCTACCGCTGCATCATACGATGTGAATGTCAGTTTTCTGTAAACTGGAGAGATGGACGTTCTTCAACGTCACGGTATCGGCTGCGTCTACAGTGATAACGACATCGGAGCCGACCTGTGCCGCGTGCGCCAGGACTGCTGCAAAACTGCGGAACGTGTTATGGCTAAATTGGAGCACGTCGTGAGATCTTCCGCTCGCATAAAAATCAGTTATGATGTCGTTGCCGAGGCTTGTTCCGAAGACAAACGTGTCGGCTCCACCATTGCCTGTGGCAATGTCGTTGCTCGGACCAACCTTGATAGTGTTGTTCCCTGTGGTGCCAAGATAGGCGACTCCGGTGCCAACGCCTGTATTGCCGGCGACATCCACTGCCTTCAAGGTAAAGTTGTGTACGGTATTTGACAGCTTGGCAGATGTGAGGCTCCATATGCCATTGGCGTCGGCCATCGCAGTCCCGAGAGGCTTCGTATTTGTTCCATCATAGATCGAGATCGTGCTGTTAGCCTCCGATGTGCCACTCAGCGTGACTCGACTGTGTGAACCAGCAACAAGGTTGGTGAATGCCGGGGTTAATGCCGGGGCTACCTCAGTCGTGTTTACCGTGTGAATTATCGGATCGACAGCAAGCGAGGCCAGGCTTGTGTTACCCGCAACATCGGTATCTGTCGCGGTGAATGTATGAGCTCCGTCTGCCAGATGGCCTGTTGTAAAATTCCAGGCCCCGCTTGAGTTCACCGTCGCCGTGCCGAGCTGCGCTGTACCGTCGAAAATATTCACTGTGCTGTTCGCTTCGGCCGTGCCCGCCAGCAGCACCTCATTCGCGCCGACGATAGCGTCGCTCGCGATAACGGGCGCATTCGGCTTTATCGTATCGACCGTGACCGCCAAGGCCTGCGAAGCGGTGCTGACGTTGCCCAACGCATCCGTATCCGTAGTCGTGAAGCTATGAACGCCGTTTGCCAGCGTGCCGGTGGTGAAACTCCAGCCACCGCTGGCATTTGTCGTCGCCGTGCCGAGCCGGATTGTCCCGTCAAATAGCGTCACGGTACTATTGGCCGCAGCACTGCCGGTCAGCGTCAGGATGCTAGCGTTGGTGATATTATCGCTGACGATATTGCTATCAGGCGAGAAGCCGGCGATCACCGGGGGTACAGGTACCGCAACGGTTTGGCTTGCCGAACCAACTTCAATGACGATCGGATGGTCGGTAATGTCGACGTTTATTTGCTGGACGTTATGATAGGTCGCAATCGGTGTGCTGCCCAAAAGCGGATCGAAGACGAAAACCGTCCCTTCCACTTGACCGAAGCTTACCGTTGTTATGTCGTGCGGCGCGGCAACTGCAGTGTAGGTGCTCGCATTCCAGATGATCGGCTCGGCCCAAAGTACGAGGTCGAAAGCGCCATTGCTCTTTTCAAACAAGAGTTGATTGCCATAAGGCGCGGTCAAGTTTGTAATCGTGTAACTCAAGCTGCCCGGAGTGAATGACGCGGTGACGCCCGGATCTGCAAGAATGGTCGTCAAATCATGAATTGCGGTCGCCGCCAGCTTTGGCGTTCCGTCGCTGTTGAAAAGACCATAGTGGTTTTCTGCGCTAGTGAATGTCGGATCCGAATATTGATCCAGCAACTCGTATAAGAATGTCTTGGAGACACCCGCCTTATAGGCGTCCATCAAAGTATCGAGCGTGTACTTTGCCTGACCGGCTTCATCGATACCATTGTAACCCGCGTAAGGATTAGTCGTATACCCGGTTTCAGTGATGACCATAGGCAGGCCGGGAGTATCGATTTTCGGAAGTGGGAATAGAACATTCTCGGTATATGCCGGCGCAACATTGTCGCGGAGGTAGGCATGGCTATTGGCGAAGTCTGCCGACGACGACAGGTCGCCAAGTTGCTTAAATAAATTCGGATCAGAAGATCCGAGCGAAAGGTTGTAGACCGAAATGCCATTCAGGTTTGAGTCCGCTCGGATAGCGGAATAAAACGCCTGCTCGTATTGCGCGGCGTTCGCCAGACTGGATCCACCATTGTATGTCACCGGCCAGAGGTTTACTTCGTTTGGCCCCTCAAGTGCCAATATGCTCCCTGGATTACTTTTAGCATAGGAGTCAGCGAGCGAAACGAACCCCGCAATATCAATCGATGCAATTGGAATAATGAAGTCGAATTTATATCCCAAACTCATCAGCGCCTGATAGTCCGGCTGTGTCTGCGGCCATGGCACAAGCGAGTCCCTGACATTATGAATGCCGAGATATGCAAGGCTGCTTTCCACAACGCTGAGGTTGCCGTAAGAGGTCCAGTCGTACGGCAAGTGGATATTAACACCGATGGAATCGACAAAGTTTGCGGCGGAAACCGCAGTCGTCGGAGTTGTTGGTGCAGTGGCCATATTTGGTGCTCGCATACCGGTTTGGTGTCGAATACGAGCGAAAAGTTAGGTTGGATTTCTTGTAAACCCATCATCACAATGCATAAAGATTTATAAAGATGAGCCAAAAATCGTAGCGGAAGGCCTGAGAGAAAGGCCTAATTCCCGCGTCCCATGCTGATATTCCGTGATCGCACGATTTCGGGCGCCGGCTTTTCGTCAGCCCATTGCGCTACAAAGCTGCAGCATGGTTCGTCATGAGTGAATGAATATGATTCAGTTATGGTCATCCCGATTTTCGTCGGTCTGTAAGACCATATTCTGCGCATGCAAGTAGTCGAGCCGTGGATCAAAGTTCCAAGGACACTCTTTGCGCAGATTTATGGATGGATCAGCATCGCCATACACCCGGTTTTGGCATTCCTTGGTGTGCCTTCTGAATTGTAAGCAAAACCGACAAAGAGAAGCCACCAGATCCATTCCGGCAGACCACCTCCCGGGATCAGCGCCCGCAAATGAGTGGATATGGCTGCGTACCATCAGTTACGCCGCAGCCCGCGGCATTGCAGCCTCACAGGGGCTGTGAAGATGGCGACGGGATTGGCGATGTTTACCGCGTACGCAGAATAATCGTATAGTTAAACTTGTAACTGATTGACAGCCCTAAGCCCTTGGTCCTATCCAAACGAGTAGCCATTCAGAAGCCAATTGGCTCTGAGGCACTTTCCTGCTGAAACGCGACTTTAAATGAACGACGTTATCATTATTGAGGCCGGGCGGGCTGAGCGCCACTATTGGCTAGACCTCTGGCGATATCGCGAGCTGTTTCGGGTGCTCGCGTGGCGGGACCTGTCGGTCCGCTATAAACAGACGGTCATCGGCGTGCTGTGGGCGGTCATTCGGCCCTTTCTTACCATGCTGGTATTCACCGTCATTTTTGGCCGCATCGCCAAATTGCCGACGGAGGGCAATGCGCCTTATGCACTCATGGTGTTCGCAGGCATCCTGCCGTGGACATTTTTCTCCAGTGGATTGAGCGAAGCATCCAATAGCTTGATCAACAATGCGCATCTGATCAGCAAAGTCTATTTTCCTCGCCTGATTGTGCCGATTGCCACGATCGCGGTGGCGTTCGTGGATTTCCTTATCAGCTTTTGCATCTTGCTTGTGCTGATGGGTTGGTACCGGTTTGCGCCGGGCTGGCAAATCGCAATTTTGCCGGCCTTTGTTTTATTGGCCTTTTTGGCCAGTGTCGGGCCCGCTCTTTGGATCACTTCTCTCAACGTAAAGTATCGCGATTTCCGCTTCGTTATCCCGTTCATTGTGCAATTCGGTCTCTATGTCTCGCCGGTCGGATTCAGTTCAAGCGTCGTCCCCGAGCAATGGCGGCTGCTATATTCGCTAAACCCCATGGTCGGCGTAATCGATGGCTTCCGCTGGTGCATCCTTCGCGGCCAAAGCGAACTATACTTGCCCGGTCTGTTTGCTGGCATTGCTGTGATTGCTTTTTTCCTATGGTTCGGAGTGCATCAATTCCGAAAGACGGAAAAGAGTTTCGCGGACCTGATTTGATTGCATCAGAGAAACCATGTCAGAAAACGCGATCGTCGTCGAAAATCTGTCCAAACGTTATCTGATTGGGCACCGATTCTCCTCGCCTCGGCGCGATTTCAAGTATGCGACACTGCGCGAAGTCATCGGGCGCGAAATCACCAACTTTGCGCGCAAAGCGGTCGATTTCGCTCGCGGACGCCAAGTGGTGCAGGGAGATAAGGTCGAGGAATTCTGGGCGCTCAAGGATGTGAATTTCGAGGTCAAGCAGGGCGAGGTGCTCGGCATCATCGGCCGCAACGGCGCCGGCAAAAGCACGTTGCTCAAGATTTTGAGCCGCATCACCGAACCTACAAAAGGACGAGTCTCGTTAAGGGGACGCGTCGCCAGCCTGCTCGAGGTCGGCACCGGCTTTCACCCGGAGCTTACCGGTACGAGAAAACATCTTCCTCAACGGCGCCATCCTCGGCATGACGCAGCGAGAAATCCGCGAAAAGTTCGATGAGATCGTCGCCTTCGCCGAGGTCGAGAAATTTCTCGACACGCCGGTAAAACATTATTCGTCCGGAATGTATGTTCGGCTTGCATTCGCCGTTGCCGCGCATCTCGAGCCGGAGATTTTGATTGTTGATGAGGTGCTGGCTGTCGGCGATGCTGAATTTCAGAAGAAATGCCTTGGAAAAATGGATGAAGTCTCCAAACAGCAGGGAAGGACAGTTCTGTTTGTGAGCCATAACATGGAGGCGGTATTAAAGCTGTGTACTCGCGGAATCTTCTTTGAGTTCGGGCGCGTTCGATTGGCATGGGCGATGCTAAAGCAGTAGTGTCGGCTTATCTGCATAGTCGCCCCTCCTCCCCAAGGTGGTCGATTTGTCGAGCAAAGCGCAGCCAACCAATTTCTCAAGGAAAGCGCGTCTCGCTACGATTGCTCCTTCAGCCGCGCAGGAGCGACTGGTCGTTTCCCTTTGGGCAACCGCTAACAGTTGATCTGTCGATAGATGTCGTATCCCCTGTGAGTCAAGTTGAGGTGGCGCTCGACGTGAAAACTCGAGGGCTAGAAGTCGTGACATGGACGAACAAATGCAGTGATGTGGAACTTTCGGTGCATCCCGGGATAAACACCTTTAGAATAGAGTTACAGCATATGCGATTGCTTCCCGGTCAATATTTTCTTGGTATCAATCTTGGTTGTGGCCGAGGCTTCGAGAACTACATTCCTGAAGCGGTGCAGTTTGAAATCGTCTCCAATTCTGAGGCTGCAGAACTTAATGCCGAAAACTTCGGCGGCACAGTTATCCCGTCTGCGACTGTCTCTGTTCTGGAGTAGTTGATCGATAAGAATGGGCATTTCGGATAAATCCGAACTGAATAGTACAAACGTCGAGATTTAGATTCGGAACGGCGGAAGTTTAAGCCACGGCTAAATTACAATGCGGGAACGCGCATGAAATTACATTTGCACAAGTATATGAGCAATGTAACGCGAAAAACCGCTTCGGCGGACGTTCAAACTGGCATTTAATATGACAAATGGCAGATTTAGCTTGAGCACCACGCGTGCACGTAGATTCTTGGCATCGCGGATTGTAAAGCCGTTCGTCATTGCTCCAATGGCGGCTGGATTTCGCCGCAAGCGAATATCCGCCATGATGCGTATAAAAAACGAAGAAGCGTTTCTACGAGCATCCGTGGAATCGATCTTGCCGATGGTTGACGAGGTTGTCATCGTCGACAATGACAGCTCGGATGCCACGCCACGTATTGCAAGTGACTTGGCACGTGCCTGCCCCGAAAAGGTACGGGTTTGTAACTATCCCCATGAAATCGCGAAAGTCGGGTCGGAAAACCAGGCCTTGGCATCGACAGCGGCTGGCCGGAAGTCGCCCCGGTTGCTGGCCAACTATTACAATTGGTGTCTCCGACAGTGCCGTATGAACTTTGTGCTCAAGTGGGACGGCGACATGGTTGCAACCACGGCGTTTTCCGACCACATCAAGATATTCAAAAATTCGGAATACGTCATAATGAGCGTCTTTGGTGCAAACCTTCATCCGGATCGCCGTCATCTTGTAGCAGCATCCGAAGCAGCTCAGCAGCAGATCCGAGACGGCATGAACTTAGATCAAACCAGTGTGCTGAATTGGACGTCACCGTATACGGCGGTTGAACCGCGGCTATTTCCGCGCTTTCTCGCCAGCTATAGGCCAGATCGCTGGTGGTGCGAAGTGCTTCATTCGCCCTGGGCCAGGTGGCCGTCATTGTCATTTGATCCCCGCCCCTCCGATTCTCTCTTTCTCGCGAAAGACTGCGGTTATCTGCACCTGAAATATTGCAAACAAGACCCTTACGAGAACTTCTCGAATGATTTTGCAGAACTGATCAAAATCGGCGTTGTCCCCGGCCTCGCACTTCCACCCGAACTGCGCGACCTTGCCAAGACTATCTAGTTGGATATTTCCACATGGACAGCCAAGCGGAAATTCGAATTGCGATATTAGGTTGTGGTGCAGTAGCGGAACTTGGCTATCTGCCTGCACTTAGGCATGTGCGCAATGCGCGTGTCACATTTCCAGTCGATATCGCCGGTTGACGCCAATGGACCATAACGATCGGGTTCTCATTACCGGCGCGACCGGATTTATCGGGGGGCGGCTTGTCGAGATGCTCGCTTCTCGAGGCGTTCGCATCCGCGCTGCTACCTCGAATTTGCGAAACTGTGCGCGTGTTGCCCGCCTCCCGGTCGAAATTGTACAGGCGGACCTGAGCGATCACGGTGCCTTGGCACGCGCCGCTGTCGGCTGCAACATCGTATTTCACGCCGCGTATCGGTTCGGGGGCGACGCCAAACAGCAGAAAGTAAATCTCGACGGCACGCGCGCCCTTGCCGAGGCGTTCCTCAAGCATGGCGGACGTCGATTTGTTCACGTTAGCAGCATGTCCGCGTATGGCGATCCGCACGACGAGGAACTTACCGAAGCGACGCCGCAGAGGCCGAGCGCCGAACCGTATTCGGATACGAAGCTGAAAATTGAACAGCTTCTCCTGGAGTTGCACCGCACTCGCGCTCTACCCGTGACGATTCTCCAGCCGGCCATCGTGTATGGTCCCTATGGAGGCATATGGACCACTCCTTTACTCGACCAGGTGCGTTCAACGCGCATCGCATTGCCGGCAGGAGGCCTTGGACTCTGCAATGCCGTTTATATCGACGATGTCGTTTCGGCCTTGATGCTCGCTGCCGAGCGAGATTCTGCCATCGGCGAAACATTTCTCATTTCGGGGTCGTCACCGACCACTTGGCGGGATTTTTACGGTGCTTATGAGAAAATGCTCGACAAGCAGGCTGTCGTCATTCTTGATGACGCCCAGCTGCAGCTTGAGGAACTTCGCCAGAGAAAAGGATGGATTCTTAGGGGTGCTCGGCGGCTCTTACCTGATACCGTCAAGACCATTCTCAAACCATACTACCGATCGCTAAGGCGCGCTCGGGCCGATGTGTCGATCGACAATAGGCCCCTATTCCTCCCTACGGGGCAGCTCCGTGCGCTTTACGCTTCAAAAACTCATATTCGAATTGATAAAGCCCGCGAGAAACTTGGGTATAGCCCGGCTTTTGACCTCGAACGCGGAATGGCTCGCACTGCTGAGTGGGCTCGTCAGGCCAACTTGCTTCCACCGGGACCGTAACTAGCGCTATTCTCTGCCTTCAAGTTTGGGGTTTACCATTGCGCAGACATTCTGCACCCCGATTGACTGCAATGATATATTTCGGCCCGAAACTAAAAGAGCCATCCTCACATGTCGAATGGTAGTGTTCTTTTCGTTACGACAACGACTGGATGGGAGTCCTGCGAGGAATTATGGTCGCAGGCTGCGGTGGAACTCGCCAGGCAGGGTTTTACGGTCGCCGCCAGCGTAATTGAAACCACGCCGCTTCATCCGCGAATTCAAGATCTCAAAACTGCCGGCGTATTTGTGAAGACACGCCCCGCGCGTTATTCGCTGTGGAAACGAGCTTGGCACTATGTATTTCTGAGGGGCAAGGCGAAGGCGGCTATGGAGCTTAGCAAGCTTCTGCGGAACGAGTCACCAAAGCTCGTCGTATTTTCCGAAGGTAACACTTACACGCCGATCGAAATGATCGAACTATGTATTTCTAGAAATATATCTTTCGTAGCGATCTCGCACAAAAATTGGCATGGCTTCTGGCAGCCGGACGATTTTGCCGAGCGTTATTACAACGCCCTCCGTGGCGCACGCCGTTGGTATTTCGTCTCAAAGGCAAACCTGCGACTGACAGAAACACAGTTGGGCTTTGACTTGCCCAACGCGGAGGTGGTTCGAAATCCCTTCAACACAGCCTATAATTCGTCGCTTGCTTGGCCTGCTAAAGGGTCGAACGAAGAATTGCGCCTGGCAAGCGTCGCCAGACTGGACCCCGGCCATAAAGGTCAAGACTTACTACTGGAGGCGCTTGCGAGCCCCGCTTGGGCAAATCGCTCTTGGCATTTGACCTTTTACGGCGGGGGCGAGATGCGAAGATCTCTTGAGAGACTTTCTGCCCGCTTCGGATTATCCACGCGCGTAACATTTGCTGGGCACGTAGCCTCTGTCGAGGAAATCTGGGCTTCGAATCACGTCCTGGTAATGCCGTCCCGTTACGAAGGCCTGCCGCTCGCTATGGTCGAGGCAATGCTCTGCGGTCGGCCTGTCCTCGCCACCGACGTTGCGGGGCATTCGGAGGTCATTATTGACGGAGTGACTGGCTTTCTGGCTGGCCCCCCCACAGTCGCCACTGTAGCGCAGGCCCTGGAGAGGCTCTGGGCAAGCCGAATGGATCTTGAAAATATGGGGAAAGCTGGCGCTAAAAGAATAAGGGAACTCGTGCCTGCGGACCCAGGTCGCGTGTTTGCTGAAAAGCTCAAGCTTTTTATGAATTAGTGCGGCGACGCGCGGTGACGATTGGGCCCCGCATGGGCAGCGGCAGCAATAAAAGACGGCGACTGCTTTTGCGGCCGAATCGGCAACTTATGACGCGGTCTACCTTCCAAGGAAGGATTCACGACCCATGCTGCTCAGGGCACGATGGCAGGCTCGTGCCGTCAGCGCAAGAATTGTCAGAGTGGGATTTTGATATCCCTGGGATGGAAAGCATGCGGCGTCAGTCACGTAAAGACCGCGCGCATCCCAGCACTGATTATTGGGGTCGAGCACTGAGTTTGCGGGATCGGTCCCCATTCTAGCAGTTCCGCACTCGTGAATTGCGCTGCCCGGCGGCTGCGGCGCCTTGTCGATTCTTGTGAGCCTTACTTCCGCGAGGTCGGCAAGCTCCTGAAGCGCTCGCACCTGATCGCGCGTCTGAGCCATTTCTGCCTCACCATATGCACAGTCGATCCGCAAAGTCGGAATGCCCCACGCATCCCGCTGACTTGCATCCAGCGTTACGCGATTTTCCGCCCGTGGAAGCATTTCCGCAAACGAAAATGCGCCAAAATAGCCCCGCCCCCTCCCTACCGGAAACTGATACAGTTGAACGCCGTAACCGCGTCCAGGCGCCGGCGCGGCAGATCCGCGTGCATCGTAGCGAGGGAGATAAAGACCCCTGCCCGTCTCCGCGTCGGGTCCCGGAAGCTTGAAGGGCCCAACGCCTTCTACGCCTACGGCGACATGATCCATCAAGTACCTTCCCAAAGCACCCGAGCCGGCGCCCAACCCTTGCGGACTCCGCTGGGAGCGAGAGAGCATCAAAAGACGAGTTGATTCCAAAGCCGACGCGCAAAGAAATATGAGCGGAGCAGCAGACTGCTGTTCGGATCCGGTCTCATGATCGATCCAGACTACGCCGCTGACGTTTCCTGAACCGTCGACACAAATTTCTTTCACGATGGCGCCTTGACGGCACCGCAACCGGCCAGTACGTGCAGCGGACTCCAATGCATCAGGCGGCGGGGCGTAGCGGGTCAAAATCGGTCGCGCAGAGGGCCACCGCGCAACTATCCTATCCTGGAGCTCAATTTCTGATTCCGCGGGACTAAGAACGTTCGTAAGTTCGCTGTCTGGCAACCACGGCAGACCGTCGTACATACCGGACATCCCAAGCCGACGTTCAACCAAAGCGTACCATGGATCTAATTCTTTAGGTTTCAGCGGCCACTGCTCACTCAATCCATCCGGTGGGGCAAAGTCGTCGGGGCCGAGCCGATAATATTGTCGACCATGACCAGGAACTGCGACGCGCCCGCCTAATTTACGCGCACGCACCCAAACGAAGGGACGATCAAGCGTTGTCGTATACGGACACTCACGATCGTCCACGAACGCAGTTGGTGCCCACTGCCAAGCATAACACTGCGATTGAACCGGCTGACGCCATCGCCCCAACGTCACTCTGAGCAATTTTCTCGCTTTGGGAAAATGAGCGGGAGACAAGAGGTTTAGCCTTTCAAGCGTCGAAAGTCGCCAAGCCAAGTGCCCCGGTACGCGGCTGAGCAATGTACGCGACGCCCCGGAAGGCAGACCCGCATCAAGAACCAGCACACGCAAGCCACCTTCGGCGAGCAGAGTTGCCGCCAATCCGCCGGCAGCGCCTGCCCCAACGACGATGACATCGTGGGTATCAGCCGCACGCAACGCTTCCAATGTGGTCGCTTCTAAAACTGCAGAAAGTGCGGGTTCGGATTGCATCGCCGGCTGTTCCGGATCAGTGTGGACTGGGGACTAGGCGGCACCGTCCAAAAGCGTCAATTTCGGCCGATGCGCCATCAGCCGAGGCCTATTTTTCCAAAGTGTAGTATAGTTGGCTGTCTCTTCAGCCGATGCAACGTTCGCACTTTACCATTAATGTCGATCACCGCCGCATAAATAGTTGATGATGCTAAAATAAACCGTAGAAGGTGCTGACAGCTGGTCCTGTCATTCTTGTTGCCTTTACTTGACGCCCCGAAGTACAACCATTTGTGGCACCTAGAGGTGTGATGATGGTCGAAGATACCCTCGTTTCCGTGGTCGTTCCCGTCTACAACGGCGAACGGTTCATCGGCCAAACGCTCGCATCCGCTCTGGCTCAAACCTATCATCCCCTTGAAGTTGTGGTCGTCGATGACGGCTCGACTGACAAGACTGCGGCGATTGTTGAAGCCGTAGCAGCTCACAACAGCCGTGTGCGTTTCTTTCGTACGCATAGGACTGGCGTCGCGGCGGCCCGAAATTTGGGGATTGAGCAAGCGCGCGGCACATTGATCGCGCCGCTGGACGCTGACGACCTCTGGCATCCTGAAAAGATCGCTCGCCAAGTAGAAGTGATGCGAGCATCGTCCGCGAAGGTAGGGTTGGTTTATTGCTGGTCAATTGATATTGACGAAAACGATCTTGTTATTTCTTCGCCGGCCAAAGGAAAGAGCACTGCGCAGGGGCAGGTCACGGCCGAACTAGCAAAAGGTAACTTCCTCGAAAACTCAAGTTCACCGTTGATCAAGCGCGAATGCCTCGATGCAATTGGTGGCTACGATACCGGTCTCGTGCCGCATGGTGCGGAGGATTGGAAGCTGTATCTGGCTCTCTCCGAGATATGTGAATTCGCAGTCATTCCCGACGTATCTGGTTGGCTATCGACAATCGGGTGGGAGCCTGTCGAGAGACGTCACGCCCATGGAACGGTCAATCGAACTTGTTGCAAGTTGGCTCTTCGAAAAATGGCCGAACCTGCCCGAAGAGCTTAAACGTCAGAGGATTTATTATTCAGGCATCACTTTAGCCCAGCGGGCGCTTGACAATGACCGATTCGTTGCCGCCCTACGATATCGTGCAAGAGCGTACAAAGCTCGTCCGGCGGCGTTGCTAGAACGATCAAGCCTTGAGTTCGGTACCCGCTTACTGTTCCGCATGACCGGACTGAGACGAGCAGCATTCCGACGGCATGGCCTGGTGTTCTCGGGTCACTTTCAACGACTTCCAGGACTACAGTTGTTCTTATCGAGGTTCGCGACAAGCTCTTAACTTCGATTTTGACCTATAGCAAGCAGTTCGAATGGCGTCATCACATTTTCACACCTTCGCTTATTTTAAGAAATTTCTGTTGAAAATGCTTCCGATGAAGAGCGCCACCGGGAATCTAATTTAGACCGCAAGGCCCGCAACCAATGAAATTGCTGTTTGTACTTCCAGAATACGGCGTCACGGCTAGATCTGGCATTCCAACTTTCTACCTTCGTTTGATTCCCAGTCTCATCAAGGCGGGGCATACAATAGATGTTTGCTTGGCCAAGGAAGAAGAATTACCAAGCGATTTAAGACAGCAAACGGCGATCCGCGTTTTCGGTATTGACGCAGGTTTGGTAAAGCAAGCGGCGGCACATCTGCCGCAATTCTCAGCCTTCCCCGAATTATTGCACCCGTTGGCGCGTGCCTTTGCGGCATTTAATGCCTGCAAAGGCGGCCAAGGGTACGATGTCGTCGAAACGACCGATTGGGGATCACTTTATGTCCCCTGGCTCATCGGAGACAATGGCCCGCCGGTCGTTGTGCAGCTTCATAGCAGCTACGGTCAGGTCGATTATTACGAGCCTCGCTTTGGGAGCGGGCTGACGGGGCTGATAACTCGTCTGCTTGAGACTTCGTTACTTGGCCGCGCGGAAGAGTTGCAATCCTGCGGCCCCGTAAATGCGGCCGAGTGGAGCCGCCTGCTGAACAAGGACGTTCACCACATTTGGCCAGCTTGGCACCGAGACAGCGACCCTACCATGGAATTAACGTCGGGGTTGAAGGCGGATGACAAGGGGCTCGTTGTTGGCCGAATCCAGAGCTGGAAGGGGGCCGAAGTGCTTTGCCAAGCTATGGACCTCCTTGGCAATACAGCACCTCGTATCCTCTGGGTGGGTAGAGACACCCCATCCCGTCGGCACCAGCAATCAATGTCCGCATTCTTGAAAAAGACGTACGGACACGTATGGGAAAAGACAATATTTCCTGTCGGAGAGATGTCGCGAGAAATGACTGCGAACATTCAATCGACGGCAAAGTTTGTCATCGTACCATCAAGTTGGGATATCTTGAATCTGACGGCCATCGAGGCGATGGACGCAGGCAAAGTCGTAATCTGCTCCGAGGGGGCCGGCGCATGCGATCTCATCACGCATGGCGAAAATGGGTTCCGATTTCCGACGAATGACCCGAGGCGACTCGCCAAATTGCTGACGGAAGTTGACAAACTGTCGGCCGAGGTCCGCGTTAAAATCGGACAAAGAGCACGTGATACGGTCCGACGCGAATTGGATCCCGATCGCATATGCGTCATACGAGAAGAACGATATCGCCGTTTAAGCGAGTCGAAGGTAATTGTGCGCCAACGGCATCGTTGGCTCGATTCACTTTTTAGCTCGAACTATTGAAGAGCCATTCGAACCTCTGGCCGACATTCCGCTAACGCATATTGCCAAGTTATCGTTTTGGCGCGGATGGAATCGAATCCGAAATGCTATTCTTCGATGACCTGAATAAATTAAGAAAGCCGGATTTCTCATGGAAATTGTAATTAACGGCAGATTTCTGACGCAGGGTATCACGGGAGTTCAACGCTACGCTCTAGAGCTGGTTCAAGCGATCGATTCGATTCTTGAAACTCGATCCGATTTGAAAGTAACGGTCATATCCCCACGCCTATCCAAGCCGCCACCATCGTGGCGAAACGTCGTTTTGCGCGAGGGCGGCCATCTACAAGGCCACGCTTGGGAGCAATTGGAATTACCGTGGCTTTCGCGAGGCAAGACATTGTTCTGCCCGGGCAACACCGCTCCCATAGTTTCCGTGCTCGGCTCACAGCGTATCATCGTGACCGTACACGATCTATCTTACAGATATTTTCCCAGCGCTTACAGTCGTGCCTTCCGGATGCTATACGGGATCGTTGTGCCGCTGGTCCTGCGCCATGCAAACGCTGTCATCACAGTCTCTGAATCCGAACGGACCTCCATAGTCAGGCTCTATCCCACCGTCCTATCACGGCTCCATGCGATCCAGAATGGTGGTCTGCCAGCCGGCTTGGGGTCGCCGTTGAACGGTGGAACAAAAATAGCCCCAGGCTATGTGCTCTATGTCGGTTCACTGAGCAAACGCAAGAATTTCCCCGGTGCCCTCGAGACAGCTAACCGCCTGGCTCGAAAACGCGGCTGCAATTTCGTTTTCGTTGGAGGCAATGCCGGCGGAATATACGAGACCGCTCTCAAATATTCCGGAAGATATCAGGCCTCACCTCACCTTTGTTGGCCAAATCGACGATGCTGCGGTTCTAAAGCCAATATTACCGCAACGCCGCGTGCCTGCTGTTTCCATCGCATTACGAATCATCGGGTCTGCCTCCGATCGAAGCCATGGCGTGCGGGTGCCCGTTATCGTGTCGGATATTCCCGCCCTAAGAGAGCGCTGCGGCAACGCTGCCGTCTACTGCGATCCTGCAGATATTGATTCCATCACGCAGCGGTCGAACGCGTTATTGATGACTCCGCCTCTCCGGTCGTCTCTCAAAGAACTGGGCTACCAACAGGCCAAACAGTTTACTTGGGAACGCTGCGCCCAGCAGACGCTTAAACTATTGTGCGCGGTCTGAAATAGTCGGATTAACGGCCAAATCGAACATCTCGACAGGCTGTGGCGCAAACTTTCTGGCTAGAAAGTGCCAGTCGCCCTTTAATTCTACAAGAAGAGATGGCGTAATCGTCTCGGGATGCGGCGCTCCGTCAACAAACTTATGAGCAGTAGGTCCTTCACGATCCGGCACTATGCCAAGATGGATTAGCAGAGTTTGAAAAAACATTTCGTCAGGAATAACAGAATAACGAAAGGCTCTTATATACCATGGATTGTCGCGAAGAAATTCCAGCATTATTTTAACGGTTGCGCGGCTTAATAACCACCAAGTAGCCCCGCCGTAAGGTTGGATCCCTCTTAAGAGTTTCTGGCTATCTTTACGCGGAACAAGCCGAAATATCGCATTCAGACCTTTTCGTGCAATTCGATTGAAGTCATTAAAATTCCATGCCTCAATTCGCTCTAGAGGTTTATGCCATACTGGCATTTTGATGCATGAAATGAAATTACCCTCCGACTGCGCCAACACCTTGCGAATATATTCGTCGTCTTTGATTGGATAGCAGGCGCCGCTCATTAAGTAGAAATGGGTGATGGCCGGGTCTTCGAATGCCAGTTGCAGCAAGTGAAGAGCGACAGCGGTCAAGCCAAAACCGCCCCATTTCACAGGTAGTCTCGAGTCAGTGAACTGCGCCTTGGCGTAAAGATGGGCGAACTGGGATAACTTCGCTCTCGCGTCTATGTGTACGAAACACGCCCAAAGAGGCGACTGCAGCCGATCAAGGAGACGTCCCAATACATCTGGATTATTATAGGCAACGATAAGTGCAGCGATGCGCATTTCCTCAACCCATCAATTGCGTGCTAAACAGCGATTCAACTAATTGCTCCTCGAATTGTCCAGACTTTAATGGCAGGCCCACCGAGACCGTTCGTTGACCGCATTTGCGCGTTCGTTCAAGAAAGTAACAGCCGAGAAAACTTGAGGCGTAAAAGAGCCGAAAATTTATATACTCTAGGTTAGAGTGAAGCTCGACGCAATATTGCTACACTCGGCCATGTCACGCAATGAACCAATTCATAGGCTACCGCGACATCCCTTCAATCTGACCAAACTGACAATCTTGAGACGGTCAGCCTATCGCAAAATGACGGATTTACATAAGAATTCCGCGGCCCTCACCCATTTACATTGTCCGCAGTAATTGTAATTCTTTCTCAAATTAAAGAGGCAAAAAGAACAACAGAAATAAGAGGTCAATCGCTTTTGGAAGACCCCCTCGTTAGCGTTATAATACCCGTTTACAATGGAAGTCAGTGGATAGCTCGAACACTCGCGTCCGCTCGCGCTCAAACTTATTCGTATTTTGAAATTATTGTCGTCGATGATGGATCGACGGATGACACGCCGAGCATTGTTGAAGCTGCCGCTGTTCAGGACAAGCGTATCCAGCTGTTTCGTGGACCACATCGCGGAGTGTCCGCAGCCCGTAACTTTGGATTCTTGCAAACGCACGGGAGCATGATTGCGCCGTTGGATGCCGATGACCTTTGGCATCCGGAAAAGCTTTCCCGGCAGGTTGCAGTGATGCGAGCGTCCTCGCCAAAGGTTGGTCTGGTCTACTGCTGGTCAGTCGAGATAGACAAAGATGATTTTATCATCCCGCCTGTCCGGAACGGAAGCACCATCGAGGGCAATGTCATTGCCGAAGTAGTAGCTAATGTCGGCATCATGGACAGCGGAAGTATTCCTCTTATACGGCGTTCCTGCCTTGAAGCCATCGGCGGTTATGACCCTGACCCACAAAGCGTGGAAGAACTTTGGAAGCTTTCTATGGCCCTGGGCCAGGTTTGTGAATTTGCAGTTGTCCCTAGACATTTGGTCGGCTACCGGCGATCGACCAGCAGCAATTCTAGAAAGGTCGCGATGATGGAGCGATCGCTCGAGCACGTTGCAGGCTGGATCATGAATAGATGGCCCGATATGCCTAAAGATGTCAGGCAAAAGATGATTTACAACATAAATGGCTATTTGGCCCATCAGGCGCTTACCAATAATGACCGCATCGCAGCGCTTCGATATAAGATAAGGAGCTGTAAGGTCAGACCATCGGCATTGCTCGAGCCTGCAATATTTGTCTTTGCTGCCCGGCTCATTGCACGCACCGTCGGTATGTCGCGAAACGCCTGGCCTATTCGCGCGAGATCATTGTCATTCAATGAATTCCTGGCCGCATCAGAGACGACAGCAGACCAATAAAGGTATTTCTAAAGTCTCTCGGTATGATGTGTTTTTGACTTGCTCACAATCTTGTCGTCGGACGAATGCGCCTTCTCTCTCATCAGAGAGCTTGAACCGCAGTCAAAATCGCAAAAATCATAACGCTAAGATACCGGTGGAGCAATTAACTCACGATAAAAGTCGAGATAGCGCTCGGCAACGCGCTGCGGGTTGGTTTCGGCCCTAAACTTTGTGAATGCTGCTTCCTGCGGCAGCCCGGCCAAACCTTCTCGAATACGCTCGCTGAGGATTTCGCGTAGCTGCGCTACATTACCGGACTCGAAAAGCCAACCCGTGGTTCCATCGTCTACAAGGTCGGCGATTCCACCCATCCGTGACCCCACAACCGGAACAGCGTTGGCAAACGCCTCGTGCACGATAAGCGGGCCAGGATCGGCCCAGATTGCGGGAGCAACCAAAACATCGATCCGCGCATAGAACTCAGCAGCCGGCACTGTTCCAAGCCATTCGATCGGGAGGTCGGCTGTTCGAGCGCGTAAGACCGCTGGATCGAGAGGTGGAAAGACCTCGCCTGCAATAAGCAGCCGCCAACCGTGCCGTGGCAAGCTTGCCACGGCCTCGATCAGGGTATCGAGGCCTTTCTCAGGTACAATCCGTCCAATAAAACCAATGGTGATCTCCGTATCGGGCGAGCGGAATGGGCGCGGCCTAATTTCAATAGGAGGCATGCTCCAAATAACGCGCCGCCGCTCCAGCGGAATATGACTGAAAAAACCGCGGTCGAGGTGACGTTGCAGAACATCCCGGCTCACGCCGACCACGCCGGATGTGAGCCGACTCATTGAACGTTTTGGAAGCGTAATACGACAGGCAAGACATATTCCTTCGCACATGCGACCGTTGCGAAATGCATTGGAATTTCTGCAAAACAAATTGAATTCGTGCAGCGCATGCACAATTGGGATATTTTTTTCTGCCGCCGCTTTCCAGCTGTCGACCGCAAAACCAATCATACAATGGCTGTTCACAATATCGGGGCGGAACGACGTAACGATTTTTCGTATCCGCCTAAGTGTGATCGGATTCCAGTTGCTGAAGAGCTTGTTGAAATAGCGCACGGGAGCCGAATGATCGGCCCAATTAAGAAACCAATACGGACTGGCGTGCCCAATTCGGTGTACAAGAACTCCGTTCTCTTTGACTGGGGCCTGCGATCCCGGCGTGGGAGTGAGTGTTACGACGCCAACCTCGTGACCGGCACTAGCTTGTTCCTGCGCGAGCGTTGCTACGAACCGCTCGGCGCCCCCAACCACAAGCGGAGGATAAAGGACATTTAGGTGAAGAATTCTCATATATAATCCTCTAGCGGCGAATCCGCAGCAAATATCTTATGAGGGTTCCCTCAAACAGGAACATCGAAGCCACATGGCGATGGCCAATATTAGCTTCTAAAATGGGGACTGCTGTGATTTCGATTGCCCCTCATCTGCCAATTGCATCAACGAAAGATATGTTTCTGCAACCTTGCGCCACGAAAACATCCGTACGCGCTCGCGGCCCTTGTCAATCAATGCCTGTCGAAGCCCACTTTCATTTTTAATCCGTTGAATTGCGGAAAGCCAGCCCTGATCGTCATCAACGCCTGCATACAATGCGGCATCGGCACACACTTCTGGAAGCGATCCGGCGTTCGCTGCAATCAATGGACATCCCCGAGCCATCGCTTCAACAGCCGGTAAGCCAAACCCCTCAATACGAGAAGGAAACAAAAAACACAGCGCATTGTCGAGCGCCTTTGCCAGATCATCATCAGACGTGCGACCAAGCAGCCTAATATTTGACGCACGTAGTCCGCATCTACTTTCCAACGCAGCAACATCAAACTCGCCAGCCAGATAGACATCAATCCCCGCTCGGTCGAGTGTCCCGGCAATCCGAAACACCAGCTCAGTGTTTTTGTATTTAAGATCACGCGCAAGGCTTAGGACGAACGGACGGCTCCCTATTGTGATCTTTGAATTCTCAGCGCGCCATTTGATTGCATGCTCGTGACCAGGGTATGTGATGACTACCTTTTTACGTGGGGCGACTCCAAATTGAACAAGCTGATCACCGACGAAATTCGAAACCGTAGTGACAAAAGATGAACGTCGGCCCAAGATTGGTTGTAAACTCCGATGGGTCCATCGGAACATTCTTCCGAAGCTTTCTGGCATCATAAGCGGATGCAAATCGTGAATGCAGGTAATCTGCTTTGACGTCAAAATGGGACCTAAGTTGGCCAAATTAACAAGACCGCCTCGAACCTGAAGCGGGAGCTGAATCTGAACCCAAGATTGTGGTATCCGTGGCTTGAACAACTCGGACACGATTTGAAGTTCAATGGCGCGTGGCAGCAACTTTTCTTCACCTTGCCGTGATGCAACAATTTTTAAATCAAGGTTCCGCGCAAGCGGATGACCTTCGGCAACGAGGTCGTCCAACGCAAGCGTTACCTCTCGGGCATATCTGGGGATGCCGGTTGGTCGCAGATGCAAGAAGTCACCATTAATCGTCCAATGGCGCTTACCAGTACTTTGTGTGTTCACTTGGCACTCAAATCAATGATTCTTTATGTGGCGTACTTGTACGTTATCCAGCGCCGTCGAGAATGCTGAAGATGCCGACTCAGACTACCCATGGCCACGCCACCCATCTGAAAGTCAACATTCTTTGCTGCTGCTCGTAATTCCTTCGTACCAGCCACACTCTTTAGATAACACACCAATCTCAGGCATAATATCACGCTTGGGCCCAGCGCGGACCGCCATTTTCCGAAGCCAACATGAGCGCACGCGCGCAAGCCTGATCCATATTGTAGTATTGATAGTCCGCAAGCCGGCCGGCAAAAAGTATATTGGGGAACTCGGCACGGGCAGCCTCAAGATACCGAGCATATAACAACTGATTTTCGTCCCGGGGAACAGGGTAGTAGGCAATATTGCGCCCCGGCTCGTGGGCCATAGGAAATTCCGTAATCAGTGAGGTAACCGGCGCTTGTTGACCGGTGATAATTTTTTGTTCCGTGATGCGTGTGTACGCATGATTGTTAGGGTAATTAATTGTGCCAACCGGCTGGTGTTGAATTTCATTCAAAGTACTTTCCTCAAAGCGAAGACTCCGGTACGGAAGCGGTCCGAACCGATAGTTTAGCAATTCGTCCAGCGCCCCTGTGTATAGAATTCTCTCAGATTGAAACTCGGATACGACTTCCTTCCAGTCTGCTTTCAAAAGCACCTTGATATTTTGATGGTCTAATATTTTCCCGAACATTGCGGCGTAGCCGTCCAAAGGCATCGCCTGATACGTGTCCTGGAAATATCTATCATCGTAGCTGATGCTCACTGGCACCCGCGCTGTAACGCTCGGGCTAAGCTGCTCCGGCCGTAGTTGCCATTGCTTGAAAGTATATTGCTCAAAGACGTTTCGATATACGTACTCAGCAAACTCCCTGATATCGTCGTTCGTAGACTTCTTCAGCTTTAGAATTGGGACTTTTGTTCCAAAACCATGTTCTGCTGTGAGAGCAGATTTGATGCGAATTGCGAACTCTGACGGAAACAGAGCAGCTAGACTGCTCAAATTAAAAGGAATTGGAACAAGCTTTTCCTCGATCAGCCCGAGAACTCGATGCTCGTATGGCCGCCACTTTGTGAACGCTGAAAGGTAATCCCACACAACTGAGCTATTAGTGTGAAACAAGTGCGGACCATAGCGGTGTACTAGTATCCCATGGTCGTTGCTTTCATCGTATGCGTTTCCGGCAACATGTGCACGACGATCGATAAGCAGCACGCGTTTGCCGACCGTCGCCATCCGCTCTGCGAATGTTGCACCGGTAAACCCGGCTCCAACTACGATCCAGTCTAGTTTCATGATTCTACTGGCAATATTAACTTGACCGAAACCCCGGCGAGCGGGCAATCGAATGTCTCTTTAACCCGACACGTCGCACGGCCCGGGTTCTGAACAGAACACCGAAACGCGTTTTCAAAAACGCATGTGAAAGAAGAATACACATCACAAACACAAAAGAATAGGAGTCCGACAAAATCTCAAAGAGAAAAGAAAGAGTAACTTGAAATGACAGAACAGCAAAAAAAACGTCTGTGTCGTCGCGAATGCGAAAATTCATAGCGAGCGCCACCAGAAAAATAGAAAGTGGAATCAATCCGAATATTGCACCAAAAAATAGAAACCCGTTGTGTGACGACCCTATTCCGCCTGTGCCGGAGAAAATGAGCGAGAAAAGATCAGCAATAGACGTACCAAACGGATGGGTAAACAGTATATCAAAGCCATATAATATTGAATCAATGCGGTCTCCGATGTTATTCGATGCATTTGGATCGCCCTGGAAACGAGCGGCTATAGAATCAACGTTTAACAGGATGATCAAAACAATCGCACCTGCGGCAGCTAGAACCCCCAAGCGCCACATTTCGAAGCGACCCCGAAAAAATAAAAGGGGTAAAACAAGCGGAGCAGCGCCTGCAATCAAGCCGCCTCGGCTCAACGTGTACGAGAAAATGGCCAAAAGAGCACCGCCGACGATAGCAAGCGGCATAAATCTGTGACGAACGAAGGCAAAATACGCCGCCGCTGCTGATGACAAAGCAGCGACATGGCCGGCTTCATTTGGATGGCCCCAAAATCCTGTGAGCCGCAAAACGTCGCTCGTAAAAATGCCGGTAATTTGGAAATAGCCTGGCGTCAGACCCCACTCGATCAATACAGGAGTGTATCCAAGACCCTGCAACAACAAAGACCGGCACAGTCGCCAAAACGCCTGTAATCAATCCACTACAAAACCAGTCAATTGCCGATAAATCCCGGAGAATCAGTACGACATAAAGTGTCGCAAAACTATAGAGAACATAATGCCGGGCAAGATTCGCGGTTCGCTGATCTGATGAGAACATCGGAAAGGCGAAAAGGACCGCGACCAGCAGTCCAAACACTCCAAATGAAAGTATCCGGTGTGGCGCAATCGAGAAGAGCCCGAGAAGAGCAAGGGTGCCCACGGCGATAAAGTCCGTCAAGCGATAGCCATAACCGCCTATCGCCCCGGTGCCTGGATCACCGCCGCCTCCGATCAGCGCATTGAATTGAATAGCAAACCCAACCAAAAATACAAAACATCGGCTCCACAGCGATGGGACGGTTATCGCCAAGCCCATTGTTGCTTGTCGCAAATCTGCGCGAGCGGTATGCGCACCAAGCGTCACGCAGTACTCTCCAAATGAACCCACTCGATTTCGAATAACATTGTATCATCATATCACATATCGTATTTTAATAAATACATGAATATACTCGTGTAGTTGTGTTCGTCTGAATTTACCAAAGATGACGCCAGTGAAAAGCGGTCGTTTCTTCATTGCTGTGTTAACCACTCCAAAAACACTCTGGAGAGCCCACAGAGCATGGATGATGCTATTAATCTTAATATGCTTGCTGCTTGTCGCAGTTCCACCCAAAGCATATGCGGCATCGCCTTCGGGACAATTCGAAAGCATCCTTTCCAGGCTACAGCGTCATGGAAGTTGCCGTGAACTTCCTCTGTTTGGGGTATCAACACATCGTGGTCGGAATTCCGACGACATCAATATTACGCTTGCGACAGAATTGGGCGCGAAGATCGTTCGCTTTGATGTCCCTTGGGTTGAGGTAGAAAAACGCGGAAAGTTTCAATTTAGACAATTCGACTCTCTTATCCAACGACTTCGTCAGAAGAACATTTCGATTGTATTGCTGCTCGCGTATGGCCATCCCGATCATACTGACAGCGAACCCGCAGCCAGCTTTCCGTTTTTGCCGCGCACGCCCGAGCAACGCCAAGCTTACCTCAAATATGTTCGCGCCACTGTCGAACACTTTCATGGGTCGGATATTACTTATGAAGTTTGGAATGAGCCGAATCTCAAGTTATTCTGGCCATCGGCGGATGCTGCTACGGACTACGCAAAATTGCTCAATGAGGCCGTCAGAACAATCCGAGAAGTTGATCCGACGGCAAGAGTATTAACCGCCGGCATAGCCAATTCTTACGATCGCAACAGTTTTGTGAAGAAGATGATTGCGGCTACAAACATGAATCAGGTCGACGCGGTAGCTTTTCACCCGTACCGTGAAGATGGGCCAGAAAGCAGCCTCCTCGACATCTCCGAGTTTGGGAATGCTTCTGCAAAAGACGGGCACCAACTTCCAATTTGGCTCACAGAGTGGGGTTACTCCGAGGTGTGGCTTGCCAGAAAGTATCCGCAGACTGAGGTAGCTGAGCGCCAAGCAAATATGATCGCGCGACTGTTGCTTACAGCCGCAATTAGCAAGGCAAAAGCCGTAATGATTTATGATTTGATTGACGACGGGGTCGATCCTAACGATCCAGAATCCAAATTCGGTCTGTATGATTACGATTTTCGTCCAAAGAAATCGGCTCGCACTTTTCAAACGCTGGCACATTTAATGTCGAATTGCGACACTTACAGTTTTAAGTTTGACTCTATCCTAAAAATTATAACTGCCGACTTTCAGAAGAACTCGCATATATCGCATGTCGTTTGGACTTACGATGGAAAATACAATCAGGAACTTTGCTTCAAGCCTGGCTCTTCCAAAGCAACGAATTTGTTCGACATGCATGGACGAACTCTTCCGTTAGATTTTTGTCCAGGGTCATCGAGCGTCAAACTGAAACTGTTCGAAATCTTCAGGCCCGCTAATTCTGACAACGGATCGCTAAACCTTCATGCATGAACACGATTCACAATATACATTCACTAATGAACTGACCAACAAAATAAGGACCATGCGAAATATACAATCCACCGAAACGGCCCTTTCTGCCGTCAGTCTGGACGAAGCTACGTTGAAGAACACCTGACGCGACCAGCGTTGCGATTAAGATGAAACATATCGTCATTATCGGAAAGTATTACCCCCCCGAGTTTGGTGGTGTCGAGCGCTATACGAGTGAAGTCGCCAGCGCTGCGTCCGATAAATATCGGGTCACGGTAGTTGTTCACAGTCGGGATTCGCATGACATCGTCGAGCAGAACAATAATGTGACTGTTATTCGCTGCGCGACCAAGACGATTATCAGTTCTCAGCCATTGGGTCTCTCGATGCTCGGGCACCTGCGGGCACTTAAGCCAGATCTTGTACATTTCAACGCTCCAAACTTCTGGGGAGCGGCAATGCTGTTGCTGGCAAACTACAACGTGCCGATGGTCATTACGCACCATGCGGACGTTTTCGGGCGTCCGATGCTGCGGCGCATTGTCATGCCGATTTACCGTCATCTCGTACGCAGAGCTACATGCGTGGTCGTCAATTCATTGAAAAACATAAAGTATTCGAGTGATCTTCCACGTGCTGCAGTGCCAGCAATTGAGATTCCTTACGGTGTCGATCCGCGGCCTTTCGACATCGACAGCGCTCAGCGCTCTAAATTCGCCGAGGAACGGCAGCGCCGGTTCGGAAATTCTCCGGTTGTCGGATTTGTCGGACGTTTCGTACGGTACAAAGGCCTTTCGATCCTCATTCAGGCACTTATGCAACTCGAAGGCGCACAGGCTTTGTTGATCGGCAATGGTCCTTTACGAGGTCAAATCGAAGAACTGGTTCGCGCGGCCGGCCTTACGGATCGAGTACATTTTCTGGGGGAGGTAAGCGAGGCGGAAAAGATCCGCGGCCTAGCAATGATGGACCTCTTGGTCCTGCCCTCGGTCGACACAACCGAAGCATTCGGCATCGTCCAAATCGAAGCACAGCTTATGGGCTTGCCAGTCATAGCTTCCGACCTACCAACTGGAATAACTGATGTGACAATCGATAACGTGACCGGACTTCTCGTTCCCCCGCGCGACCCTGTTTCGCTTGCAAAAGCAATTTCCCGCTTGATCGGCGATCGCGCGCTAGCGAGACAGTTTGGACTCGCCGGGCAACAATATGCTCTTAAGCGCTTTACGTTGGACACATTCAGAAAACACTATTGCGAACTCTTTGAGGCAATGCTGTCCGGACAATCATTCGACGGAATCGCGGCTCGGACGTCCATCGCAGAGTTGAAAGCAGCTCGCACCATCAGCCAGGACTAGACCCATCAACAATAAGAAACACCATCTCGCATTTTGTTAGGATTCTTAGCGTCTTTCGATCGGTAATCCGGATTTGATGTCATTTCAGTTTAGAAACTGCAGCACCAATTTGCATCCCGCAGCGGGGAACCCATCCGCGCGTCACCGATTTTATTGCCAGGGACGCCGGGCCGGCTTGTTGATACCTGGAAGATCGACTTCATGGTCGCGCCGGTGAACTGCGTTAACAAATGGTTCAAGGCGCCTTTCAGAAAGCGATTTTAGACGCGCCAAGATTACGTTGCGCACGTGCCAGGCTGGCCCGGTAAAGATTTCAGCGGCCCGCTCGTATTGGCCCATATCAAGTAGCCCGACAAATTCATTGATTGCGTCTTCGGCGAGATCTGGAGGCAGCCGTTCGAATATCGCAAATGCAATGGGACTCCGCCTCCACCCAATCCAGCCTTCATTTGGGCCAAGCTGATATGACATCCGCAAATCCTCGAGCTGCTCGGAGGCGCGGCCATAATGAGCGCCTTGAATCCAGGAGTAGACTAGCCATAGGAATGGATCGGCTGGTGAACAGGACAGAGATTTAAGAATTGAACTGTGCAATGAATTCAACGCCTCATTGCTTTGGCTTTTGTTTCCGGAGACGATTTCGCTTTCGGCAATCCGAAGGCGAATGATTGCAGCACTATGCATGGTAGAAGGTCGGCAGTTGACGGATTCTTCTGACGACCGAACGCGCAACAATTGCCCATTCAGCACATCTGTCTTGAAAGCCTCACCGCCAATAATACGCCTTGCAATCCGCTCCACCGATGATTCATGCGCAAAGATCGGCATTTCGACAATGCCCCACCAAGCCGCAACGGCGCCAAAAACGAGCAAAACAATTTGAATTGAGAAAATACGGTACGCAGGCAAGGAGTCGCGAAACCTCGGTTTCATTCCGTATAGCCATATCGACCGTAATGTTTGTTGTAATAGTAATTCTCGTGATGTTTCGCGTAACGGCCAAAAATATTCATGTCCACTTTGTTTAGAACGACGCCGAGTAGATTTTCATAAATGCCCGGTGCGCTGGCAAGCGCATGCTCTACAACGTCGGTTTTGGTACGCCCCCATTCAATAACAAAAACAAATGAATCTACGAGGTGCGACGTCGCACGAACGTCAACGATGGGTGCGATCGGTGAAAAATCAGCGATCGTATATTCGTACTGCTCACGAAGCTGCTCAAATAGCCTCTTCATTGCAGCAGAATTGAGGATCTCGCTTGAGTGCGGAAGACGACCTCTCCCAGCCACTGGCAAGAATGTCAGGTTTGTAGTTGGATCGGTCCAGATGGCCTCTTCTAAGGACGCCTTGCCGGAGATCACGTCAAGCAAACCAATTTTCGCTTTCGGCGCAAGAAGCCTTGAAATCGATGGATTGCGCAAGTCACAATCAATCAAGATGGTCTTTACATTTACCTGCGACATCAGCAGAGCTAATGAAGTCGCGACGGTCGATTTGCCTTCATTTGGAAGCGCGGATGTAAAGCCGATGACCCGTTTAGTTCCGTCGATGCCGTTCAAATCTGCGGCAAGCTTGATCGAACGTATAGCCTCTGCATAACGCGAGAAAGGTGTGTCGATGACGCCCCAGATCGCGACATCATCATCACTCCACACGATCGTCCTCGGACCATGAGGCTGCAAAGGATTCGCAAAATTATGTGGTACTGTAGGGTTTTGATCGCCTTTGGCAGAGGAAGGCGACGTAATGGCGTTTATTTTATGTCTAGTCGACTTAATCGTCCCGCGCATATCTGAAACCAACGCGAACGAACCAACGGCTTCTGCGAGTCGCGCAATTGAGAAATTTGCGATTGTCCTGATCTTATTTTGATTACTCGCCGTCGCCCTTTGCCCGGCCAGGTTAGCGTCGTTCTTTGAATTGGCTTCCGCCACCAAATCAGCTTCGCTACCAGTCAAGAGTGGCACAAAGCCGATGCAATCAATCGAAAGTGCGCTTTCGACCTGATCACTGGTACGGAAAACCCGATCTGACAAATCACGCAGCGAAGCAATACCAATTCCGAGGATAATTCCACCAAAGCTTACAACCAGTAGCACAAGTCGGGTCCGCGGATGGCTTTTGCTCAAGGGGCGGGTCGCCGAAGAAATCAGCCGAGCTTCAGTGATCGGAAAAGACTGCTGTTGAACCGCCTCCATGTAGCGTTGCAAAAAATTGTCATAGAGCGATTTATATGTTTGCGCAGTACTTTGAAGCTCGCGCAAAGTTACCGACTTAGCGTCGGTCGCCTGTGATTGCGCCACGGCCTGCGCCAACTCTTTCTGAACGCCCAATTCGCGCTGTTGCGCAATTGCATAGTCACTTTTGTAGGTTTCTCCGAGACGCTTGAGCTCTTCGAAAATAGAATTGCGAATTTCACGCATCTGATTGCGCAAATTCACGACCGCAAGATGATTGGCCCCATATTTTGCCGTCCAATTTGATTCACGAGCGGCCAATTCGAGGTACTGTGATCGAAGTTTTGAAACGATTTCGTTTTTCAAAGTATCAGTGACTGTCGCCCCGAACGATTCATTGGGCGCATCGGCCTTCAGCACCAAAACGATTCGGTCAAGGCGCGCCTTCGCCTCAGCAGAGTGCGCACGGGCAATAACCAGCTGACTACTAAGTTCAGCTACCTGCTGCTCGCCAACAAGCCGCTTATCAACACCACCCGTGCTGACAATGTTATATTTTGTCTTGAACTCCACTACTGCGCGCTCGGCAGAGGCTACCTGATCACGTAATTCCTTTATCCGATCCTGCAACCATGCGCTGGCTCGCCGCGTTGCCTGGTACTTCGCCTCCAATTGATCAACGATGTAGGCGTCCGCAACCGCATTCGCGATTTCGGCAGCGCGCTCGGGATTGTAGGATCGAAAGCTGATTTGGATTACGTAGGTCAAACCGATGCGTTTTATGCCCAGTTTGCTTTCAAAGGCATTGACTGCATGGCGGGTGAGCTCAAACTCTGAGGTAGCCTGATCGGATTCAAATGGACTGAATACAAAACTCGCTAGCGTCGCGAGTAACCCACCATCAGATCCGACAAATTCTGTGTCTTCAGTAAGGTGGAGGTTTTTGATAACCGCAAGAGCGATATTCTCCGATTTCAAAACTTCAACTTGGCTTTCCACCTGCGCCGTATCGATTGGAATATCGCCTAAAATCGACTGCTGCTGAAATATCTGTAGCTTGCGAGCGTCGATCAACAATTCCGCTTGTGCGGTAAAACCCGGTCTCGCCGTAATGCAATAAATTACGCCGAGCGCGATCGAAAGAAGCGCCACAAAAGCGATAATGGGAAATTGTCGGCGGGCAAAGCCTATGAAATCCTGCAGGGTATCTGCACCCAGCATCGATTCAGGCGCCGCCGAACCGCCGTGAATTTCAGATTGCACGTTGGTGGGCTGGAGCATATCGATCCACTATGAAGCGCAATCTCGATGTAAGCGTTTGCTGGTTATGCTTCCGTCATCACGGCACGGCGATAGGTGAAGGCATCGACTAAGTCGCCGCCTTCGACCAGATGCCTGTCAAGCTTTGTCTTTATAGGGAAAACGGGGTGATACCAGGGGTTCCCGTGTCTCCTCCCGGAGCCCCGGGCCCGCCAGATGACGATCCCGAGAACGTGAAGCCTTGAGTAGTTATGTTGAGCGACCGGGTAGCCGTGTCTACGCCGCCGCCGCCGCCGCCGACACCTTGGCCGGCCGCACCTCCGCCACCTGCACCGAGGTTGCCCCCACCAATCGAACCCAACTGAACGTCGCCTAGTGCGTTTGTGGCCGCTACTTTGAACGCCGGATCGGTAATGTCGGCGATCTGTTGCAGCCAATCTGCAGCGAGCGTCTGGTTTGTCAGCACTTCGATCTTCGCGGCTTGCGTGAGCCCTTCGCCGAATGCGCCCTTCTGCTGATCATTCGCATTTGCCACAAGTCCAATAAGCAACTTGAAAGTCGAGGGGTCGGCAAGCGCGAGCTGTTGGACAGCATTGATCATCAATGATCCACCAACTGGGTATTGCTTAAGCAACTGGCTCGGATTGGCAAGGAATTCGCTGACGGTCAGCGGCTGTTGCGCGTGCGCGGGCCGAGCATCCACGGCAGTCAAAACGAATGCCGCAACGACCGCGACCGCGATGAAGCGGAATGTCTGGCCAACGAAGTTCATGACGCATCTCCCATGCGAAAACATTAATTAATTACTAGCATGTACCTAGATACTTGCCAATCAAAACGGCGCGATAAACCGGCCTTGCGCCCTCCTATCTTTCGTTAACCTAAACACAACCGCCACTGAATAAAATAGTTATCTTATATAATTCCCGTGGTTTTAAGTGCACCCGGAAGATCATTCGTCACATTATTTATAAAACTACTTGAGAATGACTGTGCCAATCCTGCGCCGACCAATGAGAATACTATAATTGAATAGCCTGTGATCTGCAAAGAGAAGTCAATACTAGAGTGCACCAGACTAAGAAGGGCAACCGCAAGCGCGCCGACAGGAACCATCAAATCGCGACGGCGCGTTAGCACACCCCGGACCAGCACGCCCAAAACAATCAACCAGGCCACAACAATCAATCCAGCCAGCGGCACCCCAAGATCCGAGGCAAGCTCCAACGGCGTGCTGTGCGCGCGGTCCCATATGCCGCATCATGGAGATATTGGCACTGCGATAGGCTGGGAAGCTCCACACGAAGGTCCCGAGCCCGGTCCCAAACCATGGATGGTCGGCAATCATCCGTAGCGTCGAGCGGTAGACATCGAGGCGACCTTCATCGGACAGCCCCTGCATTTCGAAGCGACCGCTGACGTTTCCACCTAGAACTTGGAGGAAGAGTATCGCAATTAGTCCACCAATTATAACTGTGGCGGCAATCCCGCCGCGCCGAGGCAAGTCGCGGTGGAAAAAGGCTGCGAAAGCGATAACGAGCGCCATAAGCGAAAGCACGATGCCGGCTCTAGAATTCGTCATCAGCATCGCGGCGAGGCAAAGAAGCAACATCGCGAACGACAGAACGATCGGGCGTGGCATGCCAGACAGAAACCGGCGCGGCAGGCTGCGCCAATAAATCGGTCCCGGTGGAAGCTGGCGACGTAAATGCTGCGACAGAAATAGCAACCACAAAACGGCACACGAACCGAAATAAATTGCGGCGGCATTGCGACCCAAAAAAGTCGACGTAAGTACATCGCGGTAGAGAATTTTCTCGCGCCAAAGAATATGGGTTGGATCGACCAGGTAGGCAATAATTCCATAAATGGCATATGCCGCACCTGACCAAGCAACGACCTTAAAAAGTTGGCGGGCGCGGTCGCGATCGATGCAGACGATAAAGCTACAAATCACGGCAAGCATGTTTGCAAGGGGCGCCCCAAGCGACAAGAACGGCTGATTGCGAGCAATTGAAACAGAGGGCGCGATCTGGACGCCTAAAGCCTTAGCGGCCTCGCTCCACAACGGATGGGCTGTCGCAATCCACGGTCGTACAGCAAGCTGCTCGTGTAGCACGAAGGCATAGGCCAGAATCACAATCGCGGCCAAACCAAGCAGCGGAACGTGTTCCCGACGCAGTCCTCGCAGAGAAGCGAAAACAACGCCAAGCCCAAGAGCAATGCACCAAAAGGCAATTGCCGCAGGGTCCGTCGAGCCAAACGGAAATGGCGCGGCAGCTACCGTTGCAAAGAGGACAAGAGACGAAATCCGATTCGAAGGCGTTCGCGTAGCGCTCGTCACATTCCCGCCAGTGCCTTTAAAGAGGACTACATGGGAATCAGAACACGGCGAACACTATTCGTCCACTTCTTAATACCAATCCAATCGCAGTTAATTCAGGTTTCTTATCCCTTGCCGCAGTATCAGCGCATTTGTCCCGGCGATAAGCGGATCATTGACCGTGGCCGTGACCAGCCTGATGTAATTCATGACTTTAGCCTGCTCAACCGCGGACGCATTGGAAGCAAAGAGTACGTCTTTGTTGCGCATCTGGAACTTGGTGGCCAAGAAGTAGCCGGCCGGATCGCGATAATTAACGTTATACACGACCGGAATAATGGGTCCCTGGAACTTTGACACATCTATGCCCAAACGTTCCGCGACCTCGCGCGTTTCGCCGCGGTAAATGAACACGGAAGCCGGGTCGGCGATTGTATCATTCAGACCGCCGGCTTTAGCTTGAGCCTCAGCAAGCGAAATTCGCCACGCGTCAAAATTGAACTGACCTTGCGTACCATTAGCACCAAACGCGACAAATGTCTGTGGCTCGCGATAGACGTAAATTGTGTCGTTGGGCCGAGCAAAGATGTTGTTGGCCGGCTCATAGACCAGCGCACCAAACGGAATCGTCGAGCGCTTGCCTTCTCGCTCAAGCATGACCCAGGTATCGTAGCCTTGGCCCTTGGGGCCCCCTGCGCGTGTAATTTCGTCGAGAATTTTTTCTCCGGCATAACTTACCGGGAACCGCTGCGGCGTATTGACCTCGCCAAGCACACTGATCAAAGAGGTGTTCTGAGTGACAAGTGCCACAACCACTTGCGGTTCAATCGCCCGATTCTTAAGCGCATTAACGATCGATTGCTGCACTTCGGCCGGCGTGCGGTTGAGAGCACGCACCGCGCCCGCATACGGGACGCTAATGTTGCCCGAGTTGTCGACGGATTGGTTGGGAAGTTGCACGAAATTGCCGGGGCGGACACCAGCCTCCGACGGGATAAACAGACCGCCCGCGGCCGCCTCGAAGATTGTGACACTGACGATATCGCCGATGCCAAACTTAATCTGTTCAGCCGGTCGCCTGTCCGTGAAAATCTGCGTAAGTCTCGGTGCGTTTGTGCTCAGCACATCGATGACTGGAGGTGTTAACTTGATCAACGCGTATGGGAGGCTGTCGGCATCCTGAACGTGCCCGCGCACGTCCCAGCTCTCTGGACCTGCTACCGGCATCATTGGGTTGGTGCACCCTGCCGACGCAATAACTCCGGCAAGAGCCACCAGCAACGCTAATTTGCGAGTAAACAGCAAGCTCTCCCCCCAACTTTGATCAACCAATCATTAGGCCAAAAACAAATCAACAAGACCGCAGCCGTCTACCCAATTCAACCATTAGCTTTGTGTGAACGCGTAATTTGAGGAATATGTTGCCAAATTGCCACTTTCAGCTTAGTACGTTTTATACAATAAATACAATATGTTAGGAGAAGAAGGAAAATAGGCTATTGATTTCTCTTTGCTTTTCGCGATCAGATTTTCCACATTTTTTGGATGGGGCTCACCCTCAAGGTGGTCAGGTTCACCCGCTAGCCCGGTTTTAGTACTCGTAAAAAGGACCTGGTGAACCCGTTATTCGTGGAGAAAACACAACAATTCTAGGACTTCAGCTACGGTATTGAATCCCTGATTGCCGGGCTTTGGTTGAACATTGGTTGAAATGGGCCGCAACACTATTCGAAATTCGATGCTGGAACCGTCTTAGGCAAGTATTGGAAGGCTATGATGAAGATCGCACCTTCGCGACCGTTCTCCTCTCTCTTTGCAGGGCTGGTTATTTTAACGGTTATCGTAGCGTCGATCGCTCGTGGAGCCAATAAAGATACTCGCGTTGTCGACGGCACACCACCTCCGTTGTCCGGTTCAGAATTGGCTGGAGGCTGGCGTCTAGTACGCACGCAGAATCCGCATGGAGGCTCTGACGCTATTTCCATTATGCACACGGCTGACACGTCGAAATCCGATTCCGACCTTGCCGGACTCATGATCCGTTGCCACGGAAGAAGCACTGAAGTTGTTGTCGTTCTCCTTCGTGCATTTCAGCCTAGAGCGCGGCCTCACGTTTTGTTCAGCCAGCCCGGACATGAAACTCCATTTGACGCGACGGTCGCCGCACCTGGCACGGCGATTGTCTTACCTGGTACCGGGGAATTCCTGGTTAGCGAACCTTGGCTAGGTCAGAGCGATCTTTCTATTCGCGTCAGCTATGAGCAAACAACTATTGCGGGCGTTATACCGCTCAGAGGACTTCAGGCGGCATTCAAGATCTTAGTGACAGATTGCTCCATGCTCTGATTGCTAGCATCCATCCTAAATGCGCTATTGCCGTGCCACGCCGAAGGTGTTGAACGTAAAGAAATTATTAACATTCTTCCGGCAGCATTTAGTCGCTGACAAAAATTCGCTGGCAAGAAGAATTCTACAACCGCAGATTCATACAATGCTGATGCTAGCAATATCGGCGGCACTGATCGGCGCCATGCTCGGCACGCGTTTCAAGGTGCTTGTCCTTCTACCCGCCACCATCATTAGCCTGGCAGTCACCTTTGGTATAGGTACGGCTCGTAGTGACGGCTTTTTGCCCATCCTGCTTACGATGGCATTGGTCATAGCAGCGCTGCAATTGGGCTATTTTACCGGGGCTGGCGGTGTCGCAGCCAGTCGCATTGACAAAAATTCGCAGACGACCGTAATGGCGGCACATAGGCCGACGAGCTGAGCAGGCTTCATTTTCCCATCAAGGGATGCTCTGTAGAGGCCGATCTCTTGTACCGGCACTGCTTTGTCGCCCGAGGCCATCGCAAACGTCTGCTCAGAGATCGAATATTTGTCCGGATACGTAGACACCGCCCAATGCGGTTGACGATCATTATTGAACCCATTGAGGGTGGGCTAGAATAGAGATCCACGTCCAATTGCAAAAATGGGTTCGACCGTTCTAACCCGCGTAGCGTAATCTGCAGATATGATTTTCGCCGTCGCGATGCTGGAAGGCAAACAGCGCTTGAGCGAGCAATGATAACCATGCATGTTCGTAGCTCCTGAAATATCAAAGCCGGCAACATGTTTCCTGCCTCGCTAATTCTCGTCTTGCTGATTGTCGCCGCGCCCCCGATCCTCATCTTTGATGGGCCGATCACTCAGGGCGTAGTCGTAGCGACAGCGGCCGTTCTCGTCGCTATTGTTGGCTTGCGCATGCGGCCCGGCGAGGCCAGTTTCTTGTCGTCCGTCATTCGCCCGATAGCTTTCGTATTAGCCGTTCCAGCAATTTGGATGATAGTTCAAGTTTTGCCATTGGGCGCCACCGGGCTTGCTCATCCAATTTGGGAAAGCGCAGCTGCCGCGCTTGGCCAGCCGCTCGCCGGAACAATCAGCATAGATCCCGGTGCTACTCTTATCTCCTTAGCTCGATACCTTTCGGTGGTGGCAATAATAGTCGCCGCGGCAGCAGTGGCGGTCGACCGCAATCGCGCTAAATGGCTCTTGTTCGCACTTACCTTGGCGACGACCTTGATCGGGCTCATTGTCCTGACAGCTGGCCTGGGCAGCTTCACATTTTTAAACCTTCATGAGGGCGGGCCAACGGCTGCTGCCGCGGTCGACACGGCGGTTCTTGGTATCATCATTTCCGTTGCCACAACATTCAACACACTTGAAGTTGGGAGTGAAAAATCGCGGGGCCGCGAAGGGTACCGGCTGGCATTTGTCGCGTGCCTCATTGCTGTTGCGATTTGCGTCTTGGCCTCCGTCATAAGCGCAACGAGCCAGACTTTCTTTGCGCTCACTTATGGCATTGCAACACTTGCCGTTGCGATTATCGTCCGCCGATTTCAACCGGGAATTTGGGGATATTCAGCGATCATTTCGGTTGCAATTGTTGGCGCGATTGCCATCGTTGCCCTTCGGCCTGGCCAAAAAACGGAGGACATTACTGTTGTGTTAGCGGATCGGGCCCCAGCGCCGCTGATTGCCGTCACCAAGCGTATCTTGACGAATACCAGATGGATGGGGACCGGAGCAGGGACATTTTCGGCCATCCTGCCCGTCTACCGCGACATGGATGAATTAGCGACCGGCACCATTGCGCCGACCACCGCCGCTGCGATAGCTGCCGAGATGGGGCGACCTTTTCTCTGGGCAGCCCTGATCGCAGCGATCACATTCGTCGTTAGCCTCTTACGCGGCGTAGCGCGGCGCGGCAGAGATTCATTTTATTCGATGGCGGGGGCGAGTTGTACAGTTGCCCTAACACTTTTGGCGCTCGCGAACGCAGGCGTATTTGGCACGCCAGTCTTAATAGTTGCTGGAACCACCGTTGGCATAGCCATCGCACAGAGCAAAAGCCGTTCGATTTGAGTCAAAACACTATCGAGCTACCGAGCAATCATTGCTACGCGCGCTGCCCGCTCTACATTGATCGTCGACCAGAATTTCGGGTTTCCAGCTTGCTGGGCACGGACCCACTGGTAATGGATCTGTGAAACCGGCCTAACGGTTTGGCTAAGGTTATCGAGAACGACATCCTCTTCACGAGTTCGTACAACGAGGACGAGGTGATGTTCGCCCGAAGGAATAATAACTTCCGATAACAGCAGCGAACGAGAAGGCCAGCCGCGCGCAAGCAGTTTGTGGCGCTTGGTGACGGCGTAGTCATTGCAGTCCCCTTTGCGGGGAGCCACCAGCCATTCCTCCGCCATGACGCCATTGTTGTTTTCTTGCGGCACGATCTCGCGATTAACGTCGCGATTGACCTGTGCTAGCTCGGCTCTTCGCGCCTTGGTGAGCGTAACGGGAGTCGGGCGGAATGCCATCTTGCCGATTTTACAATCCTGCGGATATCGATTGCAGAACCGCACGAATGCCATGGGTGCAAGAACCGGCGCATTGAAGCTAATCCGGTCGACATTTGCCCCGAGCCAGCGCGGCAACCCAAAAGACGTCGCACGCACGGGCGAACGCATATTCGCATGGCGCTGGACAGGAGCCGGCGGCGACACCATGGACAGGACAGCCGGTGTATTAAACTTGGGCTGCGCCGTCTCTTCGGCAAAACCGCGCGCTAGTGCAAGTATATCATGGGGACCCGCCCCAGGCATGTTGGCGCTAGGCAACTGCGCGATGAGTTCTTGCGAAAAGGCAAGAAATTCTATCGGCGCAGCCGTCGGCATATCGAAGTTGGTTTGCTCCACTGTTGATTTCGGCGCACGCGGATTGTCCAAATCGGCATGTGTTGCGTAAGGCAACGCGCACGACATTACGAATGCGACAGTGACCGTCACCAACTTGCAAATTGTTTGACGCATTGTCTTCGCCCACACCGGAAACATTCTGTGGGCGACGAATACGGGAAAGAATCTTCGATCCAGTTCGGATCGACTCTGCAATTTGTTTCAAATACTGTCTTTGTTCAGGAGAAATTATTAACCGTGTGTCGGCCGCCTATGCTTGATCTTGGGCCGATGAGGTCAAATGATGATTGCCTTCCCACCTTCAAAGTCTCGAAAAGGCCCGCGACCCCAAGTGCCCGATGGTCTTCGCATTTATGCAATTGGTGATATCCACGGACGCGCAGATCTTCTCGACGGATTACTGAAACGTATCGACGCGGATCTAGCAAAATATCCAATTTCTCATTGCATAGAGGTATTTCTTGGTGATTACGTCGATCGCGGACCGGCCTCGCGAGAAGTACTCGACCGGCTGGTCGAGCGTAAACGCACAAATAAGACCGTTTTTCTCAAGGGTAACCACGAAACTTTAGTGGCCCGTTTTTTGGCCAACCCGTCCATCCTTGGCGGTTGGCAGCGGATTGGGGGGCTCGAGACACTGATGTCTTATGGGATCAACCCATCAATGAACGCGGACGCCGCCACACAGGACTCCCTCGCAGCGGCGTTTAGCGAAGCACTACCCGAAGCTCATCGTCGGTTCCTCGAAGAACTAAAACTATCATTCACATGCGGAGATTTTATGTTCGTTCATGCAGGCATACGGCCTAACGTTCCTCTGACAAAGCAGAGCGAGGACGATCTGCTGTGGATTCGCGACGAGTTTCTCATTTGCGAAGAAGAATTCAGCAAGATCATCGTTCACGGCCACACGCCAGTGCATCGGCCGGAAATTCGTTCAAACCGCATTAATATCGATACCGGAGCCTATGCGACCGGACGGTTGACCTGCCTTAAATTGGAAGAGGATCGTATCGATTTTGTTTAAGTCGCGCTGGCGGCGCCACAACAATGTCGATGCCATCGAACTCGCCGAGCGAACTTGTCAACAAGCGATTGAACGGCTTATTCTTCTTCAACGAATTCAATTTAGCGACGCCATCATCGCTACCCGCCAGCGGACTCTGACGCAACAAACTGGTCGGGCTCAACTTCCGGGTGGGTAATCGATCCAACTTGCGTTCTTATCGACTTTTCGGGAATTATTGAGTCTGCCTGGTCTTGGGTCGGTGTGCCAAATATTAGCCTAAATCTTGTTGCGATCGATGCGAATGCCACATGGCACTTAACTCGTTTTATGATAAAAGCCGACCAAGAGACGGGCATGATATGAGCGGCGTTCAGGCAGCAGGACACCATTGAAAAAGCCTTCTGATCTCACATAAGTTCCAGCGACAATGCTAGTCGCAATTCAAATAGGCAATGACTTGTGAGCAACCATCCAGCCACTGCGGCAACCGGTTTATTCCGCGCCACCCTCGTCATGTTTGCTCTCTTACTTGCTTGCCAAGCAACGTGGATTCTTGCTGCTGAATTTTCTCGCCCGACTTTGCCAGATTTTCCAGCTAATATGCAGACGGCTGCAGCGGCGGCTGCCAAACGAAATGCTGCGGCAAAAGCCGCTTCGATTGGCCTGATCCGGGCCGATTTGTGGGCCAATTATGCGCTTACCTATCCTGAACTGTTTCAGCACAATGAGCAGAGCGACGCGAGCGGACGCGTGTCCGAGACGATCGAACAGGCCCGGCAAGTTGCCGAACGTGCACTGGCTTACGCACCATACAACGCTCGAATTTGGCTCGGCCTCGCCAATCTTAATTCGCGATTTGACTGGCTCAACGGAAAGCCATCCGCCGCGCTGCGGATGTCCTATTATACCGGAGCAAACGAAGTTGAACTCATTCCCTTGCGCTTATCCTTAGCCGTTAGTTTCTCCGTGATTTCCGACGCGGATTTTCAGCAATTTGTCCGCCACGATATCCGTACCGTGGTGACCCGTGCGCCCCAGCTGAAAAATGCCATTCTGGAATCATATCGCTATGCGTTACCTGCTGGTCAACAATTCATCGAGGAAACACTTAAAGACGTGGATCCGACTTTGCTCTCAACCCTCCATTCAAAACAATAACGTAATCTCTGATCTCGGACAGAAATCATTTTTGACTAAGGCCTTTTCGACGTTCGCGGCCAGCGGTTCAACGCGAACTTGCAAGTTCAATATCTTTGCTTATCGAGTATAATGCGTTGAAGATGACAGAAGACTAATAAAGGATTAGCTTCCTGGGATTACAAAAAGCTGGTAGTTTTGTTCCCTGGATTAGCTGTCGATTATTGAACTGATCAAGCGCTCATGACACCGTTCGAGTCTGACGGAGTTTATGCTGGCATCCCATACCGGGTGCTGCCCGACGCTTCGATTGAAGCAATGATGCCAGGTGGGCTGGTCAGATTTAAAACTATAGACCACCTGATCGCTTCCGCTAATGGTGCGCTGGCAAAATCAAATGCGGCGCGCGAAATCGTTTCCTTCGATGACACAGGCGAACGGATCGCAAATGTCCCAGCACCCCCGCAACAGTTGGATTACTACGCAATTCTCGTAGAAACGATAAAAAAAACCGAACAAAATTCGGCTCAGTTGCGACAGTTGGTATATGAACGCGCTCGTTTCAATTTCAAGCGTGATGTACTCTTTGGACATTCAACGTTGGGATTGTCCGATCTAGTTCGGCATATAAATGATTTCGAGCTCGCCGTCGCACGCATCGAGGCTAATTCGCCGGACGGACGACTTCACAAAGAACATCGGGAAAATGGCAACGGGCATGCAGCTAATAGTCCCGAACGGCCGGCCCAAGATGACTGGCTCCGCACGGCTAACGCGAGCGCGGAGGCAATTGAGCCGTCTGACACCGCCCCCGCTTCGGCAGGCGGCGCACTTCAGATTTTGCCGCCTCAGCCATTGCCCCCGCTGTATGCGGGATTTGCCCCGCGTCAACGGACGGGGAACTCATCGTACGCTCGGCGGTCGGAAGAGTTCGCGTCATACAAACGTTTTACGACCCGGTTAGTCGGGATCATGATCGCTGGAATAGCGCTGGTCGGAGTCATTATTTTTGTGGGAACGTATTGGCTTTCACCAAGGCCTACAAAGCAAATAATAATCGCGGATTCGTCGTCACAGACTGAGGGCACCGCATCAAAGCAGAATAGCTCACGTGAACCGCCTGCCGTTCAAAAAGATGATTCGGTGAAGTTACCATATCCTTTGCCGACGTCGTTTGGGATTTATGTGTTGAGCGATAACAAGCTAACCGAATTGCAAGCTTTGGCGATGAATGTCCCTGATCAACGGGTTGCGCTATCGGCAGAAATAAAAACGTCGAGTACTACTACAATATCCGACAACAAACCGTCATTTATTCTCTTCCGACGCGACCTTGTAAACAGCGTGCCCCAGAAGATCACCTTGCGCGTGGTTGCGCGCGTGGCGCGCGAAAGAAAGATTGTCGACGGTAAAGGAAAATCGACCAACATCGAGGAAACCTGGCGAATTCGAAACATATCACGTGAGCTCAGGGTTTCGCCAATCCCTGGACAACGTGAGATGGTTATCGCGCATCTAGAGGAAAACGATTCGCTGGCCGCCGGACGCTATGAACTTGCGCTAAATCGTATCGGCTACGATTTCACGGTCGCGGGGCCGATAAAATCACCTGCTCATTGCCTAGAGAGATTTGAACTAACGACTGGGCCGATATACACGGAGTGCCAAACTCCATAAGGTTTCACAATCGACGCATTTGTTTGTTTTGGTGCTGATGGGCAGCGGCCAACGGCTACAAAAGAATGCGTTCAGTTGAGCGGAGACTGTTGTTACGACATTTTTCCACAACAGCGACGAAAGGAACGTTGCTAAGTCGTTGCCCCGCTTCTCTGTTATTCTTCGCCGCCGCCGCTCCATCATCGGCGCAATGGCAAATTATCTATTTTCATTCAACCGCTTATTTAGCTCTTTCCGCTTGTTTCACGGTAAGGCAAACTCAAGATCTCTCATCCGCTCGTACAAAAAGCCGTGAGGTCAAGCGGCGGGATTTTCGTATGTTCGCCTAATATGAGGCGTGACGAACACGGGAAGCATCAACTAGCCATTCGCGGCATTCGTTAAAAAATACGGCCGACGAGGAAACGATGTTCGAGGAATTCGACGCGCGAACTAAAACCAAGGTTATACGCACCTCGGATGGCACTGCGCGCTTGCTTTCGCACACCGATCAATACGTCACCACCGATTTACAAACGCCGCGGCTCGCGGCACACGATTATTTGGGCCGCTACGGCGGGTTGCTCGGGCTACGGCACGAGCACCTGAAAAACCTCTCCCGCTCAGCCGAACACGAGCCGATCGATATCGACGTCGAATACCGCTACTTGAGCGAGAAGCATCAGTTCGACATGAGCACGGTTGCATTCCACCAGACTTGTTTCGGCCTGCCGGTTTGGGAAGCTGGGCTCTCGGTCACGATGAAGCGCAATCCGTTGCGCGTGGTCGGTGCACGTTCGACGCAGCATCCCAAGCTCGTTCTGAATTGGCCGCACGCAAAGCACTTCGCGAGATTGAAGACGCTCGACGTTAAAACCTTGGCGAAACATCTCGGTCTTGACGGGAAAGCGCTCGACGGCGCCCTCAGCGTCAATCGCCATCGTCTCATGATCTATCAGCATGATGAAACGAGACTCAGACACGCAACGGCGCGTCCATCGGAGACTGGCTCCGGGATTCTGTCCGGACGGCCCACCCTGCCGCTACCCGCGGTGCATTCCTCGATCCGGGACGGCGGGCATTATGTCGTCAGCGTCGTCTACTTCGGTTTTGACTTTCCGCCGATCCGGCCATTGCACTGGGTTGCGCTGATCGAGGCCGAGACATCGTCGGTTCTGCTGCTGCGCCCCTTCATCGACAATGTCACTGGTTCGGTGTTCGAGGCCGATCCGATGACGCTTGCCGGAGGTCCGGGACCGAACGCGAGCAACGCGGCGCTTAACCGCTTACGCAGCACGGTTACGCTTCCCGGTCTCGCTGCGCCGGTGAAAGGCATCCAGGCTCTGCGCGGCAGCAACGTCAGGCTTTCCAACGTTGTCAGTCCGAAGGTAGCGGTGCCGGCCAAACCGGCGGGACGCGATTTCAAGTTCAACGCGCGAACCAACAACTTCGCCGCGGTCAATGCCTACTATAACTGCGACCGGGTCTTCCGGCTGGTCGAAGATCTCGGATTTTCGGTCGCCGATTGTTTCCCCGGTACAAAATTTCCTAGTCCGGTCGACCCCCGCGGGCATTACGACAAGGACCATCCGAAAGGCGACGAGATCAACGCGCATTGCGCCGGCAACGCCGAGGGCACCGGCATCGGGTATACGTGCTTCTCGCTTGCAGACACCGGCAATCTCAAAAGTCCGATCGGCATCGCCTGCGATTGGCGCATCGTCCTGCACGAGATATTAGGCCACGGCATCCTCTACAATCACATCGGTTCGCCGCGGTTCAAATTTGCGCACAGCGCCGGCGACAGCTTCGCAGCGATCCTCAACGACCCGGACAGCAAGGCGCGCGACCGTGGCTCGACATTTCCGTGGCTCGTTGGGATTCCCAAATCTGCGAAACGGCGTCACGACCGGACCCCTGCGGACGGCTGGGGCTGGGCCGGCGCCATCGCACGCCATCCGTTCGATCAGGTCAAAGATCCGGGCGGGTACAGTAACGAACAGATTCTCTCGAGCACGATGTTTCGTTTCTACCGTGCGATCGGCGGGGATTCCCCCGATGTTGAGGCCAGGCGCTTCGCGGCGCGCATGGCGTGCCACATTTTGCTTGGCGCGATTCAATCGTTGACTCCAGCCACCAGTCCACCGAACGCCGCCCACTTTGCCAGCGCGCTCACGAAGAGCGACCTCGCGGACTGGCCTGCCGAGGGCGTCTCGGGCGGCGCCTACCACAAGGTGATCCGTTGGGCGTTCGAGAAGCAAGGCCTGTATCAACTCGCCGGCACCAAAAGACCGAACAATCTCGAAGGGGCACCGCCGCCGGTCGATGTCTACATTGAAGACGGCCGCCACGGCGAATACCAATTTCAGCCCAACTACTGGAACTGCAGGGCAATCTGGAACCGGCGCCGCAAGGATGGCGGCACGCGCCACGAGGAACCGGTCGCCGGCGTCACCAATTACGCCTACGTGAAAATCAAAAACCGCGGCTCGGAAGCCGCGACCAAGGTCGTGGTGCGCGCCTTTCACTCCCGGTCGGCTGCGGGACGCCACTTTCCCGACCACTGGCAGCCGATGACGACGGCACAGCTTGCGGCAGCAAACGTACCGCCCAAATCGTCCGGTGAAATCCTGGTTGGTCCGTTTGAATGGGTCCCCTCACCGGCCGGACACGACTGCATGCTCATGGTGGCTTCGGCGACTGGCGATCCGAGTAATATTCACAATTTCTCGGTCGGCGACTCGGTTTCCGACTGGCGACTGGTTCCGCACGATAACAATATCGCCTTGCGCAGCGTCTATCCCGTGGCCGGCGCCAACGCCGAGCGACTGGTGAACACATTTAGCGACACGAACTTTCAGGTGAAGAACCCGTTCAACAAAAGCGCACGGATGAGCGTCAAAGCGATTCTGCCGTCATTCCTGGTCAAGCGCGGCTGGAAGATTTCATTTGGGAAGGCCGGTGCTGCCACGTTCATGCTTGAGCCTGGCGTCGCCCAGAATGTGGACATCAAGCTCCGCGCCGGCCGGCACTTCAGCGCGGCCGATGTCGCCAATGAAAAGCACCCAGACATCGAGATCATTGCTCGCGCCGATGGCATTGTGGTCGGCGGAATATCATTTCCGCTCAGGCACAAAGCAAAGCGGCCGGCCAAACATGAACACAAATCGCGCCAAACGTCGAAATCGCGCACGGCCGCAAGGGCCAAGTCACGCGCGGCGGCGAAAAAACGACGTCAGCGGCGCGAACGCCGCTGACGTCGCCGAGCAGGTGGCTCCGGGCAAGTCTTGCTCGGAGCCGCGGCGGTGCGCCTTATGACGCCTTCTTCATCCGCTTAAGGATGGGGTGCGTTTTTTTCCTGACGAGTTTGCGGATCTGGGGATGCGTTTCCAGATGGCGAACAATTGCCTTTTTGAGGGCCTTACGCTGCTTGGCGGTTAGACCCTTGAGTTCCTTCGAACTGAAAGCGACGGGGCGGAATGCTCCCATGGACGTTTCTCCTTGAGTTTACATTGGCGCTGGTAGAAAAAAGTCTAACGTAGTCACGGACTCAACGCTTGCTCTTCAGTGAGACGCGGATTGTCGAAATCGGCCGCTCCGGCCGCGCCACCATAGTTTCCAGGACTTTCCGGAAATCCCGGAGCAGACGATCGATAAACTTGGCGCCGAAGAGATGCGGTTTGTAGATACACGATCCCACCAGCCCATGCGCGCCTTCGCGCAGCACCAAGATTATATCATAAGTTGTGGTCGTCACCAGCGGCATCAACATGTCCGGGTCGGCCTCCTCGAAGGCAAGCGCCTTCCTCGAGCTTGCCACCGGCCGCAATGCAGCATTATGCAACAAAATCATAACCTGCGAGAGCTCGCCCGGCTTGATGGCATGCTCACACGCGAGCGTCTCAGCTAGTTCTTCGAATGGAAGGTCCTGATTTGCATAGGCGGCGAGCGTTGCCGCACGAACCCGACGCATCACTTCCCGGTGAGTTGGGTCGCCACTGAAGTCGGACCGAAGAATCACGGTATTGGCCAGCGGCCCTATAAGTCCCTCAGTGCCCGGCCGATTACGATTGGCGACATTGGTGGCGACGCGCAGGTCTTTCTCGCCCACGTAGCAATTGAGAAGCGTCTTCAACGCGGCGACTAGCGCCATGAACAATGTGCCGCCTTCGCGGTGACTGAACTGCTTGACCGCCTCGGTTAGGCGCTCTGGCAAGGCCACCTCTCGTTGCGCCGTATGGAACGGGTCGGCGGCCCGTCGCGGCCGCTTTGTACCGAGGCGTATCATGGGCAGCGGCCTGCAAAGCTGCGCACGCCAGTAAGCAAGCTGCGCAGCGACGTCCGGATGTGACCGCCACTGTCGTTGCCAGACCGCGTAGTCCGCATATTGAATCACTAGCGGCATCAGGGGCGATGCTTTTCCGGCGGCAAAAGCCTCGTAGAGCGTGGCTAGCTCATCGCCAAACACGCCGAGCGACCAACCGTCGACGATGGTCTGGTGCGTCGAGACCAGCAAGAGGTGTTCCGTCTCGGCCTGGCGTATCAGGCGCGCCCGAATGAGCGGGCCGCGAGTGAGGTCGAAGGAATGCACCAGTTCTTCTTGAATGAGTCGATGAGCAACGCTCTCCTTCTTGGAGGGCGAAAACTTGCATAGGTCGTCGAATACCAAGGGCACTGTCAGGTTCGAAGCAATAACCTGCACGTGCCGTCCGTCAACAACGGCAAAGGTCGTGCGTAGAATTTCGTGGCGTCGCACCAGTTCATCGATGCTCCGCTTAAGAACGGTCACGTCGACCGGCGACGTCACCCGGAGCGCATAAAGGACATTGAAAAATGGCAGGTCTGGCAGAGCGTGTTGCAGTTTGCACACCCGCTCCTGTGCGGCAGAGGCCGGCACCTCGCCACCACGGGGCACACGCACAATGTCCGAAGTTGGCTGTCGCGCTTGGCCGGATTGGATCAGCGTTTCCAGATGCTGCGCCATCTCCGCGACGGTCGGCGCGTCAAACAGGCCGGCAACATCGACCTTGAGATGCATGATGTCGTAAATGCGGGTGAGGACATGGGTGGCCAAAAGAGAGTCCCCACCCAGCGCGAAGAAGTCGTCATCGATGCCGACCCGATCGCATTGAAGGATCTCCGCCCAAATTCCGGCCAGCACGTTCTCAAGCGGCGTTCGCGGACCGACGAAGGACTGCGGCGTTGCAATGCCGGCCGCCAGACCCAGCTTTGCCGCCATACTGACACGCTGGATCTTGCCCGTGGGGCCTTTTGGCAGCGCTTTGACGACGATCACCTGGCGCGGCACTTTGAAGTCGGCAAGCCGTCCGCTCACGAACTGACGAATTTCTTTCAGCGTCGCTTTGGCGTCGGGCCGCAACACGATGGCCGCCGCGACGTCTTCGCCCAGGGTGGCGTGAGGGATGGCAAAAGTTACGGCTTCCGCGATTGCAGGATGTTCGAGCAGCGCTTCGTCAACTTCCCGCGGAGCTATTTTCTCCCCGCCGCGATTGATCATTTCCCGCGTACGGCCTGACAAAAACAGGTATCCGTCCTCATCGAAAAAGCCTTGGTCGCCGGTCTTGAACCAATCGCCCGCAAACGCCGCCTGTGTCGCGATCGGATCGCCGTCGTAGCCTGGCATGACGCTCGCGCCGCGGACGGCAACCTGGCCAGTCTGACCACGAGGCAGCGGTGTCCCAGCTTCGTCCATGATCGCAACATCCAACTCCACCGGTATGCCGACCGAACCCGCCTTGCGCCGGCGCGGCGGCATCGGATTACATGCGATCGGTGCGGAAGTGGTTTCCGTCATGCCGTAAAACTCGATCACCGTGGTTTGGAACGTTCGTTCCAGTTCCGCGAGGACGGGCGGCGGCAGCGGCGCCGACGCGGAGCGTACGAGACGAAGGCGACAGTCGACTCGTTCACCATTTTGTCGAGCCTGGGCGAGAATTGCCTGATGCATGGTCGGCACTGCGGAGTACCATGTCGGGCGAAAGTCGCTTAGCCAGGTAAAGAACTTGTTGATGTCACAGCCCGGGGTACAAACGACACTCGCACCGGCCGACAGCGAGGCGAATATCGTGGCAAAGAGCCCGTGCCCATGAAACAGCGGCAAGACGTTCAGACACCGATCTGTTTCCGTCAGTGATAATGCCGAAACCATGCTGTAAGCCGACGCACAAATATTGGCGTGCGTCAGCGGAACAATCTTCGGCCGCGATGTGGTGCCTGACGTCAGCAGCAACACCGCCGTGCTGCCGGGGCCAACGGGCTCATGCGACGGTTTGCCCGGCGGGTACGCATTGAGAGTAAAGAGACCAGCCTCCACGTCAGGCGTTGTCGATAGCTCGATGACGTGCATGCCGCGGGAAATTGCCAAACGACGTATTGGTGAATCGATTTCAGCCTGCGTTATCAAAGCTTTCGGCCGCAGATCAGCAAAATATCTTTCCAATTCTTCGATCGCGTAGGCCGGGTTTATAACGGCGCACGCCGCGTTCGAGGCCACACAGGCAATCGCTGCTACCAATTCGGGGCCATTCGGCATCACAACCGCCACGCGGTCGTGACAGCCGATCCCCATGATCCGCAGCGAGCGCCCGATTTCGTCGATGTGTCGGTAAAGTCGGCCGTAGGTGAGCGGGACGCGCCCCGGCGCGAGGATCGCCGAAGCGTCGGGAGTACGCCTGGCGTAATATTCGAACAGCTCAGGGAGGCACGAAAACGAAAGTTTCGCCGTTACCGAACATTCGTCCAGCATGGTTCGCTACCCACGCGGAATTATGGCCAACGCAACGGCCTGGGGGCCGAAGATTTTTCGGAGTAGGCCGAAAAAAGCACTGTGCATCGCCAAAACCATCATATCAGGATTCCGTCCGCTCGAGCCAGAAGCCCATGTCCATTTCGCGGTACAATGTCGCCGCGCTTGCGAGATTCTTGCGGGCGTGGTCCAGCTGACCGGTGCGGCGATAGAGCTCACCCAGGCCGAGGTGGCAATGGGCGACGAGTGGGCGCATGCGGTGCTGCTGGGCGAGCGACATCGCCTCCCGGTAATGCGCGGCACCGACCTCTGGGTCAAATCGGTCGGGATGAGTCTTAATATCGCCGAGCAGGCGCAGCGCATGGGCTGCAAAGCCTGGCTGGCGCTTAGAGGTTTCAACCGCGCGTTCGCCCAAGCGCTGGGCCTCGTCGAGGCGACCAAGCAGCAAACAGGCACGACCGGCCGCGCCATAGGCCCAGCCGCGATGGCCGACAATCCCCCTCGCCGCTTGACCCTCAAGGAGCTGCTCGGCTTCCCGGACCCGGTCCAACGCCTCGCTCGTTTCCCCGATTTGCGCCAGGGCCCAAGCGGACGCAGCCACCGCCCAAGGTAAGTGGATGGCGACATTTCCAGTGCGAAGCATCGTGAGCCAGTGCTCGACCATCGAGCGTGCCTTCTCCCAATCACCTTTGTGGAGGTGCGACATGCCCGCGGCAAAGTGGGCCCAACCGATAGAAAACGCATGCTCCGTTTGTTCGGCGATTCGAATCGCGTCAGCCACATGTGCGGCGGCTTCAGAAAATCTCCCGAGCTCGGCAAGGCTCATGATGAGCCATGCACGATCGAAGACTGATGCCGGCACGGCCATACCGAAAAACTCGTTGGACCAATCGGACGGTATCGCGGCGAGATTGTTGGTGGCGAGTTCGATCACGCGTTCATATTCGCCCCTGTAGCAATACGCCTGCTCAAGATAACTGGTGGTGAGAATACGAACCCTTAAGTCGCCAAGGCGCTGGGCGATCTCGAGAGCGCGGGAGCCGGCTGCGAGCGCCTCGTCCAGTTCGTCAAGCGTCGAGTGGACCGTGGTCATGAAGGCGCAAATCAGCGCGCGCCGCCCATCGTCATTCAACCGCTCAGCTACGGCTTCAGCGTCTCGCAAGTGCTCAAGCATTTTCCGGCCCTCGCCGAGTTGGCGCAGCACCGGCCGCAATTCGAGACGAATCTCAATACTTTGTTCCAGAGTGGCTCGGCTCTCCGGCAATTCCTTGAGAATCGCCAGTGCTTGCTCAAGCCAGCCCCGGGCGTCCGAGAGCGCCGACCGTGCCGCCGCCTTCCGTCCGGCTTGGCGGAGGTAGTGCACAGCCTTTTCTTTTAGTTCGCCACGAACGGCATGATAGGCGAGCCGCTCGATCTGCTCCCCGAGCCGGCCAGCATAGTGCTTTTCTATCGCATCCACGATGCGCGCATGGATGTCACGGCGCCGTTCTTGAAGTACGCCGTTATAGGTGACGTCGTGCGTCAGCGCGTGTCTGAAGCTGTACTGCAGGTCGGGAAAGAGCTGTGTCTGGTAAAGAAATTCAGCGGCCTGCAGATCGTTCAGCAGACGGTGGATGTCGTCCTCGGACAGCCCACTTATTGTATGCAAGACGTCGAACGGAACATCCTGTCCAACTACCGCCGCCTCCTGCAGCAGCCGCTTCGCGGCGGGGGAAAGCCTGTCGATACGCGCAGCGAGCACCGCTTGTACTGTAGGCGGGACCTCGACGCTCGAGAACGGCTTCGCAAGACGATAATTGCCGCGCGCGCCTTCGAGCACGCCGGTATCCACTAACGTGCGCACGATCTCTTCGACGAAAAATGGATTTCCACTGGCAGCCTCCATCAGGAAGCCCTTCAGATTTTTTAGATCTGGGTTGGCGCCCAGCAGAACCTGAAGAAGCTCCGCCAGGCTTTCACCGGGAAGAGGATCCAGACGCAGTTGGCGGTAGTTTGGCCGGGTCGACCATTCATCCCTATGCTCGGGACGGCAAGTAACAACGAGAAGCAGGCGCACATCCAGAGCGCGGACGACAAGGTCGTTTAGCAAACCAAGTGTTAGAGAGTCGTACCAGTGAATGTCCTCGAAGATCGCGTTGACCGGCTGTACGCGATTCTCGCTCAACAACAAGCGGATGACGGCCTGATAAGTGGATTGACGATGCTGGAGCGGGTCGAGGGATCGGAACGGGTGATCGTCGTCCAGTGCGTTGAGGAGGTCCAGCACTGGCAAAATGGCGTCCTGCAGTGAAGGATCGAGCGTTAAGATCTTGCTCGACACTATCTCGCGGATTAATTGCGCGCTGTCATTGACGTTGATCTTAAAATAATCCTTGAGCAACTCGATGATCGGCTGGTAGGGCGTTGCATGACCGTACGACGTGGCGTTGGATTCCAGAACCAGCCAGTTGGTCATGTGGGGCGAATGAACGAATTCGTGCAACAGGCGCGACTTGCCCACGCCCGCTTGGCCGACGATCGCCACCATCTGACCACGGCCTCGGCCGGCAAGCTGCATCGCAAGGCGGAGTTGCTCCTGCTCGACGCCACGGCCTACAAAGCGTGTCAGGCCCCTTCCGGCGGCGGCGTGGAGGCGCGATCGCGCCGCGCCCGCCCCGGTCACCTCGTAAATTTGTATCGGATCGACGAGTCCTTTCACCGGCACGGGGCCAAGGGATTTCGCGGCGATATAGCCTTCCGCCAGTTGGAGGGTGTTGGCCGTAATTAGCACCGAACCCGGCATCGCCATCTGTTCCATGCGATTCGCTAGGTGTACGGTCTGGCCAACGACCGTGTAGTCCATACGCAGATCGTTGCCGATCGTGGCGATGACAATCTCGCCTGAATTAAGACCGACCCGGATCGTCACTGGAACTCCGTGAGACCGCTGAACCTCGTTTGCATATCGCGCGACGGTCTCTTGCATCCTCAGCGCCGCATAACAGGCGCGCACAGCATGATCCTCGTGCGCGAGCGGCGCACCGAAGAGAGCCATGATCCCGTCGCCCATAATCCTATGTACGGTGCCCTCGTAGCGGTGCACCGCCTCGTTCATGTGAATGAGCACCGGGTCAAGGAGCTTCTTTGCGTCTTCGGGGTCGCGGTCGGCAAGCAGTTCCATCGAACTCTTGATGTCGGCGAACAGTACGGTGACCTGCTTGCGCTCACCCTCGAGGGCCGCCCTCGACGTAAGAATCTTATCGACCAGATGCTGGGGCGTATGGCTCTTGAGTAAAGCAGAGCTGGGATCGTCTGCGGCGTGCTTCAGGGGATGGCCGCATTGCGGGCAGAAATTAGCCGTTGACGACACCGTGCTTCCACAGTCGGCACAGACTAGGCCCAGGGGAGCAGCGCACTGCTCACAGAACTTCGCGTTAGCAGCGTTATCGTGCTGGCACTTCGGGCATTTCATTCCAGGCCCCGGAGGAAGCGGCGAGCCGGATTTACTACGAAGTTGAGGGTAACGTCGGGTACGGCCGGCAACAAGGTTTATATTTGCTTTCCCCGCGGAGGTCTCAGGATGGCGAGTGACGCGGGTCATGTCCCTACCGCCTTGTCTGAGGGAAAATGCGCCGAAAGTCGCGGTAACGTGTGGTTGTGCGCGGTGCCATTGTTGAGCCGAAGTCCCCGAAGAAGCTTCGGCGACTTCGGCAATCGCGGTCATGGAACGATTCAGAAGCCGGAACCGATCAATTAACTTGATCAGGCAGGGCAGACCGAGAGGCCACTACAAGCCGCAAGCGTGTAGTTGGCCGCCTTCTCACGCACGGTGCCCGCCGCAGCCTCCAGCACTTCGTCGCAGACTTCGAAGATAAAGGCTTCTTGTTCAGTCCGTTCAATTTCCATCGTAGCGTCAGTCATGGTGTTGATCCTTTCATTCGCTAGCGGCACCGCCAGTCAGGAGAAGAAATTCGGATAACCTCGGCCGCTGCAATCAAGTTATCCGTACGTCCAGTGTGGAGCTGGAACTACATGGAGGATTTAAACTAAAAGTTGCCTGTTCTTGTATGAAGCAGATCACACAGATGGAACCGGGAATTCAGCAACAATGAAAGGGCTGCCAACCCGGGCGGCCTATTCATCATTGCCGATTTTGGATTCCTGGCGCTCGCTACTCTGACGTTCAACCGGACGCTTATCGTGGTCAGGCTTATCTGGTTCGCTGCGAGCAATCCACATGGTCCATCCAGAACTGGAACAAAGCGGACGGTCCATGGCCTCGGGTGGATCGAATATATAAAAACGTGACATTTCGCTCTCCCTTATTTTGTAAACGCACGTGCAAGCGGAGCATCTGCCGTTGCGATTGGCGGTTAGAACGGATTCCCCACCTGCTGCTCGGGCAGGGATTTCATGTCGACCGCGCTTTGCAGCTCGATGGGTGAAATCGCCGCCGGGCTATTGCCGGCATTCGTTGCATGGGACCGCCAGAATCCGCTGGCGACGGCGGTGAGCGCCAAAGCAAAGAACAGCGCAACTCCTGCGGTCTTGGCCCGAATCGCCGTGCGGCGGGACCCGGCTCGGGTCTGTTGCATGAGGAGAATTCCGCCGGCGTACAAAGCGACGAAAATGACGGATCCGATAAGGAAAACGCGTTCCGCCAGATCTCCGTCAAACACTTGATTGAGTTCGGTCATGTCTAGGTCCTCCTGTTGAGGCTGCCGAGATCATGACGGTCCTGGCCGTAGACCTGTATGAACTACGTCACACTCCAAAAAAGCGCGGTTTTGGTCCTCCGCTGACCGGTTTTTGTACCTCAACTTATGTTATTATAAATTCATCGAAAAACGCTTCGATTTGCGAGTTGTCTATGACTATTCGAGCAAAAGTTGTCGCTCCATTGCGGCCTTTCGACAAACGCGCGCTGCTTCGCGCGCATCCCTTTTTCAAAAAGATGGACGACGCAATGATCGACCGGCTGGCTCTTCATGCCATTACGAGGAAAATGAAGAAGAGTGCAGTCTTATTTCGTAAAGGCGATATCGGAACCAGTCTTTATGCCGTTTGCGCAGGCGCGATCAGAATCAGCTCCCCTTCCGAACAAGGTAAGGACGCGATTTTCAATCTGATTGTCCCGGGCGAAATATTTGGAGAAATTGCATTTCTCGACGGCGGCCAGCGAACCGCGGATGCGGTGGTCATCGAAAGCGGTGAGCTCTTGGCTATCGAACGTCGCGATTTTTTGCCCATGCTGGCGGACCACCCCGATGTGGCGATGAAGCTGATTGAAATATTGTGTGAGCGCCTGCGCAAAACGAGCGAACAGGTCGAGGATATCGTCTTTCTCGGCCTGCCGGGCCGCCTGGCAAAAGTTTTGCTACATCTCTACCGGCGCGCTATTGCCGCCTCTCCAGGTGGCAAAATTCGGGTAACCCAGCGCGAAATCAGCCAAATGATCGGGGTTTCCCGTGAAAGCGCGAACAAACAACTGCAAACTTGGCAACGTCGGAAGTGGCTGAAGCTGGAACGTGGCGGCATAGCTATTTTGGCGCCTGACGCATTGCAAGATCTCGTGTCGGTAGGCGAAAATTGACGGTCTTCCATCTGCCCGCCTGGCGCTCAAAAAAAACCCCCGCAAACGGATGCGGGGCAGTAAGGGAGGAAACAAGAAGGCTGATCAGCCCTCACGGTGAACAACCTGTCAGAACTGTTGGTGATCGAACGTGGCGTACTTCACATCCCCCTGGCTTAAGGCTGGTAATTTAGAAATCAGCTGCCAAATGGGGCGCTTAATGCGACGATTCGACAAGTCCGCCGAGAAATCTGAAAAACGCCGCAAAGCCATCTGGGAAGCAATCGCGGTTCTGGTTTATATTTCCGTGATTGCTCTAATATTCGTACCGTTGATGCGATGAATTTTCGAAACCGTTGCCGCCCGTGGTGGCTCGAGCCTAACGGCCTCACTTCCTAACGCAATCGATCAATGTCACGTTATCGTCGTCGCAATAGAGAATTTAATAACAATATCATATGTTTATTCTATTTTTGGACGCTGCCCCACCAAAGTAACACTTGATGAAGATCAAAGCATGTACCATCCATTTGCTGCGATACATGTGAAACGCCGCAGAGGCGCGGCTAATCGTTGTCGCGAAATTGAACATGATCCGTCGCATCGGTCGAACCATTCTTGCTGCCCTAATCGGCTTGTCGGTCGCAACGTTGCCGGCCGCGACCGGCTTTGCGGCTGGCGCGACAACGGCGATGGAAATTTCGGCCTCGCGGACGATTGCCGACTGCGACCACCTTCATAAAGCGCCGAGCAGCGATACACAAAAAACAGCGGAAGATACTGCGTGTATGGCGGGCTGCGCGCTTAACTGCTTCAATTTCGTAGCGCCAGGCTTGGCAGATATTGCCCTGTCATCGCCGGTCAGCACCACACTTAAGCCCGTTCGCATGACCAGCGGTGCCCCCTCACACATGGGCGCACCGCCCTTCCGACCCCCTCGCTCCTGATCCCTTGCAAGCTGCATAGCGACGCGTGAGCCGCAAGCTCGCGTGAGGACTCGGCTGCCGTTCGATCACATCGGGCGCGACGCCGAGCAGGGAATCAACAGGAGATCGGGAATATGACGACGAAATGCCTACTTGCTTCCGCCTTTGTGGTTGCGATGAGCCTGACCAGTGCCGTCGCATTGGCAGACGTCAAAGATTATACCTTCGAATCCGTCGCGGCCGAATTCAAGAAGGGCGACGACGTGGTCGTTGCCGTCCGCTTGCTGCATAAGCCGACCGGAAAACTCGTGGCGGACGCCGTGATCGTGCGCACCCGCATCGACATGGCGCCTGACGGAATGGCCGACATGGTGTCGCCGGTCGCCGCAGTGCCGGGCAGCGAGCCGGGCGTTTACGCCTTCAAGACCGATCTGCCGATGGCGGGGCGGTATTTGCTGAGCGTGGCCGCCAAGGTGCAAGGCGAGCCGGAGACCGTTGTCGGCAAAATCATTTTAAAAGCCGTCAAGTGATCTGAGCGGCGGCGGCTCCGGTGACCGCCGCCCCATCATCCGCCCTGACGGGCAGGCATGAACTTTTCGAGGCTGCCATGAACAAGATTCGCGCTGCCACCATTCTAACGCTCGCCGCCAGTGCGATCGGCGGCTACGCGTATATCCATCTCTTGGACAACACGGCAACGTCTTTGGGCGTCGCCCCGCAGGCAACTGCGGCCGAACGAACGATCCTGTACTACCGCGATCCCACCGGTGCGCCGTATTGGTCGGCGACGCCGAAGAACGACGCGCAAGGCCGCGCGTATCTCCCCGTCTACGATGACGCGGAACCGAGATTCGACCCGCCGCCGCAGCCGAAGGCTGCGCAAGGCGAGCGGAAGATACTGTTCTACCGCAATCCCATGGGCCTGCCCGACACCTCGCCGACGCCGAAGAAGGACTCGATGGGGATGGATTACATCGCCGTCTACGAAGGCGACGAACCGCGCGGCGACAAGACGATCAAAGTCAGCCTCGATCGAGTTCAACGTAGCGGCGTTCGCACTGAACCGGTGCAGGCCCGTGTTCTCGTACGTCCGGTGCGAACAGTGGGGACGGTTGCGATCGACGAACGGCGCACCACCATTGTGACCATGCGGTCGGACGGTTATGTCGAGGACTTGTTCGCCAATACCACCGGACAGCACGTGCGCGCGGGCGAGCCGCTGTTCCGGGTCTACAGCCCAGAAATTCAACTGGCGATCAGCGATCTACTGGTGACCAAGAGCTGGACCCAGCGCGGCCCGGCGGAAGCGGGCTCCGGGAAATCCGTTGATGGCGCCATGCAGCGACTGCACAATCTAGGTCTGTCAGAAAACCGCATCCGCGAAATCCGCGACAGCGGCGCCAATCCTCGCACCATCGACTGGCCGGCGCCGGCGAACGGAACGGTCGTCGTCAAGCGGATCATCAACGGTCAGCGTGTCGTCGCCGGCGACGAACTCTATCGGATCGTCGATCTGACGAATGTCTGGGTGATCGCCGACGTCGCCGAAGGCGATCTTGCCGACATCAAGCTGGGCGCACGCGCGTCCGTGACCTTCAGGGCTTATCGCAGCCAGTCGGTCGAAGGCGTCGTGACCTTCATTTATCCGGAAGTAAGGACGGAAACGCGCACCGTCCGCGTGCGGATCGAAGTAGCTAATCCGGACGAGCGGCTGAAGCCCGACATGTACGCCGACGTGGTGTTTCACGCCAGCGCAGACGCGTCAGCAGTCACCACCGTTCCCACCGGCGCCATCATCGACAACGGAACCCGGCAAATCGTGCTGGTGGCCAAGGGCGATGGCCGGTTCGAACCGCGGCCCGTCAAACTCGGCCGCCGCGGCGATGGTCATGTCGAAATTGTCGAGGGCCTGCAACAAGGCGAGGAGATCGTCACCACCGCGACGTTCCTCATCGACGCGGAGAGCAACCTGCAAACAGCGCTAAAGACCTTCACAGAGCCGGGGCAGGCCAAATGATCGCGGCTGTCATCCGCTGGTCGGCGCGCAATCTGCTGCTGGTCGGATTTGTCGGCGTCTTCCTGACGCTGGCCGGGTTGTACGCGGTGTCGCGCGTGCCGCTCGACGCCATTCCCGACCTTTCCGACGTGCAAGTGATCGTCTACACGGAATATCCCGGACAGGCGCCGCAAGTGGTCGAGGATCAGGTCACCTATCCGCTGACCACGGCCATGCTGAGCGTGCCGAAATCGCGGGTGGTGCGCGGGTTCTCGTTTTTTGGCGTTTCGTTTGTCTATGTGATCTTCGAGGACGGCACCGATCTGTATTGGGCGCGTTCGCGCGTGCTCGAATATCTCAATTCGGCCGCCCGCCGCTTGCCGGCCGGCGTCGCGCCAAGCCTCGGACCGGACGCGACCGGCGTCGGCTGGGTCTATCAATACGTCGTGCGCGGCGCGCAGAAGAGCCTGGCGGAACTGCGCACCGTGCAGGATTGGTATATCCGTTACGGCCTTGCCAAGGCGGAGGGCGTCGCCGAAGTCGCCAGCGTCGGTGGCTTCGTCAAGCAGTACAGCGTGGTGATCGATCCGCGCCGGCTGCAGTCGCTCGGCATCCCGCTATCGAAAATCCGCGAAGCATTGCGGTCGAGCAATATCGACGTCGGCGGCCGCACGGTCGAGCTGGCCGAAACCGAATTCGTGGTCCGCGGGCGCGGTTATATCAAGAGCCTGTCCGATCTCGAACAGATCGTCGTCAAGACCAATCAAGGCGTGCCGGTACTGCTGCGCGACGTCGCCCGCGTCGAACTGGCGCCGGACGAGCGGCGCGGTATTACCGAATTGAACGGCGAGGGAGAAGTCGTCACTGGCATCGTGCTGCAACGCTTCGGCGAAAATGCTCTTTCCGTTATCGAGGGCGTCAAGACGCGGCTCGCCGAAATCGCGCCCAGCCTGCCGCAAGGCGTGACGCTCGACGCGGTCTACGACCGCTCGGATTTGATCTACCGCGCCATCGACACGCTCAAGCGGACCCTGATCGAGGAGAGCTTCATCGTCGCGTTTGTCTGCGTGGTGTTTCTGTTACATGTGCGCAGCGCGTTGGTCGCGATCATCACGCTGCCGCTCGGCGTGCTGATCGCCTATCTGTGCATGCATTTGCTAGGCTTGAGCTCGAACATCATGAGTCTCGGCGGCATCGCCATCGCCATCGGCGCCATGGTCGACGCGGCGATCGTCATGATCGAGAACGCCCACAAGCACTTGGAACGTGCCCCGCTTGGCAAGCCGCGCAGCGAAGTGCTGATCGAGGCGGCCATTGAGGTCGGGCCGGCGCTGTTTTTCAGTCTGCTCATCATCACCGTGTCATTCCTGCCGATCTTCGCGCTCGAGGCGCAGGAAGGCCGCATGTTCAAGCCGCTCGCCTACACCAAGACTTTCGCCATGGCGGCGTCGGCCTTGCTGTCGGTAACGCTGGTACCCGCGCTGATGCTGCTGTTCGTGCGCGGCCGCATCGTCCCCGAGCATAAGAACCCGGTGAACCGCGCGCTGATCTGGATCTACCGGCCGGTGATCCGTGCGGCGCTTCGCTATAAGGCCGCTACCATCTTAATCGCGCTCGTTGTGCTGATCGGAAGTTTATGGCCGGCATCGCGCCTCGGCAGCGAATTCATGCCCACGCTCAACGAGGGCACGCTGTTCTACATGCCGACCACGCTGCCGGGCCTGTCGGTCACTAAGGCGGCGGAACTGCTGCAAACCCAGAACAAGATCATCAAGACCTTCCCCGAAGTGGCGTCGGTATGGGGCAAGGCCGGGCGTGCGTCGACCGCTACCGATCCGGCGCCGACCGAAATGTTCGAGACCGTGATCAATTTGAAGCCGGAGGAGCAATGGCGCCCCGGCATGACGACCGAGAAGCTGATCGCGGAGATGGACAAGGCGCTGCAGTTTCCCGGCGTGTCCAACGCTTGGACGATGCCGATCAAGGCGCGCATCGACATGCTGGCGACCGGCATCCGCACGCCGGTCGGGGTCAAAGTCTACGGTACCGATCTCGCCGAGATGGAAAACGTCGCGCGCCAGATCGAGGCGGCGGTACGCACGGTGCCCGGCACCACCAGCGCCTTCGCCGAACGCATCCTCGGCGGCTATTATCTCAATATCGAGCCCAACCGCGCGCAACTGGCGCGCTACGGCCTGATGATCACCGACGTGCAGGACGTGATCGCGACTGCGCTCGGCGCCGAAGCGGTGACGACGACGGTCGAAGGCCGCGAGCGTTACACCGTGAGCATCCGCTATCCGCGCGAATTGCGCAGTGACCCGCAGTCGATCGCCACCCAGGTGCTTATCCCGCTGGCGAACGGCGGCACCGTGCCGCTCGGCGAAATAGCAAAGGTCGAACTGGCCAAGGGTCCGTCCACCATCCGGACCGAGAACGCGCAGCTCGCCGCCTACATCTATATCGATCTGCGCGGCCGCGATATCGGCAGCTACGTCGCCGACGCGCAGAAGGCGGTGGCGGCGCAAGTCAAATTCCCGCCCGGCTATTACGTCACCTGGAGCGGCCAGTTCGAATACATGGAGCGCGCCAAGGCGCGCCTGAAGATCGTCGTACCGGTTACGGTGTTGATCATCTTTCTGCTGCTGTATCTGAACTTCCGGCGGGTGACCGAGACCTTGATCGTGATGCTGTCGGTGCCGTTCGCGCTTGCCGGCGGCCTATGGCTGATGTGGTGGCTCGGCTTCAACCTATCGGTCGCCGTCGCGGTCGGATTCATCGCGCTTGCCGGCGTCGCCGCCGAAACCGGCGTCGTGATGCTGATCTATCTCGATAACGCGCTCACCGAACTGCAGGCGGAACGCGCGATCGAAGGTGACGAGTTCACGCAGGACGATCTCTATGCCGCAATCATGGCCGGTGCGGTCGAGCGTGTGCGGCCGAAGATGATGACGGTCGCCGCCATCATGGCCGGGCTACTGCCGATCATGTGGAGCCACGGCACCGGCGCCGAAGTGATGCAACGGATCGCAGTGCCGATGATCGGCGGCATGGTGTCGTCGACCGTGCTCACGCTCGTCGTCATTCCGGCGGTCTTCGCGGTGGTCAAGGGCTTTGCGATACGCACATCGCGTATAGCTCTGGTACCCGAGCAGCCTTAATGTAGAAAGCCGGCGCGAGCGCGAAACTGGCGGCCGATACGTTTCGTTGCTTATATTATCGGGCCCTCATGCGGCTGAAACCTTTGGATCACGGCCCCGCTTGGCGTGGAAATCGATTCGATCCTCGGGCAATTCCACATCGAGATGGAACGGCTCGGTCAGGCGCGCCGACAAGGTCCACATCCCGCAGAGGAAAGTGATTTCGACGATCTGCCTGTTGGTGAAGTAATTCTTCAAGGTCTGGAAAGTTTTTTCGTCATCGCGGGCGGTGCCTTTGGTCACGGCGACGGCCCAATCGACCGCAGCCTTCTCTCGCGGCGAAAGCGATTCGGTCTTGGGCCAATCGTTGCCCTCAATCGCATCGAGTTGATCCCAGGTCAGACCGACGGTGCGTCCGAGCCCCACATTGTGACCCGTGCAGTAGCTGCCGTGATTGAGAATGGCCGTCTTGACGATCACGAGTTGCAATATTTTCAGAAACTCCGGGTCGGTCTTGAGATAGCCGAAGCGTACGCGTGAATCGATCAGCTGCCAGGCCTCGACCAGAACCGGCGAATGCGCCAGCATCTGGAAAAACCGCGGCACGGTTCCCCATTTCTCGACGCTCTTGTTGTAGAACGGCTCCAACTCCTTGCGAAGATCGTCGGGAATACGGCCCGGTTCGATCAAGGGAATGCGGGGCTTTGGATTAGCCATCATTTCCGTCGTGATGCCCCACGCTTGGGGCAGGTCGGTGCTTCGATCAATTGCCATTTGATTTTCTCCACCTAGTGTGAATGGGACTCGTCGGTTTACGTTTTCACCGTGCATACCTCGGGATTGACGCAATTCGGCGGCAGCCGCCCATCGAGGATGGCTATCACGTTATCTACTACGATGTTCGCCAACGTCTCGCGCACCTCCATGACCCCGCTGCCAAGGTGCGGTGTGAGCACGACATTCGTCATATTTAATAGTTCCGGCTCGACCAGCGGCTCATTCTCGAACACGTCTAGTCCCGCCCCCGCGATGCGCTTTTCTGCAAGCACACGGGTGAGCGCCTTCTCATCCACGATCGGACCGCGCGACGAATTGATTAGGAACGCGCTGCGCTTCATAAGCCTGAGCTCGCGTTCTCCAATCATGTGACGCGTGTCAGGCTTCAGCGAAGGATGCAATGATACGAAATCGGATTCAGCCAAGAGTTGGTCCAGCGGCACATATGTCATGCCGAGTTTGACCTCATCGCTCTCGGGCATGCGGTGCGGCCCCCAATAAAGAATGCGCATTCCGAAGCCGGACGCGCGCCGCGCCACCGCTCGGCCGATATTCCCCTTGCCTCCGACAAGACCGAGCACCTTGCCCCAGACCCAGGCACCCGCCAGATAGTTCGATTGTGCGCCCGGAAAGCAGCCGGCGCGAACGAGCCGGTCGCCTTCCACGATGCGGCGCGCGACCGCGAGCATGAGATCCGAAATGCAAGTCGGCGGTCGCTTCCGAAACGGCGATGACCGGGATGACGGTGACGGGAATCTTGTACGCCGTTGCCGTGGTCACGTCGATCCGGTCGGCATTGCCGGACATGGACGTGACCGCCTTGAGGCTTGGGTTCGCCGTCAGAACCTCGCGGTCGACCGTGTCGTGCAGCAGCGCAAAGAGAATGTCGTGCTCGCGAACGGCAGTGCACAACATGTCCTTCGGGAGAATGCGAGTCCCGTCCGGATTAACGGTTACGTCCGCCACCGTGCGAAGCCGCGCAAGCGCGCTTTCGGCAATCGGCTGCGTCACGAATATCCGAGGGCGCATCAAACTGACCTTCCCCCCGTCAGGGGCACCATAGACAGCTTCGGATCGGTCGCCGGAATATAGGCTTCGGGCAATCCCAGTTCCTTGCGCACGATATTGCTGCCGCGAACCAGCGCGACCATCTTGTAATACGCGTGCATCCGGCTCATCGACTGGCGACCGAAGCCGCAATCGCTCGTCAGGATCAGCCGTTCCGGCTCGATATATTTGAGCGCGCGGCGGATAAGGTCGGCGACTTCCTCCGGCCGCTCGACCTGCAGCGTGCGATGGCTGATGACGCCGAGCGCGACCTTCTTGTTTTTGGAGATCATCGTGCCGAAGTGCTCGAGGTCCATGCCGCGGTTGAACGCGCCTTCGACGGTGAGCACGTCGCAGTCGAGCTGGTCGAGATAAGGCAAAGCTGCCTTGTAGGATTGATCCTTGCTGGCCACGCGTTGCGCCGCCGGGCTCCCCCAGCAGGTATGGCACCACACCTCGCATTTGCCGCGCAGGCCCTTCACTTCGACATTGAAGGCTTCTACCCATTGCTCGGGCTTGATCGGCTGCTTGGGGTCGGAGACGATCTGGTGAATCGCCGGTTCTTCGACCTGCACCAGCGGCGCGCCGGCGTCGGCCAGCGCGTGATATTCCCTGTTGAGCGCGGCGGAAAGGTCCATCAGCAGATCGAGCCGGTTCTTGTAGTGCTCGTTGGTGAGCATCAGCGCCAGGATTTGCGCCGAGATTGACCCGATCTTCACCGGCTTGTCGGTCATCGGCGCGATCGCCTTGTAGGCGCGGTCGAGCTGTAGATCCGTCTGGCCGATCTTGCCGGCGACCGGCGGCGTCATGCGGGTCTCAATTACTTCCCACATCAAGTCGCCCGGCCCTTTGTCGGCCATGAAGCCGGCCGGCGGCACTTCCACGCGCGGCGCTCCGATGCCGGCGACGCGTTCGGTGACGTAGCTCACCCAGGCCCGTCCGGCGACGTCATCGTCGAGCCTGGTATCGCCATCGACGAAAATATCGATGCCGGCGCGATGCTGGGCCGCCACGTGGCAGGCCAGGCAGTCGAAATGCTGTTCGCGATAGGCCAGGCGAGAGAAGCCCTGCGCGAGCGGAATGCCGCGCAGGTTTTCGGTGTACCAGCTAGGTCGCGGCAGCGCGCCGGTGGTGGTGGTGAGAAGAGCCTTGTCTTTGGTGGCGGTGAACATCCGAATTCCCCTAGTCTTGTGCGAGGAGAGCCTCGCCGCCATTGGCAATGAGCCAATGGCGCCCACGTCCCTAACCGATGAGAAGCGCGGCGCGGCCGATGACCTCGCCGCGTTCGACGCGCGCGTGCACCGCCTCGGCCTCGGTCCACGGCCGGATGTCGCTGACTAGAGGCCAGATTTCGCCGCGGGCGACCAGATCGAACGTCTCCAGGATCTCGCGGCGCGTGACGTAGCGGCTGCCCAGCAAAGCCTGCTCCTTGTACAACATGTCGAAGGCCGACACCTGGAAGGACTTTCCGGCGCCGCCCAGCGTCACCATTCGGCCGCGGCGTGCCAGCGCCTTGGCGGCCGCTTCCAGCGTCGAGGTGACCGAAACGTAATCGATGGCGACGTCGACGCCGCGTCCACCGGTGAGATCGAGCAGCGCCTGCACCACATCGCACGTCCGCGGCATTGACCACCTCGTCGGCGCCGGCCTTGCGGCAAGCGTCGAATTTGTCTGCGGCGACATCGACGGCAATCACCCGGGCGCGCGCCCATTTTGCCATCATCAATTGGTGGATACCGACGCCTCCACCGGCGCCGAAGACCGCAACGGTCTCCCCCGCCTTGACCTGCGCCCGGTTGAGCACCTTGTACGGCGTGGCAAGCGCATCGGTGACCACACCGATTTCGGCCGGGTGAGCCTTGTAGTCCAACCCCGCCGGCAGTTTGATAAAAACATGGGCCGGCAGCTTGATGTACTCGGCATAGCCGCCGTCGCAACTCATGCCGACCATTCCGGTTCCGCCGCCGGTGTTCTCACACAACGGCTCCAGCATGCTCAGGCACCAGCGGCAATGCCCGCAATTCAAGTACGCGTAGGCCGTCACCGCATCGCCGACGGCAAGGCTCCTGACACCGACGCCGATGTCGACGATTTCGGCCGTGATCTCATGCCCGATGATGCGCGGAAACTGGACCGGCAAGCGTCCGGCCTTGACGTGCTGGATGGTCAGTCCCGAGCCGCAGGCAAACACACGCGCGACGGCTTCCCCCGGCCCGGCAACGGGATCGGGCATTTCGCTCATTTCGAATGGCGCGTTTGGCCCCCTGAGAACCAATGCTTTCATGACGTTGTCCTTACGATCATGCCCGGAACATGAAGTTAGCGGCTTTCAGAAAAAGCGTTCGGTTGACACCGTCGGAATGCAGATAGGCCGCCGCGTCGCGCACCAGCTTCTCCACTCCAAACTCTTTCATGTAGCCGTGGCCGCCGTGGATCTCGAGGCACCAAGTGGCGATCTTCCAGGTCGCTTGCGACGCCATCACCTTGGGCAACGCGCCCAGCGTCTTGTCCCAGCCCTGCTCCGGGTGGACCGCAAGCCAGCAGACGCGATGAATGTATGACCGCGCCGCATCGATCAGCATGCGCATCTCAGCGAGTTGCGCGCGGATGCCATCGTGCTCGATCAACGGCTTGCCCCCCTGGACCCGCACTTTGGCCCAATCGATGGCTTTCTTGTGCAAGGCGACCGCGACACCGAGGATCGTGGCGCCGCCATAGGCGTTCGACCACGGCATGAACTTGCCCAGTTCGCCGAAACCGTCGCCGACCTTGCCGACGACGTTTTCATCCGGGACGAAGCAATCCTGGAAAATCATCTCGGCATTGTTGGTCAGTCGCTCACCCATCTTGTCGTGCACGCGGCCGATCGTGAACCCAGGACGGCCACGTTCGAGCAGAAAACAGGTGGAGCCTTCCGTCATCGACTTGCCCTTCTCGGTCTGGGCGAAGAATAAAAAGTGACTTGCGCGATTGGCATTGGAAATGAAGTGCTTCATCCCATTGACGATCCAGCCGCCCTTGGTTTTCACGGCGGCGGTGCGGAACGGCGCCGCAAAAGGCACCAGGTAGTTTGACGCGTTATCGGGCTCGGTGATCCCGATCGCCAGCATCCCGCGCGGATCCTGCGCGAACCCCGGCAGCACGCGCGCTTTCTGCTCGTCGTTGAGCCCGCTCTGAAAAATCTGCGCGAGCTTAAGCGTCTGTCCCAAGGTTATGGCGACGCCGAGGTCGCCTTTGCTCAGCTCCTCAATCACCATGGCGGTAGTCAGCGGGTCGGCGCCCAGCCCACCCCACTTCTCGTCGAGCGTCATGGTGCGGATGCCGAGTGCATGCGCCTTTTCGACGATGTCCCAGGAATAGCATTTTTCAGGGTCTTGCTCGGCATCAAGCGCCGCCGCGCGCGGCGTCACCTCGTCCTCGACAAAACGCCTGACGGTCTCGACAATGGCGCGCTGGTTCTCGGTCTGAACGAACAGGTACTCCATTGCGAGCCCCTACTGGTTGACCGACCTGTCGGCAAACCTCATGCCGACATACGCAGCCATTTACTGAAACATGAAATTCGCGGCCTTAAGGAACAAGGTGCGGTTGACGCCGTCCGAATGTAAAAATGCCGCGGCGTCGCGCACCAGCTTTTCAACGCCGAATTCTTTCATGTAGCCGTGACCGCCGTGAATCTCGAGGCACCAGGTGGCGATCTGCCATGCCGCCTGCGAGGCCATCGCCTTGGGCAGCACGCCCAGCGTCTTGTCCCAGCCATGCTCCTGGTGATCGGCGAGCCAGCAGGCCCGATGGATGTAGGATCGAGAGGCATCGATCAGCATGCGCATCTCCGCCAGCTGCGCACGAATGCCATCGTGCTCGATCAACGGCTTGCCGCCCTGCACACGAACTTTGGCCCAATCGACCGCCTTGTCATACAAGGCGACGGCAACGCCAAGAATGGTGGCGCCGGCATAGGCATTGGACTGCGGGAAGAAATTGGCCAACACGCTGAAACCTTCGCCGACTTTGCCGACGACATTTTCATCGGGAATAAAGCAGTCCTGGAAGATAAGTTCGGCGTTGTTGGCAAGGCGCTCGCCCATCTTGTCGTGCACGCGGCCGATGGTGAATCCAGGACGATCCCGCTCCACCAGGAAGCACGTGCTGCCTTCGGCCAACGGTTTTCCTTTTTCCGTCTGCACGAACAAAAGATAAAAGCTCGAACGATTGCCGTTCGAGATGAAGTGTTTCATTCCGTTGACGATCCAGCCGCCTTTGGTTTTTTGCCCGGTGGTGCGAAACGACGTCGGATACGGCAGAAAGTAATTCGAAGCATTATCAGGCTCGGTAATGCCGATCGCCAGCATCCCGCGTGGGTCGTTGACAAACGACGGCAGCACGCGCGCCTGTTGTTCCGCGTTGAGCGCTTTCTGCATGATCTGCGCGATCTTCAAGGTTTGCGCCATGATCACCGAAACGCCGATATCGCCAATTCCCAGTTCCTCGATGACCATGGATGTGGTCAGGGAATCCGTTCCGAGGCCGCCCCATTTCTCGTCAAGAGTCATGGTGCGGATGCCGACCTCATTGGCCGCTTCGACAATCTCCCAGGAAAAACTCTTGGCGGGATCTTGCTCGGCATCAAGCGCCGCCGCCCGCGGTTTGACCTCGGCTTCAACGAAGCGCTTGACGGTCTCGAGGATGAGCCGCTGATTTTCCGTGTGGATGAAAATGTCGTGCATAATCTGGCGTTTCCCGCTCGGTGCCCGGATTGATTTGCTTATTGAGCGAATGCCCACTAAAGACGATCCGCTTGCCGCTGTCAATGGCAGGCGGACGACGGCGCGCCGAGCGAGTCTAAGGGTATTCGATTGCAGTCAGGCCATGAATCGCGCACGATAGACTCAAGCAAATTTCGTATTTTGCGGCGCTGAAAAAAATGTTTCCCAAAACAAAAACTGCGAAGAAATCTGCGCAACTTTTGCAGTCGCCGAAACCAAAAACAGGTAAGCGACTTGCGCCAAGCCAGCGCGCCGAACAGATTTTGCAAGGTGCGATCCGGTTTTTCTCCGAGCACGGGTTTAGCGGACAAACGCGCGAATTGGCCACCGAACTCGGCATATCGAAGGGACTCTTGTATCGCTATTTTCCCAGCAAAGAGGCGCTTATCGAGCGCGTCTACCAAGAGGTGTTTCTGCGCCGTTGGTCGCCGACGTGGCAAGCCGAATTGACCGACCGTAATCGCGCGCTGATCGAGCGCCTTAAGACCTTCTATGCCGACTACGCCAAGCTTCCGCTCGAATATGAATGGGGGCGCATTTATCTTTATGCCGGATTAGCCGGCGCTTCCATCAATCGACGCTACGTTCGGATGGCAATTGAGCGCATTTTCAAGCCGGTGATCGGCGAGCTCCGGCACGAATTTGGATATCGTTCAATCGAGCAATTGGAGATAACCGAACCAGAATTGGAGCTGATGTGGAGCCTGCACGGAAGCATTTTTTATATCGGCATGCGAAAATGGGTGTATCACGTCAAACCGCCATCGGACATTGACGGCGCGATCGAGCAATTGGTTGAGGGTTTTTACGCCAATGCGAAAACTGTGATCGCTGCGGCGCTGACGCGTAACAAGGCGTTATGAAATCGTCCGGCGATCGAGTAGAATTTCTCGTAATCCCTTTGTGATCCCGTTTCGATTTGTCCAAGCAGCAATCGTAGATTGTTAGGGATGCAGTCCACGCTCTGCACCTCAGAGTGCAGTGCGACATTTACAAGCCCACGAACTGTTTTTGATCCAGATCAATATGCTCAAGCGGCGGCCCACCGAGACTTGAGCGCCGATCCATTTCAATCGAATTTCGCCGGTCTATGGTTGGGCCAGTGGCGCTCACGATGAAGCTATTTGACTGGAGGCTTATCGCAAAAAGATATGAATACACAGTTCTGGGTTACTCAGATCTTCAATGGCGTCTCGTACGGCGCGCTGCTGTTCCTCGTGGGCAGCGGCCTGTCGTTAATTTTCGGTGTCATGCGGATCGTCAATCTTTCCCATGGCTCCTACTTTATGCTGGGCGGCTACATCGCGCTGTCCGTCATCAGCACAACCGGGTCCTGGGCACTCTCGCTGCCGGTGGCGGCGCTCGCTGTCGCCATCATCGGCATGGTGATGGAGCGTGTCTTCCTGCGGCCGCTCGGCTTCGAGCCGCTTCGTCAAGTGTTGCTCACGGTCGGCTTCGCCTTCCTGTTCCAGCAAGGCGCGCTCGATATCTGGGGCGGCAACAACATGGACATCAACCCGCCCGCCGTATTCACGCAGAGCATCGTGATCGGCGGCATCTACTTTCCGGCCTATCGGATGTTCATGATCGCGCTCGCCTTGGTGATCGGCGTGGCGATTTGGCTGGTGATGGAAAAGACCCGCATGGGCGCCGCCGTGCGCGCCACCGTCGATGACGCACAGATGGCGCGCGGGGTCGGCATCGACACCAACCGCATCTCGATGTTCATTTTCGCACTCGGCGCATTCCTGGCTGCGCTCGGCGGTGTTATCGGCGGGGCGTTTCTCGGCGTTTTTCCCGGCCTCGACTTCGAGATGCTACCGCTCGCCTTCGCGGTGGTGATCATCGGCGGCATGGGCAGCCTGGGCGGCGCCGCGGTCGGCGCGCTACTTGTCGGCCTCGCCGACAATTTCGGCAAGGCGCTGTTCCCGGAAGTCTCCTACTTCACGCTCTACGCGCCGATGGTACTGATCCTCGCGATCAAGCCGACCGGCCTGTTCGGACGAGATTGAGCGGACACCGATGGTCAGCCAGCAAGTCAAGATCCTGATAGTCGCCGCTGCACTGATCGTGCTCGCATTCATTATCCCGCACACCAGCTCATTCGTCGTGCTGCTGGCGACGCGCGCATTGGCGTTTGGGATCCTGGCGATGAGCCTGGACATCCTGCTCGGCTATACCGGCCTCGCCTCGCTCGGCCAGGCCGCCTATTTCGGCGTCGGCGCCTATCTGACCGCAGTGCTGGCGACCAGGTTCCACTTCGGCTTGGGCTGGGATTTCTGGCTGGTGGTCGTGCTCGGTATCCTGCTCGGCGCGGCGCTGGCCGCAGTGTTCGGACTGTTCGCGATCCGGGCCGGCGGCGTCTATTTCCTGATGATCACGCTCGCGCTCGGCCAGTGCGTCTGGGGCTTGGCCTATCGCTGGAATTCGCTTACCGGCGGCGACAATGGAATCATAATAAAATTACGGCCGAATTTCGGTCTCAATCTGACAAACGAAGTGACGTTCTTTTATCTCGTACTCGGCTTTTTTATCGTATCGATGATTTTGATGTATGTGCTGGTGCGATCGCCGTTCGGACGCAGCCTGAAGGGAATCCGCGAGCGCGAGCTGCGCATGTCTATGCTCGGCTACAATGTTTGGCTGCACAAATACATCGCCTTTGTCATCGCCGGCGGCTTCGGCGGACTGGCGGGCGTGCTGTGGGCCCATACCAACGGCATCGTAACGCCGGAAGATGTCGTTCTTACCACCTCGGTGGACGCGCTGTTGATGGTCGTGCTCGGCGGCGCCGGCACTCTGATCGGCGGCGTTATCGGCTCGGCGATCGTGCTCTTGCTGCGCGAGTATCTCAGCACGCTGGTGCCGTGGTGGCAGTACGTGCTGGGCGGCGTCTACGTTCTGACGATCCTGTATCTGCCGACCGGCTTGATGGGCATTCCGAAGCGAATTCGGCAAGCGCTTGGGTGGTCGGCAATTAAGCCGGCCGTACAATTGGAATCCGTACGTCGATGACCGGATAGGACGAAACTATCAAACAACATCGGGAGGTAAGACAATGACAAATGCCTTGTTACGAAAACTCAGTCCGCTGCTGTTGGGAAGCTGTCTTGCAGTCGGCACGAGCCTCGGCTCGACAGCCTATTCCGAAGAGTTGCGCATCGGTTTTCTGGTGCCAGTGACGGGCATCTATGCCCAAATCGGCAAGGACATGGCCGATGGCTTCCAGCTCTATCTGGATCAAGTGAAAGGTGACTTCGCCGGCGCTAACGTGAAGCTCATCATCGAGGATGAACAGGGCAAGCCGGCGACGGCGGTGCTCAAGGCATCGAAGCTTGTCGGCGAAGACAAGGTCCAGTTGCTGGTCGGCGGTTTGCTCGCCTCCACCGGTTACGCATTGGCGCCGGAAAGCACGCGCGCTAAGGTCGTCTATCTTGCTTCGGTTCCTTCCGCAGACGATTTGACGCAGCGCAAGCTCGCGGAATTCCCTTATTTCTTCCGCACCGGTTGGACGAGTTCACAGCCGACCCAGCCGCTTGCCCAATGGGCCTGCGAGCAGGGCTACAAAAAGATCGTCACGGTCGCGGCCGACTACGCCTTCGGCTACGAGTCGGTCGGCGGTTTCCAGAAGGTGTTCGAAGACTGCGGCGGCAAAATCATCCAGAAGATCTGGCCGCCGCTCGGCACCAAGGATTTCGGACCTTACATCTCGACCCTCAAGGCCGACGCCGACGCCGTCTTCACGCTGATGGTGGGGCCGATGGCGTTGCAATTCCCCAAGCAGTTGCGCGGCGCCGGCATCAAGAAGCCGATCGTCGGCGGCACTACCAGCTATGACGAATTTGCGTTGCCGTTCATGGGCGACGAAGTGGTCGGCGACGTCTCCGCGCTGCAATATAGCGCCGCGCTGCAGACACCGAAGAACGAGGCCTTTGTGAAGGCCTACCGCGCCAAGTACGGCAAAGTGCCGGGCTATTATGCGGAGAGCAACTACACGACAGCACTGTTAATTCATGAGGTGATGAAGAAGACCGGCGGCAAGTGGCCGGGCTCCGAGGAATTCATCAAGATTATGGCCTCCCTCAAGGTCGATACCCCGCGCGGGCCTGTCGCCTTCGACGACATGCGCAATCCGGTGCACAACATCTACATCAAGAAGGTCGAGAAGAAGAAGATGTTCGGCTACGAGAAAGACGAGCTCTGGAACACTGTGATCAAGACCTACCCGAAGGTCAGCCAGTTCTGGACCTACGGCAAGGAGAAGTTCCTCGCCCAGCCGGTCTACGATCGCGACTTCCCGCCCTGCAAGTTCTGCGAATAAACGACACCGAGGTTAGCCGGGGCTCCGCATAAGAGCCCCGGCTTTCCTGGTTCCGTAAGGAATTGAGTATGAGCGAGGGTAACCGGCAGAACCGGGCTGAACCGATTCTCGAGCTGAAAGGTCTGTCGAAAAGTTTCGACGGTCTGCAAGCCGTGCGGGACGTCACGCTCAAAATCATGCCGGGCGACCGCAAGGCTATCATCGGCCCGAACGGCGCCGGAAAGACCACGCTATTCAATGTGATCACTGGCGCACTTCCGGCAACGTCGGGACAGGTGCTGCTATTCGGTCAAGACGTGACCGGCTGGCCGAGCCACCGGCGGGTTGCTTTGGGGATGGCGCGGACATTCCAGGTCACCAGCTTGTTTCCAATGCTAACGGTTCTGGACAACGTGCTGTTGGCTATCGATGGGACGCGTAAGACAAAATTTGTGATGTGGCGCTTTGATTCTTCTTATCGCGAGACCTACGAGAAGGCCTACCATTTCTTAGAGCAAGCCGGCTTCCTGGACCGCAAGGATGTCGAGGTGCAAAACCTTTCGCACGGCGAACAGCGCCAGCTGGAGATTGTTCTGGGGCTGGCCAGCGATCCGAAAATCCTGCTGCTCGACGAGCCGGCCGCCGGCCTGTCCTCGGGTGAATCCGCCGACATGACCAAGTTCTTGATGAAGCTCGATCCAGGTCTCGCGATCCTCTTGATCGAACATGACATGGACGTGGTGTTCGACGTCGCTGCGCAAATCTCGGTTCTGCACTTCGGCGAAGTTCTGGAGACCGGCACGCCCGAGCAAATCCACGACAGCAAAAGAGTGCAGGAAATTTATCTGGGAAGCGACTGAATTATGGCCATCCTCGAAGTTCAGGACATTCATACCTATTACGGGGACGCCTACGTCCTCCAGGGCCTGTCTTTGCAACTCGAGCAAGGGCAAATTCTGGGTCTGCTCGGGCGCAACGGCGTCGGCAAGACCACGCTGGTGAATTCCATCGTCGGCTTCAATCCGCCGCGCCGCGGCAGAATCGTGTTCAAGGGCGACGACATCACCGAGAAATCCTCGTTCGAGACCGTGCGCAGCGGCATGGGACTGGTGCCGCAGGGCCGCCGGGTGTTCCCGACGCTCGGCGTGGAGGAAAACCTGCTGGTGGCCGAGCGCAGCCCCGACCGGCACGGCTGGAACCTGGACCGCGTCTACAGACTGTTCCCGCGCCTGCACGAGCGGCGCCATCAGCGCGCCAAGACGCTATCGGGCGGCGAGCAGCAGATGCTGGCGATCGGCCGCGCGCTGATGACCAACCCGGACTGCCTGATCATGGACGAGCCGTCGGAAGGGCTGGCGCCGATCATCATCCAGGGGCTGTGGGAAGCGATCGGCAAGCTGAAGGAAGAAGGCCTGTCGATCCTGCTGGTCGAGCAGAGCGCGCATCTCGCCCTCAAGCTGGTCGACTACGTGCACGTCATGAGCAAGGGCCAGGTGGTCTATTCATCCAAACCGGATGAGCTCAAGGCCAACGACGAAATCAAGTCGAGCTATCTCGGCATCTGACGCGGGCCCACTAGGACCGGTGTCTTCTCCAAATATCAACGAAGTGTGTCATTTATCTGCCAGTTTGGCCGCATCGTCATGCACGCTAGTGTCGATCAACGACGCCGTTGGCACACTTTTCGGAATCACCCCCGCTTTGACAAACAGATCTTGCATCCATTCGATCCGGTCGGCGGGGATAGCAAGTGTCGGATCGATCTGCTTGTCGCGCAGCGCCTGGTTGGTGATGAATTCGGCGCGCTTATCGTCCGGCTTGGCATGGGTCAGTTCGTGCGCCAGCTTGATGGTCTCGTCGCGATGAGATGGCTGCGTATTTGTAGGCATTCATTTCCGCCGCAACGAATTTCACCAGATCGTCTCGGCGTGTCGGCGAGCACCTTGCTGTTAGTGGCGAAGCACAAGCGAATGAAATTCGGAACCGCCGTGCTTCCTTTCGCCAGCACCTTGATGTTCGACGGCATGATCGCCTCGAACTCGTTGGAGACCACGGCGGCATCGGTGATGCCGGCGACCAGCGATTTATAGCGATCGAGATCGGCGCCCTGCGTCGCCAATTTCACGTCCGAAAACGGCACGTTTGCGGCATCCAACATGCCGCGGAATAGCAAATCGGGCAGCGAGCCGGGTGAGGAAATAGCGATATTCTTTCCCTTGAGATCGGCCAGCGTCTTGATCTCGGCCTTGGCTAGCACAACTTGCGGCACGCCGGGCCAAGTGCAGCCGACGATCTTGACACCGGTGCCGCGCACGCCCGCCACGATTGATTCTGCCGCGCCCATGTCGACGCTGTCGATCTCACCCGCAATCAGCGCCTTTATCAGCGTGGCGCCGGCTTTGATCTGGAGAATTTCGACCTTCAATCCGTGTTTCGCGGCGAAACCGCCTTTGTCGACCATAGCGATAAAGCCGGAATCACTTTTGGCTTCCAGAATACCATGTTTCCAGACTTTCTCTTGCGCACTCGCAATCGAAAGACTGCAGGGAATGAGGACGGCGGCAAGCGCCAATGATTTTAGATGTCTGGCCATGAACGTTCTCCTCCACACAAGATTTATTGTTGCAGATCCCGACATTGCTAGATGCGGAACTCGGTGCCGCGCTTGCGGCCTTGCGAAATATTGAGAAAGAGCTGATCAAGCGTAAGCTTTTTCTTGATCAAACCTTGTTCGTGCGAGTAGCCGATCAACGTCTCGAGGTTGTTCCGGTTCTTGTCGGTCAACCCGTATTCCCACGGGTCGGGACCGAGAATTGCCTCCTGCTCCTCCCAGGCCTCACGATACCAGGCAAGCGGAACGATGCGCGGGTTCTGCATGCGTTTCATCGCGGAGGCTTTGGCCTCGTTCAACGCCTTGAACAGGTTCACAGCGACCCAGGGGTGTTGCTCGACGAGCGATTGCCGCAGGCCGAGGACATGCATAATCGGGAAAATACCGGTCTTTTCGTAATAGGCCATTTCCTCGTTTTTGTAAGCGGGGAATAGGCGCGCGACACGCGCATCCTTGGCGAGGAAAGGCTTGATCAGGTCGGAATGCAGCACCGCGTCGAGTTCGCCTTCGGCCAGCATGGTCTCGACCGACTTCTCGTGCGGAAGTCGCGTGAGCTTGAGGTCTTTGGGCACCGAGACTTCGACGTCGTCCTCAAGCTCGGCAAACCATTCGATGCTATTCAGCGGCACGCCGTATTCGTGCTGGAGGATCCCGCGCATCCACAGCACCGCACTGGTCATCAAAGTTTTGACGCCGATCTTACGACCCTTCAGGTCGGCAGGCTTTGCGATTCCCTTCGTCGTATTAATGAATATGAAGCTGTGACGAAAACGGCGATGCAAGAACACCGGTATAGCCCGGAACGGCCAATCGTTGTCGCGAGCGGCGAGATAGGACGAACTCGACACTTCGGCGACGTCGAATTCGCCATTGCGCAAAAATCGCCAATGGCGCGTCGCCGAATCCATATCGGTGAGTATAGTGAGATCAACGCCGTCGACCGCGACCTTGCCGTCGATCAGGGGGCGGACAATCTCGTAATCGCCGCAGGCAAGGGTTAGCGAAAGTTTCTTCGTCATGGCGGTTTCCTAAAGAGGCTAAGAAAATTCTAGTGCCCTGTTGCTGTCGCCGCCAGCTTGACGGGATCTTCCGGCAAGCGGTTGCCTCGCCACACGACGTGCAAGTCCGGCCGCAGGAGCAATAGATCGTAGCCGTAGAGATCGCGCGGCCGGTCTTCGTCAATGTTAAGGACCTCCAACGGCGCGCCATACGAGGCGAACGCCCGTTCGAGCGGTGCTGTTTCTGCCGGCGTGCCAGCAAGCCGCAACAGCGTATAGCCGTCGCCGATGCAGTCATGGAGCGCCGTGCCGTTGCCAAGCCAAATGTGCGGCAACCGGCCGCCCGGCCAGGTGGTGGGCACATATTTCATGAAGTTGTCCTCGGGCCCTTCGCCCGGCTCCTGCCAGATGATCGGCGAGTCTCGGTAGCGGTATCCGAGTTCAGCCCCGATCATCTCATTGCTCTTGCGTTGCTCGACGTCGGCAATGCGCGTCAGAATTCGCTCGCGTTTCAGCGCCTTCTGGAGTTTGATCGCGGATATTCGGTCGATAGGCCGCCCGCCAGGCCCGCCGACCGCGGGCGGCATGGCGCGACGCGTCCACATTACGCGCGCCAATCTGCCGGCGTTCGACTTCGTAAGAGGCCAGCAGGCCGGGCCCGCCCCAGCCTTGCAGCGTCGCCGCCAGTTTCCATGACAAGTCCACGGCATCCCCCACGCCGCTGTTCATTCCAAGCCCGCCAGTCGGGATGACCAGGTGCACCGCATCACCGGCCAGAAAGATACGGTCTCGACCATAACTGTCCGCCAGCAGCAGATTCTGTCGCCACTGCCCAACATGGAGCATCTCATATTTGACCGGCATGGCAACGGTCTGCTCGAACATCGTTTTCATATCGCTGTCGCTGTCGACCACCGAATGCAGCGTGAAGTGACGGGTCGAATCCTGAACGATCAAAAACGTCGAATTCGCGTCAGCAACGTGGTAGTGCCGCCCTTTGCCGATCGGAATGCGCTCAAACAGATCGTCGCAACGGTACAAGGCCTGGCGCAGCTGCAGCAGATTCGCCTCGCCTTGCAGTTTGATGCCAAGTTGCCGGCGCACAGCGCTTGAGCCACCATCGCAGCCGACGAGATAAAGCGCCGCAAGATCAGCGATCGAGCCATCACTGTTTTTGACCCGTGCTCGGACGGAGCCACTGTCCTGTTCGCAGGAAATAAACTCGTAACCGTAGCGCACGTCCACATTAGGCACGCTTTCGGCGACGGCCTTGAGCAGCGGCTCAAGCGTGTATTGCGAAATGAGCTGATAAGGCTCGCGCGGCAACGATGTGTCATTACATGCCGCGATTTCGGCCTGCGCCTGCGCAACCGAAGGGTAGCTGAGATGCAGCAGCGGCTGTTCAATGAGCGACGTGACGATAAATACGTCCATCGGGCAGTCACGCGGGAATCCGGCAGCACGGATTTTATCCGCAATTCCCATCCTGCGATAGATTTCCATGGTGCGGGCGTTGCACCGTTCCATTTTCGGAAGAAATTGCGGGGCTGTTTTCTGTTCAAGCAGCGTGCAACGCACGCCTCTCCGGCCCAGGTCGATTGCGAGCGTCAACCCGACAGGGCCGGCGCCGACGATGAGAACCTGTGTATCCAATCGACAATTCCGGAATGATCGAGGATCGATGAAAACGCTATCATTTTGTCCACCGGGGCGGAAGCCAAGCGAGAGCGTGTACCGGAGACCGCGCTTGCGGCTCCCGTGCAGCGGCAAGCCGGTCGCAGCGATCAGTTGCCACCAGCGTTTTAATGCGTCTGAATGTGCGCTTCTTTAATCACGTCACCCCAGACGGTGTTTTCTTTTTTAATGAAAGCGGCGGCCTCGGCCGGGCTGCCGCCGGCGGCCTGCAAGTTGATCTTGGCAAAGTGGGCCCGTACCTCGGAATCCTGCAATACCTCGTTGATCGCCTTGTTGAGCTTAGCGACGATGGCGGCGGGTGTTTTCGGCGGCGCGGCGATGGCATTCCACGCGTAGGATTCGAAGCCCTTTACGCCAATCTCGTCGAGTGTGGGGATGTCGGGCAGACTGGCAATTCGTTTGGATACCGCCACGGCCAGAATGCGCGCGCGGTCGGCTTGGTGCAGTTTGATGGCCGAGGCGAGTTCCATGAAAATCATATCGACATGGCCAGCAATCAGATCGTTGAGCGCCGGCGCGGTGCCCTTGTAGGGCACGTGCACAAATTTGGTGCCGGTCACCTTTTCAAATAACGCCGTGGTCAGATGCGAGGTCGTGCCGATGCCTTGCGAGGCATAATTGATTTTGCCGGGATTGGCTTTTGCAAAGGCTATGAGTTCCTTCGCTGTTTTGGCCGGAAAATCCGCCCGCACTAGCAAAACATTGGGAATTACCGTCATTATTGCGACCGGTTCTAATCGCGTCGGATCAAAATTCATCTTTTCATACAGCAGCGGATTGATCGTGAGTGGCGCTGGCTGGGCCGCGAGCAGGGTGTAGCCATCTGGATCGGAATGGAACACGACGTCGGCGCCGATATTGCCCGCGGCGCCCGCCCGGTTCTCCACCACCACCGGCTGGCCGAGCCGTTTCTGCAGGCCGTTCGCGACGATGCGCGTGACCGTATCGACGCCGCCGCCGGCCGGCACGCTAACGATGACCCGGATCGGCCTATTGGGATAGTTGGCCGCGGCGTCCTGCGCCAATGCGCCAGATGCGTAAAGCATGGCGGCAGTAACCAAAGCCAGAAGCGTGCGCATTTTTGTAGTCTCCCCCTGCTCACTTCGGAAGCGGCTGAATAGGGCTTGCCAGGTTCCGGACCTACCACCTTGCCGTCGAAGGTGAATTCCATGATGTCATCGACCTCGACGCACATCGGCGCTCGTGCACGAGCCATGAGAAAGCGGCCAGGGTTGTCCGGATGACGGATCGACACGTGGCCGAATGAATCGAGGACGTTGTTATTGGCGAGAATCCGGTTCGCGGTGACGAGATCGTTCTTCAGCCGGCCCAAGTCAGTCATGCCGCTGCTCCAAGCTCGCGAACTAAATCAGCCTTATTTCGTTTTCTCGCGACTTCCGTTCAACATCCAGGAGAACATCTCTTTGGTCCGGCGCGCCGTTTCCGGCAGCGGCATATTCACAATAGGGTACTGGTCCTTCCAGTGGAACGGCCGGCAGGCGTCGATGATCGCGCGGCTATTGGTGAAATCGCCTTGCGCTTTGCGTTCGGGGGGGATCGACGGATCGAGCGGTGTCGACCAGGCGTTGCGGATGAAGTCGATCGACGTCGCGGGGTCCGAGCGTGAGCATACCGCCCACATCATCTCTTCGAGGTTGGATACGTCGATGTCGTCATCGACCACAACTACGTATTTGCCGGCATAGGCGGCCGATCGGCACATGGCGGCGAGATGTCCGGCTTGGCGGGCATGACCTGGATAGCGCTGTTTGATCGACACGGCGGTGAGCTGACGCGACCCGCCGGCCTCGTGGCACCACGTGGCGACCACATCGGGCAGACCGGTTTTCTTCAACTCCTGCTTCAGCAGTGCCGATCGCATCACGGCGCGATAGCGTGCCTGCTCCTCCGGCGGCCGCTGCGGAGGGCAGCCGAGAATGATCGGGTCATTGCGGTGGTAAATCGCCTTGACGTCGAGCACCGGCTCAGCTCGCATCTTCGAGCCGTAATAGCCGGTCCATTCGCCGAAAGGACCTTCCGGCAGCACATTGCCTGGCTGAACAAAACCCTCGATCACCACCTCGGCGTTGGCCGGATAAGGCAGACCCGTGTACTTGCCCAGCACGACCTTCTGCGGGCGCCCGCGATAGGCGCCGGCGATTTCGTACTCGCAAATGCCTTGGGGCACTTCCGTGCACGCCATCAGGAATGTGAGCGGGTCGCCGCCGATAACGATACACACCGGCATTGGCTTGTTGAGCGCCTGGTATTTATCACGATGAATGCGACCGTGCTTCCCAGGTGAAATATAGAAGCCAAGTCGCTTGGCGTCATGGATCATGACGCGATAGGTGCCGACATTGACCCAACCATCGTCCGGGTCGCGCGTGACATTGAAACTGCCGGTGCCGATATAGCGCCGCCCCTCATCGCGGTCGTGCCAAACCGGGGTCGGGAAACGGGTGACGTCCACCGCGTCACCTTCGATCACGTTCTCCATGACCGGACCGGTCTCTACCACTTGGTAAGGCAACGGCTGGTCTGAGATTTTCTGGAAGTCGCGCAGGAAGCCCTCGGAAAGCTCGATCTTGTTAAGATCGGGCGGAAGGCCGAGTGTCATGTTCTGCCGTCGACCGCCGAAGAAGTTGGTGAGCACCCGGAAACCTTTTGGATAGCCCGGGATATTGTCAAACAGCGCCACCGGCGCCTTGGAGTCATGCTGCAGCAGTTCCGCCGCCATTCCAATGTCTTCCTGCCAGGAGTATCCGTTGGCGCGAACCAACTCACCAAGCTTGTCAGCCTCGACGATCCATTCGCGCAGATCGTCATAGGCCACGCGCGATTGGCGATTGTCAGTCAGGGCAATGTTCATGAGCGCTTTTCCTCTCCGATCAGGCGAACTGGATCGCACTAGAATTTTTTGAATGCAAAAAGGGATAGTCCATTTCTGATGCGCGCGCGTCCTTGATTTGGATCAAGCTCCCCCGAAGACAGAGGCCAAACGGCCATGCAAACATCGCAGTCTGCACCTGACTTTGCCGCACTGCGATATCGAGCGGCCTTCTTGGCACGGCGCAACGCCAGCAACGACAGGCTGAAAGCGTGCGCGACCGCAAATGGAAAGCTTAAAACGCGCCACCCTCTGCCCGGTCAGTTCGTAACGCAGCGTTGAAATTGCCTCGAACTGTTGTTCGAACGGCCGTTTATCGGCTGTCGCCGGATTGCATCGTTCTGGCCGACAATTCAAGGACTTCGGTCATAAAAAGACGCAAGAATTTTCTCCGCAGACGAAAATCGATGCATCGATAAGCAAGCGACGCGTGGTAGGTATCGAATGTAAACGATAAGCTCAATTAATTTATTGCTTTCCCGTTCGATTCACAGAATACATTTTACGATTATACGTAAGCAGCGGCAGCATGGCGGTTGAAAAGGGAAAAGACAAATGCGACGCCTAATCATTGGCATGACCGGCGCGACCGGCGCAATTTTCGGCGTGCGATTACTTGAGGCACTGAAAGACTGCGACGTCGAATCGCATCTTGTCATGAGCAATTGGGCGCGGCGGACGCTCGAGCATGAGACGCCATACACCGTTAAACAGGTGTGTGCGTTGGCCGATGTCTACCACAATTCGGCGAACATGGCGGCGGAAATTTCCTCGGGCTCGTTTATTACCGATGGTATGGTGGTGATCCCATGCTCGATGCGCACGCTGGGCGGCATCGCACATGGTTATGGCGAGCACCTCGTCCATCGTGCCGCCGACGTCATACTCAAAGAACGGCGACGACTTGTGCTTGTCGTGCGCGAATCGCCTTTATCCGAATTGCATCTCGAAAACATGCTGAAACTAGCCCGAGTGGGGGTAACGATAATCCCTCCGATGCCGGCCTTTTACAATCATCCAAAATCGATCGATGACATCGTCAACCATATCGTGGCGCGTGTACTCGACCAGTTCGGCATCACCGCGCGCTTTGCCAAGCGCTGGGACGGCAAAATGAAGACGATATCCGATCTAAAAGCCGAGCCGACTGAAACCGAGTAATGGCCGCGTCATGACCGCGGTAAATGCTTTGCATCGGGGACTGGCTATCCTGCGTGCGGTCAACGACGGCCACGTGCAGCTTCGCGAGATCAGCGCGGCGACCAAACTGCCGAAGTCGACAATCGCTCGCATGTTGGAAACCTTGGTCGCCGACGGTTACGTGGCCCAGGATGACCAGAAAGGTTATCACGTTACCGCGCGTGTCATGACCCTGTCGCGCGGCTATAATGCTCACGAATTCCTGCTCAAGGCGGCCCAACCCGTGTTGGAGGGTCTGCGTAAACACCAGATCTGGCCGAGCGATCTCGCGGTATTCGATCAGGACGCCATGGTGATTCTCGACACTGGCCGTGATCCGGGCACATTGTCGCTCAATCGGACAGTCGGGTCGCGCCTGCCGGTGCTGGTGACGTCGCTCGGCCGCGCGTTTCTCGGCTTCGCCGACGACGAACTGGTCGAGCGAACGCTTTCACGCCTAGCCCGCTCGACCGATGCCTTTGATGCGCAGGCAAAGAGCGGCGCCGCTGTGCGACGCTTGCTCGCTCAAGTCCGTCGGCAAGGTTATGCGACCGGCGACCGCGAATACCAGCGCACCACGCGTACCCTTGCGGTGCCGATCCTAGTCAATTCCGCGCCGGTGGCGAGCCTCAACATCATGGTGGTGCCGAGCGCGATGAGAATGGAGCAGTTGGTGAAAAACCTGCTGCCGGCGCTGAGCGCCGCCGCCAAGGCTATCGGCACCGCACTATCGCAAACATCGCCGGCGCGTAGCGCGGGCTGAAGTGCCGCAAGCAGGCACTCTCGCGTCGGCGGTAAAGTCCGGACGCTTTCTGCCGACGTAAACTGAAGCCTTTGCAGCCGCTGATTTTTCGGCGTTCACTGCAACCGCTTTGCGCATCCGCCCGCGATGCATTCCGTCTGACGGAATGATATTCCGATAATTCTTGAGAGAAAGCGCTAAACCAGCTAGCGTCAGCTGTTTTTCGGTCGGCGCCGATCCGTGCCGCCGTCATCGCGATCGGGAAGAGAGACGCAAATGAACAAGACTGTCGATGTGGCGCTCACCAGTTCGCGTAAATCTAAAACAGTCAAAGGCGAAAGGCCGGTCGCCGATCTGCGCGAATGGCTCAAACGCGTGGAGGCCATCGGCGAGCTAACCAAGGTCAATCAGCCGGTTGACCGCGACGAGGAGATGAGCGCGATCTCCTATCTGGTCGCCAAACAGCAACCGTCGCCGGCGGTCCTGTTCGAGCGTCCGCGCGGTTTCGACAAGAGCCCGATCGGCGCCAAGATGCTGTGGAATATTCTCGGTCCCAGCGTGAAGCGCGTCGCGCTCACGCTCGAGGAGCCGGCCGACACGCCGACCGTAGAATTGATCCGGCGCACCAAGGACAAGCTCAAGCGGCGGCTGCCGCCATACGAGGTGTCGGCCGCGCAAGCTCCGATCTACCAAAACACCGTCACCGGAAAAAAGATCGACCTGGATCTCCTGCCGATTCCGCGCCACTGGCCGCTCGACGGCGGCCGTTATGCCGGCACCGGCGACGCCGTGATCACCCGCGACCCCGACAGCGGTTATCTCAACATCGGCACCTACCGCATGATGCAGCAGGGAAAATCGCAGGTCGGGCTCTATCTCTCGCCCGGCAAGGACGCGCGCCTGCACATCACGCGCGCCTGGCAACAGGGCAAGCCGATCCACGTCGCCGCCGCCTGGGGCATCGATCCCCTATTCATGTTGGTCGGCTCGCAGACCTTTCCCAAGAACGTGTCCGAATACGAATACGCCGGCGGCATCAAAGGCCAACCGATCCCGGTCGTGCGCGGCAAGACCACCGATCTGCTGATCCCGGCCAATGCGGAACTGGTGATCGAAGGCATCATCCGCCCCAATTCGGTGAGGTCGGAAGGGCCGTTCGGCGAATTCCCCGGCTACTACGGGCGGCCGGAAGCCGGCTGCCCGCTCGTCGACGTCACCGCCGTGCACTACCGCTCGCAACCGATCCTGACCAACGCCTTGATGGCGGATTATCCATCCTGCGAACAGAGCGGCTTCTTCTCGGTGATTCGCTCGGCCAAGATCTGGGACGATCTCGACAAGCTCGGCATCCCCGGCATCGCCGGCGTCTATTCGCATCCGGCCGCCGCTGGCGGCTTCGGTATGACCGTCATCAGCCTTGAACAGCGTTACGCTGGCCACGCCGCGCAGGTGCTGGCGCTCGCGGCCCAGGTCCCCGGCGGCGCCTACTACACCAAATGGATCATCGCCGTCGATCAGGACGTCGATCCGACCGATATGGACCAGGTGATCTGGGCGATGGCGAGCCGGTGCAACCCGATCGACGATATCGATATCCTACGCAACACCTGGAGCACCTGGCTCGATCCGACCCAGAACCCGCCGGAAAAGCGGCCCTATGGTTCGAAGGCATTAATCAATGCTTGCAAAGAGCATCGCCACCTTCCGGTCTTTTCCAAACGCACCACGCTGCGCAAAAAAATCTACGATCAGGTGGCCGCGCGTTGGACGGAACTTGGCTTGGCAGGCCGGGCCCCGCCCGTGCGGGCGTTCGAAGCCGAAAACAAGGTCACGTATCACGAGGTCGGCGGGTTCGAACCCGGGCGCCAGCCGGGCGAGAAAAAACCGATGGACAAGGCGAACAACAAGAAAATCAAAAAGAAGAAACCGTGAGGCCCGACTCGTTCCGCTCTATCGAGCGTAAGGAGTGTTCGTAACAAGCTCGCTAGTCCCGGTGTTCCGTCGCGCATCGTCCCTGTAACGTGGAGAACTTCGACCATGGCTTCTAATATCCATCCGAAAGACATGCGAACATGGATCGCAGAATTGGAGGAAGCCGGCGAACTAGTTCGTATCGACAAACCGGTCGATCCGCTCACCCAGATGGGGTCACTGCTCTATCAGTCGCGCGAGAAGGCGCTTTTATTCGAAAATCTTCCGCATGGCTGGCGCTCGCTCGGCCAGGCTCCGGCCAATACCCGGCATGCGGCCATCGCCTTCGGTACCTCCCAGGAAAAGATGGTGCCATTGATCGCCGAGCGCATGGGCAAGTGCATCAAGCCCGTGATGGTCAAGGACGGTCCAGTCAAGGAGATCAAACTTAGCAAGAATGAGTTCGATCTGACGCAACTTCCGGTACACGTCGCCGGCCAACGCGACGGCGGCCCGGTCATCGGCTCGGGCCTTGTGGTGTCCAAAGATCCCGACACCGGACAGCGCAACGTTAGTTTCCATCGCCTCCAGATCAAAGGTCCCAACAAATCGGGCATTCTGCTTTATCCGCGCCATACCTGGAAGAATTACGTAAAATATCAGGCGCGAAACGAACCGATGCCGGTGGCGATCTTTATCGGTCACTATCCGCTCTACTACGCCGCGGCGGCAACGACGGCGGCCTATGGGCTCGATGAATTTGAGATTGCCGGTGGCTATCTCGGTGAGCCGGTGCGCCTTGTAAAGTGCGAGACCGTCGATCTCGAGGTTCCAGCCGACGCGGAGATCGTCCTTGAGGGCCACATCCCGCCGAACTATCGCGAGGAAGAAGGACCGTTTTCAGAATTTCAGGACTACTACGTGACCGGCACGGGCAAAAACCCGATCGTCGAATACCACTATATGACGCGCCGCCACGACGCCATCTTCAAGAACCTGCAGAACGGTTCGGAGATGGAAGGCTGTGTCTTCCATAAGGTGCCGATGAGCGCAGCCATCTTCCGGCGCCTCAAGGATGTCGGCGGCGGTCCCATCCTGCACAATGTGATGGTGACACCCGGCGTTTTTGGGCTGGTCATCCAAATGACGCAGCGTGCTTATGGCGAAGCCAAGAACCTGCTGCTGGCGGCGCTGTCCTCCGAATATCAGCATCCGAAAGTCGTCATGGCGGTCGACGCCGATGTCGACATCTTCAATCCGGCCGAGCTGTTGTGGGCACTGAACACGCGCGTCGATCCACACAAAGACGTGACGATCATTTCCGGCACGCATAATCACGCGATGGATGCGAGCTTGACCGAACTCGGCGCACCGGGAACTCCGCTCTGGCAACGTTTCGGCTCGAAGATGCTGATCGACGCGACGATTCCGCCGCCGGCCGATGCCGAAGCCCGATCGATGTTCGAGCGCATTCGTCCAGTTAACCCGCAGCTGCGGCTGGAAGATTTTGCGGCTGAAAGCTCCCTTCCGCTGGTTCGCGCCTTGTCACCGATGTTCTTTGGATCGAAGCTTCTGGGCGAACAATGAACCGCGGAAATTGGAGCAATAATAAGATCGACGCTCGACTCTAGAGGGAGGCTAAAATGTCGAAACGGTGGCTCTGCACGATTGCACTGTTGTTGATGAGCTTCGGCACCCCATCATGGGCGCAAAGTTGGCCAACCAAGACGATCCGAGTCATCGTCCCCTATAGTCCCGGCAGTGCGACCGACATCATTCCGCGCACCATTTTTGCCAAGGTCCAGGAACAATTGGGCCAGTCGATTATCGTCGAAAACCGTCCGGGAGCGTCGAGCACGATTGGCACAGCAGCGGTGGCTAAGGCCGAGCCCGATGGCTACACGATCCTGGTCGCGTCCTCAGCCTATACCATCGTGCCGTCGACCGTTGCGAACCTCCCCTATGATCCGTTGCACGACCTTACGGCGGTAACCCCGTTGGCCAATATGGCCAACGTATTGGTTGTCGCTCCGAATAAAGAGACCAAGACCCTAGGCGAGTTCGTCACCGCGGCTCGGGCGCGGCATGGCTCGATGAATTATGTCACCATCGGCGAAGGAAGCGCAGCCCACCTCAATTCCGTACGGTTCCTTCATGCCGCGGGCTTCGAAGCACAGCCGATACCCTATAAAGGGTCGCCGGCCGGGCTGACCGACGTTATGACTGGGCGGGTCGACTTTTATTTCTGTCCGCTGTTGCCTGCGCTTGCTCTCATTCGCGACGGCAAGCTCACGGCGCTGGCAGTGAGCAGCACACACCGCTCACCGGACTTACCCAATGTGCCGACCACCACCGAGGCCGGGTTCCCAAACTCCGAGTATAATTTTTGGTTTGGCGTGTTCGCGCCCGCCAAAACTCCGTCCGCCATCATCCACCGACTTTATGACGAGATTGCCAAAGCGCTGAACGATCCAGGCGTGAAGGACAAGCTGACGAAGCTTGGCGTCCAGCCGATGACGATGACGCCGACCCAGTTTGACGGCTATGTCCGCAAGGAGCTTGACCAAAACGCGGCGCTCGTAAAGGCCGCCGGCATCAAACCCCAATAGTTGCGAACTCTTTTGCCACCTTTGTCTAGAGGACATGCCCATGATTGTCGATTTCCAGCATCACTTCACGCCGCGCGAATTGTTCAAGGAGGATCTGGGCGACAGGCTGATCATCACTTTCGACGAAACCGGCGCGCCGAGCTACACATCGCACAAAATGCTCTACGATCTCGATGAGCATATCCGCATGATGGACATGGCCGGCATCGATGCCGCGTTTTTAACCAGCGCTTCCGCGATGTGTGCCGATCTCGATCGGTCGAAATTGGTCAACGACAAAGCCAAGCAAGCCGAGCGCGACTACCCGGGCCGTTTCATTGGCGCCGCCCATGCCCATCCGCTGGGCGGCGCGCCGGCTTTTAAGGAATTAGCGCGCTGCGTGCACGAGCTTGGCTTCCCGGGCGTGGTCATCACGTCGGAAGCCGACGGGCTGTTCCTCGATGCCCCGGAATACGAACCGTTCTGGGCGGAAGCCGTCAAACTCGGGCTGTTCGTTTTCGTGCATCCGGCGCTCAAGCTGAATTTCCCGCAGCAGTTCAATGCCTACGACACGGCGCGATCGGTCGGGCGCGAGTTCTCGCTGATCATGGCGACAATCAGGTTGATCAATGGCGGCGTGTTCGACCGCCATCCGTCCCTCACGGTGCATATGGCGCATCTCGGCGGCGGCATCGCTTCAATGCTCGGCCGCATCCGCAGCTATCAGGACAAGGATTTCTGGGGGCTGCGCGGCAATGCCAAGCATGGACGCACCTGCGAGAAGGATTTCGACTATTACCTTCGCAATCATTTCATGTTTGATACCGCCGGCTTTTGCGGCGCAATCGGCAGCGTCAAGACGGCATTGGTGGAGATTCCGGCCGAACGCATGGTCTTCGCCACCGACTATCCGCAGGAGATTCGCGGACGTGAGGTGGTCCGGGATTTCGTCGCGGATATCCGCAAGCTCGGGCCGGTCGGCGAGAAAATTCTGTCCGGCAATGTCGACGTCTTGCTGAAGGGACGCAAAGCGTATCGCGCCGCCTAAGCCGCCCACGATTTTTCCAACGGACCGGCGAAGGGGCCTTGACGATGGTCAAGGTCATTTTTGCCGAATCCACTTACCAAATTGAAGGAAAGTAGCTGATTGCACCGTCACGCGGCTCGGGGAAGCCAGCCGGCAAATGCTGCAAGGATGCACAGCCTGGCCCGAGGAAACGGCTCGCCGCTACCGGCGGCAGGGCTATTGGGCTGACCTGACACTTTACGACATGTTGCTTCGTTCGGTCGTCGCCTCGCCGGACCGCATCGCACTGGTGCACGGCGTGCGGCGCCTCAGTTATGCGGAACTCCGCATCGCGATCGACCGGCTGGCCGGCCGATTGATCGATCTTGGATTTAAGCCGCTTGATCGTGTGGTGTTCCAACTGCCAAACTCCATTGAATTTGTCGTCGCCTTCTTTGCCCTACTGCGCATCGGCGTGATCCCGGTATTGGCACTTCCGGCGCATCGACGCGAAGAGATCTCGCATATTTTCGTCCACACCAAAGCGGCGGGTTACGTCGTCCCGGACGTCTGGCGCGGTTACGACTATCGATCGCTCGCTGCCGAAATGCACGGCTTGGCGCCGTCGCTGCGCAATGTGCTCGTGCTCGGAGAGCCCGGTCTGGATCAGATATCGTTACGCAACCTACTCGCGCACGCCGATGACGGCAAAGCCAACGCCATCGCCGATTTTTCCCCGGCGCCCGATGAAGTCGCGCTGATGCTGCTGTCGGGCGGGACGACCGGTCTGCCGAAGCTCATTCCACGCACGCACAATGACTACGTCTATAATTGCCGGCAATGCGGGGATGTCGCCGGCTTCAACGCAGCGACCGTGCTCCTCGCTCTGCTGCCGATGGCGCACAATTACACGCTCGGTTGTCCCGGTGTGCTTGGTGCGCTAGCGCACGGCGGCACCGCCGTGATCGCACCGGATACCGGCACCGAAAGCGTCGCACGCTTGATCGAAGCCGAGCAGGTCACGGTCGTCTCCGCTGCGGTTCCGCTTATCGTGAACTGGCTGAACGCCGATTTCCCTCGGGGCGATTTTTCCAGCCTGCGTGTGGTGATGAACGGCGGCGCCAAGCTCGCGCCAGAACTGCGCCGTCGGGTCGAGCAGCGATTTGGCTGTACGTTTCAGGAGAGCTTCGGCACCGGCGAGGGCCTGCTGAACATGACCCGCCTCGACGATCCGCCCGAAATTCGCTTCACCAGCTCCGGGCGGCCGATATCGCCGGCTGATGAGATCCGCATCGTTGACGAGCGGGGCAATGACGTTCCGGATGGCGTGATTGGTGAGTTGATTTGCCGCGGCCCATATACCATCCGCGGCTACTATAACGCTCCGGAGAAAGACCGCGCGGCGTTCACCGGCGACGGCTATTACCGCATGGGCGACATAGTGCGCCGGATCGACGGCAATCTCTATGTCGAGGGACGCCTGAAAGACATCATTAATCGTGGCGGTGAGAAGATCAGTTGCGAAGAAGTCGAAAATTACATTTTGGGCCATCCCAAGATCAAGAACGTTTGCGTGGTGGCAATGCCCGATGCGATCTTCGGTGAAAAGGCTTGCGCGTTTGTTATTCCCGTTGCAGGCGAGACAATCGACCTCGATGAGATTAAGAGATTTTTATTGGGCCGCGACATCGCGAAATTCAAATTGCCAGAGCGACTCACCATCGTGAGAGAGTTTCCGATCAGTCCGGCCGGGAAAATTCTGCGCCGCGAATTACGTCAAGTCGCTGCGCGCACGCCCGCGAACGCGCATGTTTGAGGAATTTTTGCCATGAAACTATTCGAACCGCTGAACGTCGACGGAATGACCATTCCCAATCGCGTAATGGTGCCGGCCATGGTGACGCGGCTGTCCGAAGAGGACGGTCTGGTCAACAAGGACATCAGCGATCGCTATATCCGTTACGCGCAGGGCGGCGCGGGACTCATCGTGATTGAGGCCATGGCGGTCCATATCGCTAAATCCGGTCCGCTGCTACGCATCAGCGACGATCGGTTCGTAGCGGGCCTCGCCGATCTCGTTCGGCGTATTCATGATGCATCGGACTCCAAGGTGGTCCCGCAGATCATCCACTTCATGAAAGTGGCCAAATCGGGCTGGCGGCAGACGATCGATATGCTGTCGATAGCCGAGATCGACCGTATCGTCGAGGAATTCGGCGACGCGGTGGCACGGGCGCGCGCCGCCGGATTCGACGGCGCCGAACTGCATTCAGCGCACGCCTACACACTGGCCTCGTTTCTGTCGCGCGCAAACCCGCGCACAGACGACTACGGCGGCGAAACGTTGGAAGGCCGGTTGCATTTGATCGAAAGGATTTTCGGAAATATTCGCCGAAAAGTCGGCAAGGACTTTCCCGTCGGGGTTCGCTTCCTGGCCGACGAATTCATCAAGGACGGTTACACGGTCAACGACGCCAAGCTCATCGGCCTGCGGCTGGCGCAGCTCGGCGCGGCGTATTTGTCATTGTCCGTCGGCGGCAAGTTCGAGGATGCCATTCACGCCCCCGGCCAGGTGCCCTACCCTTACACCGGCTATTCGGGCGATCGCTGCATGCCGGGCGATTGGTATCCGGCGATGCCGCATGCGCATTTTTCGGCGGAGATCAAAACCTTCATCAAGGCACATGGTTTCGATACGCCGGTCGCGACCGCAGGAAAAATTTCCAACCCCGACGACGCCGAGCGGCTGGTGGCGACCGGCGCGGTTGATATCGTCGGCATCGCGCGCGGGCTCCTGGCCGACCCGGATTGGCCGAACAAGGTCCGTCGCGGCGAATTTGATCGCATCGTGAAATGCGACTATTGCAATGTCTGCAAGCATCTCGATGGCACGCACAGTCGCGTCATCTGCGCACTTTGGCCGCAAGGCTCGCTGCAGGCGCCACCGGACGATCGTTCGAGCGACGCGCCGTGCTGGAGCGCGGAAGGTGCAAACCTGACGGCAACAATGGGCGACGGCAAAATCACGCTGAAATGGAACAAGGCGGCCGGCGCAGCACGCTACGACGTTTGCCGGACCGACCCACTCGGAAATGTTGAGATCGCGGACGCCGTCAAGGTGACGCGCTGGGAAGATCATGGCCTGTTGGCAGGCATGCCTTATCGGTATCACTTGCGCGTCTACGGTGCTGCCGGGCAAGGCGGCGCCAGTTCGAACGCGGTCACCGTGTCATTGCCGAGCCGTGTGCCACTTTCCGGAATTCCCTAAAGTCCCGATCGACTACGCCGAAATTTCGAGCGTCTCCTTGTGGCCAAAGCCTTTTGTATTGTCGATCAGCACGATACGAGCCGGCTGCAATCGATAGACAGCCGTTCGCGCATAAACTTCGCGTAGTTTCGGCGGCCCCGCCGCCAGTTGCCGGAGGAAAGGATAACGCGCTTCAAGTTGTGCGAGGTGCCGTATTCGTTCATCCACCGCCAAGACCCGCCGGGCCGTACCAGCGATCTGCACGCCCCGAATACTCGTAAAATCCGAATAATCCGGCGCCACCGTGGCAGCTACCCGAGGGTCCGCATCGATATATAGGGAATGCTGCGTATCGGGCTCCGATACCCAGATGAGTGCCAACCCATCGCATGCATAAAACAGGTTCGCCGCATGCGCTCCCACAGCACCACATGTCGCGAGCGACATCACGTGGTGAGCTGCGAGAAAAGAACCGATCTCGTGGCGGAGGTTTGAATTCATATTATATCGCTCATCGTCAACCGTTTGGAGATCTGTGCGGCAAGATCACTCTACATGCAATTGACCCAATCGCCGGCTTGGTTTCGAACTATAACGTCGGCACCGCGAAGTTTATCGCTGGCTGCCGCCCAGCAACATCATGAACCGGGCCTGATCGCTCGCATTTTCCCGAAATGTGCCCTCGAAATGCGTCGTAATGGTTTTGCTGCCGAGCCTCTCGACCCCGCGTATTGAGATGCAAATATGTTCTGCTTCGATCATCACCGCAACACCGCGCGGCTTCAGAATATTATCGATGGAAATTGCAATCTGTGAAGTGAGATTTTCCTGAGTTTGCAGGCGCAGGGCGAACGTATCGACCAGCCGCGCAAGTTTGGACAAACCGACCACGCGATCCACCGGCATGTAGGCGATATGGACCTTGCCGAAGAACGGCATCATGTGGTGTTCGCAATGCGAATTGAAGGTTATGTCCTTCAGCAGCACGAAATCGTCGTAGCCAGCAGTTTCAGTGAACGTGCGATCAAGCACCTCAGCAGGTGATTGACGATAACCTTGGTAGATTTCACCGAACGCATCGATCACCCGCTTGGGCGTATCGCGCAAACCTTCGCGGTCCGGGTCGTCGCCGATATACGCAATAAGTGTGCGAACGGCGGCTTCGGTCTCCTCGCGCGAGGGACGTGGAACCAGTGGAGCCAGGACGACACGCATGTGCTCTGATTAGCCTTGCCTAGGCTAGGATGTAACGACGGTCGGCGCAGCAGCCGAGGAGTCTTTGGAACCCCGCTTCACTACCGAATACCCGTCGTCCTTGGTTGATCTACATCAATGCCAGCGACCTGCGGAAGACAGAACCGCGCATAAAAGATTGCCGGCATAGTCTGAGGCCCCACGGGGCCGATCATTTCACACTGCCGGCTTGCGCTTGAGCAAGAAAGCCTGCTGGGCTTCCTGCACCACTTCGCCACGCTGATTGAGAACCTTGAGTTCGCGCTTCATGACGCCGCGCTCGGGGTTCGACGTTTCACGCTTCTCCAGTACCTTAATGCGGGCGTGGATGGTGTCGCCCGGCTTCACCGGTTTGGTGAATTTCAGGCTGTCGAAGCCGAGAAAGGCGATCAGCGTGTCGTCGTAGAGATGCAGTTGGAAGATCAGGCCGGCCGCGATGGCATAGACCAGCGGCCCGTGCACGATGCGGGTACCGAAGGGCGTCGTCTTGCAGTATTCCTCATTGATGTGGAGCGGGTTGTAGTCGCCGGATAAGCCCGCGTAGATGACCATATCGGCTTCAGTGACTGTGCGTGCCGGACTTTCGAATTCCGCGCCGACATCCCATTCTTCCCAGTAGAGTCCTCGCATCACACGCCTTCCTTCATTGAGTTTGCATTGTCATTTGCGATTCGTTTGACCGACCGCGCCACTTGCACGCAAGGTTGCGATCTCGTCGGCCGAAAGGCACAATAGCGTTTTCAGAACGGCATCGGTGTGTTCGTCCAGCATCGGCGCCGGCCGGGAAATCGTTGCCGCCATGTCTTGCATCTTGATGGGGTTGCCCGGCAGCCGCACTTTACCGACCTGCGGATGATCGTATTCGACGATCATCTCGCGCTCCACGACCGGCGGCTCGGCAAAAGCGGCGTCGACATTGTTCACCGGCGCCGCCGGCACATCAGCGGCGCGCAGACGCGCGAGCCAATCAGCCGTCGTGCGGGTGCAGAAGATTTCTTCTAGCCGCGGCACCACCACTTTGCGGTTCTTCACACGCGTCGCGTTATCGGCATAGAGCGGATCGTCGGCCAGCTCGGGATGCTCGAGTACGGCGCAAAGCTTCTTCCAGAAATCTTCCTGTCGCGTGGCGACCACGATGTAGCCGTCCGACGTCGCGAAGGCCTGCCAGGGAACCGAATAGTCGTGCGCCGATCCGGGCGGCTTAGGCACCTCGCCGTTCGACAACCACATGGTGCCGATATAGGTCAGCAGATGCAGCATGGTGTCGAACATCGAGATCTCGATGCGGCGTCCCTTGCCGGTACGCTCGCGGTCGAACAGCGCCGCCAGGATTCCCTTGCTCGAATAGATCCCGCCGCTGATATCGGCGAGCGGAATACCGACGCGCACCGGCGGACGTCCGGCCTCGCCGGTGATCGCCATATGGCCGCTGATCGCCTGGATGTTGAGGTCGAGCGCCGGATAATCCTTGTATTCGCCGGCGCTGCCGAAACCGGTGACCGAACATTGAATGATGCGAGGGTTGATGCCGTTGAGCGTCGGATAGTCTATCTGCAGACGTTCAAGCACGCCGGGGCGGAAGTTGTCGATCACAACATCGGACACCTTTACCAGATCGTAGAACAGCCGGCGCCCCTCCGCGCTCTTGAGATTGATGACGACGCTCTGCTTGTTGCGATTGAAGGTGAGAAACAGTCCGCTCAAGCCGCGGTACGGCGCAACCGAGGGGATGCGGCCGAGATCGCCCTCAGGCGCCTCGATCTTGATCACTTCGGCGCCGAGATCCGACAGCACTTGGCTGCCGTAGGTACCGGCAATGATCTGTCCGAGCTCCAGGATTCTGACGCTTTCAAGTGGATACGACATCGATTACAGCCCTAGGCCGCGCGCGATAATATTGCGCTGAATCTCCGACGTCCCGCCGCCGATGACGGCCAAGCGCGAGTCGCGAAAGAACCGCTGCATCGGATATTCCATGCAGTAACCGTAGCCGCCGAGAATTTGCAGTCCGAGGTCGGATACTGCCTTATAGGTTTCGCCGGTGTAGAGCTTCAGCACCGCGGCATCGCTGCGCGTGGCTTGACCCTTCGATAGCAGCCAGGCGAAGCGGTAGACCAGAGTGCGCGACACATCGAGCATCACTTTCATGTCGGCGAGCTTGTGCGAGATCGCCTGGAACTGGCCGATCGGCCGCCCGAACTGCTTGCGGTTCTTGGCATAGTCGAGCGCGAACTCGAATGCCGCCGAAGCCGCGCCGGTGCGCGCGGCGGACAGGCAAAGCCGCTCATACCACAGGTAGGAGTTGACCGCCGCCCAGCCTTGATCGACTTCGCCGAGCAAGGCGGAGTGAGGCACCTTTACTCCGCTGTAGAAGACCTGGGTGGTGCCGATGGCGCGTTGGCCCAATGTCTTGATCTTGCGGACCTCGATGCCGGGCAGCTTGGTACCGACGAGAAAAGTCGTAATGCCCTGCTGCTTCTTGGCCCCGGTCGAGGTGCGGGCCACCAGCAGGCAATAGTCGCTGATGTCCATGCCCGAGGTGAAAACCTTTTGTCCGTCGATCGTATAACCTTCGTTGGTCGCTTTGGCGCGGGTGGTGAGCGCGGCGGCATCGGAGCCGGATTCCGGCTCGCTCAGACCAAAGCAGAAGGAAATTTCCCCGCGCGCAATTTTCGGCAGCAGTTCCTGTTTCTGTTCCGGCGTTCCATCGCGCATGACCGCATAGCCACCGTAAGTGAGCGTGCGGAACAGCCACATCGCCAGCTCTTCGAAGTGCCGGCCCGTCTCCTCCAGGAGAATGGCGAGGTCAATGGCCGAACCGCCTGTGCCGCCGAACTCAGGCGGAATGATCAGCCCGAACCATCCGTGCTTGGCGAGCGCCTGATAGGCCTCACGCGGCGGCCGTGCCTCGTTATCGCAGCGCTCGGCATATTCCGGCGGGCAGATATCATCGAGCAGTTCCTTCGCGTGGGCCCGCAACGCCTCCTGATCCGGCGAAAAGGAAAAGTCCATGGTTCACCGCGGTCGATCGAGATTGGCGAGTTCGAGGACACGCCGGGCACGCTGCGCCATGGCGTAATCCACCAGTTTTCCATCGACGGCGATCGCGGCGACACCGGCCTTTTCGGCGGCGGCGAATTCAGCCGATATCTTCTTGTAGTAGGCGACCTCGGCCTCCGGCACGGCGTAAGCGTTTTTGACCGGCGCAATCTGTTTTGGATGAATAACGGTACGGCCGATATAGCCGAGGCGCACCGACAGGCGGGAATCCGCGATCAGCCCGGCCTCGTCGTTGAGATCGGCGAACACGCCGTCGAGCGGATAGATATGACTGCCAGCCGCGCGGGTATCGAGCAACACCTTGGACCGCGCGTACAGTAGTTCGGTTCCCTCGATCGACCACGAGCAGCCGAGGTCGGTCTGTAGGTCGCCGTCGCGGGCGCTGCCGAAGCAGGTCGCGCCGACGCGCGGCGAGGCTTTGATCAGGCTGAAGCAATTGTAGACGCCCAGCGCGTTTTCGATCTGCAGGATGATTTCGACCGTGCCTGCCTTGATCCCACGCTGCGCTTCGAGACGATCGAGAGCGCCGGCGGTCTGCTGCACGTCATCGACGTTTTCCGCCTTGGACAGCAAGATCGCATCGAGGCCCGGTCGCGCCACGGCATCGAGATCGTCGATCAGGAGCCCGGTGGTCGCGGCGTTCACGCGCACGTAGATCGCCGGGTGGGACGCAGCAGCCGCGGCGACATCGATGGTCTTGGCCACCAACGCGCGGGCCTCGACCTTACCGGCGAGCGGCACCGAATCCTCAAGGTCGAGAATGACAGCGTCGGCACCGCTCTCCAGCGCCTTGGTCATCACCCGCTCCTTGATTCCCGGAGCAAACAGAGCGGTGCGCACTGGCTTCATGGACGTGATCTCCGTAAAAAAAGCAATTACCGCCGGAGCCCGGCCGATCCAGTTAGCTATAGACTAACTAGTTAGTCTATAGCAATATGATCGGACCGCGGACGCGCGGAAACCATTGTTTCGCTTGGATTTAGGAAGCCCATGGGGAAAGCCAGGTGAAACAGCCGAGCAAGACGTCACCAGGCAAACGGTTGCGCCGCAACGCGGCGCTCTCCAAGCAGCGGATCATCGAGGCCGCAATCGCGGAATTCGCGCGCAAGGGGCTCGATGGCGCGCGCGTCGATGAAATCGCGCGACGGTCGGGCATCAACAAGACCCTGCTCTATCATCACGTCGGCAACAAGGACCGCCTGTTCACCGCCGCGCTCGAAGCCACCTACCAGACGATCCGTGAGCGTCAGCGCGACTTCGTGGCGCGCCAGATGGATCCCGAGACCGGCGTGCGCCAGCTCGTGCATCTCTTGATGTCGATCTGGGTCGAGCATCCCGAATACGGGAAACTATTGGCGAGCGAAAACTTCCATGGCGGAAAACACGTCAAACGCTCGAAACTCATCGGCGGAATGTATCAGCAGCTTGTCGACGCCTTGAACGATTTACTGCAAAGCGGCGTAGCCAAAGGGATTTTCCGGCCCGGGATCGATCCCATCGATCTCTACATCTCGATTTCCAGCCTGTCGGCTTATTACGTCGCCCATCAGCACACGCTCAACGCCCTCTTCCACATCGACATCATGAACCCGCGCCGGCTGCAGCAGCGTGAGAACCATATCGCCGATATGATTCTACGTTATGTGCGGATCGATCCCGACACTCGGCCGCATCCGACCGCTCGAGTGGAGCAAGCCCTGAAAACAAATCCGTGAACCCCACAACACGCGAGGAATCAACCCATGAAAATCTGGTGGCAGAGCAGCACTCCCATTCACAGGCTGCACGATTACCGCAACACACTGACCGCACATCTCGACAGCATCAAGCGCCCGGACACCGAGATTCACATCAACGGTGTCGACAACGGCTCCATGGATCTGCACTACAACGCCATCGTTGCCATGAACAGCTTTGCGCCAGGCGGCGTTCTCAACAAAATGATCCAGGCCGGCGAGAAGGGTTACGACGCCATCGCCATCGGCTGCTTCCTCGATCCTGCCATGCAGGAAGCCCGCGAAGTGGTGCCAATTCCGGTTTTCGGGCTGGGCGAGACGTCGATGCTGGCAGCCTGCATGTACGGCCACAAATTTTCGGGCGTCGCCTTCCACGCCAAACAGTCGCAGTATTACGATCGCAAGGCTTTCGAGTACGGGCTGGGTTCGCGCCATATCCCGTTTGGTGACCTCGGCATCGATTTCAACGAAGTACAGAATGCCTTCAGCAGCCCAGGTGAAATGCGGGAGCGTTTTATCAGCGAAGCGCGTCGGCTAGCCGCGCAGGGCGCAGAGGTAATCCTCGCCGCCTGCGCGACGGTCAATGCGATCATTCGCCGGGAGAATCTCAAAGAAGTCGACGGTGCCCTTATCCTCGACTGCAACGCCGTTCTGCTCAAAACGACCGAGGCGATGGCGGAGCTCAGCCACAGCATCGGCTTGGGCGCCAGCCAACGCCTGCTTTACCAACGACCGCAGCGCGCTGCGCTTGCAGACTGGAAGCGCATCTACAATTTCCGTGCCGAACCGCAACTCAGCGCTTGACGGCCTACAACCGAAGCGCTGATGAAGATCGAATTCAAATCGGCTTTCGTTGACGAAATGCCGTCGAAATGAAGCCCGATCGAAAGAAAACACGGGCTTCAAAGAAAGAACGTCGCCGTAGGAGGAGCCCCATGAATCGCGTCGTTACTGCCATGTTGGCCGTATTTGGCCTTGTCGCCGTCGCTGCACCTGCTTTGGCGCAGCCATATCCCGATCGCACCGTCACCATCATCGTGCCCTACTCGGCCGGCGGGCCCGTCGATCAGCTCGCCCGCGTGATTGCAAATGCACTGTCGGCAAAGCTGAAGCAGAATTTCGTCGTCGAAAACGTTACCGGTGGCAGCACGATCACCGGCACCAACCGCGTCGCTCACGCCACGCCGGACGGCTACACGTTGCTTGTTCACAATCTGCAAATATCCGCCAACGCTACGCTCTTCAAAAAGCTTCCGTACGATACGGAAAAAGACCTAGCGCCGGTGATGTTCATCTATCGCAATCCATTGGTTCTGGTCGGCCGCCCGACGCTGAGCGCGAATTCGCTCAACGAATTGATCGCACTGATGAAGACACAGCGGATGAAGGCAGCGATCCCCGGATTCGGCGCCACCGGCCATCTCGCCACAACGCTATTGTCGCAGGAAGCCAAGGTCCCTATCGACCTCATTCCTTACCGTGGCGGCGCTCCCATGCTGACCGACGTCATGGGAAACCATGTCGATCTTTCTTTTGGGACACCGCAACAGGTGGGGCCATTTGTTGCGTCCGGGAAGTTGAAGGCATTTGGGGTCACCCAAAAAGACAAGATGCCGGAGTTTCCGCAAGCCGACAGTTTTGTGAAGATGTACGGGCCCAAGCTTGAAATCCAGTTCTGGGAAGCGATGTTCGCGCCCGCCGGAACACCGGATGCAGTGATCAAAACACTAAATGCGGCGCTGGAAGCCGCCGTCGTTACCGATCCTGCAATTCTCAAGACATGGGCAGCGGAGGGGGTGTCGGCTTACCCGAAAGACCAGCGTTCGCCGGAGGCGGGCCGCGCGATCCTTAAGAGTGAAATCGCGCGCTGGAGTAAGGTCATCCAGGAAAACAATATCCAGGTCAATCAGTAGCAATTAATCAGCCTGGTAGCCGACGCGGCCGCGTTCAGGAGCATCGGAAACGAATGCCGTGAATGCGGCCGCAGGCACCACTCGCCCGCGGAAGGAAATCATGGAGCGAACTCAGAGCACCGTGGCCGATGGTATGCGCATCGATTGGGACGTTCCGATCCCGATGGATGACGGTGTCATTCTGCGCGCCGATATCTTCCGGCCGCTCGACGAGGGACGCTATCCCGTCATCATGAGCTTGGGGCCTTACGCCAAAGGCTTGGCGTTCCAGGACACCTTTTACAAAGGTAGCTGGAACAACATGATTAGCCGCTATCCTGAGGTCGCCGAGGGTTCGACCAACAAGTACCAGAACTGGGAGGTGGTCGATCCCGAGAAGTGGGTGCCCGACGGCTATATCTGCATTCGCGTCGACAGCCGCGGCGCCGGTCACTCGCCCGGCCAGATGGAGGTCTGGTCGCCGCGCGAGCGTCAAGACTACTACAATTGTATCGAGTGGGCCGCGGCCCAGCCGTGGAGCAACGGCAAGGTCGGCCTCAACGGCATCTCCTACTACGCGATGAATCAATGGTACGTCGCCTCGCTGCAGCCTCCGCATTTGGCGGCAATTTGCGTGTGGGAAGGCGCGGCGGACTATTACCGCGACCTGTCGCGGCACGGCGGTATTCTGTCCACGTTCCTCGGAACCTGGTTCAACCGCACTTTGGTGGAACGTCAGTACGGCTATGGCAACCGCGGCGCGCGCAGCTGGGTGACCGGCGAGTTGGTGGCGGGGCCGGAGACATTGCCGGACGACGTGCTGGCGAAGAACCGCATCGATCCAGGTCCCGAGGTTCTGAAACGGCCGTTGGACGGCGACTATTACCGCGAGCGCTCGCCGAAGTTCGACAAGATTACCGTGCCGCTTCTCTCGGCGGCAAACTGGGGCGGCATCGGATTGCATCCGCGCGGCAATTTCGAGGGTTATCTCGCCGCCGCTTCCAAACAGAAATGGCTGCAGGTGCACGGCGATTCGCACTTCTCGCCGTTTTATCGCGCCGACGGCGAGAAATTGCAGAAGCGCTTTTTTGGCCATTTCCTCAAAGGCGAGAATACCGGCTGGGACAAACAACCGCCGGTCCAGCTCCACGTTCGGCACCCCGGCGAGAAGTTCGTGGTTCGCGACGAGCAGGAATGGCCGTTGACGCGCACGCAGTGGACTAAGTTCTACCTCGATCCCGCTAGCCGCACCCTTGGCCGCAAGCCTAAGTCCGGCACGACCATCGAATACGAAACCACCGGCGACGGCGTTCGGTTCGTGATGCCGGCGCAGCCGAACGAATTCGAGATCACTGGGCCGGTGGCGGCCAAACTCTTCGTCTCATCGGACACCACCGACGCCGACATCTTCCTCGCGCTTCGCCTGTTCGATCCGAACGACAAAGAGGTTCTCTTTGTCGGCTCAAACGACCCGTGTGTGCCGATCGGCTTGGGCTGGCTGCGCGCCTCACAGCGCAAGCTCGATCCGAAACGCAGTCTGCCGTATCGTCCCTATCATCCGCACGATGAAATCTGGCCGCTCAAGCCGGGTGAGCCGGTCGAACTCGACATCGAGATCCTGCCGACCTCGATCGTGGTGCCGCCGGGCTATCGCCTCGTGCTCAACGTGCGCGGCAATGACTTCGATCACGCCCTAGGCGACAAAGGCTTCGCCAATGCCCCCTACCCGATGCGCGGCGTCGGCAACTTGCTGCACAACGACCCGCAGGATCGCCCCGCCGCAATCTTCGGCGGCCGCAACCGGCTACACTTTGCACCGGGAAAAGAGCCCTACCTACTGCTGCCGATCATCCCGGCTACCGCTTGAAATTGGCCTCTGTCGTGCAAGGATTGCCGTGCGGGCTTGTTGGCCTCGACCGTTAATGAAATCGGCAAAAACACACGTCTAAAGCGCGCCATTTCCCGCTCGCTACCGGGTCTAAGGCTGCTATATTTCCATGATTATAAAGCCCATGCTCCTTGTGGGGGGAACATGAAGCGGCGCGAGTTCATCTTGGCTCTCGGCGGCGCCGCGGCGACGTGGCCGCTGGCCGCGCGCGCGCAGCAGCTCGATCGGATGCGGCGCGTCGGCATACTCTTGCCCGCAGCCGCGGACGATACGGCATGGCAGGCCCGTGTCGGGGCGTTCCAGCAGGGACTGGCGCTCTTGGGCTGGACCATCGGCCGCAACCTGCAGATCGACACCCGCTGGGCCACGAGCAATGTCGCCGATCTTCGCAGACAGGCGACGGAATTGGCCGCGCTCGCGCCCGACGTCATCCTGGCCGGTGGCACGTCGACCCTGGGGCCGCTGCTGCAGGCGACCCGCACCGTACCGATCGTGTTCACGATCGTCATCGATCCGGTCGGCGGCGGCTTCGTCGACAGCCTGGCGCGGCCGGGCGGCAACGCTACCGGTTTCATGAATTTCGAATACAGCATCAGCGGGAAATGGCTGGAGCTGCTCAAAGAGATCGCGCCGGGCGTGACGCGCGTGGCGGTCCTGCGGGATGCCACCCAAGGCTTTGCAATCAGCGAGTTTGCCGCCATCCAGGCCGTGGCGCCGTCGCTCAGGGTGGAGGTCAACCCGGTCGATATGCGCGACGCCGGCGAGATCGAGCGCGCCGTCGCGGCTTACGCGCGAACTCCGAATGGCGGTCTGATCCTGACGGGGAGCGCCGCGGCGGTGCGTCATCGCGATCTGATCATTAAGCTGGCGGCGCGGCACAAGCTGCCCGCGATCTATTTCGAACGTTTCTTCGTCGCCGCCGGCGGCCTGGCCTTCTATGGGCCTGATAACGTCAACGCGTTCCGGCAAGCAGCCGGGTACGTCAACCGTATCCTCAAGGGCGAGAAGCCGGCCGACCTGCCGGTGCAGGCACCGACCAAGTACGAGACGGTCATCAACCTGAAGACCGCCAAGGCGCTCGGCCTCAGCGTACCGTCGCAGGTGCTCGCGCGCGCCGACGAGGTGATCGAATGACCGATCGCGCGGCACCCCTGCAAACCGAAACAACCGGCGCTGCGTTGCCGCAGAAGATCCGCAGTCGCCTGTTCCTGAAATATGCCGGGCTGTTCGTCGCCGTGGTTTGCGTTGCGCTGGTGACCAACGGCGTGTTTGAAATATGGGTTTCCTATCGTGAACACAGAGACGCATTGATCCAGATCCAGCATGAGCAGGCGGAATCGGCGGCAGCCAAGATCGGCCAGTTCATCAAGGAAATCGAAAGTCAGGTGGGCTGGACGACGCAGTTGCTCTGGTCGGCGGGGACCATCGAGCAGCGCCGCTTCGATGCGCTACGCCTGTTGCGTCAGGTTCCTGCGATCACCGAACTGGCGCAGGTCGACGCCAGCGGCAAGGAGCAATTGCGGGTGTCGCGATTGGCGATGGATGTCGTCGGCAGCGGTCTCGATCTGGCGAAGGAGCCGAAATTCACCGACGCGGTGAAGAACAAGGTCTATTACGGTCCGGTTTATTTCCGCCGCGACTCCGAACCCTACATGACGCTGTCGCTCGCCGGCACGCGCCGCGACGCCGGCGTCAGCATCGCGGAAGTCAATCTCAAGCTGATCTGGGACGTGGTGTCGAAGATCAAGGTCGGCCAGCACGGCGACGCTTATGTGGTGGATAAGCAGGGCCGCCTGATCGCGCATCCGGACATCAGTCTGGTGCTGCGTAAAACGGATATGACCCGGCTGGCTCAGGTGCAAGCGGCGCGCCAACACGAGACAGGCGCCGCGGCGCCGGAGATCGAAACGGCGACCGATGTCCAAGGTCGGCAGGTGCTGACCGCCTATGCGCCGGTGGAGCCGCTCGGCTGGACTGTGTTCGTCGAGTTGCCGGTGGCGGAGGCCTACGAGCCGCTGATCGCCTCTTTGCAACGCACGGCGCTGGTGCTGTTCGGCGCGCTCTTGCTGGCGGCGCTTGCCGGCATATTTCTGGCGCGCCGGATGATGGTGCCGATCCAGGCTTTGCGGACCGGCGCCGCGCGGATTGCTGGCGGCGATTTAACGCAACGCATTTCGGTCAAGACCGGCGACGAACTGGAGGCGCTCGCCGACCAATTCAACGACATGACCGGGCGTTTGCAGGAATCCTACGCCGATCTGGAACAGAAGGTGGAGGTGCGTACGCACGAGCTGAGCGAAGCGCTGGAGCAGCAGACCGCGACCTCCGAGGTGCTCGAAGTCATCAGCAGTTCGCCGGGCGAGCTGGAGCCGGTGTTTCAAGGCCATGCTGGCGAATGCCGTACGAATCTGCGAGGCCAATTTTGGCATGCTGTTTCGGGTCGAGGACGGCTCGGTGAGCGCGGCTGCGATGCTGGGCGTACCACCAGCGTTTGCCGAGTTCTGGCAGCGCGGACCACAACGGCCGAGTCCGACAAACTGCCTTCGGTCGTACGATCGAGACAAGGCAGACGGTTCATATCGTGGATGTAACGAAAGACCCCGCCTACATCGGGGAAGAACCCGTTTTCCTGGCCGCCGTCAAACTCGGGGGCTTCCGAACCATTCTTAACGTTCCGATGCTCAAAGAAAATGAGGTGATCGGCATCTTCGCCATCTACCGCCAGGAAGTTCGGCCGTTCACCGACAAGCAGATCGAGCTGGTGAGCAATTTCGCAAAACAAGCCGTCATCGCCATCGAGAATACGCGGCTACTCAGCGAACTACGCGAGTTGCTGGAGCAGCAGACGGCGACCTCCGAAGTGCTCAAGGTCATCAGCAGTTCGCCGGGCGAGCTGGAGCCGGTTTTCGACGCAATGCTCGACAACGCGACGCGGCTCTGTGAGGCCAAATTCGGTGTACTGCTTCTTTGTGAAGAAGGTTCATTCCGCACTGTTGCACTCCACAACGCGCCGCCGGCGTTTGCCGAACAGCGTCGCATTGAACCCGTAATTCGTCCCACGCCGGTGAATCCCCTTGGCCGTCTTGTTGCAACGAAGCAGGTGGACCACATCACTGACATGCGGGCAGAGAAAGCCTACCACGACGGCGAGCCTGGGCCTGTCTCGCTCGTCGAACTCGCAGGCGCTCGGACCGTTATCAATGTCCCGATGCTCAAGGAGAACGAGTTGATCGGCTGCATCTCTTTCTACCGCCAGGAGGTGCGGCCGTTCACCGACAAGCAGATCGAGTTGGTACAGAACTTCGCCGCTCAGGCCGTGATCGCCATCGAGAACACGCGGCTGCTCAGCGAGTTGCGTGAATTGCTGGCGCAGCAGACCGCGACGTCAGAGGTGCTCAAGGTCATCAGCAGCTCGCCGGGCGACCTGAAGCCCGTATTCGAATCGATTCTGGTCAATGCGACTCGGCATTTGCGAAGCGAGTTTTGCAAATCTGGTGCTGGTCGAAGGTGATGAATTTCGATTGGGCGCCATGCACGGCGCTCCCGAAGCGTTCGCCGAACAGCTGCATCGCGATCCTAAGGTCCCGCGCGCTACCCCGGTGGGCCGCGTCATCGAGACCAAGCAGACGGTCCATATCGTCGATATTCAGTCCGACGAAGCCTTCAGCAATACGCGGCTGGCGAAGCAAGCGGGCGCCCGCACCACACTCGGCGTGCCGATGCTCAAGGAGAATGAGTTAATCGGCGTCATTCTCATCTACCGCCAGGAAGTGCGGCCGTTCACCGACAAGCAGATCGAGCTGGTTTCGAACTTCGCCGCTCAGGCCGTGATCGCCATCGAGAATACCCGGCTGCTCAAGGAATTGCGCCAACGCACCGACGATCTGAGCAAGTCGCTGGAGCAGCAGACGGCAACTGCAGAAATATTGCAGGTCATCAACAGATCGCCGGGCGACCTCACGCCGGTCTTTGATGCAATGGTCGGAAGTGCAATGCGGTTTTGCCAGGCTGACTATGGGCATGTCTACTCTTATGAGGGCGCATTATTCCATCTTGTCGCCGCTCACGGCGAGGCTCGCTATCTTGATTGGATACGGCAAAGTGGTCCGCGCACGCCTGAAAACTCTCTCACCTTGGAGCGTATCGTGGCAGGCGCTCCTCTCGTGCATATCGCTGATATCGCCGAGGACACGGGCTACCGCAGGGACAACCCGCGCGCTCGCACGATAGTCGATCAGTTCGGCATCCATACTCTGCTGACCGTTGCGCTGCGCAAGGAGAGTGTGCTGCTTGGCACGTTTGTTCTCTACCGCCAACAGCCTAAACCATTTTCCGATAAGCAGATTGCGCTGGTGCAGAACTTTGCCGCCCAGGCCGTCATCGCCATCGAAAATACCCGGCTGCTCAACGAGCTGCGCCAACGCACCGACGATCTGAGCGAGTCGCTGGAGCAGCAGACCGCGACTTCGGAGGTACTTGGCGTTATCAGCAGTTCGCCCGGCGAACTGGAGCCGGTGTTCGATGCGATGTTGGACAACGCCACCCGCATCTGCGGGGCCAAGTACGGCACCTTGTTCCGCTACGACGGCGAACTATTACACCGCGTCGCCAGCACCGGTACGCCACCTGAGCTTGTTGAATTTCAGAGGCAACGCGGTCCGTTTAATCCAGAAAATAGAAACGATGTGCTCGGCCGCATGTTTCGGGAGAAGGTCGTCGCCCAGGTTCTTGACGCGCAGCTAGATCCAACACCGATGCCATCCGCCAAATATGGCGGCGCACGTTCAGTTGTCGCAGTTCCGATGCTCAAGGACAACGAATTGGTTGGCGCCATTGTCATCTACCGCCAGGAGGTGCGTCCGTTCAGCGACAAGCAGATCGATCTGGTCAAGAACTTCGCCGCCCAGGCCGTCATCGCCATCGAAAACACGCGGCTGCTCAACGAGCTGCGCCAGCGCACCGACGATCTGAGCGAGTCGCTGGAGCAGCAAACTGCCACCTCCGAGGTGCTCAAGGTCATCAGCAGTTCGCCGGGCGAGCTGGAGCCCGTGTTCGACGCGATGCTGGAGAACGCGACGCGCATCTGCGAAGCGAAGTTTGGCAGTTTTGTTCCGGTACGAAGGCGATGAATTTCGATCCGGCCGCGCTGTGCACGTGCGCGCCCGCATTGGTCGAGTTTCGCCGAGCAGCGTAGCCATCGCGATCCAAGGCCCGGCGCTACCCCGGTCGATCGCGTCGTGGCAGACCAAGCAAGTCGTCCACATCGTCGACATTCGGTCCGACGAAGCCTGTCGAGCAATCCGCGGCCGGCGAAGTCACGGCGGCGCGCGCACGCTTACTTGGCGTGCCGATGCTCAAGGACGATGAGCTGGTCGGTGCCATTGTCATCTACCGCCAGGAAGTGCGTCCGTTCACCGACAAGCAGATCGAGCTGGTGCAGAACTTCGCCGCGCAGGCCGTCATCGCCATCGAGAACACGCGGCTGCTCAAGGAGCTGCGCCAGCGCACCGACGATCTGAGCAAGTCGCTGGAGCAGCAGACCGCCACCTCCGAGGTGCTCAAGGTCATCAGCAGTTCGCCGGGCGAGCTTGAGCCGGTGTTCGAGCAATGCTGGAGAATGCCACGCGGATTTGCGAGGCCAAGTTCGGCACGCTGTTCCGTTGCGATGGCGAGGTATTCCACTGGGCGGCGGCCATCGGCGTGCCACCGCGCGACTTGAGGAATACTCAAGCGCAGCTCGGGCCAGTTTCGCCGCAAGCGGGACAGCCTGCTCGATCGCGCCTTGCGACAAAGCAAGGTGGTCCACACTGCCGATGTGCTGCGCGACCCGGAATCACGTGCCAGGTCCGCCTGCCACAGCTCGGCGGCGCGCACTCTGCCGTCGCCGTGCCGATGCTCAAGGACGACGAACTGGTCGGCGCCATCGTCATCTACCGCCAAGAGGTTCGGCCGTTCACCGACAAGCAGATCGAACTGGTGACGAACTTCGCCGCGCAGGCCGTCATCGCCATCGAGAATACGCGGCTGCTCAACGAGCTGCACCAGCGCACCGACGATCTGAGCGAGTCGCTGCAGCAGCAGACCGCCACCGCCGACGTGCTGAAGGTGATCAGCCGCTCGACTTTCGACCTTCAGACGGTGCTCGATACGCTGACCGAGTCGGCGGCACGGCTGTGCGACGCCGATATGGCCGCCATCACGCGCCAGGACGGCCGAACCTATTATTACGCCACGACCTATGGGTTTCCGCAGGAGACCACGGATTTTCTCAAGAGCGTGCCGCACAGCCCGGCCGCGGCAGCGTGATCGGGCGCACCGTGCTCGAAGGCAAGGTCGTCCATGTGCCCGATGTCACGACGGACTCCGAATACACGATGGTCGAGATCCAGAAAAAGGCCGACTATCGCAGTGTTCTCGGCGTGCCGCTGCTGCGCGAGGGAAAACCCATCGGTGTGATTTTGTTGGCGCGTCATGCCATGCAGCCGTTCACCGACAAGCAAATCGAGCTGGTGACGACCTTTGCCGACCAAGCTGGCATCGCCATCGAGAACGTCCGGCTGTTCGACGAAATCCAGGACAAGAGCCGGCAACTCGCGGAAGCCAGCAGGCACAAGTCGCAGTTCCTCGCCAACATGAGCCACGAATTGCGTACGCCGATGAACGCCATCCTCGGCTATACCGAACTCATCATGGATAACATCTACGGCGAGCCGACCGAAAAGATGCGCGGCGTGCTGACTCGCATTCAAAGCAACGGCAAGCATCTGCTCGGGCTGATCAACGACGTCCTCGATCTTTCCAAGATCGAAGCCGGGCAATTGACGCTGACGCTGGCCGATTATTCGGTCAAGGATATCGTCCATAGCGTGTTCAGCTCGGTCGAATCGCTGGCGAAGAATAAAAAACTGGAACTGAAGGTCGAACTTCCGCAAAAACTTCCGGCCGCGCACGGCGACGAACGCCGGCTGACTCAGGTCCTGCTCAATCTTGTTGGTAATTCGATCAAATTCACCGACAAGGGCGAGGTCGCGATCAAGGCGGAAGCTGCGAACGGATCGTTCACGATATCGGTACGCGATACCGGTCCAGGCATCGCGATAGAGGATCAGCACAAAATCTTCGAAGAATTCCAGCAGGCCGATTCGTCCACCACCAAGGAAAAAGGTGGCACCGGTCTGGGCCTCGCCATTTCGAAGCGGATTGTAGAGATGCATGGCGGCCGATTGTGGGTCGAACTCGAGCCTCGGGCATGGGTCGACGTTTTCATTCAGCGTCCCCCTCAACGTCGAGCGACAGGTAGAGCCAGCATGACCAAACGCATCCTTGTAGTCGAAGACCAGGAAGACAATCGGCAAATCCTGCGCGATCTCCTGGGCAGCATCGATATTGAGATGATCGAGGCCCATGACGGCGAAGCGGCTGTTGCCCAAGCAACAAAGCATAAGCCCGATCTGATCTTGATGGACATTCAATTGCCGGTCATGGACGGCTACGAAGCGACGCGGCGCATCAAGGCCAATGCCGAATTGAAGGCAATCCCGATCATCGTGGTCACGTCTTATGCGCTGAGCGGCGACGAGGCCAAGGCGCGCGCGGCCGGATGCGACGCCTATGTCACCAAGCCCTATAGTCCCCGCCAATTGCTGGCCAAGATCAATGAATACCTAAAATAGTTTTGGGGCGCTTCCCGTCATGCACAAGCCGCCGCGCATTTTGATTGTCGACGACAACGAGACCAACCGCGATATTCTTGTCACGCGTCTGGAAACCCACGGTTACGAATTACTGCAGGCAGGCGACGGCGAGGAAGCGCTGGCCGCCGCCAAGCAGCATCTGCCGGACCTTATCCTGCTCGACGTGATGATGCCGAAGATCGACGGCATCGAAGTCACCCGCCGGATCAAGGCGGACGCCAGCATGCCGTTCATGCCGATCATCCTGGTGACCGCCAAGGCCGACAGCAAAGACGTCGTCGAGGGTCTCAATGCCGGGGCCGACGAATATCTGACCAAGCCGGTCGACCAGATGTCGCTGGTCGCGCGCGTTAAATCGGTGCTGCGCATCAAGGAACTGCACGACACGGTCACTGCGCAGGCGGCAGACCTCGTATTGTGGAACAAGACGCTTGAGCAGCGCGTCGCCGATCAGATAACGGAAATCGAGCGGGTCGGCCGGCTAAAACGATTTCTGGCGCCGCAAGTGGCCGAGGCAATTCTTTCTTCCGGCGGCCACGAAAAAATTCTGGAAAGTCATCGCCGGGACATCAGCGTCGTGTTTTGCGATCTGCGCGGTTTCACCACCTTTGCGGAAAATGCGGAGCCTGAAGAGGTGATGAGCCTGTTGAACGAATATCATACCTGCCTCGGAGCGCTCATCCATAAGCATGAGGGCACGCTCGACAAATACGCCGGCGACGGCTTGATGGTGCTTTTCAACGACCCCCTGCCCTGTCCGGAGCCCGCAGTTCGCGCCGTGCGTATGGCGGTGGAGATGCGGGAAGAAGTCGAAAAGCTCGCGGTGCAATGGCGCAAATACGGCCATGAGCTCGGCTTTGGTCTTGGCATCTCCCATGGCTACGCCACGATGGGGCGCATCGGATTCGAAGGCCGGTTTGATTATTCCGCCATCGGTTCCGTCGTGAACCTGGCCGCGCGGCTATGCGGGGAAGCCGGCGCTGGGCAGATATTGGTTGATCGCAAGGTTTATGCGGCAATTGAAGCGATTGCCGATGTCGAGCAGACCGGAGAACTCAATCTCAAAGGCTTCCATCGCCCGGTCGTGGCCTACGATGTTCGGACCTTGCGTGCCTGAAGGACGGCTGATCCGCTGACCAGACACCTTGTCTATCGCCGCAGTCGGGCAAGAGACACATCGCCGGTAAAGACGCTTTCGAAGTGCGCTAGCGTACCCTTCGACGGTTGTTGCGCGCTTTTCCAACTTGGCGGCGTCCATGCCGCCCCGGGCAAGCGTTGCGTCGCGAGGAACCAATCCGCCGGGCTCTCGCCAATGGCGGCTTGAAATTGACAATTCGTTTTCGGCTCGCTGAGCAGCCCGAGCCATAGGATCATGAAATCCAGCGCGGATTGCGCCGGTGTCCGCGTTTCCGCAACGTGACGGATGGCATTACGCGAAATTTTTTCGCGCAGTTCAGGCAATAAGAGCAGCATTTGTAGCAACGAGATACATTCTCCGACGGATCGCGCGATAAATCCGGTCCTGCTGTCGCCGACGATCGCTATTTCCGCCGGATTGTCCATGACAACCGGCGTCAGCCCCAAAGACATTGCTTCAACGAGCGCATTCTCGGCCGTACCGTAGTGATCTGGTTGCAAAGGATAGAAAAAGATATCGGTCTCCGAAAGCGCGACCGCAGGGTCTGTTGTTTCCCCGCAGAATTTGATGCGCTCCGGATGGCGCATGGCGCGCGCACGTTCGGCCACCGGGCCTAACGGATCGAGCGAACCCCAAACAGAAACTTCTAATATCATTGCCGACCAGGCCATCGATGGCGTCGAAAAATCCCGGGTGCATTTTCACGAAATCAACGGTCCCAAGATACGCAATGGCCGGTTTTCTGTCTTTCGAGGGCGCCCGCCGTCGGCCGTCGGAAAAACCGAAGCCGCTATTGATAACGGCGATTTTCCGTCGTGCGGCCTCAGCCATAACGGCTATCGAGGGAATCGCGCGCGAAGCCTCGGTCGTGAACACGAAGCGTCCGGCCCCTTCCATCAAACCGGGCGGAATCCACGGTTTGGAGAGGCCTGAAATATGCGACCAGAATACACTGCGCAGCGCAGGAAAGGCGCAGTGGGCTAGACATTCAAACAGACGCGGATGGTTCCAGAATTCGAACTGGACAATGTCGGCCGCACCCGCCAGCCGGGCCACATGATCGAGCCCGTCGGCGATGACGACGCGCGCGCCGCCGGCTTTGATCGTCTCCGCGTAACGGCGGTCGCGGGGCTCCTCGAGCAAAAGAAAGGTCTGCTCCACCGCCTCTTTCGGCAAGGCGGCGCTGATGGCTGCATGCGCTTTTCCGACACCTCCCCCGAGGTGCGGTGTGACATGCAGGACTTTCATTCCGCCGCCATGTTGGTGAATTCGCGCGTGCCGCCCGGAGCCTGGACGGCCGGATTGACGAGGACGAGCTTTTTGAACTTATCCAGCAGCGCCAGGCGGTGAGCATCGATATTGTCGGGCAAGCAGTGGCTGAGCTGTCCGCAATTGCCGCAGACGCCATTCTGCCGCCGGCGTCCCTCGAGATGCTGTAGCCGCAGCGCATTCATCAACTCGGAATTCCAAATCTCCTTCATGGATTGTCGGCGTACGTCGCCGATCACAAGCTTGCGGCCCCAATCCAGGAAGCAGGAACTGACGAGACCGTCGGCGTTCACCGAATAGCCGTAGAAAATGTACGGGCAGGTGTCGGTATCGCCGATGTCCTGCTGGTATATACCTTTGCTGATTTTGACGCCGGTATGCTTCTCAATATCGAATTCCGGCCAGCAGGGTGCAAAGTTCTCGACGAAAATGCGGTCGCAGTGATCGCCGAACGTGTCGAAAAATTCATGGCGCTGCGCCTCGGTGATGAGTTCACCGGGAATCTTGACGACGATTTCACAATTGCCCTTGTTGGCGTTCAGCCATTTGACGTTGTCGACAAATTTTTTGAAGTCGAACTTGAATCCGGTGAATTTCGCGTAAGCATCCTCGGTCATCCCGTCGACCGAAATATTGATTTTGTCGATCCCCGCTTCGATAACCGGACCGACGCGGTCGGGAGAAATGAACGTGCCGTTCGTGGTCGTGTCGATGTATTCGATATGTTTTGTCCGCTTCGCGTAAGCGACCATCTCGGCCAACCGCTTATTGAGGAACGGCTCGCCATCTTTGTACATGCGCAGCACTTTAATCGGCTTGTCGAATTCGCCGAGGTCATCGACGATCTTTTGGAACACATCCAGTTTCATCACGCCCTGAAAGCGCCCGGTCTCGGCAATCATGTCGCGATGGCCGGTCGGACAGAACGTGCACTTGAAATTGCAGGAACTCGCCGGATCGACGAACACGACGAAGGGCGTGGATAGCGGGATGACCGTTTCCAGCGCCGTGCGTCCTTCGAGATTGATTCGCGGTTCTAGGCGAGCTTTCATTGGCGTTTTCCTGCAGCGAGCGGCGGCGCCTCACAGTCCTATAGGACAATGGTTAACAGGGATTAACCAAGCTTATGGGCCTATCGGGGCGGTGAAAAACGCCGGTCTAGCTGGGTGCGCGCACGCCGACCACGCAGGGCGGGTCGACTAGGTTGCTCGGACGAGCCCCGAAACGGAGCAAATCCCGGCGGCCGTATTCGTCGGCAATCCGCTCGGCAAGCTGTCTTATCGTCGTGGGGATGCCGGAGCAGATGTTGACCGGGCCTTGCACCGTGCCCAGCGCAGCGTCCACAATCATTCGACCGGCATCGCGGACATCCAAATAGTCGCGGACTTGTTCGCCGCTGGTCAACTCGGCAGGTTCCCCGGCCATAAGTTTGCTGCGCAGATAGGGCACCAGCCGCCGTTCATGCTCGCCCACCCCGTACAGGTAAAATAACCGGCACCAGGCAAACTCAATCCCTTGCTGCGGGAGCGATCGCGAGAGCTCCGCGAACGCGGCAGCTTTTGCCTCGGCATAAGGTGTCGACGGCCGCAGCGCCGTTTGGATACTCAAATGGCCCGCGCTCAGATCATACTCAAAACAGGTCCCGACACCGACAAAGCGTCGAATTTTCGCCTGCGTTGCCCCTTGCGCAAGCCGCACAGTCGCCGCCAGGCAATCCAAATTCTTTGGCGATTGGAGATACGCGCCGGGCTCGGCATACCAGGCGACGTGGATCACGCTATCGACGCCCCGGCAGGCATCGGCGCACCATGCGACACTTTCGGACCACAGGTCCGGCGTCGCAACGACTTTTTCAATCGCGGGCGATTGTTGAATCTGATCCTGCTTGCCTTCCCTGACGACGACACGCACCCGGCAATTTCCCTTGGCAAGTTCTTGCAACACCTGCCGTCCCACAAAGCCGGTTGCACCGGTCAGCAAGATCAAGGGGGTAGTAGCGGCCATTTGGCGTCCTTGTCCGATATGTCGGTAACGCCACGCGGCCACTTGATCGCCAAACGCGGATCGTCAAACCGCAATCCGCCCTCGGAGTCGGGCGCATAAAAGGCGCTCACCATGTAGAACGTAGTCGCGCCGTCGCTAAGCGCCTGGTAGCCATGCGCGAATCCTTTCGGCACGTACATTGTCAATCCGTTTTCTTCCGACAGCTCGGCGCCAAACCAGCGAAGATATGTCTCCGACCCTTCTCGCATATCGACGACGACATCGTAGATTGCACCTTTGGTGCAGCGCACGAGCTTGACTTCGGCATGCGGCGCGTTCTGAAAGTGCATTCCGCGCACCGTGCCGGCATGCGCATTCATACTGATATTCGCCTGCACAAACGACGTTTCGAGCCCGTGAGCGGAAAATTCCTCCACGCAAAAAGCGCGGGCGAACATGCCGCGCGGGTCCACGCGTGGTTCGAGGTAGACCAGATAGGCGCCGGAAAGCGGTATCGGTTCAAACCGCATGTCTGCGAATCTTAGGCGCGGTGGATCGATTCAGTGCACGATGCTCAAAATCTGAAATATCGGCGAGGCATAGTTGCCGCGCATCGGCGCCTTCTCTGCGCGCGCGGTACCACGCCATCGTCCGCGCGACGGCCTGCACCAGCGGCAATCTCGGTGTAACGCCGAGCATTTGCTCCACTTTGGCAACGTCGAGCGTAAGCCAAGCCGATTCCTGCGGACCTTCGGTGCCGTCGCCGTAACACACTTCGCCCTCGCCATATGCGGCACGCGCCAATTCAACCAATTCGCGCACACGCACGACTTCGTTGGCGTCAGGACCGAAGTTATAGGCGCCAGCCAGAGCCGGTTGCTGCCACAGGCTCTGCGCCAGGGTCAGATAGCCGTTGAGCGGTTCCAGCACGTGCTGCCAGGGACGTACGGCCTGCGGGCGACGGATCTCCAAGACCCGGCCGGACTGCCAGGCGCGAATTGCATCGGGAATCACGCGGTCGTCCGACCAATCACCCCCGCCGATCACGTTTCCGGCCCGGGCGCTGGCCACCGCGACGCCTTGCGCCGAGAGGAAGGCATCGCGGTAGCTGGCGATGATGAGTTCACTCGCCGCCTTGCTGGCGCTGTAAGGATCATGCCCGCCGAGCGCGTCATCTTCACGATAGGGCCGAGACGGTTCGTGATCACGATAGACCTTGTCGGTCGTCACCATTACCGCGACACGCACGCCATCTATCCCACGCAGCGCGTCCAGCACGTGCGCCGTGCCCATCACGTTGGTTCCAAAAGTCGCAAGCGGCTCCCGATAACCCGCGCGAACCAGTGCCTGAGCGGCTAAATGGAAAACGATTTCGGGCTGCGCGGCGCGGACCAACCCCGAGAGTGCCGAAGCATCACGAATATCGCACATATGGCTTTGGCCAAGCGCGCTAATGTTGGCTTCGGAATAAAGATTGGGCGTAGTCACCGGGGGCAGGCTAATGCCCACCACCTTGGCGCCCAGCCGATGCAACCAAAGCGCCAGCCAGGAACCCTTAAATCCGGTATGCCCCGTCAGCAAGACGCGCTTGTCGCGCCAGAACGAAGCGCCCGTTGCGTTCGTCAATGCCAGATTTTCCATGGCGCCTTGCCGGATGCCCAAAGCTCTTCCAACATCGTCTTGTCACGCAAGGTATCCATCGGCTGCCAGAAGCCGCGATGCTCAAACGCCATCATCTGCCCCATGGATGCGAGACGGATAATGGGAGATGCCTCCCAGCTGCTGTCATCGCCTTCGATGAGATCGAGAACGCGCGGGGATAGAACAAAAAAGCCGCCATTGATCATGCCGCCATCGCCGCGCGGCTTCTCGATGAACGAGGTTACTCGATCTCCAACCCGCTCCAAGGCGCCGTAGCGACCGGGCGGGCGCACCGCGGTGATGGTAGCCATTTTGCCGTGACGACGATGGAAGTCGACCGATGCGCGAATATCCACATTGCTGACGCCGTCGCCATAGGTAAAGCAGAAGACCTCTTCATTCTCGATGTACTGCGCGACACGCTTGAGCCGCCCGCCAGTCTGCGTACCCTCCCCGGTGTCGACCAGGGTCACCCGCCATGGCTCCGCTTTTCTCTGGTGTACGATCACGCTGTGGTCCGACATGTCGAAAGTGACGTCCGACATGTGCAGGAAGTAGTTCGCGAAATATTCTTTGATGACGTAGCCTTTGTAGCCGCAGCAGATCACGAAATCGTCGGCGCCGTGCGCCGAATAGATCTTCATGATGTGCCAGAGAATCGGCTTGCCGCCAATTTCGATCATCGGTTTAGGCCGCAGATTGCTCTCCTCGGAAATGCGAGTGCCGAGCCCCCCGGCTAAGATGACAACTTTCATGGCATCTCTTGCTGCGTTGACATCAAACCCCCAAGCAAACAGAACCAATCACTTTCAGACTGCACGTCTTTCGGCTGCGACGCTGGCAACACGCGGCATCGGCGTCCGCCTGTTGAGCGCTGCACTCCAGAAATCGTGATAGCGTTGCGCGTGGTCCTTGGAAAACAGAGCGATCAGGCCGCAAATTTCCGCCAGCATGCCCTGAAATGACAGTTGTCCCGTCGATGTCAGCAATTTGGCGCACAGTCTGTCGGCCTCGCCCGTGAAACGGGAGTCGAATGTGAGCCGCGCATGACCTTTGAAGCGCGTGAACATTTCCGCGAACCAGCGGTCTGCAATGGCCTGGCGCTGGGTAAGCGGATAATCGGGAAACACATCCGAGTTGCGCGCTAGCACTGCGCCCTCGAAGCCGCACATAAACCAATGCAGTTTGTTGATGGCCGGGTCCAATCCGGCGTCCTTATAAAAATCGACGTCGCGCTTTTGCGCGGTGTTGCCCACCTCCCAGACTCCAACATCGTAAAGATACAAGAGCTGGTTAAGTCGGACGAAATTTTCCATTGAGCAAATACAGTAAGGACATAACCTGATCGTGAAACGAAAATAAAGCGGGCATCGCATGTATGAAACCGAAGACGCGTTGGACGACTTCCCGCCGCATCGGCGCATAAAGAAAGACGTTTGGTCCGGAATAGCTGAAGTATCCGTTCACGCGAGCAACGACATCGTCCGATTCTATGTTCTGATAGCTGGCGAGCGACGTCCCTTGCGACCCTTCGACAGCATAGGTTCCGGTCGCGCCTACGACCGAGGGATCCTTGCTGTACTTTCCGAGCACGCCCGGCAGCGACGCGACCGCGCGATCGAAGCAGAAATCGTCGTCGGCGATAACGAAAACGAACTCGCCTTTCGCCAGCCGGAAAGTTTCGGAAAAATTCGTACGCATGTCGCACGGCTCAGCAACGACGATATTGCAATAATCGCGCCGGCAAAGAGCGAGAAACTCGCGCTTTTGCGCGTCGCCTGAATTGTCGCGCACGATGACTTCGATTTCCGGAGATGCCCAGGAACAGGCTTGGGCGATTCTGGAAACACGCCAGCAGACCCGTCCGGTTCGTCGCTAGCAAGATTGAAAGCTGCATGATTCCGCCGCCGGTCTGTGGGCGCGGCCGGAACCGCGCCGCTGCTCAAATCACGCCGGCGCAAAGCAGGACATACCGGCGCATTCACGCTTTGTAAGACTGATTCGCTCGATAAACACTATAATCTGGCGCTGGCGCTGGCGATTCGTTCTGTCCTTCGGGGTAGGCTGGTAGTGCCGGCGAGAGGTGCTACTCATGCAAAGAATGCTGGCGGCCACCCCCCTTTCCTCCGCCCGAAGTCATTCGACGCACCGGGCCCGCGCGTTCAACAGGCCGCCGGATGCCGATCGGGCTGCAATGCTGTTGGCGGAACTGGCAACGGCACCGTGCGCCTATTCTCCAGTAACGGCGGACATGCCGCTCGCCGTCTATGGCGCGGGAAACTTGGGCCGGCTGGCCCGTGATTTTCTTGCGGTTGTAGGCCACAAGCTTGTCATAGTGATCGATCGCGACGCACGGCGGCTCGCGCAAGAGCCATCATGGTCGAGCGACCGGCTGGTGCGTCCCGACGAAGCGGCGAAACTTGCCAAGGATGGGCTTCGCATCGCAGTCAGCGTCGTCACCGCACCCTATGTGCCGCTCGAATGGTCTCTTCAGCAGTTGGGTTTCGTAGATATTGTGCCGTTCTACGACTTGGCCGAGAGTTTCCGCAGCATACACCCGTTGTCGAACGGCTGGTTTGCGGCACCTCTAACGGCGTTCGACCAGGAGAAGACGGCCGAGGTTTTGGCACGTTGGGATGACGATGTGTCCCGCGCCCATCACCTGCAATTCCTGGCCTGGCGCAGATTGCGCGAGGAATGGACTTTCGACGATGACCCCATACCGAATTGCACCCGGTTTTTCATTCCGGAAGTGGCAAGCGTCTTCAACGACGATGAATTTCTGCTGGATGCCGGCAGCCACCATGGCAGCGTGTCGCAAGCCTTCGTGCGGCATACGAAAGGCACCTTCCGCCGGATCGCCGCCATCGAACCTGACCCAGCGAACCGGGCACGGCTAGAAGCCAATTTGCATTCCTGGCTGCCGGACGATGCGCGCGTCAAAGTCTATGATTACGCCCTGGCGGAAAACGAAGGCGAAGCGCTTTTTCACGACGGGCTTGACTACGCGTCGCAACTATCACCGACGGGCCGAATGAGCGTCACGACCCGCCCGCTCGATACGCTCGAACTGTCCCCCACATTCGTGAAGTTTCATCTCGAAGGAGCCGAACTCCCCGCGTTGAAAGGCGCGCGCGAGACGCTGCTGGCCAACCGGCCCATCGTCGCGGCGACCGTTTATCATAATGCCGATGGCATCTGGAAAACGCCGCACTGGCTCATGCAATTGCTGCCCAACTATCGGTTCTTGTTCCGCACCCATTCCTGGTGCGGTACCGGCGCCGTCGTCTACGCCATACCGAAAGAACGGTCCGCATAATGCCAAACGCAATGCCGATTGACCCGGTAGAGGATTTCCGCCACCGCGTCGCCGAGAACATCCGCAAGGCCGGGCAAGACAGCGACTTCATGAACCTCTCGAACGTCTGGAACCAGACAGCGATCCGGCACGGCTATTTCCAAAATTTCACCTGGCTTGGGCGGCCGGTGATCCAGAGTCCGCAGGACCTTTACGCGATCCAGGAACTCATCTGGGCATGCCGTCCCGATTTGATCATTGAGACCGGCATTGCCCATGGCGGCTCACTGGTGATGAGCGCGTCAATGCTGGCACTGCTGGACTATTGCGATGCCGTCAAGACGGGCGGCGTACTCAACCCAACGGCCGGCCGCCGTAAGGTTGTCGGGGTCGATATCGACATCCGCGCCCACAATCGCGCGGCGATCGACGCCCATCCGCTGCGCCACAAGATTCGCACCATAGAGGGTTCTTCCGTTGCCCCCGGCACAATGGACAAGATTGCAGCCCAGGCCGAAGGTTACGAGCATGTCATGGTGTTTCTGGATTCCCATCATACCCATGATCATGTGCTTGAAGAACTCGAGCTTTACGCACCTTATGTCAGCAAAGGCTCGTATTGCGTCGTCTGGGATACCGGCGTCGAAGACTTACCGGACGAGATGTGCGCCGATCGCCCTTGGGGTAAAGGCAACAATCCGAAAACCGCGGTCTGGGAATATCATGAAGCGCCTGAAGAACGAAGGCCGCCAGGCGCGCAGAGGCGGTACGCTGCGCTTCGAATACGATCACACGATCGAGCACAAGCTCATGATTACCGCTTCGCCGGATGGTTTTCTGAAGCGCGTTTGATGCGGGTTGCCACGCCCTAACCTGCTCTGACCACCAATCCCGCATCACCAGAGACAAAGCGGGCCTGGCTCGGGCCAAAGGAGCGAGGACTTTCAATCAATCCAAAATATTCCGCGTGGCTTCTCCAACTTTCATCTTTTGCAACAATGGCCTTATAAGCCGCCAAATTCTCCTTTACCTTTCTTTCGTTGCCACCAATTTTTTCGTATGCCTTGGCCAGGTAATAATGCGCGAAAGCGTGCTCGCGATAGCGCTCGATAACGTCCTCGAAGCAGCGCGCGGCCACCTGATAGTCGCCGATCCGCATCCGCCGATTGTTGACGAAATTGACGTCCAAATTCATCCGATATGAAATCTGCGGCAGATTTTCGGGGTCAAGACCCGGAGCGCGGATGATATAGCTGCCGAGTTCGTATTCGCCGATTTTCATATTGTCTGGGATGTATTTGTTCTTGACGCAGATATCGTAAAGTTCGGAGCCACGAATGGGCGAAGCGAGGCTGAAGCTGCCCCAGTCCAACCCGACATCCTTAATGAATTGGGCGGTCTCGGTACGATCCTGTTCCCGCTCGCCCGGGATGCCCATCACAAAGAAGCCCTGAACGAACAAGCCGTTCCGGTGCAGCAACTCGACGACCGGCGCGACCTTGTTCAGCCGCAGCGGCTTTTTGATCACGTTGCGCAGCATATGTTCGGTACCGGACTCGATCGCCAACTGCACGGTATCCATGCCCGCGGCCTTCATGAGGGCGGCCATTTCATCGTCGATATAGGCGGCGGTTAGACCATTCGGCGTCTCGACCCGCAGGTTATATTTCGCCAGGATTCTGAAGAATTCTTTCGCCCGCTTATGATTCAACAGCAGTTGGTCGTCGTAGATGGTGAGCACGTTCATTGCATAGGAGTCGACCAGATATTTGACGTGATCTTCGATCACCTCAAGGCTGGCATAGCGCATGGAGCCCCCGTGCAGCGTTGGTTCCGCGCAAAAAACGCATTTGAAAGGGCAACCGCGCGACGTGACGATGAAAAATTGTTTGACCTCACCCTCTTTCGCTTTACGAAACGGAGAGAACGCTTCGATCATGCCATATTCGTCGGTATCGATAAGGCTATAGTCGATGGCAATGACGTCGTTCAAATTTTCCAATGTCTTTGTTTTCGGCTTTCTGCCTTCGGCCATCGACTGCCGGGTGACCCAAGGATCCGTGAGCAGTTCTTGTTGCAAGTCGTCTGAGTCCAGAAGCTTGACCAATGCAAGCTCGCCTTCCGAATAACAAAGCGCATCGACAAACGGCTGGTCGTCTAAAATAACATCCCACGCCGTCGTGACGGCGGCGCCACCCAAAATAACCGTGGCTTGCGGATTGGCGGCCTTGGCCGCGGCCGCCAGTCCCGCAACGTGCTTGTAGGATACGTCGAACATGACGGATATCCCCACGATGTCAGGCTCGAACTCGTTCAGGACTTCCGCAAATTGCGCAAGACCTTGGGCGACGCTGTACTGATTGAGATCGATAATTTTTATTTCATGCGCGCCGGAGGTCGTCTTCTTTATGTAGGAGGCGAGGCACAGAACCCCGTACGGGAAAGCAAAAAAGCTTCGCAGTTTTCCTGGTCGTATGGCCTCGATCTTGTCGCCAAGGTACGGAGGAATGGCAAAAAGAATCTTGTGGGCGGGCATACGTTGACCTTTCTGCTCGAAGCCTTACCGGCGTTCCAGAAACGCCAGTGTCGATCGGCCCCAGCTTGTCAGATAGACGAGCAATCTTAACGTTGCGTTAACCATAGATTTTCCGCCGGGCGCGCATCATGCCGACTGAGCAACAACAGGGGATGGGGAAGACGTCGCAGGCAAACCACTTATTGCGCCCGCAATGACGCCTGTTCGTGCGCGATCTGCGGCCGTGCAACAAGGCCGTATAAACGGTCGCCGCCCCTTTAGGGTCGCGGCCTTTTTTCGTTACCCGCGCCAACGCCCAGATAGTATTTGCGCACCAGCTCATTTTGCTGGAGCGCTTGCGGATCGTCGGCCGAAAGCACGATTTGTCCGTGCACGAGCACATAGCCCCGGTCCGCGATCCGGATCGCCTGCCGGAAATTCTGCTCCGCCATCAGCACGGTCAGGCCAAGCTGCCGCTTGAGGTTGGCAATGGTCTCAATCGTCTTGGAAACCAGAATTGGAGCCAATCCGACGGACGGCTCGTCGACCAGAAGGATCTTCGGCAGCGCCATCAAGGCGCGCGCAATCGCCAGCATTTGCTGCTCGCCCCCGCTCATGCTTCCCGCCAGTTGCCGTCGCCTTTCCTTCAGGCGCGGAAACGCATCGAAGCAAAATGCCAGGCTGTCCGCGATGCGCGCGCGGGCAAATTCGCGAAACGCGCCGAGCAAGAGATTCTCTTCTACCGTCAATTTTGGAAAAAGACGGCGCCCCTCCGGGACAAGCGAAATCCCGATCCCGACGATATCCTCGGTGCTTAGATGGGTCAGGTCGTAAGAAGTACCGTCGATGGTCGCCACGATGCGTCCGGCCGTGGGGCGAACCTGCCCCATAATGCATTTGATCAGCGTGCTCTTCCCATTGCCGTTGGTTCCGAGCATGACGACCGTCTCGCCGCCTCGCACATTTATGCTAATGCCGGAGAGGACGCGAACCTCTCCGTACCCGGCATGCAGTCCCTCAATGGCAAGACTATTCGCCAAGATAAGCCCTTTCGACTTCTTCCTGCTGCATGACGTCATCAGGAAGCCCATCAGCGATTTTACATCCAGCGACGATCACGACGATCCGCTGTGAAAACAACATGACGGCCCGCATGATGTGCTCGATAAGCAAGATCGATATTCCTTCCGCATTGAGCCGATTTAGCAGAGCAAGGATTTCATCGACTTCGCTTTCGGAGAGTCCCGCCATCACTTCGTCGGCAATCAGGACTTTCGGTTGCGCGGCCAGGGCCCGACCAAGCTCAAGTTTCCTCAATTCAACCTGGGTCAGGCCTTTCGGGCTGAGATCGGCCTTTTCGCCGAGCCCGACTTGATCGAGGATCGCCTGCGCCGCTTCACTGATGGTGCGCCTCGATGTGTGGCCGACCGCAAACCGCAAGGGCACCTCGATATTTTCGCGAACGGTCATGCCCCGGAATGGCCGTGGGATCTGATAAGTCCGCGCCAGCCCGCGCCTCGCCCTGAGCCAGGCCGGCGTCTTGGTAATATCGTTGGCGTCAAAGGTAATCGATCCCTCGTTAGGCGCCAAAATTCCCGTCAGGCAATTCACGAAGGTGCTTTTCCCGGATCCGTTCGGGCCGATGAGACCTACGCGTTCGCCTTTCAACAAAGCGAAGTCGACACTGGTAAGCGCCGCAAAGCCGTCGAACCGCTTGGTAATGCCGGTCGCTTCGAGAATATTCGCGGTCATTTGCGATCTCGCTTCCAGCCGCGGACGATGCCGACCACACCTCTCGGGGCGACGGTCAAGAAGACGACAAGCAAGACGCCGACGATGAAAAGGTTCGCGGCCGACGAAATCGTGACGGTCAGGATCTGCTGGGCCGATCCGAGCAGGATTGCGCCTACGACCGGGCCCCACCACGTGGCGGTCCCGCCGACCAAAGGCATGGCAATGGAATTCACCGCGATCGCGAGACCAAACGCGGTGGCTGGATCGACGTAAGTGACGTAATAGGGAAACGGCGCGCCAGCCATGCCCATGATGGCACCGCTCATTGTGGTCGCAATCAACTTGAGACGAAGACTCGGCACGCCGGAAGTCTCCGCCGCGTTCTCATCGTCCCTGATCGCTGCGAGTCCAATGCCGATCCATGAGTTTTCAACCGCCCACGCTGCAAGTACAGCAACCATTGTCAGCGCGACCATGAGCACGACTAGAAACTGAACGTACGAAATACCGTTCGGAACAAAGAAGCCGAAGAATGCCATCAGGACGCCGGAGATTGGCGGCCTTATGACGTAAACACCGCGCGCGCCACCGACAAAGCTCCAGTTTACGACGAGTGTTTGCAGGACGATGGCGAGCGCCAATGTGGCGATTGAAAAAAACACGCCACGCAGTCGCAACGTCAAATATCCCGTCCCTAGTCCAACCAGCCCCGCGGTTACCGCTGCGGCCAGCATTTCAAAAACCAATGGCATAGGGAAAATCTTGTTGAGAACGATCGTGGTATAGCACCCGATGGCGAAGAAACCTGCCGTGCCGAAATTGACGTAGCCGCCATATCCCCCGAGGATGTTCCACGCCGTGCCGAGAACGATGAACTGCAAAATCGTGTATGTAGCTAGATAGTAGTATTCACTGACATAGGGTCCCAACATCATCGTAGCCGCCATAAGGGCGGTGCCGACCAATAAAATTGCAACACCGGACCGTAACCGCCCGAACGTCGACGTCGACCTTCGCGATACAGACATTGAAGCGGTTTGTTCACTCATCGTCCAAAGATCCCAACGGGCCGGAATATGAGCGTGAGCAAAAGAAGTCCGAACGACACTGCCGGCGACCACGACGGACCATAGAAAGTCGTCGTTACAGCCTCGGCAACACCCAGGATCAGCGAAGCGACCAGAGTGCCGGGAATGCTTGCGATGCCGCCCAGAACGCAGATGGCAAACGCCCGTCCGATATATTCGCGCGTGATCGACGGCTCGACCGGCTGAATAATGATGAGCAGAACGCCGGCTATGATGGCGGTCGCAACGGCGATGCCAAATGCTATTTCCTTCGCCCGGATCGGATTGGCGCCAATCAAGCGCACCGCTTCGACGTCTTGCGAAACGGCCAAAATCGTACGCCCGGTGAACGTGCGCGAGAGGTAAAGATTGATGCTGCCGAGCATGCCGAGCCCGACAAGAAACGGCACCAACATCCGCCAGGGAACCGAGACAAATCCTACGCCGATCGAGGACTCGAGATAGGGCTCGCTAATCGAACGATAGTCCACTCCGAAGACCAGAACGACGCCGATTTCGACGATGAAAAGAATTCCGAAGAAGAAGGCTAGCCCTTGCAGCGACTCGTCGCCGCGACGCTCGAAGAAATAATGATAGGCGCGATAGAACGCGCGCCCGAAAAGATACCCGCACGGTGCGAAGACGACCATTGAGACGAACGGATCGAAGCCAAATTTTTCCCAACCCAAAAACGCAAGATAGGCCCCGACGATCATGAAAGCGGGATGCGCGATGTTGACGATATCGAGCATCCCGAAAGCGATGGTCACGCCGATTGCGACCGCCGCGTAGAAGCCGCCCAAGACAATGCCGGTCACGATGGCGTTGATGACGAGGTCCCAGCTGAATTCCATCAGCCGTCTCCGTTTCGCGCATCGACGGCCGGAGTATTCACATATTTGGACAGATGCGACGACGTCACGGGCGACTTAAGTGTCCCGATCGCTATGCACGTAATAATCGCGCTGCGCATCTTCCGCACGCCGCATCCTCCCGGGAGAACCAGCCGCCGAGCCTCCTCGGAAGCAGGCGCGCTGCGCAGCAAATCCGCTATCACCCACGACACAACGAAAAATCACACTCTGCGCGAAAAACCTTTGACTTAAATCAAGGTGTCGACGTGTGCTCTCGGCCCTGCTGAAGGTGCGGGCAAAGCCAATGGCGCTCGCGGCCTCAGCGCGGCTGTGGCAGCAAAGAAGCAGCCCAGAAATTCAAACAGCGGGACTATCTCTGTCGTCAGAAAACTTCCGTGCAACGGGTTCCGCCTAAACCAACTGAAACGTCATAAACCTTCGGAGGAAATAATTATGAGCGGAATCACTCGACGCGAAACGACTGCGCTGATCGGCTCAGCGCTGTTGAGTTCAACCTTTCCAGTACGAGCTCAACAGCCGCCGATCAAAATCGGGTTCAGCATGGCGTTGAGCGGCGGTCTCGCCGGCGGCGGCAAGGCGGCGCTCTTGACCTATCAAATCTGGGCCGAGGAGATGAATGCAAAGGGCGGCCTGCTCGGCCGCAAGATCGAGCTGGTCTATTATGACGACCAGAGCAGCCCAGCGACCGTGCCTGCGATCTATTCCAAGCTGCTCGACATCGACAAAGTCGACTTGGTGGTCTCGGGCTACGCCACGGTGCCGACGGCGGCGGCGATGCCCACCGTAATCCAGCACAAGAAGCTGTTCCTGTCGTTATTCGCCTTGGCGCTGAACGAGCAGTTCAAATACGACCGCTATTTCCAAATACAGCCGAACGGACCCACGGCGAAAACCGAAATCTCGCGTGGATTCTACGAAGTTGCCAGTGCGATGACTCCGAAGCCGCAAACGATCGCTCTTACCGGCGCCGACGCAGAATATTCGCAGCTTGCGTTGGAAGGGGCCCGCGAAAATGCCAAGAAGTACGGGATCAAGATCGTTTACGATCGAACCTATCCATCAAATACTGTCGATTTTGCTTCCATCATGCGGCCAATCAAGGCTGCGAGCCCGGATCTCATTTATCTGGCCTCATACCCGCCTGACTCCGCGGGATTAGTCCGCGCCGCCTACGACGTGGGGGTTACCGCCAAACTATTTGGTGGCGGGACCATCGGACTGCAATTCGCCACGTTCAAGACGCAGTTGAACACGATGTTGAACAACGTCGTCAGTTACGACTTGTATGTGCCAGAACCGACGATGAACTTTCCCGGAATTGAGAAGCTTTTGGGTCTCTATCGCGACCGGGCCAAGGCCGCCGGCGTGGACCCGCTTGGCATCTACATTCCACCCTTCGCCTACGCAGAAATGCAAATCCTTGAGCAGGCGATCAAAGCGACGAATGGCCTCGATGACGGCAAGCTCGCCGAATACATTCACAAGCAAACGTTCAAAACTGTCGTCGGCGATATCAGCTTCTCGCCAGGGGGCGAATGGGCAAAACCGCGCATTCTACTGGTGCAATATCAAAACATCGTCGGTGCGGACGTCGAGCAATTCAAACAGGCCGGCAAGCAGGTCATTATCTACCCGCCCGAATTGAAATCGGGCAACGTGAAAACGCCGTTCGACGCTACCCATCGTTGATCGGCTGCGTAATATTGGCCTTCCGGCATTCACAATGCCGGGGGGCTTTTTATTGTATTTGTGAAACCCGACTGGACGTACGATCAAGATGAATGAGAGGCCGATCCGATGAAGGCAGTGCGCTTTTCGCGATTTGGCCGTGCGGCGGAGGTGGCCGAGCTTGTTGAAATCCCGGAGCCGGCGGCGCCCGGCCCGGGTGAGGTCCTGATCGAGGTCGAGGTCGCGCCCATCAATCCTTCCGACCTGCTGCATTTCGAGGGCCGCTACGCAAAGCCGGCCGCACTGCCGGCTTTCGCCGGCGCAGGCGTGCTCGGCCGCGTCACGCAATTGGGCGCCGATATGCAGCACCTCAAACCGGATGATCGGGTCATCGTCGTGAACACGCAGCGTCGCGGCTGGTGCGAGCGCTTCGTTTGGCCAGCCGCGCGCCTCTTCCCGCTGCCGAAGGCGGACCCTATCGAACTCGCCCTGCTCGCTGCGAACCCGCCGACCGCGCTTCTCATGCTTGAGACCTTCGGCAATCTTCGGCCGGGCGACTGGGTGATGCAGAACGCCGCAAACTCTTCCGTGGGGGTCAGCCTGATCCAGATCGCGAAGGCGATGGGCCTGCGGACCGTCAACGTGGTGCGGCGCGTACAACTTGTCGACCATCTCGCCGCGTTCGGCGCCGACGTGACGCTGGTCGACGGTCCCGATCTGTGCACGCGGGTGGCCGAAGCGGTCGGCGGCGCGCGGATCAAACTCGGCATCGACGCGATCGCCGGCGACGCGACGCGCCGGCTGGCGAAATGCCTCGCCGACGGCGGCACCGTGGTCAACTACGGCCTGCTCTCGGGCAAGCCCTGCGAAGTGGACGCCGCCGATATCGTATTTCGCGACATCAGTCTGAGGGGTTTCTGGTACTCTCGCTGGTTCTCGACCGCCGAGCCGGCCGCGATCAAGTCCCTGTTCGCCCGCCTCGTGGCCATGCTGCAAGCGAAAACGCTACGCGTGCCGATCGAGGCAGTCTATCCGATCGAAAGGCTCACCGAAGCGCTGGCCCATGCGCAACGCGAGGGACGCTCCGGCAAGATCGTGTTGCGGTGGACACGCTGAGCGCGCCGCTTACTTGAAGGCTTGCGGGTTGATCGGCGAGCCGGAGCCGCCCGTGATGATGAGCGGCGGAGCGGTAAAGAAGAACTCGTAGACGCCGTCGGCGGCGCAGTCTTCCGCGAGCTCCTTCAAGTTGAAGATTTCGCCCATCGTCAGTCCCATGGCCGGGATCACGACCCAGTGCCACGGTTGCTGCGCTTCCGTCGTCTCGTTCGGACGCACCTCGACGCCCCAGGTATCCGAGCAGATGGCGGCGATCTCTTTGTCGTGACACCAATAGCAATTCTCGAACTTGACGCCCGGCCCGTCGCCGCCGGCGTAATTGCCCCACTTGCCGGCCTTGTGACAGGCCTCCATCTGACCGGTCCGGATGATGACGAAATCGCCGCGCCGGATTTCGACGCCTTGCGCCTTGGCGCAGGCGTCGAGTTCGGCATTCGGGATGCCGTATCCGTCGGCGAGCACGTCCACGCCTTTGAAGCGAGCGACATCGAGCAACACGCCGCGCCCGGCCATCTTGCTTTTGGTGTGTTGAATGCCGTTCTTTTGGATGCCCGCGCTATTCGCCAAAGCGGCATCGTAGCCGTTGTACATCTTGTTCTTGTAGAAGACGTGCCCGAGCGAATCCCAATGCGTCGCGCCCTGCACGCACAACATCAAGCACGTCATCGGCATAGCTGGCCGTGCTGGTTCCTTCGTATTTGAGCCCGATGCCGTCGACGCCGCTGTGCAGCATCATATGGATGGGATTGAAACGGCGGCCGAACAGCCCGGTTTGCGGACCGCTGCCATCGAGCGGAATGCCCAACGCGAACACCTTTCCCTTGCGCACGAGCTTGGCGGCATCGGCGATGTCCTGGGCCGTCACGAAGTTGAGCGTGCCGATTTGATCGTCCGCGCCCCAACGCCCCCAGTTCGAGAGTTTTTTGCTCGCTTCGGCGATAGCGTTGAGTCCGACTTTGATGTCCATGATGTCCTCCACCCAGTCGAGGGTAACCGCGGCTAGAACTTGACGGCGTCGCCGCCCTTTGTGCCGAGAATGGCGCGGGCCTCGTCTGGCGTCGCGATCTCGAGCGACAGGTCCTCGCAAATCCGCCGGATCTTGGCGACCTGCTGCGCGTTTGAGTCCGCCAGCTTGCCCTTGCCGATGTAAAGCGAGTCCTCAAGTCCGACGCGCACGCTGCCGCCCATCAGCGCCGCCTGCGTCGTGAAATTCATCTGGTGCCTTCCCGCCGCCAGCACCGAGAAGACGTAGTCGTCTCCGAACAGTTTGTCGGCGGTGTTCTTCATGTGGACGAGATGGTCGAGATCGGCGCCGATGCCGCCCAATATTCCGAAGATGAATTGCAGGAAGATCGGCGGCTTCAGCCGCCCGTTGTCGTAGAAATATTGCGTATTGTACAAATGCCCGACGTCGTAGCATTCGTGCTCGAACTTCACGCCGCGCTTATCGGCCAGCTGCGTGATGACGTAGTCGATCGTCTTGAACGTGTTGGGAAAGATGGCGTCTTCCGTCCGTTCCAAATACGGCTTTTCCCAGTCGTATTTCCATTTGTCGTAGCGTTTCGCCAAGTTGAAGATGGCGAAGTTCATCGACCCCATATTGAGCGAGGTGATCTCCGGCTCCGCCCGCACGGCGGCCGCGATGCGCTCGTCCATGCTCATGCCGAGAGCGCCGCCGGTCGAGATGTTCACAATCGCCTTGGTGCTCTGCTTGATGCGCGGCAAGAACTGCATGAACACGTTCGGATCGGGCGTCGGCGCACCGGTCTGCGGATTGCGCGCGTGGAGATGAATGATTGCGGCGCCCGCTTCGGCGGCCTCGATCGATTGCCGCGCGATCTCGTCCGGGGTGATCGGCAGGGCATCCGACATTGTCGGCGTGTGGATTGAACCGGTGACGGCGCAGGAGATGATAACTTTGGTTCGTTTTGCCACGGCAATTCAATCCTTTCACATATCGGGGAAGTTGTGACGGAGCGGCGCTCACGTTATGCGAAATTCTGGCGAGCCCGGCGCGTGCGGCAGTCGTTGTTTTGGGCATGCACGGATAGAAAGCGCAGACCGGGAAAATAGCCTACCAAACGGCCGGAGGACTCAATTGACCGAAATCAATGCGTTCTGCTGGAAATTTGAAGAGGCAGTACGACCGCGCTGCACCATTGCGCATTTGCAACCGGCCCCGCATTGTCTGGGCGGTGAAACGCGCAAGGGAAAGACATGATCCGGATCGGCATTATCGGGCTCGGTTGGTGGGGCAAGCAGATCGTCACCTGCCTCGCGACAAGCCCGCGCTTCAAGGTGGTGGCCGGCTGCGATATCGATCACAACACGGTCGCACCTTTCGCGGCCGCGCACGGATTCGATCTCGTCGTCGACTATAAGGATTTACTTAAGCGATCCGACATCGACGCCGTCGCGGTGGTCACGCCGCATCTGCTGCATGAGGAAATGGCGATCGCCGGCCTCAAAGCCGGCAAGCAGGTATTCTGCGAAAAACCCCTGGCCCTCAACACCGCCAGCGCCGAACGCATCCTGGCCGCCAGCGCCAAGGCCGGCGGCGTGCTTGGCATCGGGCATGAACGCCGCTACGAGCCGGCGATGGAGGAAATGCGCTGCCTGTTCGAAAGCGGCGCGCTCGGCCGCCTGCTGCACATGGACGCCAATGTCAGCCACAGCAACTTCCGCAAAATGGATCCGGCGAACTGGCGGCGCGATCCCAGGCACGCGCCGGCCGGCGCCTGGACCGCGCTCGGCATCCATCTCGGCGACATGTTCGTGTCGCTCGCCGGTCTGCCGACCCGCGTCGCCGCGCGCACCGCCTCGCAGATATTCCCGGCGCCGTCGGAGGATTTCGTTTCTGCCGAGATCGATTTCGCCGATGGCGCGCGCGGGCGCATCACCTGTCTTTCAACGCCGCCGTTTTACGGACGCTTCACCCTCATCAGCGACCAGGGCTGGGTTGAGGTACAGGAAGGTGGCAATGTCGACAGGGGCATCCCGTCGAGTTTCGTGCATTGCGGACCGGACGGCAGTCGGCAGACGCGCAGCTACCACGACGTCAATACCGTGCGGCTGAATTTCGAAGCCTGGGCCGACGCCATCGAAGGCCGCGCGCCCTATCGCTTCTCCACCGAGCAATTGCTCGGCAATATCCGCATTTTGGACGCGGTGGTGCGCTCGGCGGCGGCCGATGGCCAGCCGATCGCTCTTTAGAAGCAAGAGCGTCTTTCGCCGTCGAAATTGCGCCCGGATTGCGCTACACCAACGCACCGAAGGCGCCGCATGCAGGACGAAAAAGAACAGGTCGCACTTACCTCGATCGCGGCGTCCGCCGTGCTGACGATCGCCAAGGGCCTGGTCGGCATCGCCACCGGCTCGCTGGCGATCCTGTCGGAAGCCGGCCACTCGCTGATCGATCTCGGCGCTACGGTAATGACCTATCTCGCGGTGCGCATTTCCGGCAAGCCGGCGGACGCGGAACACCACTACGGCCACGGCAAGGTCGAGAGCGTCTCGGCGCTGGCGGAAACGGCGCTCTTGTTCCTGCTCTCGGGGGTGGTGATCTGGGAAGCGGTCAAGCGTCTGACCGAACATGAAGAACACGTGGTGATCGCGAATGCCTGGGCGTTCGGGGTGATCATTGTGTCGATCGCGGTCGACTTTTTTCGCTCACGCGCGCTCTCCCATACCGCCAAGCAGACGCGTAGTCAGGCGCTGGAAGCCGACGCGCTGCACTTTTCATCCGATTTATGGGCCTCGCTGGCCGTGCTGATCGGCCTCGGCGGCGTGCGGTTCGGCCTGTGGTGGGCGGATTCGGTGGCAGCGCTGGTGGTCGCGATGCTGGTCTGCATCGCCGGCTGGCGGCTCGGTCGGCGCACCATTGACACTCTTACCGACGTGGCGCCAGTAGGCGCCGCCGAACAGATCAGCACCACGGCTGCAAAGGTGCCCGGCGTAGTGCGCGTCGAGCAGGTTCGTGCCCGCGCGGTCGGCGAAAAAACCTTTGTCGATTTGACGGTTGCGGTCAGCCGCACGCTGCCGCTCGACCGTGTAAGCGCGATCAAGGACGCCGTTGACGCGGCGATCCGCCAGCGCATGCCGGGCGCCGAGCCGGTCGTCATCACCGATCCGGTGGCGCTCGATAACGAAACATTGCTCGATCGCGTGATGGTGATCGCGCGCAACCGCGCGCTCGCCGTGCATCATGTGACGGTGCACGATCTGAAGGACCGGCTGGCGATCTCGCTCGACCTGGAAGTGGACGGCAGACTTTCGCTGCGCGAGGCCCACGCCTCAGCGGACGCGCTTGAAAGCGCGATCGCCGCGGAGCTCGGCGCCAGCGTGGAAATCGATACCCACATCGAACCATTGCAGCCGCACCGGGCCTCTGGTCGCGAAGCGCCGCCGGAGCGGATCAAGGCGGTCGAGCTTGCGCTCGCTGAATTCGCCGCCGATGGCCGTACGTTGCGCGACGTGCACAATGTGCGCGTGCGCGAGACCGACGAGGGCGAAATCGTCAATTTCCATTGCCGCGTCGACCCGTCTTTGCGCGTACAAGACGTGCACGAGAAGGTCGACGCGGTAGAGCGCGCCTTGAAACAGCGCTCGCCCACGATCAAGCGCGTGATCGGCCACGCCGAGCCGATGCGCTAAGGCAGCAACACTGCCGCGCCTTGCAGCCGGCCATCGCGCAGATCCGACAGCGCCTCGTTGGCGCGCGCCAGCGGATAGCGCGTGACCTCGCAGTGCACACCGGCCTTCGGCGCCACTTGCAGAAATTCATGCGCGTCGCTGCGCGTCAGGTTCGCCACCGACATCACGTGCCGCTCCTCCCACAATAATGAATAAGGAAAGCTCGGGATGTCGGACATATGGATGCCGCCGCAGACCACGCGACCGCCCTTGCGCACCGCTTTCAGCGCCGCCGGCACCAGCGCACCCACCGGCGCAAAGATGATGGCGGCATCAAGCCGTTCCGGGGGCGTCTCTTCGGAGCCGCCCGCCCACACCGCGCCGAGCGAGCGGGCGAAGTCTTGAGCCGTCATGTCGCCTTTGCGCGTGAAGGCGAATACGCGGCGGCCCTGCCAGATCGCGACCTGCGCCAGGATATGGGCGGCAGCGCCGAAGCCGTAGAGGCCGAGTGTCTTACCCTCGCCCGCCATGCGATAGCTGCGCCAGCCGATCAGGCCGGCGCACAGCCAAGGTGCAATCTCGGCGTCGTCACCCGCCTTGCCGAGCGGAAAACAAAACCGTGCGTCGGCGAGCGCATGGGTCGCATAGCCGCCATCGCGGGTGTAGCCGGTGAACACCGGCGTATCGCATAGGTTTTCGGAACCGCTGCGACAGTAGGGGCAGGTCCCGCAGGTCGCGCCCAACCACGGCACGCCGACGCGCTCGCCGTCGGTAAAGCCGCTCACGCCCTGCCCGAGCGCTGCCACGCGGCCGACGATCTCGTGCCCGGGCACAATCGGCAGCTTGGGATGTTCCAATTCGCCGTCGACCACATGCAAATCGGTGCGGCAGACCCCGCAAGCCACAACCGCAACCAGGATTTCCCCTGGGCCGGGCCGCGGCAGCGGCCGCTCGCGCATGATCAGCGGCGTGCGCGGCGCGTCCAGCACCATGGCTCGCATGTTCGCCATCATTCTTCCTTCCAATTCCGCGGCGAACATCCTAGATCAAAGCCCATGCGCACCGATACCGCCCAGCCCATCCGTCTGAAGGATTATCGCCCGCCCGACTGGTTGGTGCAGACCGTTTCGCTCGACTTTTCCCTGCATCCCACCCAAACAAAAGTCCGCGCCACGCTGGCGCTCAAGCCCAACAGCCAGGTACCGGCCGCCCCATTGGTGCTTGACGGCGACGGGCTCACGCTCACCGCGCTCAAGCTCGACGGGACCGCGCTGCCGCCGGAAAGCTATGTCGCCACGCCCGACAGCCTGACCATCCCGCAGGTGCCGAACCGCCCTTTCACGCTGGAGATCGAGACACTGGTCGATCCGACCGCCAATACCCAGCTCTCGGGGCTGTACCGGTCGAGCGGCACTTTTTGTACGCAATGCGAAGCCGAAGGCTTCCGCCGCATCACTTATTTTCCCGACCGGCCCGACGTGATGGCGGTCTACACCACGCGCATCGAAGCCGACAAAACGGAAGCGCCGGTGCTGCTGTCGAACGGCAATCTGACCGACAGCGGCGATCTCGCCGGCGGCCGACATTTCGCGGTCTGGCACGACCCGCATCCCAAGCCGGCCTATCTGTTCGCGCTGGTCGGCGGCAATCTCAGCGCCATCGAGGATCGCTTCGTCACCATGTCGGGGCGCGATGTCGCGCTGCGCATCTATGTGGAGCCCGGCAAGGAGGGTCGCTGTGGCTATGCCATGGATTCGCTCAAGCGCTCGATGCGCTGGGACGAGGAGAAGTTTGGTCGCGAATACGACCTCGATATCTTCATGATCGTCGCGGTGTCCGACTTCAACATGGGCGCCATGGAGAACAAGGGCCTCAACGTCTTCAACGACAAATACGTGCTGGCCAGCGCCGACACCGCGACCGACTCCGACTTCGCGCAGATCGAGGCGGTGATCGCGCACGAATATTTCCACAACTGGACGGGAAATCGCATCACCTGCCGCGATTGGTTTCAGCTTTGCCTGAAGGAAGGCCTCACGGTTTTCCGCGACCAGGAATTTTCCTCCGACATGCGCTCGCGGCCGGTGAAACGCATCGCCGACGTGCGCGGCTTGCGCGCCGCGCAATTCGTCGAGGATGCAGGGCCTTTGGCCCATCCGGTCCGGCCTGAAACGTATAAGGAAATCAATAATTTCTACACCAGCACCGTGTACGAGAAGGGCGCCGAGGTCGTGCGCATGGTGCAGACGCTGATCGGCACAGAAAAATTCCGCGCCGGCATGGATCTCTATTTCGCGCGTCACGACGGCGAGGCCGCGACCGTCGAACAATTCATCCAGTGCTTCGCCGACGCGTCGGGCCGCGACCTGACGCAGTTCATGCGTTGGTACAACCAAGCCGGCACGCCGGAGGTGACGGTCGCCGGCCGTTACGATGCCGCGCGCAAGACCTACACGCTCGAAATAAAGCAAAGCGTGCCGCCTACGCCCGGCCAGCCGATCAAGGAGCCGATGGTAATTCCTCTGGCGTTCGGCTTGGTCGGCAAGGACGGCCGTGACCTGCCGCTCGCGCTGTCGAATGGCAAGATCGAGCACGGCGTGCTGGTGCTGAACGAGCCATCGGCCACGGTCGAATTCGGCGGCATCAAGGAGCGCCCGGTGCTGTCGATCAATCGCGGCTTCTCGGCACCGATCAAGCTTAATTCCGATCTCGACTCCGACGATCTCGCATTCCTCGCCGCGCATGACAGCGATCCCTTCAACCGCTGGCAAGCGCTGCAAACCATCTCAATGCAGCTGCTGATCGACAACGTGGCTGCGCTGCACGCCGGCAAAATGCCGCGCGTGGACGAAAAGTTGATCGCGGCGCTAACCGCCATCCTCGGCGACGCCGCGCTGCAGCCGGCTTTCGTCGCGCTCTCATTGGTGCCGCCGGGCGAAGGCGACGTCGCGCGCGAGATCGGCCGCGATATCGATCCGGATGCCATCTTCCATGCGCGCAAGGCGTTGCGCGCCGCCATCGGCGACAGACTCGGCCCGGCGCTGACCAAGGCGTACGAGCGCATGACCGTACGCGGTCCCTATTCGCCCGACGCGGCAAGCGCCGGCCGCCGCTCATTGCGCAACGTCGCGCTCGACCTGCTGGCGGCGACCGCCGCGCCGGCGGCCATTGCCCGCGCCGCGAAACAATATGACGCCGCTGACAACATGACCGACCGCACGGCGGCACTGGCCACGCTTACGCTGCACGCCGGGCCGGAGCGCGAGCGCGTGCTGGCCGATTTTTACGCGCGTTACGCCGCCGACGCGCTGGTGATCGACAAATGGTTCGGCCTGCAGGCCATGACCCCGCAACCGGATACGCTGGACAAAGTCCGCGCCCTCACCGCGCATGCCGCCTTCTCGTTCGCCAATCCCAACCGCGTGCGCGCGCTGATCGGCGCGTTCGCGCAAGGAAACCCGACCCAGTTCAACCGGGCCGACGGCGCCGGCTATGAATTCATCGCCGACAATGTGCTGGCGCTCGATCCGAAAAATCCGCAGCTGGCGGCGCGGCTCGCCACCGCGTTCCGCACCTGGCGCACGCTGGAGCAAGGCCGCCGCGGCAAGGCGCAGGCCGCCCTGGAGCACATCAAGGCCACGCCTAATCTCTCGCGCGATCTCGCCGACATCGTTGAACGTGCACTGGCAGTCCGTTAAAACACCGCAATACCAGCAGATTTTCACCTGGCGCGGCTCGCAAGCCGCCGCCTACCGTCCGGCCCGCTCAAATTACCAGTGGGTAACGTTTTTTAAATAATTGACTCTTCCGACTCTCGACAAATCACCGGCCATGGATTCCAATCGACACTGATTCGGGAAGCGATGCGGCACATCCTTCCGATCAGGCTGCTTGGGGATTTTCGAAACGGAGGCCGTCAATGGCGCGCGCCGGTGTGGCGAGTGCGTCTGCACGCCCGGATTCCATTCAGGGTCTCGCGCAATCGATCGCCAAGCCGGCGTATCGGCGCCTGTTGACCGCTGAGCCCTTACTGCGCCGCGCCGTTCCGGTGCTCATCATCGCGTTTCTCGCCACCATTTGCGTCGGCGCCATTGTGCAGGTGCTCGACCACCGCCGGCAATCCCTCAACGATATGGTCGTCGCGCTCGATGCGGTCGCGGATATCGCCGCCGAGCGCCTGCAACAGCCGATTGCACAGCCCGCCGATGCGCGGGCCCGTCCGCAGGAGATGCTTGCACAAGCGCTTCCGCCTTGGGCCACCGCCGCCGGGCGGCGCTTCATGCTGACCAATGCGGAGGGCGTGGTAGCGGCCGCTACGCCCTCCGCCGATGCCACCATCGGCCGCCGCCTGATCGACCTACTCGGTCCGACGCAACCGCTCACCACCTTCGGCGCCGGCGCCGGCGTTATGGAAATCACCTTGCCCGACGCCAGCCGCGCGCTGGCGACTGTGCGCATGTTGAAAGCCCCGTTCGGCCAGATCGCTGTCGTGCAATCGCGCGAGGCAGCGCTTGCCGCATGGGGCTCGCTCACCACCCTGACGATTACGCTTTCGGCCACCACCGGCTTCGTCGTGCTGATCCTCGGCTTCGCCTTCCACTGGCAGGCGACACGGGCGCGGGAAGCGGACCTGATCTACGAAACGGTCCGCAGCCGCATCGATACCGCGCTCAACCGGGGCCGCTGCGGCTTGTGGGATTGGGACCTGCCGCGCGGCCGCATCTTCTGGTCGCAGTCGATGTTCGACATCCTTGGCTTGCAGTCCAAAGGCGACCTGCTGACGTTCGGCGACGTCAGCGCGCTCACCCATCCTGATGACCTGCGGCTCTACGACCTGGCGGCGGAGATCGCCGAAGCTACTGCGACCACCATCGATCACGCGTTCCGCATGCGACACGCCGACGGCCATTGGATCTGGTTGCGTGCGCGTTGCGAGCTGGTGCGCCAGCCGGGCGAGCCGGGCCCGCGTCTGATTGGCATCGCGGTCGACATCACCGAGCAGAAGCACCTGGTCGAGAAGACGGTGGCCGCCGACATGCGTTTGCGCGACGCCATCGAGACCATCCCCGAGGCCTTCGTGGTGTGGGACGCCGATAATCGCCTGGTGCTGTGCAATTCGAATTTCCAGGAGCTGCACAATTTGCCCGACGAGGCGATCACGGTCGGTGCGTCATATGAATCCGTCGTCGAGGCCGGCCGCAAGCCGGTAGTTCGCAGCAAAGCGATCACCGGCGGCCCGAATATCCCCGGCGCGCGCACCTTCGAGGCCCAACTCGAGGACGGCCGTTGGCTGCACATCAGCGAGCGGCGCACCAAGGACGGCGGCTACGTCTCGGTCGGCACCGACATCACCGCGCTCAAGACCCACGAGGAAAAGCTGGTCGACAGCGAAAAGCGGCTGATGGCGACGGTCGCCGACGTGCGCGCCTCGCAGCAGCGGCTGGCCGAACTCGCCGAAAAATACGCCGCCGAAAAGACCCGCGCCGAGGAAGCCAACCAGGCCAAGTCGAAATTCCTCGCCAATATGAGCCACGAGCTGCGCACGCCGCTCAACGCCATTATCGGGTTTTCCGAAATCATGGAGTCGGGCATGTTCGGCCCGCTCGGCGCCGAGAAATACAACGAATATTGCAATGACATCCTGAGCAGCGGACAATATTTGCTCGAGGTCATCAACGACATCCTCGACATGGCCAAGATCGAGGCCGGCCGCATCCGGCTCGATTTCGAGGAACTCGACCTCAATTCTCTGCTGGCCGAAGCCCTGCGCGTGGTTTCGGCACGCGCGCAGGACAAGCAGCTCGAACTGGTCGCGAAGGTTTTGCCGGAGCTCGCCTTGCGCGCCGACCGCCGCGCGCTCAAGCAGATCATGCTCAATCTACTGTCCAACGCGGTGAAGTTTACGCCGGCCGGCGGCCGCGTCACGGTACGCGGGCGCGCTACCGATCAATGCATCGTGCTGGCGATCGCCGATACCGGCATTGGCATCGCCAAGGACGCGCTGGCGCGGCTCGGCCGCCCGTTCGAGCAGGTCGAAAGTCAGCTCACCAAGAGCCATCAGGGTTCGGGACTGGGGCTCGCCATCGCCAAGTCGCTGGTCGAGTTGCACGGCGGCCGCATGCGCATCCGCTCCACGTTGGGCAAAGGCACGCTGGTGGTGGTGCGCATGCCGATGTATCCGCAGTGCCAGCTGCCGAAGGAAGAGGCCGCCTAAGGCACCCCGCCCAAAATCCGCACGAAACTAGCGCGGACTTTCGCCTGCGTCTCGATCAGCGTGGCATCGAGTGTAGCGAAATCCGGCACATCGGCGGCGCGCGCGAGCAGGCGCAACAGCCCGGCGCCCGCGGTTTTGGCATCGAACGGGCCGGCCAGGCACAGCCGCAGGATCTGCGTGAGGTCCTGATAGAGCTGTACCGCCGGGCGTAGCACCTCGGCCTCCTCGACCGGCAGCACGTGCAGCGCCCAGGCCTTGTCGAGCACACGCGCGGTCGAGGTGTCGAGAATGTCGGGCACGGCGTGCGCGTGCACGAGCTGTAAATACTGCGCAATGAACTCGATATCGACCAATCCGCCGGCGGCGTATTTGAGGTCCCAGCGCTCGCGGTCACCCTTTTCCTTAGCGATGGCGCCGCGCATTTCCACCACGTCGCCGGCGATCAGCGCCGCATCACGCGGGCGCTGCAAGATGTCGCGGATGACCTTCTCCACCCGCGCGCCGAATTCCGGCGAGGCCGAAACCACGCGCGCGCGCGTGAGCGCCATGTGCTCCCAGGTCCAGGCCTCGCTTTCCTGGTAGCTGGCGAAACCGCCAACCTGCGTGGCGACCGGCCCTGCCCGTCCCGACGGGCGCAGCCGCATATCGACGTCGTATAGCGCGCCGTAATTGGTCTGCGCGGTCAGCGCATTGATCAGCCGCTGGGTCAGGCGGGCGAAATATTGCGCGCCGTAGAGCGCACGCTTGCCGTCCAATTCGGGGTGCCTGTCGTCGAAATCGTAGATCAGAATCAGGTCGAGATCGGAACTCGCCGTCATCTCGCGTCCGCCCAGCTTGCCCATGGCCAGCACCGCGGTCGCCTCGCCGCGCATATGGCCGTGTGTGGCGGCAAAATTATCGGCGACCGCGCGGTGCACGGCGCGGATCACGGCGTCGGCCAGCCGCGCGAAGGCCTCGCCCGCCTGGCGCGCGGTCACCGTGCCGGACAAGATGCGCACGCCGGTCAGGAACATGTATTCCAGACCGAACATGCGGATGCGTTCGAGCAGGTCTTCGTCGTAGCGCGATTGCGCGAGCGCTGCATCAAGTCGCTTGCCGAGCTCCACGTCGTCCGGCAAGGCGCCGAAAAAGCTCGGATCGACCAGCGCGTCCATCACCTGCGGATTGCGCGCCAGCGTGTCGGCGAGCCTGGGCGCGATGCCGAGCACGAAGGCGATCAGCGCGATCAGATCGGGATTCTGCCGCAGCAGCGACAACAGCCGCGCCGCGCCGTGCAGATTGGCGAGGAAATGATCGAACAACACCAGCGTGGCGTTGGCATTGTCGGTGCGCGCCAACTGCTCGAGCAAAACCGGCAGCAGGGCTTCGAGATGACTGCGCGCCGCCTCGCCCTTGAGCGAGCGGTGACCACCGGCAAGCCAGTGCCGCACGATCGTCGAGGCTTCGAGCGGGGCGCGAAAACCGAGCTCGGCCAGCCGGTCCAACGTCTTGTGGTCGTCGGCGTCCGGCGGGAAAGCCAGCTCCGGTTTGTCGACGCCGGGCGCCTTTTCAAACAGGCGCGAATAATGGCGTTGCACCTTGTCGAGGTGTTCGAGCAGCACCTTGGCGAAATCGTCGCGGTCGGCATAGCCCAGGAAGCGTGCGAAGCGCTCGACGCCCTCGCGTTCAACCGGCAGTGTTTGCGTCTGCTCGTCGTTGACCATCTGCAAGCGATGCTCGACCATACGCAGGAAGACATAAGCCGCCTTCATGTCGTCGCGCGCGCTTTCGTCGATCCAGCGGTCATCGCTGAGCTTGTCGAGGGTGGTGAGCGTGTCGCGGTCGCGCAAGGCCGGATTGCGCCCGCCTGCGATCAATTGCTGGGTCTGCGCAAAAAACTCGATCTCGCGAATGCCGCCGCGGCCGAGCTTGATGTTGTGGCCTTCGACCGCGATTTCGCCATGGCCGCGATAGGCATTGATCTGCCGTTTCATGGCGTGCACGTCAGCGAGCGCGACAAAGTCGAGGTATTTGCGCCACACGAAGGGCGCCAAATCGTTGAGGATCGCCTCACCCGCCGCGATATCGCCGGCGCAGGCGCGCGCCTTGATCATGGCCGCGCGTTCCCAATTCTGTCCGACGCTCTCGTAGTAAGAGAGCGCCGCCGCAGTCGAGATGGCTATACCGGTCGAGGCCGGATCTGGCCGCAGCCGCAGATCGGTGCGGAACACGTAACCGTCGGCGGTGCGTTCCTGCAAGAGCTTCACCAGCTTCTGCGTCATCCGCACGAACAACGCGGCCGGCGCTGCATCCTCCGGCACGGCCGCCGGGTCGTAGAACACAATGAGGTCGATATCGCTCGAGTAATTGAGCTCGAACGCGCCCATCTTGCCCATGGCCAGCACGATGTAGCCGCTGTCGACCTGCGGCTGCGCTTTGTCTTTTGGCGTGAGGCGGCCGTCGCGCGCAGCCTCGGTCAGCACGAAGCGGGCGGCGGCATCGACCGCGGTGTCGGCGAGATCGGTCAAGGCGCGAGTGGCCTGCATCACCGGCCACACGCCGCCGATATCGGCAAGCGCGATCAACAATGCCGCTTCCGCCTTCATCGCGCGAAGCAGCTGCATCGCTTGAGTCTCGTCTTCGGTCGCAGCGACGGCGCGGCCGGTCTCGGTCAGCAGCGCGGCCAAATGCCGCTCCGGATCGGCGCCCAACAGCCGCAGCAGGCGCGCGGGGTTGCCGCTCGCCAGGTCCCACAGAAAAGGCGAGCTTTCAGCGAGGCCTTGCAGCAGCGTGCTGATTTTGGGGTAGGTGGCAAACAGCGCTTTGAGCGACTTGGCTTGCGGTCCCGGCACGTCGGCCAGCCATTCGGCCACGCGCGCGCGCGCCGCTTTGGCGTCGAACAGATACGGCGCTGTACCGATGAGCGCGGCCAGCGTTGCGCCGTTCGGCGGCACGCGCTTGGCGGCGGCGGCCGGCTTACGGGCAGCCTTGTTGCGAACGACTCTCTTCTTGGCGGGCCGCCTCATCCCGCACTTTGTACGGGTCCTCCGCGCGGTAAGGCAATGACGCTCTTGAGCCCCGGCTGGTTGTCGCCAAGAATCAATTCGCCGCCATGCAGCCGCGCCACCGCCGAGGCGAGGCTCAAACCGAGCCCCGAGCCCGGTTGCGAACGGCTCTGCTCGAGGCGGACAAAGCGCTCGATCGCGCGAGCGCGGTCGGCTTCCGGAATGCCCGGCCCGCCATCGGCGACGGTGAGCAGGATGCGGTCGCCCTCCTCGAGCGCGCGCACCACGATTTCCGACGTGACGCCGTTGACGGCGGCATCGCGCGGCGCGGTGTATTTGATGGCATTGTCGACCAGATTGGCGAGCGCCTGGCTGACCAGCTCGCGGTTGCCTTTGACCTTGGCCGGCGTGGCGGCCTCCACTTTGAGCGCGATACCCTTCTCCTCGGCCAGCGGTTCGTACAGCTCGCCAACATCGCGGGCAACCTCGGCGGCGTCGAATTCGCTCATGTCGTCGCGCGCCTGCCCGGAACTCGGCGCGTGCGATCATCAACAGCGCATTGAAGGTGCGGATCAGCCCCTCGGAGTCCTCAATTGTCCCTTCCAGCGCGGCGCGGTATTCGGCCTCGCTCTTGGCGGTGCGCAACGCCGCTTCGGAGCGATTGCGCAGACGGGTGAGCGGCGTCTTGAGGTCGTGCGCGATATTGTCGGACACCTCCTTCAAGCCATGCATCAGCGCTTCGATGCGTTCGAGCATGACGTTGAGGTTGTCGGCCAGACGATCGAGTTCGTCGCCGGTGCCGGCGACCGGCAGCCGTTCGCCGAGATCGCCCGCCATGATGGTGCGGGTGGTTTCGGTCATGGCATCGACGCGGCGCAGCACGCGGCGCGTGACGAACAGCCCGCCGGCAAGCCCCAGTACGATGACGATGGCGACCGACCAGCGGCCGGCGGCGAGCACGATGTTATAGAGGTGCTCGCGCTCCTCGAGATCGCGGCCGACCAGCAGGCGGAAGCCGCCGGGCAACTGGAACACCCGCACCAATGCGTGATGATCGGGATGCTCGGGCGCCTCCGCCTCATCAAGCCGGCGGTAGACGGTTTCGGTCCAGCCCGGATTGTCGAGGATGCCCGGCGCCAGCGCGGTGACGTTGCCGGCGAGCGCCTCGCCGGCGAAATTGGTGACGATATAAAGGCTCGAGCCTGGCCGGCGCGCGCGCGCATCGACTACGACCACCAGCCGCCTGATGCCGCCCTGCCGGTATTGCTCGGACAGGCCGGTGATCTCGGCATTGACCGTATCGGTAATCTGCTCGTCGATCAGGCGGCGGGTATTGAGGGCGAAATAGCCGAGCAAAAACACCGCGAACAATGCGAACACGGTCAAATAGACCAGCGTCAGCTTGAACGTGGTGGTGCGAAATAGTTTACCGAGCGCCGTCACGTATCATGTATCCCGCGCCGCGAACCGTATGCAGAAGCGGCTGGGAGAAACCTTTATCGATTTTCGAGCGCAAGCGCGAGATGTGAACGTCGATCACATTGGTTTGCGGGTCGAAATGGTAATCCCACACGTTCTCCAGCAGCATGGTGCGGGTGACCACCTGGCCCGCGTGCTTCATCAGATATTCGAGTAGGCGGAATTCGCGCGGCTGCAGCGTAATCTCGTCCTCGCCGCGTCGCACCTGGTGCGACAGCCGGTCGAGTTCGAGATCGCCGACGCGCAGCACGGTTTCCTCTTGGCGCGCCCCGCGGCGGCGCGCCAGCACTTCGATCCGCGCCAATAGCTCGGCGAACGAATAGGGCTTGGGCAGGTAATCGTCGCCGCCGGCCCGCAGGCCTTTGACCCGGTCGTCGACCTGGCCGAGGGCGGACAGGATCAACGCTGGCGTCTCGATCCCCTTGTCGCGCAGGACGCCGATCAGCGACAGCCCGTCGCGTTTGGGCAGCATGCGATCGACGATGAGCACGTCATATTTCCCGTCGAGCGCCATCGCCAGGCCGTCTTCACCATCGGTGGCGGCATCGGCGACATGGCCGACCTCGCGGAATGCCTTCACCAGATAGTCGGCGGCGTCGCGATCGTCCTCGATGACCAGAAGGCGCATAGTGACCCGATCCGGTTGCGCATCGGCCATCCGACCGAAGGCGCGAGCCCCTTGAATATCCGCATAAGTGGGCATCGGTCACACCAATTCCAGTCAATTCGGAGGCAGGTCAAAACTCCGACCGTTTACCGGCCAATCCACGGCCAGCCGGCGCTATAGCGCCCATTTCGTACGCGAGGGGGTGGCGGATTTGGCCCGCCACCCCCTCAACGACCCCACCCCGGCGGGGGCGACGAATGCCAGGGTTGGAGTTGCTTTGGAAAAACGGCCGGCTCCGCGCGGCCCGCCGTTTTCCCGGACAATGCCGGGACGGGCACAAGGCCCGTCCCGTTGAGGTGTGCCGCCGGCGGGGGCGACGGATGCCAGCGGCATACCCCGAACTCAGCCGTTGCCGACCGGCAGGGCGACGAAGCGGGTGTTGTCACCCTTCTTCACACGCATCAGCACGGTGCGCTTGCCGTCGGTCCGTGCGCCGGCGATGACGTTGCGCACCTCGGCGGGTGTCGAAACGGATTTGCCGGCGACTTCCAGGATCACGTCCCCGGTGGAAAAGCCGTGGTCGGCGGCCACGCCCGAAGAGTCGATGCCGGTGACCACGACGCCTTCGCTGCCGGCGCCGGCCACGCGGCTGGCCGGAGCCAGCGTGAGGCCGAGCTTGGCGATATCGGCGGCACCGGTATCGGGCGAGTTGCCCTCGGCGCGCGCCTCCTTAGCGGCCGGCATTTCGCCGAGCGTCAAAGTGACCGTCTTCTCCGAGCCCTTGTGCAGGATCGCGAGCTTGACCGAGGTCTTCGGCGGCATAGCGCCGATCTTCTTGGCGAGATCGCGCGCATCCTTGACCGGCTTGCCGTCAACCGCGGTGATGATGTCGCCGGCCTCAATGCCGGCCTTCACCGCCGGGCTATTGGCCTGCGGTTCGGCGACCAGCGCGCCTTCCGCCTTCTTTAGGCCGAGGCTGTCGGCGATGTCCTGCGTTACCGGCTGAATCTGCACGCCGATCCATCCGCGCGTGACTGTGCCATGCTCCCTAAGCTGGCTGATCACACTCTTGACGGTATCGGCGGGAATCGCGAAGGCGATGCCGACCGAGCCGCCCGACGGCGAGAAGATCGCGGTGTTGACGCCGATCACATTGCCTTCGGTGTCGAAAGTGGGCCCGCCGGAATTGCCCTTGTTCACCGGCGCGTCGATCTGGATGAAATCGTCATAGGCGCTGGCGCCGATGTCGCGGCCGCGCGCCGAGACAATGCCGGCGGTGACGGTGCCGCCGAGGCCGAACGGATTGCCGACCGCAAGCACCCAGTCGCCGATGCGCGGCGCCTTGTCGGCAAGCTTCACATAGGGGAACGGCCCGCCCTCGACCTTGATCAGCGCCAAGTCAGTGCGCGGATCGGTGCCGATCACCTTGGCGGTATGGGTCTTGCCGTCGTCGGTGGTAACCTGCACGCTTTCGGCCTTGTCGACCACGTGGTTGTTGGTCACCGCATAGCCGTCGCCGGAAATAAAGAAGCCCGAGCCCTGGCCGGTAATGACGTTACGGCCGTGGCCTTGCGGCATGCCCTGCGGACTGTCCGGCATGTCGGGCATGCCGAAGCGACGGAAGAATTCGCGCAGGCCCGGCGGAACGTCGTTGTTGGCAAGGCCGTTGGTTTGCGCCCCGCCGTCGACCTTGACGCGCACCGAGATCACCGCCGGTTTGACCTTCTCGACGATGTCGGCGAATCCAACCGGGGCCTGCAGTCTGTGCGCCTGTTCGGTCAGGTTCTGCGCCAGTGCAGCCGGATAGCCGCCCGACAGATTGAGGCCGGGAGCGACCACGAGCGCGGCGGCGCCGAGGCTGGCGATGGTGGTGGCGAGGAGAATAACGCGGCGCGCCGATAGCACGCGCGGTTTCTTGGGGGCTGTAAGAGCGGGGGGAACGCCCGGGTTCATCGCAAAAACTCCATCTCGATTCGAGGGCGCGGTGGCACGCCGTTTCGAAGCTGAAGATGGGGGGATGAGCCTTACAGCGTCCTGTCGGAGGGATTAAACTTTTGTAAGGTGGAGAAAAGCTGTTTTTTGTTGGAATTCAATAATTTAATCAACGCTCAGTCGGCCTTGTTCTCGACCAAAGTCGCAATCCGCTGCTGCTCGGCGGCGCTGAGCGCCGGTGTCTGCAAATTCGCGGATTGACGGCGGCGTCCCGCCATGAATAAAGCGATCATGCCGGCCACCAGCGCGATCGGCGGCAGGCCCCATAGCAAAAGATTGTGCAGTTCAAAGGTCGGCTTGAGCAACACGAACTCGCCGTAACGCGACACCAGATAGTCGAGCACTTGCCTGTCGCTATCGCCCTGGGTCAGCCGTTCGCGCACCAGCAGCCGCAAGTCGCGGGCAAGCGGCGCCGCGGAAATCGTCGATCGACTGGTTCTGGCAGACCAGGCAGCGCAACTCGCTTGAAATATCGCGCGCGCGCGCTTCGAGCTGCGGGTCTTTCAGCATTTCGTCGGGTTCGACTGCGAGCGCCGCGGAGGGCGCGACCAACGCGACCAGCAATGCGATCAGTGCAAGACGACGCATCATTCTACTCCGCCGGTTGCAGCGCTGCCTTAGCCGCCGGCTTGGGCGCGCCGACGCGCAACCGCCGGTCGGACAACGACAACGCGCCACCGAACATCATCACCAAGGCGCCGAGCCAGATCAGCATCACCAGCGGCTTGTAGTAGAGCCTGACCGCGATCGAGCCGTCGGGATTGGAATCGCCCAGCGACAGATAAAGCTGGCCGGCGCCGCGCGCCATCAGCGCCGCCTCGTTGGTCGAGGTCTGGCGCGCGGCAAAATTGCGCTTCGACGGCTCCATCACGCCGAGCGGAACGCCGCCCTCGCGCACGGTGAACTTCGCCACTATCGCGTTGTAATTTGGGCCGGTCCGCTCTTCCATACCGTCGAAGCTCAGATCGTAGCCGGACAGCGAAACGATCTGCGTCGGCTTGAGCGAGACGATGCGCTCGGTACCCCAGGTGCCGGCGCTGATGATGCCGAGCATCGACACCGCAATGCCGAAATGCGCCACCGCCGTGCCCCAGGTCGAACGCGGCATCCCGACCGCACGGCTCCACACGGTCGCCAATGGCAAGCGCATCAGGCCAGTGCGCTCCACCAGGTCCACCACCGCGCCCATCATCACATAAAACGCCAGGCCGACGCCGAACGGCGCCAGTATCGAACCCCCGCCTTTGATCGCGAAAGCAGCCGCAACCGCGATAAGGCCGACGGCGAACGCCGTCATCAGCCGCTGGGCTACGCCCAAGAGGTCGCCGCGCTTCCAGGCCAGCAGCGGCCCGAACGGCATCGCGAACATCAGCGCCACGAACAGCGGACCGAAGGTCAGATTGAAGAACGGACCGCCGACCGAAATCTTTCCGCCGGTGAAGGCTTCGAG